>NZ_VOLR01000018.1 GCF_007954355.1 Colwellia hornerae
AAACGAAAGTCTTTGAGTTATCAACGTTTGATGTGGGAACTGAGAAAAAAGAAGCAGCCTAGTCGTCTAAAACTAGATTGCAGAAGCCCATTGATCGACGCGAAGCGGCGTCGGTGGGTAGTTCACATGCTAATACGTATGGGAAAAAGGCATTTGTTGAATTCAACGATACCTTTAAATTAAGTACTTCTTACATAAAATTAAAAGATTATGATTTACAATCAAGTAGTAGCAAGCAATTCATCCTCAAGGATGTAGAAGGGAATATACTTACATTTGATAAGACAGAACAAGGCTGGAAACTCAATGTTGATAAATCTTTAGAAGGTGTTGTACTTAAAGAAGCGAAGCAATTAATCGCGTTTTCTATTGGTGCATATTTATCACTAATTTCAAAAATAAAATGCCAGTAAAAGACATCTATAAGTTAGGAGGTAGATATTTTATTGTCGCCACATATGGTTATTTTGATAAAAAATCACAAGAAAAGTTAGATGGTATCTTTGAAGAAAAAAATATCGATGCTGAAGCATTAAGGCGCGATATGCTTTCATTTTATCAACCATCAAATCAATAATTTAAGCCTGCTAATGTCCTACTTGTTTGATAAAACGATAAATTAACAAATGTCAGATCACGCATAAATTTAGCTTAACTCTATTATAAATGATGATAACTTTGTGCGCATTATCATTTTATATAGAAATATCACTAGCGACGTCTATCTGTATAAGTAAAAATACTAATGTTATTAATTGCTTGGTTTGTAGTGGGTAGGAAATAGAAAAGCCGCTAAGTGTATCTTAGCGGCTTAACTTTTGAAACTAATGATTAATTATTAGTTTCAAGTGTTGAAGTTGTTACGGCAATCGTATATTCAGTGGCTACTGAGATATAACCATTAACGCGTAAAGTATAAAGTCCACCGCTAGTTGGGCGAAAGTTAATTTCTTCAGGGTTATCTAAAGAGGCGCTATTAGCGACAACTTCACCTGCTTCGTTAAGTAAGTCAAAATCTAAATCTGCAACACCTGACCACGTTAACACGGCATTAAGCATAGAAACGTTATCTGTCAGCTGTATATCATGATCCGACACTTCCATATTTTCATATGATGGACCCACTGAACCGGCAAAGTTACTCTCGGTTTTGATAATGACCGCCGCGGAGTCGACTAATTGACCGTCGAGTAAAATACCGTCAAACGAAACTGTACCGTTGATACGTTTAAGGCTTATGCTATGAACGCTATCGGTGGATAAATCTCTAAATGCAACAGTTTTAACTTGACGTTGTGGCGAATAATAATCTAATAAACCTTGGCTTTTACCATCAAGAAATAATTCGGCATGACCTTTTCTATTATTAGTTATATATTTTAATTGAACACTATCACCAATGAAATCAAAGCTAATTTCCGCATTTCTACGACGTGTCTGTTTAAAGGTGCCATCTGACGATAATGGACTCGTTTTTACAGCCCAACGTTTTTTGTAATTAACATTTTCATCAGTTTCAGAAACTTCAGACCAAACGCCTTGGCTTGACCAGCCAGTTTGTCCGTTCATAAAATCTGTTCTTTCACCGATAGTAACTCTAGCCAAATCTACAGCGGCTTTTACGTTAATATGACCCGCACCCACTTGATGTACTTTATAGCCAGGCATTTCGTCTGCGCTGTCTTTTAAAATTTGTTCAACTTGATCGGGTGATAATTGTGGGTTCACTTCCATCAATAAACCGACCACACCAGCAACAAAAGGTGTCGCCATTGACGTACCACTCATACTGGCATAATAAAGGTGATATTCAGGATGAGCAGGGTCGATAATGGGACCTGCCGCGCCCAATGGCGTATTAAGTGCTCGCGTTGATACAATTGAGCTACCTGGCGCAGTAATATCAGGTGTTTTAATCCAATCACCTTCAACACCACGGCTTGAAAAATCAGCTAATTGACGGTCAGTTGTGCCAGCAGCAACGTTAATAACCCAAGGGGCAATTGCATATTGGTTAAGGGTGTTGTCATCTGGACCACTATTAGAAGCGGCAAAGGTCACTACGATGCCTTTTTTGTAAGCTTGATAAGAGGCTTGGTTGGTAGGGTTGTTCGGATCAAAACTTGCGCCGTCACCGCCACCCCAACTGTTCGTTATGACATCTATACTATAACGTTCGCTATTAGCAATTGCATAATCAAAGCCAGCAATAGCATAAAGAATTGAAATAGCTTCACCAGCGCCTAGACCTACCAAAGTTGCTTTTGGGGCGATACCTGCTTGATAAAAACTTCTCCGTTCATCATCTCTTGATGCTTCACCGCTACCGGCAACAGTGCCGCCAACATGTGTGCCGTGTCCTGAGCTCGTATCGGTATTTGGCACACCTTCTAAAAATAAGTTTTTACCACCGGCAAAATCAAGATCGCCAGCAATTTTAACATTTTGGATAGTTTTATCACCTAGTAATAAATCAGGGTGTGTTGCATCAACACCTGAATCGAGTACTGCAATCGTTGAACCTTCGCCATAAACACCATAATCGTCATGTACTAGATGACCACTGGTAATTTCGCCAGAGTTATAGTTGTAATACTCTAAAGGAGCATCAAAATAAATACTCTTAACCCGTGCATCTTTAGCTAAGTTATTAATTTGGCTGCGAGTTAAAGAGGTACCCGCCATAGGTAATACTTTTAACGCTAAATAAGGAACGTTTAAACCAGTCATAACATTATCTAGTTCATTGTACTGGTGGGTTGAAACAATCACTTTAGTACTTTGAACTAAAGTGGGTAACAAAGATTGTAATTTAGAGCCGATAAGCGCATCTGCATTAACATTAAATGTGGTTGCAGCGACTACACTGACCGACAGTGCCAAAAGTGTCTTTTTCATTTTCTTATTCCTTTTGAATGATTATAATTTTGAATGATTTTAATCTCATTAACTCACCTACTGTGCATAATTTTGTTTAGCGTTATAATCGTGAAGAACCCCTAGGTCTGTGTGATAAAACTACTTAGCAGATGTTTTTTAATACGCTTGAATGGAAGTTATGAAGAGATAGTCGTGGGTAAAAAAGTTAATAATTCATTATATACTGGTCAATTTTTTTATAAAAAGCTCTGGAATCAATATAGCTAATTTTATGCAAGTTACTATATTATATGGGTTTATGAACGATTGCCTCTAGGTTTTAATCAATATCTCCAATTTATTGGAATTATCTTTTTAGCAGAGAAAATACGCTGGTTTTCTATGGTGATGTTGAAAAGATTTGTCGTTTAAATCGTTAAGCTGTTTTATTAGGTTGTTCTGGATTTAATTGCTTAGTTGATGTTGAAGAACGAATGCTTTTTTCTTTAGACCATCGCTTTGTATGTCTGTTTTTTTTGTTTTTATAGAAGATTTTTCGTTTCGCTAATAAATCAACATTTAATCTATTACCAGTTTGATAAACGCTCGACTTAAGTATTTCAGTTAGTATGACATAACGTGAACTTGGTATAATATTGACAAATTTATTACACAGGTCAGTTGTAACAGACGCTTTAGTCTCTTGTGCTAAAAAAGGTAATGAAAATTGTAATTTTGAACTAATAAATGTACCCGCATTGTTGTTAAACGAGGTAATAGCCAGTACACAAATAAATAGAACAACAATTTTATTTTTCATTATTTAATTTCCTTTAACGTTTTGATTCTACCAATCTACTCTGCATTATTTTATTTAGTGTTATAATCGGGAATAACCCCCAGCTAATCCTAATAAAATTACTTAGCAGGAATTTCTCATTAGCTTGTTGTTAATATTTTATCAGGAGCATGGTGAAGTAGAGTGATTATTTTTAATTAAATCATAGGCTTCACTGGATTCCCCTCATAGGGCTACTAATTTGAACTGAGTGAAAAATAACTTAATCAACGTGGTTTTTTTAGAGAAACCCTTCTAAACTTTGAAATAAATTAAACTTAGAGACACTTTAAATGGTAATACGGTCAAGTGATCCTGCTTTAATTGTTAATTTTTGCCAACGAGTTGCGTTGATATCATTGCTTTTATTTACTGGTATAAGCTCGGCTGAAAAAAGCTTTGAAGAACAACAAGCTATTTTTGAGCTTTCACTGGCTGAGTTACTAAACGTTAGGGTTGAAGTTGCCTCTTATACCTCAGAACGGATTATTCAAACTCCCGCGATAGTTTCCCGCTACAATCAAGATGACTTAACTTTGATGGGTATTAGAACCCTAAAAGATATGCTGTCGTTTATTCCCGGTTTTGTGCTACAAGAAAACCGAGCGGGTGGCACTCCCGTAATGATCAGAGGAATAGTGGAAGCCTTTAACCAGAAAATTCTCTTTTTATTGGATGACGTTCCCTACTGGATGCCATCACATTCTGAAATACCGCTTTTAGGTATTCCTATTGAGGCTATCAGTCATGTGGAAGTTATTCGCGGACCTGGCGCTATCTATTATGGTACGAATGCTTCTGCTGGTGTCATTAAAATTGTCACTAAACAAAAAGCGGGCAACAGCCTAGCCATAAATTATGACTCTAATCAAAAACTCAATGTTGGCGGTTATTACTTTCATGCTTTTAATGCTGATTCTCATCTCTCATTAGCTGTTGAGTCTCAAAAAGATAATGGTTTTACCAGCTATATAGCGGGAACGCCACAACCACCTTTTTTTCCAAAGGGCACACCGGACTTTGATCATATTGTTATAACAGAAGAAATGACCTCTGTGCTGGCGCGTTTTCGATACCATGATTTTAATCTTAATTTTCAAATCTTTGACTCGATGACCAATGATACTAACGCGCCAACCCACTTAAGCATAGCGACACAAAGAGAGCATAAGGGGTATTTATTACATCTGGATAAGGGGTGGGAATTTGAACATTCAAACCTGCAACTCTATAGTGAATATAATCAATTTTATTTACAATTTGTCTCGCGAAATGTGCTTGGTTTAGACAATGATGGTGGATTTCGTTTTGATAATAATGGTGATAACAATACCCGCTGGCGCACTGGAGCTACCTTTGATTATCACTGGAGCGACACTTTAATTTTAAATAGCGGTATGGAATTTGAAAAGCGACGTATTGAAAATTATAATTTATATAGCGTAGCGACTAACCGCAATATATTAAGGTTAATTGAATCCCAAGGTGTTGAAGAGAGCGCCTTATTTGGTCAAATAGATTACCAATACCAGCAATGGCGGTTTCTTATTGGTGGTCGCTACACAAATAACAGCCAGAGTGGAGATCGAGTGACCCCACGTATTTCAACAGTTTACCAAATAGATAACCATCAATCGATAAAACTGCTTTATTCGGTTGGTTTTAACTCACCTAATTTTACTCAATTATTTATAAATATTCCTGGCACGATAGAAGGAAATCCTAATTTAAAAGCTGAACTCGTTAAAACTACCGATCTGGCTTATTCATATGAAAAAGATAATACGTTGTTTGTTGCAAACGCTTATTTGTTGAAAGCAGATGATTTTATTCAACGGGGTTTTAATAACAATCTGGTTAGTTTTTTTAATTCAGGTAGCTTTGATCGAAGTGGCATTGAATTAGATTACCAACGCGTTTTTAAAAACTATACGGTATTTGCCAATTTTGCTTATATTCATCAAGGAAATCGTGAGCTGCGTGATGATAACTTAGCCGCGATTGTACCCAAAATTACTACAGCTTTTGGGGTGTCATATCCTTGGGACGAATTGCAAACTTTAGGGGTTTCACTGCGAACCATCAGCAAACGCAATAAAGCGCAAGCCTCATATTTACTTAATGCAAATTACAATTATAAGACTGAGCGCTATTCATTGTTCTTTACAGTAAAAAATTTACTGGGAAAAAAGGTAGTCTATCCAGATACTCAAGACTTTGTAGCAGAACACTTAATTGAAGGTGACGATAACGCTAATCTATCGGTATTACCTAAAATATTTATTTTAGGTAATACCTGGTTAGCCAGTATTAGCTTAGATTTTTGGTTGCAGTGATAAATAAAACAATCTTTATCGAATGTTATATCTCTTGAATCTTAATTACTCACACAAGGGCAACCTTGAGTGCCATAGATTCGATAAAATTTTTTATAACTGTGCTTTTAACCACGTTAGCGCATCATCTTCGTTATCAAAATACTCTATATTTTGAGCCGCTTTTGAAGGCACCCATTGTTGGTCAATACTTTTTATCACTTGCGAGGTAATGACGATAGCTTTTGCTACCATATTTTGGCCATTGAGCCACTCATTAAACTTATTAGATATATTAAATGCGTCTGGCGTAGCACCGTTTAAGTTTGAAAGATTAACGAGGATCAGAAAATTGCTTTGATTGAGCGATTTGATTATTGCTGCTGTTTTTTGCGAGACTTCTTCAGCACCATACTCATTAAAAGACCCTTTTAAGGTAATATGTATAATATTATCTTTTAAAATTATCGTGTTATCACCATGCTCTATCGTCAATTTGACTCTCCAATAACATAACCATTTATTAGTCGTGTTTAGTTAATAGACTAAAGATTTGCATTGTAACTGAATTATAGTAAATATCGCGGTTTATCTTTCATTAGAAGAAGGCATATTACATTTAAACCCCAAAGGCCACCAATAATAAAATACAAACACTGATTAAAACTACTGACACATAGGTTGATTGCATATTCAGTGGCATCACTTCCTGGGGGGAGAGCTTTTTATCAATAAAATTTTTCAGTTGAGCGAGTAAGCCAAGGTTAACGGCTTTATCTTGTACAATTTTTGGTGTCAGCTTTTCGCCTGATAAAAAAAGTTTTTTTATTGCTACTAACTTCAAACCATCGATGCTGAAAGTTACGCGGCCGTCTAGAATAAAGGTCACTAGTAACTTATAGACAATAATTGCTACAACTATGGGCACTAATGATGAGATAAAGCTATTTAGGCTTACCAGTGATAATAAGCTGGTTAAGGTGTACTTTTCATTAAGTAAAGACCAAGGCGCTAACAGTACTAGAAGGGTGTTAACTAGGCAAATGGCCAGTAATGGGTATTCAGATTTCTTGCCATGAGCACTATTTTTCTGACCTTTGTCGTAAGCCATATGGATAAAACGACACATTAAAAGTCCGGTAAATAATGCACTGATAATAATCGCATATTTCAAATAAGGTAAGTCAATGAGCAAAATTTTGACTTCATTTTTAGCGAAAAATCCACTGGTAAACGCAGCTCCAACCAAGGATAACGCCGGTAGTACCATAGTGCTATAAGTCATACCACGCAGGAAGACTGGTGTATTACTTTGTTTATTTAATAATGGTGTAGTTCCCACAGATAAAAATAAAGCTGACTTAGCTAAACCGTGATGAATAGCATAGAAAATAATGGCGCTGGTCATTGCATCTTTCAGAGCGGGAAAGGCTAATATCACACCAAAACAGGCAGATAATATGCCCATTTGGCTCACGGTAGAATAAGCAAGCACCGCTTTGGGATCCTTTTGCATTACCCCCTTTATTGCCGCATAAAAGGCGCCAATGGCGCCAATAACAATAGTCAGTAAACCTAAGTGATAAAATGTCGCAAGATCATTGCTTTGAAAAGGAAAAAATTTAAGCCAACCAATCATGCCAGCTTTTACCATAAAGCCACTTAATAAGGCACTAGCGGGCACTGCAGCAACAGGGTGCGCAAGGGGCAACCAAGCATGAAAACCAAATAAGCCAATTTTTATACCAAAACCAACAACCAGCATTAGTCCCATAAACTGTAATAACGTTGGGCTAACTATCTGTTGAGAAATGTCCATATAATTAAGAATACAAAAGGCACTAAAAATAGCAACTTCACCGACAATGACCCACTTTATATAGACATTAGCCGCTAAAATAGCGGGTGCTGTTTTATCCCTAATAATGAGTACATAGGACGACAAACTCATCAAAGTAAAAAAGGTCAAAAATCCAAACATGTCTGTGCTGAGAACTAAACCAAAACTACTGGCCATAGCGACACAAAATAATGCCATAAAGGTAGGTTTATTATTACCCAAATGAGGATAAAATAAAGCATATGTTGAGCTTAGTAGCCATAATAGCCCCGCCAGCAATAGAAAACCTTGGCTGAGTTCATCGAGTGAAAGCTCACTACCAAAAAATAAGAATGGGATGCTTTGAAAATAATATTCAGGTTGGAAGCCTAAATAAATAGCAGGAATGGCGCAAAGGGGCATTAAATAGGTAAGTTGGATAGCTTTAGGGCGGATGATAATTAATGCGGCTAATATTAGCGGTAATAAAATAGACCAAATTAATAAACTCGACATTTGCTGAGGTAAAATCGATGATTGCAACAAAGTTGTTGTTTGACTAAAGCCGATAGAATCAGAGGAGGCTATGAGCTTTGACCAGCTTAATGCGCTATATTGACTATTAGCAAATAGCCCTGCCAAAATTGCAAATGTGATGGTAACTACCGGTGGCAATAACATCATCCAATGTGCTTCAAGCGTTGGTTTATTCTCTATATGGTTTTGATGCTCAGTATGTTGCTCTGCAGGTAGTTCTGCGTGTTGCGTAGCATATACCGGTGTCGATAATTGCGTTGGTAAACTGGCGTGCCCGGTATCTTGGCTTTCGAGTGAAGGGGCAAGAAACCATGCGCGGTAAACCAGGGGTAAGAAATAAATTGCGTTTAATAAACTACTACCCGCTAGCACTGCTATTACCCAAGTATTACCGGTTTCAATAGCGCCAACACCAAGGTACCACTTAGAAACAAAGCCAGCGATTGGCGGTATACCAATCATACCTAAAATTGCGATGGTAAAGGCAGTCATGGTGATTGGCATTTTTTTAGCAATACCATTTAACTGACTAACTTTATAAATGTGATGTGTTTCAGCCAACAGGCCGGCACAAAAGAACATAGTGATTTTCATTAGCCCTTGATGCACTAAGTGCATAATAGCGCCAACGGCAGCAATAGGGCCAGCGAGTGCAATGCCTAAAGTTATATAGGACACCTGACTCACCGTTGAATAGGCAAGACGCTTTTTTATATCATCTTGATAAATAGCCCTTACCGAACCATAAATAATGGTAATACATGCAAAGACCAACAGCACTTGTAAAACACCTAAAGAACTGGCTAGGTCGACGCCATAAACATCATAAACCACACGTATAATGCCAAAAGCTCCAGCTTTTACTACCGCTACAGCATGTAATAATGAACTAACCGGTGCCGGTGCTGCCATTGCACGAGGTAACCAACCATGCAGTGGAAATAAAGCCGCTTTAACCCCTAAACCTATCATCAGCATGACAAAAATAATAGTGATGGTGGTTGGATCAATATTGGGGGTATTAAGTAAAATATCTGGAGTTGAAAAATCTAAAGCACCCGCGATAGACTTTAACCAGACAACAGCAACCATTAAAATAGCGCCACCGATCATCGTATAACGTAAATAGGTTTTACCAGATTTTAACGAATCGTCATTACCTTTATGGACAATTAATGGGTAGGTCGCTAAGGTAAGGAGCTCATAAAAAATCAAAAAAGTAATTAAATTACCCGCTAAAGCGACCCCTAATGTTGAAAAAACACAGAGACTGAAAAAGCCAAAGAATCGACTTTTGTGCTTTCCTTTCTTAAAGTAACCCACGGCATAAATGGTGGTAAAAAACCATAACACGCCTGAAAGTGTCACAAAGGCTAAAGACAGGGCGTCAGCTTTGAGTACTAAGTTAATATCAGGTAATAGCGGTAATCTTGTTTCAAATACTGCGCCTTGCGAAACGCCCAACAGCATTATGCCAATTAAGATAATATTAATTGCAGCACTCGTTAAATTAACGGATGTTCTGAGTTTTTCATTTTTTTCACCGATGACCATCATCAAAATGCCGGTACTAAAGGCAACGATTAAAATAATAAGCGGTAGCCAGTCGTTTAACATGCTGAATTTCCTTGAAGCTCATTTACAACATTAATCATTAGTAACTACCCGTAATTAGGTTAGTTAACCACATCGCATTTAAACCAATAATAATCGTAATAATAGAAAGGCCAACCGCACCTAAAAGCTTACTTTCACTGATAGCTAAAACGGTAAGTGAGTTTTCCTGAGTCGGTGTGGTAAACGCCAAGTTGAGCACTCTAAATAGATAAGCACTTGCCAATAACCCGCCAATAAAGAGGGTTAATACCCACCACCATTGCTGAGCTTCTACGGCATTATTCAATAATAACCATTTAGCAATAAAACCTCCGCTTGGCGGCAGCCCAATTAAACTGGCACTGGTTACCGCAAAAACAAAAATACTAATGGGGAGTTGTGACGCTATGCCTTGCAGTTGTGATAATTGATCATGCCCCATGGCTTTTTGAATAACGCCGGCAGCTAAAAACATTGCGGCTTTTGCACAGCCATGGGCAACAATGAAGTAAATGACCGCCGTTCGGGCTAAATCGGGCGTGGTAAACATTAACGGAAATGCAAGAAATAAATAACCAATTTGTGCAACAGTAGAGTAGGCAATTAATTGCTTTAATCTGGGTGAAGTAAAAGCCCGATATGAGCCATAAATGACCGCCATGGCGCCAAATATTCCCATTATAGTCACAGCAGTAAATGTAACTACTGGCGCGAGGATTTTAAACCAGAAGGTAAAGAGAATAAAAAATGCTGCTTTAACCACTAAAGCAGACAACATGGCGCTGACTGGCGCAGAAGCATTGGAATGTGCTGAAGGTAGCCAAAAGTGTAATGGAAATAAAGCACACTTCATCATCATACCTAAGGTAATAAGGGCTAACGCTAACTGCATACTAGTATTACTTTCGACTAAATTAGCAACCAGTTGATTGTCGAGAACGCCATAAGTACGATAAATAATAGCCACACCCAATAAATACATTAACGAGCCAAACAGGCCAACTAATAGGTATTGAAATGAGGCTTGTAGTGCTTGCTGCGTACCTTGAATAGCAATTAAGCTTACCGCAGAAAGCCCCAAAAGCTCGAGCATAATATAAGTATTAAAAATATCCGAGGAGATAAAAACACCATTTAAGGCGGTGATCAAAAACCACCATAAAGGCCAAAAGCGGATTTCTTTTTCGTCATCATCAAAATATTGAGTACTGTAAAAGGTGATAGCTAAACCTATGGTCGAGGTCATTAACAGCATAATGGCGCTAAATTCGTTAATCGATAATCTTATGCCCAGTGGCGGCTGCCAGCCACCAATAATTAACTCAATCGGTGCAGCTTGTTGTAAAACATAACCCGCTTGTAGTGCACAGATCACCACTAACGTTATTGAACTAATAACACTAATAAGGCGGCTTAATCTCGTATTACCTGCCACAAAGCAAATAATAGCAATAACCATAGGTAGTATCATTAATGTCGGTATTGAAAAAATTGTAATGAAATTATTAATCAAATTAACCTCGACCTTGAGTATCATTGCTACTCTTTTCATAGGCCGACTCTGCTTGTGTAGCCGCTTCTTCTTTTTGAACTAGTCGTGCGAACTTGGCTATTTTAGAAGCTAAGTTAAGCCCTAAAGCGGTACCAGCTGCGGCAACTATTATTCCTGTTAATACCATTGCATGTGGAATGGGATCAATAGCATCAGGGTAGGTGTGGGCTGCGGCAAGTAGCAACATAAAAATAGCAATACCAATGACATTTAAGCCCAGTAATTTACGAATGAAATCGCTATTTAATAAAAAACCCAGCAAGCCGATAGCGAACAATAAAATAGAGCAAAGGGTGTATAAATTAGTTTGGGATAATTCCATTACGCGTGTCCTTTGTTAATCGATTCAAAACAAAGAAATAATATTAAGGCAATTGCAAAGGTTGCAAAAAATTCAATGACTAAAATACTGGCGCCAGCTAACTCAACAGGAAAAGTGAGAAAAGAATGTGACTGCAAATAAAGTAGCAGTATTACCGCGATAAATGCGATTAACCCTGACGACATTAACAATCGATAACGTAACTGAGTGAAGTTGATAACTTGTACATTGGCTAAAGATAATAAAACTAAACAGCCGGCTAGCAAAGCCGAAGCTTGAAAAGCGCCACCGGGCTTTGTTGAACCAATCCACAGTAAATAACCCGCCATAATAATAGTTAACGGGATAAAGATCTTGGCGATTAATAATACTTGCGATTCTTCTTGAAGGGTAAAGGTCAAAACAGGGGTATCTATTATGTAGGGTAAAACAGCTATCGCGACTACTAAAAAAACAGCAAATTCGATAAAAGTATCGTAAGCACGGTAATTTAACAGTACAGCGGTAACAATATTTGTTACACCCGTTTTATCAAGTTGAGTTAACGTTAACACTTGTAGTTCATTGCTATGAGGAGCCTGGTTAAATATAGCAAAAATGAAAAATGCGCTAAAGAGAGTGACTAAAATAATAATGAGTGCTTTTTCAATAACGTGACTATTGTTAGCTAAAAATTTTATCAAAGATCACCTCGACCCTTTTTTTCTGCGGGTTTATCTATTGATAATTTACGCCATGACGCCAGCAACATTGCTCCCGTTAAACCTGCGCCAATAGCGGCTTCAGCGATCGCAACATCAATAGCATTCAACTGGATCCAACAAAGGGTGATCACCAGCCCAAGACTAATAAATAATACAATAGCGGTGAATGACTGTTTAACTAAGAACATTGAACTGGCAATGGTCAAAACACCAAGACACAATAAGATGTCAATCCATAACTCGCTATTCATTTGATATTTATCCCTTTATTGTGCTGGTTGCCATCATGTTCAACTAATTGTCTTCTGCGTTCATGGCGAGCCACTAAATGACAGCTCGTTGCACTTGTTAGTAAGAGTAAACCCCACACCAAAAGAATTTTTATTGCCATAGAGACACTATCAACTTGTGGTAGCAAGCCTAAGGTGATTAGGCCTACTCCTAAATTGTCAGATTTAGTCAGCGCATGTAGTCGACAAAATACATCAGGAAAACGTAATAGTCCTAACGTTCCAGCAATAAAGAAAATGCAACCCAGCGACAACATTACGATGGTAAAGATATTAGCTATCATTTTTATGATTCTCCAAAGGGCCAGCGTTGTCGGTAGGTTGTTCCGCTAATTTTAAAAAAGCAATGACAGTTATTGATGCTAATAATGTGAAAACTAAAGCAACGTTAGTTATCACTTCGTTGTTTTGTAATACCGACAAGACAATAACGATTGTCGTACCTATAGTGCCAAACAATTGTGCGGCCAACATACGGTTGGCGTTATCGGGACCTATTAAGACCCTAATTAGTCCAACGATTAAACAGAGCAATAAAAGGGTGACAACAATCATGTAAAAGACAATCATTTCTAGCTTACTCTTTTTATTGATGGGTTATCACTTGGTGAAGAAATGTCTAAACGGTACAATTCACAGATAGCGAGTTCACATTGGTATATATCTTCTAATGAACTGCTGGTAACGGTTAGCACATGAACCAATACGCTAGTAGGCTCTCTAATGACACTTACCGAACCGGGTAATAAACTAACCACATTCATAAATAAGTTCATCGGTGAACCGCCAGGTAAATGTTTAATTGAATAGTGAATGAATTCAGGTTGTAATTTCATGTCAACAGAGAATACCCGCACTGCTGTGTCGGTACCGCCCTTTATCGATTGATAAATGAAAAACCAAATGAATTTAGGTACTTTAGCTATGTTGATGTAAAAAGTACGATTAGCACTGTCGGTTTTTTCGGACAATTTGGCAGATACAAAAATGCTCATTGGGATAAAAACAACACCAACAAGCAATGAAGTAAGCTCACCATCAGTAAGTAAAAACCAAAAGCCTGTTAATAAGAGGCTGGATAAGAAGTAAAACAAGATTTAACACTTAGTATTGTTATTGTTAATATTATTTATAATTATAGAAGTTAACTACAACAAAGCCTACAAAAAACTGTCATCTTTTTACTATTTTAAAGATATAATAATTAAAACTTTTCTGTAGGCTTTTCACAGGCAAATTTATGAATTATGTAATGATGATTGCAGGGCTGTTGATGTTAATCATTGGCGGTGAGCTTTTGATACGCGGAGCCATGTCTGCGGCGAACAAGCTTAATGTTTCTCCTTTTTTAAGTGGTTTAGTCATTGTTGGTTTTGGCACCTCTATGCCAGAATTAATCGTTTCAGTAAATGCCATTGTAAATAACAATCCTAGTGTGGCATTAGGGAATATCATTGGTAGTAATATAGGTAATATTGGCTTTATTATCGGCACTTGTGGATTAATAGCACCGTTAGCATTTAAACAGTCTGCCCTTAAACGCGATGCAATCGTGATGTTAGCGGCTGTAGTGCTACTTATCTTAATGGGCTTAACGGGTTCTTTTTCTATTCTTTCTGGTCTGCTGATGATTTGCGCGCTTTTGGCTTATCTAGGCTTTACCATTTACAAAGAAAAAAATCATAATACGGCCTCACATAAGATTCACCAAGCTGAGGGAAAAGAGTTACAGCGTAAACCTCAAAAAACATGGCTGGTGATATTATCCATAGTATTTGGCTTAGGCTTTCTGATGTTAGGTGCACAATGGTTTGTTACAGGGGCAACTATTATTGCTAAAGCGTTAGGAATATCTGAAGCACTTATTGGACTGACTTTGGTCGCCATAGGGACATCATTACCTGAATTTACTATTTCGGTCATGGCGGTATTAAGAAAACACATGGATGTTGCTGTTGCTAATGTTGTTGGCAGTAATATTTTCAATATTCTGGGTATACTCGGGGTTTCTTCGTTAATTTCGCCTATTTCGTTGGAAGGACGATTTGCCGTATTTGATCAATGGGCTTTGTTATTTATCACTGTGGTATTGACCGTGTTCTTATTGTTTGGCCATTCAATAGGCAAACTAAAATCCATCTTTTTACTGTTGTTTTATGTTACTTATGTTTCGCTCGGATATCTCTATTATAATTAGTATTAATCACGGAATAAAAAAATACCTGGTTGCTAGATGAGCAAACAGGTATTTTATTAGATTATTGTAGTGCAATTGAAAATTATTCTTCACCCAAAGCTTCTATTTCATCAGGGGTAATACTAGCAGCATGGTGGCCTTTGGGGCCTGCATTTAGTTCATAATCAACGTCTTGACCAGCTTTTAATGTACGGTATCCTTCCATTTGGATTGTTGAATAATGCGCGAAAATATCTTCACCACCATCCTCTGGACGAATAAAACCAAACCCTTTTGCATTATTAAACCACTTCACTGTCCCGTGAGCCATACTTCAACTTCCTTCTACATCGGTAATTAGGTATGCTTGCATAAAGCATTAACATAAATGTATTAATGATTAAAAAATAATCACTAAATTAAACAGTAGACAAGTTACATAAATAATCAAGTTAATTTAGCAGTTAATTGAATATTTATTTTTTTAAATGTTAACGCAAAATCACTAGGTACAGACTAATATAAAATTATGAGCAAGTGGAAAGAGTTACTAGATAATCAAGAAGTCCTTGAAGAAGAACTTGTAGAGCAATTTGAAAAGCCCCCTATGTATACTGTCGTGTTACTTAACGATGATTATACGCCGATGGATTTTGTCATAGATGTGTTATGTCGATTTTTTAATATGAACTCAGATAAGGCGACTGACGTAATGTTAGAGATACATTATAAAGGAAAGGGGCGCTGCGGTACTTTTACTGCAGAAATAGCAGAAACAAAAGTTGAACAAGTTAATCAATACGCATTAGAAAATGAGCACCCATTGCAATGTACAATGGAAAAAGCGTGAATTCGCATGGTTTAAAGTGGAGTAGTCTATGCTGAACAAAGATTTAGAAATATCATTAAATATGGCTTTCCGTCAAGCCAAGGACTCCCGTCATGAATTTATGACGGTTGAGCATTTATTATTAGCCTTATTAGATAACCCTTCATCAATCGAAGCACTTAAAGCTTGCGCTGCCGATATGGGAAAAATACGTAAAGAGCTATTAGATTTTATCGCTGAAACAACGCCGGTCATCCCTGAAGGCGAAATTGAACGTGAAACTCAACCAACTTTAGGTTTTCAGCGCGTATTACAGCGAGCCGTTTTTCATGTGCAGTCTTCTGGAAAAAGTGAAGTTAACGGCTCTAACGTGCTGGTTGCTATTTTTAGTGAACAAGAATCTCAAGCGGCTTATTTTCTGAAAAAATCAGATATTAGCCGTTTAGATATTGTGAACTTTATTTCTCACGGAATTTCTAAAATAGAACATACTGATGCCCCGCAATCTAGCGAAGAAGCACAGGTAGAAGAACCCCGTACTATTGAAAACTTTGCGACTAATCTTAATGAAGAAGCGAGAAAAGGGAACATTGACCCGTTAATTGGTCGCGATAGCGAATTAGAACGAACCTTACAGGTTCTCAGTCGTCGCCGTAAGAATAACCCGTTATTTGTCGGTGAAGCAGGGGTGGGTAAAACGGCTATTGCTGAAGGACTTGCCAATTTAGTTATTTCTGACGATGTGCCTGAATTCTTAGCTGAAACCACTATTTACTCGCTTGATATGGGCGCGTTATTAGCAGGCACCAAATACCGTGGCGACTTTGAAAAGCGCTTTAAAGGCTTATTAAAAGAATTGGAAGAAGAGGGCAATGCCATTCTATTTATCGATGAAATTCATACGATAATTGGTGCGGGTGCTGCTTCAGGTGGCATGATGGACGCCTCTAATTTAATAAAACCCTTATTATCATCAGGAAAACTCCGTTGCATGGGTTCAACGACTTATCAAGAATACCAAAGTGTTTTTGAAAAAGATCGTGCATTAGCGCGTCGTTTTCAAAAGATTGATGTTGTCGAGCCAAGTGTTGATGACACCACTAAAATATTGCATGGTTTAAAAGAAAAATACGAATCTCATCATGGTATTCGTTATACAAATAAAGCATTGCGTGCCGCCGCACAACTATCGGCTAAATATATCAATGAGCGTTTTCTTCCTGATAAAGCCATTGATGTTATTGACGAAGCGGGTGCAAAACAACAATTAGTTGCTGCTTCGAAGCGTAAAAAAGTGATTAATGACAGTGATATAGAATCTATCGTTGCCAAAATGGCGAGGATCCCTGAAAAGTCAGTATCATCATCAGAAAAAGACAGTCTTAAAACGCTAGACCGTAATTTGAAAATGGTTGTTTTTGGCCAAGATCACGCTATTGATGAACTTACTTCAGTCATTCGTTTATCTCGTGCCGGTTTAGGTAATGAACATAAACCGGTTGGTTCGTTCTTATTTGCTGGGCCAACTGGGGTGGGTAAAACAGAAGTAACACAACAATTAGCTAAGTCTTTAGGTGTCGAACTATTACGCTACGACATGTCAGAGTACATGGAGAAACATGCAGTAAGCCGCTTAATAGGTGCTCCTCCAGGTTATGTTGGTTACGAGCAAGGCGGTTTATTAACGGATGCAGTAATTAAGCATCCTCATTCGGTGGTCTTGTTAGATGAAATTGAAAAAGCCCATGAAGATGTTTATAACATCCTCTTGCAGGTTATGGACCATGGAACATTAACCGATAATAATGGCCGTAAAGCTGATTTTAGAAATATTGTTTTAGTCTTAACAACCAATGCGGGGGCTCATGAAATAACGCGCCAATCTATTGGTTTTAAACAACAAGATCAGTCTATTGATGCAATGGGTGAAATTAATAAAACATTCTCACCTGAATTTAGAAATCGTTTAGACAATATTGTTTGGTTTAACCATTTAGATGAAGTGGTTATTCAACAAGTTGTTGATAAATTTATTGTTGAACTACAGGCACTCCTTGATCAAAAAGGCGTTTCATTAGAGTTAACTAAAGACGCGAGAAAGTGGTTGGCAGTTAACGGTTATGATAAAGCAATGGGCGCTCGACCTATGTCACGACTAATACAAGAGCACTTAAAGAAACCCTTAGCGAATGAATTACTGTTTGGTGATCTAACACATGGCGGCGTGGCGAAAGTTGGTGTTAAAAAAGATAAATTAGTACTCAGTTATATTCAAAAGAAAGAATTGGTTGAGCATTAGCCGTAAACGGGGCTAACCAAACATTTTATAGTGTTTGGTTTCGTTTCACTGATATAAATTTGCCGAATATAAAAAAAGCCGCAGGGGAGTTATCCTCAGCGGCTTTTTTATTTAAGCGTTGAAATTTATCTAATAGATAAATTTAACGATTAGTTGAACGTTTAGCTTGAACAGCCGCCGATAACTCATCTAACAAACTGACACTGGTGTCTAAGTTAATACAGGCATCAGTGATACTTTGTCCGTAGGTGAGTTTGTTAACATCAACCACTTTTTGATTACCTTCAACTAAGAAGCTTTCAACCATAACACCAAATATAGCCTTGTCGCCTTGCTCCATTTGAGCTCTTAAAGAGCGAGCAACGTCAATTTGTTTGTTATGGTCTTTAAAACTATTGCCATGGCTACAATCGATCATAATACGATTTTCTAAGCCAGCTTTAGCCAATACTTCACCGGTCTTAGTAATGTTTTCTGGGTGATAGTTCGGCTCTTTACCACCACGTAAAATAACATGAGCAAATGGGTTACCATGCGTTTGATAAATACACATTTGACCACTTTTATTGGGTGAGTATAAAACATGAGGCACACTAGAGGCGTTGATGGCGTCAACAGCAATCTGTACATTACCATCAGTACCATTTTTAAAACCTACCGGACACGAAAGGGCTGAAGCTAATTCTCGGTGAACTTGGCTTTCTGTTGTCCTAGCACCAATAGCTCCCCAGCTTATTAAGTCTGAGATATACTGGCCAGTCACCATATCTAAAAATTCAGTTCCTGCCGGTAAACCGAGTTTATTAATATCCATTAATAATGAGCGCGCTAGGTTTAATCCTTTTGCGACATGAAAAGACTTATCTAAATCAGGGTCACTGATCAAACCTTTCCAGCCCACCGTTGTACGAGGCTTTTCAAAATAAACACGCATAACAATCAGTAAATCATCACGGTACTTATCATGTAATTCTTTAAGTTTCTCTGCGTAATCAACAGCGGCAGTGGTGTCGTGAATTGAACACGGACCAATGATCACGAGTAAACGGTCATTGTCACCGGTGATGATCGCTTCAATGTCTTTTCTGCTTTGGATAATAAAACTTGCTGTTTCATCATCTAGTGGGATTTGCTGGGCTAATTCTTCAGGAGAAACAAGGTTTTCAATTAGCGTGGTTCTAAATTCATCCGTTTTAATAGTCATGGTAATCTAATTTTTTTATTTAAAGGCGTTAATGCGCAATAAAAAGCCAGCGCAATATAATTTATCGCGCTAACATAACCAAATTAGCGGCTTATGTGAAATGCTTTCTGTATTTTCAAAGATTAATTTGAACTAAGTTAATATTTATAGCGTTGTAAGCCTGTTTCATTAAGAATTTTTGCGGATATCTCTTCTACAGAAAACTTTGTACTATTAAGGAAGGGAATTTTTTCTTTCTTATACAGTTTTTCAACTTCTCTAACTTCCATTCGACACTGCCGTGCTGATGAATATTTACTGTTCGCCAATCTTTCACCGCGAATATCAATTAAGCGTTGTGCGTCGATAGTTAAGCCAAACAGTTTCTTTTTATGGGGTTTTAAAAAATCAGGTAAGGTCAGGTCGTCCATATCATCATCAGTAAAAGGGTAGTTCGCAGCCTTGATACCATATTGTAGCGCTAAGTATAACGAAGTTGGTGTTTTACCTGAGCGCGATACACCCACTAGAATAACGTCTGCATGCTCATAGTTGGTTACATTTGAGCCATCATCATTTGCTAATGAATAATTAACCGCATCAATACGGTAATCATAGCTATTCTCATGAATACTGTGCGTGCGATGAGCGGTAGGTTTAGCGTCTAGTTGTAACTCTTTCTCAAGTGGCGCGACAAAGTGCTCTAGAAAGTTGTAAATAACACCATCGCAACTATCAATAATTTTTCTAATATCGTTATTAACAAAGGTATGAAAAACTAACGGTGGCATGCCGGTACGTTTAGCAGCCTTGTTGATTTTAATCTTGGCTGCCTCTGCTTTTTCAACGGTTTCCACAAATGATATTGTATCGTGATCAAATTCCATCGGAAAAAGTGACAGCAGTGCATGACCAAAAACCTCTGATGTAATTGCTGTACCATCGGAAATATAAAAAGCAGCGCGCATTTAAAACCTCTTTATTATTTATAATACTCAGCTGACAAAATTATCTGAGCTTTTTATGGTTAAAATAAATAACTACTGCTTGATAAAATCAATAAGTAGGTTAATGACTTAATCAACTTTATGCTGGGTATTTATTCATTGCCTGATGAAAAATAGACCATTTAATTAACCAACTGGGTATAACTGTAACTTATACTGAAATGTTTCAAATAACATTTCAGTTTATAAAGTTCGCAGTGTAAAATGTCTTAAGCTATAAATATACTGATATAACTGATAAATCTATTTATTTTTGTTTCTTTTTTTTTGGAGAAGATGTCGTGCAAGAAAATGTACTTTGGTATGAAGTTTTAGGAATGAATGATGTTGACCGCGTTGGCGGAAAAAATGCATCACTTGGTGAAATGATCTCAAACCTTTCAAATGTAGGCGTGCAAGTCCCCGGTGGTTTTGCCACGACTTCCTACGCATTTAATGAATTCTTAGAGCAAAGCGGCATTAACGACAAAATATATCAGCTGCTTGATAATTTAGACGTCGATGACTTAGCGGCATTATCAAAATCAGGTGAAACAATCCGTAATTGGATCATAGAAACACCATTTTTACCTGAAATGCAGCAAGATATAGCGAAAGCTTACGCTACCTTAGCTGGTGGTTTTGCTGACGATGCCTCATTTGCTGTGCGTTCATCAGCAACCGCAGAAGATATGCCCGATGCCTCTTTTGCTGGACAACAAGAAACCTTCTTAAACGTACGTGGTTTTGACGCTGTGATGATAGCGATCAAACATGTTTACGCTTCTTTATTTAATGACCGTGCTATTTCTTATCGTGTTCATCAAGGTTATGACCATCGTGGTGTTGCTTTGTCTGCCGGTATTCAGCGTATGGTACGTAGTGACATTGCTTCAAGCGGTGTGATGTTTTCTATTGATACTGAGTCTGGCTTTGAAGACGTGGTATTTATTACCTCAAGCTACGGTTTAGGTGAAATGGTGGTGCAGGGCGCGGTTAACCCTGATGAATTTTATGTTCATAAACCTACACTTGCTAAAGGTAAGCCGTCGGTTGTTCGTCGTAATATCGGTAGTAAAGCGATAAAAATGATTTACACCACAGATCAAAGTCACGGCAAACAAGTTGAAATTGTTGATATTGAAGAAAAGCTGTCTAATCAATTTTCACTAACCGATGATGAAGTTCAAGAACTTGCTAAACAAGCTGTTATTATTGAAAAGCATTATCAACGTCCAATGGATATTGAATGGGCTAAAGATGGCTTAGACGGTAAGCTTTACATCGTTCAAGCGCGTCCTGAAACCGTACGTAGTCGTGAAAGCGCTAATGTAATGGAACAGTTTCAATTACAAGCAACCGCTGATGTTATTTGTGAAGGTCGCTCAATAGGTCACAAAATTGGTAGTGGTGAAGCGAAAGTATTAGCTTCATTGGCTGAAATGGACAAAATTAAGCCCGGTGATGTTTTAGTCACCGATATGACCGACCCTGATTGGGAGCCAATTATGAAACGCGCTTCTGCGATTGTGACTAATCGTGGTGGCAGAACTTGTCATGCTGCAATTATTGCTCGTGAAATGGGTATTCCTGCGGTTGTTGGTTGTGGTGATGCGACAACACGTATTGCTAATGGTGATGATATTACTGTGTCTTGTGCAGAAGGTGATACCGGTTTTAT
Organism: Colwellia hornerae; assembly: GCF_007954355.1. Classification (GTDB taxonomy): domain Bacteria; phylum Pseudomonadota; class Gammaproteobacteria; order Enterobacterales; family Alteromonadaceae; genus Colwellia_A; species Colwellia_A hornerae. Next base: position 21,987 of record NZ_VOLR01000018.1, read on the forward strand.
CTACAAAGGTAAACTTGATTTTACCGTAACAACTTCACAAGTTGATTCGATGCCAGAAGTCCCGTTAAAAATAATGATGAATGTTGGCAACCCAGACCGAGCCTTTGGTTTTGCACGTTTACCTCATGCGGGTATTGGTTTAGCGCGTTTAGAATTCATTATCAACAAGATGATTGGCATTCATCCAAAAGCTTTGTTAAATTTCGATGAACAATCTGACGATTTAAAAGATGAAATTAACGATATTATTGTTGGTTATGCTAGCCCAGTTGAATTTTATATTGCTAAACTAACTGAAGGCATAGCAACCTTAGCGTCAGCTTATTCGCCAGAGAAAGTCATTGTTAGAATGTCTGATTTTAAATCAAACGAATACGCTAACTTAGTTGGCGGTGACGTGTTTGAACCGGAAGAAGAAAATCCGATGATCGGTTATCGCGGCGCAGCACGTTATATCTCAAAAGATTTCCGTGAATGTTTTGCACTTGAGTGTGAAGCGATAAAGCGCGTGCGCAACGATATGGATTTTACTAACGTTGAAATCATGATCCCATTTGTTCGTACCGTGGAAGAAGCTAAGCAAGTTATTGAAATACTAGCTGAAAATGGTTTGAAACGTGGTGAAAACGGTTTGCGTGTTATTATGATGTGTGAATTACCCTCTAACTGTTTGTTAGCCGATCAATTCCTAGATCATTTTGACGGATTTTCTATCGGTTCAAACGATTTAACGCAATTAACACTAGGTTTAGACCGTGACTCTGGTTTAATCGCTCATTTATTTGATGAACGTAACCCAGCCATCAAAGCTTTATTGTCTATGGCGATTAAAGCGTGTAAAGCGCGTGGTAAATATGTGGGTATTTGTGGCCAAGGCCCGTCAGATCACCCTGATTTTGCCGCATGGTTGGTTGAAGAAGGTATCGACAGTGTTTCGCTTAATCCAGATACGGTATTAGCGACTTGGTTGTATATTGCTGAAAACCACAAAGGATAAATTATCGTCTAGTGTGGTTTATCGGTGAATAAAGTGAGGTTATAGCCTCACTGGCAATATAATAGACAAAGGCTAGGTTCTTTTTACTATAAGTTTAGTTAAAAAGTTCTTAGCCTTTTTGCACTCTTCAACAAAACTTGAGTCATAATTCAAAACTGACGTGATATACTAAGTCTAACCTTAAATCGTTAATATGTTTTTCGTCTATGTCTCAGAGCTTACCTTCATTAGAACACCAAGAACTTATCGCTCCACTATATCAAAAGTTTTCTCAGGAGCTTGGTAACAGTCAATATAGCGGTGAAATTAATTGCCAATATAGTGCTCGGCTAGCGGTTGCTACCGACAACAGCATTTATCAACAATTACCGCAATTGGTTTTACATCCTCGAAGTAAGCAAGACATACAATTGATCAGTCAATTGTCTTCAACACCAAAGTATCAAAGTATTAAGTTTAGTGCGCGTGGCGGCGGAACCGGCACCAATGGACAAAGTCTAACCCCAGGTATTGTCGTTGACTTGTCAAAATACATGAACCGTATTTTAGAAATTAATGTTGAAGAAAACTGGATCCGTGTTGAAGCGGGCGTTATCAAAGATCAATTAAATGATTATTTACGTCCACACGGTTTTTTCTTCTCTCCAGATTTATCAACCAGTAGCCGTGCAACCATTGGTGGCATGATTAATACTGATGCTTCTGGACAAGGTTCTCTGGTCTATGGCAAAACCTCTAATCATGTTTTAGCTCTAGAGTCGGTTTTAGCCAATGGTGACTTTCTGTCCACAGTACCGATGTCGATTGGGGAAGCGGAAGAACTCGCGCAACAAAATAGTAGTTATGGTCATATTGTTAAACAAGTACTGGCCTCATGTCGTGACAACCGGGCCTTGATTTTAGAGAAATTTCCCCGTTTAAATCGTTTTTTAAGCGGTTATGATCTAGAAAATGTTTTTAATGATGATTTAAGTCAAGTTGATATTTCACGTTTGATCACAGGTTCAGAAGGTTCGTTAGCTTTTGTTTGTGAGGCAAAACTTAACTTAACGCCAATTTTAAAAGCTAAAACACTGATTGTAATTAAATACGACAGTTTTGATTCTGCGCTGCGCCATTCTCCTGCGCTCGTTGCAGCTAAAGCGACTTCAGTTGAAACTATTGATTCAAAAGTCTTGAATTTAGCCAAACAAGATATTGTTTGGCATTCGGTGCGTGATTTAATCACCGATGTTGACAATAAAGTCATGGACGGTATTAATATTGTTGAGTACAACGGCACCAGTATCGAAGCCTTAGCCGATCAGGTTGCACAACTAACGGCTCGTTTAGATAGCGACATTAGCAATAATACCGGTGTTATTGGCTATCAAGTGACCACTGATTTAAGCAGTATCAATAAACTTTATGGTATGCGCAAAAAAGCGGTTGGTTTATTAGGTAATACAGCAGGTAGTCAAAAGCCATTGGCTTTTGCCGAAGATACTGCTGTGCCACCGGAAAACTTAGCGGATTATATTGTTGAATTTCGCGCCTTACTTGATAGCTATGGTTTGCACTATGGCATGTTTGGTCATGTTGATGCGGGTGTTCTCCATGTCCGCCCAGCACTTGATATGTGCGATCCTGAACAAGAAAAGTTACTCCGCGAAATCTCTGATAAAGTGGTAACGTTAACCGCTAAATATGGCGGGTTAATGTGGGGTGAGCATGGAAAAGGTTATCGTAGCGAATACAGTCCAAAATTTTTTGGTGAACATTTATTTACCGAACTAAGAAAAATAAAAAGTGCTTTTGACCCACATAATAAAATGAATCCAGGTAAAATTTGTACACCACTTGAGTCGACTGAAAAACTAGTCTCAGTTGATGACACTAAACGTGGTTTCTATGACCGCCAAATACCGATAACGGTAAAAGATTCATTTAGTTCTGCACTCGACTGTAATGGCAATGGCCTGTGTTTTAATTATGATGTAGACAGCCCGATGTGTCCTTCAAGTAAGGTAACGCGTGACCGAAGGCATTCACCAAAAGGTAGAGCAGGCTTGATGCGTGAGTGGTTGCGTCTTTTAGAAGCTAAGGGTGTTGATATTCTTAGTTTAGAAGAAAATATTCAGCATTGGTCTGTAAAACGTTTATTAGATAAGATAAAAAATCGCTTTTCGGCACATCAAAAAGAAGATTTTTCTCACGAAGTAATGGAAGCCATGCAAGGCTGTTTAGCCTGTAAAGCTTGCGCGAGTCAATGTCCTGTAAAAGTAGATGTTCCTGATTTTAGAGCGCGATTTGTTAACTTATATCATTCAAGATATTTCCGTCCGTTAAAAGATCACCTAGTCGCTAATGTAGAAACATTAACGCCATTAATGGCTAAATCTCCAAAATTAATTAATTCGGTATTATCCCATAAATGGTACGACAAATTTTCACGAGCAACGATTGGTTATATTGATACACCGATACTTTCTGTACCGACTTTAGCAAAGCAAGTCAGTGAAAAAAATTATCAATCCTTTGACCTTGCTTATTTGCACGGTCTCAGTAAAGAGCAACAAGCGAGTCATGTGCTGATCGTTCAAGACCCGTTTACTTCTTTTTATGATGCTAACGTCGTTGAAGCTATGATGGCCTTAATTGAAAAATTAGGTTTTACCCCAGTGTTATTACCTTTTAAACCTAATGGCAAACCACAGCACGTAAAAGGATTTTTAGCTAAATTTGCAAAAACAGCTAAAAATACTGCTGAATTTTTAAATGAACTTGATCAGTTAAATATACCTATGGTTGGCTTAGATGCTTCATTAACGCTTTGTTATCGCGACGAATATAAACAAACACTTGGCGATAAACGTGGTGATTTTCACGTGATGTTAGCCCATGAGTGGTTATTAACCGTTATAGAACACCCAAACACTAAAATTGCACTTTCATCACTAACCGGTGATAAACAAGTGGCGCCTTATAAGCTATTTGCGCATTGTACTGAGAAAACGGCATTAGCCGGAAGTGAAGGACAATGGCGTGATATATTCAAGTTGTTTGGTTTGACACTAGAAAATGTCTCTGTGGGTTGTTGTGGTATGGCTGGAACTTACGGCCATGAGCAAGTAAATTTTGAAAACTCGAAAATGTTATTTGAAATGAGTTGGCAAAATAAGTTGGCTAAATTAGAGGCAGAGCAAGTACTTGTGACTGGCTATTCATGTCGAAGCCAAACAAAGCGACTAGGCAATATGCAAACGCGTCATCCAGTTGAAGCGTTATTATCGGCTTTTGCTTAAATGAATATTTCTGTATAAAGTTATTATCAAGCGTGTCGATAATTATTGTGACACCCTTGGTACTAACTTTATCGGTGCATAACTAAAATGTGGGGAGTTTTATGGCATTATCATTGAATAATATTGACAGCGTACAAACGGATATAACCACAGGTTATGCATTAAAAACCGCAGCCTTGTCTAAAAGTCAGCAAGAGCTAGAAGGTGAAATGGCATTAAAGCTTATCGCCTCTGCTGGCAGTGTTGACTCAGTGGCATTACCGACATCAGGTAGCAGTGGTTATACTATCAATATTAAAGTTTAATATTGATAGTCGGAGAGGTAAACGTTTAAATACAGCGTGCTGGCTTGGGTAAGCCAGCATACTTTGTTGCTTGCTTTGCTGGTCCTTCTTTGAATAATCGATATAAATACCGACTACTTGATTTTTCTTCGCCAAATTCTGCTTTCATCGCTTTTGTTAACGCTCTTATCGCAGGGGACGTATTGTAAGTCAGGTAGAACTCTCTAACAAAGCGTATAACTTCAAAGTGTTGCTCCGTTAATACTAATTGGTCTTTATCAGCAATTATCTGTGCTAAATCTGTATGCCAGTCTTTAAAGTTAATTAAATAACCTTGCTTGTCGGTGGCAATTTCTTGTTCATTAAAAAGTAAACTCACTGCCAAGTTACCGATTTTTCTGTTGCACAAATCAATGTCATTAATGCATCGAGTGATAAAGTGTTTATTTTTTCTTTATCAATCGTTATAGCTCTGGCTTGTGCATGCGCTTCAACAATATAAAGCGCGGGCAGCGCTATTTTACTTAAGGCTTGTTGCCATAAATCATGACTAAGGTTGTAGCAACCATCATCAAGTAGCACGATAGTGTCATTTGCTTGTATTACGTTAAGGCATTGTTGAAAGTCGCTTGTCTGAAAAGCGGATGTGCGCACTAAATGAAGCATACTCATGAGGGTTAAAACCTTAAAATTGATTGATGTTGGTGTAATGATTTAGAGAACTCTACACGGTTAAGCACGGCTACGTTTTCAATAGAAAAATCGTTAGCCAAGCCACGTTCAGTCAGTGAATGTTGGCAAACATAAATATTTTCAATATCATAAAACGTTAATGCCGCTAACGTTTTCAAAAAGTCTTTTTGCTGGATAAATTCAGGTTGTTGTTTGGGGATTAATTGATAGACGCCATCACCTTGAAAATACAAGCTAATGGCTTGTTCATAAGAGCCAAAAATAAGGGCAACATCAAGAGAATCTTTAGCATTTGCTGTTGAAAATGGGGCGCTAGCATTAACGATAGCAACTGATTTTTTGGCTTGAGACATGATAAATTCCTTACAGTTGAATTAAACGATCAGCGTTGACATTCAATTCTACTAACTCACCTAGGCCCGATAAGGTAAATGCCTGATGAATGGTATCGACTTGACTATCACTAACATCGTCACTTAGCCCACGTTTTTCTGCTGCAGTAGCACATAAGTGTAAAGGAAGACTATAGTCGTGATGTAGTTGTTGCCATTGCCGATGGGCTTGGTATTCGTCATTAGGTAGCGCAAGAAGCTGGCTTCCATTTAAAACACCGTCTTGATAAAAAAATACGCCAACAACGTCAATACCACTCTTTAAGGCAGCGGTAACCATATTAATAGCGGTAGCCGTTAAGTTACTGTTGGGCGGGGTGGTAATAACAAAGGCGAGTTTTTTCAAAAAATGTCCTACATGCACAAGAAAACAGTGATTATAAATGAGTATAAAAAAACCTCGGTGACCATTAGATCAACGAGGTTTTATATTATAAGCAATAACTCACTTATATTCTATTAGCTTGGAAGATTAATCATCTCCGCCCAAAATCCCTAACATGCTTAGTAAGTGAACGAAAATATTGTAAACACTTAAATAAAGTGAAATCGTTGCACGAATATAGTTAGTTTCACCGCCATGGATGATACGACTTGTATCGAATAAAATTAGACCCGACATAATCATAATAACGGCAGCACTAATTGCTAATGAAAGCGCCGGTATTTGGAAAAATATATTCGCTATCATTGCTACAACCGCAACGATTAAACCTACCATTAAAAAGCCACCCATAAATGAGAAGTCTTTTTTACTGGTTAATGCATAACCCGATAATGCAAAAAATATTAATGCTGTGCCACCAAGTGCTTGCATTATCATGGCAGGACCACCAGGCATTGCAGCATATTGGCTAAGCATTGGACCTAAAGATGCGCCCATTAAGCCAGTGAAAGCAAATATCCAAAAAATACCACTTGCAGAATCAGCTTTTTTGTTAACAACAAACATTAAACCAAAAGCGACCAACATCATTATAAGTGCGGCACCACGAGGTAGATTCATTGTCATTGTTATAGCAGCAGTAACTGCACTAAAAGCTAATGTCATTGACAACAACATATAGGTATTTTTAAGTACCTTGTTAATTTCTATAGCTGAGCTTTTGCTCGCTTGTAAACCAATATTTGATTGCATAAAACTTCCTCTGATAACTTTAGTTATACTTTTTAGATAAGGCCATTTAATTAAAATTCAAGAGTGTTCTTAAACTTTTCTTATGACATCTTGACATATTATGGCATGGTGTTTTTTAAAATACTATGATTTAGTTGCTTAAATCTGTTGATATTTATTAATAATTTGTGAATGTTTGTAACAGGGGGTTTTTGCAACATTAACTAACCTTTGTAGCTTGGTGGTGAATTGTTATTTAGCCATGGTCTTGCTCATTTATTTTCTAAAACAGCTATTCGAGTGATCGTTTATCAATCCTGTTGCTTGTAAATGTGAGTATAAGGTCGTTGAGCCTAAAAATTTAAAGCCACGCTTCTTCATATCTTTTGCTAACTGATCACTAATAGATGACGTAGCAACCGAATTTTCAGCATCCTCAATGTTGTTAACTTGGGTTTTATGGTCAACATAAGACCAGATGAACTGACAAAAACTGCCGTATTCATTCTGTATTTCAATAAATCGTTTAGCATTATTGATAGCCGCAACTATTTTAAGCCTATTTCGTACTATTGAGGCATCCTGCATTAAACGTTCTATATCGTCATCAGTAAATGTTGCCACTTTATTTACATTAAAGTCCAAAAATAATTTACGGTAACCTTCACGCTTCTTAAGAATGGTGTACCAACTTAAGCCAGCTTGTGCAGATTCTAAAACAAGGGATTCAAACATCACTTTATCATCATGAACAGGTACTCCCCATTCTTCATCGTGGTATTTTACGTAATCGGGTTTTGAAGTATCAAGCCAAGAACAGCGACACTTGTTTACAGAACAATTATCATTATCCATATATACCCTTAAGTATTGTTTAAATAGCTAGCAATCTGTTGTTTTTTTTAGCAAACAAACATTTTTGGCAAATAAATGCTTTACAAGTCTTTTTCGACACTTTAATATTCGCCTCGTCTTCAAGCAAGCAATTGTTTTTAGACATTCAGGTGAGATGGCTGAGTGGTCGAAAGCACTGGTCTTGAAAACCAGCAAGGGTTTATAGCCCTTCTAGAGTTCAAATCTCTATCTCACCGCCAAACAAAGAAAAACCGCTAATCGAAAGATTAGCGGTTTTTTGCATTTTAAAGTTAGAAATTATAAAAAAAGGTTTATAGCGCTAATTCTTCAAGTAGCGTTCAAATCTCTTTCTCACCGCCAAACAAAGAAAAACCGCTAATCGAAAGATTAGCGGTTTTTTGCATTTTAAAGTTAGAAATTATAAAAAAAGGTTTATAGCGCTAATTCTTCAAGTAGCGTTCAAATCTCTTTCTCACCGCCAAACAAAGAAAAACCGCTAATCGAAAGATTAGCGGTTTTTTGCTTTTGGAAAGTTAGAAATTATAAAAAAGGCTTTATAGCGCTAATCCTTCGAGTAGCGTTCAAATCTCTATATTACGAGTATATAAAAAAGATAGTTATAAAAGTGTAGAACTTGTTCAATACATCAATATATGAAAATTTAAACAAATGGGTTTTCAGCACATTATTTACAATTAGCTTCATACGATTAGGTTACTGTACAGGTATTGTATTTATTAAATTCGCTCAGGACGAAGATAAAAGGATGGGGCAGAGGGGCTGATAATTATTGAGTGAACGAGAAATTATTTGTTTCTATTTTTTAGATATCTTGCCATTATTGCTAGCATAATTATGCAATGCTATGCTAATAGATATTAGCATAAATTATTAATTCAGGTATTATGTGTTAATCGGTGTTATTAAATCAGAATTTTTTAGTTGGAATTTAGTGTCGTGTTTTTTAACAGTATTAATGAATTAAGTTTATGATTTTTCTTTACCTGTTGAATTAAATGGATTTTTATTTTTGGTATGATTTTTGCTTTCTACTGGTGTAGTGAAGTAAATGTAGTTATGTAACATCAAATTATTAACCCATTCAGGGCTTAAGGAAGTAGTATGAGTTCTAAAATTATAAGTATTATTGTAGTTATTTTGTTTTCTCTTTGTATTGTAGAAAGGGCCAATGCTGGCCTAATTGTTGGCGATCTGTATTCAGATGATGCTGGTATTCAATGGGCATATGTCGGTTCTTTTGATTTAGCAGATGGTGAAGAATATAGAGAATTTAATGCAAATGATGAAGAAATAATCAAAAATGTTATAACCTATAATGGCTTAGAGGCTGCTGAACTTTTGTTTCGTCCACTTACCGACGGCTCAGTATATGCCTTAAGTTCGAATTCGACTACTAATGATAATAATTATGACCTTGTCAACTTTATTGTTAATTATAAGGCTCATTATGACTTTTTTGATGACGAGTTGGATCCCAATTATTCGGGTAGATTGAAAGAACTTGCACAAGACGTAGTGACTGATAATGCAGGTGGCGTTGGTTATAATGCAAATGGTGATCTTTCAGCATTTGTCGATGACCGAGCGTTAAAAGGTGTCAAGATTAATCATGTATTCAAATCAATTACTATTTCAGTGCCTGAACCTTCAACAATCGCTATTTTCTCACTTGCTTTAATCGGGTTAGTAACTCGTAGATTCAAAAATTAATAATTATTTTTTATCATAGTTAAGGCGGTATCGCTCGATACCGCTGTTGTTAATGAACATTAATCCCTATTGTTCATATCCTTTTTATTTAAAAATAACATATATTTAATTACGATTAGACCCTATATATTAAATCATTATTGTAAATTTAGATTTTATAATATATTTAGTGTTAAAAATTAATCTCTTTATTTCATTTATCTGTTAATTAATTCATAAGAAGACCATCCAGAAATACATTGTCTTTAGTCTAAATACTTGTAATATGTAACCTTATAAGTATGTTTACAGTTATCAATCAGCTGCAGTATTTTTAGATTGTCTAGAGTATGTGGTAAGCCAAATCATTAGGAAGTTGTTTATGGAAAACTATACCAACCCAAAAAATGCACAAGTCATTAATGTTAAAGGTGAAGTTCACACCAATGTGGCTGTAAACACTCTATTACAAGTTGGTGATGTCATTGAAGCAGGCACCGTTCTTAATCTAATCAAAGGCAGTGAAATTGTATTGGCTTTTGCTGATGGAAGTCAGCATCGAGTCTACAGCTACGAGGGTGAGTCGGTTAATGATATTCGTGTAGACATAGTTCCAAATGATGACAATACAGGAACAGTTGATAATAACGATATAAATAATATTCAAAATGAAATTTCAGCCATTCAAGATTTAATTGATTCTGAAAGTGATGCTGAGCTTCCTGAAACAACTGCTGGTCTTACTAGTAATGAAGGAACAAGTTTTGTCACAGTAAATAGAACAGGTGATGAAACGTTAGCGCAGGCTGGATACGATACAACAGAACAAAATAATGCTTCTGTTTTGTCTACTGATTTAGATAACGACAATAATAACAATAATTTTGCCTTATTTGATGGTAATGAAACTGTCAGTGTCACAGAGGATACATCAGTCACAGGTAATGTGCTGGAAAATGGTGCTAGTGCTGGTGGTCCATTAAGTGTGATTAATTTTACTGTTGATGGCAATACTTTTGAGGTGGGCGAAGCAGTTAATCTAGCAGAAGGTGAACTTACCTTAAATGCAGACGGTAGCTATACTTTTGTACCCGCTGATAATTTTAATGGCAGCGTACCAGTCGTCAACTACACCGTTACCGATGGTGCCGGTAATACCGATAATTCTACTTTAACAATTTTAGTAACACCCGTCTCCGATCTTACTGATGCGGATGAAACCGTTACAACAGCAGAAGATACCTCAGTTTCTGGCAATGTGCTTAATAATGCCGAAACTGCAGATGGTCCACTCATCATTACGAGCTTTACTGTCGACGGAAATACTTTCAATGCAGGTGAAACAGTTACTCTTACCGAAGGTGAATTAACCTTAAATGCTGATGGTAGCTATACTTTCACACCTGCTGATAATTTCAACGGCGCTGTGCCGGTTATTAGTTACATCGTTACCGATGGCGCAGGAGATACAGATAGCTCTACTTTAACGATTTCAGTGACACCGGTTTCTGATCTCACTGACAGTAATGAATCGGTAACAACAGCAGAAGATACCGCAATTTCTGGCAATGTGCTTGATAATGCAGAAACTGCTGATGGTCCATTAACAGTGACCAGTTTTACTGTTGATGGCAATACTTTTAATGTCGGTGAAACGGTTACTCTTACTGAAGGTGAGTTAACCTTAAACGCAGATGGTAGCTACACTTTTACACCTGCTGATAATTTCAATGGTGCTGTGCCCGTTATTACTTACAATGTTACCGATGGTGCAGGAGATACAGATAGCTCTACTTTAACAATTTCAGTGACACCGGTTTCTGATCTCACTGACAGTAATGAATCGGTAAGAACAGCAGAAGATACCGCAATTTCTGGCAATGTCCTGGATAACGCAGAAACTGCAGACGGTCCATTAACAGTGACCAGTTTTACCGTTGATGGAAACACCTACAGTGCCGGTGACACGGTTACTCTTACCGAAGGTGAGTTAACCTTAAATGCCGATGGTAGTTATACCTTTATACCTGCTGATAATTTTAATGGCAGTGTGCCCGTGATCAGCTACATCGTTACCGATGGCGCTGGTGATACCGACAGCTCTACCTTAACGATTTCAGTAACACCTGTCTCCGATCTTACTGATGCGGATGAAGCGGTTACAACAGCAGAAGATACCGCAATTTCTGGCAATGTGCTCGATAATGGCAACAGTATTGAGGGCACATTAACAGTGACCAGCTTCACTGTTGGTGGCAATACTTTTAATGCCGGTGAAACGGTTACTCTTACTGAAGGTGAGTTAACCTTAAATGCCGATGGTAGTTATACCTTTACACCTGCTGATAATTTCAATGGTGCTGTACCCGTTATTACTTACATTGTTACTGATGGTGCAGGAGATACAGATAGCTCTACTTTAACGATTTCAGTGACACCGGTTTCTGATCTCACTGACAGTAATGAATCGGTAACAACAGCAGAAGATACCGCAATTTCTGGCAATGTGCTTGATAATGCAGAAACTGCTGATGGTCCATTAACAGTGACCAGTTTTACCGTTGATGGAAACACTTACAGTGCCGGTGACACGGTTACTCTTACCGAAGGTGAGTTAACCTTAAATGCCGATGGTAGTTACACTTTTACACCTGCTGATAACTTCAATGGCGCTGTGCCAGTGATCAGTTACACAGTGACTGACGGTGCTGGTGATACTCAGAGTTCAACTCTAACAATTTCTGTGACACCTGTTTCTGATTTAAGTGATGATAGTGAATCTGTCACGATAGATGAAGATACAACCGCGACAGGCAATGTCCTTGATAACGCAGAAACTGCAGAAGGTCCGTTAACCGTAACGAGTTTTACCGTTGATGGTGATGCTTACAATGCGGGTGAAACAGTTACTCTTACTGAAGGTGAGTTAACCTTAAACGCAGATGGTAGCTACACTTTTACACCTGCTGATAATTTCAATGGTGCTGTGCCCGTTATTACTTACAATGTTACTGATGGTGCAGGAGATACAGATAGCTCTACTTTAACAATTTCAGTGACACCGGTTTCTGATCTCACTGACAGTAATGAATCGGTAACGACAGCAGAAGATGCCGCAATTTCTGGCAATGTCCTGGATAACGCAGAAACTGCTGATGGTCCATTAACAGTGACCAGTTTTACTGTTGATGGCAATACTTTTAATGTCGGTGAAACGGTTACTCTTACCGAAGGTGAGTTAACCTTAAATGCCGATGGTAGTTATACTTTTACACCTGCTGATAATTTTAATGGTGCTGTGCCTGTTATTACTTACATTGTTACCGATGGTGCAGGAGATACAGATAGCTCTACTTTAACGATTTCAGTGACACCGGTTTCTGATCTCACTGACAGTAATGAATCGGTAAGAACAGCAGAAGATACCGCAATTTCTGGCAATGTCCTGGATAATGCAGAAACTGCTGATGGTCCATTAACAGTGACCAGTTTTACTGTTGATGGCAATACTTTCAATGCAGGTGAAACGGTTACTCTTACCGAAGGTGAATTAACCTTAAATGCAGACGGTAGCTACACTTTTACACCTGCTGATAATTTCAATGGTGCTGTGCCGGTTATTAGTTACACCGTTACTGATGGTGCAGGAGATACAGATAGCTCTACTTTAACGATTTCAGTGACACCAGTTTCAGATTTAAGCGATGATAATGAGACTGTTACTGTCGCAGAAGATACATCAGCGACAGGCAATGTCCTAGATAATGCAGAAACGGCAGATGGACCTTTAACCGTAACGAGTTTTACCGTTGATGGTGATGCTTACAATGCCGGTGAAACCGTTACCCTCACTGAAGGTGAATTAACTTTAAATGCCGATGGTAGTTATACCTTTACACCTGCTGATAATTTTAATGGTGCTGTGCCTGTTATTACTTACATTGTTACCGATGGTGCAGGAGATACAGATAGCTCTACTTTAACGATTTCAGTGACACCGGTTTCTGATCTCACTGACAGTAATGAATCGGTAACGACAGCAGAAGATACCGCAATTTCTGGCAATGTCCTGGATAATGCAGAAACTGCTGATGGTCCATTAACAGTGACCAGTTTTACTGTTGATGGCAATACTTTCAATGCAGGTGAAACGGTTACTCTTACCGAAGGTGAATTAACCTTAAATGCAGACGGTAGCTACACTTTTACACCTGCTGATAATTTCAATGGTGCTGTGCCCGTTATTACTTACACCGTTACTGATGGTGCAGGAGATACAGATAGCTCTACTTTAACAATTTCAGTAACACCAGTTTCAGATCTTAGCGATGATAATGAGACTGTTTCTGTTGCAGAAGATACGCCAGCGACAGGCAATGTCCTAGATAATGCAGAAACGGCAGATGGACCTTTAACCGTAACGAGCTTTACTGTTGATGGGAATACATACAATGCCGGTGAAACGGTTACCCTCACTGAAGGTGAATTAACCTTAAATGCAGACGGTAGCTACACTTTCACACCAAATGATAATTTCAATGGTGCTGTACCTGTTATTACTTACATTGTTACCGATGGTGCAGGAGATACTGATAGTTCTACTCTAACAATTTCAGTAACACCTGTTTCAGACCTTACTGATGATAATGAGACTGTTACTGTTGCAGAAGATACGCCAGCGACAGGCAATGTCCTAGATAATGCAGAAACGGCAGATGGACCTTTAACCGTAACGAGCTTTACTGTTGATGGTGACACTTACAATGCCGGTGAAACGGTTACTCTTACTGAAGGTGAGTTAACCTTAAACGCAGATGGTAGCTACACTTTTACACCTGCTGATAATTTCAATGGTGCTGTACCTGTTATTACTTACATTGTTACCGATGGTGCAGGTGATACTGATAGTTCTACCTTAACTATTTCAGTAACGCCAGTTTCTGATCTTAGCGATGATAATGAGACTGTTACTGTTGCAGAAGATACAACCGCGACAGGCAATGTCCTTGATAATGCAGAAACTGCTGATGGTCCATTAACAGTAACGAGTTTTACCGTTGATGGAAACACCTACAGTGCCGGTGACACGGTTACTCTTACCGAAGGTGAGTTAACCTTAAATGCTGACGGTAGCTACACTTTTACACCGAACGATAATTTCAATGGTGCTGTACCTGTTATTACTTACATTGTTACCGATGGTGCAGGTGATACTGATAGTTCTACTCTAACAATTTCAGTAACGCCAGTTTCTGATCTGATCGATGATAGTGAAACGGTCACAATAGCAGAAGATACAACCGCGACAGGTAATGTCCTAGATAATGCTAACAGCGTTGATGGTCCGTTAACCGTAACGAGTTTTACTGTTGATGGTGGTACTTACAATGCCGGTGACACTGTTACTCTTACCGAAGGTGAGTTAACCTTAAATGCCGATGGTAGTTACACTTTCACACCAAATGATAATTTCAACGGTGCTGTGCCAGTGATCAGTTATACAGTGACTGACGGTGCTGGTGATACACAGAGTTCAACTCTAACAATTTCTGTGACACCTGTTTCAGATTTAACCGATGATAATGAGTCGGTTTCGGTTGCAGAAGATACGCCAGCGACAGGCAATGTCCTAGATAACGCAGCATCTGTAGATGGACCACTCACCGTCACTAGCTTTACTGTTGATGGTGACACTTACAATGCCGGTGAAACCGTTACCCTCACTGAAGGTGAACTCACTTTAAATACCGATGGTAGTTACACTTTCACACCAAATGATAACTTCAATGGTGCTGTACCAGTGATCAGTTATACAGTGACTGATGGTGCTGGTGATACTCAGAGTTCTACCCTAACAATTTCAGTAACACCGGTTTCTGATCTCAGCGATGAAAATGAATCTGTCACGATAGATGAAGATACAACCGCGACAGGTAATGTCCTAGATAATGCAGAAACGGCAGAGGGTCCACTGACCGTCACTAGCTTTACTGTTGATGGAAATACTTACAATGCAGGTGAAACAATTACCCTCACTGAAGGTGAATTAACCTTAAATGCAGATGGTAGTTACACTTTTACACCTGCTGATAATTTCAACGGTGCTGTACCCGTGATCAGTTATACCGTAACTGATGGTGCTGGTGATATTCAGAGTTCAACCCTAACAATTTCTGTGACACCAGTGTCTGATTTTACTGATGATAATGAAACGGTTACGATAGCAGAAGATACACCAGCAACAGGTAATGTCCTGGATAATGCTAACAGCGTTGATGGACCGTTAACTGTAATGAGTTTTACTGTTGATGGAGATACTTACAATGCCGGTGACACTGTTACTCTCACTGAAGGTGAGTTAACTTTAAACGCAGATGGTAGCTACACTTTCACACCTGCTGATAATTTTAATGGCAGTGTGCCCGTTATTACTTACATTGTTACCGATGGTGCAGGTGATACACAGAGTTCTACCTTAACAATTTCAGTGACACCAGTTACAGATTTAAACGATGATAATGAAACGGTCACGATAGCTGAAGATACACCAGCGACAGGCAATGTGCTTGATAATGCAGAAACTGCTGATGGTCCTATGACTGTCACTAGCTTTACTGTTGATGGAAATACTTACAATGCCGGTAATACCGTTACTCTCACTGAAGGTGAACTCACTTTAAATGCAGATGGTAGTTATACCTTTACACCAAGTGATAATTTCAACGGTGCTGTACCAGTGATTAGCTATACCGTGACAGATGGTACTGGTGATACACAGAGTTCTACTCTAACAATTTCAGTGACGCCTGTTTCAGATTTAACCGATGATAATGAGACGGTTTCGGTTGCAGAAGATACACCAGCGACAGGAAATGTGCTCGATAATGCAGAAACGGCAGATGGACCGTTAACCGTAACGAGTTTTACCGTTGATGGTGATGCTTACAATGCGGGTGATACTGTTACCCTCACTGAAGGTGAATTAACCTTAAACGCTGACGGTAGTTATACCTTTACACCTGCTGATAACTTCAATAGCGCTGTGCCAGTGATCAGTTACACAGTGACTGACGGTGCTGGTGATACTCAGAGTTCTACCCTAACAGTATCAGTAACACCAGTTTCAGATTTAACCGATGATAATGAGACTGTTACTGTCGCAGAAGATACAACTGCAACTGGTAATGTCCTCGATAATGCTAACAGTGTTGATGCTCCGTTAACCGTCATTAGCTTTACTGTTGGTGGTGATACTTACAATGCAGGTGAAACGGTCAATTTAGCCGAAGGTGAATTAACCTTAAATGCAGACGGTAGCTATACCTTCACACCAAATGACAATTTCAACGGTGCTGTGCCAGTTATTACTTACATCGTTTCCGATGGTGCCGGTGACACTCAGAGTTCTACCCTAACAATTTCTGTGACGCCAGTGTCTGATTTAAGTGATGATAGTGAAACGGTTTCTGTTGCAGAAGATACAACTGCAACTGGTAATGTCCTGGATAATGCTAACAGCGTTGATGCTCCGTTAACCGTAACGAGCTTTACTGTTGATGGTAATACTTACAATGCCGGTGACACTGTTTCCCTCACTGAAGGTGAACTCACTTTAAATGCAGACGGTAGCTACACTTTCACACCAAATGATAATTTCAATGGTGCTGTACCTGTTATTACTTACATTGTTACCGATGGTGCAGGTGATACTGATAGTTCTACTCTAACAATTTCTGTGACGCCAGTGTCTGATTTAAGTGATGATAGTGAAACGGTTTCTGTAGTAGAAGATACACCAGCGACAGGCAATGTCCTGGATAATGCTAACAGCGTTGATGGACCGTTAACGGTAACGAGTTTTACTGTTGATGGTGATACTTACAATGCAGGTGACACTGTTTCCCTAACTGAAGGTGAACTCACTTTAAATACCGATGGTAGTTACACTTTCACACCTGCTGATAACTTCAATGGCGCTGTACCTGTTATTACTTACACAGTGACTGACGGTGCTGGTGATACTCAGAGTTCTACCTTAACAATTTCAGTGACACCAGTTTCTGATTTAACCGATGATAATGAAACAGTCACGATAGCTGAAGATACACCAGCGACAGGTAATGTGCTTGATAATGCAGAAACTGCAGAAGGTCCGTTAACCGTCACTAGCTTTACTGTTGATGGTGATACTTACAATGCCGGTGAAACGGTTACTCTTACCGAAGGTGAACTAACCTTAAATGCAGACGGTAGCTACACTTTTACACCAAATGATAATTTCAACGGTGCTGTACCTGTTATTACTTACATTGTTACCGATGGTGCTGGTGATACTCAGAGTTCTACTCTAACAATTTCTGTGACACCAGTGTCTGATTTAACTGATGATAATGAAACTGTTTCTGTTGCAGAAGATACACCAGCAACAGGTAATGTGCTTGATAACGCAGCATCTGTAGATGGACCACTCACCGTCACTAGTTTTACCGTTGATGGTAATACTTATAATGCAGGTGATACCGTTACCCTCACTGAAGGTGAACTAACCTTAAATGCCGATGGTAGTTATACCTTTACACCGAACGATAACTTTAATGGCAGCGTGCCAGTGATTAGTTACACAGTGACTGACAGTGCTGGTGATACCGAAATATCATCATTAACAATTTCAGTGACACCAGTTTCTGATTTAACCGATGATAATGAAACGGTCACGATAGCTGAAGATACACCAGCGACAGGTAATGTGCTTGATAATGCAGAAACTGCAGAAGGTCCGTTAACCGTCACTAGCTTTACTGTTGATGGTGATACTTACAATGCAGGTGAAACGGTTACTCTTACCGAAGGTGAACTAACCTTAAATGCAGACGGTAGCTACACTTTTACACCAAATGATAATTTCAACGGTGCTGTGCCAGTGATCAGTTATACAGTGACTGACGGTGCTGGTGATACACAGAGTTCAACTCTAACAATTTCTGTGACACCTGTTTCAGATTTAACCGATGATAATGAGTCGGTTTCGGTTGCAGAAGATACGCCAGCGACAGGCAATGTCCTAGATAACGCAGCATCTGTAGATGGACCACTCACCGTCACTAGCTTTACTGTTGATGGTGACACTTACAATGCCGGTGAAACCGTTACCCTCACTGAAGGTGAACTGACCTTAAATACCGATGGTAGTTATACTTTCACACCTGCTGATAATTTCAACGGTGCTGTACCAGTGATCAGCTACACAGTTACTGATGGTGCTGGTGATACACAGAGTTCTACCCTAACAATATCAGTAACACCAGTTTCAGATTTAACCGATGATAATGAGACTGTTACTGTCGCAGAAGATACAACTGCAACTGGTAATGTCCTCGATAATGCTAACAGTGTTGATGCTCCGTTAACCGTCATTAGCTTTACTGTTGGTGGTGATACTTACAATGCAGGTGAAACGGTCAATTTAGCCGAAGGTGAATTAACCTTAAATGCAGACGGTAGCTATACCTTCACACCAAATGACAATTTCAACGGTGCTGTGCCAGTTATTACTTACATCGTTACTGATGGTGCCGGTGATACTCAGAGTTCTACTTTAACAATTTCTGTGACACCGGTTTCTGATCTTACTGACAATAATGAAGTTGTCAGCACCAATGAGGACACCAGCGTAAGTGGTAATGTCTTAGATAATGGCGCAAGCCCTGACAATCCCTTATCAGTCACTGGTTTTACTATTGCAGGTGTCACTTATACAATTGGTACAACAGCGTCATTAGTGGAGGGTGAATTAACCTTAAATGCTGACGGTAGCTACACTTTTTTACCTGCTGATAATTATAACGGTGGTGTACCTGTAGTAACTTATACCGTGACAGATGGAGCTGGTGATACCAATGAATCAACATTAACAATTAATGTTGACGAGGTTGATGATCTAACCGACACCACTGCAGATATAAACAGTACATCAGAAGATACGACCTTAACGGTGAATGCGATTAACGGCGTGTTATCAAATGATAGTGATATTGATGATGTATTAACGGTTGCAAACTTTAGTGTAGATACTGGAATAGGCGGACAGACTAGTTTTGTCGCCGGTCAAACAGCCGTGATATTAGGTGTGGGTAGTTTAACCCTTAATGTGGATGGCGGTTATACCTTTGTGCCAGCGGACAATTATTTTGGTGTAGTGCCCGTGGTGACTTACACCACGAATACAGGTGTGAGTGATACTTTAACATTAACCGTAACACCAGTGAATGATCCACCCGTTGCAGAAGATGATGGTTTTAATATTGATGAAGGGGAAAGTGTTTCAGGGAATATTATATCTCATCATGATGGTGATGGCGTCATCGATACTGATGGTGGTGACGGTTCAACATTAGTGATTACTCATATTAATGGTGTCGAACTAATCTTTGAAACAGATGGCTTTGCTGTTATTAACGTCGAAGGAGGAATTTTAAGTATTAATGCTAGTGGTGACTTTACTTATCAAAATAGTGAAGGCTTTGTTTTAGGTGCTGATTTCCCAAGTTTTGAATACAGCTTAAGTGATGGTATTGATACCGATACAGCAACAGTAACTATTAGTATTAATGACTCGGCTCCTGTTGCCGTAGATGATAATAATGGTATTGAATATGACGACAAAAACGGAGACGGAACTACAAATAGAGCAGAAGGTATTAAAGGCAATGTCATAAAAAGAGGTAGTAGTGGGGACAACAGAGATACTTCAGTTGATGGCACCGTAACCTTAATTCAATTTGAATATGAAGGACAAGTATACATTTTTGATACTAACAACACTTCTTACATTATAGATACGGGGTTTGGTACTTTTACTATGTATGATACAGGGAGGTATGAGTTCCGTTTACCAGTAGGGACTGATACTAATCTTATTCCTCCATCAATTGAAATTTTCTATACCATTCAAGACGGTGATACGGTTAATCCTGAAACAGATAATGCGACTCTAACCATTTATTTTGAAAGTGCAAATGCTAACAACGCCAACGATACTAATGAAGAGAACTCTGCTTTTTCTGACGGCGAACTTATCGACTTGTCTTTTAGTGAATCAACTACCAGCCAAGCTGTAAACAATGAAGGTTCAAGCCTTGCAACTGATTATGATTTAAGTGATCTTTTGGTGCAAAGCCAAAGTGAGAGCATAGGTGAAACATTTATGTTGAATGAACTTTCACAAAGCGACATAAATACAGATCAGGAAAGTGAAGTTACAGCTATCTTTGCAGACGAAAACTTGACCTTAGAAAATATTGATCAAGTAGATGTGCTATCGAATACTGAAACAATAATCACCAATAACTTCTTAAACAAAGGTGTAACATTGAACAGTGATGCGTCATCAGAAGTTGTAGCATTACCCATTGAACTCGACACTTCAGACCAGATATAGTTAAGTCGAGCAAATTAAGCATAAAATATAATAATTACAATGAGCTAATGATAAAGTTTTTTCAAAAATCATTAGTTCATCAGCTTATTTAAGGGATCAAATACTTCGTGCAATCAACAGAGCAACAGTCAACTCAATGGACAATTAATGCTTCACAGAAGTTAAGTTCAGACCCTTTGTTAGACAGCTTAGTGCTTATAACAGAGCATTATGGTAATCCGTGTTCTGCTGAAGCGCTTTCAGCAGGCTTGCCGCTTACAGGCGCAAACCTAACACCAGAACTTTTACCTCAAGCGGCTTCTCGCGCAGGGTTAAGTGCTAAATTGGTGCGCAAAGGTCTAAATGAATTACCATCAATGCTGTTGCCTTGCATTTTGATGCTAAAAGATAAAAAAGCTTTAGTATTACAAGAGCTTAATGTTGAAAAAAATATAGCTACGGTTTCTTTACCTGAAACCGGCGGTGAAGAACAGCTGACGATAGAGGAATTAGAATCAAGTTTTGTTGGTTATTTATTTTTAATAAAGCAGCAATATCGGGGCGATAGAAATTTTGATGTTCATCTTAATAGCTCAAAAGAACATTGGTTATGGCAGAAAATTAAGAATACTTCATCGATATACCGAGATGTGATTATTGCTTCAGTTATGATCAATATTTTTGCCCTAGTATCACCACTTTTTGTGATGAATATTTATGACAAAGTTATACCTAACCTTGCTTTTGAATCACTATGGGTATTAGCGATTGGAGCCGGTATTGCTTATATTTTTGATTTGATTTTAAAGCAACTTCGCGGTTATTTAATTGATGTTGCGGGTAAAAAGATTGATATTGAAGTTTCTTCAAAACTATTTGCTAAAGTTATCGGTATACCGCTAGAAAAACGCTCACCAAGTGTTGGTGGAATGGCTAAGCAGCTAAGTGAATTTGACAGTGTTAGAGAATTTTTGTCTTCTGCGACAATAAGTGCGTTGGTTGACTTACCTTTTGCTGTACTTTTTATGTTTTGTATTTGGCTTGTTGCCGGTGACCTAGTGATGTTTCCAATTATCGCCTCAATACTTATCATTAGCTATACATTGTTAAATCAATCTAAACTGCGTAAAGCGATAGAAGAAAGTAATAAGTTTTCGGGTTTAAGGCATGGACATCTAATTGAATGTTTAAGCGCATTAGAATCTATTAAAGCTAATGGCGCAGAAGGTGTTGTGCAAAGAGCATGGCAACAAATGGTTGGTCACACTTCTACCTGGTTACTAAAATCTAAAATGATCACTAATTCGGTGTTGAATTTTGCTAGTTTTATTGTACAAATATCAGTAGTTGCCGTTGTCGTGTTAGGTGTGTATCGGGTCTCAGAAAACTTAATATCTATGGGGGGAATTATAGCGGCGGTTATGTTAACTGGTCGTGCTATATCTCCTATTGCTAAGCTTGCTGGCTTAATGACGCGCTCTAATCAAACCTTAAGTGCTTTAAAACAACTTGATACCTTAATGGAGCAAGAAGGCGAATTTGAAGACAAAGCTCATTTAGTGAGTCGGACAAAACTCAGTGGTAATATACATGCTGAAAATATCAGTTTTAAGTACCCTAATGCAGAAAGTGATTCTTTGCTACCAATGTCTGTAAAAATTAAGCAAGGGGAAAGAATAGCCATTGTCGGTCATAATGGTTCGGGTAAAACAACGCTGGCTAAATTATTGCTTGGCCTTTATCAGCCAAGCAAAGGTAGTATACAATTTGATGGTTTGAATCATCGACAAATTCACCCAAGTGATCTACGAAAAAACATCGGTTATCTACCACAAGATATTGTCTTATTCCATGGTACCATTCGCGACAATATCCTATTTGGTACTCGTCAAGTAACCGAATATCAACTTATTAGAGCGGTTCAATTATCTGGTGTAAGTGCTTTTACCGATCATAATAGCCAAGGTCTTGACCAACAAGTTGGGGAAAGTGGTAGTGCATTATCACGTGGTCAAAGACAATCAATTGTTTTAGCAAGAGCGATATTAAATTCACCACAAATATTACTTTTAGATGAGCCAACCGCGAGTCTTGATGCTCGCGCTGAAAAGAAGTTTATTGAAGCAATCAATGCAACGGCAAAAGATCGCACGATGTTATTAATTACCCATAAAATGGATTTACTGAAATTGGTTGACCGTATTCTAGTTTTAGATAAAGGCAAATTGATTATTGACGGTCCAAAAGACAAAGTATTAGCGCAACTCAAAGGCGAGAAGTTAAATCAAGAGGCGAGCTTATGAAGGTTAGTCAACAAGACCTAGAAATGGCTGACGATGTTTATGGTGCAATGTTAACAGAAGTACCAAGTTTACATCGATTGACTATTTGGGCGATGGCCACATTACTTTTTTGTTTTCTTGTTTGGTCATATTTTGCAGCACTTCAGCAAGTTACCTCAGGCATGGGCAAGGTAATACCTTCAACTCAAGTACAAATTATACAAAGTTTAGATGGTGGTGTTTTACAAAAACTCTTTGTTCAAGAAGGTATGCAAGTTATTAAAGGGCAACCGATTGTAAGTATTGATGATACGCGTTTCAGATCAGATTTTGCAGAACAAAAGCAAGAAGTTAGTAGTCTAAGAGCGAATGTTATTCGTCTCAGAGCCGAGCTTTCAAGCGTATTGATTGGTATTAGCGAAAGTTGGCAACGGCAAATAGAAATAAATATAAAAGTGCCTGTTTATCCAGAAGATCTGCAACAAAACGCTAAATTCATGGTTGAAAGACAACAAGAAGAATACTCAGGAAGGCTAGACAATTTAATCAACCAATTGGCAATACAAGCCCAACAAATACAACAAAGGGAACAAGAAGTTGCTGAATTAGTGTCTAAAATTAACACCTTAAAAATAAGTTATAAAATAGCCAGTAAAGAACTTGATTTAACACGACCGCTTGCAGAAAAAAATATTGTTTCAAAAATTGAACTGTACAAATTAGAACGTAGTGTAAATGAGCTTAAAGGTGAATTAAGTGCCGTACGTTTATTAGCACCAAAGTTAAAATCTGCCATACAAGAGTCAATATTAAATCGCCGTGAAACAGCACTTGCTTATAGAACAGAAGCGAGATCACAGCTTAATGAATTAGAAAATAAATTATCTCGTATTAATGAATCACAAGTGGGCGCACAAGATAAAGTGACTAAAGCATTAATTTTATCGCCGGTTGTTGGTACAATAAAAACCATACACATTAATACATTAGGTGGAGTAGTAAAGCCTGGTGAAACAATCGCAGAGATTGTACCCACAGAAGATAAATTAATGGTTGAAGCAAAAATAAAGCCTAGAGATATTGCCTTTATTTACCCTGGCTTACCTGCAATTGTTAAAATTACCGCTTATGATTTTACACGATATGGGGGCCTGACCGGTAAAGTAGAGCATATTAGTGCAGATACCACCCAAGACGAAGAAGGGAACAGTTTTTATCTTATTAGAGTACGTACCGATGCTTCTAGTATTAAAAATAAAAATGGTGAAGCAATGCCTATTATCCCTGGTATGTTAACCGAAGTAGATGTTATTACGGGTAAGCGAACAATTTTAGAATATATTTTAAATCCGATATTACGGGCGAACGAGGCTGCACTGAGGGAACGGTAAGTCTTGGCTAATAAAACTAACAATAAGAAAATGGAATCTTTATGTATAACGTGATATTAAATTTAAATAAAATAACAGTTGTTGGGTTTTTCGGTTTATCTGTATTGTATTCAGCTAATCTCAAAGCTCAAAGCTTAGAGGCTGCGGTCGCTACAGCACTTGATACACACCCTGATATTCGTCAGGCATTTGCGCGATTTAAAGCTAAAGAAGAAGATGTAAACCGCGCCTCAGCAGGCTATCTTCCAACAATCGACCTAACCGCTGGTTATGGTTATGAATATACAGATACTCCTGGAAATAGAAGAAATGCTATTAATGGTGATGATGGTGAAACCGAATTAGCCCGTGGAGAGTTTGGTGTTAGTATTAAACAAATACTATTTGACGGTATGTTTACGAGTAATGAAATAGATAGAACTAAGTTTGAAGCAAGCGCTGAACAATGGACATTAATTGCCAACGCAGAAGATCTGGCTTTACAAGTTGCTAAAGCCTATTTGAATTTTATTAAAACAGCAGAATTTGTTAAATTATCAGAAAAAAATATTGCATCACATCAAGCAATATATTTACAAATAAAAGAGCGTACAGATTCTGGTTTAGGTAATATTGCTGACTTGTCTCAAGTTACAGGTCGACTCGCACGCGCGCAATCGAATATGATATCGGCGCGCAATAATAACCTTGATGCAAGATCTCAATTTATTCGCTTAACTAATGCTCAACCTAATAGCCTAGTATTACCCGTACCTGACGCTGATATGTTACCTAAAGATAAAGTGTTGGGGTTAAATTTAGCGATAAAAAATCATCCGGTAATTAGATCTGCTCAACAAGATATAAGTGCTGCTCGTTCTTTTAAAAGCTCAATAAATGCAAGGTACTACCCGACACTATCTCTAGAACTAGCCGCAAATTCTGATAATGATATTGCAGGAGAGAGTGGTATTAATCGATTTGGTCCTGATGTGGGTGGTCATCGAAATGATGCTACAGCAATGCTTCGTTTTAGATACAACTTTTATGCTGGTGGTAAAGACGTTGCTTCTGAACGAAGTGCCGCCTATAAAGTTTCCGAAGCACAAGAAATCAACTACAGCGCCCACCGTCAAGTCACTGAAAGTTTTGGCTTAGCGTGGAATGCATTTAAAATGTTAGCGTTACAGAAAAAATATTTAAAGCAACATGTTACCACCTCTAGCGATACAAAATCGGCCTATAAGCAACAGTTTGATATAGGTCAACGAAACCTACTTGATCTACTTGATACCGAAAATGAATTGTTTCAAGCTCGCAAGGATTATTTGGATGCAGACTTTAATGAATTGAGTGCTCAGTACCGTTTATTAAATGCTACTGGGCAGTTGCTTGATTCATTAAGAGTAACAAGGTCAACAAAATGGAAAGGTGAACATGAATACGAGCAAGGGGCTTACAATGAATAAGTTATCAACTAAGCCAATAGAAGTTACTGCAAAATATTTAGTGGTCGCTTTTGCGGCATTATTTGTTAGTGCTTGTGCTGATACACCCGTAGTTACATTAGAAGAGTCAGTTCAGCAACTGCATGATTTAACTGATTATGACAGTGATGGTGTAGTAAAAGCGCGTGAAAAATGTGATGGGACTACTATAGGTGCTGCAATTAACAATTATGGCTGTGGCACTCAAACGTCGAAAATAATGCCTTTTAAAATTGATAGTAAATTTGTTAACAACTCTTATCAATTGTCGGATCAAGCTAATACAGAAATTGGTAAGTTAGCCGAACTTCTTAAGTTGTATCCGCAGATCAATGTAGTGATTGAAGGGCATAGTAGTAAAGTTGGCGCGGCAAAGTTAAATCAAGTGCTTTCTAATAATCGCGCTAAAGCGGTTGCTTTTGTGCTCATCAATAACTTTAAAATTAATGAAGCACGTATTTCTTCAATTGGTTATGGTTTTGAACGCTTAGAAAACTTAGCTGATACTGAACAAGCGCATGCTGAAAATCGTCGTATAATGGCCGAGATATCTCATACAGAAAAAATTGATGATCTCAAGTGGACCATTTATACGGTGAACCAAGCTAATTAATTATTAATGAGTAGCATTAGAAGACGTTCTTTTTTTAAATGGATGGTCATTAAGCCTATTCAGATGCTATGCATCAGCATCATATGTTTAGCCGCTATATTTGCTCAATCTACACTGCCACTTAATGAAAAAGAAATTATCACATCATTGCAGCAGAGTTACGGAGAAAGAGCAGGTAAAAGAGGTAAAGCTTGGTTTAAATTAATGCAACCAAAAGCTGAACATTCAGCATTAGACACATTACAAGAAGTTAATCAATTCTTTAATATGTTTAGGTTTATTGATGATAGTAAACTCTGGGGAGTGAGCAATTATTGGGCGACACCCATCGAATTTATTGGTGTTAATGGTGGCGATTGCGAAGACTATTCAATTGCTAAATATTTCACATTATTAGAGATGGGTATTGCAGATGAAAAAATGAGGATCACTATGGTTAAAGCCGTCCAACTTAATCAATACCATATGGTACTTGCTTACTATGATACACCTAGTGCTATACCATTAATTTTAGATAATCTAGACGGCGTTATTAAACCCGCAAATCAGCGCAACGACCTTATCCCCGTATATAGTTTTAATGCCAGTCAATTATGGTTGAACAAAGCAAAGGGGCAAGGAATTCTTAGTGGAAAATCATCAAAGCTTAAACTTTGGCGAGAATTAAGACAGCGAATAACCACTTCAAAACTTAAACAACCAAAAATTAAAATGGAGTTTTAAGATCATGACCTTATTTAGAGAAATAAACTCATTACTGTTCGCACTTTTTTTATTAGTCATGACCAGTTTAGTTTATTTTCAATTTACACAAACCCGTGACTTTATGAGTCAACAAATGCAATCTGACTTAAACAACACCATAACTTCCTTAGGGTTAATGTTGCAACCTCAGATAGAAACTGGGGATGTAGCCACCGCAGAAACCTTAGTTAATGTTATTTTTGAAGGCGGTTTTTATCGTAAGGTTACGCTTAAATGGTTAGTTGATGGGAAAGAACAAGTTTGGGAAAATCCCGTGGTTATAAAGGGCGTTCCACAATGGTTTATTAACCTAGATTTATTTGAAACACAAAAAAAAGAAAGTTTAATAACCTCAGGCTGGATGCAATTAGCAACACTTGAAGTTGAAGGGCATCCGGCATTGGGTTACCAAGAATTATGGCGAGTGATGAATGACACTGTGATGATTTTATCGTTCCTTTTTATTCTTTCTATTATTGTTTTAAGATTTAAGCTTAATCGTATTTTAAAACCTTTACATAATGTGGCTATCCACGCCAAAAACATTTCGCAACGTAAGTTTGACCAAGACATTGAATTACCCAAGACAACAGAATTAAAAGATGTGGTTGGTGCAATAAATTTAATGTCAGGGCAATTAAAACAAATATTCTCTACTTTAGACGATGAAGTTAATGATCTAAAAGAAGACAAGCTTATTGATCAAGTGTCTCAATTACCTAACCGCCAATATTTGTCTGCACAAATTAATAATTGGCTAAATGAACCAGGTTTTGGTGGTCTTATCTTAGCTAAATTTGATTGGCTTGATGATATCCATAGTAAATATGGCTATCAAGGTCGTGATGAAATAATTAAAGTTGTATCGAAACGCATGCAAGCAGAGTTACCTGACATAGCCGAAAGTGTAATAGCACGTATTGCCAACACAGAATTTGCATTTTTAATCACCAAAGCAGAAAAAAGTACCATCAAAGTTTACCTACAAACATTAATTAGGTTAATTAACCAAGAGATCACTAAAGCCGGTTGTTCGCCTAATACTCGTTTCGCCTTGGGTGTGAGCCAACGTATTGAAAATATGAACTCTGCTGATTTATTGTCTCAATCTGATAACGCGCTACAACAAGCACAACGCGATAATAAAGTAAGTCATTGGATAGATGCTGATCAACCACAGAAATACAGTAGAGAACAATGGCGAAGTAAATTAGTTGACTCCATTAATAACAACCATTTTATTTTTCAATGGCAGCCAATTTTAAGTACAAGAACCAAGAAAGTTATCCAGCGTGAAATTTATTGTCGTTTAAATATTGATGAACAAATTGTTACTGCATCAGAGTTCATGCCATTTATAGAGTTGTTGTCTTTAGGATCTCAGCTTGACCGATGTTTGTTACAGTCGATTGAACAACAAAATATATTAGCGCAATCATCAGAAGGGGTGGCGATCAACTTAACCCATGACACCTTGCAAGATCCACAATTTATTCAATGGTTAACGCAGTACCTTAAGCAGTCAATTTATGCCGATCGTATTTTATTTGAAATACCTGAATCGGCTGCCATAAGCTCACTGAACCAATGCTACCAACTGGCTGAAATTATTAAAGCGGCAGGTGCTAAAATAGGCATTGACCAATGTGGTCGCCAAATTGGCTCTTTAGAATACTTACAAAAGTTACGGCCAAATTATATAAAGTTAGATCTATCTTTCGCCTATTATGAAAAGCTTAATCAAAATAAAGAACTTTGTCGGGCGTTAGTCAATGTAGCAAAAGGACTGGGTATCGCAGTTATTATTACCGGAATTGAAGATCAAGAGCAATTAGCAGCTTTTAATTCATTAAAAGCGGAAGGCTACCAAGGCTATATTTCCCCAGTTGAAGATGTTGATATTAATCACAGCTAAATCTACAGGTGTTAAACATTGAATACTTTAACGACTTAGCCCACCTATTTAGAGTAAGTGTTTATGTTAGGCACTTGTTTTTTTGTATAGAACCTTGTACTAAGGTACAAAAAAGACAAATATTTAATGATGTGTTAAATAAACGATTTATCTTAAAATAAACAAGTACAAGTCATCAGAGGTATGTCATATTTAACACGATCAGTTAGCAATAGTTTGTTCCAACTTCAGGGAGTTAGAGTGACAAGCACCGATAAGACTAAAAAATTAAATCTATCATGGTTTAATAGAAATTTACCCCAAAGTGTTTTGTTCATATTTTTTCTGACAATGGCGGCTGGGTGTTCATCTTTAAACGATGATATTGTCGTCGAAAAGGCTATAAAAATTGAACATCCTTTAAAGGGGCCTTATGAAATAGCGGCCGAAGAAAATATACCGAGTGTTATCAGCTATGAAGAACCAGAAGATTCACTAAGATTTATCAATGAGCCTATTTTTAAATTTAATGATAAGGTCTATCGTTACGTACTTAGCCCCTTTGCAATAGGTTATCAAAAAATTGTTCCTCAGCCAGTTGATCAAAGTATTCGTAACTTTTTTTATAATTTACGTGAACCGCTTTATGCGTTAAATCATTTATTTCAAGGTGAGCTCTCTAAATCAGGTAACAGTCTTGCTCGAGTCTTGGTAAATAGTACCATGGGTTTATTGGGTTTATTTGATCCAGCCGACAGCATGATGAAACTGGTACGTGATAAAACGACTTTTGGAGAAACACTTGCTTCTTATGGCGTTGGACATGGTGCTTATCTTGTTCTCCCTTTACTTGGACCTTCAGATTTACGTGACACGGCATCATTATCGTTCAACTACCTAGCACATCCTCTTAATTTTATTAACGATAAAAGAGCAGCTCAACAATTATTATTGGTTGATGGTATTCAAGCACAAACGGCTATTTTGGCTAAGTATCCACTGGTATTAGCTGACGTTGAAAACCCTTATGAGTTTACACGTAATCTATATATGCAAAGCATCCAACGAGATGGTCAAGAACGTCGTAATGAAGTTTTTAAAACTGAAAAGCAAAAGCAAAAGCAAAAATAACGTTTTTTGTTAGTACTTTAACCCGAAAGTGGAATAAATATGTTTAAAGCGAGTGCAACTTTTTGGGCTTATACCAGCTGTATTATTTTTTGCATGCTCACGACTGCATTAGCCTGGCAAGCGAAAAACTTTGAGATTGATGCCTCAGCAGATACTTTGTTAGTTGATAACAATAAACATTACATTTTAACCCAGCTTGCCGGTCAACGTTATGGCTCTGAAGAATTTATACTAATTGCATTTAAACCGAGTAACAGCCAGTTATTTTCGACAATCAACCTTGATATATTATCTGAACTTGGCAGAAAAATAGAGAAAATAGCTCGAGTCAAACAGGTAAATAGTATTGTTAATGTGCCTATTTTTTCTTCTTCTAAGACAGTTTCTGCGGATGTTGAAGATTTAACTTGGGAAAATAAAAAGTTTGATGAACAAACATTCTCACTAAGTTTAAAAAAACACCCTTTGTATGAGGGCTTGCTTATTAACAAAGACCAAACGGCATTGTCGTTGCAAGTGGTTTTTAATACAGATCAAAAAGTTGAGCAGATAAATTACGATATTATTGATATCAAACGCCATTTATTAAACCGTGAGCTGACAGATAAAGAACAACATTTACTTAAAGCGTTAAAGCAACAACAGCAGAAAATTAACAAACAACTCGAGCAAACTCGTATTGATGAAATTGAAAATATTCGCGCGCTTTTGTTACCCTATAAAAAAGACGGCGCCTTTTATTTAGGCGGTAATAATTTATTGTCATATGAGTTAATTCAAATCATTCAGAATGATTTAGTTCTTTTTGGTGCTTTAATTATTCTTGTAGTCATTGTGTTGTTGTGGTTTTTATTTAGACAAGTAAGTTGGGTAGTTTTACCTATAGTTTGCTGTGCAACAAGTGTTGTTATGACGATAGGTTTACTCGCAGCACTTAATTTTAAAGTGACTGTTATTTCGGCGAATGTATTTGCCCTGCAAATTATTTTGTCTCTGGCCATGATAATTCACCTTATTGTTCATTACCAAGAGTTGGTGTTAAAACACCTCGACTGGGATCACCAAAAACTCGTATTGGCAACCATTAAACAAAAAATAAAACCCTGTTTTTATGCGGGTTTAACGACCTCTATTGGTTTTGGCTCACTTATATTTAGTGGTGTTCAGCCCGTTATAAGTTTCGGTTGGATGATGGTTGTTGCTATGCTGGTCAGCTTTATTGTTAGTTTGGCTTTTTTCCCCGCATTACTGTTAGTCATTTTTAATAAACAAGGTTTTGTTAAGCAGCATCATCAGATTGAAAGGGGAATGCAAGGCGCAGCCACTTTTGTTATAAATCAGCCAAAAAAAATTATTATTATATCTACTTTAATCACCGTTGTTGGCGGCTTGGGTTGTTTAAAGTTAACAGCTGAGAATAGTTTTTTAAATTACTTTAGTGAATCAACCGATGTTAGAAAAGAGCTGACCTTTATCGATCAAGAGTTTGGTGGTTCGACGCCATTTGACCTGTTATTGAATATCCCAGATGAGCAGATAAAATCAGGATTAGTTATCTCGGCAAGTGCAGTACAGACAGTAACAGATATTCAAAATATGTTAGCAAAACAGCAAGCTATTGGCGCGATAACCTCAATTGCCGACTTTACTAAGATCGCTCAAGTGGTCTATGGTAAACCGCTGACAGAATATGAGCTTACCGCACTCTATAAAAGTTTAGATACTGAGCTACAACAGAAACTTTTTGGTGCTTACTTTTCAGAAAAAGATAATCAAATACGAATTTCTATGCGGGTTCAAGACAGTACTAAAGACCTAAATAGAGCCGATTTGTTGGCGCATATCCATAAAGAATTATCTGCAATGGGCATTAAAGAGCAGCAGTATACATTAACTGGTTTGTTTATCCTTTATCAAGATGTACTGTCACGTTTGCTCGACTCGCAAGTGCTGACAATACTCATTGTTTATGGTGCGATGGCGATAACACTGATGATTATATTTTCATCGTTCAAAGTTGCCTGGATTGCTCTGGTGCCTAATTTCATTACTACAGTAGTGATTATGGGCGTTTTAGGGATATTTGCGATCCCGTTAGATTTAATGACTATTACTATAGCTGCGGTTGCTATGGGGATTTCAATGGACGATACCATTCATTATATTCACCGTTATATAGAAGAAATGAAACTTGGCCAAGCCAATAGTGATGATTGGGTTAAACGAACTAATTTATCGATTGGCTATGCATTAATATATACCACCACTGTTATTGTTATCGGTTTTGGTACCTTAATATTCTCTAATTTTGTACCAAGCATATTATTTGGTTTACTCACCAGTATCGCGATGATCGTTGCCTTAGTGACAGATATCACCACATTACCGGTATTATTAAAAAAATATTTAACTAAAAATACCCTTAAACAAAACTAAATAGTTTTAAAAATATTAACCGAGCTAATGAAATATTGAACAAATTAAAGATCAAAGCTTACGTTAAGAGCTGATCGGATACTGCGAAAAACTTATAAGGGCAAAGTTTAATTGTGGCGGTTTTTGTTCTTTGTAAATGCCTATATATTTCAATAAGTAACAAGTTATATCAGTCTGGAGATAACAGTCTTAATATAGATACTTGAATTAAAGCCCGTACAGACCCATATTTATATTTTACTTTTTATATTAACAAATTTTAAAATACTTATTTAGTGAGGTTTACTATGACTGATTCACCTATTCAAATAGTTTGCGCAAGTTGCGGTACGAAAAATCGTTTAGCTAAGGTTAAACTCAATGACCAGCCTCTTTGCGGTAAGTGTGGTAACGCGGTGCTTTCTATTAAACCTGTTGTTGGTAGCGATAAAAACTTTAGCCGTTATATTACCGACAATGGATTACCTGTTATTGTCGACTTTTGGGCACCTTGGTGCGGGCCTTGTAAACAATTTGCACCCACTTTTGAACAGGTTGCTGCTGAGATGTTTACGCAGGCTTGTTTTGTGAAGTTAGACACTGAAAGCAATCAAAATACCGCAGGAGGACATAATATCCGTTCTATTCCTACTTTAATGATATTTCATCACGGCAAAGAAATTGCTCGAATGTCCGGCGCCTTACCCAAAGTACAGTTTAAACAATGGCTAACTGAAAATTTGCCTTTGACAGACACTTAGTAAATATCGTAAAGAACATTCTTTATAGGTGCTGTGGTTACTCACAAGGGACAAAGATCACTCTTGTGAGTAACAAGTTAAACGTTTTTGTTAGTTAATGTTATTCGTTTAATAGCGAGATAAAAAAGCTCATTTCTAAAGCTTTTTCTTTTAAACTTTTAAATCGTCCTGATGCACCGCCATGGCCAGCGTCCATATCTGTCTTAAACAACAATAAATTATCATCTGTTTTAAGCTCTCTCATTTTTGCTACCCACTTCATTGGTTCAAAGTACTGAACCTGAGAGTCATGTAATCCGGTAGTCACCAGTATATTGGGGTAGTGTTGAGCACTGATATTATCCATTGGTGAATAAGATAAAATATCTTGGTAGGCTTGTGCTTCGTTTGGATCACCCCATTCGTCATATTCATTAGTGGTTAGCGGTATGCTTTCATCGAGCATAGTCGTTAACACATCTAAAAAGGGCACATGAGCGCCAATGCCTAAATATAGTTCCGGTGCTTGATTGACCACAGCGCCCATTAATAAGCCGCCAGCGCTACCGCCAGAAGCAAATATTTTATCTTTAGCGCCATATCCTTGGGCAACTAATGCCTTAGTAACATCAATAAAGTCATTAAAGGTATTTTGTTTATGCGCCTTTTTACCGGTTTCATACCATTGTCGGCCTAACATTTCTGAGCCACGAACATGGGCTATAACATAAACAAACCCTCTATCAAGTAAACTTAAAGTTTGACTCGAAAAATCAGGATCTATGGTTAAGCCATAAGCACCATAACCGTATTGAAGAAGTGGGTTGGTACCGTCTTTTTTAAAGGTACTGCGACGATAAACAATTGATACCGGTACTGCTACACCATCACGAGCGTTAATAAATAGACGTTCTGCTTGATAATCGTCTTGGTTAAAGTCTCCTAAGACTTGTTGCTGTTTAAGTAATTTTCGCTGACCTGTCGCTAGGTCAAATTCAAATAAAGAATCGGGCGTTGTTAAACTAGAATAATATAATCTTGCGATGCTAGTGTTTGGCTCTGGATTTTCGTCAAGACAAGCAAAATAACAGGGGTCATCAAAAGATAATGGATAGTGATGACCGGCGTTTTCCCCCTGGGTTGTGTGCACGACAAAACGAATTTGACCATTTTCTCTTTCGGTTATTACAATGAAACGGTGAAATAATTCAATGCCTTCAAGGAGTACATTCTCTCTGTGAGGAATAATTTCTTGCCAGTTATTGATATCATCAATTTGAGCAACTGTGGTTTTCATTAACCTAAAGTTTTTAGCTTGGTAGTTAGTGACAATATAAAAAAATTCACCCATTTTATCGGCGTGATATTCATGTTGTTCTTGATAAGGGAATAGTTCGGTAAACTGGCCATTAGGTTCATTGGCACTGACTACTAAATAATGTGTAGATTCAGTGGCATGTAAACAAATATAAAGTTGAGAGTCATCTCTGCTCTTGTCTAAGCTGATATAAAAACGGTGATCGTCTTCTTCATAAACAAGCACATCATCAGCTTGTGGAGTTCCTAATTTATGGCGATATACTTGTGTGCCAAGTAAAGTTTCTAAATCTTTCTTTACATATAAGATGGTTTTATTGTCGTTCGACCAAACAACTTGTCCTTCAGTTTCAACAAGAATATCGGCTAAATAAGCATCTGGTGCGTTAGACGATTTTGTTAAATCTTTAAAATAAACCGTGTAAATACGGCGGCTGTCAGTATCTTCAGAGATTGACATGATTTGGTCATTTGGACTTATTGATAAATCACCTAAATCATAAAACTCATGATCTTGTGCGCGCTCATTAACATCTAGTAATAGAGTTTTGTTTTCACCAGCAAAGCTTGTTGCTCGGTAATAGTTTGAAAACTCTTGCTCGCCATTAATTTCGCTGTGATACCAATATTTCCCGTCTTTTGCTGGCACGGTATTATCGTCCTTGACAATCCGGTCTTTAAGTTCATTAAAAAGTAATGCTTGTAAAGGCTTTTGCTTGGCCAACATAACATCAGCATAATTATTTTCATCATTAAGGTGTGCTAACACTTTTTCATCACTGCGCTGGTCGTCACGCATCCAATAATAATTATCGATACGTTGATGATTATGTTTTTCCATTAGATGGGGGGTCTTTGCCGCTATTGGTGCAGTCATATTTTTGTTTGACGCAGCTGATATAAGTGAAGATGTTGGCACTAAGTGCTCCTAGTTAAACGATGAATGAAATGAGTGTTTTTAAAGAAAAACGTGATAAAAATTTATCGAGCTATTATAGATTAAGTGAACGCTTGAAAATAGACTAAGGTTAGTTGGCTACGCTTTCATGGTAATGACCAGGTTACCTTCGAAAAACTTCAATTGTTTAAGCAAAATTTCTTGTGTATCAGCTGTCATAAATACGTGACCAACTTCGCTACTGGTACTGTCGTGCGCGAAAACTTCGTCCCCAGTTGTAATATTAAATTTAAATTGTTCTATTTCTTTAAGTGCTCTGCATTGCTCTATACCCGAAATTTCATCAATAATTCCTGGCCCCGGATGGATCATAAGCACGCACGCAAATTTGGTCGCTTTTATCGGTAAGGGTTTGGGTGTCGCTCCGGTTTCCAATTCAACATAGGTTTTCCATGGATTGAATCCATAGGCATATTGAATGAGTTCCATATAGTATCCGCCGGGAGGTCGTACTGCCATTTCGCCAAATACCGGCCCCGCTTTGGTAAGATAAAATTCGGCATGAGTCATGCCATTTTTAACGCCAAATCCTTTAATGACTTGATCATTTATGGCGATGATTTTTTCTTGTAAGGCTTGCGCTAAACTTGCCGGTAATATTGATTTTTTCCACTGGTGAAGATAGTCGGTGATATTATGAAAAATTGGCTCACCATTATGGATTAACGTCTCTACGCTGACTTCACGGCCTTCGACAAAAGCTTCCGCCAGTAAGCCGGGCTTATAATGTAACGTTACCTCAGCTAAGTTTTTTAGCACCATAACGCCTCTTGCACCTGATTCGGCTACTGGTTTAACAACAAGTGGCAGACCTAATTTTTCAACTAAGGATTCAGGCGTATCTTTATCATCAATGAGATGAAATTTTGTAATGGGAATATTGTGCTCTAAAGCTTTGAGTTTCATCTCGTTTTTATTATGTAAAATGCGGGTTATGCTAAGTGGTGTACCTGTAAGTTTGAATTTTTGACGAACCATAGCAGCAATATCGACACTCGATTCAGTGGCTGCAATAACATACTCGATATTAAATGCCCGTATTGCGGTGATATCAGCTTTTAAAAGATTTTTTTCAACGTTTTCAAATGATGTTTCAATATAACCGGACAACTTTTCTTTTCGACTTTCGTGAAGGGGACCATCACTCCAGAGAAAAACGTTATGGCCTAATTTTAATGCGGCGCGATAACATCGACCTCTTCTACCAACAATTAGTACATTCGCCATTAAATACCTCTAATAATTTCCAACTCATATTTTTATCTGCTGAGTCTAGTGAATATATATAAATTAATATATAAGAATATTTAGATTATTTAGTACAAAAGAAGAGGGCAGGTTAAAGTTTCAAACAGTGGTGTACTTTGCATCATTATCGTATTGTTAAATAGGGTCAGATATTAAGGAAGATAACGCTTAGCTGACCCATAGTTAATATGCCTGGGACAAGGCATATTAACTTTTATTGATAACGTTTAACGGTAAAACGCTTCAACTGTTCCTTTAGATGTCATCAAAAGTGGCTGGCCACGACGGTCTAACGCTTTGTTCATTGTGACTTTTACCCAACCTTCGCTGATGCAATACTCTTCAACATCAAAACGTTCTTTGCCATTGAGTCGAATACCTATCTCGTGTTGAAAAATTTCTTCTACATGATGTGGGCTGCGAGGATTACCTGATAGGCGATCGGGTAAAGCGGGTAGCGATGTCGTATCGTTCATGTTTGTGACCTATGATAAAAAATTGCGCTATTGTAGGCAATATATAGATAGCGCTCAAGCGCTGTTTAATAAATTTACCCCCTAGCGGCAACTAAATGTTAAGCATAACAGAAAATATATTGTTCTTTAGCCACATCTATGGCTCATTTCATCGATGTTTTCTTAAAGTCGCTCATTTTTAGATAAGCACCTTTAAATTGCCGGTGTCGCTTGAATAACTTTATTTCTAAGCCATTTATTTGCTGGTTCAAAGTCTAGGTTTGTGTGCCAATAAAGGTGCATATCAATATCAGGGAGTGCTACAGGTAAGGGATATATAACTAAGTCTAGCAATTGTGCATACATTTTAGCGGTTGTTTCCGTTGCGGTGAGTAACATATCATTACCTGCTATTACCCGACACGCGGAAAATGTATGCTGACACCGCAAACCTATTCTACGTTGTAAGCCAAGACGAGCTAATTCGAAATCCTCAATGCTCGGGCCTGCTGAACGTGATGACACTAAAATATGGTCCATCGCTAAATAGCTTTCTAAGTCTAGTATTGCTTTGATTTGTGGGTTGTTTTTACGTGCTACAACGACTAATTTATCTTTTTCTAATTGGGTATGTAATATATTGTCACTGACGGGCAATAATGTATCGATGGCTAAATCAATGTCGCCACTGGCGAGTTTGTTTTCCAGTTCATGGCGATTAACTCGGCGGCTACTTTGTATATTTACCCAGGGCGCTTCTTTATGAATTCTCTGTATCAAAGGCGGTAAGTAAGAGGCTTCTAACGCAACGTGCAACGAAATGGTAAAACTTTTGCGCGAGGTCATCGGCTGAAATTGTTTTGACTGTGCTAAACATATTTGTAATTGACGTAAAGCTTCACGCACATCTGCAACAACATTATTAGCCACCACAGTAGGTCGCATTTCATTGCCTTGGCGTACAAAAAGTGGATCGTCAAAATGTGCACGTAACTTGCTCAAAGAGTGACTAACCGCAGGTTGTGATAAATTCAGTGCTGACGCTGCTTTAGTAATATTGCCTTCGCAGTAAATAGCTTCAAATACCACAAATAAATTTAAGTCAACTTTCATCGCTATTTTCAACCTAGTTCGTCAAGTAAGTCATCAATATTGTCATTCTATTCATAAAATGAATAGTTAATCATTAAGTTTATTACTTTATTTAACTTAATTAGAGTCATATATTTAAACAATCGCTATTTATTTGTGCTGATTAATCTTTATTTTAGTGACTTTATTCGGAAGAGGAATAGTAGGTCATAATAACTATTCATTTGTTTAATTGTATGTTGGCAATTAATATCAATAAATCAAAAAAAACAGATGTTAAAGAATCTCAATAAGTGATGAAAGTGATAATAAGTCAGTACTTTATTCTATTTAAACAGCAGCCTACTACAGTGAACGGGTAAACTTATGACGGCCATTTATCTTATACGTCACGGGCAAGCCTCTTTTGGTAAAGCCGATTACGACCTCCTGTCTGAAAAAGGCCGTGAACAATCTCGTTTATTGGGTAAGTATTGGCAAGCTATGTCTGCACCAGAAAAAATCTACTCGGGTGATTTGCTGCGACACGGACAAACCCTAGAACACTTTTTATTGGGATATGAAAGTGAACCATCTCCAGTGATCTTGCATTCAGGGTTTAATGAGTTTAATCATCAAGAATTGTTAACTTGCCATGATGCACGATGGAAAGATTTTTCAAAAATGGCTGCGATAATGAGTGAACAGCCGAGCGCAAGTAAAGCTTTTCAAAAAGAGTTTGCCAATGCATTGTCACGGTGGATAAGTGGCAACCACGACAAAGATTATAAAGAAAGTTGGAGTCAATTTAAACAACGTTGTGTTAGCGCATTGCACGATGTCATTAAGCAAGAGCTAACGGCAAGAAAAACGCCTAGGCAAGCCAATCAACATACAAACAATATTTGTATTTTTACCTCAAGTGGCACCATAGCAGTCATTATTCAGCATGTTTTAGGCTTGTCCGATGATAAAGCATTAATCATTAATCAACAGTCACGCAATACCGGCGTTACTAAACTACTCTTTTCAGAAAAGAATTTAAGCATTGATTATTTTAACAACTATAGTCACTTGACCCTTGCAGGTGAAGACTGGGTTACGTTTAGATAATCGATATAATATTAGCAATTAACAAGGAGACTTAACATGAACAAGTTCAACTTATTCGATCTAACAGGAAAAATCGCTTTGGTTACCGGCGCAAGTCGTGGCATTGGTGAACAGATAGCTAAATTACTGGCGCAAAGTGGCGCCCATGTCATTGTTTCTAGCCGTAAAGTTGAAGGTTGCCAAACTGTAGTTGACGATATTATTGCAGATGGAGGCAGCGCTCAAGCTATCCCTTGTCATATCGGAGAAATGGACCAAATAGAAAGCATTTTCTCGCTGATTAAAGAACAACACGGCAAGCTTGATATTTTGGTTAATAACGCCGCGGCAAATCCCTATTTTGGCCATGTGTTAGATACTGATTTAGGTGCTTTTCAAAAAACAGTCGACGTGAATATTCGCGGGTATTTTTTCATGTCAGTTATCGGGGCAAAACTAATGAAAGAAAATAATGGTGGCGCTATTGTCAATGTTGCCTCTATTAACGGCGTTATCCCAGGTGACTTTCAGGGTATTTATTCAATTACCAAAGCGGCTGTCATCTCTATGACCAAGACCTTTGCTAAAGAGTGTGCCCAATTTAATATTCGCGTTAATGCTTTATTACCTGGCGGCACCGATACAAAATTTGCGTCAACATTAGTTAATAATCCCAAGATACTTGAACAAATGCTGCATCACGTGCCGATGAAGCGAATTGCACAACCTGAAGAAATGGCTGGCACTGTGCTTTACTTGGTTTCAAATGCATCAAGTTACACGACAGGTACTGCGATTAACGTTGATGGTGGTTATTTAATTGGCTAGGTAGTAAAGCGATTAATAACGGCAATATTTAATATCAATAAATTTTAGGAAATAAAATGAGTAACACTAATTCAGCTAAACTCTTCGAGTCATTTTCATCTGGCGGACTCACCTTAAAAAATCGTACGGTGATGGCCCCGATGACGAGAACCTTTTCGCCTAATTATATCGCCAATAATGATGTTGCAAAATATTATCGACGCAGAGCAGAAGGAAATGTTGGTTTAATTATTACCGAAGGTACTTTCATTTCTCATAAAGCGGCTAATGGCTATGAACGAGTTCCTGCTATTTTTGGTGAAGAAGCTTTAGCCGGTTGGAAACATGTTGTTGATGAAGTACACGCCGCTGGAGGTAAAATCGTGCCACAAATTTGGCATGTTGGCTCAGTGAGAAAAGCAGGTATTGGTCCTGATAAATCGGTACCTGCCTACAGCCCATCTGGATTATATAAACCCGGCGCGCCTAATGGTATTGAGATGAGCCAAGCCGATATAGACGAAGTTGTTGCTTCCTTTGCACAAGCCGCTGTTGATGCTAAAAATGTTGGTTTCGATGGCGTTGAAGTTCATGGTGCTCATGGTTATTTGGTTGATCAGTTCTTCTGGGAAGGAACAAATCAACGTGAGGATGGGTACGGAGGTTCATTGGAAAATCGTACCCGCTTTGGTGTGGAAATTGTCCAAGCAATCCGCGCCGCTGTTGGTGAAGACTTTCCTATTATCTTTAGATTTTCTCAATGGAAGCAACAAGACTACGATGCAAAACTCTGCCAAACACCCGCAGAGTTAACGACTTTTTTAACACTATTGAGTGATGCTGGGGTTGATATATTTCATGCCAGCACCCGCCGCTTTTGGTTACCAGAATTTGAAGGTTCGACGCTAAATTTAGCTGGATGGACGAAAAAAATAACGCACAAGCCGGTAATAACTGTGGGCAGTGTTGGACTCGACAGTGATTTCACCGGTGAAGGTAGTATGGATCTAGGCGGTGCTTCTAACCCAACCGGTATTGACGGTTTATTAACGCGCTTAAATAATGATGAATTTGATTTGGTTGCTATTGGCCGGGCGTTGTTAGTCGATCCTGAGTGGGTTAATAAAATACGAGATAAAAAAGAAGACCAAATAGCGCCGTTTAATAAAGAAGCGCTGATGAAGTTAAGCTAAATAAATTAAGTCAGTTGTCGGTTGATGAATTAAGTTTCAACCGCTGATGATTTTTGGATATCGTGACATAAAAATTCTCACTGCACTCGTTAGTAAACGGGCGCTATTAAATTATAGGGATCTCTCATGGATTTTGAATACAGTGACAAAGTTAACGCATTAATAAATCGTGTAAATTTATTTATGGATAAATATGTTTATCCTGCTGAGCAGAAAATGCATGAACAAGTTGCGCAAGAGCCTTGGTCAACACCACCGCTAATGGAAGAGCTAAAAGCGAAAGCAAAAGCAGAAGGGCTATGGAATTTATTCTTACCTTTGAGTTATGGCAAATATAGTGCGGGTTTAACTAACCTAGAATATGCACCTTTAGCTGAAATTATGGGTAAAGTGATGTGGGCGCCAGAAGTTTTTAATTGTGCGGCTCCCGACACCGGCAATATGGAAGTTCTCGCTAAATATGGTAGTGAAGCCCAGAAAAAGCAGTGGCTAGAGCCGCTACTTGAAGGAAAAATTCGCTCCGCTTTTGCCATGACAGAGCCTGAAGTTGCTTCAAGTGATGCGACCAATATTGAATTACGTATCGAACGTGACGGTGATGAATATGTCATCAATGGTAAAAAGTTTTACATCAGTGGGGCGTGTCGTAAACAATGTGAAATTATGATTGTTATGGGCAAAACCGACCCAGATAATGAAAATCGTTATATTCAACAATCGCAAGTGCTAGTGCCAATGAGAACACCCGGTGTCACTATGGTTCGCCCAATGAAAGTGTTTGGCTATGATGATTCGCCAGAAGGGCATGCCGAAATTATTTTTGAAAATGTTCGAGTGCCTATCGACAACATTATTGTTGCTGAAGGTAAAGGGTTTGAAATCGCGCAAGGGCGCTTAGGTCCTGGTCGTATTCATCATTGCATGCGTTCAGTGGGCGTTGCTCAGCGTGCGTTAGATTTAATGTGTCAGCGTGTTAATGAACGTATTGTCTTTGGTCGACCGATGATAAAACAACAATCAATACGCGAAGATATTGCTATTTCAGCTTGTCAAATTGAACAAGCGCGTTTGATGACGTTAAAAGCGGCACAAAAAATGGACCTTGAAGGTAATAAAGCGGCGAAAGATATTATTGCCATGATAAAAATAGTTGCGCCGAAGATGTCACTTGATGTTATTGACCGAGCCATTCAATGCCATGGCGCGGTAGGGGTTAGTCAGGATACCTTTTTAGCACATGCTTATGCGGGCCAAAGAACATTACGTTTAGCAGATGGTCCTGATCAAGTTCACATGATGCAACTTGGGCGAGATTTAGTTAAAAAATCGACATAACGTCAAACGATTATTGAAATTAACCGGCTTAAATCAGAAAGAGAATAAAGACATGGCAGCAAACGTACCTTTTGATGTTGAAAAACTCACCGCTTATTTAGCGCTTCATCTTAATGGTTTTATCGGGCCCATCACCCTTGATAAATTTTCAGGTGGGCAATCTAATCCAACGTATAAAGTAATAGCGCAGTCTGGAACATTCGTCCTGCGCAGCCAACCACCGGGCAAATTGCTAAAATCAGCACATGCGGTTGACCGTGAATATAAAGTGCTTGCGGCGTTAAAATCTTCTGACGTGCCTGTCGCCGAGGTTTATCACCTTTGTGAAGACACCAGTATTATTGGTTCGATGTTTTATCTGATGGAGTATTGTGATGGTAGCGTTTATTGGAGTGCCTCATTAACAGCAGTAAAAACCAATGAATATCGCAGTCAAATGTACGATGCGATGAACAATGCTTTGGTTGCCTTACATCGAATTAATGTTGAAAGTATTGGGCTTAGTGAGTACGGAAAAGCGGGTAATTATTTTCAACGTCAATATGACCGTTGGTCAGCGCAATACCGCGCCTCAGCACTTAAAAAAATAACAGCAATGGACGAGTTAAACCAATGGCTTGAAGTTAATCTTCCCGCAGATGATGGCAAAGTTTGTTTAGTCCATGGTGACTTTCGTTTAGACAACATGATGTTTGCTAAAGACAAACCAGAAATTATAGCCATTCTTGATTGGGAACTCTCAACCTTAGGACATCCGTTTTCTGATCTAGCCTACCAATGTATGGGATT
Source organism: Colwellia hornerae (assembly GCF_007954355.1). Lineage (GTDB taxonomy): Bacteria > Pseudomonadota > Gammaproteobacteria > Enterobacterales > Alteromonadaceae > Colwellia_A > Colwellia_A hornerae. The sequence goes on from NZ_VOLR01000018.1 coordinate 65,676, forward strand.
ACGTATGCCTCAAGGCATTGGCAGCATCGACGGCTTAAAAGGCGTAGATAGAGCAAGTTTAGGTATTCCAACGGAAGAAGAATATGTCGCCACTTATTGTCAGCGCATGGGCATTGAAAAGATTGATAACTGGACATTTTATCTCGCTTTTAGTTTTTTCAGATTAGCCGCCATTGTTCAAGGTGTTGCAAAAAGAGCGTCACAGGGCAATGCATCGAATGAGAATGCCAGTAAAATCGGTCAGTTTGTTGAACCTTTAGCATTGATGGCTTTAGAGATAATAGGGCAAGAAAAGGTCACCAAATAGCAGTTAGCGATTGAATTTAGCACCATGACAATAAATACGTTCAAATAATATTTTAAGGAAAAAAAAATGGATCCATTATTAGATTTTACCGGAAAAGTTGCTGTTATTACGGGAGCTGCTCAGGGGTTTGGTATGTTATTAGCCCAAGAATTAGCTCAGCGTGGTGCTAAGTTAGTGATCAGTGATATTAACGAAGCAGGTGTTAATAAAGTGGCCAATGATATTGCCGCTTCAGGCGCTGAGGTGTTCGCACTTCAATGTGATGTTGCTAACAATGTAGATTGTAAAGCTATGGTCGACTTAGCCATTGAAAAGTTTGGTCGTGTTGACATTGGCGTTAATAATGCCGGGGTTGCTCATGATTTTCATGCCTTACACGAAATTGACGAAGCGCTAATGGATAGACAATTTGCCATTAATGTTAAAGGTGTGCAGTTTGGCATGAGTCATCAAATTAAGCAGATGTTAACGCAGCAAGGTGGCGCCATTTTAAACGTTAGCTCAATGGCAGGTCTTGGCGGTGCGGCAAAAGTTGCGGCTTATTCTATGGCAAAGCATGCCGTTATTGGTTTAACAAAAACGGGCGCTGTTGAATATGGTCGCCATAATATTCGTATCAATGCGATATGTCCTTTTTTTACCTTAACTAAAATGGTCACTGATATGGCCGATGAAAGTATGCAAAGTAAAATGAGTTTAGGTGCGCCAATGAAACGTTTAGCCGAGCCTAAAGAGGTTGTTGCCGTGATGCTAATGATGCTGTCACCCGCAAACACATATATGACCGGGCAATGTATTGCAATTGATGGCGGTGTATCAGCACAGTAAACAATAATCTTGTGTTACTTTTTTAAATAGTTAATAAGAAGAGATCCGTATGGCCAGTGAATTAATGAATGAACGAGATATTGAATTTATGCTGTATGAATTCTTTGATAGTGAGTCTCTTTTAAAAAGAGAACGTTATCAAGATCATGACCGTCAAACATTTAACGAAGTTATTGCTACCGCTAAAACAATAGCAGAAAAATACTTCTTACCTATTCGTCAAAAACTTGATACCCACCAACCAACTTTTGACGGTAAAAAGGTACATTTAATTCCTGAGCTTAAACCCGCTATCGATGCTGTTATTGCCTCGGGTTTATCTTCAGCGACCGCAGATTATGAAACCAGTGGTATGCAACTACCACCAATCATCGCCAGTATCGCCACGTCCTATCTAACTGTCGCTGGTGGTGTCGGTTTAGGTTACAACATGTTGACCACTGCGAATGCTAATTTACTGAGTGCGCACGGTAGTAAAGACCTCATCGAAAAGTGGGTAAAGCCGATGCGTGCTGGTCGCTTTATGGGCACTATGGCGATGACAGAGCCGGGCAGTGGTTCAGGCTTAGGTGATTTAATTACTAAAGCGACAAAAGCCGAAGACGGTAGCTATCGCATTAGCGGTAATAAAATTTATATTTCGGGTGGTGATCATGATCTCAGTGAAAATATTGTTCACTTAGTGCTTGCGAGATTAACGGGCGCGCCAAAAGGGATAAGAGGTATTTCACTTTTTGTTGTGCCAAAATTTTTGCTTAATGACGATGGCTCAATTGGCGATGACAATGAAGTTGCTTTATCCGGACTATTTCATAAAATGGGCGGTCGAGCTCAAACGTCTACCGCATTGAGTTTCGGAGAAAAGAACGGGTCTGTTGGTTACTTAGTGGGGGAAGAAAATCAAGGGCTTAAGTATATGTTCCATATGATGAATGAAGCACGCATTATGGTTGGAACCAGTGCAGCGGTTATCGGTATAGCGGGTTACTTGTACTCATTAGACTATGCTAAAAATCGGCCACAAGGTCGTTTACCCTCGAGTAAAGATCCCCTATCACCTATGGTTAATATTATCGAACATGCCGATGTTCGAAGAATGCTACTCGCACAAAAAGCTTATGCAGAGGGGGCATTTTCATTAGTACTTTATGGCACACAATTGAGTGATGACGAGAAAACAGCCGCTAGTGCTAAAGAAAAAGAGCACGCACATCTCTTATTAGACTTTCTTACCCCTATTATTAAAACATGGCCTGCTGAATATGGCACTAAAGCCAATGACCTAGCCATTCAAGTACTCGGTGGTCATGGCTATATTAATGAACACCCCGTGGAATTATTTTATCGTGATAATCGTTTAAACGCGATTCATGAAGGTACAACGGGGATTCAGTCGTTGGACTTGTTAACGCGAAAAGTGCCAATGAATAAGATGGCAGGTTACTTAGCGACCTTAGCTGAAATAAATATAACTATAGAACAAGCCAAACATTATCAACGTTTAACTGAATTTAGCCAACAACTAACGGCAGCGGTAACATGTTTAAAGCTAACGACTGAAGCGTTATTAAGTGCAATGACCAGCAATAATATTGATTTAGCTTTAGCTAATTCGGTTAAATACCTCGAGTTGTTTGGTCACGTGATCGTCGCTTGGTTATGGCTCAAACAAGGCCTTGTTGCCACGAAAGCGCTTGAAAATAAACCACACCAAGCTGATGAAAATTTTTATCAAGGAAAACTGCAAACCTTACAGTATTTCTACAGATTTGAATTACCACAAATCGCGTTATGGTCAGCGCTGTTAATACAAAGTGATGACAGCACTTATCAGATGAAAGCTGAATGGTTTTAAAAATAGTCATTAAAATATCAGTTAAATAATAGAGATACCTATGCCAACAATAATTAACAAAGAAGAATTAGCAAATTATATCGGTTTTCAAGCAAAACCAACGCCTTGGCACTCAGTTACTCAGCAACAAATTGACCAATTCGCTGATTGTACACTCGATCATCAGTTTATTCATGTTGATGAAGAAAAGGCAAAAGCGACACCCTTTGGCGCTACTATTGCTCATGGTTTCTTATCATTATCAATGCTCTCTCATTTTGCTGAAGACTTTAGCGTTATCATTGACGGATTTTACATGGGCTTAAATGCTGGTTTTGACAAAGTGAGATTTTTACAACCCGTTACGGTGAATAGCCGTATTCGAGCCCATGCAACAACGTTGGCGATTGAAGAGAAAAAGCCAGGACAATATCGCTTGTCGACTCAAGTGAGTGTTGAAATAGAGGGCAGTGAAACACCTGCGCTAGTCGCACAGTGGATTTCAGTACAAATGGTAAAATCACATTAGTAGAAAGTAATTTTAATGTATTTTAAGGAAATTTCATGACCATCAGTTTTATAGGAAAAGTCGCTATTGTTACTGGCGCAGGTAATGGTTTAGGTCGCTCGCATGCGTTAGCGCTTGCTGCGCGTGGTGCAAAAGTCGTGGTTAATGATTTAGGAGGCGCGCGCGATGGTAGCGGAGCGTCTTCACAAGCGTCACAAGATGTCGTGCGTTTAATTGAACAAAACGGTGGAGAAGCCATCAGCCATGGCGCAAATGTTGCGAACTTTGATGAGGTACAAGACATGGTTAATCAAGCCATGGAAAAATGGGGCCGTGTTGATATATTAATCAATAATGCTGGTATTTTAAGAGATAAATCTTTTGCTAAAATGAGCTTAGCAGACTTTACTATGGTGATGGATGTTCATGTGATTGGCAGCGTTAATTGTACTAAAGCTGTTTGGGATATTATGCGTGCACAAAACTATGGCCGTATTGTGATGACAACCTCATCGAGCGGCATGTACGGTAATTTTGGCCAAGCTAACTACGGCGCAGCTAAAATGGCGGTGTTAGGATTAATGAATACGTTATCGATTGAAGGCGCTAAAAATAATATCCGCATAAACGCTCTTGCCCCAACCGCTGGCACACGTATGACAGAAGACCTCATGCCTGAAAACATTGTCAAAGCATTTGCCCCTGAAGCGGTAACGGCTGGTTTGCTCACCCTTTGTGATGACGATGCGCCGACTCGCTTTATTTTATGTGCAGGTGCGGGCGGTTACTCAAGTGCAAGTATGTTTGAAACTCAAGGTTGTTTTATTCCGCAATCGTCACAAACACCAGAATCTGTACGCGGGCAGTGGTCGCAGTTAACCGATGAGGCAGGCCAAGCAGCTTTATCTGCTGGATCAAAACAAGGTGAAAAATTTGTCAGCAAAGCTATGGCTTATATGAAGTCACAGCAGCAAGTATAAATATGACGACTGGTTTGTCGTTCAGATGATAATTAAAAAGGAATACTGATGAGAGAAGCTGTAATAGTATCTGCTGCGCGTACCCCGATAGGTAAAGCATACCGAGGTGCCTTTAATGATTTATCAGCGCCAACTTTAGCGGCTATTGCGGTTAAAGCCGCCGTTGAAAGAGCAGGAATCGATGCCAATGAAATTGAAGACTGTATTTTTGGTGCCGCGCTAACGCAAGGCAATCAAGGAATGAACTTTGGTCGGCAAGTGGCAATGGCGGCTGAATTGCCAGTTTCTGTGCCCGGTATGACTATCGACCGTCAATGTTCATCAGGTTTAATGTCTATTGCTATTGCGGCAAATCATATTGTTGGTGATGGCGCACAAGTGGTGCTTGCCGGCGGTTGCGATTCCATTAGTTTAGTACAAAACGATAAAATGAATATGCATAGGGCTGTTGACCCGAGTGTTAAAGCCTATCGACCAGCAACTTATATGCCGATGCTTGATACGGCCGAAATCGTTGCCACTCGCTATAGTATTTCTCGAGCAGAGCAAGACGGCTATGCGCTTAAATCTCAACAACGCACGGCCGCAGCACAACAAGCGGGTAGGTTTGATGATGAAATTGTGCCAGTGACCTGTACTAAACGTGTTATGGACAAGGCGACAGGCGATTTCAGCAAAGAAACGGTCACTTTAACTAAAGATGAAGGTAACCGTCCATCAACAACGCTAGCAGGACTGTCGGCTTTAAAGGCGGTCAATGATAATGGTGCTATTACTGGCGGCAATGCTTCGCAGTTATCTGATGGCGCTGCGGCTGTTGTTCTAATGGAACGAGGTTTAGCTGAGCAAAGAGGTCTTAAGCCTTTAGGAGTCTATCGTGGCATGGTTGTTGCCGGTTGTGAACCCGATGAAATGGGGATTGGGCCGATTTATGCGATACCCAAATTGTTAGCGCGTAATAATTTAACGATTGACGATATCGGCTTATGGGAAATTAATGAAGCTTTTGCGGTACAAGTTTTATATTGTGCGACTAAGTTAGGCATTCCCGAAGATCGTTTAAATGTAAATGGTGGGGCAATTTCTATTGGCCATCCTTATGGCATGAGCGGCACACGTATGGTGATGCACGCACTGATTGAGGGTAAACGTCGTGGAATCAAATATGTTGTCATTAGCATGTGTATTGGTGGTGGACAGGGCGCAGCAGGCTTGTTTGAAGTACTTTAACCGTTTTAAGTAAAACATTTACCGTGGCGTCACTATAATAATAATGCCACGTAAACAATAAGTGATTGGGGAGATAAGAATAATGGAAAAGATTTGGCTTGAAAAGAGTTACCCACCCGGCGTTGATTTTGAAATAGACCCAGATAAATATAATTCACTCGCAGATTTATTTGCTAAATATACCAAGTTATATCAAGGTAACACCGCTTTTATTAATATGGGGGCGAGTATTAGTTATCAAGAGCTAGGTCAACAAGCTCATGACTTTGCGGCTTATTTACAGAGAGATTTAGGATTAGTTAAAGGTGATAAATTTGCGATTATGATCCCTAATCTTCTTCAATACCCTATCGCATTATTTGGTGCCTTGTTAGCTGGGCTTACTGTGGTCAATGTTAACCCGTTATATACACCACGCGAATTAGAGCACCAGTTAAAAGACTCAGGCACTAAAGCTATTCTTATTCTTGAAAATTTTGCCCATGTTCTTGAAAAGGTTATTGATAAAACTGATGTTAAGCATATTATTCTTACAGCTGTTGGCGACAGGTTAGGGACAGTTAAAGGTTTACTGATTAACAGTGTACTCAGGCATGTGAAAAAGCAGGTGCCTGCCTTTAATTTCCCTGGAGCCGATAGATTTAATCAAGCGATGAAAAAAGGGGCTACATTAACCTTTAGCCCTGTCAAAGTGCTTGGTTCAGATCTCGCCTTCTTACAATATACCGGTGGCACAACAGGTCCATCAAAAGGAGCCATGCTGACTCACCGTAATATGGTTGCTAACCTTGAACAGTCAAATGCGGCGACCAAAAATGTTTATGAAGTCGGCAAAGAAATTATGATCACAGCTTTGCCGCTCTACCATGTTTATGCGTTAACCTCTAATTGCTTATGTTTTATCCCCTTTGGTGGTACCAATATTTTAATTACCAACCCAAGGGATATGAAAGGTTTTGTGAAAGAATTAGCCAAATATCCTTTTACAGTTATTACCGGGGTAAATACTTTATTTAATGCTTTGCTGCATACCCCAGGATTTGACCAGCTTGACTTTAGCCCATTAAAGCTTGGTTTTGGTGGTGGAATGTCGGTACAACGTCCGGTAGCTGAACTTTGGGAAAAGGTCACTAAAACAAGATTGTTAGAAGGTTATGGCTTAACTGAATGTGCGCCATTAGTGACCATGAGCCCTTTTAATCAACAAAGCTATAATGGCTCTATTGGTGTGCCTGTTTCTTCGACCGACATTCGCTTAATTGGCGATGATGGTCAGGAAGTTGTGCTAGGTGAGCCCGGTGAAATGTGGGTTAAAGGTCCTCAGGTGATGAAAGGTTATCACAACCGACCCGATGCAACAGCTGAAGTACTTAAAGATGGTTGGCTAGCCACCGGCGATATTGCCACCATGGATGAAAATGGCTTCTTCAAAATTGTTGACCGAAAAAAAGACATGATCAACGTCTCAGGCTTTAATGTTTTTCCTAATGAAATTGAAGAAGTACTCGTTATGCATGATGGTGTACTTGAAGCGGCTGCTATTGGTATCCCGCACGACACAACAGGAGAAGCGGTTAAGGTTTTTATTGTTAGGAAAAATCCTGATCTAGCAGAGCAAGATATTTTTGATCATTGCCATGAAATGCTAACAAACTATAAACGGCCTAAGTTAATAGAGTTCATCGATGAGTTGCCCAAAAGTAATGTCGGTAAAGTGTTACGAAAAGAGTTACGTAAGGATGTTGCATAAGTAGACAAGGTTATTTTTACGAGTAATAAATTGACTGGGTAATTACGCCTACGGCTAGTGCTATGTTAGTCCTTAGGCGTTTTTTATTCTGCTAGGAAGCTAAAAAACTCATTAACACGATAAGGACTTACCTGTGAATATAATAGAAAACAGCTGCCTTTTAGTAGGACGTTTACTTATGGGCTTATACTTTATTATCCCTGCGATAAGTAAAATTAACAAATTTGAGGGCACCAGTGTCTACATGGAGCAGCACAATGTTCCTATGGTGCCAGTACTATTAGTGGTGACCATAATCATTCAGTTGGTTGGCGGCGCGGGCATCATAGTTGGTTTTAAAAGTAAAGAATCCGCTTTTATATTGGCTGGATTAACCTTGGTCATTAGTCTTTTTATGCATAATTTTTGGGGAATGGCAGAAGGGTTAGCACGCAGCCACGAATTACAAAATTTTTTCAAAAACATGGGCATTATGGCTGGTTTATTAATGATTACCGGCTTAGGGACGGGAAAATTTAGTCTTGAAGGGTGCGAAGTGACTCATGCTAAAATAAGTTAATGGTATTAACCCTTCTAAATAGCAAACTCAAAGCCCAACTATAAACCCCAACGCAACAATAAACACAGAGTCATAAAACGACAACAAACAGCTGGAGAATATCTTATCATGACAAGCTCAAAACAATTATTTACTCATATTTCTGCAAGTGGAACACTTGAACTATCTTTAAAAGAGGTCGAAGTACCTACACCTAAATCCCATGAAGTGATTGTTCGTATTGAAGCCGCGCCCATCAACCCATCAGATATGTGGCCGATGTTCGGACCTGCTAATTTAGCCGAGGCGGTATTAAGTGCAGACAAGTTAACGCTTAGTGCACCTGTGCATAGCAGCATTTTACCTCGAATTAAATCGCGCATAGATCAAATGTTACCTATTGGTAATGAAGGTGCAGGTACCGTAATTGCTGCCGGTGACAGTGAAGCTGCACAGTCGTTAATGGGGAAAACAGTCGCGGTCTTAACCGGAGGCGCCTATGCCCAATATTGTTGCGTGCCCGCACAAGCTTGTATTGTTCACCATGAGGGCACTAGCGCTAAGAATGCTGCTTCTTCTTTTGTCAATCCTTTAACGGCTTTGGGCATGGTAGAAACTATGCGTATGGAAGGACATAGTGCATTAGTGCATACCGCTGCAGCGTCAAGTTTAGGGCAAATGCTAAATAAAATATGTCTGGCACAAGGCATTCCTTTGGTAAATATTGTCAGAAGTCACCAGCAAGTCGAGATACTTAAAGCGATTGGTGCTCAATATATTTGTGATTCGTCGAGTAAAACTTTTAAGACTGATCTTTATAAAGCGATTGATGAAACAGGGGCAACCTTAGCCTTTGACGCAATAGGGGGTGGCGAAATTGTCAGTGATATCCTGAACGCAATGGAGCAGTCTGGCAGCAAAGATGCCGTTGGCTTTAATACTTATGGTTCAGAGACTAATAAACAAGTGTATATTTATGGTGGTTTAGACTTCTCTCCAAGTACTTTAAATCGCGCTTACGGAATGACATGGGGCATAGGAGGTTGGTTATTGATGAGGTTTTTGAGTAAATTGCAACCACAACAAGTCGCCAAATTACAACAGCAAGTGGCTGATGAAATAAAAACCACTTTTGCTTGTGCGTTTACTGAAGAATTAAGTTTTGAACAAGCGATGACCCCCGCGACTGTTTTACAATACAACGCTAAAAAAACCGGCGAAAAATATCTAATTAATCCCAATAAAAATAGTTAAGCTCGTTTAGGAGACTGGACTCTTTTAGTTTAGTCTCCATATTTTTCTTTTGCTCTCTTAATCTCGGTGATATTTTCTTGTTATCGCTAACTCGTATTCATTTGGTGAATAATGAGCCATAAGTACTATTCATTTGTTTAATTTATTTGTAACCTTTACCATAGCTTAGAGATTATAATAATTTTTTATTGTCACCCATTAAGTGAACAACAAGATAATATGTTAGAAATATATGCTGGCGATTCAGCCATGAAGACGATTAAAGAAAATGGATTTTCACCTGACTTATTTACCTCTTTTTTAGCGGCGAGTGGTGGACCTAAATGGTTTACTTTATATGGTTTAGATAAATACCTCTTTAGTGAGTTTTTTAAAAATAGAGAACAAGCGTTAAATCTTATTGGTTCGAGTGTGGGAGCCTTTAGAAATGCTTGTTTTGCTCAAAAAGATCCCATCGCTGCGATAGAACGTCTCGCAAAAAATTATCATGAAACTGCCTACACGGCTAAAGCCAAGCCTGCAGAGGTTAGCCAAAAAGCATTAGAAATGATGGATGCTATTTTTGGTGATTCAGGCGAGCAAGAAATTGTTGATAACCGTCATTTTAAAGCACATATCATTGTTGCTAAATGTAAAGGTTTTGTTGCTTACGAAAATAAATTTATTCAGGGACTTGGCTTGGCAAAAAGCTATGTTAATAATCGCATCAGTCGCCCACGCTTAAATAGCCAATATGAGCGTTATATTTTTCAGTCAAGCCATAGTAACCTTGAGCTTAACGATCCCGATAACATAGCAACATCGCGGCTACCTTTTTCAACAGCCAATATTCGTAACGCGTTACTCGCATCAGGTTCAATTCCCTTGGTGATGCAGGGTATCAGCGATATTGAAAACAGTCCCAAAGGTATGTATCGAGATGGTGGTATTGTTGATTATCATTTTGATTTTGAGATTAAAAATCCAGGATTAACACTTTATCCCCATTTTAGCTCTTCACTTAAGGCTGGTTGGTTTGATAAAAGTTTACCAAGAAAAGTAAGATTAAAACACTACGAAAATACGGTATTGATTTGTCCTTCGGCTAAATTTATTGCTTCATTACCACATCATAAAATTCCTGATAGAAACGACTTTATAGCCATGAACCGTAAACAGCGAATGTGGTATTGGCAACAAGTGATGAATGACAGTGAAAAACTAGCTGAATCATTTGATCAAATTTATAAAAATCAACAATTAAGCCATATAAAAAGTATAAACCAGTTATTGGCATAGTCTTTTAAGTAAAGAGTCACCAATTACATACTATAAACGCATAGAGATAATAATGATGACAACGTATAAAGCGATAAATTTAGTGGCACGTCCTTCTGGTGGTCTAATAGGACCTGATTTGTTTGACCTTGTAAAAAAGGATATTCCTGAAGTGGCTAAGAACCAATTTCTGGTTAAACAATCACATATGTCATTAGACCCGGCAATGTTTGGTTGGATGAGTGCCGATACAGAAAGTTATATTCCACCGGTTGCCCTTGGCGATGTTATGCGCAGCTCAGGTATCGGTGAAATTGTTGAAAGTAATCATGATGATTTTAACGTAGGTGACCGCGTTATGGGTATGATGGGTTGGCAAGAATACTATTTAAGTGATGGTACGGGGTTAAATAAAGTAACAGCACCTTTACCAGATGAAGCTATCTTATCAGTTTTTGCCTTGCCGGGATTAACCGCAACACAAGGATTATACAGCATAGGTAAGCCTCAAAAAGGGGAAACACTTGTTGTTTCTGGGGCAGCTGGTTCGGTTGGCTCAATTGTGGGGCAACTTGCTAAAGCCGATGGACTAACTGTCATTGGTGTTGTAGGTAGTGATGAAAAAGCTGATTGGGTGGTAAATGAATTAGGCTTTGATGGTGCGATAAATTATAAAACCGATGATATTGCGACTAGATTAGCCCAATTAACGCCAAAGGGTATTGATGTCTATTTTGAAAATACCGGTGGAGCCATTCAGCACCATGTTATTGCCCGGATGAATGCTCATGGTCGAATTGTCGTCTGTGGCATGATTGCTGATTACCCAAAAGCAGAACCCGACTTGGCACCTAGTTGGATCCCTATCATTAAGAAACGCTTAACAATACAGGGTTTTACTATGCCAGATCATTTTGGCGAAGTGCCAGCCCTATTAGAAAAGTTAACACCCTATGTAATGCAGGGTAAAATTAAGTATCGTGCTCATATCCTAGATGGCTTTGATGAAGCAATGACTGGGTTGAATTTATTTTTTACCGGTAAAAATAAAGGTAAACTTATCGTTAAACTCTGATGAGTTAGCTTAATGCTTCGCGGTTATAAATTTTTCTTATCAATAAAACTTAAATTTACTTTACGCTATTTAATTAAAATGGAAATGAATATGTCCCAGAAACTTGTTAATAAACTGATGTGCACCCTAGTGTTTGCATGTTTAACATCCATGTCTGTTAGCGCAGAAACATCCGTTAAGACACCAAAAACAGATCAAAATGTGGCTGTCGCTAATGCTGTTGTAGCAATAACTGAGGTTAATATCGATGAGGACAGCTTTAGTTGTATAAGAGATATGACACCGGTTAGGCATTTTTATGTTGATAATCTTTTAGGAGATATAGCAAGCACTTTAGCCGCAGCTAATGCACCAGAGGGTGCTAAGTACCCCGTGGGCTCTGTTGTGCAACTGGTGCCAACAGAAGCTATGGTTAAACGTGAATCGGGTACTTTTCCTGCCACCGGTGACTGGGAGTTTTTTGAACTAGAAGTCAATGAACAAGGGTCAAAAATTGGTAAGCGTGGTTTTGTCGATGTTGTTAATCGTTTTGGCGGCAACTGTTTTGCTTGTCATGCACCAGCTCGAGAGCCCTGGGATTTTATTTGTGAATCAGATCATGGCTGTGAAACTATTCCTATCGATCACAAAATGACTGGCGCACTGCAACGTTCTGATCCTCGTTGTGGCGATGCTGTTCCCCAAGATGGCGATTGGATGGCACTGTTTAAGCTCAAAAGTATGGTCAGTATTGGCCTAACAAAACAGTGGTTTGAAGAAAAATTTTAACGTAAGTCGTTAGCACAATGAAAGCTGGCATGAACCGCTAATCGAGATGGTTGGTTTATTGTTAGCAGGGTACTATTGTTACTTACCGATAACGTGACACTATGGCCCGAACTATGAGTAAAGTGATAACATAGCTGTCTAGGAGGCTGGTATTGGTTTCATTTTACTAGCAGCTGAATGCTTTCGTCATTAATATAAAACGCCCAAGAAGTGAGTAACATCTTTTTTATAGCGTAAATAAATCGTAAATTAATTTCTAATGATGCCAATTATCATGGCTTCATCTTCATAGGTAATAACATGTTTAACAGTACAGAGAGTTATATTGCATCAGACGAACTTCGCTTAGCGGTAAACGCGGCAATTACCCTAGAAAAGCCATTGTTGATTAAAGGTGAGCCTGGAACAGGCAAAACGCAATTAGCTGAAGAATTAGCAAAGTCGCTTAATTGTAAATTATATCAATGGCATATTAAATCAACAACTAAAGCACAACAAGGTTTATACGAGTACGATGCTGTGTCGAGGTTACGTGATAGCCAATTAGGCGATGAACGTGTGCATGATATCGCTAATTACATTGTTAAAGGTAAACTTTGGCAGGCGTTTGAAGAAGAGCAACGTCCAATATTATTGATTGATGAAATAGATAAAGCTGATATAGAGTTTCCTAATGATTTATTACAAGAGCTCGATAAAATGGAGTTTTATGTTTATGAAACTCAACAAGTCATTAAAGCAAAACAACGTCCGATCATTATTATAACGTCAAATAATGAAAAAGAGTTACCCGATGCATTCTTACGTCGTTGCTTCTTTCATTACATCAAGTTTCCAACAAAAGTAGAAATGGAACAAATTATTGCTGTTCATCACCCGGATGTGAAAAAAGATTTATTAGCGCATACCTTAGAAGTTTTTTTTGAACTGAGAGACTTGCAAGGTATTAAGAAAAAGCCTTCTACATCAGAGTTAATAGATTGGTTAAAACTATTGGTCGCCGACGATGTTGCTCAAGAGGTATTAATCGATAAGCAGTCAGGTATTATCCCTTTATTTGGTGCGCTATTAAAAAATGAACAGGATGTCTCATTACTTGAAAAACTCGCCTTTATCAGTCGCAGAAATAGGTAGTTGTTGTGTTTATAGATTTATTTATAACGCTAAGAAAACATAAAGTTCCTTGTAGTTTACGCGAGTTATTAGACTTGATTGCGCTATTAAAAAAGGGTGTTGTTTTTGCTAATGTTGAAGAGTTTTATCACCTAGCTAAAATTGTTATGGTTAAAGATGAAATTCATTATGATAAATTCGACAGTGCTTTCGCTGAATACTTTGAAGGCATTCAAGCTATTGATATATTTGATAAAATATTACCTGAAGATTGGCTAAGAAAAGAGTTTGAAAAACACCTAAGCCAAGAAGAAAAAGATAAGTTAAAAGCATTAGGTGGTTTAGACGAGCTAATGAAAGCGTTAAAAGAACGCCTTGAAGAACAAAAGAAACGCCACGCTGGCGGTAATAAATGGGTGGGTACTGGCGGTACATCGCCTTTTGGCGCTTATGGTTATAACCCCGAAGGTATTAGGGTCGGGCAAGATAAAAATCGTAATAATAGTGCGGTTAAAGTGTGGGATAAGCGAGAATTTAAAAACTTTGACCAAGACCGAGAATTAGGCACTAGAAATATAAAATTAGCGCTTAAAAAGCTGAGAAAGTTTGCCCGTACCGGTGCAAGTGAAAAGCTTGATATTAACACTACTATCAGCTCAACGGCGAAAAATGGTGGTATGCTCGATGTACATATGGAGCCTGAACGCCATAATGCGGTAAAAGTATTGATGTTTTTTGATATCGGCGGCTCTATGGACGATTACATACATACTTGTGAAGAACTTTTTTCAGCGGCACATACCGAGTTTAAACACCTTGAGTTTTTCTATTTTCATAATTGTGTTTATGAAAGGTTATGGAAAGACAATAGCCGCCGCCGCAGTGAGACTATTGATTTAGAAGAAATCATTAGAACCTTTGGCGCTGACTATAAAGTTATTTTTGTTGGTGATGCCACTATGGGACCTTATGAAATAACCGCACCTGGCGGCAGTGTTGAACACTGGAATGAAAAACCAGGAACCTTTCATATGAACAAAATTCTTGGTCATTTTAATAAGGTCGCTTGGTTAAACCCACAACCAGAGACTCATTGGGATTATCATCACTCAATCTCAGTTATTAGGCAGTTAATAGCGGAGAGAATGTACCCTTTAACAGTCGATGGCATAGGGAGAGCGATAAAAGCGCTCAGTTAAATAGCTGGCTAGTACAGTAAAAATCAAGGACGGTTGTAGCTTTACCTGTCTGTAATGAATGAGGGCTATTAACAACCAGTTTATAGCCCTTCAGCTATGTCTCATCACTTACCAATCTTTTATTATGTTATTTATTATTGCCGCCGTTGCTTCTGGTTGCTCAAGGGGAAACATATGGCCGCCATTAGCTAATTTAATCAGCGGTATGTCATTCATCTTACTAAATCGATTAAAGTAACTCACCGGTAAAACGTCTGTTTTTTCACCATATATCAATGCAGATGGCACGGATAGTTTATTTTTATATTTTGTTAAATTGCAGGGTAAATGCCTAAATATATCGGCTTCAACCTCGGGTGAAAACATTAACTCCCATCTTTTATTCTTTAGCGTCACTGCGCTGTCTACGTAATCTTGTAAACATCGCGGATCGAAGTTTTGAAAAAGTTTCTTCTGAGCAAAATTATTGACTAATTGTGTTTCCGGCGGCCAATATTTTTGTCTGTTTTTGGCTCTACCAGCTGGAGATATTTTATCGATAAAAGGTGTTTTTTTAGCGAGTTTCAAAAACCAAGATAATGGCCCAGAAAATACCGGAGGATCTAACATCACTACGCCACGAAAAAGTTCAGGATGCTGGCAAGCGGCCATAAAAGAAATGACACCACCAAAAGAGTGCCCAACACAAATAACCTTTTGGTCTTGCTGCTTAATGAAGTTAACCAGTTCATTGACCAAAAATTGCCAATTATTATGGATGGGGTAACAATCATCGTGACCATATTGTTCTAAAGCAATGGTTGAATAATCGTTTGAAAACAAGGACAGAAAAGTACGGTAACTTCCTGCTGGAAAACCATTGGCATGGACAAAGTTGATTACAGGTTTTGACATATACGTTTATAAACACCTATGATAAAAATTATATAAAAGATTATTACCCTTGAATTTATTGTTAAAGGGTTAAGACTAAACTGAAGCGCTTTTAAAGATAGCGGTTAAAGAAATCAACCACACTACTTTCAGCCTTTTTAGGGTTGAGTTGCCATAGTTTAGTGTGCTCGCCACCTTCAGCTTGCCAAAATTGCTTAGGCTCCTTGGCGGCAGTAAATAAACGTTGCCCGTGTTGAAAGTCTACCGTTTTATCGGCAGTGCCATGCATAATGTAAACAGGTCGTGGCGAGATGGCTGCGATGTATTTCTCGGGATTAATTTCATCAATTTCTAAATTGCCGCGCCAAGCAAAAAATTTAGCTACCATTGGCATTAAGGGGTAACGAGGAAGACCGTAGAGTAGTTTTGCCTGTTCAGCGAGTACGTCCATCGAATTAGCGTAGCTACCACTAAAGACACCTGCTTTTATACGAGAGTCTTGTGCCATAACGATGATGCTAGTTGCCGCGCCCATAGAAAATCCCATCACACCAATAGAGTTACTACTTTTCTCATCAATTAAATAATCTAAAGCGGCTATGACGTCTTTCTTCTCGTGATAGCTCATCGTTGAAATAATAGTAGGGTCTTGACGAGGATGACGCAGGTCAATGGCTAAAACATTATAACCGGCAGCAACAATAGCCTTGGCGTAGCGCATACCTTCGGTTCGGTTTGCTGTTCTACCATGTACTAATAATATTGCTTTATGGCTGTCATTATCTGCAGGCATATACCAAGCCGGTAGTGTTAGCCCATCAGCGGTATTAAAAACTACTTCTTCAAAACTGAGGCCTTGTTCACTTGGTTCTCCGCAAAAGACAAAACGGGCTTTTGTACACTCAGTAATTGGGAGTATTAATATTTTTGAAGAAAAATACCATGCACCACTAAAGTAAACACAGATAAATAATAAAACAGAAAACAGGGTGAATTTTTGAATCATAAGTTAACGGCCTAATATACTGTGAGCGATCTTCTTATCTATAGCTAAGATCATACTTTAGTGAGTCATGGTAGATTTGCTATAGGCTCAAGGTCATCGTTGAATCTATTGCTATCGCCGCATCTAAAGCTGTTAGTATCTCTTTTCTTTCTCTAAGCTTAGTTCCGTGGTGTGCTGCCATATTTAGGGTTAACAGTTGCGTTGCTGCAGCTTTTGCCGTAGCCATTAATTGGTCGGATTCAACTAATGTATCTAGAAATCCAGCTAATACAGCTGTTTGTGGATCAAATAATTCAGCATTTATTACTGAGCGCGTTAGGTAGTTAATCGGTACACGGTTTCTGGCGAGTTCAAGGCCAGCTTGATGCATGGTCATACCAATGGCTACTTCATTAAGTCCAATTTTAAATGAACCGATAGTGCCGATGCGATAATCACAACTGAGTAATAAAAAAGCGCCTTTGGCAATTGCATGGCCGGTACAGGCGCCAACAATAGGAAAGGGAAAAGATAACATACGGCGAGTAAGCGTTGAGCCAGCTGTAACTAAAGATACGGCTGAATCAGAACTTTCTTTCATCGTTTTTAAATCATAGCCACCTGAAAATATTCCCGGTTGACTTGTTAAAATTACGGCAGCTTTCGCAGCTTCTGCTTGGTCTAAAGCACTGTTTATTTCTGTTATTACTTGATGAGAAATAGCGTTAACCTTGCCATTTTTTAGGGTGATCGTGGCAATGTTTTCATCGAGTTCAAAATCTATTAGTTCCATGTTTTTTCCTATAGTTGTTAAAATTGATATCACTGGCTGTTAGCCAAATTGAGCCGCTTTTTGATAAGCTGGTCTTTTTCTGATGTTAACGAGATAGTCTTTAGTTTTGCCTTTGTTTTCTAACAAACCAATACTTTCTGCAATCTCGAGTATCACTGTCATCATAATATCAGCAGCACTAAAAGAATCACCAGCAAAATAACGCCTTACGCTTAAAGTATTTTCGATATATGAAAAATCAAGATGATTTTCTTTAGTAATATAACCGTCAAGAGGCTGAGTGCCTTCACGAGTTTCCATTGACATCAGTAATGTCGTTATCACAGGTAAGCTTAACGAACCTTCGGCGAAGTGTAACCACTCTAAATAATGATAATATTCATTACAATCAATGCTGGGCCTTAAATTGCTTGACGTTGCATGGTTAAGAATATATTCCATTACCGCTCCAGACTCACACAAAGTAACCTCGCCATCAACGATAATAGGCGCTTTCGCTAGCGGATGAATTAATTTTAAACTTTCAGACGCTAAATTTGTGATGGGGTCACGTTGATGTTTAACAACGTTGTAAGGCATATTAAGCTCTTCTAACAACCAGATAACGCGTTTAGATCGTGATTTGTTAAGATGGTGTATGGTAATCATGTTTACATTTTTCCTTGCCATTTATTGCTATTACTTACAAAGTAAGTGACGCTTGGTAATTAAGGTTAAATCTTACCTTTTATATATGTAAGTTAGCTTACCATATATTTAGGTAAGGCTTTGTTGTGTTAAATGATATTTGAACGCAACAACCTAAGCAAAATACCTTCGACATATTCAAGCGTCAGTAACATAGAAGGTATTAAGCTAAAATCAATAACAAGTAATAAAAGTAGCCAATTAATTAGGCCAATAGAAACGCCTTTAGCGTAACTGACGATACCTTGTAAATCATTTTGAACAACCGTTAACCCTATGCCCATCATAATTCAAAATATACCAATAGCTGCGCTTTTGTCTTGTAAATGTAACTAATTCAGTACTATAGGTGTTTTTTATCAGTGTTCCTTACTATCTATTGGATAAAAGTTTTGTATGATTTTCCAACATCCAACATCCAACATCCAACATCCAACATTGTCTTAAACAAAACATATTACTAATGACGACTTATTAATTGTTATATGTGAGCCGTTACTTAAAAAAGCTAACCGCACCGGCCATATCTTCGCGGTTAGTACGAGTTTTATTTATTGGCGCATTTATATCAGCGTAGCCAAATGACATACCAAACAAAATACCTCTTTGTTCTGGTAAGTTTAAAGATTTTTTGATTGGATCTGGAAACTGCCCCAATGCACCTTGCATACAATTTGATAGACCGTGCTCAGCCATAATTAGTGAAAGGGTTTGCGCATATATACCTAAGTCAACCGCACCCATAATATCGAGATATTTATCCATAGTAAAAAATGCCACGTGGGGAGCATTAAAAAAACTCCAATTGCGGATCATCGCTTTTTGACGACCGAGTTTATCTTCACGGGTAACACCAATAGCACTGTAAAGTGCATTGGCTGAACCAAATTGACGGTCTCTATGGATGCCTTCATATTTAGGTAGCCAGTTAAAATCTGGATTTGGTGGTGTGCCACTCATAACTGTAGAGAGTAAATCATTTTTCAGTGATTCTTTCTTTTCCCCAGACACCACACAGGTTTGCCAAGGTTGTACATTGCAGTTTGATGGTGACCGTTGTGCTTGTGTAAAAATAGCGTCTAATAATGCTTGTTCGACAGGTGTTTCTAAATAAGCACGCACTGAATTACGTTCTTCTAAAAGGGTGGTTAAAGACATTGAGACTCCTTTATTATTTTAAAATAGTCTCACCTTAAGGGATGTGATTTATGAGACTTAGCATTGTTGCAATTAAATTTTGGGAAACGTTTAATCAATTATCAACAGATACAAATCACTTAAAAAAGTGATCTATACTTGTTACAAGAGGGTATAAATAGACACTGTAATAAGCTTAAAAAATATTTAAGCGCACTTCTGATGGTAAAACTGTTACCTTTTTAAAACCAATGAATAATTATTATCACGCTCTATTCTAAAATCATATAGTAAGTGGGGATTTTTCACTGGTTATTTCAGAAGCGCATTAACGTTTATTATATGGATACTGAATAGTTAGAGATAAATTAAATTCATTTGACTAATTTATCCCATATCGATAATATCAGTGGTATGACCACTTGGTTAAAGCAATGTTGAATAGTGAAGTCAACGGTTAATAATAAATTTTTGGAGTCAATAGAATGCCTGAATATAAAGCCCCAGTTCGTGATATTAAGTTTGTAATGCAAGAATTATTAGACTGCGACAAACACTATAAAAAATTAGGTTACGATGATGCTAGTGAAGATATGGTCGACGCTATTATCTCAGAAGCAGCCAAGTTCACCGAACAAGTGATTGCACCCTTAAATCAAATCGGTGATGAGCAAGGTTGTACGTGGACAGACGGTGTAGTAACCACGCCAGATGGTTTTAAAGATGCTTATCAACAATACGTTGAGGGCGGCTGGCCAACATTATCTCAAAGTGAAGAGTTTGGTGGGCAAGGATTACCTTATTCTCTTAATGCTTCTATTAGTGAAATGATGTCGTCTGCTAATCATAGTTTTGCAATGTATCCTGGTCTAAGTCACGGGGCACAAGCAACAATTGAAGCTCATGGCACCAGTGAGCAAAAACAGCAGTATATGCCTAAACTAGTTGAAGGTAGCTGGACAGGCACAATGTGTTTAACTGAATCACATTGTGGTACTGATCTAGGTATGTTGCGCACTAAAGCTATACTAAACGATGATGGTAGCTATGCGATTACCGGTACAAAGATATTCATTTCAGCCGGTGAACATGACTTATCAGATAACATTGTTCATATTGTTATCGCACGCCTTCCAGGTGCTCCTGAAGGTAGTAAAGGTATTTCTTTGTTTATTGTTCCTAAGTTTAATGTCAATGAAGATGGCACAAAAGCAGACCGAAATGCTGTGAGTTGTGGTTCAATCGAACATAAAATGGGTATAAATGCTAACGCTACTTGTGTTATCAATTTTGATAGCGCTAAAGGGTTTTTAATTGGACAAGAGAATCGTGGCCTACATTGCATGTTTACTTTTATGAATGCTGCCCGTTTAGGTGTAGCAATGGAAGGTTCTGCAGCAGCTGAAGCAGCATTTCAAGGTTCATTAGCTTATGCAAAAGATCGTTTACAAATGCGTTCTATTAGTGGTGTAAAAAATCCAGATGGGCCAGCTGATCCTATTATTGTGCATCCTGATGTTCGCCGTATGCTACTTACGCAAAAGTCTATTTCTGAGGGCGGTAGAGCACTAATAGGTTATTTGTCGCAATTAGTTGATATAACTCACGCATCAGATGATGCCGATGTTAAAGCGGATGCAGAAAACAAATTAGCCTTATTAACACCTATTGCAAAAGCATTTTTAACAGAGTTAGGTTTTGAGTGTACAAGTCATGGTGTACAAGTTTTTGGCGGACATGGTTTTATAAAAGAATGGGGTATGGAACAGCTGCTACGTGACACTAAAATTAGTTGTATTTATGAAGGTACAACGGGTATTCAAGCGTTGGATTTATTAGCCCGTAAAATTTTAGGTAGTAAGGGTCAAATTTTAAAGCCGTTTATGACTGACATTGCTATTTTTTCGAAAGACAATGCCGACAATCCAGCAATGAGTGAGTATGTTAGTACCTTAAACTCATACGCTAAACAATGGCAAATGATCACCGGTGATATTGGTCAAAAAGCCATGAAGAATGCAGATGAAATTGGTGGTGCTTCAGTTGATTACTTGATGTTTGCCGGTTACGTTACTTTAGGCTACTTCTGGGCGAAAATGGCCTCTGTAGCGCAAAGTAAGCTAAAAGACGGCGGCGAAGATGAAGCGTTTTATCAAGCTAAAATCAAAACAGCAGCATTTTACTTCCATCGTATACTTCCTAGAGCTCAAGGTCATGCAGCTTGTATCGAAGGTGGCGTAGACTCGATGATGGCTCTAGCAAGTGAAGACTTTGCATTTTAATTAAGCATCAGCTTTATTGATAATTAAAAAATAATTATTGGTAAACAGATAGATATCTATCCACTTTACACGGTTAAGATATTTTAAACGACTATTAAACTAATGCCTAATATTTAGATTTAAATCTGAATGTTAGGCATTTTTTATTTTACAGTAAGGTAAATAATCCATTTACAAACCATGCCTCGCTAAATAACTATTTAGGTAATTAATGAGAGTTGATTTAACTACTTGGTTGCGCTAATAAGTTGATGAGCTAGGTTTCGTTATTGATGTCGACTTGGTTGTGTACCTTATCGCTGAATATTTATTATCACTTTTAAATTATCTTTGTTGTTTTATATCAGCTTAACGTTATTGAGTTATCTCCAGCTAGATATAATCATTTGATTTTATCTAATATTAGTATAAATTAATTATCGGTTATAACGAGGGCACCAACGAGATGTGTCGATAACATATTGTTATAAAATTAAGGAATTGGCGATGCCAACAAATAAACACAAACGAAAAGCTTCATCACATGCTAAATCTAATAAAGGAAAAAACACAGAATCAACCGGTCTGATCATTTCACACCCTCAGGTTTTTATTTATGTTGGTTTGTTTTTTGTTGTGTTGGGGATATATTTATTAGCCTTTGAATCTCAGGATAACGCACTATTTGGTCTAGCTATGCTTTCTCTTGTGGCGGGAGTAGTGACAACTTTCTATGCAAATTTTACGCTATCAAAAAAAAAATCCCGCTAGGGTAGGCTTTTAAAGGGACTTAAGTGGTAAGAACCTTTAATATCCTGCTTATCCTGCTTATCCTGTGCTTTATGCTAGCTATTTGGCTTCGCGCGGAACCAGAGCGGTACATTAATTAAAAGCATCGATGATTTTATTTATCATCGTTGAGCCCGAACTCTGGTAAATCTTTAACAAAGCATGCTCTAGCAATATAATGCTAGCTGATTATCATCCAGGGTTAAAACTGTGTAACTAGAGAGTATATGAGATATTGGACGATTATCTGCCTTGTACTTCTATCGAGTGCTTGTACCCATAACAACTGGCGGACCGCGAGCAGAGAGCCTGCGGGTATTGCATCATTACCCAATGACGATAGTAGAGCCATCGTAGAATTCTATGCTGCGGATGCTTTTAGTTGGCGTGGTTGGTTTGCTGTTCATCCTTGGCTTGCAATCAAAGAAGAAAAAGCAACAGAATATAGTGTTTATGAGGTTACTGGTTGGCAAGTAAGACAAGGTTTATCGGCAATAAGGCAATATCAAACCCTAACACCAGATAGATACTGGTATGGTTCAAAACCGGTATTATTACTTTCTATCAAAGGTGATAAAGCGGCAAAGCTTATTCCTAAAATTCAGGCAGCGATCGCACTTTATCCTTGGGTAAATGAATATAGTATCTTCCCAGGTCCTAATAGTAATACTTTTATCGCTTGGATAGGTCTGCAAATCCCCGAGCTCGAACTTGAGCTACCATTAACTGCTATTGGCAGTGGCTACGCAAACAAAGCGCTAGCTACCCGTTAGTGCTTATCGATTAGAAAATTTATGTTATTTAATTGCTAGGTAGTTCACTAAATTATTGGATTGATTAACTTTAAAAAATATTCTTTATTAGTTGATATATTATCAATTTTAATTGGATAATGAAGTACCTGGTTGAAATAGTTAGCAAATTGTGAGATTTGTAGCACTAGTTTTCTGGCGTCATTAATAAACATAGTACAAATTTGATTATCTTTAAGCTCTTCTCTGTCTATTTGGAATGGCTGCTGTGATGTCTCTGATACCCATAATGCGCTTCTAAGTTTAGCTTGGATAAAATTCATTTCTGGGTTGCTAGCATTCAAGGTGTTTGCCCATTTAATGACTTTTGATAATTGGTCGTATAGATGATTGCCGTAGGCTTGCTGGTGGGTATTTGTTTGGATACTTTCTTGCATTATTGCTAACAGTGGCCTTTGTAAATGATAAGAATAAATAGAGCTCGTTTTTTGACTCGTCCTAAAGTCAAATCCTTCCCCTAATAGATATAGTTCTCCAATTGCCGTGTTGATGTTTTTACTTTTTCGAGTGATTTGTGAATATTGATTAGCAATTTGTGAAATTTGCGCGTATTCATGAATTTGGGTTAATTTTTTTGGGTAACCAGAGCCATCCAATTTTTCTTCATGCTGCTCTATTGATTCTAGGACTAACTTATTCTCTAATCCTGCAATTCTAGTAATTTCTTTACTTAAAATAGGATGAACTAGCCTGGCATCTTTCATTGTACTGTTCAATCGAGCGTAACCTATATTTTCAAAAAATAACACAGAGATCAGTTCAGATAATTCGGTTGGAGAATAGTTATTCGCTTTACCTATGTGGGTGCCGAACACTAAATTGATTAAAGTGTTTTGGTAAGCTGACGGGTTGATATGCGAAAATATACTGAGGTGGTCAATGATTTTCTTAGGGATAGATCCGCTTTTTATATAATCAGCAATAGTTGTTAGCGTTGCTGTTAGTTGAAAGTTATTTAAAACAGGATTTGATTTAGCTAAATCTAGAATCGGCGCTAATAAATCTTCCGTGGTTTTATCTTCGGTAAGAGCAATGACATCTTCATGGCCGATTATACCTTCTTTTTGTAAGCTAGTTAATTTTTCGCGTATTTTGTCTGTAATTTCAGTGCCGGCTTTTAAAAAAACTCTTTTTCCTTGTGGGTCGGTAATATCTTTATTGATCCCGTATTCCATTCCTGAATTTAAAATATTAGTTGAAAACTGTTTAGAAGTTTCTTTAACAAGTTGGTTAATAATGTTCACATTCGATCCTTGAATTAATTTTCTACTGCCAGTTCTATCTGTTAACTGTAGGAATGATTTCAGTTATTTGCAAAGCGTCTTATAAATTAGCTGATAAGTTTTTTATCAGTACCTTAAGGTCGTTTTAATTTGTGGTGAAGAAAATAATAATTTAATTATTTTCCTTTTGAAAAATATAATGCTTGTTATTGTACTTATCGGTAATAACTGTTGAACGGATTAAAATAGCGTAGATGTGATTTTAAAAAATATAACATATACTCAAGGACAGCTTTTTAAGAGATTAATTTCCCTATGAAAATTACACTATCTAAATTTAGGCTGCTGATTTTAATTTCATTATTATCTAGTGTTGCCGTTGCCGAAGACGTTTTAATGGCGTTTAGCCAAGAAATTCCTCCTTATGTTTTCGAAAAGTATAATAATGGCATTGAAATAGATATTATTTCTGCTGCTTTAGCCCATAAAGGTCATATTTTAAAACCACTCTATTTTCCATTAGGTCGAATTCCTATCGCCTTTCGTAATAACTTAGTGGATGCAGCAATGGGGGATATGGGGGATGATTTATCATTAGAAGGAGGTGTTTATGCTGACCCTGCTGTAATTTATGACAATGTATTTATTACTCTGAAAAGTCGTAATATTTCGATAAAAAGACCAGAAGATTTGGATAAATTACTTGTTGTTTCTTTTCAAGGAGCCGAAAAACGTTACCCTAAGTGGTTAAAAAAAGTAACAGATGAAAACAGATTCTATGGTATTAGTGATCAATTGACACAAGTAAAATTACTGCATTTAGACCGATATGATGTGGTATTAAGTGACCGATATATTTTCAAATATTTTGCTAAACAAATAGAGTCTTTGAATGCACTAGATACGGCAGAGGTTGATGAATATAGTTTTACTATTGTTGACCCTGATGATTATCGACCGGTATTTAGAAATATCAAGATAAGAGACGACTTTAATTTAGGATTAAAAAAAATAAAAGCCAGTGGAGAGTACCAAAAAATATATGATAATTACATGGGATTATAATTTTTAAGCTATTTAAATAAGTCTTGCTATTTTATCTAACCCAGTTTTATTATAATCGTTAATAGCGTTCCAAACTGCTAATTAATTACACTTTATTCCGACAAATTATTAAACATTTTATTAAAAGGAAAGCTCACACTAATATATTCAAAGTGCTAATATAGAGTATTATTCACTTTATTAGATTATCAAGAAAATGTTAGTTTTACTTCCTAAGATAGGATGTAGTTGAACCTAGCTCAAATAACTTATTCTGGCGGTGACACAACACTGTTCGAGTCAATATCCAATGACATTGCCGAAAAGGGCTACAGTATTCGCCCCTATGCTCTGCCAGAAGATTTAACCCGTCTGTTATTAAATCATCTTATTGAACTGCCCACTGAAAAATTTAAACGTGCGGGGATAGGTCGTGCCAAAGATCATATGATTAATGATTTTATACGGACAGATGAAATTAGTTGGATCGCGCGTAACAACGAAGCTAGTTGTGCTTGGATAAACTGGACAGAGTCATTGCAAGCTTATCTTAATAGGCGTTTGTTTCTGGGATTATTTTCTTTCGAAAGCCATTTTGCTCATTATGCAAAAGGAGATTTTTATAAAAAACACAAAGATGCTTTTAAAGGTGAAGGTAATCGGGTGTTATCTGTAGTGGTATACCTTAATCAGCATTGGTCTGCTGATGATGGGGGAGAGTTAGTGATTTATGATAAAAATTCACGTGGTTCGACAGTCATTGATAACAGTAAAATAACAGTATTACCCAGTTATGGCACGATAGTCGTTTTTTTAAGTGAAGAGTTTCCTCATGAAGTATTACCTGCTAAGCGAGACAGATACTCGATAGCAGGTTGGTTTCGCTTAAATAACAGTATTGATAATAATATTGATCCGCCAAGTTAATGAGAAACTTATGAACATTAAGAGCGTAGGCATTGTCTAAATTACCTGTGAAGCTTCATATTATCAGTGAATTAGATGATATAAATCAATTGATTATCCCTATAAAAGCACTTGCTGACAGAGAACGTGCTGCTATTTATGGTTTAACGGGTATGGTTTATACTCCCTATATTGATGATTATATGCAGGTAAGTATAAAAAAAGCGGCGATATTAGCTTGTTTAAAAGCACAAGGAGTACTGCCATTATCAAAGGTTGAACTGATCAGTACGGCATTAGATAACATACATAAAAGAGCTAAAAATAACGCTATTGTCGAATATGAAGGTAACCGTTATCAACGACGATTTTCGCCATTAAAATTAAGTAAATCCGGGAAAGTTGTTCATAAATGGGCGAGGTATTGGTTTTTACAATTACCCAATGGCAAAGTTGATGCTGATTGGGAATACCAAGTACGAGAAATTTGGCCTTCTTATTTTTTAATTAGGGTTAACGATCTATAACGAGGAAGGGCAGTAATAAATGCTAGCCCTTTTTCAAAACACCTATCAATTTATTTATGATAAATTACTAGCACATTTCCTCATGTTTATTCAATTTTAGCTAAATAAACGCTTTAATAAAGAGTAAAGTATCGTGACAGTCGACCCGATACCTATATACTCAATAGTACAACTATTCAATATGGGTACATTTATCGCAATAGTCTTTGTCTATCAGTACACACTTAGATTAAACCAGTAATGTAAACCGTTATATATTCCCTCCGATGTGTTTAGCTTAAAATATGAGGTTCCACGATTAATGAATAGTGTCATCAGTCCTCACTTACAAAGGTTTGAAAAACAAATATTAAGCTTGGTTCCTTATGCCAGCAACGATAGATTAGAATATTTAGTTAAAAAACTTCTACCTGATGAAAATTCTGGTCAGCACCTTGCTGTTAAAAATGAAATCAAAAAACTTGCCCAACAAGCCTCTAAACCAATAGATCTTCGATTGATCTTTGCTGACTGTCAAATCGTTACACACAATAAAGTTAATCATTATCTTGATATAGCCGGTAAAAAGCTTTTCAATGAAAAACTTGTTGAATATCAAAATCTTTATACAACAGCGCTTTACTATGAAGTTTATGAAGATGCTCAACATAGAGCGGCCAATAAAGATAAAGGTGTTAGCGAATATAAGAATGAAAGTGAAAGTGAAAGTGAAAGCGAATTTTCAGAGTTTAAAATAGATAAAACTGAACCTAAACCCTTAGTAAATAAAAATCGAATCATTAACGAACTAAAAAAACTTAACTCTGCCTGTAAAGTATTTATCAATCCTATTATGGGGATGACAGCACAAGGGAAAAAAGAGGTTGGCATTACAGCTAACATTGAAAAAATGAATAACCAAAAAGTTGTTATTCAGACCTCAGATGAAATACAAGATGTAAAATCGAATAAAGTGTACTTGTGGCTATATGACCATCATACTGAAATAGACTTCACTGAAGAACTTGAACTCGGATTTGTGATTATTGATAGCCAAAAATCTTCGCTAAATAATAAGTTTGAATACCTATTGAAGTTTTCAAGTCCATTAACAGATCAGCAAATGCGGGTTTTATTTGCTCATTATTTACGACAAAAAAAATTGGCGATTATTGGTCCTACAGAACGATTTATCACTCCTTTATTTGATTCGGTTACCTCTAAAGGTTATGAGCAGTTATATCTAAATAAAACCCACGATATTCCGTTACTTTGCTACAAGAGCAGTAATAGATGGCATGCAAAAGTAGCCATGAAAACCTCAGGAAATAACGAATTATGGGACTTTTTTAGTGATGAAGTTAAAAACTTTCATTTACCAGTGTTGCTTGGTAATGAATATATACAAAAAGCTTTAAATGAAAAAAATACAGTTGATAAGTACGCTTTTATATTAAAATCCCAATATAAAGATACCTTTATCTATTCTCTTATTTGGTATGACGATTTTGTTAATAATAGAAGCGTTAAAACTGTTTTTAATAATTATTTCAAAAATAGTCTTTTTCGAATGGTTAAAATATCCTCATCTTTTATTAATTCTGCAGAAGATGCTTATGTTCCTTCAGCATTACCTTGTCATGTTCACCCTAAGATGGCGGTATTAAATAGGGCAATCCCAAAAGCCGCACTAGATATGATCAATGATTGCGATCACATGATCACCATATCAGATATTACCAGCTTGTATGAAACGATATATCAACCAGTTAATGAAGAAATAACTGAACTAAAAAATCTATTACCTAAACGTTTTCAACTCAGTGTGGTTGACTCACTTGATGAGACTGAAATTGTTACCGCTGAAAATGATGACTCAAGAGGTGAAGACCGCTTTGTATTATCCTTTAAAATGGCTATTACACGCAGTAATAATGTTGTTACCAATATCCCCGGTATAACTAAAAATGTTTCGGTACAAGGTTTATTAGTTAATCTGCAAAAGGAAACGAAATTTAAAGCCGGTGAAGAAATTGAAATTGAATTAACGGTGCCTTTCTCGGAACAAGATAGAACACTATACAAACAAAAATATATTGTTTTGGGTTATAACAGTCATGGCGCTGTTCGACTATTAATGAATACTATTGAAAGTAAGCATTTAGCCTGTAGAGCGATACGAAAGTATATTTATCAACACGTTGATAACCTTGAAGCCTGTGGTAAGCGCGGCAGTCGTATTTATGGTCTGCAAAAAGCAATGAGAAACATATATGCACACAATCATTTCTCTATTCCATTCTACTTAAAAGCCACTAAGCATCAACAATATATTAATGCGGCGAGCTTTAGTGGTAACTCTGCACTTAAGCATCTTGTTTATAAAAATGAAAACAGCGAAGAAATTATTCTTAATCTATTGAGCAATCAAAAGTTTAGAGATTCTTGCTTATCAATTATTGCGGTACTTGCTTATAAAGAATTACCTGCTCGAGCATTTTATATTCTTGTTTTACCTAAAGATAAAAATGATAAAGAAGAGTATTCCTTTTGGTATCGTGATTTATCAGTATTGAAAAAATCGGCCCAATTGAAAGAATACACCCAGAAAGTATCTAAACACGGTAAACCGGCCATTCTAAAAGTTGAATTGAAAAAAAGTGATAAAGTGCAAAATATGTATTACCGTGACGAAATCAGTTATTTAAAAAGTCTAGATAAAGACTTAGCTGATGATCTTGAAACTCAATTAGAAAGTACTATAGGTATCGGAGAAGTCACCGATTTAACTGATATTGCTATAAAGATGATTACTAATGCCACTTAAATGACTACCAACCTATCAACTTTTGTCAAATAACCCGCAGAAAAAATATTAATACAACACTTTTAAGGTTCACCTAACCGATAAAATTAACTTACTAATGATTAATTTATCGATTATTTAGACTTTTAAGGGCGGTTGACTCGGGTGTAAGTTTGACGTTAAGGAACTTAAAAGGTTATGGTCACTCTATAGCGAATATCATGCTGTAATATTTAACGAATGTGCCTTTAAATAATGGCACCTAATAAAGACCCTGAGGTAAAAAGTGAATATAGAAAAATTAAATATCCCCACTAAATCAATAATAACGGTCGCGATTGCTGTTACCCTATTTTTCAGCTCTGTTTACACCGTCAATGAAGGGCATATCGGCATTGTTAAACGATTCAGTGAAGCCAAAGAGCAGGTCAACCCTGGTTTACACTTTAAAGTGCCTTTTATTGATAGCGTTGAAGAGATAGAAGTTAGAACACGAAAAAATGAAGAAAAAATGGCATCAAGTACCAAAGAACAAATGCCTGTAACTGTTATTGTTAGTGTTAACTGGACGGTAGATAAGACAGCTGCGCTTGAACTTTTTCGCCAATACGGTGGTTTAAAGCAATTTGAAAATAGAATTCTAGATCCTCGTTTTAGATCTGCCACTAAAGATGTTATCCCACAGTACGATGCAGAGAAATTAATACAAGATAGAGCAAGTGCCATTCAAGCGATTGAAGCAAGCTTTATCGAGGAAATGAAAGACTTTCCTGTTACGGTTGATAACATCCAAATTGAAAATATTCAATTACCGGCTAAGTACTTAACTTCTATTGAAACTAAGCAAACAGAAAAAAATCTAGCTGATGCAGAGAAACATAAACTCGCACGTCAAAATTTAGAAGCGCAACGTGACGTAAATACAGCAAAAGCAAAAGCAGACGGCATTAAGCTCGTTGCTATAGCAGAAGCTGAATCAATTAGAATTAAAGGTTTAGCAGAAGCTGAAGCGATTACCGCTAAAGCTAAAGCCTTGGGTAACAACCCTTTAATTGTTAAGCTAACCGAAGCTCAAAATTGGGATGGTAAGCTCCCAGCGACGATTTTAGGTAGTAGTAATATGCCAATATTGGATATGAGAGCAAAGTAGCCTGATACCATCATAATATAAGCCGCTTAATTGCGGCTTTTTTATTATAAATAAAAACATGTGGCTATCTCAAGTATTGACTGAACTTTGTAAAAATAGCTTATAGCTAATAATACAGAAATTGGTGGTCTTAATTGATCTAAAATAGATAGTTCAGACGTAGTACAAAAAATTATTGTTTAATTAGTAAGGTCATTATGGATTCATTAACACAAATCGTCTTAGGCGGCGCGGTCGGCTATGCGGTATTAGGTAGTAAAGTTGGCCGTAAGGCGGCTATTTATGGTGCCGTTTTAGGAACATTGCCTGACTTAGATGTGTTTTTGCCATACAGTGGTGATGTTGAAGCTTTTACTTACCATCGCGGATTTAGCCACTCGCTATTAGTACACTTGCTCATTAGCCCTTTAATTGTCTGGTTAATAACCAAGTGTCATCAAGCTACCGCCATTTATAAGAAGCACTGGTTTGCGTTGGTATTTTTGTGTTTATCTACCCATGGAATTTTGGACAGCTTCACTGTTTACGGTACACAATTATTGTGGCCTATTACTGAATATCCCTTTGCGGTCTCTAATTTGTTTATCATTGACCCTATGTATACCTTGCCGCTATTGTTTGCCTTTATTGCTATTTTTCTGCCCAGAGTTAAACTGGCAAATGTCTTAAAAATCAATCATTTTGCTTTGGCGATAAGCACACTTTATATTTGTTGGTCTTTGGTGGCAAAACTTTACATAGACGATAAAGTCACAACAGCGCTGAATGATCGGCAGATAAAAACACATCATTATTTGAGTACACCTGCGCCTTTTTCAACACTACTTTGGCGGGTATTGGTTATGTCCGATGGTCAATATTACGAGGGCTATGTCTCCGTGTTTGACTCAGCATCGGAGGTAAGTCTAGAAGCATATCAATCGTCAGACTCTCTGCTTAGTACTATTAAAAATGAATGGGATGTGCAACGACTACAATGGTTCACGAAAGGCTTTTATTCAGTAAAACAAGAAGAGCAGTATATTGTTTTATCCGATTTACGCATGGGTGTGGAGTGTAGTTATGTGTTTAATTTTATTGTTGGCGAGCAAACGAGTATGGGTATTGTTAAGAGTCATGCTGAAAAGGTAAGTGCTAGGCCAGACTTTAGTATGCTTGGTAGTGTTTTGCAGCGAATTTGGGATCCATCAGTTTCTTTGTCGCCGCTGAGAGAAAACGGTGTTTGTGTTAACAGTAAAAATTTATTTTCTAAGAAAGTTTAATCAGATGAGTACACATCATGTGGATGTCTCGCTTCTTACTTATATCAGGAGATAGCTTATTAACGATTATTTATAATTTAAGCGAATGATTAAAAATATCATTAAATTTTGACAGGGCAGACAGCAAATAATATTGAATTATATGCATTTAATTATTATGTTATTGTGAAAAATTTATCCATAGAGTGACTTGATTGAACTATGAACTATAGATTTTGTATTGGAGGATATATTTTTGAAGATGGAACTGACGACCTGATTTTAAACTTTTATCTTAAGTTGGTTGCGGGAGCCCATATCTTTCGAAAGGGAACTAACGACCTGATTTTAAACTTTTATCTTAAGTTGGTTGTGAGAGCCCATATCTTTCGAGAGGGAACTGACGACCTGCTTTTTATACTTAAGCTTAAGTTGGTTGCGGGAGCCAGATTTGAACTGACGACCTTCGGGTTATGAGCCCGACGAGCTACCAGACTGCTCCATCCCGCGTCCGAATGTCCTAATAGGTTCTTAGGAAAGCCAAGTTGTTTTAATTCAAACTTAAGAATTTGCTTTTTATACTTAAGCGTAAGTTGGTTGCGTGAGCCCATATCTTTCGAAAGGGAACTGACGACCTGATTTTAAACTTTTATCTTAAGTTGGTTGCGGGAGCCAGATTTGAACTGACGACCTTCGGGTTATGAGCCCGACGAGCTACCAGACTGCTCCATC
>NZ_VOLR01000019.1 GCF_007954355.1 Colwellia hornerae
CAGGTTCGACTCCTGCCGCGCCCACCACATTTGCTGTAAAGCAGAGATAAACCAATCTTCGGATTGGTTTTTTTTCGTCTGAAATAAAGTGATAGTTTATTTAATTTGCTGGAGATCAAGCATACAAGAGCGGCTACGAAACTAACCACTTCCGGTCGCAGGTTCGACTCCTGCCGCGCCCACCACATTTGCTGTAAAGCAGAATTGATACCAAGTCCACCAAGTTATTGCTCATTTGTACTGGTCAAAATCCACCATTACTGCGTTACTCTCAATCCCAATAGCCAGCTATTACTCAATCGAGTGCCTTGTCCTGATTTATTTTTCCTACGTACAAGCTGATCACAAACTTAATGGAAATGGTATGAACCAACTTTGGAGTTGGTTTTTTTTCGTCTGAAATAAATATCATAAAAAGAGCGGCTACGAAACTAACCACTTCTGGTCACAGGTTCGACTCCTGCCGCGTCTACGACATTTGCTTTATAGCAGAACAGGTTTTTTGGCTATTTTAGACATCTGCTGATGAAGGGGCAGTGCTTAATCAATACGTAAATGATTACGTAATAACATCTGGGTAAAAGATGTCTTTAAATAAAAGCCGCGAGGCAGGGTTCGAAAGGGCTGACCGTGTTTATTAAACGCTTGTGTTTTAGCTTGGCTATTTGCTGCTTTTGGGCGAAGTTGTAGCACTTGGCCATGTTTTCCTGAGATATTTTCTACTTCGCCTAATACAATCATATCGGTAAGCTCTTGCCAGTCTAGGGCAAGTAATTGCTCTTCTTCAGGAGACGGAGACCAAATAAAAGGGGTGCCGACTATACGCTCGCCTATTGGTATATGTCGTTCAGAAATTACCGGTACCCATAAAACACGTGCCATTTTGTTGCGAATATGGCTAGTTTTCCAACTAGCCCCCACCAAGCCAGTCAGAGGCGCAACACATACAAATGTTGTCTCTAAAGGTTTGCCTTGCATGCTAATGGGTAATGATTTTAATTCAATACCTAAATGTGGAAAGTCAGGTTCCGGTTTTGAGCCCGCACTAGCGCCAAGGACCTGCTCAAGTAAAAGACCTATCCAACCTTTTTCCCTCGTTAGATTTTTAGGTACCACTACGCCGGCCTGTTCAGCTATTTCGGCTAAATTAAGCCCAGCAAGTGCTTGCGCTCTTGCTAGTAAATCATCTTCGTTAGCAGGGATATTAATTTTAATGAGTAAACTCTTTAGTCATGACTTTTCTTTGCTCAGTATAAAGATTCATAACTTTTGACGCCATGGTCTAGATAAAATAAAAAATTAATTAATTGCCCGCAAGCCCATATTATGGAAGAATCAGGTTATATTTTATGAAAGTTATTGGGAATTCCTTTGATAGATGCCGAAGGCTATCGAGCTAATGTCGGCATAGTCATAATCAATGATAGAGGACAAGTATTTTGGGCTAGGCGTTATGGTCAACACTCGTGGCAATATCCACAAGGGGGAGTTGATGAGGGAGAAACAGCAGAAGAAACCATGTACCGAGAATTACACGAAGAAGTGGGATTAAAACCGGAACATGTCAGTATTGTTGCTTCGACCAAACACTGGTTAAGATACAAATTACCAAAACGTTTAATTAGGCATGAAAGTAAACCTGTTTGTATTGGGCAAAAACAGAAATGGTTTTTACTTAAGCTAACTTCAGAAGAGTCTGCGGTTGATTTACTTCACTCTGATCATCCAGAGTTTGATGATTGGCGTTGGGTTAGTTACTGGTACCCAGTACGTCAGGTAGTGTCTTTTAAACGTGAAGTTTACCGTAAAGTGATGAAAGAATTTGCTCAGGCGTCTATGCCTTCTTATCGTCATCATAACCGTAAACGTCGTAGTTGATTATTATTATGTAGCAGTGGTTTACGATTAAAAACACAAATGTATAATATACCCGTACCACTTTAAGACGCACCTTTATCTTAAAGTGAACGGGCATTTTTATTTAAGGAGCGGTATGTTAACTACCCTACGGAGAATTGTTCTTGAATTTAGCCAAAATGCTGAACTAGACAGTGCATTACATCGTATGGTGGAACAAATAAAAGAAACGATGAATACCGATTGTTGTTCAATTTATCTTGCTGATCACCTCAAACAACATTTTTTACTGGTCGCTTCTGACGGTTTAGCTCAACGTTCATTAGGTCAAACAACTATTGGTTTTACCGAAGGATTAGTTGGCTTGGTTGGTCAACGAGAAGAACCGCTTAACATTGCCAATGCCCAACATCACCCACAATTTATTCATGCACCTGAAGTCGAAGAAGACGAATTAAATGCTTTCTTAGGCACACCCATTATTCATCGACGAAAAGTGCTGGGCATACTGGCTATTCAACAAAAAGAAGCAAGGCATTTCACCGAAAATGAAGAAGCATTTTTAGTCACCTTATCAGCCCAATTAGCAACGTCATTGGCTAATGCTGAAGCTAATGTATTGATTACCGAGCAAGATGCTAATAGTCATTGGACTAAAGCATTACAGGGTGTTGCTGGCTCATCAGGAGTAATAATTGGCGAAATGTTTGTTGTTTATCCAGCGGTAAGCTTAACTACTGTTTCTTTACAGCGCTCTAAAACTCCAGCGTTAGAATTACAACTCTTTGAAGACGCTGTCGCGAAGACACGGTTAGATTTTGATTTGATGAAGAGTAAGTTACAAGGCATTATTGCGGGGAGTGCTTTAGATATTTTCGATATGTACAAGCAATTATTAGACAATGCGAATATCGCTAAAGAAGTTGCCCAGAAAATAACATCAGGCTGGAGCGCTGATAGTGCTTTAAAACAAATTATTGATGGTTATGTTATTCAATTTGAAGCCTTGGATGACCGCTACTTGCGTGAGAGGGCTAGTGATATACGAGACTTAGGCAATCGTTTATTACTGAACTTAAAAAAATTAAATATTAAAGAGCAACAACTTCCGAAAGAATTTATATTAGTCGCTGAAGAAGTAACGGCCGCTATGCTCGCACAATATCAGCACCAAGGCCTGAAAGGTGTCGTTTCTCTTCAGGGCTCCAATAATTCTCATGCAGCTATTTTAGCTAGAGCGTTAGGTGTGCCAGCGGTAATGGGCATTGAAAAAATTCCGCTTAGCCGATTACATCAAAAAAACTGTATTGTCGATGGTTTCAGTGGTGAGCTTTTTGTTCAGCCCAATGAAGCTTTACAACGTGAATATCAACACTTAATTACCCAAGAGATATTACTCGCCGATAAGGTTAAAAAAGTCGCGCAACTTCCTGCTATTACCAAAGATGGTCAAGCCATTGAACTGCAACTTAATGCGGGACTTTCATCGGGATTTGAATATTCAAAAAACTCAGGTGCCGTGGGGATTGGTTTATATCGTACTGAAATTCCTTTTATGAACCGCAGCTGTTTTCCTTCTGAATCAGAGCAAACTGAACTTTATCGTCAAGTATTAAGTGCTTTTCCTGATCAAGCTGTAACTATGCGTACCTTAGATGTCGGGGGTGACAAGTCGTTACCTTATTTTCCGATAAATGAAGACAACCCATTTCTTGGTTGGCGTGGTATCCGTATCACACTTGATCATCCTGAAATTTTTCTCTTACAAGTACGAGCGATGTTGCGCGCTAATGTCGGTCTAAATAATTTAGAAATTATGTTGCCGATGATTTCAAGTATTTTAGAGGTCGACGAAGCGACCCGCTTAATCAATCAAGCTTATTATGAACTGTCGGGCGAACTTGATTTTATCGGTGAAGAAAAACTCACTCGTCCAAAAATTGGTATAATGATCGAAGTACCAGGTATTATTTATCAATTACCTGAATTAGCCAATAAAGTTGATTTCTTTTCAGTGGGCAGTAATGATTTAACTCAATATTTATTAGCCGTTGACCGAAACAATGCCCGTGTTTCAGCGTTATATAACTCATATCATCCAGCTGTTTTAAGAGCGCTGAACCATATTGCTGAACAATCAGCTCGCTCATTGGTCCCCTTGAGTTTATGTGGCGAGTTAGCGAGTGAACCGGCAGGTGCTTTATTATTATTAGCGATGGGATATGACAAATTGAGTATGAACGCGCATAATATCGCAAAAATTAAATGGGTGATCCGCCATGTTGATTTTCACCAAGTAAAAATGATGTTAGTGCATGTGTTAACCCTTTCAACATCCAAACAAGTACACAGTTATTTAAATGAACAACTTGAACAATTTGGTTTAGGTAGTTTTGTACGTGCCGGCAGGTAGTTTTATCCGGCCACTTTAACTTAAAAAGCAGTAAACAATGTTATTGAGTATTTTTATAATTTGCGTATTACTTGGCTCAGTTGTCGGTTTCTCTGCTGGCCTTTTAGGCATAGGTGGCGGGTTAATTATTGTACCGGCTCTAGTATACTTATTACCACAGCTAGGGATTGAGCCAAATTTAGTTATGCCGATGGCGCTTGCTACGTCGTTAGCCACTATTGTTGTTACTTCACTTTCTGCGGCTTTAGCTCATCACCGCAATAGTAATATACCTTGGCCCCTTGCTAAGCAACTTATGATGGCGATTGCATTAGGCTCGTTACTCGGCGCATTTATTGCTGATATGCTTTCTGTTGTTGCACTAAAGAACACTTTTGCTATTGCTGTTTTTTTACTTTCGTCCTATATGTTTATTACTATAAATCGTGCGAAAAAAAATAAATTAATTAATAATAATGACGATGAAAAACTCCCCCAAAATATAATTGTTAAATGTATTGGCTTTTTTACCGGTATTTTAGCCAGTCTTATGGGGATTGCTGGCGGCGCTATTCTAGTACCTATATTAAGTTACTTTAAAGTCCCGTTACGCCAATGTATTGGTGTTGCAACGGTCAGTGGTATGGTTGTCGCCATATTCGGTGTTAGTGGCTATGTGATTGCTGGTTGGGGAGAAGAAAACTTACCCAAATATAGCTTAGGCTATGTTTATCTACCTGCTTTGCTTGGTATCATTATTACCTCTTCTCTTTTTGCCCCTATAGGTGTAAAAGCGGCGAGTAAGTTACCGGTAAGTACGATCAAGAAAGCATTTGCGATATTTTTGATGCTAGTAGCGGTTAAAATGATACTCAGTTAGTGCAATAGCGTTTGTTTACAATTAAAATTTTTAGAGAAGGAAAGACAGTGAAAGAATATTTAGATCTCATGCGACATGTTCGTGATAACGGCGTACAAAAATCAGACCGTACAGGTACAGGCACCAAAAGTATTTTTGGTTATCAAATGCGTTTTGATTTAGCGAAAGGCTTTCCACTGGTCACTACTAAAAAATGTCATTTGAAATCAATTATTCATGAGTTATTGTGGTTCATCAAAGGTGAGTCTAATATTGCTTATTTGAGTGAAAATGGTGTGAAAATTTGGGATGCCTGGGCAACAGAATCGGGTGAGCTTGGCCCTGTATACGGCGTTCAGTGGCGTAATTGGCCATCAGCCAATGGTGAAACAATTGATCAACTTACGCAATTGATTGATGATTTAAAAACTAATCCAGATTCTCGACGTCATATTATCACTGCTTGGAATCCAGCATTATTACCTGATACATCTATAAGCCCTGCAGAGAATGCCGCACAGGGTAAACAAGCCTTACCCCCTTGCCATACGCTTTTTCAATTTTATGTGTTAAATGGCAAGCTGTCGTGTCAACTTTATCAGCGCAGTGCCGATATCTTTTTAGGTGTGCCGTTTAATATTGCCAGCTATGCATTATTTACCATGATGATCGCCCAAGTTTGTGATTTAGAACTAGGTGATTTTGTTCATACTTTTGGTGATGCTCACTTATATTCAAATCATATGGAACAAGTTGATGAGCAACTTAGTCGCAGCCCGCTAGCGCTGCCAACCATGAAGATTAATCCTGAAATAAAAAGTATTTTTGATTTTACTTTTGAAGATTTTGAATTAGTCAATTATCAATGCCATGCCCATATAAAAGCAGCCATATCTGTCTAGAGACAAGATTAATCGACTGAGCAATTAAACGTTATTGTGCTCAGTCGAACTCAGCGGCCTTAACCATGCATAGCGATAAATTTAGCGAGTAACGTTTGCTCATTTTCATTATGCATAGGATCTTTTTTGATACAATCAATAGGGCAAACGCTGATACAAGTTGGCTTGTCATAATGGCCGACACATTCCGTGCATTTATCAGCGTCAATTTCGTAAATCTCGCTACCCAAGGTTATCGCCTCATTGGGACATTCGAGATCACACATATCGCAGTTGATGCATGAATCTTCAATAATTAACGCCATAACCAGTGATTATGTCACGTGATTTTGTTTAAACGGCTGGCGTGTTGTACCACCTTCATTCAGGTAGCGCATAATAATACCAAAAGTTAAATCGTGTTCGGTTACTAACGCAATTGATACTTTATGACCAGACCCTTTCGCGTCAACAATAACTTCACCTTTAACGTTTTCCATATGAGATAAAATAAAAGATTGATTACCTGACGGTGTCATTAACTCTAAGCGGTCACCCACTAAAAATTTATTTTTCACCTCTATTTCCACTAAAGCTGTTTGTTTGTTACGGCCTAATATTTCACCGACAAATTGCTGGGTGTCACTTTTTGAGTAACCGTAATCATAATTTTGTGTGTCGCTATGACGGTGACGTTTTAAAAAACCTTCGGTATAACCTCGGTGAGCAAGATGTTCTAGATCGGTATTCAGATTTTGATTAAAAGGTTTATTACTTAAAGCGTCGGAAATAGCTTGGCCATAAATTTGTGCAGTACGAGCACAGTAATAAAATGATTTAGTTCGGCCTTCAATTTTTAATGAATGTACGCCCATCTTTACTAAACGGTCGACATGTTCTACGGCACGTAAATCCTTAGAATTCATGATATAAGTACCGTGTTCATCTTCGAACGCAGGCATATATTCACCGGGTCGACCTTGCTCTTGAAGTAAAACAATATCATCAATTGGTTGTTGTTCTGGCATAATGATTTTAGCTGAGTCAGGGATGAATATTTCGGGTTTTACAGTAACGTTTGGCTGCACAGCAATTATATCGCCAGTTTCTGTTTCTTTTGCTTGGTGGCTATCATACTTCCAACGACAAGAATTTGTGCATGTCCCTTGATTTGGATCGCGCTTATTAATATAACCAGATAACAAGCAACGACCAGAATATGCCATGCATAATGCACCATGAACAAAAACTTCTAATTCCATTTCAGGGCATTTAAAACGGATTTCTTCAATTTCATCAAGCGATAATTCACGTGACAAAATAACGCGTTCAACACCTTGCTGATGCCAAAACTTTACGGTTGCCCAGTTAACCGCGTTAGCTTGTACAGAGAGATGAATTGGCATGTCAGGGAATTGCTCTCGTACCATCATGATAAGACCGGGATCAGACATGATAAGGGCGTCGGGCCCCATTGCTATAACGGGCGTAATATCTTTAATAAACGTTGTTAACTTACTGTTGTGTGGTGCAATATTATTGACTAAGTAAAATTTCTTACCTAAGCAATGAGCTTCATTAATACCAATTTTAAGGTTTTCTAAATTGAACTCATTATTTCTTACCCGTAAAGAGTATCGAGGTTGCCCAGCGTACACAGCATCAGCTCCGTAAGCAAAAGCATAGCGCATATTTTTTAAGCTTCCGGCCGGCGATAATAATTCAGGTTTTAACATAATCACAAAGTAAATGGTTTAAATTGTGCGCATTATAAAAACATCGTTTCTCTTAGGCAAACAGCTTTTGAGGCGGTTCTTTGATGAAAATCATATTAAGTGAATAAAAGCTCGAATTGTAAATGTTGAGGTATTTGCTTAAGAAATATACAGCATTGAAAGATTTACTAATATTTGACCTGAAATAATAATATAAGCAAAAAAGTGTGCTACTTTTTAATGTAATACAACTGATAAATTATAATAATTAAGGTGAGACTATGGGAACTGAAAATGCCCTTTATACAATTTTAGTAGAAAAAATTAAACAAGATGCGCTTGTACTTCCAACCTTACCAGAAATAGCATTAAAAGTGCGCCAAGCGGCGGATGACCCAGACATTAATTTAAATCAAATGAGTGATATTATTAGCCATGACCCTGCTTTATCTTTAGGGATGTTGAAAGTGGCTAATAGCGCTATTTTAGGACGCTCAGTTAAAGTTGAAACAGTCAATCAGGCTGTTACCCGTATTGGTTTACGTCAAATTAAAAGTATCGCAACAGCGATGGCATTAGAGCAAGTATTCATTTCTAAAAATGAAATAGTTTCAATGTATTTGAAAAAATCTTGGAATAAAACCGTTGACGTAGCCTCGGTTGCAATTAGTTTGATGACTTTTTACATGAAAGATCATAAACATACATCATTAACTTTAGACACCTTAACATTAGCCGCCTTGGTACATAATATTGGTGTTTTACCCATTTTAACTGAAGCCGAAAATCATCCTGATGTTTTCGCAAACCCGACTTTCTTACAACAAGCTATTGCTAAGCTAGCAGCGGATATTGGTGGCGAAGTTACTAAAGCATGGGGTTTCTCTGACGACTTTGTAAATTTGGTCACCGATTGGAGTGATTTAACGGTCTTACCACCCGAAACTCATTATTTGGACTTTATTCGAGCAGGTGCTATTTATCACGGTATTTTCAAAAATGTATCAACACGTGAAGTCTTATTAAAAAGTTATGTTAATAAAGGTATTTTACCTGAGATGAACTTTATGGATAGCGAAGAGTTTCAACAGATGTTTACTGATGTAAAAGCGATGTTTAGTTAATAACAATAAATTATAGATAATAAAAAACCCTGAGAGATCAGGGTTTTTTTATATCTATAATTTGTTATATCAACAACTAAGACTCAAAAAGCAAGTTTAATAAGTTTACTTAACGTCACTTAACCCTTGATTGATATTGATTAAGTCTTGCTCGCTAATTGTACCTGCTGCACGTTTTAATGACAGAATTGACTGCACGTAGTTATAGCGTGTTGATGACAAGTTACGTTTCGCGTTGTATAAATTACGCGTGCTATCTAATACATCGACAATAGTACGAGTACCAACTTCAAAACCGGCTTCGGTAGCTTTTAATGCACTATCAGCACTAACCACAGATTGCTCTAGCGCTTTTATGGCAGAAACAGCTGCAATAACCGTGTTATAAGCATTACGTGTATTACGAACAACATTACGATAAGTTAGTTCTAAATCTTGACTGGCAGCGACATAATTACTTTGTGCTTGGCGAACAGCACTTGAGGTAGCTCCACCTGAATAAATAGGCACGTTTAACGTGATGCCGATAGACTGACTATCTAAGGCTGGGTTTTTAAAGGTGATATTGTTTACTTCGTTATCTTGATCACTACTACCATAGCTGCCTGATAAACTTAATGTCGGGTAATGACCCGATCTGGCAATATTAATATTTTCTTTTGCAACATCAACGGCTATTTTCTGGCTAATTAAGTCTAAATTTTTAGCTTCTGCTGTCTGTTGCCATTCGTTTGCACTGTCGGGTATAGGACGCGAG
This sequence comes from Colwellia hornerae, assembly GCF_007954355.1. Classification (GTDB taxonomy): domain Bacteria; phylum Pseudomonadota; class Gammaproteobacteria; order Enterobacterales; family Alteromonadaceae; genus Colwellia_A; species Colwellia_A hornerae. The sequence goes on from NZ_VOLR01000019.1 coordinate 9,586, forward strand.
GTGCTAAAACGTTCGGTATTTAGAACACTTAAGTTTCTTGGATAAACATTGGTAATTACCCGTAAAGCTTCCTCGGCAGTAAAAACACTATTTTCGGCGCGAATTTCTGAGGTAACAGCATTATCATATTGCGATTGTGCTTCATGCACATCAGTTACCGCTTTTAGACCAACAGAGTAACGTTGTTTTGTTTGCTCTAATTGACGCTCAATAGCAGCTTTTTCTGCTTTAGCAAAATCTAAATCGTCTTTAGCACTCAAAACATCAAAGTAAGCGGAAGTTACTCTTACAATCAATTCTTGTTTTGCTGCTTGATAAGAAACATCACTGCGGTGTGCGGCTTTTTTGGCATTATCTAATCTTAACCAAGTACTATGATTGTACAACGGCATACTTAAACTCAGACCATAGCGTAAAGTATCAGATTTATTGGTCAATAATCGATTTGACGATTGTCCATCATCTGATGTCGGAATAAACTCACCTTCACTTTGTGTGTAGCTAGCTGCAGCACTAATTTCTGGTAACAAAACAGCTCTGGCTTGATCTATGCCTTCTTTTGATGCGTTAAATAAAGCTTTTGATCTCAATACGGTAGGATCATTTTTTTGTGCTTGTTGGTAAACGCTCAATAAATCTTCAGCGTTAACTAACGTAGTATTAGTTACACAAACCAAACCAATGATCAGTGCCGTAATTGTTTTCTTCATGAGTGAGCTATTCCTTTGAGTGTGCCATGTACGCTATATTATTATGTTACTATCGTATCTTGATTTTCGAATTAGCTAAATATAATAAGTGTTTGCGGATGCATTCTAGTGTAACAAAATGTTTTATGCTAGTGGTGCTTTTCCTATAATATTTTCATTTGTTTAAAGTAATTAATATAGGAAATAAAAGCCAGTCAATGGATAAAAAAAATACAAATTCATCACAGTTTTCGCATAAAGATGTCACCATTTATCAACAAGAAACGTGCTACCAAGGTGTTTTTAAAATGGATGAATATCAGCTTAGTCATCGCTTATTTGATGGTGGTGAAAGTAAGATACTAAGACGAGAAGTCTTTGAACGAGGTCATGCAGTTGTCGTCATACCTTATGATGCCGCGAATGACCGCGTAGTGTTAATTGAGCAATTTCGAGTTGGCGCTATTGGTCAAGGAGATACCCCATGGCTATTAGAATTTGTCGCTGGTATGTTCGGCGAGGGCGAATCTCCTATTGAGGTTGCTATACGCGAAGCTAAAGAAGAAGCCGACTTAACGTTAAAGCCAAGTCAGCTAGATAAGGTATTAGAATATTTTTCAAGTCCTGGTGGTATGAGCGAAGTTATACACTTGTATGTCGCTAATGTTGATAGTGAAAATGTTTCAGGTGTGCACGGTTTAGAGAGTGAAAGTGAAGATATTTTGTTACATGTTATGCCAAGAGAGCAAGCCATGTCGCTTTTAGAAAACGGAAAAATCACCAATGCAGCAACGATAATTGGGTTACAATGGCTACAAAATAACTTTCATCAACTACAGCAGAAATGGTCTTCGTAAATGATAAAGCAAAGTAAAAAATATCAGCCAAGGTTATCAACCTTAATGAATCTTTGTGAAGTTAACTATATGTTTTTAATTCGCTTACTCGCCAGTCATAACGATGAAGAGGCTGTTGGTGATGAGCGTTGCTTTTTTATTTCTGACTTTTTATCATACAATATAAAAATACTTGAAATTACCCGCTACACCAGCTTAGTGAGTATCTGTCAAGAACTGCCTAAGACAAAACGAGCAACAGCGGTGGAAGAAAATAGCGTAGACAATAACGATAATAAAACAGTATTTGACCACATTTTACGTCCTAAAATGACTATCCGTTTATATCATGATGCTCGAATGGCGGAAGTGATCAGTAATCAGGATATCAAACAAGTTAAACCTCGTTATGATTACCCCAATAGCAAAATGCATTTACCTGATGAAAAAGAACAAATTAATCAGTTCCTTAAAGAATGGCTGCAACTTTGTTTAAAGTTAGGTCAAGTCAACTTATCACTTTTTGAGTAATTCTTTTGTCTTCTACTTTTAAAATTGCTCAAATAAGCGATTGCCATTTATTTTCTAAAACCGATGGTTTGCATCATGGTGCTAATGTGTACCATAATTTAGTTACTGTTTTACACGAGATTGAAAATCAGCATCTAGTCGATGCTATTGTATTCACTGGTGATATTACTCAAGACCATAGTGAAAAGTCATATCAACTTTTTGTTAGAGCTGTGGTTGATAGTGGCATAACTGTGCCTTTTTATTATTTGGCGGGCAACCATGATGAACATGAGTTACTGGATAAATACTTATCTGTCCCGCCTTTTAATGGTAAAAAAGTCCTTAACGAGCAATTTTGGCAAATTGTTTTACTTAACAGTAAAAGTGCGACACCGAAAGGTCACGTAACCTCAAGCGATTTGTGTGCATTTGAGTCAATCGTTGATGGTAAAAAACATCAATTGCTGATGATGCATCATCATCCATTAGATGTTGGCTACTTTATTGATGAACACGGTTTAGAAAATCAAGCCGAGTTTTGGCAAACGATTAATAAGTTCTCGAGTATTAAAGCCATTACTTGTGGCCATGTGCATCAAGCGTTAACCTTGTATTCAGACCATTCATCAGCCATACCATTATTTACCTGTCCGGCTACTTCGATTCAATTTGACACGAATAAAAGCGCTGGTGCTTCAAATGGCCAAGGAGCAGGATATCGTGTTTTTTCGTTATTTACTGATGGAAAAATAAAGTCGGACAGCTATTTTTTAATAAAGGAATAAAATGTCTAAGCAGATTAATATTTTATATCTACATGGTTTTAATTCATCGCCACAATCGATGAAAGCGCAACTGACAAAGCAATACTTTAATGAACATTTTCCCGAAGTCTCATTTTTTAGCCCTCAGTTAGCTTCGTCACCAACGACTGTTATTGAACAGTTAACGACATTAATTGACTCAAAAAGTGATAAAAAAAATATTTGGTGTTTTATTGGTTCATCGCTAGGTGGATATTTTTCAACGTATTTATCAGAAAAATATCAAGGTAAAGCGGTATTAATTAATCCGGCAGTTAAGCCTTTTGAGTTATTAACCGATTATTTAGGTGAACAAACTAATCCTTATACCAAGGACGTTTATTACATTGAAAAACACTTTATCGAGACATTAAAAAACCTTGAACAACAATTTATTTCAAAAAATAATTACTTGGTCATGGTACAAACAGGCGATGAAGTGTTAGATTATCAAAAAGCTGTCGATAAATATCGCGACTGCCAAATAATTGTCCAGCAAGGCGGGGATCACAGCTTTATTGATTACTCGAAAGTGTTACCTAAAATTGCGATGTTTTTTAATCTATACCCACCGAGTCAATAAAGTAGACCGATAGGTATTAAAACATTTTTTAATCATAATCATTATTAGAATAGTTAAATGAGCGAACAATATAATTCAGACTCCATTGAAGTTCTCAGTGGTTTAGACCCAGTACGACATCGTCCAGGTATGTACACAGATACATCTCGCCCCAATCATTTAGGCCAAGAAGTTATTGATAACTCGGTCGATGAGGCTTTGGCCGGACATGCGCAAAATATCACTGTAGTGCTTGATAAAGACCAATCACTCGAAATTATTGATGATGGTCGAGGCATGCCAACCGATATTCATCCAGAAGAAGGCGTTTCAGGTGTTGAGCTTATTTTTTGTAAACTTCATGCCGGCGGTAAGTTTTCCAATAAAAACTATCAATTTTCTGGTGGTTTGCATGGTGTTGGTATTTCTGTTGTTAACGCACTTTCTACGCGCGTTGATGTTTCGGTACGCCGTGACAGTAAAGTCTATGAAATGGCCTTTGAGCATGGTGAAAAAGTTGAAGAATTGCATGAAACGGGGACGGTTGGTCGAAGAAATACCGGTTCACGGGTAAAATTTTGGCCTGATCCTAAATATTTTGACTCAGCAAATTTTTCAGTGCGTCGCTTAGTACATTTATTAAAAGCGAAAGCTGTTTTATGTCCAGGCTTGACCATTAAGTTTCATGACAAAAATGAAGATAAAAAATATCAATGGTATTACGAAGATGGCTTAGTCGACTACCTTAAAGATTCTCTTAAAACCTGTATTTGTTTACCTGAAGACCCTTTTGTCGGTACTTTTTCTTCTTCGCATGAAACAGCAGATTGGGCGGTAACTTGGCTCTCTGAAGGTGGAGAGGGGATTGGAGAGAGTTATGTTAATTTGATCCCAACCATTCAAGGAGGTACTCATGTTAACGGTTTACGCCAAGGTTTATTGGAGTCAATGCGAGAGTTTTGTGAATTTAGAAACCTCATTCCTCGTGGTGTTAAATTAACACCAGATGATATATGGGACAAATGTTCATATATTTTATCGGTTAAAATGCAAGAACCCCAATTTGCTGGACAAACTAAAGAACGTTTATCTTCTCGCCAATGTGCTGCTTTTGTTACTGGCGTGGTAAAAGATTCCTTTAGTTTATGGCTAAATGAACACACCGAGATAGCAGAAAATCTTGCTGAATTTTGTATTTCAAACGCTCAGCGTCGTTTACGTGCTAGTAAAAAAATTATTCGTAAAAAAGTGACTCAAGGGCCTGCTTTACCTGGGAAATTAACCGATTGTGGCAGCCAAGATATCGCTCGTACAGAACTTTTTTTAGTGGAAGGTGACTCGGCGGGAGGTAGTGCTAAACAAGCGAGAGATCGTGAGTTTCAGGCGATCATGCCGCTTAGAGGTAAAATTTTAAATACTTGGGAAGTAGACTCCGGACAAATACTTGCCTCACAAGAGGTCCATGATATTTCGGTGGCATTAGGCATCGATCCCGATAGCGATGATTTGTCAGAATTGCGCTACGGTAAAATTTGTATTCTTGCTGATGCTGACTCTGATGGTCTACATATCGCGACTTTATTGTGTGCTTTATTCATGCAACACTTTTTACCCTTAGTACAGCGCGGTCATGTTTATGTGGCGATGCCGCCACTTTACCGTATCGATGTCGGTAAAGAAGTTTTCTATGCCTTAGATGAAGCCGAAAAAGACGGTGTTCTAGACCGAATAGAAGCTGAGAAAAAACGTGGTAAAGTCAATGTGCAACGTTTTAAAGGCTTGGGTGAAATGAATCCTTTGCAACTACGCGAAACGACTATGGATCCAAATACGCGTCGTTTAGTGCAATTAACGGTAGATGAACACTCTGAAACGATGGAACTTATGGATATGCTGCTGTCAAAAAAACGTAGCCCAGATAGAAAAACATGGCTGCAAAGTAAAGGCGATATGGTAGAGATCTAGTAAGCTTAGTTTTTGAGAATTAAAGCATGAGTTAACTCATGCTTTTTTTTGCTCATTTTTTCTATAACTTAATTTATTTGAACGCTGCATTTGCATATTCTCTCGTTATGAAATAACATATGTTTTTTCATATATATGTAAAGTCATATGTTATTTGTATATTGTTATTTTATGTATGTTTCAAATAAACGTTCGGATAATTACTGTCACCATTTATGAATAATGCTACAGCGGTTCAATTTTTTAAAAATTTAGCGGATGATACTCGGCTAAAAATTATTTTACTCATACAGATGGAAAAGGAACTGTGTGTCTGTGAATTAACGACCGCATTGTCTCTATCCCAACCTAAAATATCACGTCATATTGCCCAACTTAAATTGCATAAACTTCTCTGCGAACGAAAAGTAGGGCGCTGGGTTTTTTATAGTCTCGTTGATGAAATGCCACTTTGGCAAAAAGAAGTCATCGAGTTATCGTGTCTTAACAATCAAGTATATTTAACCGCATGTATAACTAACCTTATTGAAATGGGCAATCGTCCAAGCAGACAGCAAAAATGTTGCGAATAAGATTAATAAATAGGAATAAATCATGACAATCAAAGTAGGTATTAACGGCTTTGGCCGTATCGGACGTTTAGTTTTACGAGCGGCATGGCAATGGCCAGAAATAGAGTTTATTCAAATTAATGATCCCGCCGGTGACGCTAAAACATTAGCACACTTACTGAATTTTGATTCTGTTCACGGTCGTTGGAAGTTTGATGCTCAAGTCGATAATAATCAAATGATGGTCTGTGATGAAGACGGTGAACATACCATTAACATTAGCCATAATTTAACCATAGCTCAAACAGATTGGTCACAATGTGATGTTGTTGTTGAAGCCTCTGGTGTGATGAAAACAACTAAACTATTAAATGCTTATTTAGCACAAGGTGTTAAACGGGTTATGGTTACTGCACCCGTAAAGGAAGAGGGGACTTTAAATATTGTTATGGGCGTTAATCATCACCTCTATAACAAAACAGAGCATAAAATTGTCACTGCCGCTTCTTGTACCACTAATTGTTTAGCGCCAGTGGTAAAAGTTCTCCAAGACAGTGTTGGTATTAAACACGGTAGCATGACCACTATCCATGATATCACTAATACGCAAACTATCCTTGATGCACCCCATAAAGATTTACGTCGAGCGCGAGCTTGTGGTCAAAGTTTAATACCAACCACGACTGGATCTGCAACCGCTATTACCCATATTTTTCCCGAACTTAAGGGTAAATTAAATGGTCATGCTGTGCGAGTTCCGTTAGCGAATGCCTCAATAACTGACTGTGTCTTTGAGCTAAATAGAGCCGTAACAGTTAAAGAAATTAATCAATTAATGGCTACTGCAGCGCAAGGAGAGCTAAAAGATATACTTGGCTATGAAGAACGTCCGCTAGTATCTGTTGATTATAAAACGGATCCACGTTCATGCATTGTTGATGCGTTATCAACTATGGTTGTTAACGATACCCAATTAAAAATGTACTTGTGGTATGACAACGAATGGGGCTATGCCAATCGAGCTGCAGAGTTAATGTTATTAGTTGGACGTTCTGATATTAATAACTAGTACCTAGAATCTTGATAGACTGAAGCTAACGTTTTTAAACGAATAATAACCTTGGCGTCAGTCTACTATGAATACTCTCGATGATTGATCGGCATACGCCAACATCAATTGCAAAATACCATCACTGGTACCTTTATGCTAAACAAAATAATCGCTCTGCCTAGTGCGGTAAAACAGTATTTATTAATTACCACTAACTATTGGTTTTTTACCTTAACCGATGGCGCTTTGCGTATGCTGGTGTTATTGCATTTTCATCATTTAGGTTATTCCCCGCTTGCCATCGCGATGTTATTTTTATTTTATGAAATTTTTGGTGTGATCACCAACTTAGTTGGTGGATGGTTAGGGGCGCGGATTGGTTTAAATAAAACCATGAATATTGGTTTGTTTAGCCAAGTTTTTGCGTTATTAATGCTGACAGTTCCTGAACAATACTTAACCGTTATCTGGGTTATGTTGGCACAAGCGCTGTCGGGTATTGCCAAAGATCTTAATAAAATGAGCGCTAAAAGTAGTATAAAAACGCTGGTGCCAACGACCAATAACAACCAACATCATGCTGTTCTTTTTCGTTGGGTTGCTTATCTGACGGGATCAAAAAACGCTTTAAAGGGCATAGGTTTTTTTCTAGGTGCATGGTTACTAAGTACCGTGGGATTTTCAGCAGCCATGGTGATTATGGCCAGTATTTTAGCGATTGTTTTTGTACTTAGCCTAGTATTATTACAAGGTGACTTAGGTAAGGCAAAGTACAAAGTTAACTTTAAAGAGATATTTTCAACTCACCCATCATTAAATTATTTGGCGGGTGCACGCTTATTTTTATTTGCCGCCAGGGATATTTGGTTTGTTGTCGCATTACCGATATATTTGGTCAGTAATTTAGGTTGGCAACATACTAATGTTGGCATTTTTATGGCGTTATGGATTATTGCTTACGGCATTGTTCAAGGCTCAACACCTAAATTTTTTATTAAAAATAACCAACATAATATCAACGGTCATTTATTATTTACTTGGGGTATTATTTTATCCAGTGTCACCTTGTTGTTAGCACTGTTGATGTTTTATGCGACCAAGCTCAACATCAGTGCTGAAATCATCATTATTGCTGGTTTATTTATTTTTGGGGCTGTTTTTGCTATTAATTCAGCCTTGCATAGCTATGTGATTGTAGCCATGGCGAAAGAAGATGGCGTTTCTATGGATGTTGGCTTTTATTATATGGCCAATGCCCTGGGAAGGTTATTAGGTACCGTGATGTCAGGTGTTATTTATCAATTGACTAACCTGATCACTTGTTTAATTATTTCCGCTTTATTTGCAGGACTGTCAGCTTTATTGATTAAACGTATTACTGTGGTGAACGGATAAAGCGTAAAATAGTGACAAGGTTAACGATAACAGCATGCTGTTAACGTTAACCCTCAATATAGCAATGAAGTTAGTAACGCACTGCTAAATCATTTAATTGAATGTTACCCAGTAACTGCCCTTCAGTGGTCATTGCCTGTGCACTTTGCTGGGATACTTGCGTTATTTTGACTGTGTAAGGACTTACATTAAAGCCGGCATAGGTTTTTCCTGTGTCAGTAATGATATTATTTAAGTGCAATAGAGAAAACTCATCACCAACTTTTACGCCATGTCTTTTGCCTAAATTAATGGTTAATGAATTACCGGCTATTTGCACTACCTTGCCACGAGTAGGCTGACACATCATATTCTCGTCGATATCAATGATCATATCGCCTAAAACTTTTTCAATGGCCATTCCGTATTGGCTTTGCCAAAAGACTTCGCTATGCACATCAACTTGCTGACGTTTGCCAAATTCCCATGGCGCAGAACTACGGTACTGCTTCGTAAAGACAGATTCCCCATTACTCCCGTTGTAAATATATAAGCTGACACTAAACTGGCGGTTAAATACATCTTCTTGCCAAAATTGCCAGCCGTTGGTCGAGGCTTGTGCAAAGCTGATGTCATTAATTTCAGAATACATCACATATTGAGTATCGCTGATATTAGCTAACGACATCGTTAGCTTTTTTATTGCTTCAACTTGCAAGCTGTTATTTAATCTTGAGAACTGAGACTTCTCTTTTAACAACAATCTGGTGTCTAGATAAATACCTTGGTTGTTAATCTTATATGCAAGCTTAGCCATCAATTTATTATCTAGCGCATAAACTTTACCGATACTCGCTTGCTCTCTATGCATTAAGTTACTACGGGTTATTAATAAAGACTTTCGATAATCAGAAGAGAAGCACTGTTTACTTTGTGGGAAGATGTCAGCACGAATGGTTACGGTGACCAAATTGCCCTCATAAGTTTCATCAACCAGCTCAAAAGAATTAACAGTACCGCTGGCGCGAATATTTATTTCATTTTGTGTCAATAATCCGTTAACCGTTTTTTGCACACTCGATACTGAAGCACCAGCAACTAATAAGGCTTTTTTTAATGCATTCTCTATAGCTAATGTTTTTGCTCGTTCGGCATTGCCCTGCATTATGACTGACTTTCCCTGAGCTTCATACCACTGGGCATCAGCAGAATGAGTAATAAAAAATAAAAGTAGAGCTGATATAAATAAGCGCATATGAAGTCCGTCAGTCAAAAGGGTTTAATATCTCTTGTCGAATATGCAGTTTCTATGCCCACTTATTTTAATGCACAGGTAACTTTATAGATTGGCGCGATTTGTGCTTTATTTATATTAGAAACTATTTGATGTCGTTTATCGATATTACTGCCAAACTGATTATTCGCTTGCAAAGCGATTAAGGGGAGCTCAATGAAAAAGTGGCTTATTCCATTATTTATTCCAACGTTGATGTCGTGTTCATCAATGAATATGATGAGTGATGAAGATAATTTTTATAAATCAAAGCAAGAAGTGCGAGGTGAAATTGACAGTTTCAATTTACCTAGACATGCGATAGCAGATGTTGTTAAAGGGCTTACTTATCAGATGCTTGAAAGTAGCTCTTTTGTAAACCCTAAAACACCTATCGCGGTAGCTTCTTTTGTCGAATTAGAAAACCTTGAGTCAACTAATTGGCTGGGTAATCAAATATCAGAGAACTTTGTTCATGAATTACAGCGTCATGGTTTAGTCGTTATTGATTTTAAAACGACAGGGCATATTCGTGTCACTGCCCAAGGTGATTATGTTTTTAGTCGCGATTGGAAAGAACTACCAGAGCGGCAGATTATTGACTATGTTGTAACCGGTACCATGATGGAACAAGAAAATGGTGTGATGATCAATGCTCGGATGATTGGTATGCAATCACGTGTTGTTGTTGCCACGGCACAATCTTTTATTCCAAGTTGGGTAATAGGTGAACAGATTAATCAAGATGAAAGTGTGCGGATAAAAGATGGATTAATCATTCGAAACAGCGTTATGTTGGCAGAAGACGAACGTTCAATTAAAATTGTTAACTAGTTTTTTTACATTGATGTAGGACTAACTTTTGGTATTTATGATGAAAAAAATTATGCTTAATATATTAACCGCGGGTAGTTTGGTTTTGTTACTTGCCAGCTGTGCTAGTGTTTATGACAAACACGTACAATGGCAAAGTGTTAAACCTGAAACTTTCCCAGTATTGCATGCTATTGGTCAAGCACCGATAAGCTTGCAAAACTCTCAACATGAAACGCAGCGCATGTTGATGGCGATTAATGCCTCAAAGCTTGCCGCCTATGCAGAACTTGCAGAACAAGTTTATGGGCAAAAAATAAATGGTGAAATGACTATGTCACAACTGATAATGGGTAAAAATGAAGTGTCAGCGTCAGTTCAAGGTATTATCCGCGCAGCTAAAGTGATTAAAAGCTATCCCGTTGGCGATAGTTATACCACAGAGTTAAGTCTAGATTTTGAAGATGTTTATAATATTTATTTAGCTTCTTCACCCAAACGTGAAATTAAAGCGGTTACCTATTATTAAGTGTGAACAGCATGCTCTTAAAAATCATACTGCAGACTTGCATAAAAATAAGCGCCGTTAAAACCGAAAGGGGCTGAGCGGCGCGAATATTTAAATACACCTGTGCTATCAACAATGATATTACCCTGTTGATCTTCAATCGTGCCACCTCGAGAATTTCCTATGCTATTTTTATCAGGCATAACATTAAATAAATTATGACTACCTACAGTGATAGCAAGGCTTTTTGACACTTGATGGCTAACGCTAATATCAGTTAATAGTTCTGCGCCATAAGTTTGTTTACCCCCATCTGTTATCGTATATTTACCATAGTGATTTAGTAATATATTGACGGTCCAGTGTTGGTTTTTATAGAGAGTATGCAAACTTATTTTATTACGGGGTTGCCACTCTTCAATAATAGAAATATCTTGCTGTGAAAAAATCTCTGTAACCGCAATGGTATGCAGTGTGCTGTGATCAGGGGTGAATAACTTAGTCACTTTGGTATTAGTAAAATTTGCCGCTAAGGTGAAGTTAATATCTCCAGAAAAAGCTTGGGTCTGCCAAGTAGCGACAATATCAGTACCTTGAGTGGCTGTATCGGCTCCATTTAAGAAAAACTGCCCTTTGGTAACGGACTCTTCAGCAAAAGCTTGATCGAGTAATGGTGATATCCCCATGCCTAATTTACTACTGATGACAATACGGTCGTTGATATCAATCTGATAAAAATCAATATTTATATCTATATTTTGGGTTGGGCTGTATATCAAACCTACGCTGAGGTTATCCGATTCTTCCTCTTTGAGTGTTGGCACACCGAGACGTGTGGTTAAGCTGCTATCATTTCTAAAGGTTTCCACTTCTTCACTCAATAATGAGCCACTTTCGTCAACAATAAACTGGGTGCTAATGTTATTGAAATACATTTGTTGCATTGAAGGCGCACGAAAGCCTGTGCTATAGGCTCCACGTAAAATAACTTGGTCACTTACTTGCCAATGTACCGCAACTTTTGTATTACTGCTGTTACCAAATATATCGTAATCATCATAACGAACGGCAGCACTGAGTTCGATAAAGTCGTTTATTTTCGTTACCGACTCCGCAAAAATTGAAACGACATCCCGGCTTTCATTAACGGCAAGTTCAGGTGCAACCCCCGGAAACCCTTGAATACCACCGGCAGCATCATGCTCAAACAATGCTTGATTGCTCTCGGTATCATAATCCTTAAAACTGTAGGGTTTACCAGGTATTATTTGGTATATTTCTTGGCGAAATTCAGAACCTAATACCAGCGAATAATTTTCATAGTCTTGACTAAATAATAAATTAACTGTTTCCAGTGACAATGATAGCCCATAGGCAAAAGCAGACTTTGGTAGTTGTCCACGAAGTTCATCCATTGTTAAGTCACTGGTATTTAATAGATAATTAGCGTAAGAGGCATTGAGTGAGTCGCTGGTGGTATAGTCTATTTGGTTTTTGCCATAGGTATATGAAATATCAATGGCGGTGTCATTATCAAAAGACACTTTATAGCCAAAATTGTATGACATATCTTCTATATCTGAATCTATTTTGGGTAAATAACCTTGAGCAATAGCGGCTTGACCATCTGCTAATAAGGGATTTTCATTGCTATTAGCACTGTGACGAAAAAAAGCGGCAGATTGATTTTCTCGATGTGAATAGGTCAAAAAGCCGTAAAGTTGACCTTGATTAAGTTCAACTGCGCTGTTTGCGGCAAATGAAAGTTGTTGATAAGAAGGGTCGCCAATACGAAAGGTTGCTCGGTTAGCTGATAACTCTCGAGGATCATCGGTTTGCCAATGACCATTATCCAACTGAGTACATTGAGCAAATTGGCAGGCGCCATGTAAACCTGAACGATTAGTGCTTTGGTGGTCGACTAAGCTTAAGGTGGCGTTGATAAAACCATCATCATCTAGCTCTAAACCTTGTGTATAAGATAATTGATAATCTTGACCATCGCCTTGTTGATAAGCGCCTGCTGATGTGACTAAGGTTGCTTGTTCACTACTGTCATTTAGCACGATATTAATAACGCCAGCAATTGCATCTGAGCCATATTGCGCGGCTGCACCATCACGTAAAACTTCAATACGCTTAATGGCTGTCACTGGAATAGCGTTCATATCTGTTCCTGCTGTACCTCGCCCAACAGAGCTATTAATATGAATTAAACTCGCTTGATGACGACGCTTGCCATTGACTAATATCAGGGTCTGATCGGGTCCTAAGCCCCTTAATGTCGCGGGTTGTAATACGTCACTGCCATCACTTATCGCAGAACGAGAAAAATTAAAAGAAGGTACCAGTGCTTGTAATATTTGGCCAAGATTGATCTGGCCACTATTACGTAAAGTGTCAGCAGAAATAATATCAACAGGAACAGGTAACTCTTTTGCGGTTCTGCCATTAATATGACTGCCAACGATGGCTATTTTTTCAATAGCTTTGACTTTCTTTTTGATATTACTTTTTAGTTTTGACTTTCTCTGCGCAGCAATATTATATTTTTGTTTTATCGACCATTGGCCTTTATCGTTTATTTCAGCATGAAGACCTGTGTTTTTAAGGAGTTTCCTTAAAGCCAAAGAAACCGAGTAATAGCCATCTATGGCATTACTGTTAAAACTTCGGGTTAAATCATAAGAAAATATAATGGTCTGATCGGCTTGCTGGGCAAGTTTAATTAATGCTTGATCAACAGATTGAGCGGTGACAGTAAAGTGAATGATGTTGGGGGCAATAGTTTGTGCTTTAGCTTGGGTATTTAAGCTAAAAAATAATGGAGAAATAATAAAGAGTGAGCAAAAAAATTGTGTCACTTTTTTTATTAAAAGAACACGACGTTGCTGTTTTTTTCTTTCCTTAAATAAATAGTTTAGCAAGGTGCCGACTAATGCCGTGATCGTTATCGTTGAATACAGAAAGCTCACCTTCTATTTATAATTTTCATTCATTGTACTTAATTATAGCATCTTTAAGGCGTTGACCATTAAATTATGGGGTCAGTTGCTTTGGTGATAACTACGGTGTTGTGATTTTTATTGGTATATTTTAGGTCAAAGTTATAACTAATTGAATCTAATAAGGCAGCAACATCATCTGACTTGAAATAACCAGATACTTTTATTTGAGCAAGCGCTTTATCTCTAATGATAAATTTAACATCGGTATAGCGACTAATTTCATCAAGTGCGGTGGCCAGAGGTTCGCCATCAAAAATAATTATGCCCTTTTGCCACGCAAGTTCTTGGGATAATGATTGCGGCGACATTTTGTTCTTAGGTAATTGAATTTGATTGATTATAGTCGATTTTTCACCGGCAACAATGATGTTATTCTTTTCAGGGTAATGAACAGTATTGGCTATTTTTTCAGCCAATACTGGTAACGACTCATTCGAGTCAGCGATTAATACCCGTCCTTCGGTAACAATTAACTCTAGATGATTATTATCACTTTTTTGTACATTAAAAATGGTGCCTAAAGCGGTAAATGATTGTTGGCCAGAGGTAACACTAAAGGGCCGTAATTTATCTTTTGCTACATCAAAAAGTGCTTCACCTTTGATCAAATTTAACTGACGATGACCTTCGCTAAAACTAATGGTTAATAAACTGTTGGTGTTAAGGCGAACATGTGAGCCATCGGGTAAGTTAAAACTTGCTTGTTGACCCGTGTTTGTCGAAAACTGTTGGTAGACAATTGCTGAAGACATTGTTTGAAAAAATGAAAATACGGGTTTATTTAAAAAAAACTCACTGGTAAGTATAGCAAAGAAAATAACACTGGCGGCCAAGGATAATTGCGTCAATAATTTTTTAGATTGAGGTGAGTGTCTTTTTTCTAAAGGAAATAGGCCATTAAATTCGGCAAGTAGTTTAGATGTTTTTATCGATGGTGAATATTTATCTAGTGCTAAGTGATGATTGTTGTCTTGATTAACCCAAGCAACAAAAGCTTGTCGCTCTTGTTGCGACAACCCTTGTTCAATGCGAGATAGCCAATATTTGGCCCGCACTTCTATTTCATTACTCTCTTGTCTTTTAGTCATGATAAATATCTTGTCTTCATTCAATTTACACAAAAATCGATATATTTATTCGACCATGCCGTGCATCCTAGCGTAATAGCAAACGGTTATTTTTATTATTAATTAGCTCTTACTTTGCATACTCATCAAAGTGATGTGTTCAGTAGGGCATTCAAAACTAGAAAACCCTACTTATATTTCTACTTTACCTTTATTTCTTTTTATTTGCACGTTTTGCTTGTTTTTTCGCCTTAGCTTTTTTCTGTGATTTGCTAATTTTGATTTTTGGTTTTTTCAACGCAATTTTAGACTCTTTATATTGTGGCTTTAAGCCTTCAATATTGCGACGTGACAAACGTTCATCCATGTAACGTTCAATCTTGGCAATCACGGGCATATCGTGTGCTTCAACTAAAGAGATAGCGGTACCTTTATTACCGGCTCTGCCTGTTCGACCAATACGATGTAAATAAATATCTGCTTTGCGTGGCATATCAAAGTTAATAACATGAGTTATATCGTCAATATCTAAACCACGAGCAGCAACGTCAGTAGCGACCAATACTTTGACCATACCTGAGCGTAAACGGTTAATCGCATGGTTACGTTTGTCTTGTGGCATTTTACCTTCAAGCCAAGCACAAGGGATTTCTTCTGCGTAGAGTTTTCCGGACAAATGCTGGACTGTTTCACGTTTATTGGCAAAAACAACCGTACGTTCAAAGCCTTCTTGTTTTAACAAGTTAATTAATAATTTAAACTTATGCTCTTTGTCATCCGCTAAGTGGAGCCATTGGTGAATTTTGGCTTTTTCTTTACGTGAAGGGTGCGCCTCAAGGAATACTGGCTCGTTAAGCACTTCTTTTGAAAAACGTAAAACACCAGCACCTTCAAGGGTAGCTGAGAAAAGCATAGTTTGTTTACGCCAGCGAGCTTCACCAACAATACGGTTAATGGCATCAGAGAACCCCATATCAAGCATACGGTCTGCTTCATCAAGTACAAGTATTTCAATGTCTCGGGCTTCAAATTGTTCTGACTCAAGATATTCGAGTAACCGACCTGGTGTCGCAACTAAAATGTCGGTGTTCTTTGTTAAAACATCTTTATGGCTGTCGTAACTAACACCACCAGTGATTAACCCTGTCTTAATATCAGTTAATTCAGTTAATTGTGTACATTGCTCGCTGGTTTGAATAGCAAGCTCGCGCGTTGGCGACAAAATAAGTACCCGAGGAAAGCCTGGACTTTTACGCGGGTAATCTAGTAAATGTTGAGCGATAGGTAATATAAAAGCAGCTGTTTTCCCTGTGCCCGTTGGCGCTGAAGCTAAAACATCTTTACCTGTCATGGCGACAGGTAAAACCAACTCTTGAATAGATGTTGGTTTTTTATAACCAGCATTTGTAATGCCGCCTAGTAGTGCTGAATCTAGGTCAAATTGCTCAAACATAAAGTATAATTTCGGTCAGGATAATATTGCCGTGAATTATAAAGCGAAACAGGCTATTTAGCTAAAGCTATTTATTTTTAGTTTTTATTCACTTTCAATAATTTCAGCTATTTCTTCTTGAATTTGCTGGCACCATAGCGCAATTCGCTTATCACTTTGTTCGTATTGATTGTCTTCATCTAATGCCAAACCGACAAATTGACTATTATCTTCGGTGAGCGCTTTAGATGCTTCAAACTCATAACCTTGGTTGGGCCAAAAGCCAATCACAAAACCATCTTGAGCAATGACTTGTTCGTGTAACATGCCCAGCGCATCTTGAAACCATTCGGTATAACCAATTTGGTCGCCCATGCCATAAAGCGCGATAATTTTTCCTGATAAATCTAATGTGGCGATATCATCCCAGTGACCTTCCCAATCTTCTTGGATTTGACCGTAATCCCAAGTAGAAATACCCATAATAACCAGGTCGAAATCGTCAATCTTACTCAGTGGCGTCTCTTTAATATTAAACAATTCAACAATGAGTTTTGTCTTGTTTTTTGATTCGTCTGCAAAATATTGTTGAATTTTTTCTGCCGCCATTTCAGTATAACAAGTGGTAGAACCGTAAAATAAACCAATTTTCATGAGGGAGCCTTTAGCATCTGTTTTTTTGAGCTTAAAAAGTAAAATATTGACCGATTAACATTACAGTCACCATTTTGGCGAGAGTTTAGCAGATAGTTGATATCAAGGCAGTAAAATATCTATATGGGTATAAAACGGCTGTTTACACTTATTAACATAGCGATATGGCTAGGTTTATTGCATTTTATTCCAATTCCCTGTAATTTTAGCGGCAAAGAAACGGTCATGTTATATAGCCCAATTAATCTGGTGTTATCACTTAGATTACGGATTGTTAGTTCTACTCTTAGGAAGTCATTAATGTTTAAGAAAATTTCCCTTGCCCTTGCGGCTGTTTGTATTGGTGTTGCTGGATTAGTGTTCGCTGTAGAGCAACCGACTATTGCTACAAATAGCGTCACAGCCACCACGCCCACCCTTAATAATTCTACCCATTTCGATGCGGCTGAATTAAAAGCAAAACTCAGTTTAATGTTAGGTCTAGAAATTGATGCTGTTAAGCCATCAGCTATGCCTGGTTTAGTTGAACTTATAACTAACCAAGGTTTATTTTATGCCAGTGCCGATGGTCAATTTTTTATTCAAGGTAAACTTTATGGTTTAGGCGGCAAAGTTGTCAATTATTCAGAAGCAAGTTTAGCGCAAGTTCGACTTGATGGTATGGACAAGTTTGCTGATGCGATGATTGTCTATCCAGCAAAAAACGAAAAGCATGTTGTTACCGTTTTTACCGATATCACTTGTGGCTACTGTCGTAAAATGCATGAACAAATGGACGATTATAATGACAAAGGCATCACAGTACGCTATTTAGCTTACCCTCGTTCAGGTGTGAAAGACCGCTCTGGTCAATATTCTCAAGGTTTTAAAGACTTACGTTCAATTTGGTGTCATGAAAATCCAGCAGAGGCATTAACTAAAGCGAAAATGGGATCAAATGTTGCACAACGTACATGTGATAAACCAATTGAAGAGGAGTTTGACTTTGGCCGCCAAGTTGGGGTTAGTGGTACGCCGGCTGTTATTTTAGAAAACGGTATGATGTTACCCGGTTATCAAAAGCCCGACGCTCTTATTACTATCCTCGAACAGATGAAAGCTGCAGGATAAAACAGCCAAACGGTATCGACAATTATTGTTAAATGGCAGGCCTTAGCCTGCCATTTTTTTATGTTACTTTCATTGAATTAATCATCAGAAACTCTCATTATGCAAAAGCAAATAGTACGCCGTGCCAAAGTTGAAGATAACCATCTTCCCAATCACCTTCATCCACTTATTAAGCAAATATACGCCAGTCGCGGCATTGATAGCGCAATTGAACTCGAACTTAATGTCAACCAACTCTGTGCCATTGAAAGTCTGAAAGGGATTGGTCAAGGCTGTCAGGTTTTATATGAAGGCTTAGTCGCAAATAAGAATATTGCAATTATTGGTGATTTTGATGCTGATGGCGCAACCAGTACCGCATTAATGATGGAGGCTTTACGTTTGTTTGGCTGTGATAATTATCAATTTTTAGTGCCTAATCGTTTTATATATGGCTATGGTTTAACACCTGAAATCGTCGAGATTGCCGCTAAGCAAGGCGCCGAGTTATTAATAACGGTTGATAATGGCATCAGCTGTGTTGCCGGTGTCGCTAAAGCCAAGTCATTAGGCCTAGGTGTTATTGTTACCGACCATCACTTACCTGGCATGACATTGCCTGATGCCGATGCGATTATTAATCCAAACCAAGTCGGCTGTGACTTCGCCAGTAAAGCGTTGGCGGGCGTCGGTGTTGCTTTTTATTTTATGATGGCAATGCGTAAATATTTACGTGAAAAAAACTGGTTTGTTGAGAAAGAAGTTGCAGAGCCTAATATCGCTCAACTCCTTGATTTAGTTGCTTTGGGAACCGTAGCGGATGTTGTCTCCCTTGATAATAATAATCGCATTCTGGTCGAACAAGGCTTAAAAAGAATTCGTGCAGGTGTTACGCGACCAGGCATCCAAGCGTTACTGGAAATAGCCGGTAAAGATCAGAAAAAGATAGTGGCTAGTGATTTTGGTTTTGCTTTAGGTCCAAGAATAAATGCTGCTGGGCGTTTAGACGATATGTCGTACGGTATTAATTGTTTACTTGCTAAAGACCTTGCTTCGGCTCGAGTAATGGCCGCTGATCTCGATGATTTAAATAAGTCACGTCGAGAAATAGAGCAGGGCATGCAGCAAGAAGCAGAACAAGTATTGAAAAGCTTAAACTTTTCTGATGATAACTTACCGCACGCTATTTCTTTGTTTCAAAAAGATTGGCATCAAGGGGTTATCGGTATTGTTGCCGGTCGTTTAAAAGAGAAATATCATCGGCCAAGTATTGTTTTTGCTGGCACGAGTGATGATCTTCCTCTTGAGAAAGTAGGCAAAACCAGTGAAATAAAAGGTTCAGCACGCTCTATTCCTGGTTTACATATCAGAGACTTACTCGAACATATTGACACGCAACACCCAAATATTATTATTAAATTTGGTGGCCATGCCATGGCGGCAGGTTTATCAATAGCAGAAGAAAACTTTGAAGAATTTCAGCGCTTATTTAATCAATATGCCGAGCTCTGGTTAAGCAGTGACGACCTCAAAGGGACACTCGCCTCAGATGGTGAATTACCCGCCAATGAGATGACCTTGTCTTTTGCTCAGTTATTACGTGACTCGGGTCCTTGGGGACAAAATTTTATTGAACCCTTATTTGACGATAAATTTAAACTGGTTCAGCAACGTATTGTTGGCCAGAAACATTTGAAACTGGTTGTTGAAAAAGCGGGACAAATTTTTGATGCTATCGCTTTTAATGTTGACTTAAGCCGTTGGCCTGACCATAAAACTCAACAAGTGCATCTCGCCTATCGTCTCGATATTAACGAGTTTCGCGGTAAGCAAAGTGTGCAATTTATTGTTGAGTACCTTGAATAAAAGAGTGACGATTCAGCGCTTTATTTTCAGCCAGTTTAGTCAGTTAAATCGTTTATTTAGCGGTGAAATTACGCTACAATGCGCGATTATTTTATTTTATTCTTTCGGGCGTGCATCTTGACGCCAAATTTGCGACGTAAAATTATAAACTATGATTGAAGCTAACCCGGTATTAAACAAGATTAAAGACATTCGCGAGCGTACAGATATGCTTCGGGGGTATCTTTGACTACGACCAAAGATCAGAGCGTTTGGTTGAAGTGGTGCGTGAATTAGAGTCACCTGAAGTTTGGAATGAACCTGAACGAGCGCAAGCACTTGGTAAAGAACGCTCTTCTCTTGAAGCGATTGTCGAAACCATTGATGAAATGGACCGAGGCTGTGAAGATGTTGAAGGTTTAGTTGAACTTGCTGTTGAAGAAGACGACGAAGAAACCTTTAACGATGCGAGTGATGAAATTCAGGCGCTAGAAAAAAGTTTAGAAAAATTAGAGTTTCGCCGGATGTTTTCTGGTGAGCATGATGAAAATAGCTGTTACTTAGATATTCAATCAGGCTCTGGCGGCACCGAAGCCCAAGACTGGGCTGAAATGCTGATGCGTATGTATTTGCGTTGGGGCGAGGCACACGGTTATAAAACTGAAGCGATTGAAGTGACAGATGGTGATGTTGCAGGTATTAAAGGCTGCACGATTAAATATACCGGTGAATACGCTTATGGCTGGTTACGTACTGAAACAGGCGTTCATCGCTTAGTGAGAAAATCACCTTTTGATTCCAGTGGACGTCGTCATACTTCATTTGCATCGGCATTTATTTATCCTGAAATTGACGATAATATTGAAATCGATATTAACCCTGCTGATTTACGTATCGATACCTTTCGCGCCTCTGGCGCAGGTGGTCAGCATGTTAATAAAACTGACTCAGCTATTCGTATCACCCACGTTCCAACTGGCGCTGTTGTCGCTTGTCAGGCTGACCGTTCTCAACATAAGAACCGTGCAACGGCGATGAAGTTGCTAAAAGCCAAGCTTTTTGAAATGGAAATGCAAAAGAAAAATGAAGGTAAACAAGAATTAGAAGACGGAAAATCTGACATTGGTTGGGGTAGTCAAATACGCTCATACGTTTTAGACGACAGCCGAATTAAAGATTTACGCACCGGCGTTGAAAATCGAAATACCCAAGCAGTTTTAGACGGCGATTTAGACAAATTTTTAGAAGCCAGCCTAAAATCTGGTCTATAAAGTAGAAGAGCCTTGCGTGGCAAGGCTCGACAATCAAAACTTAAAAAGTTAACGAGAAACAAAATGACCGACCAAGCACAAGTAAATCAGCAAGATGAAAATAAATTAATCGCCGAACGTCGCGGTAAATTAGCGAAAATTCGTGAAAACTGTCCGGCTAATGGCCATCCAAACAAGTTTGACCGAAAACACTACGCTGCTGATTTACAAGCTGAGCATGGCGAGAAAGATAAAGAAACTCTCGAAGCTGAGACGGCAACTTATAGCATCGCTGGTCGAGTTATGGCTAAACGTGGACCATTTTTAGTACTACAAGATATGTCTGGTCGCATCCAAGCTTATGCCCACAAAACTGTGCAAAAAGACATTAAAGAACGTTGGGGCACTTTAGATATCGGCGATATTATCGGTGTTACCGGTACTATGCATATGTCGGGTAAAGGCGATTTATATGTCAACATGGACGAGTACCATTTACTGACTAAGTCTTTACGTCCGTTACCTGAAAAGTTTCACGGCTTATCTGATGTTGAAACTAAGTATCGTCAACGCTATGTCGATTTAATCATCAATGAAGAAACGCGTAATACTTTCCTTATTCGTTCAAAAATTGTTGAAGGTATTCGTCAGTTTTTAACGGTTCGTGGTTTTATGGAAGTTGAAACGCCAATGCTACAAACCATTCCTGGTGGCGCAACGGCTAAACCTTTTGAAACGTTTCATAATGCCTTAGACATTCAAATGTATATGCGTATTGCACCTGAGCTTTATTTGAAGCGTTTAGTCGTAGGTGGTTTTGAAAAAGTATTCGAAATTAACCGTAACTTCCGTAACGAAGGCTTATCTTCACGTCATAACCCTGAATTCACTATGATTGAATTTTATCAAGCTTATGCTGACTACATTGATTTAATGAACATTACTGAAGATATGTTACGTACCCTTGCTGAAAACGTTCTGGGTAGCTCGGTTATTCGTAATACGGTTAAGAACAGCTACGGCGAAGTCGTTGAAGAAAAATTCTATGACTTCGGACAATCGTTTACGCGTTTATCTATGGTTGATGCTATTTTATTATACGGTAACGACTTAGACGAAAATATTTTACGTAACCCAGAAGCAAACTTCGACGCACTTAAAGCTATGGCTAAAAAAGTGGGCGTTAAAGAAACTGAAGCATCGAAAGTTTGGGGCCCAGGTAAATACATCTGTGAAATATTTGAAGAAGTTGCTGAGCATATGCTTGACCAACCAACCTTCATTACTGAATACCCTTGGGAAGTTTCACCATTAGCACGTCGTAATGATAACAACCCGTTTATTACCGACCGTTTTGAATTCTTCGTTGGTGGCCGTGAATTAGCCAATGGCTTCTCTGAGCTTAATGACGCAGAAGACCAAGCCGCACGTTTCCGCAATCAAGTTGAAGGTAAAGATGCCGGTGATGATGAAGCGATGCATTATGATGAAGATTATATTCAAGCACTTGAATATGGTTTACCGCCAACCGCGGGTGAAGGCATTGGTATTGACCGTTTAGTGATGTTATTTACTGACTCACCAACGATAAAAGATGTTATTTTGTTTCCTCATATGCGACCTCTAGCTGAGTAACCTTTATAAAGAGCGCTTTTAAAGCGTTCATTTTATTTACAAAAGCCGGATAAGTTAATCACTTATCCGGCTTTTATGTTCAGGATGAACGGTATAGCGTGATGCCATGGATGGCAATGAACGTATATGTTCAGGATGAACGGTATAGCGTGATGCCATGGATGGCAATGAACGTATATGTTCAGGATGAACGGTATAGCGTGATGCCATGGATGGCAATGAACGTATATGTATTATGTTTTATGATGTTAATGACGAGATCCTGAAACCGTCATGCTGAACTTGTTTCAGTATCACGATGACGGAGCAGGTATCAGGATAACAGAGTCGGTTTCAGACGAACAGTGTCTGGTTATCCCTTTGTCGTCATGCTGAATTTATTTCAGTATCGATATCAGGATGACGGAGCACGTATCAGGATAACAGAGTCGGTTTCAGACGAACAGTGTCTGGTTATCCCTTTTGTCGTCATGCTGAATTTATTTCAGTATCTGTTTTTTGCGATGTTAATGACTAGATCCTGAAACAGTCATTTAAATATCTGTTAAGCCCCAAACGAAGGCAATTACCCCTGTGAAGCCAATAAGTATCATATAAGCGGTACCTATCAACGAATATTTAATAAAGGTGAAGAAATAACCTTGTTTATAGACACGCTTTTGCATGATGAATAAATATATAGGGATCCAAGTTAATAAGGCTTTACTGGCAAATTCAATAGCACCAGTAATAACGGGGAGAGCTGTTTCACTATAACCAGCAAATACATCGAGTAACTCTACTAACAAAATGGTAAAGAAAATAAAACTATGGCTGTGCAGAGCAACGGTTAAATGTTCCATATAAAGTCGCTTGGAAAACATAAACATTATTTTTAATAAAACCGCAAAAATCGGCAGTAAAACAAACATCAACTGAGGTAATTTGCCGATAACTTCTTGCACTAATGGCGCGGTATCAGAGTGGAAGGCTTTTTCTGCTTTTTTGATCAGCGACTCTGCAAAAGCATTGAGTTTTTTATTACTATCTTCACTTAAAAAATCAAAAGACAAGCTACCATCGACATTGTTGCCTATGGTGGTAAAAGCTTTATCGACCTTATCGAGTGTCTCGCCATTTTTAAATTTTGTAATGTTTGAGGTTAATAAATCGTAACGTTCTTTTTTATGTCCGCTGAGTGGTTGCTCATCTTTAAATTGTTCTAACTCTAAATCGACTAGTTCTTTGGTCATATCGACTAACGGTCTGTTTATTTCAATACTGTAATCTTTATTAATATCTTTTAAAAATGTCTCAAATTTTGTGATGCTTTTTGTTATTACTAACAAATCAACGGTATTAATTGGTGATGCATCCATGGCTTTAAGTTTGTTTTTTTCAAGTAAAACAAGCTGATCTTTAATTTGCGTTATTGATGTTTGATTGTCGCTTACCGTTAAAATTTTATTACTGTCCGCGAGCACAAAAAATTTTAGGGTAATAAAAAAGACAATACTAACAAATAAGTACAAACGTAATGGTGGTACGTAATGTACGCGTTTACCCGCAATATATTCATTGGTTAAAAAACCAGGACGAGTAACTAATGGAAGTATGGTGCGAACCGCACGTGAATCGAAACTAAAAATATCATCAAGTAGGTGCAATATTACTACCCAAAAATATTTTAATGTTGACTCAGCTTGTTGACCGCACTGAGCACAGAAAGGACCATTAAGTGGCTGATGGCAATTATCACAATGATTATTCGCTGAACTTTTAAAGTTATCAGGCTGTTTAGGTAATGATAATGTGGTGTTCACATCACTATTTTTTTCAACTAACTCGGCATTTTGCATATAAGTTTTAAGGATAATTACAAACAATAGAATAAAATCATAGCATTATGTTTATAAAAGTGTGAATGAAAAGTTATAAATACTTACAAATGAATTGAGTTAATTTCGTGCTGCCTGTATAACTATCTGCTAAGTTTACTCTAACAAGAAAAATAGGGTTGAATGTACTATGTTTATTATTATGCTAATGCGTATATATTAAACAAAGTATAGTAATAGAAAAGCCAAATACAGGAGAATTATAATGGCGTTTGAAGTTAAATTTGAATTAACAGAATCAGACTTAGACCACTTCCGTGATGTAATGCGTAAAGCACAATCAGGAGCTGAAAAGCTTAGCGAAGCACTTATTTTAAGCAATGCTAAAAAAATTAGCCAAGATATCAAAGGAAGTGTTCCAGAATTTGTCAGCGAACGCATTAAAAAGCTAGAAACTTTAGTGGCGATGATAGAAGACTCTGAATGGAAAATTCCAGCAGAAGAGCGCAGTGATGTGCTAAGCGCATTGGCTTATTTTAGTGATCCGGAAGATTTAGTACCCGATCATATCCCTGTATTAGGCTTTTTAGACGACGCAATTATGATTGAATTAGTTGCGGAAGAACTGAAAGACGATATTGAAGCATTTGAGGAATTTTGTGCTTACCGCAGCCGTGAAGAAGGGCGTAGTGGTGATGTAACAGTTACTCGTGAAGAGTGGCTAGATTCAAAACGTCGCGAACTTCATAGCCGTATGAGAAACCGTCGTTCTACTCGTCGTAGTGGTCGCTCATCATTTCGTTCAGTTTTTTAAACCCTACTTTAAAAAGATTGAATTTTAAAAGCTTACTCATTTTTTGAGTAAGCTTTTTTTATGTATTGTGAACACCAGGATTCCTGCAACCGCCATGCTGAACTTGTTTAAGTATCAGGTGACAGATTTGGTATCAAGGTAACTGGCGCCGTCACCCGTGAGTAACGTATATCATTACCACTAAAAATCCAATGAGTACGGTATTTAAAGCAATAATATAAGCAAAACCTTTCACACCTTCTTTTACACTAAAGCCCTTAGCATCTAAATATCGCCACCAAAAAAGGCACATAATAATAGGCAGCAGAAAGAACAATTTGATCATATTAATTCCTCGGTTTTATTTTTTGTGTCGAAAGGGACTTTTTCGCTCCAAGGAGCAACTTTAAATAACATTAGCATTCCTGGGATCGCGAGGAAAGTACAAACAAAGTAGAATGATGTCCAACCTATTTGCTCAACAATAAGCCCCGTAGTGGCATTGGCAAACGTTCGGGGTAAAGCGGTTAGCGCCGTAAAGAGTGCAAATTGCGTTGCAGCAAAAGCGGGGTTGGTTGTTCTGGCTATAAAAGCAGTGAATGCTGCTGTGCCTAAGCCAACGCCCAAGTACTCAAAACCCATTGCAAAGGCTAAAGCATAAGTGTTATGACCTATTTCTGCTAAAGCGGCAAAACCTAAGATACTAATGATCTGTACAAAGCCAAATAACCATAATGCCTTGTTTATACTTAGCTTTATCATTACGATACCGCCAACAGCAAGCCCAATAGTCATGGCAATAAGCGACGCTGTTTTGGCAACAACGCCAATTTCTGTTTTAGTAAAACCTAGGTCTATAAAAAAGGGCGTTTGCAGGGCGGTCGCCATACTGTCGCCTAATTTGTATAAAAATAAAAACATTAGGATTTGTAAGGCACTGCGTAAACCTTTTCGAGAAATAAAATCTCTAAAGGGCAACACAACCGCATCATGTAATGTTTTAGGAGCAAGATGTTCGCTTTTGCTCTCTTTAATGCATAAAGTCAGTAAAATACCTATTAGCATAAACGCTGCAACAATGAGGAAAACTGATTGCCAGCTGATATGATCAGCCAAAATAAAAGCTAATGAGCCTGGCACTAAGCCAGATAAACGATAAGCCTGTACATGGATAGAATTGCCTAAACCCAGTTCGTGTTCGCGCAATAGCTCTCTGCGATAGGCATCGAGCACAATATCTTGACTGGCACTGAAAAAAGCAACAGCAGCGGCGAGGTAAGCGACAGACCAAATATTAATATTAGGGTCTATAAAACCAAAACCAGCAATAGAAAACAGTAATAGAACTTGCGTAGCTAGCATCCAGCTTCGTCGCCGACCTAACATTGGAAATGAATATCTGTCCATTAGTGGCGACCAAATAAACTTCCAAACATAAGGGATGCCAATTAATGAGAATAAACCTATTTCAACTAGACTTACTCCCTCAGATCTTAACCAACCAGGTACTAGTTGGTATAAAATAAATAACGGCAAGCCCGAAGTGAATCCGGTAAAGATACAAATCAACATTCTTTTATTGAGAATAGCTTCTTTGAATGTTTGTCGAGTGGTCATGCATATGCCTACAAAAATCTTAGTAGGCATAGGCTATCAAAATGTCATTGAAAACAGAAGTTTATTCTTGAGTTCTGTGAGTAAGTGTCGGGAATTTTACTAAAGTTTATCTAAGGCAGCGGGCGCCAGCCAATACAGTCAATTGGATAGCTGCCAATACCCGTGAAAAAATCTAAACAAGTCGTTATTTCACTTTTAAAATACAAGTCATGACTCAGTGATTGAGCACCGTGTAAACTCATCTCATGAACTAAGTGCCAGAAAACGCGCTCTTTTGCACTACTGGGGGTCTCATCATTTACCCTAAGTAGTGTCCATTCTTCCATGGTATCCAGGATGAATGTGTCGAGTTCGGTATAATGTAATGACTGGTTAATAACAGCCTTAATATAGTAAGCTATTTGCAGTGTTTTTTCGTTGATAAACGGCTCAATTATCATAGCATCCTCAGTTCACTTTCGTATTTAAATAATGGGAAGTAGGAAAGTAGCTACCGCTTTATTGAAATTGTATGAACAGTTGTTATTGTTTATTTACTACCTTATATATCGTAGATTAAAAACGGTTTGTCAAAGGTGTAGGCAATTTAATTTTGATTTAATTGTAAGAACGTACAAAAAAGTGTGTTTATTATGACATCATTATGGTCAGAGATTTTACCTGCTGACCATAATTTATAGCTAAAATTTTATCGGGAAAATTTATTCTTCTGGCAGTAAGGTCGCTTTAATTAAGGTGATAGGTTCTACGGGCACATCATCCCAGCCCATTGCATCGCTGTACTGTGTTTTCGCTAAATTCATTTCATCAACAACTGCTTGGCCTTCAACAATTGCGCCAAAGACGGTATATCCCCAACGGCGACCAGGATCTAAACTTTTATTGTCTACCGTATTAAAGAAGAATTGACGATTGGCAGTGTGCGGGCGATTTTCTTTTGCCATAGCAATCGTACCACGTTCATTTTTTAAACCATTACCAGATTCATTAACAATATTTCCACTGACTTTTTTAAAATTGAAGTTTTCATCATAGCCGCCGCCTTGTACGATAAAATCTGAAACGATGCGATGAAAAATCGTATTGTTATATTCACCTTTCACCACATACATTAAAAAATTATCAACAGTTAACGGGGCGCGAATACGATCTAATTCAACAATAATCACTCCTTTTGACGTTTCTAATTTCACTTTTGGAAATAAGTTATTCGGATCAATGGCAATATTATTTGCTGATAGAGTGCCAGATAAAAATATAAGTAAAAAAAATAAACCTTTCATTATCATTTCTTCTTTTAAACAGATTGTTAAAAATTACTTTATAAAGCGCTGAATTTCACTGTTAGTAATAACTTGTGATAACAACTGAGTCAGTTGTTGACTAAAATCACGCTCTAATACCGCAATATCTGCACTCAATGGACCTTCACTGGTACCGCGAACTTTAAAGGTGTTGCTCAACGTTTGTGAACCATTATTCACGGTTACACGGATCACGAGTTCATTGTTAACTTGATATTTTATCATTTCTTGTTGCACGCTGCTCAAGCCATTATCAATAATTATTTCAATTACATTTCCTGCTTGAGCGGTAATTTCTAAGCCCTGTTTTTTAAATTCAGCAGTTAACGCCTCCTCAATAATACGGTTTAAAGGTTGCTGGCTTGAATAGACCTCTGCCGCTTCATCTTTTCTTAAAACTTGCACAACATGCTGAGCACTTCGCAAATCAGTGACCGTTAAACTCGCTTGTTTATTTTGATAGGCACCTTGGCTCGATGCACTATTATTTATGCTTAAATCAGGAGCAATAACCACGTAAGTTGGCTTGTTGGCACAAGCTGTCAATACAAGCAGTAAAGTTGTTGCGGCTAATGTTTTAATTTTATTGTTAATGAGTATATTTTTCATGATCTGATTAACTCCATTATTTTATTGATGAAAGCGTGACAAATTTATCATTACTGGCAATCAGTTTTTCATTACCAAAAAGTCTTTTAAGTTTAATATGGTAACCGAGTTGTCGATTACCAATAATGCGTAACTCACCGCCATTCTTTAATGCTCGATGGCTATCACGAAACATCTGCCAAGCGATATGGTCAGTGGTTGCGTTTTGCTGGTGGAAAGGAGGGTTACACAAAATCAAATCAACACTATTGGGCTCCACGTCGGCTAAGCAGTCATTTATCATGAACTGACATTGCTCGAGTTGCTCAGGTAAATTTTTACCGATATTAGTCTTGGCAGAGTCAACAGCCATATAAGATTCATCAACAAAAGTAACTAATGCCTCAGGTTGCTCAGCTAACACTGCTAAGCCAATCACACCATTACCGCAGCCTAAGTCAATAACACGACTGCCTGCTTTGACTTCAGGAAGATGCTTAATAAAGTGGCGGGCACCAATATCAAGTTTTTCACGCGCATAAACCCCTGAATGATTACTGATAATAAAAGGGCTATCTTCTAACGGCCAAATTATCGGAAAAGGCGAAGAGAATACTTGCTTGTTATCAAGTTGAGAGAATACTAAGCGTGCTTTCTTTACCGCTAAAGACGTTTTTGTTGTCCCTAAATATTTTTCAAATAATTTTAATGTTGAACTATGAATATCTTTCGCTTTATCGCTAGCAATAAAAATAAGTTTTTGATCATATTTAGCTTTAATAGATAAAAGTTGATCAATCATTAATGATTTACTTTTAGGTATCTTATACAGCACCACGGTAATATTATCGGGTAGTTCATCCAAACTCGTTATTTGGCTAATATTGTCAAGCGACAAACCGTTTTGCTCAATATTATATTGTAACCCCTGATGGCTTATCCAAGAGTCGGAAACCGAAGTCACATGTGACTGGGTAAAGTTAGCCGTAATAGCGCCAAAACTATCATTGAAAATTAATAAGTTGTGCTGGCTATCCGCTAAATTTTGCTCATTAACATAATTAATTAAATATTCGTCGGCTGAATCCCAAGCAACCAGTGCTCGGTTAACTTGACCTACGGGGTAGCGATCTAAAAAAAGGTTCTTGTCGTAAACGCCATCTGCGTTAACAATAAAAGGGCTGATCATAATGAAGAGGTTCGATTTTCACCTAGAAGAATATCAGCTATTGTGACAAAATATAGGGAATTGAGCCAGTGATAGTTGCTTTAAGCGCTTAAAAACTATTTTAGAAATAAATGAAAGTTTTTTTGTCAATAAAGCCAACTGTTTACTCGCCATTAATACCAGTAAAACTAAAATAGCCATCCAGACTGATGGCATATTGTGTGTAACAAACTAAAATTATTCTACTATAGAAGAAACACATCAGGGATATAATAATGACCATTGAAGCCGTAATAGAACAAAAACTTCTTTCTGCATTTTCTCCAATACATCTCGATGTAATTAATGAAAGCCATCAACATAATGTTGCGCCGGGCAGTGAGTCTCATTTTAAAGTGATTATTGTTACGGACGACTTTATCGGAGAGCGTTTGATCAAACGCCACCGTGCCATTAATTCATTGCTTTCAACAGAGCTTGCTGAAAAAATACATGCGTTAGCGCTTCATACTTACACTAAAGACGAGTGGGATAAGTATTATGCTGATAATACCCCTCTGTCGCCCAAATGCTTAGGTGGCGGAAAAAAATCGTCATAATATTATTCAATGGACGATCTAAAAACGCTAATTAACAATTATTAGCGTTTTTCCCCTTTATCTAATCCCATCTTCATTATTATATTCACTTCTCGTTAAATACCTGTTATTTATTCTAACTGATAAAATAAATAAACGAATAATATTGGAAACAGGTATGTTACTCAATTGGTTAGCTCATCTAACGGACTTTATCGACAGAGTCACTGATAACACCGGAAAAATAATTTCATGGCTAACATTACTGATGGTTTTGCTCACTTTTTTTATTGTTGTGTTGCGGTATGGCTTTAATATTGGTTGGATTGCGATGCAAGAATCTGTTTTGTACTTTCATGGTACAGTATTTATGCTGGGTGCCGCTTACACGCTAAAAGCTGATGGTCACGTTCGGGTCGATATTTTCTATCAAAATTTTTCAATAAAAGTAAAGGCGTTAGTTAATCTTTTTGGTGCTTTATTGCTGTTACTTCCTGTTTGTATTTTTATTTTTTATATTAGTTTTGATTATGTTGCCAGCGCATGGCGAATTATGGAGAGATCTCCTGAAGCTGGCGGTTTACCATTTGTTTATCTGAGTAAAAGTTTGTTGCTGATTATGGCTATAACAATGTCACTGCAAGGAATCGCTGAAATCTGCCGGAATTTACAAATACTTTTATCAAAAAGTAAGCCTTTGCAATTAGAAAAAGAAGTCACTAAATAATGGAATATTTAGCATTAGTAATGTTTGCTGTGGTTTGTATGGTTTTATTACTGGGCTACCCGGTGGCGTTATCGTTAGCTGGAACAGCGTTATTGTTTGCTGGGCTCGGCACTAGTCTTGAGGTATTTGACCCCGCTTTTTTAGGCGCATTACCCAGCCGTTTATATGGTGTCATTAATAATCAAACATTACTGGCGGTACCGTTATTTGTCTTTATGGGCTCAATGTTAGAACGCTCAAAAATCGCTGAAAATCTCCTAGATGCTATGACAATGCTATTTGGCAAGTATCGGGGCGGCTTAGGTATCTCTGTTATTTTAGTGGGCATGTTACTGGCGGCGAGTACAGGTATTGTCGGTGCTACAGTAGTAACTATGGGGTTATTATCACTACCGACCATGTTAAAGCGTGGTTATGACGTGAAATTTTCTACTGGAATTATTTGCGCTACCGGAACACTTGGGCAAATTATTCCTCCATCGATTGCTTTAGTTTTATTGGGCGATGTCTTATCGAGTGCCTACCAAAAAGCACAACTCGACATGGGGATTTTTAGCCCTGAAACAGTCTCTGTTGGCGACTTGTTTGCCGGTGCAGTTATTCCCGGGTTTATCTTAGTTTTGCTCTATATGGCTTATTGTATCGGTCTTGCTGTTTTTAAACCGCAGTTGGTGCCCAGTATAAAAGTGGCTGACGTAATAAGTCTTGCTCAAGGGAAAACAAGGCTTCAGGTGGTTTTTAGTGCGTTAATTCCTCCTTTATTACTGATGTTTGCTGTTTTAGGTTCTATTCTTTTTGGTTTTGCAACACCGACAGAAGCTGCGGGCGTTGGGGCTATGGGAGCTACAATGTTGGCACTATGGCAAAAACAGCTGACCTTAACTAATTTAACCGCAGTGATGCAAAATACCTTGAAAATCACTTCAATGGTCTTTTTAATTCTCATTGGTGCGTCATTGTTCTCTTTAGTCTTTAGAGGATTTGGCGGTGAAGAGTTGATTCAGGGGTTCTTTGTACAAATGCCGGGTGGGCTTGTTGGGGCAACACTGATTGTCATGCTGGTTATCTTTTTACTGGGCTTTATTTTAGATTTTATTGAAATTACCTTTGTTGTGGTTCCTATCGTGGCGCCTATATTACTAGCCATGGGGCTTGATCCAATTTGGTTAGGCATCATGATCGCGATTAATTTACAAACGTCGTTCTTAACGCCACCTTTCGGTTTTGCCCTGTTTTATTTACGTGGTGTCGCCGATAAAGCCATCCGAACGGCTGACATTTATCGCGGTGTTATTCCGTTTATCGTGATACAACTATTTTTGTTATTAATCTTGGCGTTATGGCCTGAATTAATAACATGGTTACCTGATGTTATTTATGGATAGAAAAGGAAGTAGTGAAAATGAATATAAAAAATAGCTTTAAAAAGCTGACCTTAATAATTGTATCGAGCATATTTTTATTGAATGCCTGTGGTGAAGAAAAAAATTCATCATCAGTTAACGTGGCCGAGGTCGCTGCAAAAAACTATCAGTGGAAAATGGTTACCTCATGGCCTAAAAACTTTCCGGGTTTAGGCATGGGGCCTGAGCGATTCTCACAATACGTTGATGAAATGAGTAATGGTCGATTAACCATCAAGGTTTATGGTGCGGGCGAATTAGTACCAGGATTTGAAGTCTTTGATGCCGTATCACAAGGTACCGTACAGATGGGGCATAGTGGTGCATATTACTGGAAAGGGAAAATACCTGCATCACCTATTTTTGGTGCTATTCCATTTGGTATGACAGCAACTGAGTTCAATGCTTGGTTACATTACGGTGGTGGTTTAGCTTTGTGGCAAGAGCTTTATCAACCTTTTGGTATTGTTCCTATGGCTGGCGGTAATTCAGGTGCTCAGTTTGCAGGTTGGTTTAAAAAAGAAATCAACTCAATGGAAGACTTAAAAGGTTTGAAAATGCGTATTCCAGGACTTGGTGGTGAAGTACTTAAGCGCGCTGGCGGGGTACCTGTTACCCTTACCGGAGGCGAAATATTTTCATCATTACAAAGCGGTGCTATTGATGCGTCTGAGTGGGTAGGGCCTTATAATGATTTAGCGTTTGGTTTTCATCAGGCTGCTGAATACTATTACAGTTCAGTTTGGCATGAAACCGGTACGAATTTAGAATTTTTAGTTAATGCTAAAGCGCTCGCTGAATTACCTAGCGATCTACAGAAGATTGTTGAAGTAGCGGCTCGTGCCGTTAATCAAGATATGCTTGATGAATACAATGCGCGTAATAATATTGCGTTAAAAACGTTAGTCGAAGAGCATCAGGTTAAATTACGTGAATTTCCACCTGAGATTATGAAAGCGCTAAAAGGTTTCACCGAAGAAGTTTTGGCCGAGCAAGTGGCTAATGATGCTGGTTTTGCAAAAGTATGGCAGTCGTATAGTGCGTTTTTAGCCTCGATGCGAGAGTATAATGATTTAACCTTAAAAGCTTATTATCAAAATAGATAACTGCTTTGGTCATTGATTTAGAGATAAATATACACTGGTCATACCTCGTATTCTTTTTAGTAGCGTAAACTATGCGACAATTTTTAAATTTATGTCGCAATAAATATTGAATAATGACTAAATTGCCAA
This sequence comes from Colwellia hornerae, assembly GCF_007954355.1. Classification (GTDB taxonomy): domain Bacteria; phylum Pseudomonadota; class Gammaproteobacteria; order Enterobacterales; family Alteromonadaceae; genus Colwellia_A; species Colwellia_A hornerae. The sequence goes on from NZ_VOLR01000019.1 coordinate 43,734, forward strand.
GTTGTTTGGCGATAAAAATAGTATTAATTAAAAGGTCTTCTTATGGTTATCAAACCTAAAATTCGTGGTTTTATTTGTACAAATGCACACCCAACGGGCTGTGAAGCTCATGTCAATGAGCAGATTTCTTATGTTAAATCTCATCAACAGGCTAACGCTAAGCCAAAAAATGTTTTGGTTATAGGTTCATCTACTGGCTATGGTTTATCTTCACGTATAACAGCTGCATTTGGTAATAATGCTAAAACATTAGGTATTTTCTTTGAAAAACCACCCACTGAAAAGAAAACAGCCAGTGCGGGTTGGTACAATACTTCAGCGTTTCAAAAAGCAGCTGAGCAAGCCGGCCTTTGGTCTAAAAATATTAATGGTGATGCGTTTTCGCACGAAATTAAAGCAAAAGCTATTGAAACGATTAAAGCTGAATTAGGCGAAATTGACTTAATTGTCTACTCACTTGCTTCTCCTCGTCGCACCGATCCTGATACTGGTGAAGTTTATTCTTCAACGCTTAAACCTATTGGCCAAAGCGTAACCACTAAAAATCTAAATACCTCAAAGCGTGTTATCGATGAAATTTCTGTTGAAGCAGCAAATGAAGCCGAAATACAAGGCACCATTGATGTAATGGGCGGCGCTGACTGGGAACTATGGATTAAAGCATTGAATGATGCTGGCGTTCTTTCAAAGGGATTTAAATCAGTTGCTTACACTTATATCGGTAAAGAATTAACTTGGCCAATATACGGCAAAGCGACTATTGGTAAAGCGAAAGAAGACTTAGACCGTGCTGCATCGGCAATTAATCATGCGACCGCTAACCTCAAGGGGGAAGCGCATGTTACTTCATTAAATGCGGTTGTTACTCAGGCCAGTTCAGCGATACCTATTATGCCACTTTATATTTCAGCAATGTTTAAAGTGATGAAAGCAGATGGTACTTACGAAGGTTGTATTGAACAAATTCAGAACCTATTTGTCGACAATATCTACAGCGAAACACCGCGTTTAGATGATCAAAATCGTTACCGTCAAAATCATAAAGAGCTTGAAGACAGCGTTCAAAAACGCGTGACAGATATTTGGAATACAGTCGATTCTGATAATATTGATGAGTTAACTGATTATGTTGGTTATCATCAAGAATTTTTGAAGTTATTTGGCTTTAGTGTTGCTGGTGTTGATTACGAAGCTGATGTTAATACAATGACAGAGATTAAACATCTGCTATAGCGGTTAACTTTTATTGTTATCTAATGAGCTTCAATAATAAAAGCCGACATAACATGTCGGTTTTTTTAGGTCTTATAAATTTTTTGGCTGATAAATGAGCGAAATCAATGATATTCAACTAAATTGTAATTTAAAGTAACTGAGAGCCTAGATAGCCTGAGAGTTTTTGTGTTAAAATCGCGCCAGAAATTTTAACTTAGAGCCAGTGGGTCTTTTTTATTCTTAAGCAACTGCCCTTGTTGCCAAGAAAGAAGTACTTACTGAAATACACTGAAATCGATAATTTGCTTAACCTAAATAATATTCATTACGAGTTATCGTAAAATAGTTTGCTTAGGTAAGTAGATAATTGGTTTTGATACTCCCATCAAAAGTAGTGCATGTGTTTATGATTACAATAAAAAAAGGTCTGGATGTTCCTGTCGTTGGTTCTCCCCAGCAGGTAATCCATGATGGCAACGCCATCAAAACCGTTGCAACATTAGGTGAAGAGTTTGTGGGTATGCGACCAACCATGTTTGTTAAAGTGGATGATCGTGTTAAAAAAGGTCAGATTCTTTTTGAAGATAAAAAGAACCCTGGCGTTAAATTCACAGCTCATGCTGCCGGTGTTGTTAAAGAAATCAACCGTGGTGAAAAACGTGTTTTGCAATCAGTCGTTATTAAAATTGACGGCGATGAACAAATTACATTTCCTTCATACACAGCGAATGAACTTAGCTCAATAAAACGTCAAGATGTTGTTGATAACCTTGTTAATTCAGGTTTGTGGACAGCATTGCGTACACGTCCATTTAGTAAAGTTCCTGCCGTTGATTCAACGCCAGCCGCGATTTTTGTTAGTGCAATGGATACAAATCCACTAGCCGCTGACCCTGAAGTGATTATTAATGAACAAAGTGAAGCCTTCAAGAATGGCTTGACGATTCTTACTCGTTTAACGAGTGGTGAAGTATTTGTTAGTAAAGCGCCGGGTGCTAATATTCCCGTTGAAGCTAATGTGCAAGTTAACGAATTTGCAGGGAAACATCCTGCTGGTTTAGTTGGCACACACATGCACTTTTTAAAACCGGTCAGTGCAGATAAGTTTGCATGGAGCTTAGGCTATCAAGATGTTATTGCTTTCGGACAGTTATTTATTACCGGTGAGTTAAATAACACCCGTATTATTTCACTTGCTGGTCCTGCTGCGAAGAACCCACGGTTAGTGCGTACTATTTTAGGCGCAAATACCGACGAATTAATTGCTGGCGAATGCGCTGACGGTGAATTACGTGTTGTATCGGGCTCTTTACTTTCAGGTGCAAGCTCGAAAGGTGTTCACGCCTACTTAGGTCGTTACCATGTCCAAATTTCGTTGATTTTAGAAGGTCGCGAAAAAGAATTTATCGGTTATATGTATCCTGGACCTAATAAATTCTCGGTAACACGTGCATATATGTCTCATTTCTTTCCAAAGAAATTATTCAATATGACCACTACAACTAACGGTAGTCCTCGTGCCATGGTGCCAATTGGCAACTTTGAACGTGTTATGCCATTAGATATTCTCCCAACAATGTTATTGCGTGATTTATGTGCCGGTGATACCGACAGCGCGCAGCAACTTGGTGCTTTAGAGCTTGATGAAGAAGACTTAGCCTTATGTACATTTGTTTGCCCTGGCAAAACAGATTACGGCGTTATTCTTCGTGAATGCCTAACCACAATAGAGAAGGAAGGTTAGTCATGGGCTTGAAAAAGTTTATTGAAGATATTGAACCGCAATTTGAAAAAGGCGGTAAGCTAGAAACGTGGTACGCTTTGTATGAAGCTGTAGCCACTGGTTTATTTACTCCTGGTCAAGTGAACAAGGGTGCTACCCATGTTCGTGATAGTATTGACTTAAAACGTATCATGATCACGGTATGGTTAGCTGTTTTTCCTGCTATGTTTTTTGGTATGTACAACATTGGTTTTCAAGCAGCTGATGCTTTAGCTGCCGGTTATGCCTTACCAGATACTTGGCAAGTAGGCTTGTTCGAATTCCTTGGAGGTAGCTTATCTGCTGACTCTGGTGTCTTTGGCATGATGCTTTATGGGGCAATGTTCTTCTTACCTATTTATGCGACTACCTTTATTGTTGGTGGCTTTTGGGAAGTTTTATTTGCGTCAGTGCGTAAGCATGAAGTTAACGAAGGTTTCTTTGTTAGCTCAATTTTGTTTGCCTTGATACTCCCGGCAACAATTCCATTATGGCAAGTTGCTATCGGTATTACTTTCGGTATTGTTATTGCTAAAGAAATATTTGGTGGTACAGGTAAAAACTTCTTGAACCCTGCGCTAGCTGGTCGAGCATTTCTATTTTTTGCTTATCCAGGCGAACTTTCAGGTGATGCTGTTTGGGTTGCCATTGATGGTTACTCAGGTGCAACACCATTAAGTGCAGCAGCAGCAGCAATTCCAGGTTCGGTTGATTTTGCAATCAATACTAACTGGTGGAATGCATTCTTGGGCTTTATCCCAGGTTCTATGGGTGAAGTGTCAACGGCTGCTATTTTCCTAGGTGGTGCATACATTCTCTATAAAGGTATTGCTTCGTGGCGTATTGTTTTAAGTGTTTTCGCTGGTATGGTGTTTACCTCATTACTGTTTAACAGTATTGGTAGCGATACTAACGCAATGTTTGCTATGCCATGGTACTGGCATTTAGTTACCGGCGGTTTTGCTTTTGGTATGATGTTTATGGCTACTGACCCTGTCACTATGTCTTTTACTAATACCGGTAAATACTGGTTTGGTGCATTAGTTGGCGTAATGGTTGTGCTGATACGTGTAGTTAACCCGGCATACCCTGAAGGAATTATGTTAGCTATTTTATTCGCTAATTTATTCGCCCCTCTTTTCGACTATTTTGTTGTTCAAGGGAATATCAAACGGAGGCTCGCTCGTAATGTCTAGTAATAAAGAAACTCCAATTAAAACAATCGGCTTTGTATTTTTAGTTTGTCTGGTTTGTGCTGCGCTAGTCTCTGTTGCTGCGATTAGCTTAAAACCACTACAACAAGCTAATAAACTACTTGATAAGCAAACTAAAATTCTTGAAGCTTCTGGCTTATTAGAAAAGGCAGGTACTGATATTGTTGGTACTTACAACAAATATGTTGTTGCTAAAATGATTGACCTAGATTCAGGGAAAATCATTGAAGGTAACACTGATATATTTGACGAACGTGCAGACGCTCGTAATGCCGCTAAAAGCTCAAAGCTTACTAACGATACCGCAGGTATTAACCGACGTGCTAATAACGCTGTTGTCTATTTAGTTAATAATGAGCAAGGCCAGTTAAATACTTTGGTTTTACCTATTGTTGGTTCAGGGTTATGGGATTTAATGTACGGTTATGTTGGTTTAGCGCCAGATTTAAATACTGTTCGTAGTCTTATTTATTCTGACTTAAAGGAAACTCCTGGTTTAGGTGCAGAAGTACTTAACCCTAAGTGGAAAGCTTTATGGCCAGGTAAGAAAATGTACAACGATAGCGGTGAAGTGGTTATTAAAGTGATTAAAGGTGGTGCTAAAGCCGGTGATATTCACGGCGTTGATGCATTGTCAGGTGCTACATTAACCAGTAATGGCGTGCAAAACACCTTACATTTTTGGTTAGGCGAGCAAGGTTATGGACCTTTTATTACTAAATTCCGTAGTGTTGCTAGCAAAGGAGGGTTGAACTAATGTCTTCAGATACTAAAAAAGTACTATTTGGACCTATTGTAGATAACAACCCTATCGCCTTACAAGTACTGGGTGTTTGTTCTGCTTTAGCGGTAACAAGCTCAATGGCAAACGCTTTGGTTATGACCATAGCGGTAATGCTAGTGACTGGTTTTTCTAACTTCTTTATCTCACTTGTGCGTAATCATATACCATCAAGTGTGCGTATTATTGTGCAAATGGCGATTATAGCGTCATTGGTAATTGTCGTTGACCAAGTGTTAAAAGCCTTCTCTTATCAGTTGTCAAAAGAGTTGTCAGTTTTCATTGGCTTGATCATTACTAACTGTATTGTAATGGGCCGTGCAGAAGCTTTTGCCATGAAAGAAAAGCCGGGTGTTAGCTTTTTAGATGGTATTGGTAACGGTTTAGGTTACGGTGCGGTCTTGATGATTGTTGCTTTTTTCCGTGAATTATTTGGTTTTGGTGAAATCTTTGGTATTGAAGTATTTAAATTAGTTCAAAACGATGGTTGGTACCAAGGTAATGGCTTATTAGTCTTACCATTTAGTTCATTCTTCATTATTGGTTTAATTATCTGGGCTGTACGCCAGTGGAAACCAGAACAAGTAGAGAAGGATTAGCCTCATGGAACATTATTTAAGTATTTTTATTAAAACCATATTTATTGAAAATATGGCGTTAAGCTTCTTCTTGGGTATGTGTACTTTCTTAGCTGTGTCTAAGAAAGTAAGCACAGCCATTGGTCTTGGTGTTGCGGTTGTTGTGGTATTAGGTCTAGCGGTTCCAGCTAACCAAATTATCTATCAAGCTATATTAGCGCCAGGTGCTTTAGATAGCATGATGGGTGTTACCGAGCAGAAAGATTCAATTGATTTAAGCTTTTTATCATTTATTACCTTTATTGGTGTTATTGCCGCTTTAGTACAAATTTTGGAAATGATTTTAGATAAATATTTTCCAGCTTTGTATCAAGCCTTAGGCATATTTTTACCTTTAATCACGGTTAACTGTGCGATTTTTGGTGCGGTATCTTTCATGGTAGCGAAAAACTTAACCTTAGGTGAAAGTGTTGTTTACGGCATTGGATCTGGTGTCGGTTGGATGCTAGCTATTGTGTTGTTGGCTGCTATACGTGAGAAGATGAAATATTCTGACGTGCCAGACGGTTTGAAAGGTTTAGGTATCACATTTATCTCCGCTGGATTGATGGCTTTTGGCTTTCTTTCTTTTGGTGGTATTTCACTTTAGGCAAATATCGGTCTAAGTGACTTATTACCATAAGTAATTTGAGCTTAGGCCCTAGATAATTTAAGGAAAAGTCGATGGAAATCATTCTCGGCATATCGATGTTTACCGCGATTGTTCTAGCGTTAGTTTTAGTGATTTTATTTGCTAAATCTAAGTTAGTCTCTTCAGGTGACGTAACGATTAGTATTAATGGCGACCCGAAAAAATCAGTAGTAACCGCTGCTGGTGGCAAGCTTCTTGGCGCTTTAGCAGATCAAGGGATTTTTATTCCTTCGGCTTGTGGTGGTGGTGGTACCTGTGGTCAATGTCGTGTTGATGTGCATTCAGGTGGTGGTGATATTTTACCAACTGAAACCGGTCATATCACCAAGCGTGAAGCTAAAACAGGTTGTCGTTTAGCCTGTCAGGTTGCTGTTAAGCAAGACATGGTCATTGAAGTAGAAGATGAAATCTTTGGTGTTCAACAATGGGAATGTGAAGTTATCTCTAATGATAACCAAGCAACTTTCATTAAAGAACTTAAACTTCAAATACCCAACGGTGAATCTGTACCGTTTAAAGCCGGTGGTTATATTCAAATAGAAGCCCCAGCTCATCACGTTAAATACAGTGAATTTGATATTGATGACCAGTACAAAGGCGATTGGAACCATTTTGGCTTTTTTGATGTTGAATCAAAAGTTAATGAACCAACGTTACGTGCATACTCAATGGCTAACTATCCTGAAGAAGAAGGCATTATTATGCTTAACGTGCGTATTGCTACGCCGCCTCCAGGACGTTTACATTTACCAGCAGGTAAAATGTCATCATATATCTTCAGTCTTAAGCCTGGTGATAAAGTGACTATCTCTGGTCCATTTGGTGAGTTTTTTGCGAAAGAAACTGATAACGAAATGGTATTTATCGGTGGTGGTGCAGGTATGGCACCAATGCGTTCACACATCTTTGATCAACTTAAACGTTTACAATCTAAACGTAAAATGTCGTTCTGGTATGGCGCTCGCTCTAAACGCGAAATGTTCTATGAAGACGATTATAATGGCTTAGCGGCTGATAATGATAACTTCAAATGGCATGTTGCGTTATCTGACCCACAAGCAGAAGATAACTGGGAAGGCATGACAGGTTTTATTCATAATGTACTTTATGAAAACTACTTAAAAGATCATGAAGCACCGGAAGATTGTGAGTACTACATGTGTGGTCCTCCAATGATGAATGCTGCCGTTATTCATATGCTTAAAGATCTTGGCGTAGAAGACGAGAACATCATGTTAGATGACTTCGGCGGATAGTATTCGCCACGTTTAGTTCTTAGCTATTTCACTTAATAGCGGTAGATAAGGTGCTTGTTGACAATGGTCAACACCGCGCCATCTCATTGTTTTAAAGTGAACTCGTTTTGAGTTAAAAGTCACTTGATAATAGTGCATGGTAAAAGACGGCTTTGGTCGTCTTTTATTATTTATATAAGGCGTTTTTTATAGACGCTTTACCTAAATAATAAATTTATGGGTATCAAAATGATTAAACTGAAAGTAGTCATTATCGGCTTTATGCTGATATTTTTAGCAGGGTGCTTCCCAAGTAGTGATTTAAGTAAGCAAGAAATGTTACTGCAGGGTAGCACCATGGGTACCACTTATAACATTAAAGTGGTGATTGAAAATAACACGGTTGACACGAAAAAAATACATTTAGGTATCGATGCTTTATTGGTGCAATTAAATCAGGAAATGTCGACTTATATTGCCGACTCTGAATTATCACGCTTTAATAAATCAACATCACTAGCACCTATTAAAATATCAGTAGGGTTACAACGTGTCATTAAAGAAGCGATTCGTTTAGGTGATTTAAGTGAAGGTACGCTCGATGTTACTGTCGGTCCATTAGTTAACCTGTGGGGCTTTGGTCCAGAATATCAACCTGATATCGTGCCAAGCGATGAAGCCTTACTGTTGGCACGTCAACGAATAGGTTTATCAAAGCTAGTGTTAATCGGGAATAAATTATCTAAAAAAACACCTAGTCTTTATGTCGATTTATCAACCATAGCCAAAGGTTATGGCGTTGATTTAGTCGCAGAATATTTAGAAGAAAAGGGCATTAACAACTACCTGATAGAAATTGGTGGAGAAATGCGTCTGAAAGGTTTCAAACATACTGGCGAGCTTTGGCATGTCGCTATTGAAAAACCTATCCAAGACGCAAGTGGTGAGCAGCGCTCTGTCTATCAAGTGATAATACCTAAGAATAATGCGGTGGCGACGTCAGGTGATTACCGCAATTATCATGAAGCTAATGGCAAACGCTTTTCACATATTATTGATCCAGAGTCAGGTAAACCGATTAATCATAAGTTAGTCTCAGTAACGGTTATTCATTCTTCATCGATGACTGCCGACGGTCTGTCAACGGCTATGATGGTTATGGGCGAAGCAAAAGCAATTGCCTTTGCCGAGAAAAATGGCATAGCTGCGTACATTATTGCTAAAACAGAACATGGCTTTGTTGAGCAAAGCACGGTAAAATTCATGCAATATTTAAAGTAACTGGCTAAGGCGAGTTACCGTTTGTTCATCTTAATAAATAAGAAAATTAGTAGGTTAGTTTTATGATGATATTTATGATCACGTTAGGTTTTTTTCTTGTCGTTGTAGTTGCCATGTCGGTTGGCTATATTTTTCAACAAAAATCATTAGCAGGTAGTTGTGGCGGTTTAGCGACAGTGGGAATAGATAAGTCGTGTAATTGTGATAACCCTTGTGAGAAACGCCAAGAGCGCGAACGTATTGCTGCGGCTAAAGAACAGATGATTGATATAAAAATCATCTAATTAAGTAAACCGTAGTTTTTCCTCTATCAATATAATAAGTACCTATTTAGCGGTAGGTATTTTTTGCTGTCACCCGTGCAAAATATTTGTTAATGCTTTATTTACTGCAATAACTTATCCGGCTGCATTTTATTCTTTCACACGAATACCTGCCATAGCGCTAATTTCACCAGATTTTTTAAAGCACCATTTGACTCTTTAAACCCTGCTTAGTCGCTGCATTGATACATGGTTCTGATAGGGTACTAGACATTCATCCCCGATAAGCCAAACTCAGCAAAGACAACGAATGCTTTTGGTCGTGTTCGATTATAAAGCTTGAATGAAGGCTAAAATCCAGATTAACGCTAAGTCAATAAGGCGAATAGTGTCAAAAGTTTGTATTGTTAACGCTCTCCAACTCGCTGTGACAACAATATGGGATAAATTAGCACGACTCTCCGAATTTTAAAATTAGCGTTAATTTTGTAGGCTTGAGGGCATTATAAGGACTTAATCACCGTGCGCACTTAGTTGTAAAATCACTAAAGAGATATCTTGGTTGAGCTTTAACGATTATTTACCATTTTGGGCATAATTATTGCTTTATTATTTGTAATATACGCTAGTATCTAGATAACATCTTAGTTTTAATGATTATTATGATTTTTGTTGCTGATGTTATTTCATTACAAATTAATTTATAGTAGATTTACTTAATAGAAGGTAAATAATTATTACTTTCAACTCCTTGCATATCACAAGTGTTACTACAAAGAACTAAAGCAGAAATGACTACAGACTTTTTAAAGTACCAAAAGATAATTGAACAGTTTCGTGGAAATGTTTTAAAAAACGATTTTGAAACAAATTTCTCTGCGATGACTCAACATATCCTAAAAACCGATCGCTTTTTGCTGAAAATGGAGCTTAAGCGTTTAGCGGTTGCTTGTACGCGTTTAATTGATTTGCGCGGACATGTTGATGGTGAATGTCGATCTTTTGAACATGATGGACGCGTTCACTATCTTGATGATATTGCGATGAAAGTTTATCAAGAAAATATCGGCTTTTATCAAGGATATACTTTTGGTGTTTATGAGGCGGTAATGAATACCGAAAATAACTTTCGGGTTATTTATCAAAAAGAAAAAAGTAATATGGGTAAACCGGTACCGGCTGAAACGACTAAAGTTACTAAGGTTTTTGAAAAAACTCAATATCCGGCAACTTTGTTCACGTTTGGTCCGTATCATAATCGTAATGAAGAGCGAATGAACTTCGCTATTACTTTAGAAATACAGCTTGAAAATGATAAAAAAGAATACGAATGTACTAGCTCAGATATTAGTGTTGAGGGCTGTAAATTTCGTTTTAATTTTTCAAATATCATCACGATTGGACAACTTATAAGTATTCGTTTTCGCGGTCTCGAAGACGAGTTTCAATTTGGCCAAGAAAAAAGCTTTGATTTTGAAGTTAAAAATATTCAAAAAGTTGAAAAAACTCAGTTACTTGGATGTAAGAGGGTTTACTCGAAAGATAAGCGCGTTGACGGTTTTCAAGCCTTTCTTCAGGGCTTTATCCAAGGTAATAAACGCCGTTATAAAGTTAACTTAGATAATACGATTAATGCTATTCAATCTCGTAGCTTTGAGCAATTTTCTTTACCAAAATTGAATGAATTACCGATATTTATAGAAGATAAAAAAGGCGAGGTTTTACCGAGATACGCACTTACTTGTCATAATAACCAAGCAACCTTTCAGTATTGGCAAGATGAAAACCGCCACTCTACCTTGTACTGTCTAATAACAGCAGAACGTCTACTGAGCATGAGAAAAGCCCAAGCTTTAGGCAAATCATTATTAGTTTATAGTTTCGTCCACAAAAGCCAAGGGAAACACTTTTTTTATACGGCAGATGTACAGCAATTAAATGATGATATTGAATTCAAAAAACAATTTCTAGGTTTTGCTGCGTCAAAGCCAAGTTTTGCTATTACCCAACTATCGATTATGGACGTTGATATAGATAAAGCACATTCTCCATTAACGTTATCTAATACGCTGACAAAAAAGAACGAATATTTAAATCTGCCTATTCCTGATGATGCAATAGAAACGCTTCATAACCTGCAAAGTATTGTGGTCGCTAATGATGTAACCAATAATGTGTCAACTAAGCAGTACCAACAACTTTCATTTAAAAATATTGAAACTACCCGTTTAAAAAACTTTGGTCATAAACGCTTAACATCACCACTAATGATGGATGAAGTAGGTATTAACTATAAAAATCAAAGACAAGAGGCAAGGTTTAAATATGTAACACCGGTTGAACTTGAAATTGAAGGTGTTCGCTGTTCGGGCAAGTCACATGATTTTTCAGTGTTAGGTTTAAAATTGGAACTCGATAAAGCTTCGGTGTTAAACAAGGGTGATGTCGTCTATTTAACTTTTCCTGGCTTACAAAAAATCACTTCAGCCTTCGATTTAAAAGGCTTGCCTTATGAAGTTATGCGGGTTAATAAAAATAAAACTATACTGAACTTACGCGTCTATGTTGAAAAGCATCAGCATATGGGGAGAGCGTTTTTTAAGGCGTTAATTACTAAAAATCGTGATAAGTTAACCCCCGATGAATATGCCTTGATGATACCTGGCCTTGCCAAGGCATTAAGAAATATTTACAGCAGAAGTCTAACTATTCCCTCATTAATGGTACAAAGCAGTGGTAGTCGTTATAAACTCGAAGCTATCGTTTGTGGTACGGTAAAAGATAAGTTACTGCCGGTGATGAAGCAGTTAAGTGATTCGCCATTACAGTTTAACTTATACCCTTTGCTCAATAACTTACAAGCAACTAGTACCTTAACGTTACCATTGAAAAAAATGCAAACCGATGATGTTCCGGTCGTTGAGACACTATATATTGCTGTAAATTTAGACAATAAAGTAATTGATCAAGCAGTCACAACCAAAACATTAAACGAATTAGAGTCGCCGATGTTGCAGCGGATGTTTATAACTCGGGCATTAAGTCGTGGTTTATTCTTTTGTGTCCAGGTTAAGCTCTCTCGAACTGATGATCCTGATATGGATTATTTAAATCCAGAATTAAGTTACATCAGTTCCTATGCTATTCACCGCGGCAAACAAATAGAGCAAGACATTTGGAGCGTTGCTGGCATTATTCAGTTTCTTGATATTACTCAAGAAACCTTAGTTCGTCATGAACTGCTAACAGACGTTCTTTAAAGCGCTACGCTAACCAATGCAAAAGACAATCAAGACCATCAGCATTAATGGCACTGTCTGCTTTTGCTAAAACCAGCGGCTTAGCATGAAATGCCACACCTAAATGTGCAGCAGCCATCATCACTAAATCGTTGGCACCATCACCCATAGCAACGGTTTGCTCTTTAGGCAAATTAAATTCTTTTTGTAAAGCGACTAAACAATCTGCTTTTGCTTGTGCGTCCACCACATTACCTAAAACCTTACCGGTTAATTTACCGTCAATAATTTCTAAGATATTTGCGTGAGCGGCATCAAGTGCCAACAAGTTTTTTAAATGATCAGCAAAATAAGTAAAACCACCAGAGGCAATAGCAATTTTCCAGCCATGCGCTTTTAATGCCTTAACAAGTACCTCTAAACCAGCCATTAACGGGATATTATTGGCGACCTCAGCAAGTATATTTTCTGATGAACCTTTCAGGGTAGCGACTCGTTGGTGCAAGCTTTGTGCAAAATCAAGTTCACCAAGCATGGCCAGTTCGGTAACTGCTGCCACTTGTTCACCAACACCCGCAAGTACGGCTATTTCATCGATGCACTCAATTTCTATGGTGGTTGAATCCATATCCATAACCAAAATTCCTGGCTTAGATAATGTAGGCGCGTTTTCAATAAGTGCCGCTTCTATTTTATTGTCGAGGGTAAAGTTGACTAAGTTTTCTCTTGCGGCTTTTAAGTTCGTACAAGTGACCATAAAGCGATAGCTGGTAAGATTATTTCTAACATTAATAGCATTTACCGCCAAAATTGATAGTTGGCATTGCATAATTAAGTTACTAAGCAAATTAAGATTAATTTCACTGAAAACGACAAGTTCCAGGGATGTTGCCGGGTGTTTATTTTCATCTAAACACTCTTTGCTGCCCTGTTGTTGGGTAAAATGTTGATCAACTCGCCAGTAATTATCTTCAAAAGTGGCAAAGCAAGGTAAACATTTTTCTGATTTTATCGAAGAAATAAACTCAGCTAAGCTAAGTTGTTGAATATGTTCAAGAGGAAAACGTTGAATAGCAATTGACACGGTACCGCCTTTTTAGGTGTATGATAGTTTTAGCGATTATTTTCAATGAATAATGCTATAGTATAAAAATGAACGTAAAGTTGAAATTAATACATTTGTAGTGCTTATGACACAAATAGAACAGCCTTTATACCCTAAATTATCATCCATTTATAATAAAATTATGCAATTAGCTATAGCGATTGTCTTTATTGTCGTGTTAATGAATTTATGGATATATAGCCAAACGCAAAATAAGCAAAGTATTGAACAAAATTTCTATGATGTTGGTCAGCAGTATCTGCAACAAGTCTCGGCAGGCTTATCGGTATTAACCAGCGAAGTTAAAACGAAAGAAAGCCGACAATTATTACAAACCTATGTAGATGAATTACAGCATTCAGAGGTGATAAAAGAAATCCATCTCTATGATTTATCAGGGCAATTAATTATTAGTAGTCAAAACGCAAAAAGTGTAAGAGCTCTTTTTGGTTTGTCTGAACATAAATTAAATAAGAGTGAATTCTCAGTGCCCTTCGTTAGTGAAATCCGTAAAGAAAAGTTAATGGGATATGTGCGTTTAACCTTAGACAAAAACTACTTAACCACTAAGTTATTAAAAAACAATGATCAACAATTTACGCTGTTACGTGTAATGATGATAATAGCAGGCGTGGTCGGTTTTCTACTGACTCGCGGTCTTAATCGCTTCAGTCGCCAAGGATTTCGATTAGGGGAAAAAGATAAAAGATTGAATTAAGCCTATTTTGCTGTTCTTAGACCCTGTTAAGTTGAAAAAGAGTGGTAATGTTTTGTTCTATTTTTTCTGCTATTTCTGCTCGGCTTTCTTGGCGTAATTCCACCAATTTTTCAAAAACATCAAGGATGCGCAGTGGCGAGTTATCTTCGCCCTGAAAACCATAAAGTGGCATTGAAGGGGCATCTGTTTCTAATACCAGACTACTTAAGGGTAAGCGCTTAATCGCTTTAATGGTCTTCTCTGCTCTTGGGTAGGTGATTGTGCCACCTATACCTAACTTAAATCCTAAATCTATATATTGGCAAGCTTGCTGGTAGCTTCCTGAAAAAGCATGAATAATACCACCTCGGGAAATTTTTACTTGTTTTAACAATGTAATAGTTTCGTTGTGCGTGCGCCTATGATGAACAATAATGGGCAGTTTGTGCTGTTGTGCAAGGTTAAGCTGGAATTCGAAAAATAACATTTGCTGGTTAATATTATCTTGCTGCTTTGCGATAACGCCATCAAGTCCAGCCTCGCCAATCGCAATAATCTCCGTCTTATTGTCTGAGACTTTTTGCGCTAAGCTATCGAGGCTTGTTTGCTGTAACCCGTCTAAAAACCAAGGGTGGATACCTAAGCAAGCAAGAACCTTGCAACCATTCAAAGGATTACCTTGGTTATTGTTGGCTAAAGCCAAAACATTTTGCCAGTTAGCTGGACTAATAGCTGGAATGATAATTTGGTGAATATTTTTTTTAGCGCACTGCTCAAGAAGTAAGTTTGTTGAAGAGATGCCATCAGCAGTAAAAGCTTTGAAATCTAAATGACAGTGGCTATCGGTAAATTTCATAAATTAATCTATTTTACTTGAACGTTAAATAACGGATATGTGAAATTATAGCTTATCTAAAGCTCAGCTTAGTTATTATTGTCTTAGCTTTGCTGCCCTTTTTTCTAAAGCCTCTAGCACATTCTCTAATTTAAAGTGTTCGATAAACGTTGGCTCAGGTTGCTGCTCTCTTAACAATATATCTGCTAAATAAACCGCTTGTGCAATACCAAATGATTTCTTTAATAATTTTTCAGGGCGATGATGCATAACTACCGCCTCAATTAAATGATAAGAAAAGCTCCACATGTGAAGAAGGTAACCACCGACATGATTATGATCAGTACCAAATACCTTTTGCTCTAAGGCATTATTATTGGCACTTTTAAGGCGATATTTAAAATATGTTTTGGTCAGTTCTGGGTCCATCTCAAATAATACAATTTTACCAATGTCATGTAATAAACCAGCAAGTAAGGCATCTCGCTTAAGTTCCGCTTTTACCATTGAAGCGGCCAAACGGGCAGTCGATAAACAGTGTAATTGCTCTTTGATTAATGAAAAGTCAGTAATGTTGGGCTCATAAGAAAAAAGCTCTGCGGTCATTACAATACAGCAAAGTGTTTCTAGCCCCATACGCGTTATGGCTTCGCTAATATCGTTAATTGGCTTTCCTTGGTTCATCAATGAACTATTGGAAAACTGCAACACTTTGGCGGCTAATGCTGGATCTTGTGAAATTATCTCTGATATTTTTTCAGAATCGGTATTACTTTCTTCTAAAATAGCATTGAGCTGCAAATAAACTTTTGGTGGGCTTGGTAAGGTTTTAACTTTGGCAACAACCTTAATAATATGATCTTTGGTGATCGCTTTATTATCATCGCCAAGTGCTGTAATGGTTTGATGAATATCTTCAACGTTAAGCGGCAGTGCATAACTATAATGGCAATGACTAGCTGTTTGACTATCAGTTATGCTGTCATGAGTAATCGCTACTCTGATCATCGCTGGTTGTTTAAGTGCTATTGCTTTGAGAAGATCTAAGCCACTTATTTTTCCTAAATTTAAAACGCTAATAATAGCGTCAAACTTATACTGTTGTAAGGCTTTTAAGGCGTGCTTGCCGTTATTAACATAAGCTGTTTGGCAAGGGCCATTATAAAATGCTTGTTTGAGTGCCAATAGTGTTTGCTCTGTATTATCAACGATCAGCACTTTCATTTATTAACACTTCCTACTTTAATACTTGCTGTGTGCTGAACATATTCAGCTTTTTTAGCCTTAGCCCTTGAGCAACCAAGGGGCTAGGGCCGTATGTGCTTTAATGTAAACTACATGCGTTCCATGACTTCAATGCCAAGAATATCTAAACCTTGTTTTAAGGTCCTAGAAATACTTAAACAAAGTGCCAAACGAGACTGTTTTACCGCAGGATCAATACCTTCTTTGAGGATAGGGCACGCTTCGTAGAAGCTCATGTACAAACTGGCTAACTCATATAAATAATTACACAACAGGTTAGGCATAGACTCGCTAATGACCGCATCTAGCACTTCTTCTAGCTGTAGTAATTTTAACGCTAATGCTTTTTCTTGTGGTTCTATAATGGAGATATCAGCGCTAAAGTTTGCTTGTGCAATTTCTGCTTTACTAAAAATACTTTGAATTCGCGAATAAGCATACTGTAAATACGGAGCAGTAGCGCCTTCAAAACTCAACATGGTTTTCCAGTTGAAAATATAATCGCTGGTTCTATTCTTAGATAAATCAGCAAACTTAACTGCACCGATACCTACTTTTGCTGCAATTTCATTTAGCTTATCTTCAGGGTAATCTGGATTTTTTTCTTTGATGACCGCTTTTGCACGAACAATAGCTTCATCAAGTAATTCTGCTAATTTGATGGTACCGCCAGTTCTTGTTTTGAATGGCTTACCATCGTCACCCATCATCATACCAAATGGGCAATGATCATAACCAACATGCTCTGGTAATAGCTCCGCTTTACGCGCGACAATTTCGACTTGTTTAAAATGTAAACTTTGACGGGCATCGGTGAAAATAATAATACGGTCGGCTTTTAGTTCATCGCTACGGTAGCGACAAGCCGATAAATCTGTGGTCGCATATAAATAGCCACCACCGGTTTTTTGGATGATAAAAACGGGGGCATCACCGTCTTTATTTGCCATCTCATTAATGAAAACAACTTTAGCGCCTTCGCTTACTTCGGCAATACCTTTAGTCATTAATTCATTAACAACCTTTGGTAAATCTTCGTTATAAGCACTTTCGCCCATGATATCGTCACGGGTTAAGGTAACATTAAGTTTTTGATAAATATCTTCACTGTGGGCAATAGATATATCAATGAATAATTTCCATAATACTAAGCAATCTTTGTCGCCACCTTGTAGCTTTACTACATAGTCACGAGCACGGTCAGCAAAGCCTTCTTCGTTATCAAAGCGTACTTTTGCTTCACGGTAAAAGTTTTCTAAATCAGAAAGTGCAGTCTCAGCAACTTCGTTGGCATTAAGTTTGTCGCTTAAATGCGCCAATAGCATGCCGAATTGTGTGCCCCAGTCACCCATGTGATTCTGGCGGATGACTTTGTCACCACGAAACTCTAATGCACGTACTACCGCATCACCGATAATGGTTGAACGTAAGTGGCCAACATGCATTTCTTTGGCAAGGTTTGGCGCTGAATAATCAACGACAACCGTTTGTTTTTTGTCTTCTTGAGTGGCACCACGTTGGGTTACGCCTAATTTTTCATCGTCAGTCATGTTAGCGAGTTGAGCGGCTAACCATGATTTGTCTAGATGAATATTAATAAAACCGGGTCCTGCTAACTCTATATGGTCAGCAATACCGGCTAAATCTAAGTGGTCAACAACGGTGGTCGCTAATTCGCGCGGGTTAATTTTCAGCTTTTTAGCTGCACCCATAACGCCATTCGCTTGGTAGTCACCAAAATTAGGGCGACTTGAAAGACTAACTGCAGGGTTAGTGCCTTCAGGCAAACCAGCCATAACCATGGCCGCAGATACTTTTTCACTTAGTAATTGCTTAATATTCATTTTGATCTCTGTTTTCTTTTAATAGAAATTATTTGTTCAGTTTTTGCAAGTAGATGGTATTTTAGCAAGGCGTTGGTTACTTTTTATTGGTGAGTTTAGTTGACTAAATGAGCCAATAAAAAGTATCGAACAACGCCGATAAAATGCCTACTACGCAGAAAATTTTAGTGTTCTCTGGTCTTGTGGAATTTAATGTCAGGATGACGTTCCTGCGCCAAATTCAAATTCACCATAGTAGGAGCAATATACGTTAAGTTATTACCGCCATCTAGAGCTAAATTGTCATAGGCTTTTTTACTAAATTGCTCAAGTGTTCTTTCATTATCACAAGTACACCAGCGCGCCGTTGCTACACTTATCGGTTCATATATAGCGTCAACTTTATATTCAGTTTTTAAACGTTGTACCACCACTTCAAACTGCAAGACACCTACCGCGCCAACTATCATCTCGTTTGAGTTGAAAGGTCTGAATACTTGCACAGCACCTTCTTCTGAAAGTTGTATTAAACCTTTTTGTAATTGTTTGGCTTTTAATGGATCACGTAAACGAATACGACGGAACATTTCAGGGGCAAAGTTGGGTATACCACTAAACTTCATCATTTCGCCTGAAGTAAAGGTATCGCCAATTTGAATACTACCGTGGTTATGTAAACCAATAATATCACCGGCATAGGCTTCTTCTACATGCGCACGATCACCGGCCATAAAGGTTACAGCATCAGCAATTTTTACATCTTTGTTAATACGTACTTGACGCATTTTCATACCTTTTTCATATTTGCCTGAACAAATACGCATAAAAGCAATACGGTCACGGTGTTTTGGGTCCATGTTCGCTTGAATTTTAAAGACAAAACCGGTGAACTTTTCTTCTTGAGCCGTAACCTCTCTAACATCGGTTAAACGAGGTAAGGGTTTGGGCGCCCATTTAGTTAAACCATTAAGCATATGGTCAACACCAAAGTTACCCAAAGCGGTACCAAAAAATACCGGCGTTAGCTCACCCTTTAAAAACTCTTCTAAGTTAAATTCATGTGATGCACCGGCAACCAGCTCTAATTCTTCACGTAAATCGTCGGCATAAGTACCAATGATTTTGTCTAACTCTGGATTATCAAGCCCTTTGATAATTCTTTCTTCTTGGATCATATGGCCAAGACCTGACTTATAGAGAAATATCTCGTCAGTTAAAATGTTATAGACACCTTTAAATTCTTTACCCATACCTATGGGCCAAGTAATAGGCGCACACTTTATTTTAAGGACGTCTTCGACTTCATCCATAACTTCCATGGGGTCACGAACATCACGATCCATTTTATTCATAAAAGTAATAATGGGTGTATCACGTAAGCGAGTCACTTCCATTAGTTTAACGGTACGTGCTTCAACACCTTTGGCTACGTCAATAACCATTAAACATGAATCAACTGCGGTGAGTGTTCTGTAGGTGTCTTCTGAAAAATCCTCGTGGCCGGGTGTGTCGAGTAAATTGACTAAACAGCCGTTATAAGGAAATTGCATTACAGAGGTCGTAATAGAAATACCACGTTCTTTCTCCATTTCCATCCAGTCAGATTTTGCATGCTGACCTGACTTCTTACCTTTTACCGTGCCAGCTCGTTGTAAAGCTTGACCAAAAAGTAATACTTTTTCAGTGATGGTGGTTTTACCCGCATCAGGATGAGAGATAATTGCGAAAGTACGTCTTAGATTGACTTCATTAGCCTGTAGCGTTGTCATGTTTTAAAAGTTCTCTTTGGTGTACATGCTGATGCACATAAAATGCTTTTTTTAAATACTGATAGGACATTTTAATAATCCTAAATTTTGCGCGCATTGTACCATAAATATCAAAAGCCGCATTAGGGGACTAGCTTTAAATGATTATTTTTAACTAGAATCCTAGGCATTAAAGCTTTTTATTTTGTTATTTGATTATGTGACAAGTGATCGTGCAGATAATAATTATTTTATTGGTTATTTTTAAGATGGAAATTATAAAAATAATTCAATGAAAGCTTATTTTTTGTTGAATTAAATAAACACATTAATAGTAATGTTATTTGAAAAGCTTGATCGAAGTCAATATTTTACCATCGAGTATAAGGTAAATTACTCTTTGGTTGGTAAGTCATAAAAATAACAGGGCAGCATGGTTGATTTAGCCAGAAGAAACTTTTTTAAAGCAAAGAAATTAACAACTGCACCGGCGATCAGATTGCCTTGGGTGATCAACGAAGCCACTTTTATTGATGGTTGCACGCAATGTGGCGACTGTTTAACGTCATGTCCTGAAAATATCATTCAAAAAGGTGAAGGCGGTTTCCCTGAAGTTAATTTTTTAAAGGGAGAATGTACTTTTTGCCAACAATGTGTTGAAAGTTGTGAACAACCGCTTTTTGTTGCGCGAGGACTGCCACCAGCAAGTAATGCTTGGGATTTAGATATCTCAATTAAGGGTGACTGTTTAGCGGTTAACGATGTTTTTTGTCAAAGTTGTCAAGATAGCTGTGAGACAGAAGCTATTTCTTTTAAATATATAAATTCATCGGTACCACAACCCCAGATAAAGCTTAGCGACTGTACGAATTGTGGAGCCTGTGTTGCTATTTGCCCACAATCATCTATCCAATTAACACCAAAAAATTCTGTCGGTGAACAACCCTCAGACACTAATAGGAGAGTTAAATGAGCGCTCTTGAACAAATGATTTGGAATATCTTAGGGTATTCATCGATGCCCGTTATTTTTTTAGCAGGTTTTGCCGGTACCGCCTTAGTCGCTATCGCTATTTTAAAAATGTTAGGTGTTAAGCCGGTTAGGGAATAATTGTGATTAATCTACTAGAAGAAAAACCTATTAATATTGCCGGTGTGCTTTTTGTTGCTCAGCCAAGTAATACCACCAAAGTGGCGAAAGAACTCGGCGAGTTTCCTGGCGCTGAAGTTCATGAAATCGCCGATAACGGCTCTATGGTAGTTACCATAGAAGAAAACGATTTAAACAGAGGTGAAAAAGGCAAAGGCCTTATTAACACCATTACAGATATGAGTAATTTACCGGGTGTGATCTCTTCATCATTGATTTTTCATCATAATGATTATGGGCTACCACAACATCAGGGGATAAAGGTATGACATTAACAAGACGTGATTTTATAAAAGCAAACGCCATTGCAGCAACAGCTGTTGCTGCCGGTATTGCCGTGCCATCTTCAGCTTCAAATTTGCTGACTAAATCGTCGGATACTACGATTAAATGGGATAAAGCTCCTTGTCGTTTTTGTGGCACAGGTTGTAGTGTGCTCGTTGGAACCCAAGAAGGAAAAGTGGTTGCTACTCAAGGAGACCCTCAAGCAGAAGTTAACAAAGGCCTGAACTGTATTAAAGGGTACTTTTTATCCAAAATTATGTACGGCAAAGACCGATTAACTCAACCGTTATTACGGATGAAAGACGGTGTTTATGCCAAAGAAGGTGAGTTTACACCAGTAAGCTGGGATACCGCCTTTGATGTTATGGCTGAAAAATTTAAAGCGGCTTTAAAGAAAAAAGGACCGACCTCTGTTGGTATGTTTGGCTCGGGTCAGTGGACTGTTTGGGAAGGTTACGCCGCTTCAAAATTAATGAAAGCGGGCTTTTTAACCAACAATCTTGATCCTAATGCTCGTCACTGTATGGCGTCAGCTGTGGGTGGGTTTATGCGTACCTTTGGTATCGACGAACCTATGGGCTGCTATGATGATTTAGAACACGCCGATGCCTTTGTACTTTGGGGTTCTAATATGGCGGAAATGCATCCTATTTTATGGTCGCGTTTAGCTGATCGTCGTTTAAGTCATCCTCATGTAAAAGTAAACGTATTATCAACGTATAAACATCGTAGCTTTGAACTTGCTGATAACGGTATGATCTTTACGCCACAAACAGACTTAGCGATATTAAACTTTATTGCTAATTATATTATTCAAAATAACGCTGTTAACGAAGATTTCATGAAAAAGCATGTCAATATTCGTGAAGGTGTTACGGATATTGGTTATGGTTTACGTCCTTCTCATCCATTACAAAAAGCGGCTAAAAATCCTGACAGTGGTGCATCTAAACCGATGAGCTTTGACGATTTTGCTAAATTTGTTAGTAGCTATAGCATTGAATACACGTCAAAACTTTCCGGTGTTTCTGAAGATAAGTTATTAACGCTGGCTAAACTCTATGCGGATCCTAAAGTTAAAGTGACCTCATTTTGGACCATGGGTTTTAATCAACATACTCGTGGTGTTTGGGCCAATAATTTGATGTACAACGTGCATTTGTTGACGGGTAAAATATCGGAGCCGGGTAATAGTCCATTCTCTTTGACGGGGCAACCATCAGCCTGTGGAACGGCGCGTGAAGTAGGTACTTTCTCACATAGATTACCCGCTGATCTTGTAGTAAAAAACCCTAAACATAGAGCAATAGCAGAAAAAATATGGAAATTACCTGAAGGCACCATTCCACCCAAGCCAGGTTATCATGCGGTTATGCAAAATCGTATGCTTAAAGACGGTGAGTTAAATGCGTATTGGGTGATGTGTAATAACAACATGCAAGCCGGACCGAATATCAATGAAGAAGGGATCCCTGGCTATCGTAACCCAGAAAATTTTATTGTTGTTTCAGACCCTTACCCAACGGTAACGGCACAAGCGGCTGACTTGATTTTACCTACTGCTATGTGGGTAGAAAAAGAAGGGGCTTATGGCAATGCAGAGCGCCGTACACAATTTTGGCATCAACAAGTGAATGCGCCAGGTGAAGCGCGTTCAGATTTATGGCAAATCGTTGAGTTCTCTAAACGTTTTAAAATTGAAGAAGTGTGGCCTGAAGAATTACTCGCTAAAAATCCTGAATATCGTGGCAAAACTATGTTTGACGTGCTTTATGCAAACGGCAACGTAGATAAATTCCCGATGAGTGAGTCCAAAGGTGATACTAACTTTGAAGGCGATTATTTCGGCTTCTATATTCAAAAAGGCTTATTCGAAGAATATGCGACCTTTGGCCGTGGACATGGTCATGATTTAGCACCCTTTGATCGTTATCACGAAGAGCGCGGTCTAAGATGGCCAGTTGTTAATGGTAAGGAAACCAAGTGGCGTTTCCGTGAGGGTCACGACCCTTATGTAGAAAAAGGCAGCGAAGTTCAGTTCTATGGTCATAAAGACAAAAAAGCGAATATATTTGCCTTACCCTATGAACCGGCGGCAGAGTCACCTGATGAAGAATTCGACTTATGGTTAAGTACCGGTCGTGTTCTAGAGCATTGGCATTCTGGTTCTATGACTGCGCGTGTGCCTGAACTTCATAAAGCATTTCCTGATGCGGTGTTATTTATTCACCCTGACGATGCTAAAGCAAGAGGTTTACGCCGTGGCGATGAAGTGCTCATTGAATCACGTCGTGGTGAAGTAAAATCTCGCGTCGAAACTCGTGGCCGTAATAGACCACCGAAAGGTTTAGTCTTTATGCCTTGGTTTGATGCAAAACAATTGGTTAATAAGTTAACCCTAGATGCTACAGACCCTTTATCTAAACAAACTGACTTTAAAAAATGTGCAGTTAAAGTTAAAAAAGTTGTTGTTTAGCACTAATTAAATTTACGTAATCTACCGGGTAGAGGTAAAGAATGAAAATATTACCAATAATAATGATAACGGCTAGTTTAGCCATGGCATTGAGCGTACAAGCTTATCAAGAAGTGACCTCAGGCGGTTTAGAGACTATTCGCGGCATAGCTAAAATTAATGAAACAAAAAGTGCAGAAGCGCTTAAACGTGTCATTAAAGATAAAAACCCTATTCAGCGTAACTATGTGCATCAACCACCTGTTGTGCCTCATCAAACTCGTGGTTATCGGGTTAATAAAGACAGTAATAAGTGTTTAACTTGCCATGGTTGGAAGTATGCGAGAGAAACTGGCGCAACCAAAATAAGTTTAACGCACTTTGAAACACGTGACGGTAAAACATTGTCGGACGTTTCACCGCGTCGCTACTTTTGTTCTCAATGTCATGTTACACAAGCTGATGCACCTGAGTTGGTTGATAATCTTTTTAAACCTGTTGAATCGTTAGGTAATGATTAAATAATGGTTTATCTAAACGTAATTTAGGGGATTAAAATGACCAAAGAATCAAAGATAAAAAGCTTACTTTCGTATTTAAAGTCGCCAAGCAGTGCCGCCTTATGGTTAATTTTAGCTATTGGTTTTGCTGGCGGTGTTATCTTTTGGGGGGGATTTAACACCGCGCTAGAAGTAACCAATACAGAGGCGTTTTGCATTAGCTGTCATGAAATGGAAGATAATGTTTATGAAGAATACAAAGAAACTATTCATTACTCTAACCGTTCGGGCGTTCGTGCTACCTGTCCTGACTGTCATGTTCCAAAAAAATGGACTCATAAAATCGTTCGTAAAATTGCGGCGAGTAAAGAAGTTTGGGGCATGCTTACTGGCTTGATTGACACGAGAGAAAAGTTTCAGGATCATCGCCGAGAATTGGCTGAACGTGAATGGAAACGCATGAAAGAGAATGATTCATTAGAATGTCGTAATTGTCATAACTTTGAGTACATGGATTTTTCAGAACAAGGTAATCGCAGTGTTAAAATGCACTCAAGTGCACTAGCTTCTGGCGAAAAAACCTGTATAGATTGTCATAAGGGCATTGCCCATGAATTACCTGATATGAAAGGTGTTGATAATTGGTAGTTTACTTACTTTATGCTGATAGCTTTAACGCTTAAAGCAAAGCCGTAAAATTTGGCAACCTCTTTAATTGTTATTATTAAAGAGGTTTTATTTTTTTAGTGCAGCTAATTACAGCCATCATTAAAATTAATGGTGCACCGGGAATATTAGCAGTAATTTTATTTGTGTCGCTTTATTGAGTGTTAGAGCACTTTCTTCATTACAATCGCATCTTCATAGCCAAAGCCAGAGGCGCTCGGGTAATAACCTGTTCTTCGGCCTGTTTCGATAAAACCATGATTAATATACATCATTTGAGCGCTAATGTTCTTTGCACGCACTTCCAACCAAATAAGCGTATTATTGAGTTGTTTTGACTGCACAAAAAAGTGCTCTAGTAATGCTTTACCATACCCCTTGCCTTGCAGTGCCGGTAACACACAAACATCCATTAACGTTGCTTCACCTGCGACATGCTCACCAACATAAAAACCGACTAATTCATTATTTACTTGCAAGTAATGGCCAAAATAGCGTGTGCCAATACAGCTGTTAAAGGTTTTTTCACTCCATGGGTGAGAGTGACAAGCATTCTCTATAGGAATTAATGAGTTTACGTCGTCGCTTGATATTTTATGGTAGCTAAAAGTCATATTATTGAATTTTCTTGTAGTTTTTGCCAAAGTGCTTGCTTTAATAGCGGAGAATTTTTTAAAACGTTAATCGACGGGGTGACCAAATGATGCTTTGTGAGCGAAATATCGGTCTGTTCACTGAATTGCCAAGTTAATAAACCAATTGATAAAGCATTATTATCGCAGTTTACTTCGCCAACAGAGCAACCTAAACAATGCAGGATATCGGTAAAGATATGAGTATCAACTAATGCAGAAAGCTCGATATTTAAATAGTGATGGCCGTCGTTATTGTGCTTTTTATCGCTATTTTTTAACTGCCAAAGTTCAATGCCCATAGCCTGCAAGTGCGAAAACTGTCTTTTAGTAATGGTCATAAATTAAGGCAATAAAGCATAGAGTAAGTAAGGAAGACATGATGACAGAATTTTCGCTTAATACCAAATATAGCCGCTAACATTCACCGTGCATTTTACAATATGGCGCTTAATTGAGATCGGGAGAATAGGCGTTTTTTTGTACTTTGCACTGATTTGACTAAGGGGGATTGCCATCTTGCCATCCTTGAACGTGACTATTATCACCTTGAAAAGTAGTCATGTAATGCAACAGATTAATAAGTAAAGTTGCAAGGCGCATATTTTCAAACGGCGTTGCTTTTTTAAGTCACTCAGTCGATACCTTGTCTTTGGCTTGAAAAAACATCGAGGTGTTGTTACGGATTGCTGACGAGTAGCCGTCTACGTTTACTTTGTGGGTTATTTCTGTTTCGACAGCGCTAAATATAAAAAATAATAAATAGGATGATTGTAGTTGGGGCACAATATTAAAAATGTTTGATTTTTCAGACAACTATTATTTTACAAAAAAATAAAGCATACAGTTAAATAAATGATTATTTGTTGTGAGATATTATTGAGTTGTAGGTATTTATTGCTAATTGCTATAAATAACAATTTATTGATAATAGCTAAAATAGCTAAGAAAAGAATTGGCAGGGGTGGAGAGATTCGAACTCCCAACCGTCGGTTTTGGAGACCGCTGTTCTACCAATTGGAACTACACCCCTGCAACGGATTCGAATTATACGCAAGCAATAGCAAAGGTAAAGCGCTAAAGTCAAAAAAAATGAAATAAATGACTGTTTGCTTAAAATAACAACATTGCGTTTGTTTTAAACTCAATTATTATCAGGTAAAGCAAACAATCACAGATATAATCTTAATTATTACAAAAACGTAGTGCCTCTGGGTAGGGGAATACATCTTCAAATTTACCGGTAGCCACACTTTTTTGACATTGTTGCCAAAAACTGGCTTCTAACAAATCTGCATGATGTAATAAAAAAGCATTGCGATATTTAGTATTTGCCAACGCAAAAGTCGCAATTTCCTCTGGAAACATGTCGCCAGGTGCTACCGAGTACCATGGTTCTGCTGCATAAATTTGTTCTTCAGTAATTGCTTCTGGTTTCACCCTAAAATTAACTTCATCCATATAGGTTATTTCATCATAATCATAAAATATGACTCGTCCGTGTCGGGTGACACCAAAGTTTTTCAGTAACATGTCACCGGGGAAAATATTGGCAGCAATTAACTGTTTTATCGCACTACCATAGCCATACATTGCTTCTTCAATTTCCTCATCACTCGCTTTAGCTAAATATAAATTGAGCGGTGTCATGCGACGCTCAATATATAAATGTTTGATAATAATTAATTCATCTTCAAAACGAATAATAGATTGAGCAACATTGAGCAGCTCTGTTAACAACTCTTCACTAAAACGGTCTTTGGGAAAAGCGACTTCAGAGTACTCCATAGTATCAGCCATTCGCCCAACTCGGTCATGTAATTTAACTAAACGATATTTCCCTTTGACCTCTTGCTTAGTCATGGTCTTACTCGGGGCAAACTTATCTTTTATAATTTTAAAAACATAAGGGTAAGAAGGTAAGGTAAATACTGACATCACCATACCTTTAATACCTGCAGCTAATTCAAATTTGTCATCACTGGCGTCGAGGTGATTGAGAAAATCGCGATAAAACTGTGTTTTACCTTGTTTATGAAAGCCAATGGCTGAATATAAATCGGCCAAGGTTTTATGAGGAATTAAGCGTTTTAAAAATTGCACTAAAGCAAAGGGGTGCTGACAGTCGACAAAAAAGTAAGCGCGAGCAAAACCAAAAACCACCGCCATATTTGCGCCTTCGGTTAACAAAGCATCAATGTATAATCCTGCTGATTTTCCTTCTTTTTCATTATTAACAATAGGGACAATAAAAGGTGTTTCACCGCCAGGAGAAATAACTCGGCCAATAATATAAGCCCCTTTGTTACGATAGAATATAAAATCAAGAATATCGAACTTCAATTCGCTAAGTTTATATCGTGTCTTATGTGCTTGAACGCGAAAAGACTTTATCAGGCTTTTCATATCTCTTGCTAAATTAACAAAGGGAATGTTGAAGTTGGCATTATTCATAATAGCCGCGATAGTTTGCTCCAAGCCTAATTCACTTGGAGAGTAACGGGTGTATATAACCGGACTGGTAATATTTTCTATTTTTTCAACGGTACTTTTAACAAAAATAAAAGCATTATGGTAATACTTACGCTCAAATAAATGACAAAAGATAGAGTTATAAAAACTCTCTGCTAGTTCTGGTTGATGATGTTCTTTTAATAAAGCGATGTAACTTACTTTGACGTTTTGCCATAAAAGTTCGTCGAGGTTAGAGACAAAAAAATCTTTTTTAATGGTCTCAAGTGTTTCTTCAACGCGTTTATCATAAAAGTCGGTTCTACTTTTTGCTGCATCTTGTACCGCTTGCCATTGGCACAGTTCAAAGCGTTGTTTGGCTGATTGGGTAATTTCACTGAAAAGGTAGATATGACGTTCAAAGCCATTAAGAATGGTTTTAGCGAGAGCAAAAGCAATATTGTTCATGATATTTTCAACTAAAAATTTATCGATAATCTCAGCATACGGTAAATTGTCAAAAAGGGGAGATAAAGTTTCCAATATGATGATTATAAACAAGGTAAATACTGTACTGTTTTATATTTAAGGTCTCTTGGCCCTTTATTGCCACTGTATCAGCGTTATTACTTGCTATTGTTGGCGCTGAACACTAAAATTACGC
Source organism: Colwellia hornerae (assembly GCF_007954355.1). Taxonomy (GTDB): domain Bacteria; phylum Pseudomonadota; class Gammaproteobacteria; order Enterobacterales; family Alteromonadaceae; genus Colwellia_A; species Colwellia_A hornerae. The sequence continues at coordinate 72,248 of NZ_VOLR01000019.1, forward strand.
GTTTTTTATTCTCTTAAAATAGATATTCTAATTGGTATTTACATGCGCGTAGCTGACTTTTCTTTTGATTTACCCGAAGAACTTATTGCCCGATATCCGAAAGCGGATCGTACTTCAAGTCGTTTAATGTCTGTTAACGGTAATAGTGGTGAAATTCTTGATCTTGGATTTACCGATATTATTGAACAACTTAATGATGGTGATCTACTTATTTTCAATAATACCCGCGTAATACCAGCACGTATGTTTGGACAAAAAGAAAGTGGTGGAAAAATTGAAGTATTGGTTGAAAGGATCCTCGACGAAAAACGTTTTCTTGCCCATATTCGCGCCAGTAAATCACCGAAAGTCGGTAACAAACTTATTTTAGAAAGCAAAGTCTCTGCGACTATGCTTGGTCGCCATGGTGCTTTATTTGAATTAAAAATAGAGGGTGAACAATCAGTTTTATCTGTACTTGAAGAAATTGGCCATATGCCATTACCTCCTTATATAGACCGTCCTGATGAAGACAGCGATCGTGAACGATATCAAACTGTTTATAATGAAAAACCCGGTGCGGTTGCTGCACCTACTGCCGGTTTACATTTTGATGAAAATTTATTAGAAAAAATAAAAGCTAAAGGTGTCGATCTCGCTTTTATTACTTTACATGTCGGCGCAGGGACTTTTCAGCCAGTCAAAGTCGATGAAATAGCCGACCATATTATGCATGCTGAGTATGTTGAAGTATCTGACGAGGTTGTTCAACAGATAGCCCTGACAAAAGCGAATGGTGGTCGTGTTATCGCTGTTGGTACAACATCGGTACGTTCGATAGAAAGCGCCGCTAAAGTGGCTAAAGAGCAAGCCTTGCCGCTGAGCGCTTTTTATGGTGACACTGATATTTTTATTACTCCAGGGTATGAATTTCAAGTCATTGATGCTCTGATCACTAATTTTCATTTATCAGAGTCAACATTGTTAATGCTCGTCAGCGCTTTTTCGGGTTACGAACATATGATGTCTGCCTATCAACATGCGGTGCATGAAAAATATCGTTTTTTTAGTTATGGCGATGCGATGTTTTTAACGAAAAAAGATAACAAAATTTAAGATAATGTATAAAACGTTTAATAATTTATAATAAACAACCGCTAGCCTGTTTCGCTAGAGGGTTTGGAGAAAGTCTATATGACAGATAAAACAGTAGCACCAGTGACTAAACCAGTAAAAAGTAAGATGAAATACCAATTAATCAATACTGACGGTAAAGCACGTCGCGGCCGTTTAACGTTTGACCGTGGTACGGTAGAAACGCCAGCATTTATGCCAGTAGGTACCTACGGTACGGTTAAAGGCATGAAAATGGAAGATGTTGAAGCGACTGGCGCTGAAATTATTCTAGGTAATACTTTTCACCTTATGTTACGTCCTGGTACTGAAATTGTTGAACAGTTTGGTGGTTTACATAATTTTATTAATTGGCAAAAACCGATTCTTACTGACTCTGGTGGTTTTCAGGTGTTCAGCTTGGGTAAAATGCGTAAAATTACCGAAGAAGGAGTCAAGTTTAGTTCGCCTATTAACGGTGATAAAATCATGCTAACTCCCGAGCGTTCAATGGAAGTTCAGCGTAGTTTAGATGCAGATGTTGTGATGATTTTTGATGAATGTACGCCGTATCCTGCGTCACATGAAGAATCAAAAAGTTCAATGGAATTATCACTACGTTGGGCACAGCGCTCTAAAGTTGCTCATGGCGATAATCAATCAGCTTTGTTTGGTATTGTGCAAGGCGGCATGTATGAAGACTTGCGTGAAGTTTCCGTTAAAGGTTTAAAAGATATTGAGTTTGACGGTTATGCAATTGGTGGTTTATCGGTAGGTGAGCCCAAAGAAGATATGATCCGCATTCTTGATCACACCACCCCCTTGATCCCTGAGAATAAACCCCGATATCTTATGGGAGTTGGAAAACCTGAAGACCTGGTTGAAGGTGTGCGTCGTGGTATTGATATGTTTGATTGTGTTATGCCAACACGTAATGCCCGAAATGGTCACCTATTTGTGACTAACGGCGTTATTAAAATTCGTAATGCCAGCCATAAAACAGATACTGGACCACTGGACAGCGAATGTGACTGTTATACCTGTAAGAATTATTCACGCGCTTATTTGCATCATTTAGATAAGTGTAATGAAATATTGGGCTCACAATTAAATACTTTACATAACTTGCATTTTTATCAGCGTGTTATGAAAGGATTGCGTGCAGCTATAGAGCAAGGTAAGTTAGACGACTTCGTGAACGAGTTTTATGCGTTACGCGGATTACCCGTTCCAGAACTAAAATAGCTATTTACACAATTAAAAGAATCATCCATTTATTAACAATAAAAATCAGAGGAAATTATGAGTTTATTTATCAGTGAAGCACAGGCAGCAACAGGCGCACCAGCAGGTGCTGATGGCACATCAATGTTGATCATGTTAGCGGTTTTTGGTTTAGTTTTTTATTTTATGATCTATCGCCCACAAGCTAAGCGTGTAAAAGAGCATAAAGGCTTAATGTCAGCACTATCAAAAGGCGATGAAGTTTTAACGCAAGGCGGCATTGTTGGTAAAATCGTTAAAGTTTCAGACGAGAAAGATTATATCGTAGTAAGTGTTGCTGAAGGTACTGAAGTTGTTCTTCAAAAAGCAGCAATCAATGCGGTATTACCTAAAGGCACAATGAAGTCATTGTAATTGTAAGTCGTGGTAGGTTAGTTATTTGCTTGGCTCCTTGCTAAAGAAGCTCAGCATCATAACTGACCTGCACTGACTTAAAAGAACGTTAATAAAAAAGGATGAACTTGTGTTAAACAAATACCCCTTATGGAAAACACTGATGGTGCTATTTATAGTCGCTTTTGGTGCTTTATATGCTTTACCTAATTTATACCCTGAAGACCCTGCAGTACAGGTTTCAGGTTTACGTGGCGTTGAAGCCAATGCTGCAACGCTTGATAGCGTAAAAAGCGAATTGACTGCAGATAATATTTCATTCTCAAGTATTGTGCTTGAAAATGGTCAATTACTTGTCCGTTTTAGTGATACTGAGCAACAGCTTCGTGCCCGTGACTTACTTGAGGAAAGTTTAGGCGATAAATTTTCGGTGGCGTTAAACCTTACTCCAGCAACACCTGCATGGTTAGCAAGTGTCGGTGGTACACCAATGAAGTTAGGTTTAGATTTAAGTGGCGGTGTTAGCTTTCTAATGGAAGTGAACATGAGCGAAGCCATCGTTAAAGCGCAAGATGCTTTAGTAGACGACTTTCGTACCGATTTACGTGGCGAAAAAATTCGTTATCGCAGTGTGAAAAAAGCGAATAACTCAATCAATGTTCAGTTTCGTAATGCGGAAGATTTAACTGCCGCTCATGATTTTTTGAAAAAGCGCTATCGTGATTTTTTAATGTCAGAAAATGCTGATAATTTAACTTTATCTGCAAAAATGACCGATCAAAAGCTTAAAGAAGTTCGCGAATATGCCTTACAACAAAACATTACTATTATTCGTAATCGTGTTAATGAATTGGGTGTATCTGAGCCGCTTGTGCAACGCCAAGGTAAAAAACACATCATCATTGAATTACCCGGTGTGCAAGACACAGCTAAAGCAAAAGAAATTTTAAATGCAACGGCAACTATCGAATTTAGACTCGTTGATACCGATGGCGATTTAAGTGCTGCACTCAATGGTCGAGTACCAGCGAGTTCAAAATTATTATATGAACGTGACGGCAAGCCAGTTTTATTGAAAAAACGTGTGATGTTAACGGGTGATCATATTGTTGATGCAGGCTCAAGTTTCGATGAGTACAGTCGACCACAGGTTAATATTTCACTTGATTCTGCCGGTGGCGGAAAAATGTCAAATGGCACTAAAAGCAATATTGGTAAGCCAATGGCGACAGTCTTTATTGAATATAAACCCACTGACCGTAAAGATGCTGAAGGTAATACTATTTTTGAAAAAATAGAAGAAGTTATTTCAGTAGCAACCATTCAAGCGCGTTTAGGTAAAACCTTTCGTATTACTGGCGCGGGTAGTCAAAGCGAAGCACATAATTTAGCGCTATTATTACGTGCTGGAGCCCTTGTTGCACCTATTCAAATTGTAGAAGAGCGTACCGTTGGCCCAACATTAGGTGCTGAAAACGTTAAACTTGGCTTTCAAGCTATTTTAATGGGTTTTGGCTTAGTCTTTATTTTTATGATTATTTATTACCGTGCTTTTGGTGTGGTAGCAAATTTAGCGCTAGGTGCTAACTTAGTCTTAATTATTGGTGTGATGTCTTTAATTCCAGGAGCAACGTTAACGTTACCGGGTATGGCAGGTATTGTACTAACGGTTGGTATGGCGGTTGATGCTAACGTACTTATATTCGAGCGTATCCGAGAAGAAATGCGTGAAGGGAAGTCGATTCAACAATCGATTCACCAAGGATATGATGCAGCATTTTCAACCATTATTGATGCTAATATTACCACGCTTATTGCAGCGCTTATCTTGTATGCTATTGGTACTGGTCCGATTAAAGGTTTCGCGATAACCTTATCTATCGGTATTATTACCTCGATGTTTACTGCGGTTGTTGGTACTCGAACCATAGTTAATGCTGTTTGGGGCGGTAAACGTCTCGACAAACTTTCAATATAGGGCGTAGATATTTATGCAAATTTTACAATTAAAAGAAACTGTCGCCTTTATGAGCTACCGAAGGGGAGCATTGATATTTAGTGTTATATTGATGCTTGCTTCGGTCTTTTCATTAATGACTAATAAATTAAACTTCGGCCTAGATTTTACTGGTGGTACGTTAATTGAAGTAGGTTTTGAAAAAGCGGCTGATTTAAACAAAATTCGCGCAGTCATGGACAGTAATGGCTACCCCGATGCAGTTGTGCAGCTATATGGCAGTAGCCGTGATGTGGTTATTCGTCTAGCCGAGCGTGAAGGCTTAAACGTTGAAATGCTCGGTAATGAAGTACTCAGTGCTTTACAAGCAGGTACCGGGCAAAATATGGAAATGCGCCGTATTGAATTCGTTGGTGGCAGTGTCGGCGATGAATTAGCAGAGCAGGGCGGCTTAGCTATGCTAACCGCGCTGATTTGTATTCTCGTTTACGTCGCATTCCGCTTTGAATGGCGTTTCGCTTTAGGTTCGGTGTTTGCGTTATTTCATGATGTATTGTTAACACTGGGTTTGTTCTCGGCGTTAAAACTTGAATTTGACCTGACGGTACTTGCGGCAATATTGGCGGTTATTGGTTATTCACTCAATGATACGATTGTTGTTTCTGACCGGATTCGTGAAAACTTTCGTAAATTACGTGAAGGCGGGCCTGCTGATATTATCAATATTTCATTAACGCAAACGTTAAGTCGTACGTTCATAACGTCAATAACTACGTTATTAGTACTAGCGGCGCTCTTTTTTAGAGGTGGTGAGCTTATTCATGGTTTTGCAACCGCGTTATTGTTTGGTGTTTTTGTTGGTACTTATTCATCTATCTATGTAGCAAGTTCTGTTGCTCTGGCTTTTGGTATTTCTAAAGAAGACCTGATACCAGAAGTGATTGATAAAGAAGGCGCAGATCAAGAAGAGATGACACCTTAACGCATCAAGCATAAAGCAAGTATTGTTAACTAGAAGCCGAGTATTCATACTCGGCTTTTTATTGTCTTATCAAAGTGGTTAACCGATAAAAAAGTAAAGAAAGAGCTAATTAATTAATGTTAGGGTGATATTTGAACTTTAATCGCGATAATTTTCAATTATATTAGTATTCGGTGTTTACATTAAATAATTTATTAGTATAATTACTCTAGTTCTTGAGGGCTATGCTCTTAACCAAACTTTTGTTATTCCCTTACAAATGTTTTTATGCCGCGTGACTTACGCGGCTTTTTTTTGCCTGAAAAAAGACATTTCAAGATACTTTAGGCTTTATTGGCAATGTCGTTTATCACTTTATCACTATTAATCTTATCGTCTTCAGCTCTGAAAGAGCCAACGATTGTAATGGCGACAAGCGACAAATCGTAATGTTTTGCAGTTATATAATTTTGCTATTTTATCAATGGAAAATTTAGCCAGTGAGCCAATAGGATGAAACCTAAATACTTAATAAACTGTTAAACAAGTTGTTGACCAAATTTGCTTTTATCGGCTAATAAATAACGTAACGCGTTAATAGGTTGTAGACCTTTTTTATAGGCTTTATCAACCGTTATGGCGTCATAAACATCAATGATTACAGTAATACCGGCAAGTTTAGAAAACTGCTCTTTTTTCAAACCACGTTGATAGCCATCCCTATCTAATTGTTTATGGTGGTAACTAACATATCTACCTTTAATTCATCCACACTTAATGTCTTTTGACTAACGTCTTTAGTCATATAGTCTTTTTATTATTATTATCAATCACTTTATAATTGCTTGTTTTTTGTACTCTCACAATAAATTATTATATTAGTAAGCGAGATGGTGTGAGATAATTCATCATTGCTCATTACTTAATCGATACAAATAATCATGAATTCAACCATCTTAAGCACCTTTTTAGTCGACGTCAAAACCAACCAATCGTTCTGGGCACTGCAAGAAAAAACAGCAGAAGATTGGGTAGTACTCGATTCAATTAATTTTGAAAACACCGAAGTTATGCCATTATGGTCAAGCCAAGAACTCGCGCAAAAGCATTGCGTTGATGAATGGCAGGAATATGTACCTACTAAAATCACCTTAAGCGATTGGTTAGAATTTTGGCTAGAAGATCTCAGTGAAGATGGTGTTATTGTCGGTATTAATTGGCAAGAAGAAACCAGTGAAACTGATGATAATGAATATATTGAGTTAGATTTAGCTGAATTTAGCCAAGCACTCGCTGAAATTGAAGCTTTGTAACGTTTAGAAAAAACAGTATGTTGACTTTATTATAGAGCTCAACGTGCTGTTGCTATTTGCTAGAAGCATCTAAATAAGCTAATAAACTTATTCGACCATTCTTAGTCGACGCTATTTTATTTTTATTGTTCAAATCTTTCCACGCGGTCACTTTGCCACCACGATTGAGCCGCTCAAAGCTTGCCGATTCATTTCCTTGCGCTAAAGATAAAAAACTGAGTAACTTCTGATAACTGGCTGATTGACTAATATCTATGGTAAGCAAGTCCTGCTGGCGGCCAATAAAATATTGCCCAACCTCATTGCTATGCCGCTGGTAACATAATGCTAAAAAGTCATCATCTGCGATATTATCTAAAGTAAAAGGTGAAAATGTCCTTTGGTAACAGCGTTTAATTATAGTATTAAAGCCACCATCATCACGGGTGACATTGATATACATTCGTTGCAGTAATTGCTTAATCGACGGCAACCACTTTTGTGGCTCACGGGTCAAATAGATAAATTTACTGTCAGGGTAAAAGCTATCTAAACGCTTAAAATCAACAAAAATGGGCGTATCGGCAATCACTTGTGCATTATCAAAGGTTGTTTGCGTATAAGCTGTGTGTGCCACGGTATAGCCGAGCTCAAGCATTGCGGCACAAATACTGGTTGTGCCGGTGCGAGGTAAGCCGATAATGAATATTTTAGTGCTGTTCATCGATTAGTTACATCCAAGACTTGCGGCTACTCTCTACTTGGTAAAGTGCATTATCAAGTAATTGGTAGGCAAACTCTTGTTTGATAAAAGGAATGTCTTGAGCGCCTGCGGCTAATACTACTCTTACTGAACTGAGTTTGTGGCGTTTTTGAAACCAACTTTGTTTAAATTGAACTTGTTGAGATTTAAAAATAGGAAAACAGTAATAGTCGACACCAAAATAACCCTTACGGATATAAATAAAATCTTCATCTTTAGCATAGCCCCAACGAAACCAACGCATAAAAATTAACAAACCAACAAATAAATAACCGGGAATTATAGCCATTAATAAATTAGTTTTTTCAACAGAGATAAAAAAAACTAATAGTGAAATAAATATTGGGGTGAGAATGTAGCCAAGATTACGTAACAAGAAGCGTTTACTAATCTTTTGATAATCAACAGTCATCATTTTATTAGTTGGGTATACGTTGTTAACCAAGGCCAAACATTCGCTAGGATTAATTGATGGAACAATAATACGATTATTTTCTGCACTCGCTTGATACTGATTTAAAGCACTATTACTTTGCTCAAATTTAAGGTTAATTCGTTTGAGTATCACATCAAGCCAATCTTGTTGACGAACTACCATTTGCAGGCGGGATAATCGCATAGTCACTTCATACTTGGTTAACAAACCACTGCGGCGAATATAACGATCGCCAACTTTACTTAAGGTGAACTGGTAAAAAGTAATAATAGAACCGGCGATAGAAAATAAGGTAAAAGGTAATAAAATAATAAAAGTTAAGGTCAGTGCGTATAAACCTACTTGCCACATGGGTTTATCAGCAAACGTTAAGAATTTTTCAAGGTCGATACCTAAGCCATTAAAAAATTCAACAATATAGCGACCAAAATCATCAAAAAATGGTGCTAAGCCACCAAGGAAAATCCAAATTCTGTTGTTGGTTAAGCCATGAATAATAAGGTCTGTAATACTACGTGTGTTTAAAATAGTTTCATTGTTTCGATTCTTTGATGCTAAGTCATTAACTGTTTCGGCCTTGGCATCAGCAACTACTGAACTTGCTATTTTATGCTGAGCTAAAATTTCTACTTTAAGTTGCTCGGCAAAGTCTACTTTTAAAGCGACGACTTTCGCTTCTTGCATAGCCGAGCCTGCAGTATCGAGCTGGAGACAGGTAAAACCGAATGGTCGATAATACAACGGCTGTTCTAGTTTTACGTTTTGAATTTTAGCAAAGGGTAAATTAACGTATTTCTTTGAAATTACGCCAGAGCGTATTTCAATATGATCCTGATATAATCGATACTGAAAAAAGTAGAAACTTAAAAAAGTCGAGATCATAATAATGGCGAGTATGGCTAAACCTATTGGTAGCCACAAATGTGGATGTGCAATAAAATTATCGTAACCTAAATATAATGCTGGTAAAAAAACGACAATATTGCTTAAAAACCCTACCACAAATTTTGCTAAAAAATAAATAATAGCGATAGGTGAGATACGTTGCCAGTCTTTGGTGTTTTGTTTCGACGCAAGGGGTTGAATTGTTACTTCGTCATCGCTTTCCAACGTCGTTGTTGATTTATCCATGATGGTTAACATCTTTGTGATCAAGAATAAATTGGCGAATGCTCTCCGCTTTCTCTAACGGTAAACCCGGGATTTCAAAGGTGTGCAGTGCACCACCAGCGCTGAAAACTTGCAGTTTAGCCAAACCTATCTTTCGGTCAATAGGACCACGCTTTAGCTCTACATGTTGAATACGTAGCATAGGTTGGCTAACTGTTTTGAGAAAAATAACACCACTTTGATAACTAAGGTCTTGTTGGCGAAGTGCGTAAAATTTTCTTTTATCGGCAACTATAGTGTAAAGGGTACTCATAAAACCAACCAGTGCTATTACCCAAATAACATAACTTACAAAGTTATTTACTGCGGTAGTTAAGGTAATAAAGTGTTGTAGCTGAACGATGAATAAAATACTTATAATAAACAGGGTGATAAATAAGGTGATATAGCGATTACTTTTTGCATAAAGTGGCGATAACATTTCAAAGTTCAGTGAGTCTAACCTTGGTAAATCTTTACTTGTTAAACCTGTGTTTGAAAAGTGAACCTTTCCTGGGATATTCTCGGTGCCCTGCATCATCGCTATTCCTATTATTTTTATTATCAAAGGTGTGGGTAATCGTTATTATAATGCTTAATATGAACCTAACAATATGATTCATATTGGTGCGGAGCTTGACTTTCTTAGACGACTTTTTAGGTGTTTAGTATTATTCTGGTGATAAATAACCTAAATTCATTAAGCGCTTCTCATCAAATGTGTTTATAACATCACCGATAATTACTAATGTTGGTGGTTTTATATCATGTAATTCAACCAAGTGGTTTAACCCCGCTAACGTACCACGGTAAACTTGTTGTTCAGGATTTGTTCCTTTATAAATCAATGCAGCGGGTGTTGAAGCTTTACGACCCGCCTTAATCAGCTGGTCACTGATGATGGGTAAGCTTTTGATACCCATATAAAAGACAACGGTTTGTTTATTATCATTTAGAGTGTGCCATGGCAGTGATAATTCACCATTGTCTTGGACGTTACCCGTAATAAATGTGCAACTTTGTGCGACTTGTCTATGCGTTAAAGGGATACCTACATAACTTGTACAAGCCGAGGCTGCGGTCATTCCTGGCACAATATGACAAGCGATACCATTTTTTAAGGAAAATTGTGCTTCTTCTCCACCACGGCCAAAAACAAAAGGATCACCACCTTTTAAGCGTAAAACTTTTTTGTTTTGTTTAGCGTAATCAACTAATAGCTGATTAATATTATCTTGAGGTACTCGATGTTCGGCTTGCTTTTTACCGACATAAATTCGCTGACAATCTTCGGGTAATAACGCTAAAATTTCGGCGCTTACTAACCGGTCGTAAATAACCACTTCAGCTTGTTTAATAAAACGAAAAGCTTGTAAGGTCAGTAAATCAGGGTCGCCAGGACCCGCGCCAACTAGAGCAACTTCGCCACAAGAAAAAGCTTGTTTATTTTTAGGTGAGTCAGGGATTGTTAACGTCATAGCTTACTTACCATTAGAAGAGACATTTAAGTTCTTCAAAATACCGTCGTGTATATTATAAACAAAGCCGTGCACGGTAACATCTTGGTTTGCATTCCAGGCACTAACTAATGTGGTGGTATGACAAACGTTTGCTACTTGCTCAATTACATTGAGCTCGCAGAGTAAATTGACCTTTGTCTGGTGATCTTCAACGGCATCAAGACGCTCTTTGTGAAAACGATAGACATCTTTAATATGCCCTAGCCAGTTATCTATTAGGCCATGACGCTTGTTATCAACTGATGCTATAATTCCGCCGCAGCCATAGTGACCACACACTATTATATGTTTTACTTTCAGGTTTTCTACGGCAAATTGAATAACAGAAAGACAATTTAAATCAGTATGGATGACTTGATTAGCAATATTACGATGAACAAAAACTTCGCCCGGTGACATACCCAGTAATTCATTGGCAGGTACTCTTGAGTCAGAACACCCTATCCATAAATATTCGGGTTTTTGTTGTTCTGACAAGCGTTTAAAAAAATCAGGGTCTTCTTTTTTTATGTTTTCAGCCCACTGCTGATTATTGTCGAACAAATGTTGAATAGAAGTCACGGGATACCTTAGTAAATAATCTATAAATTGATTTTATGAGAATACCGCGAGAAGTGGAAGATAAATGTCAGATCAATTATTTATGACGTATATCCATTTAGTCGCGAACTTAGCTATAATTGCCAACATTATTAAAAACTAGTCAGGCAGAGTTCTGGCAACAACATGTGCACGACATACCTTAGTAAAACGCAACGAAAACACTTAGCTAAAAGGTAAAATAGCAAAAGGAGCTGATTTTGTTGTACAGACTAAGAAAAATTCAACTTGTCCATTAGCTATAAAGGCGGGGGATTTAGGTGAGTTTATGCAAGGCTAAATGGCTAATGCTTTTGATGACGTAGTTTTTAAAATAAAGTTTTAGCGGTACATCAGCCGATGTAAACAACGTTTGGTGTTTATTTAATCGAAACCATTGATCGTCATTAATCTACTTTTTTATCTTTTTCTTCTTGTTCTTTCGAACGCTCTTTAATACGGGTTAGTTGTTCTTTGTTGAGATTGAATTTTTGCGCTGACTTTTTAAGCACCATAACACCACCCACTATGCTCCCTAATGCGATAATGATAATAAAAATTACAAAAATAGACATTTATTTACCTTCCTCTTTGTATTCACCTTCGACACTTATCACAATCTTATGAAGTGTTGTTGGTAACGTTGAATGTTCAACCATTAATTGTTATTGAGTATAGCTAAAATAACAGCCAATTTTTGCTGAATGTAGTCTTTTAGTAAATATTGTTAGCAAAAATGTTAAATAATAGGTAATTTATAGGTAATAAGGACAAATAGCTTAAATCTAAGCTGTTTTTTTTAAACTAACCAGATGGATACTCTATGTTTACTCGCTTAAGCGTGAAATTACTTATACCGACTGCGGTTGTTGGACTGTTAACTGTGCTATTTATTTTGCTTTTTACAGATGAGCTAAGTAAGTCGTCTGTTATCGGTATATTGTCTGTTTTAGTTATTGCCCAATTAATGTCAGGCTATATATTTATTGAAAAGCAGTTATCGTCTCGATTAAAAAAATTACAACATTATTTGGCACTTGTGGTGAGTACTAAACAGGCGCCTCCTGGTCCATTAGTTGATGAAGGAAGCGATGAACTTGCTCAAGCAACGAATGCACTTAGTGCCTTTATCGGAGATCTATCAGATGTACTTGCTGAATTACGCACTGAGTCTGAATCCTTAAAAGAAGGCTCATTTTTATTAGCCACACAAATGACTGATTCAGTTAAAGCTGTCGATGATTCTGCTCGTCAAATAGAGCTCATGGCTCACTCTATTGATGAAGTTGCTTCAACGTCTAGTATACTTTCAGACAGTGCTTCACAGGTAAGTGAAACGACTAATCAAGTCATTGACATCTTATCGCAAGGTACAACATCTTCAAATACTAGTCAGCAGACCATTGAAGCTTTTTCTGAAGAAGTTACCGAAATGGCCACCGACTTGGCCTTATTGCAAACAGAGTGTTCCAATATAGGATCTGTGCTTGACGTTATCCGTGGCATTGCCGACCAAACTAATTTACTGGCATTAAATGCTGCGATAGAAGCAGCGCGAGCGGGTGAGCAAGGTCGCGGTTTTGCGGTTGTTGCCGATGAAGTAAGAGCTCTTGCGCATAGAACACAAGAAGCAACGGTTGAAATTCACTCAATGGTTGAAGGTTTGCAAGAGAAATCAACGAATGCCGTAACGGCTATTTCGCGTGGTCAAGCATTGACGCAAGACAGCTTAACGCATTCAGCAGAAGTTGTTGAAGCGTTAGAGCAAATAGGACGAGTCTTTAATGAGGTTAATGCCTTAACTTCTCAAATTGCTAGTGGCACTGAACAGCAACAACAATCAACTGCATCGGTTAATACCAATATGGCTGAAGTTGCCTCTTTAAGCCGAGATATCACTAATGGCTTAAGTTCTGTTGCCCAGCACGCTGAGCAGCAGCAAAAGATATCTATCGATGTTGCTACGACCCTAAATAGGATTTGTGTTTAGAAAGCAGGATGTAAATGCACAGAGAGTGACGTTTTATCATAAGCCCATTTAAACATGGGCTTTTTTATGTACAGGATGAAGGTAATGATTTTTTTAAGAAACATCATAAGTACCCCCTATCAATCAGGGCAATGTCATTAAGGCATTAGTACATGCTTGTATATCGCCATAAAGGAGTGACGATGTTTACAACAGCAAGAGCATTCCTAGGCATTCATGCCATCATTACTTTCGTGTCTGTTGATGTCGAGTGAAGTCCCTGTGATTTCCTATAATGTTTGATATTGCTATCACATTCGACAGTTGACTTTTAAAAAGCAATAGACAGATTAATTTGTTTTTTAGAAATTGCATGTCAGTCAAAACCTCTGATATTCAGCCAGCAATATTAATGATCACTTTATGTGCATTACAGTTAGCAATTCGTTAATTCCTAAGTCTGTTTTAAGCTCAAAGCCGACTGTGGAGTTCAAATTTTAGATGTTAATTATGAGGCTAAAGTTACTATTAACAGAATGATAAATCAAAGATCGCTTTACCAATATCCAATTTCGACTAACAACGGATAAAATTCCGTTAGTACGCATATATTAAGTTTTATCACCTTGTTTTATTCGAAATCCATTATCATCAATGAATATACTTTATGATGTAAAATCAATAACTTGAGTTTGTAGTGATAGCAACGGATGACATATCTAGCCAACTGATTACAAGTCAGTTGCTAGGTGGTAGATATGTATTGAATATACTGGTCTGTAGCGGTGTTTCAGTTGTGAATAACAATAATTAGCACCACTGAACTTTAATCAATTACACTACTAAAGTGTGTGTTTTGGGTTGGTTAATTTCGAGTTTATTGATGATTTGTATCAAGTTAAAAATGAAATTTAATCGCCCAATAATACTTTTATACTGAAACTAATTTAAAATACAGTTTGTTGATATTATGTAATCAACCCAACTGGTTGATGAGTTTATTGGTGTCAGGTTTTTTTACAGCGCTACATAATTTGAAATAGTCTAAATTATCATCATGTTGAAATAGTTAGGTATTTTAAGTTTGGTATGTTTTTTGTATTAAAGGTTAATAAATTACTAATTTAACGATTACCTACCAAAAAAGATGGAAAGGGATCAAAAAGGAATATCACATGAAACTTAAATGTTTGAAGTCTATTTATACAGGACTACTTATTTTAATCAGTGGAGCTGCTAATGCGGGCATAATACCAGTAGGTATACAAACTAATCTCACACAAGCTACTATAGATAATTGGGGATGGACAGAGTGTGGTAGATCTTCAGCGTCGTCGAGGAGTAACACCATACAAACTGTTGTTAATAGTTGTAGTGGTGAATATACGATGATGGCAGCGTGGGACGCATCTTTAAATGTATATGGGATTGCTGCGGCAGGAGAAACGGGTGTAGTTACAAATAATACTTTCGCTAGCTCTAGTGATGAGCAAAATTTTCTTAAACTCGATAACTGGAGTAACGGTGTTAATTTTTATAAAACTGCCGGCTATGGATCTTGGGGATTCACTAGTATAGATTCAGTATATTTGAGTAGTGCTGATGTCAATTTAATGGGTTCTCGCCGAGGAGAAGGAGGTACTCAGACTTCTGAAATTGAAACTGGGAAGGACGCGATAGGCTTATCATGGCATGTTAGTAGTGCGACACAGTTTGGAACGGGTTGGGGTTACAACGCTACTGGTGGTGATAATGATTGGACGCCTATCTATCAAAGCGGTGACCAGAGAGTATTTTTTACAACTAACAAAATTGACGTTCCAGAACCATCTACACTTGCTATTTTTGCATTAGGAATGATTGGTTTAGCATCACGTCGATTTAAGAAACAATCTTAATAATTTAATATTGTTTGATTCTAGAAAACACTGGTCGTCATGGTCAGTGTTTTTTGTATCTGGTGATTTGTAAATCAGGTTGTTTCACCTTAAAACCAGCACCATAGGATTAAGCATCCTTTGCTAATCATGATAAATAAAGGCTTCTGGCTAATATTGGTAAACTAATAGCACTACTTGAGCATAATAATTCGCTTCAAACCCCAAATTATTCCTATCGAGTGACGGCAATGGTGGCTAAGCGGACTATTTATTAAAACAGGTTATCTTGGTGGTCAATGTGATCTGAAGAGATCAATCACAGACATTATGCGTAGTAACACATGAACGCTCGAGTCTAAGTTGAGCTTTCATGTTTAGGTCGTTATTTCGCCATGCTGATACTGAAATAAATTCAGTATGACGGAGTTGGTATCAGCATTACGGAGTTGTTATCAGCATGGCGAAGTTGGTATCAGCATGGCGGAGTTATTATAGGATGCTTGAGTTATTACCAATCAATGCCTTTTTGTGCTTTTATATTATTATCAAAAGCATGTTTTATCGATTGCACTTCACTTACCGTGTCAGCTAATTCCAATAATGAACGGTGTGCGCCACGGCCTGTGGCTATTACATGTTGCATGGGCGGGCGATTAGCGATGGCGTCTAGTACTTCATCAAGATCAAGGTATTTAAACGACAACATATAAGTCAGTTCATCAAGTAGCACAACATCAACGGTTTCGTCAGCTAATAGTTTCTTTGCTTCTTTCCAAACAAGTTGAGCAGCGGCAATATCGGTTGATTTATCTTGTGTATTCCAAGTAAACCCTGTTGCCATCACGTGAAAAGGTACGCCGAGCTTTTCTAGGACATTTCTTTCGCCACAAGCCCAAGTGCCTTTTATAAACTGAATGGCTGCTGCGTTTAGACCGTGTCCTACTGCGCGAGTTAGCGTGCCAAATCCTGATGTTGACTTACCCTTACCGTTACCTGTAATTACAATTAATATACCGCGTTCATCAGTGGCAGCATCAACTCTTGCATCAACTTTGTCTTTTACTTTTTGCATGCGTGCTTGGTGTTTTTCACTTTTTTGTGTTTCGTCAACCATGAGTATTCCTATGGGTAATTATAGTTTTTTTAAAGAGGAGAAAAGGCAAGGCTAACGTTAAGGGGGTCCCTTAAAAAATAGCAATTTACCGTGTATTCCCGCACGATTTTATTGATGTTAATGGTGGTAATCTTATTGTGGATAGGTATGCTGACTCATTGGCAACTTGTAAGTCACTGCAATTTACAGTTGCGGGAACAGTCAAGGTTTCTCACCTTATTCCCTAAACACGTTTACGTTGTGTTAGTTTACGAGATTTTTAATTATTTACAATATCTAGCGGCGTAAACACCGCCGATTTTATGTTTTTGGTAAATAGAATCTAAGGCAGGGAATTTTCAGTAATAAAAATGCCAACAATAGTTGTTGGCATTTTAGTGTTTTTTAATAATAACGTTATTTAGCTAAGCGATTGGCTTACCAAATTTTTACACGTTTCTCAGGGGCGATATACATAGCATCACCTTCTTTAACGTTAAACGCTTTGTAGAATTCAGGCATGTTAGATAAAGAACCTAATGCACGGAACTCACCAGGTGAATGAGGGTCAGTTGCTACTTGATTACGTAATGATTTCTCAACCTTTTTTCCACGCCATACTTGAGCAAAGCCCATGAAGAAACGTTGATCGCCAGTTAGTCCGTCAATTACTGGTGCTTCTTTACCATTTAATGAAGCAATATAAGCTTTATAAGCGATAGTTACCCCTGATAAATCACCAATGTTCTCGCCTAAGGTTAAAGAGCCGTTAACATTTAAGTCTTCAAATACTGAATAGCCATCGTATTGTTTTACTAAGTCATCGGTGCGAACTTTAAAGGCAGCTAAATCTGCTTCAGTCCACCAGTTGCGCATGTTACCGTCGCCATCATATTTACTACCTTGGTCGTCAAATCCGTGACCCATTTCATGACCAATAACCGCGCCAATACCGCCATAGTTCACCGCATCATCTGCTGCTAAGTTGAAAAATGGTGGTTGTAAAATTGCTGCAGGGAAAACAATTTCATTTTTAGTTGGGTTGTAATAAGCATTAACGGTTTGTGGTGTCATGCCCCATTCTTGCTTATCAATTGGACCGCCTAATTTAGCGACTTCTTTTTGATGAGAAACACTACCCGATCGCATTTTATTACCAACTAAATCATCACCTTTAATGACAAGTGCTGAATAATCTTCCCACTTGTTAGGGTAACCAATTTTAGGATCAAAGCTTGCTAGTTTTACATGAGCCGCTTTTTTCGTTGAATCAGACATCCACTCTAGTTCATCGATACTTGCGCCATATGCTCCGCGCAAGTTTTCAACAAGTTGTGTCATACGGGTTTTAGCTTCAGGCTTAAAGTGACGGCTCACATAAACTTTACCAATAACCTCACCTAAATTGCTGTTAACTACGCCAACACCACGCTTCCACATTGGACGTTGTTCTTTTTGTCCTCTTAACTGCTGAGAATAAAAGTCAAAGTTTTCATTATCTAAGTCAGCGGTTAAAGAACCAGCAAAGTTACTTAAGGTATGGAAAGTTAAGTAAGTTTGCCAATCAGCTAATGGGGTTGCTGCAAATATTTCGCCAAAACCTTTAACAAATGAAGGTTGGTTAATAATGATGTCTTTTTGCGCTGATACGCCTTGAGCAGCAAGGTAAGCATTCCAGTTAAATGCATCAGTAACTGTATTTAAGTCAGCGACATCGAATTTATTGTAAGTTTTACTGCTGTCACGAGTTTCAATTTTTGTCCAATGAAAACCTGCTAATTTAGTTTCAATTGCCATGACCGTTTGCGCAGCAGCTTTACCGTTCTTCAAACCAGCTAAATTGAACATATTTTCAATATGAGCAACATAACCTTTACGCAATGCGGCAAAGCGTTCGGTTTCATCAAAGTAGTAATCTCTGTCGGGTAAGCCTAAACCTGTTTGCCAAATATGAGTGGCATAGCGAGTTGAGTCTTTACCGTCAACGCTAATATAAAACGCTAACGGACTACCGACACCATTTTTTTGATTTTCACCAAAAAATGTTGCAAGTTCATTCTTGTCTTTTAAACCATTGATGCTATCAAATAATGGTTGAATAGGAGCCGTACCTGCAGTATTACGTGCATCCATGTTCATATATGAACGGAATAAGTCAGCTACTTTTTGCTCGTCGCTGCCCATTTTTAAATTTTCTGTTGCTGCTAATTCTTCAATGATTACTTTTACATTGTCATCAGCTTCGTCACGTAAGTCATAAAAGGCACCAATTGACGTTTTATCTCCAGGGATTTCATTAGCGTTCAACCAAGCACCGTTTACATAACGATAAAAGTTGTCTTGCGGACGAACGGATAAGTCCATTGTTGCTTTGTCGATACCTGAAGCTAATGCAGTTTTTTGCATGATAGGCATTTCTTGCTTAGTTGTCTCAGTGCTTTCTGGATTGTCGTTGCAAGCGGCAAGCAACAATAACGAAGAACAGACTGCACCTGTTATTATTTTTTTCATGGTAATCTCATTATTATTAAGTAAAGAATATGGTTATAAAATGGTAAACGCATTGATACTAAAGGGTTACAGGGCTTTTTACTAGATTTGGACATGAATTTTTACATAATGTATCAGCAGTGCCGTATTTTATTTTGTACATTAAGCCTGATGACTTTTTTATTTTTTTATTTAACTAATTGAAAATAATCGTAATATTTTTCACTTTGATTTTTATCAATATTAATTATTGGCTTTTTTGCTGCCAAATAAAACATTGACTGTGCTATGCTGTGGCTACTTATAGAGTAATAGTTCTCTTACTGAATAACATAAGATGAAGTTTAATTAATGTTTCAACCCGTCAGTTTTTTCATTGGGCTACGCTATAGTCGTAGCCGTAAAAGTTCTGGATTTGTATCCTTTATCACTTTTTTCTCCATTGTCGGTATCGTCCTTGGTGTCGCATCATTGATCACAGTTGTTTCCGTTATGGACGGTTTAGAAGGTGAACAAAAACGGAGAATATTGGGCCTAGTTCCCCATATTGTCGTCGCCAATCAACCTCAGCAAAACAAAAACAATGCTTTACCTACATGGCAAACCCTACGTGAACAATTATTACTTACGCCTAAAGTTAAAGAAGTTACTCCTTTGTTGGAAAGTGAAGCACTCATACAAGCTAATTCTGGCGCATTACGCGGTGTACTCATTCAAGGAATCATGCCTGAATTCGAGCAGCACAATATTGTTAACAACTCTATGGTATCAGGACATTTAGACAATCTGTCGACACAGAGCTTTGCCATTGTTATCGGGCAGTCGTTAGCAAGGCAACTTGATGTTGATTTGGGTGATAAAATACGTTTAACACTGCCTAATAAGACCGTTTTTACCCCAATGGGGAGAATTCCGGTGCAACGCACTTTTACCATTGCTGGTATTTTTAGTGTTGGTTCACAAGTTGATGAAGGACTGGTTTATATTCACAGTAAAGATGGCGCAAAACTTCATCGACAAAGAGGTGATGGTGTTGAAAAACTTCGTTTGTATCTCGATGATGCTTTTGCTGCTGAGCAAGTGGTCAAACGTTTAAAACAACAATATCCACAGTATGATTTTACGACATGGCGCGATACTCAAGGCGCTTTATTTTCTGCTGTGCGCATGGAAAAAAATATGATGTGGTTGATGTTGAGCTTAATTATAGCCGTTGCCGCATTTAATATTGTTTCCGCTTTAGTGATGGTTGTTATCGAAAAAAAGGGTGAAATTAGTATTTTGCAAACACTTGGGCTAGATCGTCTTGGCGTGGTAAAAATATTTATTACTCAAGGTTTAGTTAATGGTTTTTGGGGCGTCACTATCGGTACTGTGGTTGGCGCCATGCTAACCTTAAATTTAAACACTATATTTACCCTTCTCGGTGTTAATTTATTGGGAGCAGGGCAGTCTTTGCCCGTCGAACTATCAGTGAATAATATGTTTAGTATTGTTTTATCAGCGTTAGCGATGAGTTTTATTGCTACATTATATCCCGCTTATCAGGCTTCTTTAACAGAGCCTGCCGAGGTTTTACGAAATGAGTAAAGGTTTACTTTGTCAGCAATTATCAAAGTCATATTATCAAGGTAGCATTGAAACCAAAGTCTTAGACGGGCTTGATTTGTCAGTAGACGCGGGTGAACTTGTTGCTATAGTGGGCAGCTCTGGTTGTGGTAAAAGTACATTTTTACATATAGCTGGAGCACTAGATTCTCCGTCTTCAGGGCAGGTTTTTATTAGCGGTGTTGATATCCACCAGTTATCTGATAGGCAACGTGCTAAATTTCGCAATAAACATATTGGTTTTATTTATCAATTCCATCATTTAATGATGGAGTTTTCAGCACAAGAAAACGTGGCAATGCCTTTACTGATTCGTGGGGACTCTCCAAAATCGGCTCTAGCTGCTGCACAAGAAATGCTCACACAGGTTGGGTTAAGTCATCGCTTTGAGCACCGGCCCTCAGCGCTTTCTGGTGGTGAGCGTCAACGTGTCGCTATTGCTCGGGCATTAGTGACTAAACCTTCGTTAATATTAGCTGATGAACCAACAGGTAATTTAGACTTTGATACCGCAGAGCAAATATATCAGTTATTACGTGACCTTAATAAAACGGTAAACACCAGTTTTGTTATTGTTACCCATGACTTAATACTTGCTGCCAGAATGGATCGTCAACTACGTTTATCGCACGGCCGGTTAGCGCCCCTTGAAAGTTAAGGCTTTTAAATGACCCAATCACTAAGTTTATTTTTAGGCTTACGTTATGTGCGTAGCCGAAACGGTAATGGCTTCTCTTCGTTTATTTCAGCATCTTCCACTATCGGTATTGCGCTTGGTGTAATGGTATTGATTATTGTGCTCTCAGCAATGAACGGTTTCGAGCGAGCATTAGCGCAACATTTGCTGTCGGTTATTCCTCATGGTGAGCTAATTGCTATTAATACGCCGATAGATAATTGGCAAAAACACGTGGCGAAAGCACAACAACATCCACAAGTGATAGCCGCTGCACCTGTGATAAAACTTACCGGTATGATGCAACATGGCAGTGAACTCAAAGCCGTTGCTGTGCGTGGTGTCGATCTAAAGCTAGAGCAGCAAGTGTCAACTATTGCTGACTATATGATTGCGGGCAGCTGGCAAGCCATAGATGATGCTGAAAATAGCGAAAATGCTGAGGTGGGTGTTGTTATTGGCTCGGGAGTTGCAAAAAAATTACAACTTGAATTAGGCGACTCGTTACAATTATTATTATCGAGTGTTATCGCCCAAAAAAGTAATCAGCAAGCAAATACTAAATTCCCTGTGCCAATAAAGCATCAAGTTAACGTTGTTGGTATTTTTAAATTTGGCGGTACGATTGATGAAAATGCTGTTTATCTTTCACTTGAACATGCTGAAAAAATGGTGAATTTGGCAAAAGGGCAAGTGCAAGGCATTCGCATTAAAGTCGCTGATGTTTTTCAAGCACCTGAGGTTGCGCGTGACGTGGCCTTTAGCTTCGATACCTACGTGGCAATTCATGATTGGACACGCAGTCATGGTCATATTTTTAATGATATACAACTGGTGCGCTTAGTGATGTTTATCGTCTTAATATTAGTGATAGCGGTGGCTAGTTTTAATATTGTTTCAACGCTTATTATGGCGGTGAATGAGAAAAAAGGTGATATTGCCATTTTAAAAACTATGGGTGCACCGGCGAGCGTTATAATGGCGACGTTTATGTTTCAAGGACTGGTTAATGGGGTCGTAGGTTGTCTAGTGGGGACAGTGTTAGGTATTGTTATCTCATTAAATTTAACTGATATTGTTATTGCAGTAGAAACACTTTTTAACGTAAAAGTGTTATCAGGTGATATCTATTTTATCGACTTTCTTCCGACTCATTTAAACCAAACAGATGTGATCATTACTGTTTGTACTGCGTTACTGATGAGTTTACTGGCGACTATTTACCCTGCCTGGCAAGCAACTAAGGTTGAGCCAGCCCAGGTATTAGGACAAATGTAGCCAGTTTGATTTTTAGGTTATTAACCAAAATAAATTTTAATTAAAGCGAGATATTGTCTAATGCCGATCAGTTAAGCAATTTATAGCTTGATTAATTTGTTAATGAGATCAAAATCCAGTGATTAATATCACTGGATTTTTTTTATGCAACTTTCTACCGCTCTTTCTTTAGTTAATTCAAATAA
>NZ_VOLR01000001.1 GCF_007954355.1 Colwellia hornerae
GTAAACTGTTGAGATAAAGGACGATATAAACTCGCTTTACTGTATCAATCGGTATTTTGATAAGCTAGAAAGAGAAAATTGGCTCATGGTTATCACTTGTCGTTATTATGGGTGGCATAGTTAACTGTGATCGTTATCACTTGTCGTTATTATGGGTGGCATAGTTAACTGTTTTGATAAGCTAGAAAGAGAAAGTTGGCTCATGGTTATCACTTGTCGTTATTATGGGTGGCATAGTTAACTGTGGTCGTTATTATGGGTGGCATAGTTAACTGTTATTATGGGTGGCATAGTTAACTGTTCTTGTCGTTATTATGGGTGGCATAGTTAACTGTGCTTGTTGTTATTATGGGTGGCATAGTTAACTGTGATGGGTGGCATAGTTAACTGTGTTACTATTTTAAAGTGGTAGGTTTACCACGGCTGACATTTGATGTTATGAGTAAACTGTTGAGATAAAGGACGATATAAACTCGCTTTACTTTATCAATCAGTATTTTAATAAGCTAGAAAGACAAGAAATGGCTTATCATTATTACTTGTCGTTATTATGGGTGGCATAGTTAACTGTGATGGGTGGCATAGTTAACTGTGACATTTGATGTTATGAGTAAACTGTTGAGATAAAGGACGACATAAACTCGCTTTACTGTATCAATCGGTATTTTGATAAGCTAGAAAGAGAAAATTGGCTCATGGTTATCACTTGTCGTTATTATGGGTGGCATAGTTAACTGTGCTTGTTGTTATTATGGGTGGCATAGTTAACTGTGATGGGTGGCATAGTTAACTGGCATAGTTAACTGTGATTGTAATATTATTGGTTGTCGGCTAAATTTTTGTTAATCTTATTAATGTCCCTCGCCGCTTGTTATAAATAGCAAGCGGCGAGATTAAACACCACTAAGGTAATAGTTAATATGCTCAACGAAGCCATTTTGTGATGACAGACAAACGTAAAGAGCGGAAAGTACCTTCTGGAAAAATTGCTCGTCTCGCTAAGTTGGGCGGTTTGGCCTCAGCGGTTGCCGGCAATATTGTCAAAGGTGCGACAAAGCAGATGCTCAGTGGTCAGCGTCCATCATTAACTGAGTCTTTACGTAATATCGACAATGCTATATCTATTACCAAGCGTTTAGCTCATATGCGTGGTGCGGCGATGAAACTTGGTCAACTACTTTCCATGGATGCCGGTGAATTACTGCCTGTCGAATGGGAACCCATCCTTTCACGACTGCGCCAAGAAGCCGACCCTATGCCTAAAGCACAGTTAGTCAAAACCCTAGAAGCGTCCTGGTCAAAAGACTGGCATCAACAATTTAGTTATTTTTCATTTGCCCCCATCGCCTCAGCAAGTATCGGTCAGGTTCATCGGGCAACACTAAAAGATGGTCGTCAGTTGGCGATTAAGGTCCAATACCCGGGTGTTAGAGAAAGTATTGACAGTGATATTGATAACGTCATGGATTTACTAAAACTCAGTGGTGTCTTACCTAAACATCTTGACTTGACTAGCTTGCTTGCTGAAGCTAAAGCACAACTTAAAGCTGAAGCTAATTATTTGCAGGAGGCGAAATTTCTTAACACTTATCGTGAAAACCTGCGTAACGACCCTCGCTTTATTGTGCCCTTTGTTGTTGACGAACTGACGGACGAAAATATACTGACGATGGAATATATCGAAGGTTCTCCCATCACTGATATTAGTACCATGAGTGCTAACATTGTGGATTTAGTCTGTAGCCAATTAATGGATTTAACTTACCAAGAGCTATTTACACATAAACTTATGCAAAGTGATCCCAACTTTGCTAATTTCTTGTATCAGAGCGATACACAAAAAATAGTATTACTTGATTTTGGAGCCTGTCGGCAGCTTTCTCAGCATACCTCAGTACATTATCTTGCTATGGCTGATGCTATGCAGCGTCAAGATAATAACGACATGCGTTTAGCCCTGTATTCGCTTGGTTTAGTTGACAATAACATGAGTGCTAAAGCGATAGATACTGTGCTAAAGGCGTGTTTTGAAGCTAGTTATTGCTTACAAAGTAATACAGGATACAACTTAAAAAAGCAGCAACTGATTAAAAAAATCAGACAGATTAGTATGCCATTAATGACCGATAAAACAGCGATAGCATCGCCAATATTTGAAGTTGCATTAGTCAATCGTAAAATCACTGGTATGATATTACTAGCCAATAAGTTAGGTGCGACACTCGATTTTAAAAGCGCACTTGCGCCTTATTTACGCGAAAGCGCAAAGAAATTAAGTGATGAAACCTAATACAATCGACTTTTCAAAACAGAAGCTGCTGTTTTAGTCTTGTTAAAATGTTTTATCTTTTTGTTGTGCTGATTTACAGTGTAAGTTCAACGATTTAATAACCAACTGATTATCTGATAAATAATTAATTGGTTTTCTAAAAATTCAAATAGAATATATTTCTATTAATACGGCACTATCAAAATTAGCTTAGTATTAAATGCCCAATCAGTGCCTAATTTCAATAAGCTTCAACGCTAACTTTTTTTACAAAACCTGGTGAGGTCCAAAAACTTCGTAATGAATACGAGTTTCTGTTACACCCAGAGCAAGTAATTGCTGCTTGATAAATAACATAAAGCCACTAGGACCACACAGATAAAAGTCTCCTTCATTTATCGGTAAAGTAAGCGGGGTTAAATCCATAAAGCCCTGCTGAACATTTTCTTGTGTGGCGGTTCTATCTTGATACCAAATATGCTGTTGCCAATTATTTATCGCTATTAACGTTTTGGTACGCTCTTTAAAAGAGTGCTGATCGCTATTTTCACAAGCATGTAAATATATTACTGCTTGTTGATAGTCCTGCTCAGCTAACGTTTCTAACATAGCTTGCATCGGTGTAACACCCACGCCCGCTGAAATTAACACTACGGGCTTTTGGCGATTGACAAAGATAAAATCTCCCGCGGGGGCGTACAGATTAATTTCGTCGCCAACGTCGATTATATCATGAAGGTAATTCGATACTTTGCCAGGAACACCGTTCGCTTCTCGCTTAACTGAAATACGATATGTCTTACCATTGGGTTGTGCTGATAACGAGTATTGGCGAATTTCTTTATAGTCGCCAACAGTAGGGCTAAATTCAATCCCTAAGTATTGACCCGGTAAATAATCAATCACAGCTTGCTTATCTACCGGAGAAAAAATGAAACTTTTAACGAGTGCCGACTCAACAATCTTATCAATCACTTTGAACGCTCTAGCATCTCGCCAGCCACCATGACTTAGTGATCGCTGCTGGTAAAGTTCGTTTTCTCTATCGATAAAAATTTTAGCTAAAAATTGATAAGCCTTCGTCCATGCTTGCTCTACATCAACAGTAAAAACATCGCCAGCGAGTTCGCGCAGCGTTTCAATTAAGTGGTGACCAACAAGCTGATAGTGTTCGGCTTTAATATTTAAGCTGGTATGTTTTTGAGCAATTCGTTCTACAGCACTTTGTAACACCGTGACGTTTTCAATATTTTTTGCATAAGCCGCTATCGCTTCAAAAAGAGCGACTTGTTGCTTGCCGTTGTGCTGATTAGACATGTTGAAAATATCTTGTAACTGAGGCTCATGCGAGAACATCCGCTGATAAAAGTGCTTAGTTAAGGCTGGACCGGTATTTTCTAACAGGGGGATAGTGCTTTTTATGATATCTATATGGTGTTCGGTTAACATTGTTATTCCTAATTTAAACTCAATTAATTGTTTAGACAACAAAAGGAAATACCTTTCTTATTGCGATGGGTGGATGAGGTTCGGGTTAGTTCTGTAGTAAAAATGGGCAGTGATACTATAAATAATGGCTGCTAAGACCTAGCGCGATCAACGAAAAATAAACAGATAACAAAAAACTGCTTTTAAAAGAGCAGTTAAAAACAGGATACGGCTTTAACTGCTTAAGCTCACTAGGCGATTTTTGCTGATGGATTAGTAGCATTATCTCTGCGTCTTGAATATTTAACATTTCAAAAACTCCTTTGACCAAAGCCATGCAAAGCCACACAACGTAAGACATAACCAATCTTCAATAAACCAGCAAAAACTATTGTGGAGATATGTGCAGAAATTTGCACAGCAATAGAAAAGAGCTGATCGAAAGCAAAAGTTATAAAAATGCTTGAGGTAACCACAAGCAGAGAAATTATCATCAGGTAGTTGCCAACAATTAAACATTTTTGATAATTTAAAGCATCGGGCGTTGGGGGTAATTCATTAGCGACGGTGAATTGTGAATACATAGATGACTCCTTATTTGCATAATTATATATTTGCAATAGGTATCTGCAAAGACAGTGCCAATATAATTAAGCGCTACTAATCAATTGGTTAATCTTTTTTTGTATCTGTATGTAGTCTATATGACTCTTTTATTTCGTAGTCTTAATGACACGTTAGTGTTATTGTGTAATTAACAGGAGATAAATATGAGCCCAATATCATCGAGTGCCATTATCGAGTTAGCACTTAACCTAGCAAGTAGTTTAAATACAAACGACCGATTTGACCGTTTGTTAGACACCGTAAGAAAAACGATTGTATGTGATGCAGTTGCCTTATTGTCTTATCATGGTGATATGCTAAAGCCTATTGCATTGCAGGGCTTAAGTAGAGATACCCTAGGTAGAAGGTTTCTTGTTGCGGAACATCCAAGATTTGCGGCATTGTGTCAGTCAAAAGCGCCAATTAGATTTCCGGCAGACTCGCCATTGCCCGATCCCTATGATGGCTTGCTAGTTGACCGTATCGGAGATTTACCCGTTCATTCTTGCATGGGCTTACCCCTTTATTACGATGATAAACTGTTAGGTTTGTTAACCATTGATAGCTTAACCCCCCACATCTTTGAAGATATTGCTGAGCGCACGTTAGACGTGATTTCAGCAATGGCGTCGGCAACACTCAATACGGCTTTTTTAATTGAACAATTAGAACATCAGGCTGATCATTCTCAGCAGGTTGTTACCGAGTTAACCGAGCAAGCCTGGAAACGTGATGGTGGTGAGCTCATTGGTGAAAGTCAGGTCATGCAGCAGCTTAAACAGGAAATAGACATTGTTGCTCCATCAGACTTCAATATTCTTGTTTATGGTGAAACGGGTGTTGGTAAGGAATTAGTCGCACGTACTTTGCACCAAAAATCATTACGAAAAAATGGCCCTATGGTTTATGTTAATTGTGCGGCTTTACCTGAAAACTTAATAGAAAGTGAACTTTTTGGTCATGTTAAGGGGGCTTTTACTGGCGCTGAAAGAAACCGTGCCGGTAAATTTTCTTTGGCCAATGGTGGTACTTTGTTCTTAGATGAAATAGGAGAACTTCCTTTAGCGGCTCAAAGTAAAATTCTGCGCGCAATACAAAGTAATGAAATACAACCTGTTGGCCAAGATAATGTCGAGGAAGTGAATGTTCGCATTATAGTGGCGACCAATCGTAATCTAAAAGAAGAAGTTACCGCGGGGCGCTTTCGAGCTGATTTATATCATAGGCTAAGCGTTTATCCGATCAGAGTTCCCCTACTACAAGAGCGTGTCGGAGATATTCAGTTACTCAGTGGCTATTTTGTTGAGCAAACCAAGCAAAAGTTGGCTATCTCACAACTGAAATTAACCGCACAAGCGATCACTCATTTAGAACAATATAACTGGCCGGGTAATGTACGTGAATTAGAGCATGTGATCAGTCGTGCTGCGCTAAAGGCAAGATCACGGCAAAAGCATAAAACGATTATCGCGATTGACCGTGATGATTGCGGTGCGCTAAATACTGTCTCAAACGATAAGTTAACACCGAGCAATGAAGTCGCTTTGACAAATAAAACAGCTATTGGGATTAATCTTCGAGAAGAAACAGATCATTTTCAACGTCAACTAATTAGAAATACCTTAACGCAAACAAATGGAAACTGGGCTGCGGCGGCAAGAAGTTTATCTATCGACAGAGCAAATTTAAATCGTATTGCTAAACGATTAAATATTCAGGTAATAAAATCGGTGATCGAAAACTAATACTAGCTTTGCTTTGGATATGAAGGTTTATAGTTTTTAATTAAATTTTACCTCAGTGATATAAAACAGCGGTTGCTTTCAAGGAAACGGCTAAACTTTAGTAACCGTTTTATCTCTTTATAATTGTTCAAACGGTTACTAAAATCATCTAACCTTAAATTAAAATAATAGTACAGGGTTAACTATACAGTGCTGATTTTTATCTTTATTATTCTTTACTCACCTTGACACTGAATTCACCTTCGCAATACATTTAGGCTTAACGGCTTGCTTGATAAGTTAAAGACTTATGTACATTCAGCTTTTTAGTTGATGCTCATAAATAAGTGATCTTGTTCCTTATTACCTAGAGAGTAGTTTTAAGCGTCAATAGCTACCACAATATAGTTATCTGCAGGTGACAGTTAAAAGGAGGAAGTCGATTAACCATTATAATAATTAATTTATTTTCCACTTAATTATTTGAAAAACTTAGTGTATATTTAAGCTAACTGATGTATTAATTTTTATGAGTAATAAAGGTTAAGGTAAATAATTCAAAAACTGAATGAGAATTAATTTGAGTATTTCAATACAAAGTTTATTTGTTATTAGTCTGATGCTTCTCTGTGGGAATAAGGTTAATGCTGAAAGCAAAATTTTAAATACTCAACCCCCGTTAGCACTTATTCAAGCATTACAGTCAGGCGGTCATATTATTTATATGCGCCATGGATTAACAACCAGAAAAGATATGAGTCGTGATAAAAGTCTTATTGATTTAACCCGTTGTGAAACACAAAGAAATTTAACTGAAGCTGGAAAATCCCAAGTCCAACAGATAGGGGTATTGATAAAATCATTAAATATTCCTATTGGTCAAGTGAAATCAAGCCCGTATTGCCGAACAAAAGATACAGCAAGAGAAGTGTTTGGCGACTTTAAAGTTGATGATAAATTGCAATTTTCTATCGCGAAAAAGAACAAAGAGTCGGCGATGTTAGGCCAATATTTATTAGATTCAATGTTGGCGTCGAACGATGGAGAAAAAAATACTGTTTATGTAGGCCATACTGCTAACCTTAAAGATGGCTTAGGTGTTTGGCCAAAACCTGAAGGTGTTATGGTTATATTTAAAAAAGAGGATAACAGAATTATATTTAAAGGCATGATCAAGCCTGACGATTGGCCAAAACTTTAATCATTCAAGGCATATTTATGTTTGGTTCTCTCTCGTTACAAACAAAATTTCTGATCGCACCATTCATTGGTGTTTTATTAACTCTGATACTTTATGTCACCAGTAATCAAGTGATCCGCACTAATGCTGAGTTATTTCAAAATCTCAGCGAAACTAACTTAGTTCAAATTAGTGAAATCAGTGAAATAACTCTCCTTATTACAGCAAGTAATAGCGAAATTATTACCTTGTTGCTTGAATCTGATAAGCTCGATGAAGAAGGGATCTACGTAGAAGGAAAAAAACGCCTTAATCAGATATATCTAATTGAGGAACGGCTCAATAAAAGTATCCATGAAAAAGATGAGCTGATTATTGAAGGCAAAAATATTTTCCACCAAGTGCAAGTCGCTTTTACAGCCTATAAAGGCCAAATTATATCCTCAATTGAAATGTCCTCAGTTGATGTAAAGCAAGCATCCTATGAACTTGTATTAGCTAATGATAAATTAAAAGTAGTCAATAAACTGTTTTTAAAACTTTCAAAATACTATACCAACGAACTATCCCGACAGGCCATTTTGGTTGAAGATAATATCTATAAAAAAACCTATATTACCGAACTAACCATAGGTTTATTGATACTCATGATATGGTCTGCATTTTATTTCTCTAAAAACACTTCTAACCGGCTGAATCAAGTTTATCAAGCGTTAATAAAGCTATCAACGGGATCTACCGATATAGTTATTTACAGAAATAAAGATACTTATATTCAAGATATTTGGAATGCAGTATCAGAATTTAAAGAGTCTATCGAGAAAAGCGAAATTTATAAGAATGATTTACTTATGCAAAAATTCGCTTTTGATCAACACGCTATAATTGCAACGACTGATATTAAAGGCATTATTACTTCTGCTAACGCTAAATTTTGTGAAGTCAGTGGCTATTCTGCAAAGGAGTTAATTGGAAGAAATCATCGCATTATTAACTCAGGCAACCACTCGAAAGCATTTTGGCATGACATGTATAAAACGGTGTCAAAAGGCAATGTATGGCATAGCGAAATACTAAATAGAGCAAAAGACGGTCATTTGTATTGGGTTGATACGAGTATTATCCCAATAACCTCTACGGACAATAAAATTACAGGTTATATATCAATTCGAACTGACATCACTGAAAAGAAAAAACAGTTCCAAAAGTTAATTGAAACGAATGTAGTCGCCAAATCAGCCGTTGTTGCAAAATCTCAGTTTTTAGCTGCCATGAGCCATGAAATACGCACCCCAATGAATGGGGTGATCGGTATGTTAGAGTTAATGTTAGATGATAAATTAGACACTCAACAGAAGAAGCGCGTCCAAATAGCGCTCAGTAGTTCAAAATCATTATTAAATTTAATTAATGACATTCTCGACTTATCAAAAATTGAAGCAGGAAAACTTGAAATAGAGTCTATTGATTTTGATTTGAAAAAGATGCTTGAAGAATTCACCCAATTTATGCGCTTTCAAGCCGAAGAAAAAAACCTAACACTGAGTTTAAACTGTAGTGAAATGAACGAATCAATGGTTGTTGGCGATTCAAGTAGGTTGCGTCAAATTTTAACTAACATTGCAGGTAATGCCATTAAGTTTACTCAACAAGGTGAAATTAATATTCACGGAGAACTCATTTCGCACAGTGATAAACGCTGGCAGTTTAAGCTCTCCATTAGTGATACCGGTATTGGTATCCCCGCAGATAAAATGGCAAGTTTATTTGATGTTTTTAGTCAGGTAGATATATCTAATACTAGAAAATATGGTGGTACAGGGCTGGGCTTAGCCATTTCTCAACGGCTTGCCAAGTTAATGCACGGTGAAATCATCGTTAGGAGTGAAGAAGGAAAAGGCAGTTGCTTCACGTGCGTTATTGAGTTGGATAAAAGTACAAAAGCTTTGGAAATAACACCCATAGATCAAATGATTTCATCACCACAGACTATTCCCCTATGGCCTGAAAATACGCGCTTATTATTGGTTGAAGACAATCGCATTAATCAACTTGTGGCCCTAGGCTTATTAAAACGCTTTGGACTAAAAGCAGAGGTTGCTATTAATGGTCTTGAGGCATTATCAATACTAAAAGAGGCACATGAGCCTTTTGATATAATTTTGATGGATTGCCAAATGCCTGAAATGGACGGATACGAAACGACTCGATGTATTCGTGAAAATAAGCAGGATGTACCTATAATTGCGATGACTGCTAATGCCATGAAAGGTGATCGTGAAAAATGTTTGCAAGCCGGCATGAATGATTACCTAACTAAGCCGATTGATCCTGATATATTATTGGAAAAATTAACGTTTTGGCTCTTAAGTTAATGTTAATTAGCTTATAAACAAGTTCAATATTAAAACGGATTATAAGGTTTGTCGGCTAAAATTAATCTCTGCGAATAGCGTTACTATAGCGTTTCAAATAATATCCCCTTTGTTAGATACCGTTGATTTTAAGTTATTGATGTAGATAGATTGAGTATTCTGGCGGCATAATATTAGTTAGCGTATAACCTCTTTGGGTACTTTAGCGCTTGATAGTGGGTATTTCACTTTCATTATTAAATAATGAACCAAGTTATAGACTTGAACCTTTTTACCTCACTCAGTTAGTCATGCGATAGAGAATATATAGGCTAATGTCAGCTACCTTGAAGATAGTAGATTTTCGGTAGTTATAAGCGCTATTTCAACAAAAATCAAGCTGATATTGTTCGACTTTACCGTTCAGAAGAGCTAGTGACTGCTTACGGTGAAAGTCTAGTTGTTGTCAGCAATTAAGCTGACAACAACTGCTTAAATTTTATCGACGAACTTTGCTTAAATACATTATGACTAGCTTGCTGTTTCATTTGCCTTTGTGGTTAATAAATCAATCACTTGCTCTCGTTCGGATAAAACGATTAACAGCGCTAAATCATTAGCTGATAGTTGCTTGACAATCTGTTGTGCACCCCGATAAGGACTTTCTGCAAAATAGATGTTATCGGCGGATAGACCACCTTCAATCGCAGTTCTGGCAATTAAATTTGATATTTCGCCGAGCTCTCTTCCTCTTAAGTACTCAACAGTTTCTGCTGCAACCAAGATATCAGGTTTCATTTTTAAGGCTGATTTTGTCATCTTAATAATGTCGTCATCGCTGCGGTCACCGGCATGACTTAACATTAAAAACTTTCGCGTTGCTGGTATGTTGGCCGTGGTCAATGCCATGGCATTCATACCATGGACATTGTGGGCAAAATCCATGATAACCGATGCGCCTTTGAGTTGAAATTGGTTACCGCGACCTGGATTATCGTCAACATTACTTGAAAACTTTTGTAACGCAAGACCAATTACTGAGCTAGCTATGCCTAAACTCTTAGCTAGAGCGGTCGCCCCTAAGGCATTTTGAACATTATGTTGAGCAGCGCCATTTAACGTCATCGGTATATCGTTAACGGCAACGATCATTGATTCAGTACGATCACCTTTACGGGTTTTTTCTGCACAATAAAACAGTGCGCCAGCACGGATGAAACAAATAGCACCGCCAATGGCTTTATGCTGTTGCAGTACTGGATTATTTTCATGTAATGAAAACCAACATTTATTTACGCTTAATGTTGGCGCCAGTGCGGTTAAATAGGGGTCATCAGCATTAAGCACTAAGACACCACTGGTTAGCGCTTTTGCAACAACCGCTTTAGTTTGTGCAAGCCCTGCTACGGTATTGATACCATATTGGCCCAAATGGTCCTCAGCTATGTTGGTAATTAATGCGGCATCTACCTGTTCAATGGGCAGGCCTCGGCGTAATATTCCGCCGCGCGCGACTTCTAGAATCGCCGTTTCTGTCTCTGGGTGTCGAAGTAACATTCGTGCACCGCCAGGTCCTGAATAATCGCCATAATCTATTATTTTTTCACCGACACGAATAAAATCCGTTGAGGTGACACCGCAACACTTACCAGACTGCTTAATAATTTCAGACATGATACGCACGGTGGTAGATTTTCCATTAGTGCCAGTGACCAATGCAATAGGAATCGATTGGTATTGTTGCCAATTGAGCTGGGTTGGATCGGGTAATGATGTCACTGGCCAACGTTGGCAGCTTTTACCATAACCTAGCGAAAACTCATCATCATCAACTAAATAATGAAGATGATTTTTTGTCGCTATATGTATTAAGTTGAGTAGGGCAGGGTTAGCCTCTTCGGCAATCATTTGTTTAAGACGAGTGACAGTTTCGTTCATTTCTTGCTGGTGAGTGTCACTTATGCTGCCGGTTAAAACTTGGTGACAAGTAAAATCCCATGCGGCTTCGTTGACATCGCAAGATGCATACAGGGCATCCATTGGCGCACTTATCGCGAGACTTATACCGTCTTCAAAGATACGATAACACGTTGATTGTTCTTGCCAATCGATTGCTGTCAATAACTGATTAACGTAAACCAACCATTGATCCACGACTGCTTGCTTATCAATGCCCGAGACAAAAGCATCAATAATCGCGCCTGATTTATCCCAAAGCAGGCTTTTACCGGTAAGCCGTCGTTGGTCATCTAATGTTAAGGTTATAGTGTTGTTCATGGCATACCAATTTGATTGAATTTATTCCCAACGCTGCAAGCTGTTAGGAAAGTGAGAAGGAGATAAAACTGTGTCAATATCATCATTAACGTTGAGACAGTTTTGTCAGGTTATCATTTGTATGACTAGCTCCCAATGATGATTGTAAAAGCCGACATGCAGCTCTATTGGTTTAACAATACGCCGCGTGGTTTTATGCCGCTAGGTTATGTTGCTAAAACATAACCTAGCGAGGTTTAGCTTATTCATCTTTAGCTAATGACAAATAATTACAGCAACTTGGTTTTAGTCACTTTCTTCTTCTATTGTCGAAACAATGCGTACGCCTCGATCATCTTTAACCAATTTCATACCTGATTCTAGAATAAAAGGATCGGGTTCATCGGTGTTTAACATAGAAACAACGGTATGCACGGGTTTTGTTAATGTTTCCGCTGGATTATCTTCACTACCGTTAAAATTAATAATTTGCTTCCAACAACGGGTAATCGCATCACCAAAAACAATCACTAAATCATCCTTATTTGCCATCGATAAAGCTGTTTCAGTGGCAGTAACCTCGTCTGGTATCATCAAGATATTATCTCCACTGATACCCTGTGCTTGCAACGTTGCAGCTAACATTTGCGGCACCTCATCACTACCACGGCCGCGAAGATTGTCATCGGCACGACAGATATATAAATCAAAGTGTCCAGCGGCTGCCTTGGCGATGTTTTCAATATCTTCATCACGGCGATCACCAGGTGCGGCTAATACCACAATACGCTTACCATTAACGTCTAATTTAGTCGCTAATTCGCTCATATGGCGAACACCATCAGCGTTGTGAGCATAATCTAAAATAACTCTAAAAGGGTGTTCATCAAAGACGTTCATTCGCCCTGGTGCTTGATAGAAGGTGGTGTTGAACGTTCTCAACCCTTGTTGGATCGCATCAAGCGGTTTATCTAGAGAATAGGCGAGGGCAGCGGCAAACATCGCATTTTGTACGTTATGAGTGGCTTTACCTTCAAGTGTCGCAGGAATTAAATGTGTCCAAAGTAAGGGAATATGCGCACCATTATCAAAGATAGTGATCATTTCACCATTGATACCTTTTTCAAGCACCACGGCACGTCCACCAGCGCGAATATGCTCTCTGACTAAACCATGCCCTGAATTCATCGTTACATAGCACAAATGTTTTGCTTGAGTATGGTCGGCCATTTTTAAACAAAGTGGATCGTCGGCATTAAGTATGACCGCGTCTTTGGCTACTTCAACGACAATACGTTTAATTTCAGCGAGCTGCTCTAAGGTATCAACTCCCTTTAAGCCTAAGTGATCGGGTTGAACATTAATGCAGGCGGCAACATTACTTTCGCGATAACCTAAACCTGAGCGAACGATGCCGCCACGCGCGGTTTCAAGAACGGCAATATCAACCGAAGGATCTCTTAAGACAATTTGTGATGCAACCGGTCCGGTCATATCACCTTTTACCGATAACAGGCCATCAACATAAACACCATCGGTTGATGTCATGCCTACAACATGTCCCGCTGTTTTTAAAATGTGCGATAACATCCGTGAGGTTGTTGTTTTACCATTGGTACCTGTGATGCCAGCAATAGGGATACAAGTGGGGGTATTTGGCGGAAAGAGCATATCAATAACTTTACCGGCAACATCGCGAGGTTTGCCATGACTCGGCGCAACATGCATACGAAAACCTGGCGCGGCGTTTACTTCAACGATACCACCGCCGATATCTTTATATGACTGAGTAATATCAGAGGTCAGGAAATCAACACCGCCAACGTCAAGACCTACTGCTCTTATTGCTCGTTCAGCCATCACTTTATTGTCTGGATGGACAACATCAGTCATGTCTATCGCTGTGCCACCAGTTGATAAATTAGCGGTTGAACGTAAATAGAAAATTTCGCCTTCAGGTAATATGGTATCAACGCTATAGCCAGCTTCTTCAACTAAACGGGTCGCTTGCGAGTCCATTTCGAGTTGAGTGAGTACTTTTTCATGACCAACGCCACGACGCGGGTCTTCATTTACAATATCAATTAATTGCGTAATGGTGTGTTTATTGTCACCAACAACATGACCCGGTACACGTTTTGCGACAGCAACAAGTTCACCATTAACAACAAGCATACGGTGATCTAAACCGGTTAAAAATGACTCGACTAACACGGCTCGACTGGTGCCTTGTTCACGGGCAAAATCAAATGCGGTACTAATTTGCTCGTCAGTGGTTAAATCGATAGAGACGCCACGGCCATGGTTAGCGTTTAATGGTTTAAGCACTACTGGTAAGCCAATGCGTTTTGCCGCTCTTATGGCATCTTTAGCAGAATAAACCATTTGTTGTCTGGGCACAGGTAAACCAAGATCATTTAATAAGTTGTGGGTGTCTTCTTTATCACAGGATATTTCTACGGCAATATGATTGGTTTGGCTAGTAATGGTCGCTTGAATGCGCTGTTGGTATTTACCATGGCCAAATTGTACTAAGCTGTACTGATTTAAACGTAGCCATGGGATATGTCGTTCTTCGGCTGCCGTTATTAACGATTGAGTACTGGGGCCAAATTCTTTGCGCTGTGCATAACGAATAAAGTTTGATAGCTCTTCTGCAAAATCGAAATCGGCTGCTAATTTTGTTTGCAGTTGTGCTTGAATATCTGCTGGCATCACTGAGATAAGCAGATTTCTGGCAAGTTCAGCAGCAGCTAAGCCAACATCTCGTTGTTTGTACTGAAATACCATGTCATATTGACCAACTTCGCCATTGCCTCTAGTTTTGCCAAAAGTAACTTCAGTACCGGCCATGCATTGCAGTTCTAAGGTTGCATGTTCCCATATATGAGCTATCCAAGTACCTTCATCTTCTTGCAAGCGTCTAATAAAACCGCCAGATTCGCCATATGAACAGCCATGCTCTTTTAAGCCGGGTAAGGCTTCTATTAAGCCATCAATGAATTCTTTACCTAATTTTACCGAAGGGTAGTGCTCTAATATGCCAACATCAACAGCGTGTCGAATTACAGGGAAATGGGCGTAAACATTAGGGCCAACATAAACATTACTTGTTAATATTTTCATTATATGTCCAAAAATCAGGTGATTAGAATTATTATTATGTGTACCTACGAGTTGAACCTTATTTTTAAAAATAGGGTGCAACAAAATATGATATGACAATTATTGGGAGGAATAAATCACGGTGATATTGAACTGAATATGTGCACAGGTTCTATTGATGTGCATATGTTGAGTTACAAACCGAGAAGTTTCAACGCATTACACTTAAGATCTTTACAAGATCGAATAGAAGTAAAAAATTGCCATAAATAAATAATGGTATACCAAAAAGATACCACGCTTTTGCTAATAGACAAGACAATTATTTATTAAAGTCGCTAATGATTGAATACGGTAGCAAAGCTAGTCAAAAAGTTATCGTGGATTAGGGGGGATAAAGATGTTTTTTTAATCATTAATCAATGAAAAGAGGCAGTGTTTGCAATGTTTTTTAATAGATTTGCCCATAAATAATGCGTTTATTCATGGGCAAATTTTAGCTCAGCTGTATTTAGAAATACTAAACCGCTTTAGGTGATGCGACTCGAGTATTTAAACAGTAAGTATCACCATTACTCAGCATATGAAGCTTTAACCCTATCAAGGTGATTGAATCTCCTGTACGCGCTTCAGCCATTGAACTGTGCTGTAAATCAGAAGGGTCAACTACCGTGATGCTTCCGTGTCCAACAACCTCTAGTAACCCATCTGGCGCAATAAAAGCGGCAGTATTTTCACAAATCCCTAGTCCAGAAGCAAAAGGGTTATATGAAACAGCAGAAAGTAAACGTCCTAAACGATTACGTTGGCTAAAGTGTTGGTCTAGCAGTACTTTACTTATCAAGCCTAAGCCCGGAGCAAAAGTCACGCCTTGCTCATTAGGTAATGCACCGGTAGAGCCACCTGCGATCATATGCTCAGGCATAATAGCAGCACCTGCAGATGTTCCTGCAACATGAACACCTTCGGAATTTAATTTTCGTATACTCTGCGCAACCGAAGTACCGCCTAATATAGTCGACAAACGTAATTGATTACCACCGGTAATAAAAATACCTGTTGCGTTTTCAAGTGCGGCTAAATAATCTTCGCGCTCAGCATCTTCTCTGCTGTTTATCGGTAAAGATATCGCATTTTTGACGTTGAGATTACGAAAAATAATTTCATAATTTGGCCCAGTCTCAGCAAGCTGTGACGCGGTTGGAATAATCACTATATTAGCATTTTCATCACCACATAATTCTACAAAACGTTGTAAAATTATTGGGTCATCAACACGCTCTTCTGCCCCCCCGATTGGAATTATAAATCCCCTTTGCTGACCATCAGCAATTTTTGCTGGACACATACCTACCTCTACTCAAAAGTTCCGCTTACTACTGTTGTGTTGTCACGTTTATGCCAACGACCTTTTATCATCACGTCAGTAATTTCAAATTTGTTGTTAAGTACGAGCATATCGGCATCGTTATTTCGTACTATTTTTCCTTTACTGTGTAAACGTAACAACGTAGCTACGTTGCTCGTAAACATCGGCAAAATACTCTCAAGCGCAATATTCTTTCTTAATGTTGCTTGTAATGTTTCCAGTAATGTACTGGCTCGGCCAAAGTCCATGTGTTGTAATTCGCCTTGTTGATCAAAACAAGGTAAACAACCACCACCGTCTGAACTGACGGTTATTTTGTCCAAGGGTAAACCTTTTTTTACGGCAATTTCTATCGCATCACATGCCTCTAAACCAGGCTCTGCTGTGCCTTCAGGAAAGGCAGTAATGTCGATATAACAGCCGTGCGCTAATAATTTGCAACTGTCTTCGAATAACGGTTTATTACGATTAACGTGCGTCGGATTAAAGACACGAGCAGGAATTTCTGTTTCACTAATCGCTCGTTCTATTAATTCGAGGCGTCGCTCACCATCACCAAGATGAAAATGAATAATACCGGCTTTACCGGTTAATAAGCCCGCGACATGTGCTTCACTGGCCAATTTTATCACTTCTTCGAAGGTCGGTTGGCTTGAACGATGATCGCTAATAGCAAACTCACCAATACCAATAACGGGCTCTAAAAAAGTAATATCTGCTTTTGCGCTACCCATTAACGTTGTTAATGGGTAATGATAACCACCGGTCCAACAATATGCCGACATACCTTCTTCGCGTAGTCCGTAAACTTTGCTGATCAGGTTGGCAATACTTCGCGTGGTGTCATCGGTACCTAAAAGCCCTACAACGGTTGTCACACCCACTTGGGTAAATTCTGACAGAGAAACCGGAGGAACCTGTGTTGAAAAACCTGCTTCGCCACCGCCACCGGTAATATGAGCATGACTGTCGATAAAGCCTGGTACTAGATATGCGCCATTAAAATCAATGACTTCTACTGGCCAGTTATCAGGGATATTATGATGGCCATTATCGGATACATCAAATATATCAGCGATTTTTCCACCAGCAACCAGCACATCTTTAATACCCATAGGATTAGGGTTATAAAGGTTTACATTCTTTAATAATGAAATCATAAATTTACGGCAAGACTTTATAAATAGCAGACGAGTATAGACTATTCTACACCTAGTCCTTAGGGCGGCAACTATAACATAGCTATAATTTCTCAGCCAACTACATTTGTAAACGAAAGGTTTAAATACTGTTTTTACTGGGCATTTAAGCCAATAGCGCATTAATCATATTAACGAAAGTGATAATAATTCATCGCCATAAACCAAGGGTAGGTTTTAACGTCTTAATAGTTTGGTAAGTCTATGGATGATGTCCGTGTGAAAAGGCTCTGAGCTTAAGGTAAATAGTTAGC
The DNA here is from genome assembly GCF_007954355.1 of Colwellia hornerae. GTDB lineage: Bacteria > Pseudomonadota > Gammaproteobacteria > Enterobacterales > Alteromonadaceae > Colwellia_A > Colwellia_A hornerae. The sequence continues at coordinate 17,745 of NZ_VOLR01000001.1, forward strand.
CGCTAACACGATGTTAGCGGCACTATTATAGTTTACAAAAAAGGTTAACTCACCACAGCTTTAGCTAAAAAAATCGCACTCTTATGCGCTGCAGTGTTTATTACAGAGCCTTTAAGGGCGAGTTTGCCCTTGACCGGCAACACGGTATTTAAAAATGGTCAGCTGCTCTAAACCAACTGGTCCACGGGCATGTACTTTACCGGTAGCAATGCCGATTTCAGCGCCCATACCAAACTCACCACCATCAGCAAATTGAGTTGAGGCGTTATGCATCACCACGGCCGAATCAACAGAGCGCATAAATGTTTCTGCGACTTCCGCATTTTCAGTGATAATAGCATCAGTATGCTTAGAGGAATGCTCTTCAATAAAGTCAAGCGCTTCATCTAAGCTAGAGACTATTTTAACCGATAAAATGGCATCAAGGTATTCAGTATCCCAATCGGCATCAGTTGCAACATTAATACGGGGATCGCAGGCTTGAGCGGCAACATCACCACGAATCTCACAACCAACTAAGGTCTCAACGAGTTGTGGTAAAAATTCTTTTGCTATTGCTTGGTCTAACACTAAACTTTCTGTTGCACCACAAACACCGGTTCTGCGTAACTTGGCATTTTTAATAATACTTAGTGCTTTAGCAACGTCCGCGTCTTTATCAACATAAATATGGTTGTTACCATCTAAATGCAACAAGGTTGGCACTTGAGCTTCGTTTCTGACTAGCTCAACTAAACCTCGGCCACCACGAGGAATAACTAAATCAACATAATCGGCACAGCGCAGCAAAGCGGCAACGGCAGAGCGGTCATCGGTGTCAACCAGTTGTATACAGTTAGCCGGTAAGCCAGCCGCACGTAAACCCGTTGCCATACACTCAACAATAATACGTGTGGAATTTAAGCTTTCAGAGCCGCCACGTAAAATTACCGTATTACCTGACTTAAGACATAACGCGCCCGCATCTGCGCCAACATTAGGACGTGATTCATAAATCATCCCAATAACACCAATAGGTGTTGCTACACGCGTTATTTTAAGACCATTTGGACGGTCAAATTCGGCTAATACTCGACCGACAGGGTCGGCTAATTTGGCAATATCTTCTAACGCGACAGCCATACCTTCAACTCTTTCAGGGTTAAGCTCTAGTCGGTCTACAAATGAGTCGGCTTTGCCGGCTTTTTTAACGCTTAACACATCGAGTGCGTTAGCGTTAAGTAGTGCATCCATATTTTCGCGTAGTGCATTTGCGGCAATAGTTAATGCTTGGTTTTTTTGTTCAGTGGTTGCACAGGCAAGTACTTTTGCCGCAGCTTTTGCTTGTTTACCAAGCGTGGTGATCATTGTTTCTATATCTGTATTCGACATTAATTTTTTTTCCTTTTACTTATTCGTTTAACGCTAAACTGTTTGATCAAATCGAACTTTTTTGTTTGAATGATCTTAACTTTTATTTTTTATTACTGATATTAATATCAGTAATAATAAAAGTTCAGTTTAAGAATTTAGGGTCTTCATCAAAAATATTCGAGTGCGTCATCGCTGACGGGGCTAAAGTTAGCGCAAGGCTACTGCACGTTGATAAGCCGATGAAACGGTTGAGTCAAACAAAGACGCTAATTGTTCATCTTGCATAAGCGCGCTTAATCCAGCAGCTGTTGTACCATTTTTACTGGTCACTGAGTTTCGTAAAGTATCGATATCTTCTTTACTCGTTAAAGCCAACTCCATTGAACCACCGAGTGTGTTCAATACCAACTCTGTTGCGGTTTGCGGCGAAAAGCCAAGTTTAATGGCCGACTCTATCCAGCAACGTGCTATTTCGAAGGCATAACCAGGACCACTTCCAGCGACTGCGGTTACTCGGTCTAGTTCGTCTTCGCTGTTTGCTAAGTGGGTATAACCAACTGCATTGGTTAACGCCATAGCGTTTTCAATGTGAACAGCGCTGCAACGCGAGTTTGCGTAAAGTCCGCTAACACCTCTGCCTATTTGTGCGGGTAGGTTTGGCATAACTCGGACAATAGCTTGTTCGCCAAGCAGTTGCTCTATTGAAGAAACCGAGTAGCCAGCAGCGATAGAAATAATGCAACCCGAATCAGCAAGGTGACGACGGTAGCTTGGTAATATTTTTTCAATAAGCTGTGGTTTAATCGCAATAACGATAATGTCGAAACGTTGGTCAGCCAGCTCTTCAATGGCTTGTCTGATGATAACACCTTGCGGTGCTTTAACTAATGAGGGATTAATAATAGTGATAGTGTGATTTGTAGAGGTTGCCCAACGAGTCAATAAAGAACCGCCCATTTTACCACAACCAATCATAAGTAATGACATGAAACTCCTGATGTTTTTTAGCTTACATTGAATGAAATGCAGATCGTTTTGCAGGTGTTCAGTACGAACTTTTTAAAGCCCGATATTATATTTTTCAATGCGTTGATTTTGCGTGCAATTGAAAAATTATCTTTTTTAGTATATGATATCCGCACTCATTTGTCGATTGCCGTCAAATTCTAACGTTTTTACCAACGTTTCAATAATTTTTTATCATCTACTTTTAATGCGGTCAACCGCAGCTAAAATTATATTATCAGTAGTAAGCAATAATTCTAATACGACAATAAAATATCACGAAAATAGCAGCAATTTGTTGAATCAATTTTGTAAACGATTCAACGCTGCTATTTAATTTAATTAATCAGAGCACGGAGTAATTTTGCCCTCATTTGAACAACAAAAAACTGAAAAATCTTCTCGAAGCAAGCCACGTATCGTTATTAAAGTGGGCTCGAGTCTCTTAGCAAATGTTAAAAATTTAACACCTAGTTTTGCTTTTATGCATGGTCTGTTAAGTGACATCTCTTTGTTACGCGAGCAAGGCTACGAAGTTGTACTGACATCTTCTGGCTCAGTAGCATTAGGTCTAAATACAGTTGGTTGCACTATTGAAAATGCGAGTGTGCAAGATAAGCAAGCGGCTGCCGCTTGTGGACAACCGATCTTAATGCATGCCTACAAGCAAATTGCACTTGAGTATGGTTTTGATATAGCGCAGGTTTTAGTTACCTTAGATGATTTAGAAAATAGACGTCGCTTTCTCAATATCAAAAATACTGTTCATCGCTTGATAAAACAAGGTGTAATGCCTATCGTCAACGAAAATGATACGGTGACTACAGAAGAAATTCGTGTCGGAGACAATGACCGACTTGCTGCTAAAGTCGCACAAATGATTGGCGCAGAGTATTTGTTTATTCTTACCTGTATCGATGGCGTGTATGACCGAGACCCTTCAGAAGAAGGCGCAGTATTCGTTGAGTCTATCGAAGATGTTAGTAGTTATATGGAAGCGGCAAGCGGCACCAGTTCTTTAGGTACCGGCGGCATGCTAACTAAACTACAAGCGGCCAATATGGCGCAAAATGCTGGTTGTACGACCATAATTTCGAGAGGAACGATGGAAGCGCCGGTTACCGGTGTATTGCACGGTGAACGTAGGCACACTAAGTGTATTGCTCACTCATCACCTTCATCAGCATGGAACATCTGGCTAACCGATCGTCTACAAATGGCCGGTAGTTTAGTGATAAAACAAGACGTAGCTGATGCCTTATATGGCGGTGACGAAGGATTTACCTGTCACGATGTTGTTTCAATACATGGTAACTTCGAACGCGCAGATGTGCTGCACGTCTACGACGAAAAAGGTGAAGAAATAGCACGTGGTTTGTGTAACTTCTCATCGGATGAAACAGCCATTATTGCTAGTCGTCCAGACGAAACGGTGCAAAATATCCTCGGGTATAGCGCTTCACAACGCTTGATCAATAGTGAAAACTTGGTCGTCTTAAGTGAACATCATCTTTCTTGGGATGAACCTGTTCAAGATGCTTAATTGATTAAATGACCTCTGCAGCAATGCAGAGGTTTTTTATCGCTTAAATACATTCATTATTCTTACCCACTCAGTGTTAGCCTCAGCTAATCGACTAAACCACCCTTGTCTGCAAGCGCCTCATTCCATCAGCTACGCCAGCTACATCGATATATAATCACTCAACTGTGTTGATCTAATCACTAAGTTAATTCGTATATAATTTTTTGCCTTTTTGAATTATAGCTATGAAACGTTCCTTATACTGGGTGACTAACGATCTTCGTCTCAATGACAACATTGCACTTAACTTAGCCAGCCAAAGTGAACAATTACTTTGTGTTTATGTTGTTGATAAAAAGTGGTTCGAGCCAAAGAACTATCAATCTAAACCTTTGGGTGATAAACGCTGGCACTTTTTACAGGGGTGTTTGAGTGATTTTAATCAAAGTTTATTAGCATTAGATCAACAACTCTACATTGTTTACGGAGACACCTTGTCGAGTTTAACCGCGCTCTGTGAAAAATATGACATTACCGATGTTACTACTACGCGTCTTCCTGGCACATATGAAAACAATTTAATCGATGAGCTCGGTCAGCGTATGCCTGACGTGGATATTCATCAGGTCGATCAATTCACTTTATTCCCACATCACATTTTACCTTTTGAACTTGAGCAACTGCCGATAAGTTATTCTAAGTTTAGAAAGGTGATGGCTGATATTAGCATCGCTGCTGTTACACCCAGCATTGAATCTTTGCCCCGTATGTTTGCCAATATGCCTTCGCCCACCATTTTTAGGCCACCATGGTTACCTAACGCCCCTTATCAAAGGGCAAAGTGTGGTTATAATTTTGAGGGTGGTGAAACTGCCGGTTTAAAGCAGCTTAGTCGTTATTTTTCATTGGCTTTACCGGCTGATTATAAACAGGTTAGAAATAATTTAGATGGCTGGGATAATAGCAGTAAGTTATCGGCTTGGTTAAATTATGGCTGTATCTCTGCGCGGCAAGTGAACCACTCGATTACTGTTTTTGAAGAGCAGCATACGCAAAACAGTTCGACTGAATGCTTGTATTTAGAGTTATTATGGCGCGAATACTTCCAGTGGTTACACTTTAAGGTTGGTGCGAAAACCTATCAATTTAAAGGTCTGGCTGAACATCCCCCCTTAACCTCATTTTATCCTGAGCGTTTTAATAAATGGTGCTTAGGTCAGACGCCTTATCCGCTTGTTAATGCTTGTATGAATGAGTTAATTACCACAGGTTATATAAGTAACCGAGCCCGTCAAATCGTCGCCAGTTGCTTGGTTAATGAACTCAGTGTTGATTGGCGATATGGCGCGGCTTGGTTTGAAGAACAACTAATTGATTATGATGCTGGCGTTAATTGGGGTAATTGGCAGTATATTGCGGGTGTTGGCGTTGATCCTAGAGGTGGCAGACATTTCAACATTGAAAAGCAAACAGCACTGTATGACCCTGATGGGGTTTATCAGGCTAAGTGGTTAACTCGAGGAGATCACTCGAGTAAGCCACTTGATTCTGTCGACGCTGCTGATTGGCCGGTGCAACCACTAAATGACTGAGACACTTATTGAAGAAACACCGATGAAGACTGCAGTCAATGTTGTTTGGCTGAAACGTGATTTACGCCTCAGTGATCATCAACCTCTAGTGCAAGCGATTAAATCGGGTCAAACCTTGCTTTACTATGTCTTTGAACCCTTGCTGATAAACGATCCTCATTATGATGAGCGCCATTGGCGTTTTGTTTGGCAATCTATTGCTGATATCAATAGTCAGCTAGCCGCTTTTAATTCACGTGTATATTTATATTTTGGTGATGCAATAGCGGGTTTAGTTGAAATCAACAACGTCTTTAAAATAAGCGGGTTATTTAGCCACGAAGAAGTTGGCTTGTTATCGACCTTTGAGCGAGATAAATCGGTTCAACAGTGGTGCCAAGGACAAGGTATAGTTTGGAGTGAGAGTCAATTTGGTGCAGTAAGTCGTGGTAAAAAAAATAGAATTGATTGGGATAAACACTGGCGCCAAATTATGAAAGCGCCACTGGAAGAAGCCAAACTGTCGGATGATGCGCTAGCGAGTTGTACATTAATAGATAAGCTATTTGCCGCAAGTTTTCCAATATCATGGTCAATAACCGATGACTTTATGCTCAAAGGTGGCGAACTTTGGGCACAAAGAACCCTGCAATCCTTTTTAAAGGGGCGTGGTAAAGGTTATCATTTTGATATCTCTAAACCGCAAGCGAGTCGTAAAAGTTGCTCTCGGTTGTCACCTTATTTAGCTTGGGGCAATATAAGTTTAAGAGAGTTCTATCAAACTATTTTGATAACAAGATCAGAACGGGGTTGGAAACGTCCAATAGACGCGCTGGCTTCTCGGCTACATTGGCATTGTCATTTCATTCAAAAATTTGAAAGTGAACATCAAATGCAATGGCGACCCGTCAATAAAGCCTATAATGACTTAATGTATCCAGATATTCATTGTGGATTGAGTGTTGAAGAACGACTAGATAAATGGAAAACTGCGCAAACCGGTTACCCATTAGTTGACGCCTGTATGCGTTGCTTAGAGCAAACTGGCTATATAAACTTTCGTATGCGGGCGATGCTAGTGAGTTTTTTATGCCATCATTTACTGGTGGATTGGCGATTAGGTGTCAGCCATTTAGCACAATTATTTCTTGATTTTGAACCCGGCATTCATTACCCGCAATTTCAAATGCAGTCTGGTGTTACTGGTACTAATATCATCAGGGTTTATAACCCGGTTAAACAATCATTAGAGAAAGATAGTAACGGTGAGTTTCTTAGAAAATGGTTACCTGAATTAGCTGAGTTACCCAATGAAGTTATTCATACGCCGTGGTTATTGTCACCCATGGAACAACAGCTTTATCAATGCCAATTAGGTGATAATTACCCATCTCCTATGGTAGATATTAACGAAACAGGCAAGATTGCTCGCGATTTATTATGGGGATTTCGTCAACGTTTTACCACCAAAAAAGAAGGGCAACGTATTGTAGCTAAGCATGTTAGAGGCAATAAAAAAATAAGCAAAGCTAAAAAACCTCAACAGTTAAAAATCGCAGAAAGTGATTAAGTTATTATGCATAAAAAATTAAAATTACCCGAGAAAAATTGCCATACTTGTAACAAAAATTTCTTGTGGCGAAAAAAATGGCAAGCATGTTGGCAAGATGTCCGCTATTGCTCTGAGCGTTGCCGACGTAGTAAAAATGCCAGCATAAGCTAAAATAATTATTTATAGCTCAATTCACCGTTAAAGGTAAAGTAAGGTAAATCAATGAAAGCAAAACATCTTAGGCTTATATTAGGCGACCAACTTAATGTTATGCACAGCTGGTTTGAACAGGTCGATAGCGATGTTGTTTATGTCATCGCAGAGCTTTATCAAGAAGCCAATTATACTAAGCACCACAGTCAGAAAATAACAGCGTTTTTTGCTGCCATGGATAACTTTGCTCAAACTCTGGAGAGCAAAGGGCATCAGGTTTGCTATTTAACCTTAGATGAAACAGCAAAATATCAAGATTTACCTGCTTTGATCGCCACGTTAGTGACAACTTATGCCAGTGAAGATTTTAGTTATGTGCGACCGGATGAATATCGACTGCGTGCGCAATTAAGCGAGATGTCAGCTCAATTAGCAGTACCTGTCTATGAAGTCGACAGTGAACACTTTTTATTACCTTTTGATGAACTCGCTGATCATTTTAAAGCAGCTACCCACGTAAGAATGGAAAATTTTTATCGTTTTATGCGTAAACGCTTTGCTATTTTAATGAATGGCGCCAAGCCTGAAGGTGATGCATGGAATTTTGATGCCAATAATCGTCAATCCTTTAAAAAAACTGATCTTAAATTTATTCCTAAACCACTGGTCTTTGACAACCCAGCAAGTGATTATTTACAACGGATAAAACATCATAAGATTGACACGATAGGGCGTGAATCTGAGCATGTTGCTTATCCTATTAATCGCCAACAATCGCTGGAACTATTAACGTTCTTTTGTGAACATCAGTTAGAAAACTTTGGTAACTTTCAAGATGCGATGACCGTAGCTTCACCTTATGCTTGGAGTTTGTATCATTCGCGGCTGAGTTTTTCATTGAACTGTAAAATGCTTAATCCGCTCGAGGTCATTGAAACCGCTCTTGCTGCCTATCAAGCATCTGCCGGTAAAATAACCCTAGCGCAAATTGAAGGTTTTGTTAGGCAAATATTAGGCTGGCGAGAATATGTTAGAGGTATGTATTGGGCTAATATGCCTAATTATGCCGAGCAGAATTTTTTAGAGGCAAAGCGTGATTTACCTGCTTTTTTTTGGAACGCTAATACTAAAATGCAGTGCTTAAGAAGTGCTATTTCGCAATCATTGAAACATGCCTATGCTCATCATATTCAACGATTGATGATCACCGGAAACTTTGCTTTACTCGCTGGCATCGCCCCTAGCCAAGTAGATGATTGGTATTTAGGTATCTACATTGACGCGATTGAATGGGTAGAATTACCCAATACCCGCAGTATGGCACTTTTTGCTGACGGTGGTTGGATAGCGACAAAACCTTATGCGGCTAGCGGTAATTATGTCAATAAAATGAGTGATTATTGCAAAGGTTGCCATTACAACGTTAAAGAAAAAGTGGGTGCTAACGCCTGTCCATTAAACAGTTTATATTGGAATTTTATTGATCAAAATTATGATAAGTTTGCCGGCAATCATCGAATGAGTTTTCCTATTCGTAATTGGGATAAAATGGCGCCTGCGAAAAAAATTGAAATTAGAGAGCACGCAACACAGTTATTGAATAATCTCGATAATTTATAGGCTGATGAATTAGCGCTGCCTGGATAGGCAAACGTTCAGTTAATCGATAAAAGTTAAGCGCTAATGGTCTTTATTTATTAGTGGCGCGTATAACGATTATGTTTATTTATTACCTTTAGGATCCTTTTATGCAATTTTCTATGGACGAAGAGTCAAGAATTATAGAAATGGCTTGGGAAGATAGAACACCATTTGAAGCAATAGAACATCAGTTTAGTTTGCAAGAGCCTGATGTTATTAAGTTTATGCGTAGTCACTTAAAACCTAGCAGCTTTAGATTATGGCGCGAAAGAGTAAGTGGACGTTCAACCAAGCATGTAAAACTAAGAAGTGCCGATGTTACGAGAGGATACTGCCCAACGCAATATAAACAGCGTTGATGACAGCTATTTGAAAAAACATCCAAAAAAAGGGCATCTTATGATGCCCTTTTTGGTTTTATTGGTGAGTAATGCCCCATAACGGGTCATAATTTTAGGCCATCAGTGGCTAATCTTCTTCAACTAAGGTCATCAATGAGGTGTTACCACCCGATGCCGTTGTATCAATACTGATGGTTTTTTCAGTTAATAGACGCTGGATCAAATTATCGAAATACTCTGAACTGATCACTGGCAATATCGCCCCTTGACGTTCAGCTAATTTTTCACTGATAAAGTGTTTACGGTCACAATGACTGTCGACCACAACACCTGACAAAGCAGGATGCGCTAACATCGTTGATAAGTGACGTAAGCGAGCAACCTGAAAAACACCTTCATCGGCACCCGTTGATAAGAACTTGTCTCTAAAGGCGATGGCTTCATCATAATACAAATCAGAAACCACACTGACTACGGTATTACCGGTCGCCAACGCCGTTACAATAGACAGTACCCAGAAGTGAAAGCTCACCGTAGCATCAGCAAAACAGATAATGTTACCGCGGTTTTCCAAATACAAGACATTTGACTCACCAGTTGGACCCGGTAAAAAGGTTGGCTTTTTCAAACGCTTTTCAATATCAATCAACTGCGAACGAGCGCCTTTTAAAGTGAGATTTAAATCGTCGGCTAAATCATCAACAATATCAATATGGGCAATTTTAGCTAACAATTGACGAACACAAGAAAGACGAGTATTCAACTCAGTTGAACGCCAGCCTTTTTCTGCGGCATTTGCCTTGTCCATGAATAAAATTGATTCTTTATCTGACTTGTCATCACCGTCTAAGGCTTCTACTTGCGAAGGCAACAAGTTAAATTGTTCGGCATCGGGTGTCGCTTTTTCAATCACTAAACGGCTTAAGTAATTGGGTCCACCTGCTTTTGGCCCAGTGCCTGAAAGTCCACGACCGCCAAAAGGTTGGACACCAACAATGGCGCCAATCATATTACGGTTAATATAAACATTACCTGCGCGTGACAACTTAGCTAAATCAAAGGCACGGTGTTCAATACGGGTATGAATTCCCATCGTTAAGCCAAAACCGGTACCATTAATTTTATCGATAACCGCTTCGATTTCATTGCCTTTAAAACGGACAACGTGCACACAAGGGCCGAAGACTTCTTTTTTAAGGACACTAATATCGTTAATTTCATAAAGACGAGGTGCAAAAAAGAAATGCTCGTTACCAGCGACTTCAGCTGATATTTCACACTGATATAACAATTGACCATGGGTTTGCATATAGTCACTGTGCGCGTTCAATGCGCTCAGGGCTTTGTCATCAATAACGGGGCCGATATCAGTACTTAAATATTCAGGGTTACCGACATGTAATTCTGCTAGGGCACCCTTAAGCATAGTAATAACATTATCAGCGATGTCTTCTTGTAAAAATAATACGCGCAGCGCAGAGCAGCGTTGACCTGCCGATTGAAACCCTGAAGAAATAACATCGTCAACCACTTGCTCAGGCAGAGCAGTCGAGTCAACTATCATACAGTTTTGACCGCCAGTTTCAGCAATGAAAGGCACTTGATCGCCACCCCTATCAGCCAATGTTTGCGAAATTATTGTGCCGGTTTCTGTTGAGCCGGTAAACATAACCGTTTGAATGCGACTGTCGGGCACAATAACACTACCCACTTCGCTACCGCGCGCGATAACCGCTTGCACGACACCTTCAGGTAAACCCACTGACTCCATCAATTCAATGGTGCGCAAGGCAATTAAGCTGGTTTGCTCTGCGGGTTTGGCTAAGACTGTATTACCGGTGGCAATGGCTGCCGCTACTTGCCCTAAAAATATCGCTAAGGGGAAGTTCCACGGGCTGATACAAAGTACCACACCACGCGCTTCTAAACGGTCATCTTCTTCGAGTTCAATTGCTTGGTTGGCATAATAACGACAAAAATCAACGGCTTCTCTAACTTCATCAATACCATCTTGAGCAATTTTACCGGCTTCTTTAATACATAAGGCGATAAGTTCGTCCATATGGCGTTCAAGAATATCGGCAACGCGGCATAACAAATCGGCACGTTCAGATACCGGTGTTTTCGACCATGAAGCAAATGTTGCTTGCGCGGTGTCGATCATCGCCAACATCTCATCTTTAGTGTGATGTTGATGGAAACCGATAACTTCACTATGGTTGGCGGGGTTTTTAACCGCTACCGAGCCGGCAGGCACATCATTTTCATTGATGTGGTGATCGGTAAACCAGTTATCTAATGCCAATTTCAATGGCGCTATAGCATGAATATCGGTTAAGTCTAGCCCTTTAGAATTGTCACGACCCAGACCTTTCGCATCATGATACAAGGCGATAGGTTTGACTATTTGGTGGTTATATTTGTCTTTTAAGCGCTGGGTTTTTTCAACGGGATCGCCCAATAAAGACTCGACGGGTTGAGACTCATCAACGATAGCATTAACAAAAGAAGAGTTAGCGCCGTTTTCTAATAAACGACGGACTAGATAGGCTAAAAGCTCTTCATGATGACCGACGGGGGCGTAAATTCGACATTGAATATTTTCACTGGAAACAATTTGGTCATACAAAGAATCGCCCATGCCATGTAAACATTGGAACTCAAAACCTTCTTTGTCATCGCCAGCCAGTTCAACAATAGTTGCCGCTGTGTAAGCATTGTGCGTGGCAAACTGTGGGTAGATGGTATCTCGGTATTCCAGTAATTTATTAGCACAAGCGTGGTAAGAAACATCGGTAGAAGATTTACGCGTGAAAACAGGGAAGTGCTGAAGACCATCTTTTTGGGCATTCTTAATTTCTGTATCCCAATAAGCGCCTTTGACCAAACGGATCATCATTTTTCGGTTAGCACGTAGCGTTAAATCACGTAACCAATCGACGACAAAAAGCGCACGCTTTTGATACGCTTGTAAAGCCATACCAAAACCGGTCCAATCGCCTAATTCGCTATCACTAAAAACCGCTTCAATAATATCAAGCGAGATATCTAAGCGTTCAGACTCTTCGGCATCAACGGTTAAACCAATATTATAACTTTTTGCTTGTAAGCAAAGCGCTTTAAGTTTTGGCACAATTTCGGCCATTACGCGGGCTTTGTGGGTAAACTCGTAGCGAGGATGAATCGCTGAAAGCTTAACCGATATACCGGGCACGCGGCGAGGATCATTTTTTCCTGAAGCGCGAGCAACCGCGCCAATCGCATCGATGGCGACTTGATAAGATTTAAAGTAACGATCAGCATCCGCCATGGTGCGTGCACCTTCACCAAGCATATCGTAGGAATAGACATAGCCTTGCTGTTCTTTCGTGGCGGCACGCACGGTTGCCGCTTGAATAGTTTCGCCCATGACAAACTGCTTGCCCATTATTTTCATGGCATAGTTCATCGATTTACGAATAACGGGCTCGCCTAAGCGACCAATGACTTTTTTCAATAAACCAAAGCTGTCTTTTTTGCGTTTATCGGCATAGTTAACCATAGTACCGGTAATTAATAAGCCCCATGATGAAGCATTAACAAACAGTGAGTCACTGCTGCCTAAATGGCTGCTCCATTGACCTTGAGAAATTTTGTCACGAATTAAGGCATCTTGAGTATGCTTATCTGGCACACGTAATAAGGCTTCGGCCAAACACATCAATACCACACCTTCTTCACTGGAGAGTGAGTATTCTTTTAATAGGGAATCAATTGCGCCATTCCCAGACTGGTCTTCACGAATTTGTAAAACCATTTTACGAGCTCTTTCCCAAGCTCTACTTCTAGCACTTACATTAACTTCTGCCACAGGTAGAATATGATCTACTGCTATATTTTCATCAATACGATAAAATTCACGGATTTTCTGACGAATTGGGCAGTCTGTGCTAAACGAACCATTAAAAAGCATATACTCTTCCTCAAAATGACTACATAGCAACTTGGTACTATGTAGCGATAGTTACAATAGAATTTGTTTGTTTAATTCTGATTTGCCTAATTATAAATGTCGCTATAGTACAATACCACCATAGAATGTATTTCCTGGCCAAATAAGATATAAAATATACGGTATAATATATATAATTGCCTAAAAAAACGGCTGTTTACGCTAAGTTGCCATGGCATTTACTTAGTATTTACTTGGCACTGTTTAGTCAGTATTGAGTCAGTATTTTTTATCGCTGCGTCGTTTTTTAATGGTGAAAGTAAATCGACATTTAGCGATTGATGAAACACTATAAATAGACCTATATTTTTGTCATTTTTTAGATAAAAAAAAGCCCAGACATGCTGGGCTTTATCAAAAATAATACTGAAGTTTTAAGGATTATTCACCTTTAGGGTTATAAATCCATAGGGCGTTGTTAACATGCTTACTGGTGTCTTCACCAATTAACACGCGACCATCGTCCATCACCGCTAAGTTATCGGGGTTGGATATACCATTGACATCGCATTTGTTGCCATTGGCATCGCCGTCTGAATTATAAGCGCCACCGACAACGACTGGTTCCATGCGGTTAACGTTAAAGTCTGTTTGCACACCAAAGCGATAGACTGCGCCACAGTAAGCTGATGAATCAAGTTGAATATCGCCTTCGTTATCAACCATGCCTTTTCCAACGGAAGACATAGCAACATACATATAAGGTACGGCGCCACTGGCAACACCGTCATAGTTAATGACCACACCTTCCATTTTACGAAATTCAGTGGTTGCCCCTTTGGCTTTAGCTGCTCGTAATGTTTCTAAAAATGCGTAGCGGTCATCGCCAGTGCCATTGATTGCCCAATCATCAATTTCTGCTTGCGGTATATAGCTGGTCTCACCTTCAATATAATCAGCTTCAGTAATACCGTTGTAGGAATTTATCCAGGTTTTTATTTCGCTATTATCACTGCTACCTAATTTAATCCACTGAATATCAAAGCCGGCTTTTGCTGGCGCATTTGTTGCGTCTTGCGTTAATTTAGCGGCATATAATGTACCGGCGCTTAAGTCACCGGCGTTGGTAGCAACAAACTTATAAAAGGCTTTATTGGAACCATCATCTGTGGTGTAAACTGTTTTCCAATCAGGCATGACCACTGAATTTTCATGGGCAACACGGCCTAAAGTGAAATGTTTTACCGGGGTTGGGCTCGTTGACGTTGGGTCGGTAATTTCAATTATATAACCGTAATCATAAGGGTTGGGTAATGTTGAACTTGCTAAATAGCTTTGTAAGTTTTTAACATCTGGATAGTTAGGATAGCCATCTAAGTAGGCGGTATTATTCCACTGCTCGGTATTTTCAGCCTCGTAGTTCTCTTCGGATGTTAATGGTGTGTTCCAAGGAGATAGTGTACCGAAACAATTAATTATTGTGCCTAATACGCCTGAAAAATCAACATTGATCGCATCACCTATCGTCCAAGTGCCACTGTCTTCTTTCGAAAGCTCTATACGGCTCATTGCGCCAGGCCGGTCTTCCCATGCGGTGAATAAAAAACCTGTGTCACCACTGGCAGATGTTGGTACGAAAGCATTGAAATCTGGATCTTGAGATTGCTTAATTTCAGTGGCTTCATCGGCCGTGGTAATCGCACCTAAACCATGCGGTAATTGGTTATTTAAGGTATCACCCGCTTGACCCAAAACTTGGTAAGTTCCGGCAACGACACGTACTGCCATTTTTTCTGTATCTGTTGTAGGCACCGATAAGCTCTCAGTCATAGGGTCAAGGGTACTCCAGTCAAATCCTGTTACTACACCCACTTTTGCTGGCGTTTCGTTACCTGACAGATCTGAAGGATGTTGCACATTAAAGAAAAGTTCATCGTTATCAGTTAAAAACATACCAGTAATTTCTGCACCTACTGGCACTGTGGCTAAGCGGGTTAATTTAGCTGCGCCCGTTAGATTTTGTCCATCAGAACCGTTACTACCATCCGAACCATCTGAGCCATTAGTACCATCAGTACCATTACTACCGTTTAGTCCAATAGTGCCATTAGTGCCGCTTGTGCCATCCGCACCGTTATCTCCACCACAGGCCGCTAACATTGACGAACCGAGAATTACTGCTATTAATGTCGCTATTTTTCTTTTTTTTAGATTCAGCATTTCTATCTTCCTAGAGTTATGTGTAAAAACGCTATTAAAGTAATATCGGGGTGTGACAATTAGGTGACGTCTTTTTGACTTTATTGTTAAGAAAATATGAACGTGTGCTTCAAATAACTGTAATAAAAGCCTTGTATAATTTACTGAATATATAAATGAGGGGCGATTAAAGTTTATGAAAAATTACGTGTTAATATTTAGTTTACTAATGACGATTTCTTTTATTGGTTTTTCGAGTTTATCAAAAAGTGAAAAAATGGCTCAGGACTTATTGCCCGATGTTGACACGAGTGAAATCATTACGCCAACAGCTAATGGTAGCTTTAATGAAGAAGCCCCCATTCCATCGCAGTGTTATACCAAAACTGCAGGAAGTAACAATCCCTGTTACACCTGCCATCAAACCTATAGTCATAGTGAAACTGACAATTCTCGCAATAATTTACGTAATGATGGTGTTAATCAGGGGCTTTACAACTTTTCAGATGAAGGTGAGCGTAATAGCTGGAAAAACCTATTTGTTAACCGTGAACCTTGGACAGCAAAAATATCTGATGAACAAATAGCACAATACATAGATCAAGATAACTACAGTCAATTATCAACAACATTAAAAGATAATGGCTGGCAAGGTTTTATTCCTGACTTGAAAAACTATAATTTAGCCGGTGAAGCCTTTAATGAGAAAGGTATTGCTAAAGATGGTACTGGTTGGGTGGCGTTTAATTACAAGCCCTTTCCAGGAACCTTTTGGCCAACCAATGGCGCCACAGATGATGTATTAATTCGCTTGTCTGCTGAGTTTAGGCAACTTAACGGTGAGTATAATGAAGATATTTATTTAATTAATCTTTCGCTAGTTGAAATGAGTATCAAGGCATTACCACAAATAGATATTTTTCCAGCCGATGAAACAAAACTCAACAGTGACTTAAATATGGATGGTCAATTAACCGGCCAAGTTGAATTATTGTTTGCTCAAGAGCACTTTGTTGGCGACGCTCAGCAGATTAAAGTGCCTCGTCAGCAATACCCAGTTAACACAGAAATTATGCATTCAGTGCGTTATGTGGGTATAAATGCAAAGGGTGAAACCACTATTCCGCAACGGATGAAAGAATTGCGCTATATGACTAAAACGCAGTTATTAAATGACTCGGCAATAGACAGTGCTTATCGGCGAGAGCGAAAAGAGAAACTTGATGAGCAACTACCAAGTTATATACGCGTTAAAGACCGTGGCTTTAATAATAAATTTGGCTGGCTTATTCAAGGCTACATTGAAGATTATAACGGTGAGTTGCGACCTCAATCTTACGAAGAAACTTTTTATTGCATGGGCTGTCACTCCGCCATAGGAACCACGATTGATCAAACGTTTGCTTTTCCACGAAAAGTAACCGGACGAGCAGGTTGGGGCTATATTGATTTGAAAGGCATGAAAGATGCACCATCGATAGGTCAGCAGGAAGGGGAGATTTTACAATATTTGCAAATTAATGGTGGCGGTAATGAGTTTCGAGAAAACATGGAAATGCACAGCAAGTGGTATAAAGAAGATGGTTCGGTTGACAAGGAAAAAGTAAAGCAAGCGGATGTTTACACGTTAATTACCCCGTCCAAGCAACGTGCTTATGCGATGAATAAAGCCTATACCCAAATTGTTAGAACGCAGAGTTTTATTCATGGCCGTGATGTCAATATTACGCCTGCAATTAACGTTCATAAGACAATCGATGAATCCGTTGCGCCGTTAGAGCCAGAACATCGAGTAGAGGGGTGGGATATTCGTTTAGATTGGTCAGATAAAGCTATAAATTAAAAAATAATCCAATAAGTAATGATTGTTTGGCTTTAATTGCGGATAAATTACCGGTAACTAGACTTTCTAAAGGGCTATTTTTATTGAGAACTTAGCCCTTTTTGACGATTCTAGCCTTATGTTAAAAGCGTTTCTTAATCATTTTTATTATATTTTTTTGAGTGGTATCGAATTACAAGGCGTATAAAAGCCAGAATAACAGTGTAGGAAATTTAGCTTAACGACCACTTTATTGGTTGAATAGTGAGCCATAAAGAGCTTTTATTTGAGTTGTTTTATTAACTATTCAAACGGTCGTTTGGAGTTTGAGCTCTAAAATAGTACTTGGAAAATCCGGCCAGCTGTTCTATCTTCTCTTTACAAAATATGGTTTTTTTGGTATTTTTACACCAATTTTATGATTGGTAAGACCAATTTACCTCTTGGTTTTTAGATAATTTGCAAAGGAAGCTCAATTGCTTTTTTAAGTTTATCTTACTCTAAGCCAATAAAACTATAGGTTAGGCTGTTAGTTATGACATTGTCAGGTATCCAAAAGCCAGTTAAACAAGCAAAGTTGTCGGATGTAATTTTACGACAACTAGAGACCTTAATTCTTGAAGGCAGCTTGCAAGCGGGTGAGAAATTACCGCCTGAACGCGAGTTGGCAAAACAATTTGATGTTTCTCGCCCCTCGTTACGCGAAGCGATTCAAAAACTGGAAGCGAAAGGTTTAGTTAATCGTCGCCAAGGTGGTGGCACCTTTGTCAGTGACCAAATTTTATCAGGCTTGTCTGATCCGTTATTTGAATTAATGTCGAAAAGTAAAGAGTCACAATTTGATCTCTTAGAGTTTCGTCATGGTATTGAAGGTATGTCGTCATATTATGCGGCGATGCGTGGCACTGAAAATGATTTTGCTGAAATACAGAAAAAACACGACGGCATAGGTAATGCCCAGTTAGAAAATGATTTACGTTTAGAAGCCGAAGCTATTTTCGACTTTTATCTTGCTATATGTGCAGCATCGCACAATGCGGTGACCTTGCACTTAGCACGCAGCATGTCGAGTTTATTGATTGATAACATCGAGCAAAATTTAACAGTTTTAGCTAAGCGTCCAGATATATTTGCGCAAATGGCTGAATTTAGAAAACGCTTGTTAGACGCTATTATTAGTGGTCAGCCACAAAAAGCTTGGGGGGCAAGTCACCGTCACCTCGCTTTTATAGAGGAAGTGCTACTAAAAATGTCACAAGAAGATAGTCGCATGGAAAGATCAATGCGCAGAATGCAACGTAGTGAATATTAACAGCTATTACCTTGCAAAATAAAATTTAGAAAATAACCGTTTAACGTTAATCAAAGCATGTAAATATGCAAAAGTTGACTATCTTTAAACACAGAAATTTAACTTATAGCTATCATAATTTAAGATGCGGAAGTTTAGTGTCAGTGCAAAATTATAGAGACAAGGCATTCGTTTGCAGCAATGGTTTGCTATTGCAAGAATGAGTAACGCCATCGTGCTAGTTTTGAAGCGCAATAAACCTACATGTACAGTAATGATAACTATATATACTTACTAACTATTGGAAACTAAGTAATTATGTCTGAGCTCCCAAAAATTGATTTAGATTCATTGGAAACCCAAGAGTGGTTGGAATCTATGGATTCTATTCTGGAAAATGAAGGTCCAGATCGCGCACATTTCATTTTAGAAAAACTTATTGACCGCGCTCGTCGCAGTGGCACACATTTACCTTTTGAAGCAAAAACAGCTTATGTAAATACCATACCTCCTGGGCAAGAGCCTAATATGCCAGGTGACCAAACGATTGAAGCGCGTATTCGTGCTGCTATCCGTTGGAACGCATTAGTGTTGGTACTTCGTGCGTCAAAAAAAGATTTAGATTTAGGTGGGCATATTGGCAGTTTTGCTTCTTCTGCAATGTTATACGATGTCGGTTTTAATCACTTCTTCAGAGCGGCTTCTGAAAAAGACGGTGGTGACTTTATTTTCGCACAAGGACATATCTCTCCGGGTATTTATGCACGTGCCTTTATGGAAGGTCGTTTAACTGAATCTCAAATGGATAACTTCCGTCAAGAGTGTGATGGTAAAGGGTTATCTTCTTATCCTCACCCTCATTTAATGAAAGATTTCTGGCAGTTCCCAACGGTTTCTATGGGTCTAGGTCCATTACAGGCAATTTATACCGCGCGTTTCCTTAAATATTTAACCGATCGTGGTATCAAAGATTGTTCAGCACAACGCGTTTACTGTTACTTAGGTGATGGCGAGACCGATGAGCCTGAATCATTAGGGGCTATTGGTTTAGCGTCGCGTGAAGGTTTAGATAATTTAACATTTGTTGTTAACTGTAACTTACAACGCTTAGACGGCCCCGTTCGTGGTAATGGTAAAATCATTCAAGAACTGGAAGGTACCTTCCGTGGCGCTGGCTGGGAAGTGGTTAAAGTTATTTGGGGCTCTTACTGGGATGCGCTTATTGCCCGTGACACTTCAGGTAAACTTTTACAACTTATGGAAGAAACCGTTGATGGTGAATACCAGAACTGTAAAGCTAAGGGTGGTAAATATACCCGTGAGAATTTCTTCAACAAATACCCTGAAACAGCAGCATTGGTTGCTAATATGTCAGATGAAGACATTTACCGTTTAAATCGCGGTGGTCATGACCCGGTTAAAGTTTACGCCGCTTATAAAAAAGCCTTAGAAACTAAAGGTCGCCCAACAGTTATTTTAGCGAAAACAGTGAAAGGTTTTGGTTTAGGTGCCTCAGGCGAAGCATTGAATGTTGCGCATAACGTCAAGAAAATGGATGTTGAATCTATTAAGCTTTACCGCGATCGTTTCAATATGCCGATCAATGACGATGAAATTGCTGATTTACCTTTTTATCGCTTCCCTGAAGACAGTGAAGAGTTCAAGTACATGAAAGCGCGTCGTGAAGCGTTAGGCGGCTCTTTACCTGCTCGTCGTGTACAAGCCGATGAAACGTTAGAAATTCCATCACTGAAAGTTTTTGATGCGATATTAAAAGGCAGTGGAGACCGTGAGGTTTCTTCAACAATGACCTTTGTTCGTGTCTTAAATGCCTTATTAAAAGATAAAAAAATTGGTAAACGTATTGTGCCAATTATTCCCGATGAAGCGCGCACATTCGGCATGGAAGGTTTATTCCGCCAAGTGGGTATTTACGCCAATGAAGGACAAAAATATGTTCCTCAAGATGCTGACCAAGTTGCTTATTATCGTGAAGATAAAAAAGGTCAGGTTTTACAAGAAGGTATTAATGAATTAGGTGCTATGGCGTCTTGGGTTGCCGCGGGTACGTCTTACTCTACTTGTAATGCGACCACGATCCCATTTTACATCTACTACTCTATGTTTGGTTTTCAACGCGTTGGCGATCTAGCTTGGGCTGCGGGCGATAGCCAAGCCAAAGGCTTTTTATTAGGTGCTACAGCCGGTCGAACAACCTTAAATGGTGAAGGTTTACAACATCAAGATGGTCATTCACATGTGCAAGCAGGTTTGATCCCTAATTGTGTGACGTACGATCCTACTTACGGTTATGAAATATCGGTTATCGTGCGTGAAGGTTTACGTCGTATGTATGAAGAAAATGAAAATATTTTCTTTTACCTAACGTTAATGAACGAAAACTATAAACATCCGGCGATGCCTGAAAATAAAGAGGTTGAAGAGCAAATCATTAAAGGTATTTATAAACTTGAAACCGTAGCGGCGAAAAAAGCGAAAGCTAACGTACAGTTAATGGGCTCAGGTACTATCTTGGAAAAAGTACGTGAAGCAGCACAAATTTTAAGTGCTGATTACGGTATTTCAAGTGATGTTTACTCGGTAACCTCTTTTAATGAATTAGCCCGTGACGGACAAGATGTTGCCCGTTGGAATATGCTTCACCCAGAGGGAAAGCAAAAACAAGCGTACATTGCTAACATTATTACTAGAGAAAACGGTCCTGCAATTGCAGCAACTGATTATGTTAAAAACTATTCAGAGCAAGTACGTGCCTACATTGACACCGAATATCGCTGTTTAGGTACCGATGGTTTTGGTCGTAGTGATAGTCGAGCTAATTTACGTACTCACTTTGAAGTGAATGCTGCTTATATTGTTGTTGCTGCGTTATTTGAGTTAGCTAATCGTGGTGATGTTAAACGTTCAGTGGTCACTGAAGCGATCAAACGCTTTGACATTGATACTGAAAAACTTAACCCACTTTACGCATAAGCAGACTAGGAGAATTAATATGTCAGATAGTCAAAAAATTCTAGTCCCTGATGTTGGTGGCGACGAAGTAGAAATTATTGAAATTTGTTTTGCTGTTGGTGATTCAATCGAAGCAGACGAAGGTATAGTTACCGTTGAAACTGATAAAGCATCAATGGATATACCCGCACCATTTGCTGGAAAGTTATCAGCATTAATGGTTAGTGTTGGCGATAAGATTAAAGAAGGTGATGTGATTGCTGAAATGACATCATCGCAAGCAGCACCCGAAACAGCTGAAGCTACAGATGAAGTTACAGATGAAGCGCCGGCAGAAGCTGTAGAAGAAACTGTTGCAGAAGTTGAGTCAGCTCCTGCACCTGCTGAGGCTCCTGCTAAAGCGGCTGTATCAGCACAAAGCGAAATTATTGATATTGCTGTTCCTGACATTGGTGAGGACGGTGCAGTAGAAATTATCGATGTTTTAGTCAGTGTTGGTGATGTTATTGAAGTTGAAGATGGTTTAATTACTTTAGAAACTGATAAAGCTACCATGGATGTGCCTTCTACACATGCGGGTACTGTTAAAGAAGTACTGGTTAGCGTTGGTGGTAAAGTAAAGCAGGGCGCTATTGTTATTAAGCTTGAAACGTCAAGTGGCTCACCTGTTGAGGCTGCTGCTCCTGCTCCTGTCGCTGAAAAAGCTGCTGAAGCACCAACAGCTAAACCAGCGCCACAACAAGCAAAGGCTGCTCCTGTTCCACATCATCCACAAGCGGGTAAAGTGGCTTCATCGGGGAGTATCTATACTTCGCCATCGATTCGTCGTATTGCACGTGAATATGGTGTTGATTTAACTTTGGTTAAAGGAACGGGCAGAAAAGGTCGTATTTTAAAAGAAGACGTACAGTCTTACGTGAAATACGAACTGTCTCGACCTAAAGCTAACGCTGGTAGCTCTGTTGCTGCGGGTGAAGGTGGTTTACAGGTGGTCAGTGCTAAGGCTATCGATTTTTCTAAATTTGGCGAAATTGAAACGAAAGCACTAACGCGTATTCAAAAAATATCAGGTCCATTTCTCCATCGTAATTGGGTAACTATTCCACATGTTACTCAATTTGATGAAGCTGATATCACTAATGTTGAAGCCTTTCGTAAAGAACAAAATGTAATCTGTGAAAAGAAAAAACTAGGTTTTAAGATCACGCCACTAGTCTTTATCTTAAAAGCGGTTGCCGATGCTCTACGTGAATTCCCTGCCTTTAACTCAAGTTTGAGTGAAGATGGAGAAAGCTTAATTCTCAAGAAATACATTCACATTGGTGTTGCTGTTGATACACCTAATGGTTTGGTAGTTCCGGTAGTACGTGATGTAGACCAAAAAGGTATTCATCAACTCTCTCGTGAACTCCTAGAAATTAGCATGAAAGCACGAGATGGAAAATTAAAAGCGGCCGATATGCAAGGTGGCTGTTTTACTATTTCTAGCCTTGGTGGTATTGGTGGTACGGCATTTACGCCGATTGTTAATGCCCCAGAAGTGGCCATTTTAGGTGTTTCAAAATCAGAAATAAAACCTAAGTGGAATGGTAAGGACTTTGAGCCTAAGCTTATGTTGCCATTATCAATGTCATACGATCATCGTGTTATCGACGGTGCATTAGCCGCGCGCTTTACGGTACACTTAGCCAGTGTAATGTCTGATATTCGTCAATTGATCTTATAATTTATAGAGGCTTTGACGCTAAGATAAAAGTGAGAATGCCAAAGTGCTTCTCACTTTTTACTACTTTGGTCAAAGAAGACGCGATTAAAGATGGTACTTTGGTAGGAGTTTAAGTAAAATTCCGCCCAGCAAAGTAGAAAATAATTTTATATTTATGGCTTTCCATCTTGGAAAGCGATAAATGACAAAACAACAAGTTAATTGAGGTAAACATGAGTAACGAAATTAAAACTCAAGTAGTAGTATTAGGTTCAGGCCCTGGTGGTTATTCAGCGGCATTCCGTGCTGCAGATTTAGGTTTAGATGTAGTCTTAATTGAAAGCCGTAAAACATTAGGTGGCGTTTGTTTAAATGTGGGTTGTATCCCATCAAAAGCATTACTTCATGTTGCTAAAGTTATTGATGATGCCGCTGCAATGGCTTCACACGGGGTTACTTTTGGTAAGCCTGAAATCGATTTAGATAAAATCCGTGGTTGGAAAGACAGTGTTGTCGCTCAACTGACTGGCGGTT
This sequence comes from Colwellia hornerae, assembly GCF_007954355.1. Classification (GTDB taxonomy): domain Bacteria; phylum Pseudomonadota; class Gammaproteobacteria; order Enterobacterales; family Alteromonadaceae; genus Colwellia_A; species Colwellia_A hornerae. Next base: position 41,341 of record NZ_VOLR01000001.1, read on the forward strand.
TAAGTGGTATGTCTAAAGCACGTAAAGTTACTACAGTTTACGGTTATGGTAAATTCACTTCAGATAAAACCATTGAAGTTGAAGGTAATGACGGCGAGAAAACAACCGTTACTTTTGATAACGCTATTATTGCTGCGGGTTCTTCTGTTATCGACTTACCTTTCATTCCAAGTGATGACCCGCGCGTTATGGACTCAACTGGTGCTTTAGAACTTCACGATATTCCTGGTGAAATGTTAGTGTTGGGTGGTGGTATTATTGGTTTAGAAATGGGTACAGTTTATGCTGCACTCGGCTCAAACGTTAGTGTTGTTGAATTTGCTGATCAATTAGTACCTGCTGCAGATAAAGACATCGTTAAAATTTATACTAACTACAACAAGAAAAAATTCAACATTATGTTGTCGACAAAAGTTGTTGCTGTTGAAGCGAAAGTTGACGGTTTGTATGTGACTTTTGAAGGTAAAAAAGCACCAGCAGAACCGGTACGTTACGACAAGATTTTAGTCGCTGTTGGCCGTAAGCCAAACGGTCACTTAGTTGCCGCTGACAAAGCGGGCGTTAATGTTGATGAGCGTGGCTTTATCAATGTTTCTAATGAATTACGTACCAACGTTGCTCATATCTTCGCGATTGGTGATGTTGTAGGCCAACCTATGCTTGCACATAAAGCGGTTCATGAAGCGCATTGTGCAGCAGAAGTTATCTCAGGTAAAAAGCATACCTTTGAACCACGCTGCATACCTTCTGTCGCCTATACTGATCCTGAAATGGCTTGGACTGGCGTCACTGAAACTGAAGCTAAAGAACAAGGTTTAAACATTGAAGTGGCTAACTTCCCTTGGGCAGCTTCTGGTCGTGCTATCGCTTCTGGACGTACTGAAGGTAAAACTAAATTAATCTTTGAAAAAGAAACGGGTCGTATTCTTGGTGGTGCTATTGTTGGTATCAACGCAGGCGAAATGTTGGGCGAAATTTGTCTAGCCGTTGAAATGGGTGCTGATGCAGAAGATATAGGTTTAACCATTCATGCTCATCCAACATTAAATGAATCTATTGGCTTAGCGGCTGAAATTTTTGAAGGTTCAATTACTGACTTACCCAATGCAAAAGCGGTAAAGAAAAAGAAATAATTATTGTTTTTAAGTAAACAATAACCCCGCACTTATGCTGAAATGCCATTCACTATTGATAGTGAATGGCATTTTTTATGGCTTATTATTTTAGTTAGCGCTTAATTTTTACTGAACTCAGTGTCTAAGTCATAACCCACCACAACTAAGCTATCTAGTGAGACTCAGCGATATACCTTATGTTTTCGCTTTTCTGATCATGCTTATCAATCACTTTTTGTTCAATAACCAAAGTCATTATTAGCTAGGTATATCTTTATTAATAATATAGTAAGTTTACTGGTAATTTTGTAAATAATTTGTAAAGATATGGGTAAATCATTTTTATCGTATTATCGATAATGATAAATACCGTTAATCAACAAGTCGCTAGGATGCCATAATGAAAAAAATAATAATCACTATTCTATTGCTCAGCGTGGCCTTTCTAAGTCATGCCGAAAAACAAAGCTTAAGCTATAAGGAGTTTGGTCATTTACCGATAATCCAAGAACCTACCGTATCACCGGATGGCAAACATATTGCTGGAATATTTAACAGTGAGGATGGTCCATCGGTCGTGATGAGTGACTTTGGCTCAAGTGACATTGTTAAACTTGTTAGTCTTAAAAAATCCAAAGACAGAATAGACTCGGTCATGTGGGCAAATAATGAACGTTTGCTAGTATCCTCGAGTTACTCTAAAAAGCAATGGGGTGATAGATTTCGGGTTAATCGATTATTTTCGGTTAACATTGACGGCAGTAACTTAATTGAATTAAATCGTGCAGCAAACCTTCGCAGCTTAACCGGTGCAGAAATCGCTATGTATGACTTAAACAGCTCTCAACAAGTTGTTTCGTTACTAAAAGCAGAAAAACAGTTTGTATTATTACAAATGTACTCTCCTAAAGATAAAGGACAATCTGTTTATAAAGTTAATATTTATGAAAATAAATTCGAAAAGTTATTCGTTAATAAATATAACGTTTATAAATGGGTTGCTAATAAAGCTGGGCATGTAGTACTGGGTGTAGGCTCTGACGATAGTGACAGTACCATTACCAATATATGGTACAGAAAAGACAATATTGACGAGTGGAAATTATTACACTCTAAAAAAGCATTCGAAGGTGAAACCTTTTCTCCTATTCTGGTTAGTGATGACAAAGCGATTGTTATCTCTGATCACAAGGTACACAGAGATGCACTTTGGCAATATGATATTAAGTCAGGAAAATACGATAAACTTTTATATGCTAATGATAACTATGCCGTAGAAGGTGCCATTTTTAATGCGGATAGAAATGAAGTTATTGGTGCTATTTATATTGAGCACTACCGTAAAAATCATTTTTTTACTGATGCCGACACTGAAATTTATAACATCGTAAAAAACAGTTTCAAGCAATACCAAGCCAGTATTTACAGTATGAGTAAAGATAAAAAGAAAATTTTAGTGGCGGCTCAGCGTGATAATTCACCCCCTAAGTTTTTTTGGTTAGATTTGACTAAAAAATCGGGTGGTTTTTGGATCAGTCAATACCCATATTTAGAAGGCAAGCCGCTGGCTAGCGTTCAACCGTTTCAGTTTGAAGCATCTGATGGCATGTCATTACACGGATATTTAACGTTGCCAACAACGCCAATGAGTAATAATAAAAAGCCACCATTGATTATTCACCCTCATGGTGGTCCACAATCAAGAGATTACCAATACTTTAGTCCGTTTGTGCAATACTTCGCCAGTAAGGGTTATGCGGTACTGCAAGTTAACTTTCGTGGCTCTACCGGCTTTAATAACGCTTACCAAACCGCTGGTTACCAACAGTGGGGTAAACGTATGCAAGATGATATTTATGAGGCGATAGATTGGTTAGCAGAGACTGAACTGGTTGATACTAATAATAGTTGTATTGTTGGCGCTAGCTACGGCGGCTATGTGGCATTAACGGCGGCATTTCAAAGACCCAAGCAATTTAAATGTATTGCCAGTATAGCGGGGATTGGTGACTTACTTGAGTTAGCAAAAGATGAATATAGATACGAATCTAAACGACCTTTTATTAATAAAACCATTGGTAACCCAACGGATGATAAGATTATTGCTGGGCTTAAAGCGACTTCTGCGATTAACTATCTTAATCAGATAAAAGCACCGATACTATTAATTCATGGTAAACATGATACTCAGGTAAGGTTTAGCCAATCTGACGATTTTTATGATGCAGCTAAAGACGCTGATTTAGATATTGATTTTGTTGAGTTTGCTAATGGTACACATTATCTTGATGAAAATGAGAACCGTATAGAAGCATTTAAGGTGGTTGGTGAATTCTTAGAAAAGCACTTGTAAATGCTTGACTAGCTTCATATAAAAACCAGCATCTTGCTGGTTTTTATGTTTAGGATGAGTGGTATGTCGCAGCACCATCGCCGCTATGCCTTCTTGGCATTAGTCCATCCTTGTACGTCGATGGTAAAGTACAGCTGTTTTATAATATAAATTATTATTTGAAAAGGACTTATTATGCGTTTATTTACTTTAGCTATTACTTGTTTTGCTCTATCTGCTTGTACCAATATTGTCTCTGAAAACGGTACTTCACAATGGGATTTTGATCACAATATCCAGTTTAAACAAACAAAATTGTCAGACAACAAATATCACTTAGCGGTGAATCCTAAGTCTGATACTCATTTTGATAAACTGGCTACTTTTATGATGAGGCAGTCTTACGAGATTTGTGGCACTTATGGTTTTACCATTGAAGTGTTAAAAGGTATTGAAAAGTTTGATGACAGAAAATCGTTTCCAAATTTAATTATGCCTTCGTTATCCGCTAATATTGAATGCGCTAGTCAGTAGAAGCATTTCTGTTCAATGTAAACTTCTCTGACGTGCTCACTTAATTACAGACCCAGTTAAGTGAGTATAGTCCTTGCATTGCTGTGCCATTTTTAATAACTAGAAGATTAAAATAAAAAAGGATTACTTATTTTAGTTGATAGTAAGTTTTACCTCACTCAACCAAAATAAATAACCCTGATATTTCTAAGTCTATTTTAATGTATCACTTAAAATAGAGTCCCCATTAAGGACTCTATATAGCTAATTACATTACTTTAATCGGTACTGCTGGTGCAGTGTACTTAGTCGTCATCTCATGTGTAGGAGGAGCGAATCGTGTTAAATCGATACCTTCTACTGCTGACTTATACTCTTCGATTGTTGGGAAACGACCAAGCATTGTGGAAAGCACAACTAATGGTGTAGAGCCAAGTAACGATTCACCTTTTTTCTCAGCAGTATCTGCTACAACACGACCTTGGAATAAACGTGTTGATGTTGCAATAACCGTGTCACCAGGTTCAGCTTTTTCTTGGTTACCCATACATAAGTTACAGCCTGGGCGCTCAAGGTACATGATGTTTTCGTACTTAGTACGTGCAGCATTTTTAGGTACAGCATCGTCAAATTCGAAACCAGAATATTTTTGTAAAATATCCCAATCGCCTTCAGCTTTAAGCTCATCAACAATATTGTAAGTTGGTGGTGCAACAACTAATGGAGCTTTAAATTCTATCTTGTTACCTTGTGCTTCCATATTACGGAACATTTGAGCGATAATTTGCATATCACCTTTGTGAACCATACAAGAACCAACAAAGCCTAAGTCAACTGATTTATCAGCGTAGTATGAAACAGGGCGAATAACATCATGGGTGTAACGTTTAGAAGCATCGTCGTTGTTTACATCTGGATCCGCAATCATTGGCTGGTCGATAATATCTAAATCAATTACCACTTCCGCGTAGTATTTAGCATTTTCATCTGGTGCTAATGCTGGCGTAGTGCCTGATTTTATCCCTTCGATACGTTGGTCAGCTAAGGCGATTAAACCGTTAAGTGTTTTCGCTTCGTTTTCCATACCCTTGTTGATCATTATCTGGATACGGCTCTTAGCAAGCTCAAGTGATTGAATTAATGTTTCATCTTCAGAAATACAGATTGAGGCTTTTGCCTTCATTTCTGCAGACCAATCAGTAAAGGTAAATGCTTGGTCAGCTAATAATGTACCGATATGCACTTCAATGATACGACCTTGGAAGACATTCTCGCCATCAAATTGCTTAAGCATTTGCGCTTGAGTAGAATGAACTACATCACGGAAATCCATGTGGCCTTGCATCTTGCCTTTAAAAGTAACTTTTACAGACTCAGGGATTGGCATAGCCGATTCACCTGTGGCAAGCGCGATTGCTACTGTACCCGAGTCAGCACCAAAGGCTACACCTTTAGACATACGAGTATGCGAGTCACCACCAATGATGATTGCGCGATCGTCTACGGTAATATCATTTAATACTTTATGAATAACATCAGTCATTGCATGGTAAACGCCTTTCGGGTCACGTGCAGTAATAAGACCGAACTTGTTCATGAATGCCATTAATTTAGGAATGTTAGCTTTAGCTTTGCTATCCCAAACTGACGCTGTATGACAACCTGATTGGTATGCACCGTCTACTAGCGGAGAAATAGTCGATGCTGCCATAGCTTCAAGCTCTTGACATGTCATAGGACCTGTTGTGTCTTGAGAGCCAACAATGTTTACTTTAACGCGAACATCTGAGCCTGCATGTAATGGTGTGTTCGATGTTACACCAACTGCGTTGTTATTAAAGATTTTTTCAACGGCGGTTAAACCTTGACCTTCATGAGAAATTTCTTTTGAAGTGGCATATACAGGTGGTGTTGCTACGCCAAGTGTTTCAGCTGCGAACGTTTGTAATTTCTTACCAAATGTTACCGCGTAAGAACCGCCAGCTTTCATGAATTCTACTTTCTGTGGTGTAAAGGCTGAAGATATATCCGCAAGCTCTTTGTCACCGTTGTATAATTTTTTCGCTTTGGTATCGATAGTTAATACGGTACCAGTCGCTACAGAGTATGCTTCTTCTAAAACGGCATCACCATTGGCATCAACAACTGCGTTGCCACTTGCATCGACTTTCTTAACCCAGTTTTTAAGGTCAAGACCAATACCGCCAGTTACATCAACGGTTGTTAAGAAGATTGGAGAAATACCATTAGTACCCGCAACGATAGGTGCAATGTTAATAAACGGTACATATGGACTTGCTTGTTTACCTGCCAATAGTGCAACGTTGTTAACACCCGACATACGAGATGAACCAACACCCATAGTGCCTTTTTCAGCGATAAGCATGACTTTCGCTTTAGGGTACTTAACTTGTAATGCTTTAATTTCTGCTTGAGCTTCTGGCGTGCTCATGCATTGGCCATGTAATTCACGGTCAGCACGTGAATGTGCTTGATGACCTGGAGATAATAAATCAGTTGAGATATCACCTTCACCGGCAATATAAGTGACTACTTCAACTTTTGCTTCAACTTCAGGTAACTTAGTAAAGAATTCAGCTTGGACGTAGCTTTCTAAAATATCTTTCGCCAGTGCGTTGCCTGCTTTAAATGCAGCTTCAAGACGTGCTGTATCAGCGTCATATAAAAATACTTGAGTTTTTAAAACTTCTGCCGCTGGTTTCGCTACTGCTGCGTCATCAGATAATGCTAAATCAAGAAGTACTTCAATTGAAGGGCCGCCTTTCATGTGAGATAACAATTCAAAGGCAAATGTTGGGGTGATTTCTGCAACAACTGATTCAGCTAAAATTATTTCTTTTAGAAATACAGCTTTAACACCTGCAGCACTTGTCGTGCCTGGTAAAGTGTTATAAATGAAAAAGTTAAGCGAATCTTCGCGATGTTCACTTGCAGAATTTTTAATTTGAGCAATGATTTCTGATAATAGACCGGCAGAATCAATTGGCAGAGGAGCTAATCCTAGCTCATTCTTACGATTTTCAATTTCTTTAATGTACTCTAAATATAGACTCATTTAAAACTCTCTCTAGTTCTAATGGGCTAATAACATTATCATCATTAGCAAGGAAAAATTTTGCTTATAGTTTACCTGATTTTTGGGCTACTACGAATCATTTGATTAAATAAGTACTATTCATTGCAGTGATAACTAATAGAGTTTTTAGTCGCAATGGTTATGTAGGTAGGGTATCAGAGGATAATAGTAAGAAATAATCCCCTCAATTTAATGATACTAGTAGAAAGGTCTAATTTTCTGCATTTCGATAATCGTCTATATTAAAGCAAAAGGATCAATAAATTATTCCTCTTAGTTATTTTCCTAATTTTTTTAGCACATTTTTCATATGACTTTTAAAGTTTTGCTCATCTTTTGATAAACCACAGCCAAAGCGTGATGTCGTTTTACCTTGCAGGCCAATAAGCGATAAATCTTCAGTTAAAGTACAAGTTCCATTATCACCTTTGGTAATACTAAAGCCATTTCCTACCTGACTAGGTGTTGAGGCAATAACCTTTTTTTCAGTATCTTCTACAAAAGAGTGTGGTACATAACTTGGTGTACCATGCATTAGCGAGCCGGTATTAGGTTTTGCGAAGTTTTGCATGGCTTGGTTGATTATTTGCTGGTTAATTTTATCTTTAAGGCGGGATAAGGTTTGTAACTTTGTAGCATTTTTTACTAAGGCCCGCTCTTGACTTGCTAGTGGAGTCGTAATCGCTTCTTTTAAAGGGCTTAATGATTTAGTCAATGTCTTTTGTTGTACCACGTTTTTAATCGATGGTTGAAGCGCTTCTTTGATGGAGGGCGTTTTTTGTGATGCTTTTATCTGCTCATTAGTAACGGGGACTCTGGCTATTTTTTCTATCTTTTTTTCAATCGGTTTTAAATAAATAAAACTATTAATAGGTGTTTTTTTTGGCGTTTTGATCAAAATATCGTTCGGTTTATCGCTAGTATTACTTAACAGTAAAACAACAAGTATATGAAAGATAATCGAAGCAGCAACTGCAAGTTTATAACCTAGTATCGTAACACTCCTTGTTAACGGTTTTTTATAACCCTTTGATTTTAATTTAATATAATTGCTCGTTAAGCGAGGGTTAGCTTAATTTTTTTTATTGATTAAATAGACCCTAAATAAATATGTAAGTTCATTTTCTCAACAACATTATTCTATAATTAAGTGCAATTTATCCAGTACTAAGCTTGTCTAACCACTATAAACGGAGTTTTTTTACCGATAAATAGGCTGTTTTATCAGTTATTGCTAAATGTCATCTAGTGGTATTTTTGATTCCCATAATTACTGCTAATGCTTAAGGAATTATTTAATAAGATTATAATTTAAAGTAAATTTAATGTTATAAAAATGAATAGCATTATAATTTTCAATTACTTATAATGCTACTAAGACATGGGTCTTACTAATAACAATAAATCAAGGAAGTAAATAACATGAAAACAGCAATTATTACATCTCTTATCGTTGGTGCTTTAACACTAGCAACAATGAACTCTGCAGCAGCTGAGACAGTCAATACTAAAAAATTAAATCCTTGGCAAGACTGCGGTATTGGTGCAATGGTATTTCCTTCTCATGGCATTGCTGCAGCAATTTCGAATATTATTTGGGATTTAGGTACAACAGCAGTAAGTTCAAATATTTCTTCGCAAAATTCTTGTGCTAGTAATCAAGCTAAAACAGCTATGTTTATCCAAGCAACTTTACCCGTACTTGAGCAAGAAGTAGCCATTGGTGAAGGCGAATATTTAACAGCAATGTTAGAATTACGTGGATGTGAAGCAACAAGTCACAACGCTATAATCAATGCAGTACGTAATGATATCGCACAAAAATCTACTGATAACGCTGAAGCATTATATAATGTTGTTGAAGATCAAGTAGCAACTAACTTTGTTGGCTCTTGTACAAGCGCATAACAAGTAAAATTATCAGCACTATTAATGGACCTTTATGGTCCATTTTTATTTTAATCAACAGTCAATTATTGGATGTTTTGTGAACAAATTCTTTGCAAAGATAATGAAATCAGCATTTATTTTTATTCTTTATATTTTTTCACATTCAAGCCTGGCGAATGACCAATCATTAATAGAGCTCTCAACAAACAAACAATGGTTGAAATTATTACACTACAAACCAGATCATTCTTCTGAAAGTTATATCACAAGCCCAGAATTCTTTCTAAGTTCAGCTGTTGTCAGTTCATCACTTGAAGAATTGAAAGCAACTATTGCAGCGTTTTCCCTACCAATAAATAAAAATGAATCGACAGATTCTCATGCTAGGTGCCGATTTCCAGCTCGACTTAAGTTAATACAACAACAACTTAATTTAAACGTTTATGGTGAATTACCGACTATTGACTGTGCTCAGTATAAAATATGGCGTCAGCAAATAAAAGATGACTCGGTTAGCTTGGTTTTTGCTTCCGGTTATATGAGTAACCCCGCTTCTATGTATGGTCATATATTATTGAAATTTAGTGATGTTGATGGTAATAAAAGTAATGAACTTTTAGATACCAGTCTCAATTATGGAGCAATTGTTCCTAATAAAGAGAACCCATTACTTTATGTCCTTAAGGGTATCTTAGGTGGTTATAATGCAAGCTTTTCAGATCAGCAGTTCTTTAAGCATAAGCACAATTATGGCAACGTAGAATTAAGGGACATGTGGGAGTATAAACTGTCACTGACACCAGAGGATGTCGCCTTAATTGTTGATCATTTATGGGAAATTCTACCGACTAAATTCGACTATTATTTTGTTGATGAAAATTGTGCTTATCATTTTGCTAAATTAATTGAACTGGTATTAGACGAACCTATTATTAGTGATAACAGCTTATGGGTGCTGCCAAATTCAGTTGCAACTGGGTTAGCGCAGGCAACATATAAAAGTACACCATTATTGGCCAAGGTTAATTTTATTCCCTCAAGAGAAACATTACTGCTTAACTATTATCAACAACTTACTGTTGAGCAACAACAAGTAGCGTTGTCGATAATAGTGAACGATTTTTCCTTTGCAATAGATAAATATCAAGTATTAAACGATGATGAAAAAAAAGTAATTGTTGAGTCTTTATTCCAATATATAAATGTAGTTAAACAAAAAGAAAAGGATTACGAGTTTGCTAAAACAGGTAAAAGAAAGTTAATAAAGGAACGCTTAAAATTTCCTGTTGGCACGGCTATTCGGTTTAACGAAAATAAAGCGCATGCCCCACCTCATTTAGTTAGCAAACCATCAAAATTTTCTTTGGGAATAGCAGCTATTGATCAAACAAAATTCTACAGCACAGCTGGCTTTAGAATGACTTATTTTGACGATTTATCATCCAGTGTTGGGCGTAGTGATTTTTCTAATTTGGAAATGGTTGATGTCGAGGTAATTAGTGATGGAAACCAGACTAAAATTTTGAGATTAGATTTAATTGATATTAGTTCTTTGTATCTTCCTGCAATGCCTTGGGAAAATAAAGTTGCAGCAGCTTGGTCTGTCCGAGCAGGTTATGAGCAACTGAGTAATGCTTGCATTGATTGTGGAATATACTTTGCTGAAGGCAATCTGGGAAAGTCTGTGCGCATAGGAAATAATACGTTAGGTTTTGCAATGATGGGGGGGAAAGCTTTTCTTGGCAAAGAAAATGATGTAACTATCCATGCTAAATTAGGCTTGTTAACTTCAATAACCAAAAATTTAAAAGCTAAAATAGAACTACAAAGAACCTCAAATATTGCTTTGTCGAGCCATTATGCCAGCTCAGTGAAATTAGCGATAAGTTACGAGTTTTCTCAGGATTGGGATGTACGATTTACCTTAGAGAATAAGGAAACTACATTTGCAGCCTTAGCGCTAAATTACTATTGGGGTTTCTAATTTAGCGCTGTCTTTAACTCGTTAAAATAGCGAGCACAATTGATTGTGGCTTTTGCGTTCACTTTGCTACCAACTTGCTTTTTTGTCACTTTCGTATAAGCGCCAAACAAAGCCTAGACCTATGCTGTAAGTAATGTCTTTTTCATAAAGAGGGCTATTTTGGTTGGCTGCTCCTTGATGAAATTGCGCTGAGCCAGTGATAAATGCGCGGATATTTTTTCGTATCGGTAATGACAGACCTAACGAAAGTTCGGCGCCCAAATAACCTCCTTTGGCATCATATTGTCGGCGATTACTATTGGAAAATCTGCGGTCAACCTGATAAAAATAATCTTGTAATTTTTCAGTCGCAAAAGTTAAGCTCAAGGCAAGATTTAAGCCTGCTTCTTTAAAAAGTACACCACGCTGCTGGTATGAAATAGTTGGTTCTATCACAAAGCCTCGATCGTCGATGCGATCAAAGTCAGTAGAAAATACCGCTCTTGCTTGCAAGCGAGCTTTAAGCCTTGCATCTCCGCCTTGGGCAAATTTGTAGTCTTTAACGCGATAAATTAATTGGGGTCCTACTTCAAATAAGAAGTCTAATTCAGGCATGCCAGCCCGTGATGTATTGTCTTCACTGTCGGCGGAAAATGCACCACCAAAGGAGAGGTCTAATTCAAAATCACTTGTTTCAACGACAACAGCACGCATACCATCGCCGCCGCCAACCCGAAAGACATCGCCCCGATAAACGACATAGGGTGCTGCTAAGGCAATAAAATTTCGTTCGCTAGATGCCGGGTAATTAGCGACTTCTATCGCACCACCACCAACGCCAAACTCCCATAAAGGCTGGCTTTCGTTGATGTTTTCAAAGCCGGTTAGCCCGCGGACAGGGGACTCGTCCTTGTCGTTAGCAATAACAGGCGAAACAAAAAATACAACAGTAAAAATGGCTAAAAAGTACAGTCTTATAAAATACATTAAATAACCTTGATAGAAAGTAAAAGTGTATCTATTAATCGTAAACCATTGTGTGCGGTGATTAAAACTATTTTATTGGCTTTTAAAGGTCGACGTTTAATTAAATAATGGAAAGTGACCGTGTGCTCAATGGACAATCTTTAATGGCGAGGTGATAAAAAATTTCAAAAATATTTCCTTACTTGAAAACTTCTTATCTTTGTAAGTAATCATAACTCGTTACAATTGAATGTTTCATAACCATCAAAAGCTATTTGTATCTTACTTACCTATCCGGATAAAATAACGATAATTATAATTATAAAACAGCGGACCGTTATGCGCCTTAATTCACTAGCAACTTCATTATTATCACTATTTTTGGTTACAGCGTTAAGCGCTTGTAATGAAGAAAAAGTAGCAGACAAAGAAAAGAAAGTTTATCAGGTGCCCGTAGAAACAACACTCGTTGACAATAGAACCATCACCAATACTTATCGAACAACGGCTGTACTTGAAGCAAAAGCCGAAAGCAAAGTCACCAATAAAGTCACCGGCATGATTAACAAGATATTGGTTGAAGAGGGAATGTCGATTACTAAAGGACAAATCTTAGCTGAAATTGATTCTGAAAATTATTTATTAGAACTCGAACGTACCACCATAGATGTTGACTCTGCGGTTGCAGAATTTAATCGCAGTAGACCAATAGATGGTGAACAACTGATATCGGTTAAAGATCTAGAGAAACTTGAGTTTTTAGTGAAAACAAGAAAAAACCAACAAAAAGTGGCGGCAATACAAGTACGTGATTCAAAAGTAAGGGCGCCAATAGCGGGTGTTATTGCTTTAAGAGTTGTGAAAGAAGGTAATATGACCGCTAATGTTGGTAGTGAAATGTTTACCATTGTTGCACTCGATACCTTACAAGGGGTTGTTTATTTGCCCGAATCTGAAATGAATAATGTTCATGTTGGCCAACAAGCGTATTTAAACTTTCCGGCAAATGCGAAAGAACTTCCTGCAACGGTTGACTTAATCTCACCAATCATTGATACCGAGTCGGGTACATTTAAAGTGACCTTAAAAGTTAATAATGATAACCATGTCTTAAAACCAGGGATGTTTGCTAAAGTGTCACTAACACTTGATGTTCATGATAATGCGCAAATTGTGCCACAAAAAGCCTTACTGGTTACCGACACTGAAACCAGCTTATTCGTTATTCAAGATAATAAAGCGAAGAAAGTTACAGTGGTGACCGGTTTTGAACAAGATGGTTTTGTTGAAATATTAACGCCACTAAATGCCCTTGAACCGGTAGTGATTGTTGGTCAGCAAGGTTTAAAGATTGATAGTGCTGTAAAAATAATAGGTGAAGAAGAAACCCAAAAGAAGAACGTTGAACTAACCACTACTAATAATGCCGTTAAGGAAAATGCTGATAAGCAAGCAACACAAGACTAATAAGTTGTGAACTTGCTTTTACCTAATCATTAAATTTAAAGGAATTATTATTTATGAGTATTGTTAGTACTGTGGTTAAGCGTCCGGTAACGGTAGCGATGTTTACCCTCGCTGTGATGTTATTTGGCATGGTGGGTTTTTCACGACTCTCTGTTGCCTTGTTGCCCGACCTTTCTTATCCAACGTTAACGGTAAGAACCGATAACGCCGGCGCGGCACCTGCCGAAATAGAACAGTTGATCAGTAAACCCATCGAAGAGTCAGTCGGTGTTGTTAAAGGGATACGCAAGGTTCATTCTATCTCAAAAGCCGGACAGTCTGATGTCGTTATTGAGTTTGAATGGGGCGTAGCGATGAACTTTGCGACGCAAAATGTCCGTGAAAAGCTTGATATAATAGCACTGCCAAAAGATGTTAACAAACCCATTATTTTACGTTTTAACCCGGCATTAGACCCTATTATACGTTTAGGGCTCTCCACTGAAAATACGCATCCCCGGGCATTAAAAAAGATACGTACTTTTGCTGAGCAAGAAATAAAACGACAACTTGAAACTATTTCAGGTGTTGCCGCTGTTCAGCTTGGTGGCGGTTTACAGCAAGAAATACAGGTTGTTTTTGATCAAGAAAAGGCTGCACGCAGAGGTATAACCGCACAAAGTATTGTTGCACGTATTCAAAGTGAAAATATTAATATGTCGGCAGGTCGTGTTTACGATGGTCAGCAAGAGTATTTAGTTCGAACCGTGAATCAATTTGTTTCACTCAAACAACTTGGCAATATGATTGTTAAACAAGCTGATGGCAAAACTATTTATCTTAAAGATATTGCACAAGTTATTGATGGCGAAAAAGAACGTACCGATATTACTCGTATCAATAATAATGAAGCGATAGAACTGGCGATTTATAAAGAAGGTGATGCTAATACGGTAACCGTAGCAAAAGCGGTAAATAAGAAATTAGCCGAGCTTGAAGAGACCTTACCCGAAGCACTTACTTTTACGATCATTTATGATCAATCTGAATTTATTGTCAATGCTGTCGATGAAGTAAAAAGTGCGGCTATTGTTGGTGGTCTCCTCGCCATGTTGATTTTATATTTATTCTTGGGTAATTTTTTCAATACGATTATCATTTCACTAGCGATACCTATTTCAATTATCGCGACCTTTAATTTAATGTTTGCTAATGATATTAGTCTTAATATTATGTCGTTAGGGGGCATTGCTTTAGCTGTTGGCTTATTAGTTGATAATGCGATTGTGGTGCTAGAAAATATTGCGCGCTATCGCGAAAAAGGCGCCAGTATTATTGAAGCGGCAATAAAGGGTACCGATGAAGTATCGGGCGCTGTTATTGCTTCTACACTGACCACTTTGGCGGTGTTTTTCCCTTTAGCTTTTGTGACCGGTTTTGCTGGACAATTATTCAGTGACCAAGCGATGACGGTGACTTTCGCTTTACTCGCTTCTTTAATCGTTGCGTTAACCTTAATTCCTATGTTGGCATCACGTCAATTTAGTGAAAATAAAGTAACGCCTGAAAATGGCAATAATGATGACTCATTAGAAAAAAAAACCGATAAAGCACCGCTAACTAAAAGAAAAAAAATCGTTAATGTCGTTGTGCAAATTTTGGGATTTCCGTTTTTATTTATTTTTAATTACTTACCTTTATTATTAACCAAAGCCTTGTTATTGATTACTCATTTAATCACTAAGGTGGTTAGCTTTATTTTTAAACCGGCACATAAAGCATTTAGTTATTATTTTGAAAAACTAGCATCAGCTTACAGTCGGTTATTAAAAATCGCCTTGCAAAATAGAGCTATTTTAGTGGCATTTAGCTTAATCTTTGCACTTGCAGTTAGCAGTTTATTACCAAAAATTGCGGTTGAACTCGTTCCTGAAGTGGCAAAGTCAGAATTTACTATCGAATTAACCTTACCACAAGGAACGCCTATAGATGTTACCGATCAACGGCTAAAAGACCTTGCTGCTACCATTGCCGAAGATAAACGAGTCAAGCACAGTTATTCGTTAGCAGGTAGCGGTAGCTTAATGATGAGCTCAGCCAGTAAAGGCGGTGAAAACTGGGGACAACTGTTAGTGGCACTTTACAGCAGTGACCATCTTGAATCAGTTAAAGCAGTGGTCCGCGCGAAAGTTGCTGAAATGGCCGATGTTACTGCTGAAATAGCGCAAACAGAAATGTTTACCACCGAGCGTCCTTTGCAAATTATTTTGTCAGGATACGATCTGGTGGCCTTGAAAAAATACAGCGACCAATTAATACAAACTATGTCGATGGATAATCAGTTTATTGACTTAAACAATAGTTTACGTGCTGGTCAACCTGAGTTAAAAATCAGCTTTGATAATGAGCGCTTAGCAAGTTTAGGGTTAAAAGCGTCGGATATAGCCGATCAGTTAGTCACTAAAATTGCCGGCTCGGTGGCGAGTAAATACAACTTACAAGACCGACAAGTTGATATTTTAGTGCGCGCCAATGAAAACGCGAGAAATTCCGCACAAGCTATTCGTCAATTAACGGTTAACTCGCAGCAGGCCAAATCATTACCACTAGCAGCCGTCGCCGATATTACCGAAAGTATTGGCCCTAATGAAATTAATCGTATTGACCAAAGTCGTGTTGCTATTATTTCCGCATCACTGGCTTATGGCGACTTATCCGCAGCGGCCGCGAAAGCTGAAAGCTTAGTAAAAGAACTCTATTTACCTTTTAATATCAAAGCACGAGTCGCAGGGCAAAATGAAGAAATGGAAAGCTCTTTTTCTTCCTTAATGATGGCGTTAGCGTTAGCGGTATTCCTTGTTTATTTAGTCATGGCTTCACAATTTGAGTCGTTATTAAATCCATTTATTATTTTATTTTCTATACCATTAGCAGTGTTAGGCTCAGTGTTAGGTCTGTATGTTACCGGCACTAATATCAGCGTTATCGT
Source organism: Colwellia hornerae (assembly GCF_007954355.1). Classification (GTDB taxonomy): domain Bacteria; phylum Pseudomonadota; class Gammaproteobacteria; order Enterobacterales; family Alteromonadaceae; genus Colwellia_A; species Colwellia_A hornerae. Next base: position 57,652 of record NZ_VOLR01000001.1, read on the forward strand.
CTTAATTGGTATTATTATGCTAACGGGGATCGTGGTTAATAATGCCATTGTTTTAGTGGATAGAATTAATCAATTACGCCTGCAAGGTGTTGATAAACTTGCTGCAATTATGGAAGCCAGTCGCTCACGTTTTCGCCCGATTATTATGACGTCTTTAACGACTATTTTAGGGTTGGCACCACTGGCATTTAGTAGTGGTGAAGGGGCAGAACTAAGAGCTCCTCTTGCCATAACTGTTATGAGCGGTTTACTTGTCGCAACAATGTTAACTTTATTATTAATTCCGGTCTTGTATAGCTTGTTTGACAGAAAAAGCTATATTGTTAGCGATGATGACCTAGCTAGTGACGGCTTCGAAAGTCAGCAAGCTAATAATGAATCGTCTACAAATACAGCCGAGGCATAAGATGACACACTCTTCGGCTAAAAAGAAAGTCGCTAAACAAAGCATTTTTGACTTACCGGTTACTGTTTGGTTAACCGCTTTAGCAATAAGGCGACCTGTTACTACGGCCATGTTGATGTTGTCGCTTTTTGTTACTGGGCTTGTCGCCAGTAAATTATTACCACAAGAAAGCTGGCCATCACTGAATATTCCGATGGCTTTTATTAATGTGCCGTACAACGGCGCCACACCTGAAGAAGTTGAGCGCCTAATCACCCGGCCGATAGAAGAAGCCGTTTCGACTTTAGGTGGCATTACTGAAATGCAGTCAAGAAGCCGTGCCAACGGTGCTTCTATTCAGGTAATGATGGATCTTAGTAGTGATCTCGATAGTAAGATATTAGAGGTGCGAGAAAAAGTTGACATGGTGCGCCATCTTTTACCGGAAGATGTGCAAAGAGTAATGGTACAAAAGTTCTCTACTGAAGATCTGCCGATTATGAGTTTAGTGTTATCGGGTGATAAAAATCTTTCCACCGCTTATGACTTTATCGATAACAAACTAAAAAACCCACTAGAAAGGCTCCAAGGTGTCGGTAAAGTCGAAATGCGTGGCGTTGTTCAACCCCATATAGAAATTCATCTAGACAGTATTAAGCTGGCGATGAATCGTGTCGACCAAGCAAAGTTATTGCAAGATTTACGTGACAGTAATTTTTTAGTGAAGTCAGGCTCTATTCTCAATGGGGGTAGAAAGTTCAGAGTTTCCCCTGACGGTGAATATCACAGTTTAGACGACATTAAAAACTTTCAAGTTAAAGCAGGAGTTCGTTTAAGTGAAGTAGCGACAGTGAGTTTAGCCGCTCCTCCTAAGAATAGCGAAATTAGAACTGATAGAAAGAAGTCAGTTGGCTTAGAAGTCTTTAAAGAGTCTGATGCCAATGTTGTCGAGGTAACAAATAACATTGTTGCTTTAATTGAAGAGCTTCGCCAAGAAGATGATTTTAAAGCAATTACCATTGGCATTAAAGATAACAGTGGTGAAGAAATTCAAGAATCTTTAGGTGATTTGTTAAAGGCGGGCGCCTTAGGTATTGTCTTGTCTTTTATTGTTTTATTTATATTTCTGCGCAATAGCCACATTACTTTTATTGTTGTTGCTTCAGTGCCTATTTCGTTAAGTTTTGCGTTAGCTGGCATGTATTTTATGGGCTACACCTTAAATATGCTCTCGCTGGCGGGGCTTTTTATTGCGGTTGGTTTACTGATTGATAACTCAGTCGTTATTTGTGAAAGTATTCTTCAACAACAAGATAAAGCCTTAACCTCAATAGACAAAATCCTTCATGGCGTTGATAATGTCAGTATTGCCATTATCAGTGGCACACTCACCACCACCATTGTTTTTATGCCCTTGTTGATGGGTGAAAAAAACTTTATTACCATTTTAGTTGAGCAAATAGCCGTGGCGATTTGTTTACCTTTATTGGCATCATTAATTATTTCAAAAACCGCCATTCCATTAATGCTTAGTCGTGTTAACAAAAAGGCCTTGTCGTCAGTCGTTACCCAAGGAAAGTTAGACCACTGGTATCGTCCTAATTTAACAAGAATACTGACTCACCCTAAAACAACGGGTGTTTTCATTTTATTACTTTGCATTAGTGGTGTGTTAACCAAGCAAATGGTCAATATTAATGGCGAAAAGGGGAAAACTGTCAAAGAAATTAATATTGTTTACCATATCCAAGGACAACAAAAGTTAGCTGATGTCAGTAAATTAGTCGATGAGATGGAGCAGTACTTATACGATAATCAACAAGCCTTTGAGTTTAAACAAGTGAATAGTCGAATTTGGTCAGATTTTGCCATGTCTCGCATAAAGCTTAATGATGGCTATTCAAAAACACTTTATGATTTAAAAGCAGAGATTAAAAAAGGTTTCCCCGATACGGCGATTGCAAAACCCTCATTTGACTGGTCAGAACAAAAAGAAAATTTGGTCAAACTTACTTTAAATGGCAGTTCAACCAAGCGTTTAATGCAATTGAGCGAATCAGTAATTAGTCAGTTAAGTAATGTTGAAGGTTTTGCTGAAGTTGGCATTGATAACGAAGACAAAAATATGGAGTTAGTGCTACGTATCGACCGAGAAAAAGTGTCGCGTTTAGGTTTAAATACCCAAGATATCGCTAGTCGTATTTCGAGTGCACTACGCGGGACTAACTTGCGTTCGTTTCGTGATGCTAAGCTAGGTGAAGTTGATATTCGCTTGGTTTACCACGCTGAACAGGCAGTGCCACTGGAACGTATTAAAGAGTTACCTATTTATGAGAGTAACGGCAGAGTGATTACCTTACAGCAACTCGTTGTTTTTGACACACAACCGATCATGCAACAAATTACGCGCTCAAGCCGCAGAACCACCTTAGGGATTTCTATTAATTTAGCTGATTTAAGCCGTGTTGAAGCGTCGATGAAAATTAAAGAAGTGATGGAGAATATTGTTTTTCCTTCGGGTTATGATTGGAACTTAGGACGCCAATTTGCGCAAGATGAAAAAGCAGCGAAAGACATGATGATGAACATGATGCTTGCCTTAGCGCTTATTTTTATTGTTATGGCCGCGCTGTTTGAATCACTATTAATGCCAATCGCTATCTTGTCTTCGATTGGTTTAGCTTTTATTGGTGTTTACTGGACCTTTGCTATTTTAGGCATGGGTTTGGGTGATACAGGCATGATCGGTATGTTGATTTTAATGGGGATAGTGGTGAATAACGGCATTGTCCTCATCGATCAAATCAACAAGTTAAAAGTAGACGCGGAGAATATAATGACGCCAATTATCGACGCTTGTGTTAGCCGTATTCGGCCGATATTTATGACGGTAGCAACAACTATTATTGGTATGGTGCCGTTAGCATTAGCATCAAGTGATAGCCAAGCTTATCCGATGGCGGTTGCTATTATTGGTGGTTTGTTGTTTTCAACCTTTACCAGCTTGTTTTTGGTACCGTTTTGTTATTTGATGCTGGTTAAATTGGGTGAACGGTCAAGCAAGCGTTTTTCTATCGCTAAAGCTTTTGCTGATAAAAAAATTCCGCTGTAGTTTATCACTTGTATCGTTTCATCAAGGGGGATAGAGCAAATGTTAACTCCCCCTTATGCGATAAATATTCTATAATAAAGATATCAAAAAATTTCCGAGTTATCCTATGGAATACGAATTTATAAACGACCCTACTACTCGCTACGCAAAAGCAAAATTCTCTTTTGAGCATGAAGTTTTTGGTCCTTGGCTCGAAGTTGAAGTTGGCAATGATCCACAAAAATTAACCGCGCTGTTAAACCTCATCGATAAAGCCGAACACGCAAGTACACAAGAACATGAAATCGTTGGCAGTGAGTATACGGTTAGAATTATTGAAAAGGATGTTGCTATTGCAGCTAACGCTAGCTTAAATGGTATTGAATCTCTACCTGAAGCACTCAGTGGCGATGATATAGATTTTGATGAGCAAGAATCAGCGAGTTGCGGTTTGGAAGACTTTCGCGAGTTATTATTGTCTTGGGCGAGATTTACCACGCATTAATGCACCTCTTTAGTTTTAGCATTATGTGTTATTTGTCGAGTGAATAGTGCGGTTTACTCGACTTACCCTTTTATTATTAAATCCTTTTCTACCACAATGATTTTTGGCACTGTTGCCTGAATCCTATTTTTCTTATTCTTTTACAAACGTTGTAAGAGAATAAAATGCCGATAATCAGTAAAATCCTCTTTCGAACTTTCTAAGCTAGCTATTGATAAAACGCCGCAACCTAAAAGGGTAGGTTTATCGGTTAACTATACCGGTTAATTGATGGTTACTTTACTTTGCACAAGTTTATATTTTGTTGGCCAGAGACATTTTTCCCATAAGTGTTACTGAGATTGTTCATTATTAAACAACATTAATTCATTATTCATGGCGAGTTTTTTTCTTACTCTACCGAAAGTCATGCTCTGTTGTTGTGAGAAAAATCACAATAACCTAGTGCTTGAATTATCAGATAACGGCACAGTTAACGCCAATAATAAGGTAGCCTTTGGCAGTGGTTTAGCGGGCATGAATGATTGATTGATTTTTTTGGCAAGGTAGATCTTATTGTTAATGACAGTGGCTACACCTTAAAAATACAAGTAGAGGATTGTTATGATTAATGTTGCGCTTGTTGACGACCAACAGTTAGTGAGACAGGGGATTGCAGGGTTACTCTCGTTAAGTGACGATATCAGTATTATTTGGCAGGCTGAAAACGGCGAACACGCTCAACAAATGTTGACCAGTGAGCCATCGCCCGATGTGTTGTTACTCGATATTAGAATGCTAAAAGTAAATGGTATTGAATGAGTAAAAATACTGAGAAAACAGGGGAGTACCTTACCTATTTTAATGCTAACAACCTTTGATAATAGTGAACTTTTTATGCAAGGCTTACAAGCAGGTGTCAATGGTTTTTTACTCAAAGATGTTTCCTTAGATAAGCTCGTTAATGCCGTTAAAACACTTGCTGACGGCGGTTTTGTGGCTGAACCTGTAGTGATGAAGCAATTAAATAAAGGCTTAAACGAGTCGGCAGTTATCGATAAGTTGACCGATAAAGAACAGCCAATTTTGAAGTTGATGGCGGGTAGTTTTTCCAATAAAGAAATCGCCAGCAGTATCTTTCTTGCTGAAGGCACAATTAAAAATTATGTGTCAACGATACTATCAAAACTGAATACCCGAGACAGAATACGGGCGGTATTGATAGCACTTAACTAATGGCTTATTTGACAGATTTATTTAAGGTAGCTCAACGGTTAATCAGCTTTTACATCGAATGACTCGCTATCTTCAAGATAATCTTGATAGTTGTCTTCATCAATATCGAGTAAGGTAAAAATCATCTCTTGAATATAAAACCAGTCTGCGCAATCGCGATTGTGTTTATGGTTGTGTACTAGGTTTTCTGCCAGTTTTAATATCGCATAGTAAACTTCTTGAGCACAAGAATTATTCATCTTGAGAAAATCACGATCGTGATGCACTAAAATCAACGCGCAAATATCCTTAGGTAATCGCCAAGACGAGGCAACATAATAACCAATGGTGGCATGGTTTACACCATAAGCTTGGTCTTCAGTCATCGGCAGTGTTTTATCTGGGGTGCTATAAGCAAGTTGGTAGGTATCGTTATAATCACTATACTTCATTGCCATGATGGGAATGCCACAATCATGGAATAATCCCAGTGAAAAAAGCTTATCTTTTGATGTCGTTACTTTAAGTGTTTTACCAATATGAACACAAGTGTTGGCAATATGTGTGGCACTGTCCCAAAACTCTTCTAAAGCAATACTACAACCTTGTTGGTCAAAACTACGTTTAATTAGCGTGTTGGTTACTAATGAGTTTATCCCCTGTAAACCAATGTAACGTACGGATTTATGAATATCAGATATTGAACGTGACAACCCATAAAGTGGCGAGTTAATAGTTTTTAGTATAATTGAAGCGACAGCGACATCTTGTGAAATAATATCGCCTAAGGCATTTAGGTCTGGCTCCGCTTCGGCCATTATTTTTTGTAGTTTAATCAACAAACTTGGCTGAGCTGGAATAGAAAATCCACGGCGTATATCAGCGAGTACTTTATCATCAACTTCTAGCATAAGAGTTTACTGTTTTATTAATCAATTAAGTATGATGGCGGCTATTTTTATTATTATACTATCGCCGAAATTAACGATATTTACAACTCAATGGCACAGAATTTTGTTGCTCTGCTCTTGGTCAGCGTTTGAGGGTTATCACTTGTTAAATATTTGAAAATATTGAATAGTAGCGCTATGTTCACTTAAAATGATAATTATCATGTCGTCGACTCTTTTAATACTAGCCAAAGTTAAAGTAAGTACTCGCTTAATTAGCGCCATAAAATATCTCAGTGTCGCGACTGTCTTTTACTCAGCGATTGCCAATAGCACTATAGTTGATTTGCCGTCTTGGCAACATACGGCACTGCCAGGTTCACCTTCTTTGCGCGGAAGTGCTGTTATCGATAATTCATTATGGGTTAGTGGTAGTAATAATACTGTTTTTGTTAGTCAAGATGGAGGCAAAACATGGTTAGATAAATCAGTAGATAGCTCTATAAAAACAGGTTTTCGCGATATTGCCTTATTTGATAAGCACACAGCTATTGTTATGGGCGTTGGCAGTGGAGAACAATCCGTACTTTACAAAACCATTGATGGCGGCGATAGCTGGCAGTTACTTTACCAAAACCAAGATAAAGATGGCTTTTTTGACTCTATCGCTTTTTGGGATAATAACAATGGCTTGTTGATGGGCGACCCCGTTGATGGCTTTTATGTCATAAAAAAAACCAGTGATGGTGGTAAAACATGGCGTCGTATCGAGCAAACCAATATACCTACATTTGTTGAAAAAGAAGCGGCTTTTGCAGCCAGCGGGAATACCTTAATTGTTGGCGAACAAGGTAAAGCTTGGCTAACAACGGGTGGGTTTTCAGCATCAGTTTACAGCAGCATTGATTTTGGTGAAACATGGCAACGCGATACTGTACCACTGTTCTCTAAAACACAAACCGCGGGTGGTTATGGTTTAGCATTAAATGCCCACCAACAAATATTTGTTGTTGGTGGCGACTATGAGCAGCGCCCTGCAAGCTATCCTAATATGGCAACTTTTACTGATAATCAATGGCAGTCAGTAAATGCCGGACAATATGGTTTGCGTTCAGCAATGAGTTGTCAGGGAGATATTTGTCTTGCGACAGGGAAAACCAGTAGTGATATTTCGTTTAACGCTGGAAAAACTTGGCAAGTATTAGCAAACCCACAAGGTAAAAAAGACGATAAAGGCTTCTATACACTGGCGAGCGATAAGATGATGTTTTTGGCGGCAGGCGCGGATGGTAAAGTTGGCATTTATTCATTTAGACAAAAGTAACTCTTCATACCCGCTTATTAATATGTGCTTAAAGTCATAAGCAAACCAAACTTTATCGTTTAAGTGTTGCGCTCGTCGATAAAATTTGGTTTGTAATAATTAACTGCTAGCTATGTTTACCGGTTAATCATGGATAATCCAATTAAATGTGTACATTGTGGGTATTGTAAATAAAAGCAATGCTGTATGCCGTAGCAACGGCTAAATTACGTGCGGCTAAGTTGGGCTGATAATGTCATGCATTCACCGCTGTCATAATCTTATCCCAGGTTAATTGTCGCTTTCATCCGTTAAAGCCTTGTATCTTATTCTTGTTATGTAAGCCTATCGCGATGCACAGCTTATTTTTATTAGGCAGCGCGGCAATCACCTATATAAAAACAACTGAATTTTTTGCTGACTCAGACAAATAAATGATCATCAATTAAATCGACAGCGCTGTCATAGTTACATATTCTAAAACTCTAAGGGTTAAGTTAATACACTATTATAACAAGACTTAATAACATTTTAATTTGATCGAAAACCCCTAACCACTTGTTGACGTTTTTTATTTCCAGCCAATATTAATACCAATCAACTTACTGGATGATGCTATTTAATTTCATTGATTTTTATAAATTAAGAGGCAGGGCGTATATTAAATCTCTAGAAAGTTGTTAAACAATCTCATTTGCTTAACCCTGGGTTATATACTCAGTTTTTTTTTTACTTAAAATTTACAGCAAGATACAAAAATTGCTTAAAGATAACTAAGAGTTAACTTGGTGTTAACTTAATTGATTGATTTTATTGTATAATTAGCTTTGTGTTTTTGGCTGTGTTACTTTGCTTCGATATGATGTTTACGGATTTTTTATTTTTTTGCTATTGCTGAACAATAAAGATTATAAGTGACATTAACTTGATAAATTTATAACTCAACAATAATAAGAGTGAATAATGCAAGTCTACCAAGAAAAGATAGTAACCTTGATTTATTACAGTGATGACTCTCTAGAACTTTTACATAAGATTGAATCATTTTTACAATCTGCAGAAGGGCGCGTGGTTATTCCTGAAAGCTTTAAGAAAGGTAAGTCGATTATTGCTGTCTGTGAAGGTGAAATTAATATTATGAATAAGGTTGGTGACCGAATAGTATCGGCTTATGGGGTTATTTAGCTAAGCGTAGAGAATAAAAAACGCCACAAAAAATAGGGGGAAAGCCTACTTTTTTATGGCGATTTATATTATATTTTTACTAGTAGTTTTGTTCTTCTAACTGTTCTTTACTATAACTAGGTTTTTGATGTTTTTCACCCATGTCATCGGCTAATTCTTTGGGTATGTAGTTCTCGTCATGTTTAGCTAATACTTCAGATGCTTCAATAAAATTGCCGTTAACTAACATACCGTTTGCAACGATACCTTGTCCTTCACGAAATAAATCAGGCAGTATGCCATCATAATGCACTTTAATGACGGGATCAGAGTCCTTAAAAACTATCGGCATTCTCATGTCAACCAGTTCAAAAGTAACGTCTAAACTTGACGGGTCACGCTTAACACTGCCAGGTACCACTAAACCACCAATGCGAAGACGTTGGCCGTTAATAGGTTTTATGCCGGTATCATCTTTACCCTGATATATTTCAGAGGGTTTATAAAAGAGATCTATGTTTTGGCTTAATGCATAAAGCACGAATCCAGCAACGACACTTAAGCCGACTAAAATAGAAATAACGATGGTTAAACGTTTTTTACGACGTGGATTCATGAAACAACCTTATTAGAGTTTTTGGGTAAATTTTGTAAAACTGCGGTATTGCTATCAGCTTGCTCTGCTTGTACTGAATTTTGTTGAGCCGCTTTGCGTAACTTCTTTTCGCGCTGTAAACGAAGTGCTATTTTTTGTTTAACCTTTTTATGGTTGCTATGACTACTATAAATTAACGCCGCTAATAAAAAAGCACTGACGCCATAAGACAACCAAACAAAAAAAGCATAACCGCCCATATCAAAAAATGCTGAAATACTATCAAACTGCATTATTTAATGCCCTCTGCGGTGATCAATTCACGTACCCAAGGACGCATACTATTACGCGCTAATATTTCAGTACGAAAACGGATAGAAATAACAAATGTTACCAGCATAGCGATAGCTAAAAAACAGATCACAAACGGCCAGAACATCTCCATACTCATTGAGGGAGCGCTCATTTTACTGACCGTTGCCCCCTGATGAAGCGTATTCCACCATTCGACAGAGTACTTAATAATAGGAATGTTAACGACGCCGACCAGTGATAAAATACCTGCTGCTTTACCGGCAAGGTTTTTATCTTCAAAAGCATTATGTAAAGCAATAACGCCTAAGTAAAGAAAAAGTAATACCAACTCTGAGGTTAAACGAGCATCCCAAATCCACCAAGTTCCCCACATAGGTTTACCCCAAGCGGCACCAGTAAATAATGCGATGGCAGTAATAACAGCGCCTACTGGCGCCATAGCCGCAGCCGAAGCATCGGCAAGTCTAAATTGCCATACCAAGCTACAAAAAGCTGCTGATGCCATAGCCAAGTATATGCTCATCGATAATATAGCCGTTGGAACATGAATATAAAAAATTCTAAAACTGTCGCCTTGTTGATAATCTGCGGGTGCAAAAACTAATGCCCAGACCATGCCAATAGCAAGTAAAGTCATAGTGATCTTGGCAAGCCAAGGTAATAATTTACCGATAAAGTGATATGACACTTCAGGGTTTGCATAAGGGTGTAACCATTTCCACATTAGTTGGTACTCACTTTTAGTGCTGCACTAACAGCAAAAGGGGCTAAGGTTAACGAGCCAAAAAACAGTGCGGCAATTATAGCAAGTTGTCCGCTGTAAGGTAAGTTCATTGCTGCAGTATCTATGGCGCTAGTCGCAAAAATTAATATCGGAATATAAAGTGGTAACACTAATAAACTGAGTAAAACACCGCCTTTCTTAATACCGACCGTTAGCGCAACACCAATAGCGCCTAATAAACTAAGTACCGGTGTGCCTAATAATAACGTTAGCATTAATGCGCCGTAACTATTTTCATTTAAATGTAACAATACGGCAAGTAACGGCGCAATAAAAATAAGCGGCAAGCCGGTAACCAGCCAATGCGCAATAATCTTAGCCAGTACTAAGATAAAAATGGGATGAGGACTGAGCATCATTTGTTCTAAAGAACCATCTTCATGGTCAGATTTAAATAAGCGGTCGAGTGATAATAATGTCGAAAGCAGAGCAGCAACCCAAATAATGCCAGGCGCAATACGCGCTAAGGTTGTTGATTCAGGACCAATACCAAGTGGAAACAAAGTAACGACAATGATAAAAAATAATAATGGATTAATAATATCGTCACGATGACGAAAGGCAATAGTAAGATCTCGTTTGATGATTAAGCTAAAAGCGGACTTATATGATAAATTATGATCGGTTTTCATGCTTATTATCTCTAATAAAATCGGTAATCTAAAGTGATTTTTTTCACCTTATCTTCAGGAAATGATAAGTCTTGATGGGTAGTTAATATAACACAGCCCCCGCGTTGAGCATGTGCGAGAAACAATTGCTCTAATGTATTGACACCACGCTTATCGATTGCGGTGAAAGGTTCATCTAATATCCAAATAGGTGCGATACTTTGCCATAAACGTGCAAGGGCAATACGGCGATGCTGCCCGGCACTTAAATGTGAAGCAAGGGCATCTTCAAAACCTAATAAGTTTACTTCTTCTAAGGTTTCTTCTGCTGTTGAAACGTCATTACCATGTAAGGCGAGATTAAATGCTAGGTTCTCTTGCGCAGTCATTTCACCTTTTACGCCAGGCAAGTGCCCTAAGTAGAGTAAATTTTGATGAAAGGCATCAGCATGGTCAACAATATTTTGTTGTTGGAATAACACGCTACCGTCATAGGGTTGTGATAAACCGGCTAAAATTCGTAATAAGCTGGTTTTACCTGATCCATTTGGACCTTCCACCTGTATAATATCACCACTAGATACTGAAAAATTAAGTGCTTCAAATAATATTCTATCTTCACGAATACACGTTAATTCGTTAGCAGACAGCAACACTTGCTTATCCGTTTGTTCGTTTGATGGTTGAATATTTTGAGAGTTTGCCAAAAGAATCACTTTTTGAATAATTTTAATACCAAATTTATGAAACAAATATTAACGTAATTTGCCAGATAAAGAGTTGATTTAGATCGTAATACCAAGTCGGGTATTATCATACTATATCAGTCGGTAAAGGCTAGCCCTAGCAATGAGAAAATTAATCATTTATTTTCGTGTTACATTGATGAAATTACTCACCATATAGTGCTAGAATTACCAAAATTTTTAGTTTGAATTGTTTTTCTTTAGCTTGCTATTTGCAGTTAACTGAACAATAAACTCACTAAAACGCCATAATAATGGTGTCTTTAATTGATAATTTTTGTATTCAGTGATTTCGCTGAATCGGAGAAAATAATGATCCCTGAAGTAATGCTCCCTGAGTTAGGACATTTCGCCCTTATAATTGGTTTGGCTTTTGCTATATGTTTAAGCATCATTCCATTAGTAGGCTTGGCAAGTCATCAAGAACGGTTAGTTGGCTATGCTAAACCCTTAACCTTTGGTATGTTTGCCTTTACAGCCATTAGCCTTATTATTCTCGGTTGGAGCTTTGTCGTTGACGATTTTTCCGTCAAATATATTGCGGGTCATTCTAATTCTCATTTACCTTATTACTTTAAAATAAGTGCCGTATGGGGCGGACATGAAGGTTCGCTGTTGTTATGGGTTTTCTCACTGACAGCCTGGACTGCCGCCGTCGCTAAATTTAGTAAGGGCATCGATGAAGCCTTTATTGCACGTGTATTAGCTGTACTGGGTATGGTCGCTGTTGGTTTTATGCTGTTTACGTTATTAACCTCTAATCCCTTTGAACGCTTGTGGCCAATGGTGCCGACTGAAGGTCGTGATTTAAACCCACTGCTACAAGATATTGGCTTAATTATTCACCCGCCGATGCTTTATTTAGGTTATGTCGGTTTCTCTGTTGCTTTTGCTTTTGCGGTTGCTGCTTTAATGTGTGGCAAGCTAGATGCTGCTTGGGCGCGATGGGCAAGACCTTGGACTGTTGCCGCCTGGATATTTTTAACCTTAGGTATCGCTTTAGGTAGTTGGTGGGCTTACTACGAACTTGGCTGGGGCGGTTGGTGGTTTTGGGATCCAGTAGAAAATGCTTCTTTTATGCCATGGTTGGTTGGTACGGCACTGATTCATTCCTTAGCGGTGACTGAAAAACGTGGCACATTCAGAAATTGGACCGTATTATTGGCAATATTTGCCTTTAGTTTAAGTCTATTAGGCACCTTCTTAGTACGTTCAGGGGTTATTACTTCTGTGCATTCTTTTGCTGCTGATCCTGGTCGTGGTTTATTTATTTTATTATTGCTGGCGATTGCGGTCGGTGGTTCATTAACGCTTTATGCCTTTAGAGCCAGTACCGTGCAAACCTTTAGTCGATTTGCCTTGTATTCTCGTGAAACTGCACTGCTTATTTGTAACATTATTTTAGTAGTGGCAACGCTTACCGTCTTGCTTGGTACCTTGTACCCGTTGTTAGTTGATTCTATGGGCTTAGGAAAAATTTCTGTTGGACCTCCGTATTTTAATGCGGTGTTTGTGCCGATCATGAGTTTTCTTTTTGTCGTTATGGGGATTGGTCCATTAATTCGCTGGAAAAAAGCTAAGCAAGGTGAATTGCGTAAACAAATGATGAGTCCATTAGTGATCAGCGTTATTGTTGGCATTGCCTTCCCATTTTTGTATGGTGGTGAATTCGTCCCTTTGGTTACTATGGGTGTAGGTCTAGCCTGTTGGGTTTTTCTGGTCGTTCTAAAAGAGTTAATTAATCAAATAAACTCGGGTAATGATAAATGGAACTTCTCTAAGCTGACGTTAAGCCAATGGGGCATGACCTGTGCTCATATGGGAATAGCCATCACTATCGTTGGTGTAACGATAGTATCAGTTTATGAAAGTGAAACTAACGTAAAAATGCACGTTAATGAGAAAGTTCAAATTGCTGATACCGATTACGAAATTGCTTTTAAAGGTATTAAACAGGTAAAAGGCGCCAACTTTAGTGCTGAGCAAGGCCAGATCGAAGTTTATAATGATGGTGAATTTGTTACGCTGTTGAAACCTGAACGTCGCACGTACTTAGTACAAACCATGGGAATGACTGAAGCGGGTATTGACCCAGGTTTATTCCGTGATATTTATGTGGCATTAGGAGATCCCTTAGTAGGAAATGCTTGGGCAGTTCGTGTCCATTACAAACCCTTTGTTCGTTGGATATGGTTGGGCGCAATATTTATGGCATTTGGTGGGTTTTTAGCGATATTAGACAAACGCTACCGTCGTAAAAAAGTCATTAATACTTCAGAGAAAAAGTCGATAAACACAGCTAGCGCTGATGAACTAGCGACAAGTAATCAGGGAAATATGTAATGGGTAAGTTAATTCGTTTAATTCCACTGATATTATTTATCGCTTTAGGAGCTATTTTATTTCGCGGTTTGTCGCTTAATCCTACCGAGTTACCTTCGGCGTTGATTGGCAAAAAATTCCCGGAGTTTAGCTTACACTCAGTATTAAATGCTGAGCGAACAGTGACAACTGCTGATTTTAAGTCAGGTATTAAACTGGTCAATGTGTGGGGGACTTGGTGTCCATCTTGTCGTTATGAGCATGAATACTTGAACGAATTGTCACAAACCAATCGTTTTACTATTTATGGTTTAAATTATGATGATCAACGGGTTGATGCGGCAAAATGGTTAACCGAGTTAGGTAATCCCTATCAATTTTCAGCCTTTGATGAAGAGGGGAAATTAAGTGTTAATTTAGGCGTTTACGCAGCACCGGAAACTTTTGTGGTTGATCACAGTAATATTATTCGTAAGCGCTATGCAGGTCCACTGACTCCACAAGTTTGGCAAAATGAATTTGAGCCACTTATTGCTCAAATAGAAGCAGAATTTTTAGCCTCGTCAACGAGCAAAGGAAGCCAGTAATGATGTTCAGTAAATTGTTAATTGCCGCATGTTTAGCAACGGTTACTTTGTTCAGTTCATCGGTTTTAGCTAGCCCCGTTGATACTTATGTCTTTAAAGATAAGGTCACCGAAATTCGTTTTAATGCCCTCAATAAAGAATTACGTTGTCCAAAATGTCAAAATCAAAATTTGGCCGATTCTAATTCACCTATTGCTGCAGATTTGCGCCGTGAAGTTTATGACATGCTTCAACAAGGCAAGGCTGATATGGAAATTGTTGATTTTATGGTGTCGCGCTACGGTGAGTTTGTTTTATATCGTCCTAGGGTCTCTAGCTTAACTTATCTTTTATGGTATGGCCCAGCAGGGTTATTATTTATTGGTGTGATAGTCGTTGTTATTATTCTTCGTCGAAAGCCAGTTAAAAATGCCCAAAAACCATTAAGCAATGATCAAAAAAATAAACTTGATCAAATTCTAAAGCATAAATAAGGCTGTCTCATGGAATTAATTTTTATCATTATCGTTTTTTTATTGCTGATATTAGCAGTAGTGTGGGCACCTTTTATCAAACAGCACCAAAATAACATCTCGATTGATGACACTCAGCGTGATGAAACCAATGTGCGTTTATATCATGAACATAAAGCTGAGATAGAAAAAGACTTTCAGCAAAAAAATATTGATGATGAAAATTACCAATATTTATTAACTGAGCTTGATAATACTTTATTGCAAGATATGGAAAATCAGGATCTTGCAGATAAAGCGCCACAAGAAACTAAAGTATTGGCTATGGCCTGGCCTGTTGGCTTGTCTGTTTTTATTTTAGCTTTTAGTTTTTACTTATATGCCGAAATAGGCACTTATGAAAAACTGACAACAATGACCCCCCAAGAGCCAATGCAGCAATCGGTTAATGCTGAACAGCAAACTATTAATGAAATAAAGCGCTTAATGGATGTCACTAAAACCGAACCAGATAACTCAGATGCGTGGTACCGCTTAGGCCAGTCTTTGGTGACTGTAGGTGAATTTGACAGTGCAGTAAAAGCTTATGACCAAGTCTTACGCATAGAAGGCCCACAAGCCGATGTTTTTGGTGCTAAAGCCCAAGCGATTTACTACAAGAACGAGCAAAAAATTGATGAAAGGGTGCAAGGATTTATTGATCAGGCTTTAGCAATAGACGCTAATGATCCCTCAACAAATATATTATTAGGTATGCATAGTTTTGTTGCCGGTAATTATCAAGTGGCTATTTCTCATTGGCAGCGTGTTGTCGATTCAGATAAAAAGAATGTCAACAAACAAGCATTAATTGAAGTTATTGATGAAGCGAAAAAGCGTCTTGCCCAACCGAATATGGCAGACGACAGCAGTAATCAAATTGAGTCAAATGTTGTCGGTCCCCAGCTAACGGTTAATGTTACATTAAGTGATAAAATACAAGCATTGTTGTCACTTGGCGATGATAAAACGGTTTTTATCTATGCGATATCTGCAGATACTTCGCGGGGGCGTATGCCTCTTGCCGCGGTTAAATTAGTCGCAAGTGATTTACCGATAACCATAGTACTTAATGATGCAAGTGCAATGACGCCACAAGCTAAGTTGAGTGATGTCGATGTGGTGCACATTTATGCAGTCGTTTCCGCTGCAGGTGGTGCTGGTATTAAATCAGGTGATTTTAAAGCTGAACTTAACAATGTGGCAGTAACGACTACAGAGCAATTAAATTTAGTCATTAGTAATATCGTTCAATAATTTAAAAATAGTATGGGTTTGAGCCTTTTAACACATCAGATTGAGCTGATTCTTGTTTGGTGTGTTAGGGTAAACGAACCCGTAGTGTTTTTGTCGTAATTTAAAACAATAGAGTATCGTATTCATGCCTAAATTTAGTGGACGTTTTCACGGCCGTACCAAAGAAATACATAATAAAACTGCAAAAGTTGGTGTGTTGCTCACTAACCTTGGTACACCTGAGGCTCCGACCGCTTCGGCTTTGAGACGTTATTTAGGTGAGTTTTTATCTGATCCTCGGGTCGTTGAAATACCTCGACTTATTTGGTTGATAATTTTGCATGGCATTAT
Organism: Colwellia hornerae; assembly: GCF_007954355.1. Taxonomy (GTDB): domain Bacteria; phylum Pseudomonadota; class Gammaproteobacteria; order Enterobacterales; family Alteromonadaceae; genus Colwellia_A; species Colwellia_A hornerae. Next base: position 74,222 of record NZ_VOLR01000001.1, read on the forward strand.
TTTACGGGTCAGACCTAAAAAATCAGCCAAACTATATGAAAGTATTTGGACACCATCAGGCTCACCTTTACTGGTTATTAGCCAACAGCAAAAAGATGAAGTTGCTAAAGTCCTTACAGAAAAATATGGTGATGATGTCAGAGTTGAGCTGGCAATGCGCTATGGCAAGCCTTCAATTAGCGAGGCTTTAGATAGATTGCAACTTGCTGGGGTAAGTAAAATAATTACTTTACCTCTGTATCCACAATATGCGGGGCCGACGGTGGGTTCTACTTTTGACGCGGTCGTTAATAAAATTAAGTCGTGGCGTTGGATCCCAAGTTTAAGTTTTATTAGTGGTTATCATGACAATCCTAAGTACATAGCAGCGCTTGCTGAAAGTGTAAACAAGCATATTGCCGAGCATGGTAAGCCCGATAAGTTGGTGTTATCTTTTCATGGCATGCCTAAATATTTCTTAGAGCAGGGCGACCCTTATTATTGTTGTTGTGCAAAGACAACACGTTTATTAATGGCAGCGTTAGCCTTTACTGAGGATGACTTTGTGATGACTTTTCAGTCACGTTTTGGTAAAGCAGAGTGGTTACAGCCTTATACCGATGTAACGCTTATCGATCTTGCGGCTAACAATAAGCATGTGGCTATTATTAGCCCAGCATTTAGTGCGGATTGTTTAGAAACATTAGAAGAATTAGTACACGAAAACCGTGATATGTTTATTGGTGCTGGTGGCGAAACGTATCATTACATTCCAGCCTTAAATACAGATGAAATGCACATTGATGCAATTGTAGATATCATTTCTGCAGAGATAACCCACTAACTAAAATAGACACCGTATTTTATAGTATTGTTGATACCTTTAACGGCTATTTTCGCTCTGCTATTTAATGACGGTGTCACAATGCTAAGCCTGCTTTAATTAACCCGCTTCTTTTCATTCATTAATAAAACACTGTGGCTTTGCCAATAACCCGCTTTTAAAGTGCGATTTAACCGCCACAGCTGTCAAAAATAAGCGCATAGCAATGAGATCACCTACTATCGATCAATTACCGATGCGTTTTTGATGATGCTTAGTGATGACTTTATTAATGAGTTTGAGAGCAAAGGGATGTTTGACGGTAAGTGCAGATTATAAAGAGCGTGGTAGGTTAAATTTAACTATAAAAAAAAGCGCAACAATTTTCATTGTTCCGCTTTTTTTATTCGGATCTTAAGATCCTTTAATAACGACAATAATCGTTATTAAGAAGCAATTACGTTTTCAGCTTCAGGACCTTTTTGTCCTTGCTTGATAGTAAAAGTAACAGCTTGGCCGTCAGTTAGTGTACGGAAACCGTCACCAGAGATAGCGCTGAAGTGAACAAAAACGTCAGGTCCGTTATCTTGCTCGATGAAACCGAATCCTTTAGATTCGTTAAAAAATTTTACTTTACCAGTTACTGAATCAGACATGTCAACATTTCCCGTAGGTCATTAATTAAAAAATAGTAATAAAGTGGATTATCCACTATGAAATATACGGAGTAAATGCTCTCTACCTATAAAAGTACAGACAGAGAAAGGTTTCCAATAACACAAACTAGTAGCGTCTGAGGTTAATCAATAATCGACCTTGTTAAATTAAGGTAAATAGTTGAAATATCCTTCTCCCGAAACGCAAAAACTCAACGCGAAAGTATGTTAGCACAATCTTTTCTTGAAATCCTATAAAAATCTTAAGATTTGATGACTTTTTTATGACATAAAAAAGCCAGCTAAGATGCTGGCTTTATTGAATATTTATAACTGATAATCATTATTATTATCAGTTATAAAATAAACTACGCTACAAGGCTGAAATTTGTACCATTTGCTCAGCAAGCTTGGCTAAGGCCGACTCGGCATCGGCTAGCTTAGCTTTTTCTTTGTTGATTACTGCCTCCGGTGCTTTACCAACAAACTTTTCATTGCTGAGTTTACCGCGGGTTCTTTGAGCGTCTATCTCTAGTTTATCAATCGCTTTTGTTAAACGAGCCAGTTCAGCTTCTTTATCAATTAACCCCGCCATTGGAATTAATACCGATAAATCGCCAACAACAGCGGTAGCTGAAAGTGGCGCATCGTCGTTATCGGCTAATACCGTAATACTGTCAAGTTTGGCTAAGGCACTTAAAAATTGTTGATTTTCATCTAAGCGACGTTGGTCATTAGCATTAACATTTTTAAGCAATACCGGTAACTCTTTACTTGGTGAAATGTCCATTTCGCCGCGAATATTACGAATAGCAACAATAAACTGTTTTACCCACTCTAAATCGTCAATGGCGGTTTGGTCACATTGACTTTCGTCAAACTGTGGAAAACGCTGCACCATAATACTGGCACTTTCATTACCTTTATCATCAGCAACAAAGTTACTTAATGGCACAACACGTTGCCAAATTGTTTCAGTGATAAATGGCATAATAGGGTGCATTAAACGTAATAAGCTTTCGAGTACGGTTACTAAGGTATGACGAGTACCACGTTGCTGTGCTTCGCTCCCTTTAAATAATACCGGTTTGGTTAACTCGAGGTACCAATCACAAAATTGGTTCCAAGTGAACTCGTACAATGCTTGTGAAGCTAAATCGAAACGAAAGGCTTCAAAAGATTCATGGACAGTTTTTACCGTTTGCTGAAATTGACCTAAGATCCAACGGTCAGCTAATGAAAATTCCATTTCACCTTGTTGACCATTCACGATTTTACCGCAGTCTTGCTCTTCGGTATTCATTAATACATAACGACTCGCATTCCATAGTTTATTACAGAAATTACGGTAACCGTCTAAGCGTTTCATGTCCCAGGTAATGTCACGTCCCGTAGAAGCAACAGAGGTTAAGGTAAAGCGTAATGCATCAGTACCATGTGCTTCAATGCCTGCTGGGTATTCTTTCTTGGTCAGCTTAGTTATTTTTGCTGCCAGTTTTGGCTGCATCATATTGCCGGTGCGTTTTTCTAATAATTCGTCAAGGGCAATACCATCAATCATATCAAGTGGATCAACCACATTACCTTTTGATTTACTCATCTTATCGCCATTTTCATCGCGGATAAGACCGGTAACGTAGACTTTTTTGAACGGTACTTGTGGCTGACCATTTTCATCTTTAATAAAATGCATGGTCATCATGATCATGCGGGCAACCCAGAAGAAAATAATATCAAAGCCGGTAACGAGCACGTCAGTTGAGTGGAATTTTTTAAGATCTTCCACATTACTTGGCCAACCTAAGGTTGAAAACGTCCATAATGCTGATGAGAACCAAGTATCGAGCACATCATCGTCTTGCTTTAAAACAATATCGGCTGATAGTGTGTATTTAGCACGCACTTCTGCTTCGGTTCTGCCCACATAAACACCGCCATTTTCATCGTACCAGGCTGGAATTCTATGTCCCCACCAAAGCTGACGAGAAATACACCAGTCTTGAAGGTCACGCATCCAAGCGTTGTACATATTTTCATACTGTTTAGGTACAAATTCAATTTGACCAGTTTCTACCGCGGCAACGGCTGGGCCAACTAAAGGTGCGGTGCGAACATACCATTGGTCGGTTAATAACGGCTCAATAATGACACCTGAACGATCACCATAAGGTGCGACTAAATCATGATCTTTTACTTCAACCAGTAAACCTAACTCGTCAAATTTAGCGACAATGGCTTTGCGGGCCACAAAACGGTCGAGTCCTGCAAATTCACTCGGTAATTCAGTACTGTAGGCAGTCGATGGCTCGCCATTATTTTTATAAACTTCGGCGCTTGCTAAGATAGCCGCATTTTTATCTAAAATATTGATGAGAGGCAAGTCATGACGTTTACCGACTTCATTATCGTTAAAGTCATGAGCAGGTGTGATTTTCACACAACCTGAACCTTTAGTCATATCAGCATGGTCGTCGCCAACAATAGGGATTAAACGATTAACCAAAGGTAATAAAATATGCTTACCGATCAGATTTTTATAACGATCATCTTTAGGGTTTACCGCGACACCGGTATCTCCTAAAACAGTTTCTGGTCGAGTTGTTGCTACCACTAAGTAGTCTTTACCTTCAGCGGTTTTAACGCCATCAGCCAAAGGATAGCGTAAGTACCACATGTGACCTTTTTTATCTTTGTTCTCAACTTCTAAATCAGAAATCGCGGTATGGAATTTTGGATCCCAGTTAACTAAGCGTTTGCCACGATAAATTAAGTCGTCTTCAAATAAGCGTACAAAGACTTCTTGTACCGCTTCAGACATGCCATCGTCCATAGTGAAACGTTCGCGCGACCAATCAATAGAGTTACCTAAACGGCGCATTTGTTTACCGATAGTGCCACCAGACTCGTCTTTCCATTCCCACACTTTATCAATAAAAGCTTCACGGCCGTAGTCGTGACGTGTTTTATCTTCTTCAGCAGCAATTTTGCGTTCTACTACCATTTGCGTGGCGATACCTGCGTGATCCATGCCGGTTTGCCATAAAGTATTTTTACCTTGCATACGTTGATAACGTATTAAGGTATCCATAATAGTTTGTTGGAACGCGTGTCCCATATGCAAACTACCGGTAACGTTTGGTGGTGGTATAGCAATGCTATAGCCATCTCCTTCGCCAGTTGGGCTAAAATAACCTTGCTCTTCCCAACTTTGATAAAGAGACTGTTCGATTTCTGAAGGATTGAATGTTTTTTCCATGGGAATGACTACTTAACTTGATTGAAGTGCATTAATTGACTTTGACTGTTGTGGCGCGGTTTGATTATCCACTTGAAATCCCCATTGACGATAGCCTTTATAGCGCTCTCGAGCTTGTTGTTTTAGGGTTTCATCACTGGGTACAAAGTCAACAATGTGTGAAAACTGATTAGCAAAGTGAGGCACTGTGCTGGTTAAATTTATTAAAATAGCGCGGCGGTTAGTGGGCGGTTGCCAACTAATTTCAACAGCAGCGCCATTTTTAGGGCCTTCGCCCGGTAAATTGTGAGGAACAAAACTGTCAGGTTCAAATGCCCAAAGTAGTTCATCCAATTGATGAGCCATCTGTTGATCGGCGCAGTAAATAAATACCCGCTGATTTTGGCGATAAAAATTAGCAGCCTGCAAACAAGCATGAGCATGCGACTGTTCAGCCACCTGCTCATGCTTTGCATCTTCTTCAAGCAAATAAAACATTACTTGTGTTTGCATGTTCGCGTTGTTCCTTTTATTTCTTTTAAATCTTAAATTATTCGCTTTGCTCTGCACCAGCACGATTCAATAAAAATTGCGTCAGCAAGCTTACCGGGCGGCCAGTAGAGCCTTTGTCTTTACCACCGCTGCGCCAAGCAGTACCGGCAACATCAAGATGTGCCCAATGGTACTTTTTAGTGAAACGGGCTAAGAAACAGGCAGCCGTAATAGTACCGGCGGCTTTGCCACCTAAATTGGTGAAATCAGCAAATGGGCTTTCTAGCTGTTCTTGATATTCTTCCCATAACGGTAAACGCCATGCGCGGTCACCACTTTGTTCTGAAGCATTCAATAATTCATGTGCTAATGGGTTGTGCGTGCTTAATAAGCCAGATGCATGCTTGCCTAGGGCAACCACACAGGCACCGGTAAGGGTTGCCACATCAATAACAAGTTCAGGGTCATAACGTTCAACATAGGTGAGGGCATCACACAAGACCAAACGACCTTCTGCATCGGTGTTTAATACCTCAACTGTTTGGCCTGACATGGTCGTTAAAATATCACCAGGGCGATAAGCATCACCACCGGGCATATTTTCACAACCGGCTAAAACACCAATAACGTTAATCGGCAACTGCAATTCTGCTAGGGCATGCATCGCACCTAAAACACCGGCTGCGCCACCCATGTCATATTTCATTTCGTCCATGGCTTCGCCGGGCTTTAATGAAATACCACCGGCGTCGAAAGTCACACCTTTACCGACTAAAACAATCGGATTAACATCACTACCCGCACCATTATATTTAATAATGCTCATAATCGATTCGTTGCGAGAAGCTCGGCCAACGGCAAGGTATGAGTTCATACCCAATTCTTCCATCTCTTTCTCGCCAATTATTTCGGTGCTGACATTGTCGTAATCATTTTCTAAAATTTTAGCTTGTTCTGCTAAATAAGCTGGGTTACAGATGTTTGGCGGCATATTAGCAACATTTTTACAGGTTGTTATACCTTCTGAAACAGCAAGCGCATGAGAAATAGCGCGTTCGCCCAGTGGCAACTCTCGACGAGTCGGGACATTAAAAACCATTTTACGTAGAGGACGGCGTGCTTCAACCTTGCGAGTTTTTAGTCCGTCAAAGCTGTATAAGCAGTCTTGAGTCGCTTCAACAGCTTGGCGTACTTTCCAATAGGTATCGCGACCTTTAACGTGTAATTCTGATAAAAAACAAACCGCTTCCATCGAACCCGTTTCATTTAACGTACTAATTGTTTTACTGATTATTTGTCGGTATTGGCGTTCATCAAGTTCACGTTCTTTACCACAGCCAACCAGCAAAACACGTTCGCTTAAGATATTAGGCACGTGATGAAGCAGTAACATTTGACCTGACTTACCTTCTAAATCACCGCGACGTAATAAGTTACTGATATAGCCTTCACTAATTTCGTCAAGTTGTTCAGCAATCGCTGAAAGGCGGCGAGGTTCAAAAACGCCAACGACTATACAGGCGCTACGTTGCTTTTCGGGACTACCACTTTTTACGTTGAACTCCATGAGCTCTCCTAATTCGTACAAAAACAAGCTGTTTTTAAATGAAATTTACGAGTAAACTTGTTTAAATCTATAAATAATCGTTATGCTTACTTTTAAAAGTATTCAGCTACAGGCTATAATTATAGCTTGGTGCAAGCGAATTACCCTCAGAGCAAAAATTAATATTACTTATGAAAACGACAAGTTTACTTAAAAATAGAGCAGATGTCAGAAAAAAACGATGTTTTTATAGGGAATTCTTATGATTATCTTTCGTTATTTACTTAAAGAAGTCGCTAAAACTCAATTAGCGGTTTTCTTAGTGCTGATGACCATTTTTATTAGTAATAAATTTGTCCGTATTCTTGATGATGCAGCCGAAGGTGGTATCCCTGGACACTTGGTTATGGTCTTTATTGGCTTGAAGATACCTGACTTAGCGGGAATGATTTTACCCTTGAGCTTATTTCTTGGGGTTTTACTCGCTTACGGCCGTATTTATGCCGATAGCGAAATGACAGTATTACATGCCTGTGGCGTCAGCGAATGGTACGTAGTGCGGGTTACACTGATTTTAAGTTTTGTGACTGCGATATTTACTGGTATTTTTACGCTATACCTATCACCTATGGCCTCAGAATATGAGTATCAAGTTAAAGAACAATTAGCCGCAGACTCAGGGTTAAGTTCGCTTATTGCTGGTCGATTTCAAACGACAGGTAATGAAAAAGCCGTAATTTTTATTCATGACAAAAATCGTGATGACAACACCTTTGAAAAAGTGTTTGTTGCGCAACTACCCGATAAAAAAGCCACGGATAAAAGTATTATTAATGCCAGTTTAGTTTATGCACAAACCGGACAAGTGATTGAGGAAGAAAGTGGCTCACAGCGTTTAGTTTTGAGTGACGGTACACGTTATCAGAACGATACTAAAAGCAAAGAATTCAAGGAAGTCTTTTTTGATAAATACTATATTCAAATACAAGATCAAAAAGTGGCGCACAAAAATAGAAAATTAAGAGCTATTCCTACCCAAGATTTGTTTGAAGAAGATACCGCTGCTTTTAGCGCGGAAAGTCATTGGCGTATTGCTTTTCCCATTGCGTGCTTGATCATGACATTAATTGCCGTGCCCTTAAGTGTTGTCAATCCAAGGCAAGGGAAATTTGCTAAAATGTTACCAGCGTTATTGCTATTTTTAGGTTATTTTTTAATGTTAACTGCGGTGCGTTCTGGTGTTGAGTCGGGCACAATACCCAAAAATTTAGGTTTATGGCCAGTACACTTTTTTGTGCTTGTTTTAGGGGTAAGTCTACTGATTAAAGATCGTAGTTTCGGGATGAAATTTAAAGCTAAACTTCCACTATTATTTCGTAACTTTACCCGTAAAGGAACATCATCATAATGCGTATATTAGACATGTACATAGGTCGAATTATTGCATCTACAACGCTGTTAACGTTATCGGTGTTTGTTAGCTTAAGTGGTATCATTAAGTTTGTTGAAGAAATGAAAACCGTGGGCAAGGGCAACTATGATATTGCCCATGCTGCTTTATTTGTGCTTTATAAAATCCCACCCGATATTGAAATGTTTTTCCCGATGTCAGCATTAATTGGCGGTTTAATCGGTATGGGCATGCTGGCAACAAACAGTGAGCTTGTTGTTATGCAAGCGGCAGGTCTTTCTCGAGTCGATATTATTAAATCTGTGATGAAGTCGGCAATAATTCTTGTTTTTATCAGCATGGCGGTTGGAGAATGGTTAGCGCCGGTTGGAGAATTAGCAGCAAGACAGCTTAAAGCACAGGCTATTTCTGGCGGTAGCTTAATTTCATCTGCTGATGGAACTTGGGCGAAAGACGGCGATTATTTTGTTCATATTGGTGAAGTCGAAGATAAAGGTAAATTAAACGATGTGCAAATATATCGCTTTGATAAGTCATTAAAACTATCAAGTTGGTTATCTGCAGATAGTGCCATTTATCAAAAAGATGCCTGGCAGCTGCGTGATGTTGTCGATACCCATTTAAGTGAAAATCAAATGGTCACCGAGTCATCACCGGTAAAAATGTGGACATCAAGTTTGACCCCTGAAAAGCTTGGCGTCGTTATGGTAACTCCCGAAGCATTATCATTACGGGGCTTGTCTGAATACTTAAGTTATTTGGAAGAAAACAACCAAGACTCAAGTCGTTACGAACTGGCTTTTTGGCGAAAAATAGTTCAGCCGCTAACTGTTGCGGTAATGCTGTTACTTGCCTTATCTTTTGTCTTTGGGCCTTTGCGTTCTGTTTCGATGGGGGCAAGAATTATGATGGGAGTAGCGACAGGGATTTTGTTCTTTATTACTAACGAAGTACTGGGGTCGTTAAGTTTAGTGTATCAATTGCCTGCAGCTTTTGGCGCGTTAATGCCCAGTTTTATCTTTGTATCATTAGCGTTATATCTAATGAATAAACGCCCCAGTTAACTTTTACCCGCGCGCCTCTTAGCCGATATGTGTCATTAGACGGCATGATAATCACATCTATCATGCCTAACTTTTTCGCACTGTATCTAGGGGGGATTTGCTCTACAAACGACCACGGTTAGCCTCTAACGTTAAAACCACCACTTCTGTATCTGTTAACCTGTCTTGTAAACTTAATTTATTTTTACGATCAAAAATCACCGTAAAGTTACCTAAACCTAACAACGTAGGGAGTAACCTTTTTAGGCCAGTCACTTTATTAATTAAAGAACCATCTTGGTTTTGCACACGTAAACGCCACGCTTTCATTCCTAAGGTTTGACCGGTTTTAGACCAAAACCAAATAAAGAAAAACGACACCCAAGCAAGTTTCCAAAACTCATTTGGCCACTTTAACCAAGCCGTATTGGCAATAGCATCAGAAAAATGTTCGTAGCCTTGTAAGCCAAACAAACCAAAGTGAAAACCTAAGTACATCAATAAAAATGACATTGCGCCAGCAGTCATATAAACAGCAATGGCAATTAAAAGATCATAAACCCAAGAAGCTACGCGGCGGCGAAAACCAGCACGGGGGAAATGTTGAGATGAAATGAAAGTCATAAGTCACATGAATAATAAATTTTCAACAGTTTATCAAACACAATAGGTAAAGTATAAGAGAGATCATTATTTGTGTTTCTTATCACTAGAATAGCGTTAAGAAACGACATATAAAAATGATTGCAGTATCGAATATTGCGATCTTTAAACTTATATGTCGTTAGCGGCTTTCCTCTAAGCTGTTATTGAGGTGCGTCTTCTATATATTGCTCAGTCGGTGCGTTAATGGTGTTTTTTTGCAATGTGACCGCAGTTTGAGCCAATAGTCTACCGTTGACAGTGGTTCCAGTATTAACAGAAATCAAGGTTTTGCTGAGTACGATACCTTCAAAAGATGCATAAGTGCCAAGTGCGGTATAGCCAGCTACTTGCCAGAAAATGTTTTTGGCTAAAGCTCCACCCGTTAAAGTGACTCGCTTGGCATTTTCCTGATTTAAATTACCCGATATTTGCATGATCCAGACATCATCCATAGTGCCATTAAAAGTAACATCTGTACTGATGTTTACATCAGAAGACCATTTATAAACACCGGGCTTTAGTGTTAGGCCACCAATCTCTCCGGCACCAAGTTCGGTATGATCAGCGGGTACTCTACCTGCAGCGTCATTGTAGGCAATGCCCATATCACTAACCGCTAATCCCAAAATGTAGGGCGAGTTTATCGAGCAGGGCAGTGGACCAGCAGAGTCAACCGTATATACAGCGCCGGATACTTCATCACAGTTGAGTAAAAGCGCAGCGCCGGTAATTGGGCTAGTACCGACATTACCAGTTACAGCAGACGGATAAACATCAGTAATGCCAGATTTACTCAATATGGTGAAAGTACCTGCTTCGCCAAGTTCAACCGCATAGGGGCCTGCGGCCATAACATTTCCAGCAAAAACACTTCCCATAATTAAGGGTATAAGTACTTTTTTCGAATTGCTTATTAAGGTTTTCATAATATTTCTCCATATGGAATTATCAATTTACAGTAAGTAAATTGTTACTAAGCTCACTCCATAGCTATGTTATACCACACAAGAATCACTTTAGATTGGGATCAAATGACTTGTTTATATATTAAGCAGTTTATTTTCAATCAGCGAGGAGTATAGCTGAGTCGGTTGTTGAGGATTAAATTCAATCTGTTGACTAACTTAGGCCCACATTTAAAGTTATACAGGTCTAAATAGCTCAAAATAGACCAAATAATAAACATACACACCAACGAGGAATAAAAACTATTGCTTAATAAAGTTATTTTCGTATAATGCCGAGCAGATTCATTAATGCTCTGGCGTTCTTGATAAACAGTTTAAATTTTTGGTAGCTACTACGAAAAATATTTAAGCCGCAGTGGTGGAATTGGTAGACACGCCGGATTCAAAATCCGGTTTCGAAAGAAGTGACGGTTCAAGTCCGTCCTGCGGTACCATATATAGAAAGCCCTGATTCGAAAGAGTCGGGGTTTTTTTATTTCCGAAAGATAATATTCAAATAGATGAGTCATAAGCCGCTATAATATGCGTGTTTATTAGATAGTATTAAAAAGGTTTCAATATGGCATCAACAGCGCATGCACTTCACATTTTAGTTAAGCATAAAGAAATTGCAGAAGATATTATTAAGCAACTAGCTAAAGGCGCTAAGTTTCAAACATTAGCTAAAAAACATTCGTCATGTCCATCGGGTAAAAAAGGCGGTGATTTAGGCGAGTTTAGACGAGGTCAAATGGTACCTCAGTTTGATAAAATAGCCTTTAACGGCGCAATATTAGAACCTCATCTTGTTAAAACTAAATTTGGCTGGCATGTCATTAAAGTACTTTATCGGACTTAATTTACAACGAGTGAGTTTAATACAGCTTCTTTTTAAAATTTCTCCCAAAGAATCTTTGTTCAAGCCCTACAGCTATTATCACATTTAAAGCTCTGTTTTTAATCAGATTAAGTTTTTATGGGAATTTTGTGTGCAACACTGGCTAGGTCAAAAAATGATCGCTATGTTAATTAAAACCGCAGGTTTACTCTATCTATGCTATCGATAATAAATAGGTAATGACGTTGATAATGAAATGGTTTATAAACTATGACTAAAACTTAATAGCTAAACCAACAGAAATACTTCCATCAAGCCACAGACCATCTTCTAACAAAGCATGGCAGATACTTTCTTGACAAAATAACTGATTATCTTCTTCTATATAACTTGCATAACCTCGAAGCTCTGTAACAAGAGCGACATTATTTGATAGTTCGTAGCGCGTGCCAAAAGCCATAGTGAGGGAGGGGTAGATTTTGTCTTTACTGTCAGTTTCAAAATAGCTGGCGCCGATACCTAGCGAAATGGTAGTGACATAATTTTGCTGTTTAAGTTGGGTAACACCACTGAAATGCAAGTAGCTAACATCGAAGGAATGCTCTTGGAAATCTGTACTACTGATAAAGTCGTGGCTAACGGTATTAAGTAATATTTGTCCCTGACCATTAGGTGAATCCTGCCAAGCGATTGCTAAACCATAATTTGTATCATCAGCAACAACAACGCGAGTGCCGTTTTGGCTGTTGATGAGATCAGCACTGAACATTTGCCCAACAAAGGGGGTTATTTCTATATCTCGAGCATCGCTGGTAATAGGAGATAACAATAAAGCTGCATTGATAAGTATGATGCAAATGAAATTTGCTGGCGTTAATGACGTTTGCATTTTACTACCTTGTTCAAATAGGGATAAAAAATTAAAGAGTAAGTTATTATTAGCTGGGTTAGTTGACTAATTCAAGTTTTACAAAGTTTTAGTAAGTAAAGCTGCTTGGTTATTTAATGCGATCAGTAATTCTTCAAATAATTTAATACCAATAGTTTCACCTGGGCTACCTGCTTCGTTATCAATACTTTTCAATGCAAAGCTAGGTAATTTTTTAGTGATTATTGCTGCGTCTTTATCACCTATTAAATTAAGTACTGCCGAGTTTACCGTGATTTTAGTCACCTTTAAAAAACGAGGCGTTATTTTAATTTGTTGGGGACTTTCAATACTGTTGTCTTTGAGGGTGAATTGAGCAATATTTTTTTGTACTGTTGCGAGTAATTCTTTAAAGCTGTTACCATTTTCGTTGTAATGAAGAAAAGCACTCAAGCCATCAATAGTAATACTCTCGATAATAATGATATCTTCTTTTAAACTGTCACGGTCAATCACTAAATTAATGGCAGCAATGCTCAGTGTCGATTCTTTAGTTGTCGCAATATTCGACAATGGTGTTGGGCTTATAACAAACTTGGTAATGGTGCCTGTACCCTGGTACCCATGGACAGTGACATTTTCAACCGTTACTTTTTGTTGGCTTAGTTGCGAACCAATACTCTGTAGTTGATTTTTAATATGAAAATTTAAAGAGTCACTGGCTAAAAACCATAGCGCAGCACCACACGATAATAATAAAACAAAAATTATGGCTGCAAATTTGTTCAAGGTTTGATCCTAAGTTGTATAGCAAAAATTTATTATAACGCACTTTTATTATTGAATTTTAAATGGATATATATTTTAACTGAACTTAATGATAATGAGCGTGTTTTTTATTCAGCTTGATTAAAAACTATACATGGGATATAAAAAGGATGAATAACGAAAATTAATAAAAAATATATAAAAAATATATAAAAATAATAATAATAGTAAAAGTAAGGATCGTTAGTGGTATCTATAAATAAAAAGTTGTGGTCGTTTAACTTCGGCTGCCTAATTGCAGGCACGTTTTTTTGGTTAGTGAGTTTTGGGGTTTCTGCTCCCATATCTGAAGTATTTCATTCCTACCCCCATTTTATACTTAACTACCATGCTGGTGTGGTAACCGCTTTTACCGCATTCTTGTTAACGGGTGCTATTATTTTTATTATGCGTAGCTTTTTCAATGTTTGTGCAAGTGAGCATACTTTTTGGTTAATGTTACCAAGTTTAGGCTTTATTATTTTAGCGATACTCTTTAGTCAGTCAATATTAATAACCATGCTCTATGCCGCATTTCCTGCATTAATTGTTATGCTGAGCAGCGCAATAATGAGACGGATACCTAAATATAAAACATTAGCCTAAAGCCCTTAAATAAGTTTGGCTATAAAGTATTTAATCATGATTGTTTATCTAATAATTAATATTATTCTTTAATCAACCATGATAAAAATATTAAAGAAACTACCTCCGCAGAAACGCTAAACTAGACTTTATTATAGCGAACATTTATTGATGCTTTGCAAGGCGCTTTTACAAAATTTTACCGTGCTTCCTTGTTACATTTCGATATTAACATCCCATCGGTAAGTCGAAAAAAGCGCTTTGGAAATGCTTGTATGGCAAGTGCTTGATATTATTTGCATTAAACTTATTACTGTGCCCCTGTTGTCCCTTCATTAACTTCCCTTAATTCAAGGTATGTGTTTATTGTTTAATGTTAAAGCAGGCGTTTTAAAAGTCAGTATTGATGAACCATCACTGACTGTAAAGAGCACCGCGGCAACTTCTTCATTAGCGTATCGATCGCTTTTTAAAGCAAATAGTGACGCTTAACATATTATTGGTAAGGTGCTCTGGCATCATAATTAATAGCGGCACATGCGAGTGCTTGTGCAATTAAAAGTAGCCTATGTATGGGTAAAAGCTTAGTTAAAACTCAGCTTCTTTCTCAGCAAGTAAAATACCAAGATAGCTATTGTTAAGCGATTGAAAATTTAAAAGACTACATCAATAAGGCGGATATTATTTCTTGTGCTAGGCTAAGTACTGAATGATTTATTGTTGGTAAATGGTACAAAAAGGTCAACATTTAGATATGGTTGAAGCTTACCGACCCGAAACGCGTGAAATGGATGATCTATGTTTACTACACTCACACATTTGTGTTGATAATATTTTTAGCGCCTTATATGACACCGGCGATTTAGCTCTTCGGTTACAAGCTAAGGTTATAGTTGCTGAACATCTTAAAGCTGACTTATTATCTCTGTGTGATAAATATTATGTTTTCGAACGAAAAATAGCAGATATCACTATTATGAAATTGGTAGGATATGTATTAGAAAATATTAGCGCCGCTAAACTTGTTGCTCAATATGTTATTGCCAGTAAATAACACTTAGTTCGTTAAATACGCCTGTGTTATTTTTTATTGATAGGTTTACGTGGTTATTTCTATTGACATTAAACCAGATCAATATTTAAATGATGTCATAAAACTTGTTTTAAGTAATACAAATAGTCGTATCTATTTTACTGCTTTATTGATGGTGTGATAAATGGAAAAATCTGGATCCTTTAATAGTAAATTAAGCCGTAGAGTACTTATTTACATTTTGCTATGTAGTTCGGTGTTATCTATCAGCTCAGCTTTTATTCAATTGTATGTTAACTATCATGAAAGTCTTACCACGTTAGATCAACGATTTAGCAATGTTGAAACAAGTTATCTTCAGTCCATATCGACCAGTCTGTGGGATTTTAACGAGCCGTTAGTTCAACAACAAATTCAAGGTATTGTAAAATTACCCGATATTAGCCATGTTAAAATTGTCACCGGCTTTGGTAAAACTTATCAATTTGGTGATGAAAATATATCCGCTGATAAAGTGGTGGAGTATCCGATATTTTACAGTGAAAACGATATTGGTTTGCTTATTGTTACTGCAAGTTATAAAGATATCTATCAACGACTGTGGCAGCAAGCGGGCTTTATTTTAACCGCAGAAGTGATCAAGATTTTTATTGTCGCATTTTTTATTATTTTTATTGTTCATTGGCTTATCACTCGTCATATTTATCATATTACTTATTACTCGCAACAAGTCGCTGCTGATAAAATAGATACTCCTTTAGTATTAAGCTCTCGTCCAAAAGCCAAAGACGAACTCGATGAGCTTGCAGAAACGATTAACAATATGCGTACCACCTTAAAAAACGATATTTTAAAGCTGGAAGATGCTGAAAATGCCTTGATTAACCTTAATGGCGAACTTGAAGTAAAGGTTTATGACCGAACGGCTAAATTGGCTTCGAGCAATAAACAATTACAACAATCCTTAGATGACTTAACGTTAGCAAAAGATCAACTAGTGCAATCAGAAAAAATGGCCTCTCTAGGGCAATTGGTCGCTGGTGTTGCGCATGAAGTCAATACGCCATTGGGTATCTGTGTGACCTCAATAACGGCGTTAAAAGAGAAGGTCTTGGAATTAAACCATTCGGTAGAGACTGAAAATCTGACCAAATCCCACTTAACCAAAACATTGGGTCTGCTAATTGAATACCAAAATATTATTGAAAGGAGTTTAAACAAAGCGGTTGAATTAATTCGAGGTTTTAAATCAGTTGCTGTTGAGCAACACACAGACCCAGAGTTGAAGATTAATTTATCCAGTCATGTTAACGATGTTGTTAATACGGTAAAAACACTGTTTAAACGTAAAAAATATATCATTAATATTGAAATAGATGAAAAACTTAATTTAATCACTTATCCAAGTGCATGGAATCAAATTCTGACAAATTTTTTAACTAATTCACACATTCATGGTTTTGACGAAAGAGAAAATGGCGAGATATCAATAAAGTTTGTTGAGGATGATGGCTTTTTAACACTGACTTATAGTGATAACGGCAAGGGATTAGATAGCACTGTTGTTAACCGTATATTTGATCCGTTTGTAACCACTAAACGTGGCCAAGGGGGCTCAGGCCTAGGAATGAATATTGTATATAATTTAGTGGATGCAAAATTAAAAGGCACTATTAAATGTCTAGATACAAAAGAAGGCTGTAGCTTTGAGGTTAGGGTACCGATAAAGAAGAAAAAAGGTGAACTTGAAGCCTAAACTTTACTCGGTCATAGGAACAACAAAAAGCCCTTGAGGCTTTTTTTTTACTGCTAACTTAGGGTAATGTCTGGTTTAACATATTTAAAAATAGTTGTCTGCGTTTAATCTAGTTGAGCTAATTGCTGTAACTTGGCATTACGAGCCATACTTATATTGTTAGTAAATGAAGTCTAAATTGATGTATTGCTTAGCTACAAAAGCAGGTTCTAATTTAGGGTACCGAGAAAGAAGAAAAAAGGTGAACTTGAAGCCTAAACTTTACTCGGTCATTGGAACAACAAAAAGCCCTTGAGGCTTTTTTTTTACTGCTAACTTAGGGTAATGTCTGGTTTAACATATTTAAAAATAGTCGTCTGCGTTTAATCTAGCTGAGTTAATTGCTGTAACGGTATCTCATGAGTGTTAGCTTTATCGTCAACAAATAAAGTTGAAATCAACTGCTGTAATTTATCATTAAAAATGATGGCCAACTCAAAATATTCATTTTTAGTGGTTGTTGTGCATGTGTTGAGCTCTTGTAAGCCATTGTCTGGTTTTAGTAATGGCTTTTCTTTTGCGCCACCTTCATTAGCTACTTTAGGAAAAGCAAACATATAAGTGATAGTGGTTAGTGCTTTGTTCATCTTGGGGTTACTTGATTCTGCTGAAGCAGTCGAAAGGGTACAGCACAATCCAATGATGCTGAATATGGCACTTAACGCTAGCGTTTTAATATGTGATTTCATGTTGCGATCCTCGTCTTATAAATTCACAGAGCATTGACTACAAAACTTCTCTATTGAAAACAATGTTACCGTTACTATTTTATTGAAATTGTAACTAGAATGTTTACACTCCAACTATAAATTGTTAAAAAATATATAGCTAGTGATATAAGTTCAAAGGCCAAAAATTTGAGTTTAATAGCTGTTAACCTTTATTTATCACGACAACTTATCACTAAATGAGTGTTAGCTAGGTAGACAGGTCATTGCGGGAAAAAGTTTCATTGAGCTAAAATAAAAAAAGAAATATTAAAATTAAAATTAATATTTCTTTTTTAGAGACTGAAAATCAATAGATTAAGCGAGTTGCTTCACTTTTAGTCGGTAACTATGTAATAAGGGCTCGGTATAACCATTAACTTGTGTCGTGCCTAAAAACACTAAATCGCAAGCGGCTTTAAAAGCGATACTCTTTTCAAAGTTACTTGCCATTGGTTGATAGTTAGCATCATTTTTATTTTGGCTATCAACCGTTTTAGCCATCTTTTTCAAACTGGCTAACACTTGTTTTTCACTACAAACTTTATGCTTCATCCAATTGGCCATATGTTGACTAGAGATACGTAAAGTTGCTCTATCTTCCATTAAACCGACATTATTAATATCAAGCACTTTTGAACAACCGACACCTTGATCAATCCATCGCACAACGTAGCCTAAAATACCCTGAGCGTTATTATCGAGTTCATCAGAGATCTCCTGCTCACTCCAGTTGGTGTCTTTTGCCAGTGGGATAGTTAAGATATCATCTAAGTTAGCTGGAGTGCGTAGCATTAACTTTTTCTGAAGCGCGAAAACATTCTCTCTATGATAGTGTAAGGCATGCAAAGTTGCTGCTGTTGGAGACGGTACCCAAGCGGTATTTGCCCCAGCTTGTACGTGATTTATTTTAGTGGCTAGCATATTCAACATTTGATCAGGGATTGGCCACATACCTTTACCAATTTGTGCTTTGCCGCTAAAGCCACAGGCTAAGCCCACATCAACATTATTATCTTCATAAGCACTTATCCAGGGTGTTAGCTTGATATCTGCTTTTTTAGCGATAATACCTGCCGCCATCGACGTATGAATTTCATCACCGGTACGGTCTAAAAAGCCGGTGTTAATAAAGACCACACGAGACTTAGCTTGAGCGATACAAGCCTTTAAATTGACACTTGTGCGACGCTCTTCATCCATTATGCCCATTTTTATGGTGTTTCTTGTTAACGCTAAGGCATCTTCGACTTGTTCAAATAAAGTATTCGCAAAAGCGACTTCTTCTGGACCATGCATTTTGGGTTTAACAATATAAATAGATTTTTCTGCACTATTACAAAAAGTCTTGGTATCTGCCGTTTGCTGTAAATTGAGACTAGCGATGAGTGAGGTTACCATGGCATCAATAATACCTTCTGGTACTTCAGAGCCATCGGCTAATAAAATGGCATTGTTTGTCATTAAATGGCCGACATTACGAACAAACATTAAACTACGGCCTTTTAGCGTTAAATTCGCGCCATCAGTTTGCTGATACTGTCTGTCAACCGCCATAGTGCGTTGAATCGTTTTGCCATTTTTGATTAAGTCTGTGGTTAAGTTACCTTGCATTAAGCCTAACCAGTTTTTATAAGCGATTACTTTATCATCAGCATCTACCGCCGCGACAGAGTCTTCACAATCCATAATGGTTGTTAAAGCCGACTCAAGGGTGATGTCAGAAATACCTGCTTGATCACTTTTTGCGATTACACTGTTTTCATCAAAGTTAATTTCAAAGTGTAAACCATTATGTGCAAATAATAGTGCGCTTGGTGCATCTATTGCGCCTTGATAACCTTTAAAAGCATCGCCGTTTTCAAGTCTAACGGTTTCGCCACTTTCAAGTGTAACCGTTAAATGAGTATCAGATATTTTGTAGTGCTTCGCTTGGACGTGACTGCCAGCCATTAATGGAATACTTTGATCTAAAAATTGTCGGGCAAATTCAATAACCTTTTGACCACGAACAGCATTATAGCCACCAGCGTTTTCAGCCCCATTTTCTGCTGATATCACGTCGCTACCATAAAGGGCGTCATATAAACTTCCCCAACGTGCATTAACGGCGTTAATAGCAAATCTAGCGTTCATTATGGGTACCACGAGTTGTGGGCCCGCCATCGTTGCTAACTCAGCATCTACGTTTTCGGTTGTTATGGTAAAGTCATCAACCTCAGGTACTAGGTAGTTAATGTCTTTTAAAAACTGTTTATATGATGAAAAATCGAAGTTATCGCCAAAATTATTCTGATGCCAACCATCTATACTTGCTTGTAAATCATCACGTGTAGCCAACAAAGCTTTATTTATCGGCGTTAATTTTTCAATGATTGTTGAGAAGTTTTGCCAAAAATCTGTTGGTGAAATTAGGCTATGAGGAAGTACATCTTGTTCAATAAACTGATGTAAACATTGCGCTACTTGGATATTTTGGATCTTTATGTACGGGGTCATCATATTTCCTCTTGTGCAATCATTTACGCAACTTTTATTTGAATATTTAACGATGGCGTAAATATTTTTATCATAAATGTATTTTAATCCTCTTTCTAAAAAGGGATTAAAGATAATTAATAACAGTATCTAAGTGCAATGTAGGAGGTATTATTTTTTCATGCAAGAGCTGAAAAAAGTTTCCTAAAAAAATTAGTTATTGCTTTTGTGTTTTGATGATTGGTTTTTATTATATCTAAATGATAACTATAGACTATTTAGTTTTTTATTTTATCAAAAATAACCCAATAGCTAATTATTGTTATTAATAATAGCTACCATAAGTGCTGTGAATGTAAGTTGTTTGATTTGTTTTTTCTGTGAATGTAGTTTTGATAAAGAGCTTTAATTATTTTTATAAACAATATTATTGTAAAGCTGTAATAGAGTATTAATGATGATCATCCTAGATAGTGCAATTTTTGTTGGTGGTTATTGTAAAAAATGGGCCAAGGTATTAATGATCATGGGGCTAAAAATGGCAGAGATAACCGCTGAAATAATCAAAGCCAATGAACTGTAGGCAGCATGTTCATAACTCACTTTGCTAATTGTCGCGGTTCCCAACGCATGGCTAGCCGCGCCAATAGCTAAGCCTTGTGCTTTAGGTGAGGTGACCTTAATTAATGATAGCCAAGGTGGGCCTAATAACGCGCCAAATAATCCAGCTAAAATTATCGCAAATGCGGTGATTGAGTTACTGCCATTGAGCTGTTCTGTTAATGCTATGCCAATCGGAGTTGTTACCGACTTCAAAGAAAGTGATACGGCAATATCGTATTGATTAATAGTCAATAAGGTAATAATAAAACTTATCGATATTGCGATAAATACCCCGACCAATAATAGTACCATTATATGTCGCCATTGTTTTTTTATGGTTTGCAGATGCTGGTATAACGGGAAGCCCAAAGCCACAACCGCAGGCTCTAAGAGTTTATTTAATGAGGTGGTTGCTTGGTAATATTGTTCAAAAGGAATGTTAAATAGTAACAAAAATGGGATCAGCGTTAGAATCGATAATAGCATTGGATTTAACCATGCTTTTTGTAGTTTTTGCTGCAATTTGGCATAGCTGTGATAAACCGCAAGGGTAAGCAGTATGAAAAATAAGGCAGCGCTTATCATTGATATTAGGGTCGGGCTTATCACTTACTTTGCTCTTTAATTGCTGTTAATTGTTGTCGATTAAGTTGTCGCTGATAAACAAGGCCAACAAAAGTGAGTAATAAAAAGGTAGTGAAAAAAATAATGGTCACTAAGGTAAAACCATGCGCTTTGATTAACTCAAAATGATTAATGATGCCAACACCCGCCGGAACAAAACAAACGGCCATATTAGCCAACGCCCATTCAATACAAGGTTGAATGCGCTTAGCATTAAGTATTTTGAAATGGAGTAACATGGTAAATATCATCATGCCATATAAACTTGCAGGGAGGATCGGCAGGAAAGCCTCAATCACTTTTCCTGTTAATAAACAAAGCCCTACCGAAAATATACTGTAGATTATATGACTAAACATCGCGTGATATTACCCTTGTGCTGCCGCTTCAATAACCAATTGTCTAAACCATATATGACTAGCGTCATGATGTAATAACGGGCTCCAAATCATTTTTAATTCGATATCAGGAATGTCAAAAGGGGGATCTACAATAGTATATTTATTATCATCTTTGTGTAATAAAGCCGCTTTTGTTGGTAAAGTCGCGATTAAGCCATCTTCATGAGCGAGTTGCATGGCAACATGATAATTACGGGTAAAAACCTTTATATCTCGTTGTTTACCTAAACGCGCTAAAGCTTCATCTACCCAACCCAATTTTTGTACGTCCTTGGGATCCATACCCACGCCAACCCCAAAGCCAGTTTTAGACACCCAAACATGCTTTGATGACAGATAAGTGTCTAAATTGAATTCAGCAACATAAGGGCTATTAGCACTTAACAAACATGAGAATGAATCACGCCAGATAGTTTTCTGATGAAAAGACTGTGGTAATTCATCAAAGCGGTTAATCGCCATATCAATTTTTCCGGCTTCAACGTCATGAAAAGTTACGTCACTTGGCGTCATAATATCAATAGTCACATTCGGCGCAATTTCATTTATTTTTCTTAATAAACTTGGCAGTAACGTTGAAGCTGCATAATCACTTGCCATAATGCGGAAAACGCGTTGACTGTGCTTTTCATTAAACTCTTCTTCGCCCTGCAGTGCTTCTTCAAGTTCTAATAAAATTTTTCTGATCACCGGTGCTAAAGCGCGCGAGCGTTCTGTTGGTACCATGCCATCAGATGTTCTTACTAATATCGGATCATTAAATAAGTTTCTTAGTCTTTTTAAACCGTTACTCATTGCCGGTTGGGTAATATTAAGCTGGCTTGCTGAACGAGTAACATTTTTTTCTCTTAGTAAAACATCAAGGTAAATAAGTAGATTTAGATCGATTTTAGCAATATTCATAGTTTTTATGACCAACAGAAATAATATAACTAATGTATATGTCATGGGCAGAAAAATAAATCAAGAAGTTTTCAGTGTTGAATAAAAATATTTATCACCTTTTTAACGGGTAATACTGATATTTATGCTCGTTAGTTATTGAAAAGAAAGTACAATTATTATTTTTACACTTGGTATTTATCTTGTGAATGGTAGTGATTGATATTATATATTTCAAGAATACTCTCAGGATGTTCTAGACTTTGTCTTGTTCGGTGTGTTTGCTTTAATTTTTACTTTTTATTTTAAGTGTTGAAGCTAACAAGACCTTTTAAAAATATTACAAGACTCTTGGAGAGTGCTATGTCTAATTATCAAAATGCAATAGAAGCGGTTAAAGCGATTAAAGCAAATGCAGGTACCTCGTGGGATACTATTAATCCTGAGTCAATAGCTCGTATGCGAGCACAGAATAAATTCAAAACTGGTTTAGATATCGCTCAATATACTGCAGACATTATGCGTCGCGATATGGATGCTTATGATGCTGATAGCTCTAAGTATACTCAGTCTTTAGGTTGCTGGCACGGTTTTGTTGGCCAACAAAAAATGATTTCTATTAAGAAACATTTTGGTGGTAAAACAGACCGTCGTTACTTATACCTTTCAGGTTGGATGGTTGCAGCACTTCGCTCAGAATTAGGTCCTCTTCCTGATCAATCAATGCACGAAAAAACATCTGTAGCTGCTTTAGTTAAAGAACTTTATACTTTCCTTCGCCAAGCCGATGCACGTGAACTAGGTGGTCTTTTTCGCGACCTAGACGCAGCAAGTGCCGCTGATAAAGCCGCAATTCAAGATAAGATTGATAACCATGTTACACACGTTGTACCAATTATTGCTGACATCGACGCTGGTTTTGGTAATGCAGAAGCCACTTACCTTATGGCTAAGCAAATGATTGAAGCGGGCGCTTGTGCTCTTCAAATCGAAAACCAAGTTGCTGATGAAAAGCAATGTGGTCATCAAGATGGTAAAGTTACGGTTCCTCATGCAGATTTTCATTCAAAAATTCGTGCCTTACGTCATGCATTCCTTGAACTAGGTATCGACAACGGTATTATCGTTTCACGTACTGACTCTGAAGGTGCTGGCCTGACTAAAGAAATCGCAGTTGTTAAAACGCCAGGCGATCAAGGTGATATCTATAACTCTTTCTTAGATGTTGAAGAAATTGACGTAGCTGACATGGCTGAAGGCGATGTATGCTTTAACCGTGACGGTAAACTTGTTCGTCCTAAACGTTTACCTTCTGGTTTATACCAATTCCGTCAAGGTACTGGTGAAGAACGTTGTGTATTTGACAGCATCGAAGCAATTAAAGCCGGCGCTGATTTGTTATGGATAGAAACAGCGACACCTAACGTTGCCGATATCACGGCCATGATGGATGAAGTTCGTAAAGAAATTCCAAATGCTAAACTTGTTTACAACAACAGCCCATCATTCAACTGGACATTAAACTTCCGCCAGCAAGCGTTTGACGCTATGGTTGCTGCAGGTGAAGATGTATCTAACTATGTACGTGGTGATTTAATGAATGTTGATTACGATACGACTGAGTTAGCGGCATCAGCAGATGATAAAATCCGCAGTTTCCAAGCTGAGACTTCACGCAAAGCGGGTATTTTCCATCACTTAATCACACTTCCTACTTATCATACAACAGCATTGTCTGTAGATAACTTAGCTAAAGAATACTTTGGCGATGCGGCGATGCTTGGTTATGTTGAAGGTGTACAACGTAAAGAAATTCGTCAAGGTATTGCCTGTGTTAAACATCAAAACATGTCAGGCTCTGACATGGGTGATGATCACAAAGAATACTTTGCTGGTGAGAACGCACTTAAAGCAGGTGGCGAGAACAACACCTCTAACCAGTTCTAATCACGATTAAAAACAGTTTTCTCTAGAAGTAAAAAACCGAATAGCATTCATTGTTATTCGGTTTTTTTATGTACAGGATGTACGGTATGTCGTGGTGCCATGGATGGCAATGAACGACGAATGGTCAGGATGTACGGTATGTCGTGGTGCCATGGATGGCAATGAACGACGAATGGTCAGGATGTACGGTATGTCGTGGTGCCATGGATGGCAATGAACGACGAATGGTCAGGATGTACGGTATGTCGTGGTGCCATGGATGGCAATGAACGACGAATGGTCAGGATGTACGGTATGTCGTGGTGCCATGGATGGCAATGAACGACGTATGGTCAGGACAGTTCTTAGGCATCCATGCCTTCGCTGCATTAGTGCTTCCTGCACGTCATTTTAGTTCCAGACTCATCATAAGTAGGGACTTAGTGTTTGTCTGGAACAGAAAACTGTATTTAAGTATCAGGATGACTGTGTATTGTTCTGGATGAAGGCTTAGCGCTCAGGAATACGGTGCCTTGGTCGAAACCACCAATCTTTGCTTAAAATAATACGGCTAAATATCATATATAAACAATCACTTAAAAGTAAATTTAACTTTATTAAAATAAACTGTAATAAAACACCTCAGGCTGAGACTATAGGTTCGATATTTTAAAAGGAATAAAATAATGAACATAAAATGGCAAAGCCTTTTAGCATTAAGTTTACTGAGTTTTAGCTCGCTACTCTTGGCTGATAATAATGATACACAAAAAAATAATAAAGAAATTTTAACTTTAGAAAACTGCCACTTAAAAGGCATTAAGTCACAAGTTCAATGTGGCACATTACAAGTACCTGAAAATTATAGTTTACCTGATGGTGAAACAATAACCGTTAACTTTGCGGTACTACCGGCTATTGATAGCAGTCAAAATAAAACCCCATTAATGTTTTTAGCGGGTGGCCCTGGTCAAGCATCGGTTGAATTAGCCGCGCATATATTTAGTACTTTTGCTGAAATTAAAAAGTCGCATGACATTATTTTAGTGGATCAACGGGGAACGGGGAAATCACATCCTTTAGCGTGTGATGAAAATGAAGTAAGCAACGCTTATGAAATTATACCTGAAGACTTTTCGCCACAAGAAATCAAAGACTGTATCGCACAATTTACAGGCGACTTAAGTCAATATAATTCAGAAAATGCTATTCGTGACTTTGATGCAGTTCGGGTTGCGCTCGGCCATGACAAAATTAATATCTATGGTGGCTCTTATGGCACACGTGCCGCTTTGGTTTATATGCGCCTTTTCCCTAATGCCCTTAAAAGTGTGGTACTTGATAGTGTTGGTCCGATTGAAGTGCCTATTGGTACTTTTGGTCAAAGTTCCGCGCGTTCATTTAATTTATTACTCGACAATTGCCAACAAGACGAAAGTTGTAACACTGCTTATCCATCATTAAAAGATGACTTTAAAGCGGTTATTACTCGACTAGAACAAGCGCCGGTAAATATTAAAATAGCTCATCCCCGCTTAGGTACAAAGACTGATTTCGTATTAAGTCGTAGTAAGTTTATTAGTAATTTACGCATGCAACTATACTCTATGCAAACACGACCTTTAGTGCCCTTGGTTATACATCAGGCTTTTTTAGGTAACTATCAACCTATGGTAGGTTTAATTGCTATGTCAGAAGGGGGCATGGGTATGTATGTAGGCTTAACGTTAAATGTTGTCTGCAATGAAGACTTTCCTAAAATTACTACTGAGATGTTTGCTGGCGATGCCGACAATACCTTTGGTGGCAATGATAGTCATAGTGCTTGGCTGCAAGCGTGTCCGTTATGGCCTAAGTATGCGGTGAGTGAGGACTTCTATCAAAGTGTTACCGCTAATATCCCAACACTTATTTTATCAGGAAATTTAGACCCAGTAACACCGCCGAGTAACGGTGATGAATCTGCGAAAACCTTACCTAATAATCACCACATTGTTTCTAAAAATAGTGCACACATTGTTGCTTCAACGCCTTGCGGTATTGAGATTGTTAATGAGTTTATCGAAACACTCGATCCGAAGAATTTAGATGAGTCGTGTTTAGCTGAGTTAAAAAGTGAAACATTTATGACGCATTTAAACGGCAACCTATAAGGATATAATTATTATGATTGAAGTTAACAATTTACATAAAAGCTTTATCGATAAAAAAAATATGGTAAAAGCCCTAGATGGTTTGTCGTTTACAGCGAAAAATGGTGAGATCACTGGTATTTTAGGACCAAATGGTGCGGGTAAAACGACTTGCTTACGTACTCTTTATGGTTTGCTAAAAGCTGATGAAGGTTCGGTATTGGTCGATGGTATTAATGTTTTAGAAGACCCTTTGGCGGTTAGGCAACGATTAGGTATTTTTCCCGACAAATTTGGTTTGTACGAACGTTTAACTGCCTATGAACAGGTGGACTATTTTGCCAGCCTTCATGGCATGCAAGGAGCGAAGAAAAAAGCGGCGATTGTACAAATATTTAAAGATTTAGAAATGGAAGAATTAGCGCACCGTAAAACGGTAGGCTTTTCGCAAGGCCAGCGGATGAAAGTGACGTTAGCTCAGGCTTTAGTGCATCAACCGAAAAACTTTGTGCTTGATGAACCTACCCGTGGTCTCGATGTAATGAGTACACGAGTTTTGCGTAATCACTTAGCCAAATTTAAAGAGAAGGGCCATTGTATTTTATTTTCATCACATGTCATGCAAGAAGTTGCCGCTTTATGTGATCGAGTCATTATTGTTTCTAACGGTAAATTAGCTGCCCAAGGTACACCACAAGAGTTATGTGATTTAGCCGGTGAAAAATTATTAGAAGATGCCTTTGTTAAATTAATTGGTTCAGATGAAGGAGTTGCCGCATGATCCAGTTTAAAGCGTTATTAATTAAAGAATTAAGAGAAGCCTTTCGTGATAAACGTGCCTTGATGGTAGCGTTAAGTATGGGCTTACTTGCGCCAATAATGATCATGGTAATATCAAAAACCATGATTAAAGAAATCGTTGATAACCCACCGATTTATGTGCAATTTACCGGTGCTGAATTTGCACCAAAATTGATTGAAAAATTTGCAGTCAATAATATTTTACAATTTGCCAATGTGCCTGAAGACGAAAAATACGCATGGCAAGAACGTAATATTGAAGTGGATATACCAAAAGATTTTGCCGAAAAAATGTTAGCGGGTAAGGCGATAGACGTGGTTTTACGTGCAGATTTTGGTAAAAAAGCGTCAAGTTCGCCGATCCGAAGAGTAAAAGAAGTGGTGCGCGAGTATTCACTGGCTATTGGGTACAAGCGTTTATTGGTGAGAGGTGTTGATATTAATTTATTACAACCTATTGTTTTGCAAGAGCAAGATACAGCACTTCCAACCAGCAATGCAGTGATGGTCTCGATGTTTTTAGGGATCTACTTACTGATGGGCGCTTTTGTTTCCGGGCTATCAATCGCCATTGACTCGAGTGCCGGTGAGCGAGAACGTAATGTTTTAGAGATGCTATTATGCCAGCCAGTCAGTACCCTTAAAATAGTGTTGGCGAAAATGACCTGTGCCAGTGCTATTTCAGTATTGTCTATTGTCATCATGTTGGTATTAACCACCGTTTCTGTTGGTTTTATTGACCTGACTAAAATAGGGGCAACTTTTAGCTTAAATGCTTTTAGCATTGCCGCCTTATTACTGCTACTTATTCCGCTATGTTTTTTTGCAACAGCATTACAATTATTCTTTTCGTTTCAAGCGAAAAGTTTTAAAGAAGCGCAGTCAACTGTCTCTATGCTGATTATGCTACCTGCCATGGTACCGTTTGCCATTATGATGATTGATGACAAACCTGAGTGGGTGAATTGGTTACCTATTTCAGGACAATCAATGTTGATGGAAGATGTCTTCAAAGGTTTACCTGTCGATTGGGCAGTACTTGCGAGTACAACCGCAATTACGGTGGCGATGACCGTGGCATTAGTGCTGGCGCTGGCGCACAAATTAAAATCAGAGAAAGTGGTGATGTCATTAAGTTGATCTTTATGACAATACGCTGAATTGGTATTAAGATGAATAACTCGATAGAATTAACATTACAGCAACAAGACCGTACTAAAGCGGCGTATCAACATATATTGAGTTATTCTTTGAACCGTACTGCAAATTATCAGCAAACATTCACCCAATGGATGACAGAGTATGAAAAATTACTCCGTCATATTATTACCGGCTTTGAAGCAAAGCCGGCAATTCAAGATGAGCTTTTTCAAGAGATAGCCCTTAATCTTTGGCGGGCACTACCTAGCTTTAGACATGATTGTACGGTAAAAACTTTTGTCGCTCGTATTGCTCATAACGTTTTAGCGACGCATGTTGCCAAAGCGGTGAGAACCGTTAAGGTAGCGCAAAGTATTGATGATATTTGCCAAGATACAGAGCAAGATAAAATTCAACCTACACCCCCTCAGAGCTTAGATAAACAACGTAGACAACAACGTTTAGCTCAATCTATTCGGCAACTTAAACTAGAGCAGCAGCAAGTGATCACTTTAGCGCTCGAAGGTATGAGTTATCAAGAGATTGCCGATATTTTAGTCATATCTGTTAACCTTGTTGGTGTGCGTTTACAACGCGCAAAAATCGCTTTGAGCAAGTTAATGGAGGCGGTATGAACGAAAAAGATTCCCTGTTACATGAAAAGAGTAAAGTGACTTTATCTAGCCAAAGTCAAGCAGAGGCGCTGCTTGATGTTACAACCTTACCCAAGAATAAGGCGACTAAAGCACTTGATAGTTCGGTAATTGATGCGCAATGGGCGCAGATGAGCCAAGACTGGCAAAGCCAACCTATTATTAAAACCGATATTAACCGTTTACTTAAGCAAACAAAGCAAAGAACTGTGTGGGCTAAATCTTTATTAGTCATAGATATTATGGCTACGCTGGCTATGTTGTTTGCTGCTACCTATATGTGGCTTAGTGACTCCAAAGATCATGCAACCATTATTTACTTAGCTGGTGGCGGTATTCTGTCCATTATTTTTGTAATATTTGCCACTAAAGCCCGTTTATCGGCATGGAAAATAAATTGTGGCAGCCCTGATAAAGCCATTGAACATGCCATTGTCGGTTGTCAGTCGTCTATTAGCTACATTAAGTTAATAAAGCTCTCTTGTTTCATTATTGGGCCCTTTGCCAATTGGTATGTTTTTGCTGTAACCGAGCAAGTAGAAAAATCGCCCATTGTTGGGCTGGCTATTCTGAATATATTGCTGGTGAGTATTTGGTTGGTCAGTCAGCATTTTTATATAAAAAGGCAAAAAGAGCTAAAACAACTAAATGACGTTTTAACAAAATAAACACTGATTATTACTTGGTAAGCTATATTATATTTTGTTTATTGTTTATTAATCTGTTTTAAATTCCTTGTTATTGGTTTTTTTCTTCGTTATATTCTGTTGGCTAGTAACGTTGATTAGAGCTTTTAAAGTTTTTATCGAAAATAATAGCAACATTCTTGGCATATTAGATTACTAAATGAGCTAAAACTTGTACCTTTATCCGTGTACAACTAAGCTGATTTCAGGCAATATACGCCGCATAAATTTTGCTATCCATTAGACAATTGTCTGTAACAGCCAAGGCTGAATAATTGAGGAAAAACCATGTTTACACGTGATATGAATATTGCTGATTTTGATCCGGAACTTTATCAAGCGATGAGCAATGAGAAAGTTCGCCAAGAAGAGCACATCGAACTTATTGCTTCTGAAAATTACTGTAGCCCGCGTGTTCTTGAAGCACAAGGTTCTCAATTAACCAATAAATATGCTGAAGGTTACCCAGGGAAACGTTACTACGGTGGTTGTGAATACGTAGATATCGCTGAGCAGTTAGCGATAGACCGTGCAAAAGAATTATTTGGCGCGACTTACGCGAACGTGCAACCTCATGCGGGTTCTCAAGCTAACGCTGCTGTTTTCCAAGCACTTGTGACGCCAGGTGGCAAAGTGTTAGGGATGAGTTTAGCGCACGGTGGCCATTTAACGCATGGTTCTCATGTCAGTTTTTCTGGTAAGTCTTACGAAGCATTTCAATACGGTCTTCACCCAGAAACAGGTGATATTGATTACGAAGAAATGGAACGTTTAGCACAAGAACATAAACCAGAAATGATCATTGGTGGTTTTTCTGCCTTCTCTGGTGTTGTCGATTGGGCGCGTATGCGTAAAATCGCTGACGGTGTTGGCGCATACTTCTTTGTTGATATGGCTCATGTTGCTGGTTTAATTGCTGCGGGTTTATATCCAAATCCAGTGCCACATGCCCATGTGGTTACGACAACGACCCATAAAACATTAGCCGGCCCTCGTGGTGGTTTAATTATTTCGGGTTGTGATGATGAAGCTATCTATAAAAAATTAAACTCTGCTGTTTTCCCTGGTGGCCAAGGTGGCCCATTAATGCACATTATTGCTGCTAAAGCGGTCGCATTTAAAGAAGCATTAGAGCCTGAGTTTAAAGTTTATCAACAGAATGTTTTAGACAATGCTAAAGCCATGGTTGCTGTTCTTCAAGAACGTGGTTATAAAGTTGTTTCTAACGGCACTGAAAATCATTTGTTGTTACTTGATTTAATTGATAAAGATATTACAGGTAAAGATGCTGATGCTGCATTAGGCCGAGCTCACATTACGGTAAATAAAAATTCAGTACCTAACGACCCACGTTCTCCGTTTGTAACTTCTGGTTTACGTTTAGGTACTCCGGCTATTACGCGTCGTGGTTTTGGCGTTGTTGAAACACAAGCATTAACGGGTTGGATTTGTGATATTTTAGATGATATTAACAATGAACAGACGATTACTGATGTGAAAGCCAGTGTCAAAGAACTTTGTTCACGCTTCCCTGTTTACGCATAAATTAAGCTGACGACTTCAGAGTCTTAAGTGATATAGCTTTGGCACTTGGAGTCGAATGGCTATCGCGATAAATAAGTTAATGTAACAATAGCTTAATTAGACTAAAATGGCCGCATTAGCGGCCATTATTGTTTCTGTCAGTTAAACAGAGCTATGTGCCGAGCGTACCGAAGCCATTAAGAGATGGAATATACTTCTTGGCATTGGTATAACCTTTATTGGAGCTTTCCATGTATTGTCCTTTTTGTCGAGCGGTAGACACCAAAGTTATTGACTCTCGTTTGGTCTCTGACGGTCATCAAGTTCGTCGTCGCCGCGAATGTCTAGCTTGTCATGAGCGTTACACTACCTTTGAAACCGCTGAATTAGTGATGCCACGTATTATCAAAAATGATGGTTCACGTGAACCTTTCAATGAAGATAAAATGCGTAATGGTTTAGTGCGAGCACTAGAAAAACGCCCGGTAAGTGTCGAACAAGTCGAACTGTCTATTAATAAAGTCAAATCAAAGCTACGTGCTACCGGTGAGCGAGAAGTATCGAGTGAGCTGCTCGGCAATATCATCATGGAACAATTAAAAGAATTAGATAAAGTAGCTTATGTGCGTTTTGCCTCGGTTTATCGCTCTTTTGAAGATATTCGCGAGTTCAGTGAGGAAATTGCGCGCTTGGGTAATGAAAAATAAGATGAGAGAATTTTCAGCCAAAGATTACCATTTTATGCAACGCGCTATAACGCTTGCTAAGCAAGGATATTTTACTACCTCGCCTAATCCGCGCGTTGGTTGTGTTTTGGTAAAAAATGGTGAGATTGTTGGTGAAGGTTTTCATCAAAAAGCCGGTGAAGGTCATGCTGAAGTTAATGCGTTAGCAATGGCGGGTAAAAATGCACAAGGCGCAACCGCTTATGTAACACTTGAGCCTTGTAGCCATTACGGGCTAACGCCACCTTGTGCTAAAGGACTTATTCTTGCCGGTATTAAGCATGTGATAGCGGCGATGGTTGATCCAAACCCTAAAGTTGCGGGTAATGGTTTGAAAATGTTAGCACAAGCGGGAATATCTTCGCAGCACGGTTTGTTAAGGGAGGCGGCTGAAGCGTTAAATGTTGGTTTTATCAAACAAATGACTACAGGTTTACCTTATGTCCGGTGCAAATTAGCGGCGAGTTTAGACGGAAAAACCGCGATGAAAAATGGCGAAAGTAAATGGATTACTTCCCCTCAAGCTCGACAAGATGTCCAGCGTTTACGCGCTCAAAGCTGTGCGATCATCAGTGGTGCTGACAGTATATTAACCGATGATGCAAAAATGACGGTACGTTGGTCAGAGCTTGGAGTGTTAAAAAATAGCTACCAAAAGGAAAACGTTAGGCAACCGATAAGGGTGATTATAGATACAAAAAATCGCTTAACGCCTAATTTAGCTTTATTTAATGAGCATAGCCCAATAATATTAATTCGTCGTACCATTGAAAACATTCATCAATGGCCTCATTTTGTTAAGCAAGTGTCTTTACCTATAGTCAACACATCAGCCAATGAACAGCACATTGACTTGCATGCTTTATTACAATATTTAGCTAAGCTAAATTTGAATGACGTGCTCATTGAATCAGGTGCTCAATTAGCCGGCGCTTTTATTGAACGAGATTTAGTTGATGAATTGGTTTTATATCAAGCCCCTAAATTGATGGGGGCAGACAGTAAAAGCTTAGTGAATATGGCAAACATTGAAAGCTTGAGCCAAGCAAAAGAACTAAATATTATTGATCTACGTATGATCGGTGAAGATATCCGTATTATTGCTAAATTTTTAGCTTAAAATTTTCGTATGGTGTTGAGTTTTACTCGACCTAAAAATGACTTAAAGAGTGATTATGTTCACAGGAATAATTGAAGCAGTTGGTACCATTCAAGCGATAAACATTACTGGGCAGGGCGCAAGACTTGTTATTTCTAGCGGTTTATTAGACATGAGTGATGTTAAATTGGGTGATTCAATAGCGACCAATGGCATTTGTTTAACCGTTGTCGCTTTCGACTCATCAACTTATAGTGCCGATGTCTCTAATGAAACCTTACAGCGTACCGGTTTTGTTGATTATCAAACGGGGCAGTCTGTTAATTTAGAAAAAGCCATGTTACCAACCACACGTTTCGGTGGGCATATGGTATCTGGTCATGTTGATGCTGTAGTTGCTATTACCTCGATTGAACATAATGGTAATAGTCTTGAATACTGGCTCGAAATGCCCAGTGCTTTAGCGCCATATATTGCCGAAAAAGGTTCTATTACTATTGATGGCACAAGTTTAACGGTTAACAGTGTCACCGATGATAAATTTCGTTTAACGATTGTTCCTCACACTAACGCGCAAACCATTATTGCTCAATATAAAGCTGGCACTAAAGTAAATTTAGAAGTTGATTTAATTGCCCGTTATATCGAGCGACTATTAACAAAAAAAGATGCTAGTTCAGCCGAACATCATAGTTCAGGCGTGACTCATGAATTATTAGCACGTAGCGGTTTTATGAAGTAAACAAACAATATGGCGTTTTTAGACTAAGCGCACTATTGTATTCCTCAAAAATTATGAAAAAAATTAAATAAAAGAGATGATCATGAATTTAAATACCCCACAAGAAATTATTGACGATATTGCTCAAGGTAAAATGGTCATTTTGATGGACGATGAAGATAGAGAAAATGAAGGTGACTTCATTATGGCGGCTGAAAAAGTAACACCCGAAGCCATTAATTTTATGGCAACTCACGGTCGTGGTTTAATTTGTATGCCGATGACTGTTGAAAAATGTCAGCAGTTGAAATTACCGCTGATGGTTGAAAAAAATGATGCTCAATTTAGCACTAATTTTACTGTTTCCATTGAGGCTGCCCAGGGGGTAACCACAGGTATTTCTGCTGGCGATCGTGCCACCACGGTTTTAGCCGCTGTTGCCAAAGATGCCAATCATTTAAGCATTGTTCAGCCAGGTCATATTTTTCCGTTAATTGCCAAAGATGGTGGCGTATTAAATCGCGCAGGCCATACGGAAGCGGGTACCGATTTAGCGCGTTTAGCCGGTTTAGAGCCTGCTGCTGTTATTGTTGAAATACTCAATGAAGACGGTACTATGGCGCGTCGACCAGACTTAGAAATTATTGCTGAAAAGCATGATTTAAAAATGGGTACCATTGCCGATTTAATTGAATACCGAAATGCTAACGAAACAACCATTGAGCGCGTTTCTCAATGTAAACTCCCCACAGCCTTCGGTGAATTTGATTTAACGGTATTTAAAGACACTATTGATGGTCAAGCGCACTTTGCCTTAACTAAAGGTGAAATTAAAGCTGATGAACCGACACTCGTCCGTGTTCATTTAGAAAATACCTTTAGAGATCTATTATTCAGCCAACGTGAGAGTGTTGCTCAATGGCCAATGGCTAATGCTTTAGAAAAAATTGCTAAAGAGGGTGGTGTCTTAGTGCTGTTGGGTAAGCATGAATCTACTGCTGAGTTAATTGCGCAAGTTGAAAAGTATGCAAAAATTGATGCGGGTGAAGTCGTTAATGAAATAAAACGTCATGTTGGCTCTCGTAACGTTGGCGTAGGCTCACAGATCCTTTCTAACTTAGGTGTCAGTAAAATGCGTTTGTTAAGTTCACAAACTAAGTATCATTCGTTATCTGGATTCGGCCTTGAAGTTGTTGAATATATAGCTG
Source organism: Colwellia hornerae (assembly GCF_007954355.1). Taxonomy (GTDB): domain Bacteria; phylum Pseudomonadota; class Gammaproteobacteria; order Enterobacterales; family Alteromonadaceae; genus Colwellia_A; species Colwellia_A hornerae. The sequence goes on from NZ_VOLR01000001.1 coordinate 109,235, forward strand.
AATAATTACTGACAACAGCATATTGCTCATTTATAAACTACTTTTATAGATGAGCAACGATACTGATGGTGCGATTAAAACTGATAATGATAACTCACCGATATTTCTCTGCCTTTTCCGGGCACTTCGCCGTTAAACACCCTAGGGTCGAAGACAACATAGTTTTTGTTCAATAAGTTTTGCGCGATTAACGAAAGCCTTTGTTTTTCATCAAAGTCGTAACTGACCTTTGCTGAAACGAGCAAGTATTGTTTTTGAATAAAACCCACATCATCAAATTTTGGGCGTTTAACGTCATCACGCCAAATCGCATTAGCATTAAATTTCCATTGCCCTGAGTTATAGGTAAGATTAGTGCTGGCAAAGTGTTTAAAACTTTTATTAATAGGCTCATCAATGAGATGAGTGTAATTGAACGACCATGTTAATTGTTGAGTTAGTGCAAAACTTGCACTGCTTTCCAAACCACTAATCTTGATATCAACCGAATTATCAAAAGTAAATTGTGCCTCACCGCTGTAGGGAACTTTATTAATAAAGTCCCGTAAATCATTATGAAAAAAGACCACTTCACTGGAAAAATCACTGTGCTGATATATCCAAACTAATTCTGTGGTTTTGACAAATTCAGCGCTTAAATTAGAGTTACCCGTAGTAACACTGTCATTTGAATAAAGCTCGTTATTAACTGGCGTACGAAATGCCTCACCATATTGTAATTTTACACTATGGTTGGCATTTACTTGCCAAACTGCTGCGGCACGCGGTGACAGTTTGTGATCAATGCCTTTTACATTGTCATACCTTACTCCTAAAAATAAATTAACATCACTGGCTATTTGCCACTTAAGTTGACTGTAAACCCCTTGCATTTCATGGGATTGATTTAATGCTTTAGTCTCAGGCATATCGGCAATAGCGACAATTCTCCCTAGGTAATTCTCATCATTAACAATAATAAGCTCTTGGTTATAATCATAATGTGTAACCGCATTTCCCGATTGAAATTGCTTGGCTTGTCTATATTCAAAACCAGAGTTTAGGTTAATATTCTGATTGATTTTCCAACTGTGATCTAGGCTTAAATCACTTGACTGTGTGCGCCAGAAAGGACCGACCAAAAAATCATCTTCAATAAAACCAGAATCTTTTGCTAAAGCCATTCCTGCTGACTTTATGTTAAATAAGCTATAAGCAGTTTTAATATCTACTTGATGCGTTTCATTGTGCCAAATTTTACTTTTTCCTGATATTGAAAAGCTTTTACTGGTGTGAATGTTATCAACAGAGTAACTGCCAATATTGATAAATTCGTTGAGTTCATTTTCGCTGTATCGAATGTTTATTTGACTGTTTTTATAGCGTGCACCGAGTTCTAAATAAGTGTTTTTATAAGGATCTCTTACTTTGCGATTAAGAGGAGAAAGATATTGATGACCCGTAGATTTTTCCACTGAAATATTACTATGCAACTTTAAATCGGTAGAAACTTCTTGTTGCCAACTTGTCGAAAACTGCTGATAACCCTTTTCTCCTATACTGACCGTAAGCTGTTTATCTGTTGTTCGGGTGATAATATTTAATACGCCTAAGAAGGCATTACTGCCATAAAGTGCTGAACCAGGACCACGTATCACTTCAATACGATCAATGATATCAATAGGAATGTGCGGGGTATAAACCGAGGCTTTACCAAAAGATATTTCATTCATCCGCTCACCATTGATCATGACTAGCAGGTAACCATTATCTAAATAAACGCCACGAGCATGTTCTTTAGGTACAGCACCCACCCAGTCACCACGAGTCATTTGAAAACCTGGGACGAAGTTCATCACATCATAGGCATTCTTCACCCCTAATGATTCAATGTCGGCACGTTCAAAGACCGTGATGGTCGAAGGTACTGTTAAGGCCGTTTCTTCAGTTTTTGTGGCTAAGCTAATCCGTACTTGCATTAGCTCTTTTATGCTGAGATCAAAGATGTCTTTTTCAGCGACAGCAGCAAAACTACTATTAAGAGTAACAATGAAAAGACAGCTAATAACCCAAACGAGAATTCTCATATAAATTAATAAATTAATAGCTTTGTCATTAAATTAGTTGGTTCTGCCGTGCAATGCAAGCTAAAAACAGTATCACAGCAACCTAGGCTAGCTTTAGAAGCGATAGTAGATATTAAAAGCCAAGTTTAGCAGCATCGCCCGTTCGATTTTTAAACTATCAATAGCAAAAACAACTGAAAACCAGTCACTTTTATATTGAATTTCAGGCGCGGTATTTTCAATATCAAACGAAAGGCGTGTTGACGAATTTTGGTGTGTGATATCCACCCCTAAATAATAAAAATTTTGCTCACCTTGTCTTTTGTAGCGAGCTAAATAACTTATTTGTTCGCTGTGATGATAAAGACTGATAAAGCTTAATTGTTCAGGTAATTCAAACTGATGTTTGTCAGCGGTTTCCTTACCACGATAAACAGGTAAATAGGCGACACCGCCAACACTGTTAATAAAAGTCCCATCGGTATCTATATTTCCTGCACTAAAACCAGAATTGTCAACGGTGAAATTGCTATAGATATCTTTTAAATCAGCATTAATAGTAAGGTATTGTGTCGGTTGCCAAGTTAAGTGAACATCAATCGTTATACCTGATCCATTGCTATCCCAATCATGACTATTGCGACGATGTAAGAAGTTATTGGCCGTATAAAACTCATCTAATTGTGCAGTGGCAGATATATTACCATTAAGATCACTGGCAAGGGTGCCAGTTAAATTTGACTCCCTCGTGACATTTAAGTCCCAGTAACCGACACGTATTTCACTACTAAAATTTTCAAATTCAAATTTATAGCCGACACGTAAACCATTACTTCGCTGATGGAATAGCTTTAATGCGATATGGTATTTTTCTTGTGTATCAAGTGCTAAATCACTTCGGTCTAAATAGAATACTTTTGCTGTGTCAGGGTTTGAATAAACAAAGTAATCGTAACGATGGGATACGCTCAATGACAAGTTTTGCCAATAGCTGCTAACACCGACTTCATTTTGCGTGAAACCGTCGTTGGCTTTTTTATTTGGTGATTGTCGCCAGTTGTCTGCCATAAGTTGCTTAACGGGTAAAATATCACTAAATGATTGGCTTATAGCAAAGAACTCTATTTTTTTAGCCGCATATGATAGCGGGGATAAAAGTACCAAGCATAATAAAAATAAGTAATGAAGGTTCATTAATTTCCTTAAATTTGAGCGGCTCTGCCATTGTATTGATACTATACCAATGACATTACCGTTTAGTGGACGTATTTATTTAGCCATAAAAAAATACCAGTCACCTTCATGACTGGTAATTTACTTTTACTGCTCAGTTAACAAATCAATATTGTTATAAGCTTTCGGTTGTTTCATCACTAAACACAAACCAAATCACGCCATCACGGTCTTCAACATCGGCAACTTTAGTTGCTGAAGAGCCAACGACAATATGACCAATTACGTCAGTTGTTGAATCATCCGACTCATTGATTATCAGTAATACGCCTTCACTATTGTTGACACTAAAACTACCGGCTTGGTCGGTTTTCATATGAGCGATAAACTTACGCATATTTTCATCGTCAGGTAGTTTGTAACTCATTTCAAGATCAAACTTACCTTCATTCATAGCCGTACGATTACCTGATAACATTAAGTTTACTTGGTAATCACCTAAAATAGCTTCTAATGATAGGGCCGCACTGACATCTAAGAAAACATCTTCGTTTTCTAACGATTCTTGCGAGTCAGGGTGAATGAGATAAGCATCAAACATCGTGGTGCTATCGGCAGTAAGTGTTGCTAAATCTTCACTGCTGATTTCACTTTCAATTTCACCAATATTATCTGCATAGCCATAGAAAGTATTACCCATGCGGTTACTTACATTAGCTGTGAACGCCATTAATCCATTTTCAGTGGTAAATGGATTAAAAGGAACGACATATATAAAGGGAGAATTTGACCACTGAACTTCATCATAAGTGATAAAACGACCCGCTTCCCAGCCATCATTCTCAAAAGTTAAAACAGTGCCTGCTTCATCAGTTAACTCACCATTATCATTGGCATAACTACTGCCTAATCGATAAACAATAAAGGCATCTTCTTGGCCATCATCATTCTCATCGATAGGAGTGATTTTTAATTGTTGATAGAAAGTAAAGTCTTCATTATTCGCTCTTGTTCTTCGCACCATTACTTCTTCGGTAGCAAAACCACTGTCAGATGTACTAATAACTCGACTATCTGTCCAAGAGTAGCCATCAGGGTAAATGTTTTCTACAGAACTACTGAAGTTAGCCGCACGGGTACCAGTGAAGGTTGTTGTGCTAACTAAATTACCAAAAAGTGTCGTCACAGTATTGGCATCAGCGCTAACTTGAATAGATAAAGTGTCTTCAAGAATAGCTTTGGAGGTGATGTTTGCAGCAAGCTTAGTCACTGAATTAGCTAAAATAGCAGCGTAATCATCATCATTAAAGAAAACCGAAGCGCGCGCACCCGTAGTTAAATTAGTTTCAACCTCACCACGTCTGAAGTTGTCTATTTCGAATACATAAACGTCGGCGGCATTCGCTATTGATGCCGGGTACATCCGATGAGCAGTCATTAATTGCTCAAAAGTATCCCACGTTTGAGAACCCCATTCAGGCGTTACTAAATCATGAACATCACCTTCATTGTTAACTAAGGCATTATCATCATTAATTGCTGAGCCAGAGAAGCCTTGCCAAGTATAACTATCAGCGATACCATCATCATTGTCATCATTTGGGGTCACTGTCTCAAAGTAAGCCCAGTCATCTAAGTTTGTTGCCGTATCAAAACCTGTCATAGAACCATACAGTTTAGGGATACGAGTGGTCGTGGTCGTATTTGCAGCTACGCTTGTACTTTCATCAAGTTCGAAGGTTTCTGCTATCATAGACCAAGCACCTTGCGCACCGTTAGCAGTAAAAACCACATTGTAGCTATAAGGATTTTCTACTAATTCTGATGGCATTGCCGTCAACGTGTTATTATTTTCAGCAACAGTAACCATAAGGATATCAGCAACGGGAGCACCAATATGTTGAAACTCGGGTGCTTGATAATTTTCAAGATCATTAATATTAACGGTTAACGTGGCTTTAATCAGGTTACCTGTTTGTGAGCTAAATCCACCACTGAGCGTTAACATCTCAGGAAGAATATTAATTTCAACACTTTTCCTGTATCGGTCAACTTCACGTACCGGGATCTCATTTTCATCCCTTATAACTCTGCCATCTTCATCTCTGGCAAACTCTTCAACAGCATCTAAAACATGCGATTTAACTGGCATTAACTTAGTTTTAATCATACCGGTAAAAGCGACGGGGTCTAGCACAGTATCACTTGCTTTTTGTTCTAAGATAACTTCAAGTGATAACTCACCAGAGGTGATCTCTCCCGCGTAGGTATCATCTTCAAGTGAGGTTCGACTGACCACACTATCAAGATTAACCTTCGCAAAGCTACCTTGGGTTACCGATAGCATGGCACCCGCTGATTCAATTGAACCATCAAGGTTCAAAACAATGCTTAAGCCATCTTCAGCAAAGACGGCTGAAGCATTTAAGGTGATTTTTTCATTACCTGATGTGGCACTAATTTTAAATAATATACCGCCATTAGCCGTTTCTTCATCAAGTGTTATAGAGCCTACCGCGCCATCAATACTCAAAAAGGGGTCTATCGGGAAGGTTCCTTCCGTAATGGTACCAGCCTCATATCTTATGCCCATTTCTGATAAAGCGTCGGTAACGTCGGCCAGTAATAAAAAGCTAGCTGCTTCAGCCTCAACCATTAAACCGGCGCTATCAATAAGCTCGATGTATTTGTCGCCTTCCGTGGTTACACCTGTATTGGCATCTTTACCCACTTCAAATAAATGACTAAAGAGACGCACATCAGCAACCATAGCTTTTGCTTTAGCAATTGCATCACCGGTTGTCAGTACCTCAACTTCTGTCTCACTTCGACCATCTTCGCCTTCATTGGTTTCTTCATATTCTGATTGGTTTTCTAAGGTGATTTCTTGTTGATCAAGCTCACCCAGTATTTCACTGTTATCTTGGGCTGCTAATACCGGATCTGCTGTTATCGCTTCAGCGGCAGCGGCTGCAACATCGCCAGCACCGTCAAGAACTTCAACTAAAGACAGTTCAAAACCTTCATCATCATCTTGGTTTACCAACAATGCGCCATTGTGTTCTACTATATCTTCAACAGCTTCAGCTAATCTATCTGATAAAACGCCACTGGCATTTTCCTGACCAGCAAACAAAGCCGACATGATGCCAGCATTGATCAAGCCGTAGCGTAATTCATTAACGTTGTCTTCACCCACTACACTGGCGGCATCTTCGACAGCTGTTGGCTCAAGTGCAGTCAAACTACCCATAATATTAAAAGCATTGGCAATGACAGAAGAGTGCGCTTGTATTGATGTGCCACTAACACCGCTGTCATCCGCTTCTATAAGTGCGGCGGCTAAATGCGTTAATGCAGAAATATTTACATTTGCGGTACCCGCATTATCACTTCCTACTGTTGAAATCGCTGATAATACTAAGGATGGATCTACAGTGGCTAGTGCGATTGGATCGCCATGTGCTACTTCTCCACAACCTGCAGGAGCATCACATATCATCGTAGTATCTTCACCAACAGACAACTCTACCTTGATAGCGCCATCGTAATCTAAAATGGTAATCGTATAGCTGCCATCATCTTCTGTAATAATTGAAGCGGCTGCTAATTCGGCATCTTCAAGTTTTACCGCCTGTCCATCAACGTATTTATAAACAGTAACCACAGCGTTGGCTATTGTGCCTTTTATCGCTTTACCTTTGATAACTGTTTGTACGAGGACTGGAGCCGGCGGTGGGTCTATTGTAGGGGGTTTAGCGCTAGAGCTACTGGAGCCACCACAAGCGGTGAGGGCTGAAATTAGCGCAACAGAGATAATACTTTGAGTGAATTTCATTAAATAATCCTTATTCATATATGAGAAAAATATCACGTATATTATTTAAGCAGATAAATACAGATTTTTAAAGGTGAAACGAGAATTAGTCGTCAATAGTCTAAGAAGAGTTAAAAATGGAAGGAAGAGTAATTAAAAAGATAAGCTACTAATAATAATGAATTATTAGTAGCTTTGTGCCGAGTATTATAAAACAGTTAGCCTTGAATAAAAGCCGTTATTTTATCAATAATGCCTTTGCTGTCTAAGCCAAGTTCTTGATGGATTTCTTGCTGGGTGCCGTGCTTAATAAAGGTATCAGGTAAGCCAATATTTAATATTTTAATCGCAATACCTTGGCTCAATATATATTCATTGACTGCTGAACCTGCGCCACCCGCAATTGCATTATCTTCAACAGTCACAATAACATGATGACTTTTTACGACTTGGTCGATAAGTGTTGAATCAAGCGGTTTTACAAAACGCATATCAATGAGCGTGGTATTTAATTGTTGAGCCGCTATCTTGGCTTCATCCAAGGTGCTACCAAAATTTAAAATAACAACCTTTGACTCAGTAGTATCAGCTGTTGTTTGTAAAATAGTTTTTGCTTTACCTATTTCAATTGTTTCACTGATTTCAGGTAAAGATGCACCGTTACCTGAACCTCTAGGGTAACGAACCGCCACAGGACCATTATGGTTAAAGCCTGTGGTAAGCATCAATTGACATTCTCGTTCATCCGATGGTGCCATAATGACAATATTTGGAATACAGCGCATAAAGCTTAAATCAAAAGATCCTTGATGTGTTGGCCCGTCTGCACCAACAATGCCAGCTCGGTCAATCGCAAACAATACTGGTAAATTTTGAATTGCTACATCATGAATGAATTGGTCGTAACCACGCTGTAAAAAGCTTGAATAAATGGCGACTACCGGTTTTTTACCACCAATAGCAAGACCAGCAGCAAAAGTTACCGCGTGTTGTTCGGCAATTGCCACATCAAAATACTGCTTAGGAAAGCGCTGACTAAATTCAACCATGCCAGAGCCTTCACCCATGGCAGGTGTAATAGCGATTAGAGAATCATTTTTTTCTGCCGTTTTACAAAGCCAGTCGCCAAATATTTTTGAATAAGTGGGTAAACTTGGTTTACTCTTTGGCAAGCTGGTTTGCGCGGGATCGAATTTAGGTACCGCATGATATTTTATCGGATCTTGCTCCGCTGCGTGATAACCCTTGCCTTTTTTAGTGGCAATATGAAGGATTTGAGGCCCTTTTAAGTTACGCATGTTTTTGATGGTATCAACCAAACCATTGACATCATGACCGTCGATAGGACCAATGTAGTTAAAGCCTAACTCTTCAAAAAATGTACTGGGTACAACCATGCCTTTTAAGTGTTCTTCGGCGCGACTTGCCAATTCTTTAATAGGAGGAATACCTTTAAGTATGCGCTTACTACCCTCGCGTATTCCGGTATATATGCTGCCAGACAACAATTTAGCAAAATGATTATTTAAGGCGCCAACATTTTCTGAAATCGACATTTCATTGTCATTTAAAATAACTAGCATATCGCTTTTAATATCACCCGCATGATTTAAGGCTTCAAAAGCCATGCCTGCGGTCATTGCGCCGTCACCAATCACAGCAACGACTTTACGATTTTTTGCTTCTTTTTCTGCAGCGACGGCCATACCGAGTGCCGCTGAGATAGACGTACTTGAATGGCCAACACTTAATACATCGTATTCACTTTCTTCACGCCACGGAAAAGGGTGTAAACCATCTTTTTGACGAATAGTATGCAGTTGATCGCGTCGACCCGTTAAAATTTTATGTGGATAAGCTTGATGGCCAACATCCCATATTAGGTGATCAAAAGGTGTTTTATAAACATAGTGTAATGCGACCGTTAATTCTATTGTGCCTAAGCCTGAAGCAAAATGGCCACTACTTTTACTTACTGAACTTAATAAGTAACTACGTAGTTCTGTACTTGCCTGAGTTAGCTGGCTTTTATCTAACATGCGCAGATCGTCAGGAGAATTTATATTGGCCAATAAAGGGTAGTCGGCAAGATTTATAGTCATATATATTTTGTTTAGTCTTTAAATTGCAAGATCAAGATCAATGAGCGCGTTTTATAATAAACGTCGCAAATTGAGCTAAGTTATCTGTATTGTAGGGTAAAGTCGCTAAAGCTTGAAGTGCTTGTTGATATAAGTTGTCAGCTTTTTGCTGAGCGCCCTGTAAACCTAATAGCGCAGGGTAGGTACTTTTATTAGAGGAAACGTCTGAACCTGCTGGTTTCCCTAGCTCTTCTTCACTAGAAATAATATCAATTATATCATCTCGCACTTGATAAGCTAAACCAATATGATCAGCATAAACGGCGAGTTGATGCTTTTCATCAGTAGAAATATCGTTACTCATCTCGGTAACCATGGTCACCGACGCTTTTAACAAGGCGCCTGTTTTTAGTGAATGTAATTTTTCTAATTCAGCTAAAGTGATCACTTTATCAGTTGCAGAAATATCAAGTGCTTGTCCGCCGCACATGCCTTGGTAGCCTGAAGCATTAACTAATTGACGGATTAAGCTGATACGTTTTGATTCAACACCGGCACTAAAGTTATGGTTAACTAAAATATCAAAGGCAAGCGTCTGCAAACTATCACCCGCTAAAATAGCGGTCGCCTCATCAAAGGCTCTATGACAAGTCGGTTGACCACGACGTAAATCATCATCATCCATCGAAGGTAAGTCATCATGTATTAATGAAAAAGCATGGATACATTCTAATGCGGCAGCAATACCGTCGACGTCAGATAATTTAAGTCCCAGTGCTTCACCGGTAATATAGCTTAAATAAGGACGCATACGCTTACCGCCAATTAATAAACCATATTGCATTGCTGACAGCAATTTTTCATCATTTACTTCATATGCGGCTAATTTGTCGGCAAGATATTGATTGATGCGTGTTTGATAAAAGTCGAGTTGATTTAATTGGGTCACTAATTACTACCCAAACTGTCTGAATCACCTTCATTTTCAAAATTTTCAAGTTGAGTTTTACCATTTTTAGTCAGTAAAATTTGAATTTTTTGTTCAGCATTCTTTAACTTTTCTTGACTGGCTTGACTGAGATTTAAGCCGCGCTCAAAAAGCGTCATTGAATCTTCTAAGCTCAACGCTCCTTGTTCTAAATTTTGAACAATAGTTTCGAGTTCTAAAAGTGATTCTTCAAAGCTTAAGTTTTCTATTTTTTTCTTAGCCATCAGCGAGGGGTCAGTGATTAAATATCTAGGCGCAAATTTATACCAAACGTCTTAATTAATCAATCAACTTCAAATGCTTTTGCCCCTTAATGACTATTATACCTATTCTATTGCGAGTCATTTCACCACGATACTAGTGCTTATATTTATTGCTACAGCGCTTGCGGTTTACTATAACGTAGAGGTATAAACTTGATTGACTCAAGTTCAGTGCACTTAGCAGGCAGCGTTAACTTTGTAAGGCGCCACGTTGTTAAAGATATTGGACAATTATTTGGTTTAGTAACGTTAACCGAAAAATAGTGACTTAATTACTTAAGTTATTGACAATATGGACGATAATAAACTTATGTAGCCCTAAGCCATTAATATGCAAGTTTCAACTCTGCGCTTTGATGGTAATGGGTAAATCACGAGCGCGGATAAAAATATAAGTATTCGCGTATCGTAATACCTTAATGTATTATCAAATAATACGACTATCCGTATCATTTTTTTGTGGAGACTTTTTTGTGGATATAGCAACAATTCTAGGTGTATTAGGCGCAATAGGTTTACTCATTATGGCAATGATGTTGTCTGGTGATATCGGTATGTTTATTGATGTTCAGTCAGTTATTATTGTTTTTGGTGGTTCAATATTTGTTGTTTTATCTAATTATAACCTTGGTCAATTTTTTGGTATTGGCAAAATTATTGGCAAGGCTTTTATGTTCAAAATTGAACAGCCTGACGATCTTATTGAAAAATCAGTTGAAATGGCAGACGCCGCTCGTAAAGGGGGATTTTTGGCTTTAGAAGAGGCAGAGATAACTAATGGCTTTATGCAGAAGGGGGTCGATATGTTGGTCGACGGCCACGATGCAGATGTAGTACGAGGTACACTAAAAAAAGATATTGAGCTTACTGCCGAACGCCATGAAAGAGGTGTAGGTATGATGATGTCTCTTGCTGATGTTGCACCCGCCATGGGCATGATTGGTACCTTGATTGGTTTGGTGGCGATGTTATCTAACATGGATGATCCAAAATCTATTGGTCCAGCCATGGCAGTTGCACTTTTAACCACACTTTATGGCGCTTTCCTCGCTAACGTTATTGCTATTCCTATTGCATCAAAACTCAAACTTCGCCTTGCTGAAGAAAAAATGAACCAGGAGCTGATCCTTGACGCTATCTTAGGTATTCAAGATGGACAAAATCCACGTGTTATCGAAGGGTTACTGAAAAATTATCTTGCTGAAGGTAAGCGTGCTGTAAATACCACAGAAGAAGAGTAACGGGAGTAATTTATGGCTGAAAAATGTAAATGTCCACCCCCAGGACTCCCCGCTTGGATGGGTACTTTTGCTGACCTAATGTCACTATTGATGTGCTTTTTCGTTTTGCTGTTATCTTTTTCTGAAATGGATGTTCTAAAGTTTAAACAAATTGCGGGTTCGATGAAGTTTGCGTTTGGTGTCCAAAATAAAATTGAAGTAAAAGATATCCCTAAAGGTACCAGTATTATCGCGCAAGAATTTCGCCCCGGTAAACCCGAACCAACACCGATTGAAGTTATTCAACAGCAAACCATGGAAATGACCCAGCAAATGTTAGAGTTTCAAGCGGGTGATGAAACGTCTGCCGGTGGTCGACAAGAACAACGCGGTACAGAACGCGGTGGACAATCACAAAGTACTGCTGATGAGATGTCAGCACAAGCAATGCAAAAGGCACAAGACGAATTAGAGCAGGCTTCGCAAGAACAAGTAAATGAATTAGTTAAAAAAATTGCTGATCAATTAGAGCAACAAATTCAAGATGGTGCCATAGAGCTTGAATCTCTTGGACAACAAGTGATAATTCGTATTCGTGAAAATGGCTCTTTCCCTTCGGGATCTGCTTTTTTACAACCACAATTTCGTCCTATTATTAGAGAAATCGGTGAACTACTTAATACCGTGCCGGGTGAAATTATGGTTTCTGCACATACCGACAACCGCGGTATTAGCTCAGAGTTATTTTCTTCAAATTGGGACTTATCAAGTAAACGAGCGGTCGCTATTGCCCATGAATTAATTAAAGTTCCCGAGTTTGACCAATCGCGTTTATTGGTGGTTGGCCATGCAGATACCCGACCAGTAGTGCCGAATACTAACGCGCTGAATCGTCGAAGAAATCGTCGTGTTGAGATTTCAATCAACCAAGGTAAAGCAAAGGAAACTGAGCCGGTTTCTATTATAAAAAAATAAATACAGGCGATAAACTCAAATGTAGCCATGGCTGTTAAGTGATAAACCTCGCGTTTATGACTTAACAGCCATTTTTCAACTTACTCTTCATTTCAATTTCGTGTATAATTCGCGCCATTATTTTTGTCGGCCGATTATGGCCTTTAGTCTAGCTTTATATTTAGGGTCGTTTGTTCATGAAATTCATCGTAAAACTCCAAGCTGAAATTGCTGTAAAAAGTCGCCCGGTTCGTAAGCGCTTTACTAAAATTTTAGAATCCAGTATTAAAAACGTTTTACGACGTGTCGATGAGCACATTACCACTCAGGCAAACTGGGATAATATTGAGGTTAATACTAAAAATAACTGTCCTAAAAATCGATTGGCAGTGATTGAAACCCTAAAGTGTGTGCCGGGTGTTGCCCATTTTCTTGAGGTTCAACAAACGCCATTCACTGACGTCCAAAGCATTTTTGAAAAAACGCTAGCAGCACATCAAAAGACTATTGAGAATAAAACCTTCTGCGTTAGGGTGAAGCGTAAAGGAACCCACGATTTTAGTTCATTACAAGTTGAACAATATGTTGGTGGTGGTTTAAATCAACATGTTGAGTCAGCAAAAGTTAAACTAAAAAAGCCCGATGTAACCATATTATTAGAAATTAAAGATCAATATTTATTTGTAGTTGCAGAGCGTCATAAAGGCTTAGGTGGCTTCCCAATAGCAACACAAGAAGATGTATTATCGTTAATGTCAGGCGGTTTTGACTCAGGTGTTTCTAGTTTTCAAATGATAAGAAAAGGTACGCGTACTCATTACTGTTTCTTTAATTTAGGTGGCGCAGCGCATGAAGTTGGCGTAAAGCAGGTCAGCTACTATTTATGGAATAAATTTGGTGCCTCACACAAAGTTAAGTTCTTTTCTGTTGATTTTGAACCGGTCGTCGCTGAAATTTTAGAAAAAGTAGATAACGGACAAATGGGCGTTATTCTTAAACGTATGATGATGAGAGCGGCCGCTAAAATCGCTAAAAGAGCAAAAATACAATCATTGGTTACCGGCGAAGCATTAGGGCAAGTATCAAGTCAAACGCTAACTAATTTAAACGTAATTGACAGAGTAACGGATACCTTAATTCTTCGTCCATTAATTGCTTATGATAAACAAGATATTATTGATATTGCTCGTGAAATTGGCACGGAAGATTTTGCTAAAACTATCCCTGAATATTGTGGCGTTATTTCTAAACGACCAACGATAAAAGCTATATTATCAAAAATCGAAGCCGAAGAAGAAAATTTTGATTTTGACATTTTAGACAAAGTGGTTGAAGAAACCCGTGTTTACGATATACGTGATATAGGCAAAGAAAGTGAAGAAGAAATCCACGCGGTCGATACCGTAGAAAATCTATCTGATGAGGCGATTGTTATTGATATTCGCAGTCCTGACGAAGAAGAAGATAATCCCTTAGATTTTGAAAACGTGAAAGTTGTTCACATTCCTTTTTATAAATTATCAAGTAAATTTAGTGAGCTAGCGCAAGACAAAGAATATTTATTGTATTGTGACCAAGGTGTGATGAGTAAGCTACAAGCGCTGTACTTAATTGGTGAAGGTTATAAGAACGTTAAAGTTTACCGTCCTTAAGATGACTGATTTACTAAGGTAAGTACTTATTCTCAAGTGCTTTAACGGCTAACCATAACTGAGTATTTATTGTTGTGGTTAGTTGGTGTTTTTCTCCTAAACGGTGAATATAACCGTTGATATAATCTATTTCTGTACGACGTTGATTAAGCACATCGGCACGCATCGATGATGTGTTTTTTGCAGTGCTTTCAGCAACATTATAAACTAACTGTCGTAACAAGCTTACCTTCAAGGTTACGCCTTCCTTAGCCGCTACAGCGACAATTTCACTGATAATATCTTTGGTCATCTCTTGGTAAGGCTTTTGGTTTATTTGACCATTTTCAGTATTGTTCAGTGCGGAAATAGGATTGATCACACAGTTAATGGCTAACTTTTTCCACTGCGCTTGTTGAATGTTTTCTTGCCAGTTAAGCTGTTTCAGGCTTTTATTGAGGCAGGCTAACAGTTGCTTTTGCTTTATTGCCGACAGTTTCCCACTAATAATACCCAGATCGCTATGTCCCATGCCGGTATGTTCAACATGATAAGGAGCAATTTTTTTAGCCCCTTGTGTTAACAACAAAGCCAATAAACATTGTGATGGTTTAAGTGGCGGGTTAATTTCTTCAAGAGTACCTAAACCATTGTGAGTAAGAATAATAATGGCATCGTCAGCGATGAACTGATGAATAGTTTTTAAAGCATCAGTGGCTTGATAAGACTTTACACAAACAATTATAACGTCGGCACAGGTTAATGATGGCTTATCCGCAATAGTTAATGGAAACCTTTTCGTTACGCCATTCATTTCATTAAAAGAATAATCTATGCGTGTTGCTGGCGTTGACGGCCATAATGAAACTAAGTCATCACCTTGTTTATTATTTTCCGCTTGAGAAAGCCGATGATAACAAAGTAAACCTATCGCACCTTGACCGACAATAACAGTATTCATCTTATGCCTTTTAGCGGATAACAAAGGACGAAGAGCCATTGAAAAAAAGCAAATAAACAAATACCAATAACATCAGCGATAAAGTCAAAAAATTCACCATGGCGAAAGCCTAAGTAGTATTGGCTTAATTCAGTCAGTGCACTATAAAAAAATAAACAAATAACCGTATTAATTAAAGGCAGTTTCATCAAACCCACTAAAATCCAAGTCAGACCAAAAAAACCTATGATATGGCCAATCGTATCTATTTGTATTTTATTAATAACAGTGGTTTTTAAATCGCTAGGGATCAAAAATATTAGTGCTAAGACCAGTAAAGAAACTAATATAATTAGTAGTTGAATGTTACGTTTCATTAAGGTGTTATTTTATGAAGTCATTAGTTTAGAGGCATCCATCATAACATGTGAAAATAGCCGTTGCGATCACCTTTACCCACTAGTGATAATATTGCTAAGATTACCACACTTATATTATTGAATAACCAAAAGGCCAAGATCATGCCCTCAATGGATATTGTTTCCGAAATTAATTTGGAAGAAGTTAGAAATGCAACCGAAAACTGTAAGAGAGAATTAGAAACGCGTTTTGATTTTCGCGGTGTTGAAGCGAGTATTGAATGGAAAAAGCCGAATGTGGTATTAAAAGCTGAAGGTGACTTTCAAATAAGGCAATTGGTAGATTTGGTACGCGTACAGCTGGCAAAACGTAATATCGATGCTAAAGCTTTAACCCTTTCAAATACCGAACATACAGGTAGAACCTTCACTCAAAATCTTTCATTTAAAGAAGGCATTGAGCAGCCTATCGCTAAAAAAGTCATTAAGTTAATTAAAGACAGTAAGTTAAAAGTACAAGCGGGTATTCAAGGCGAGCAAGTACGGGTGACTGGTAAAAAACGTGATGATTTACAAGCGGTAATGCAATTAATTCGTGAAGGCGATTTAGAGCAATCTTTTCAGTTTAACAACTTTCGCGACTAATACGTATAGCGTTTCAAGCGTTGAAGTATGCATACTTAAAAAACAGCGCTATTCGTGCTGTTTTTTTATACGTAATTTCTTTCTTTACTCTTTTAGTAATCTTATCTTTACAAGCGCATCATGATTTTAGTGATTAATTGCTCACTTTTTCAAAATTAACGCTGTTTATTTGTTGGCACATTAAGTAGATTAACCGCATTCTAAAAATAATAAAGATGACGTTTAATGAGTGTTTCAAGAGGTGGGTTTAGTTCTCGCATTGGTTTTATCATGGCAGCAGCAGGCTCGGCTGTTGGTTTAGGCAATATTTGGGGATTCCCAACGCAAACAGCAAGTAATGGTGGTGCTGCTTTTGTATTAGTTTATTTAGTTTTAGCCTTTTGCTTAGCTTACCCTGCATTTATGGCTGAATTATTGATAGGCCGGTACGGGCAGGCGAATGCGGTTAGCTCGTTAGAAAAAATGTCACGCAGCCTTTGGCAGAAAAAGTTCGCCTTTTTTGTTGGCTTTGGTGGCATAGTTTGTGCCGCACTTATTCTTAGTTTTTATGGGATTTTAGCTGGCTGGATGATGTCTTATGCTGTAGAACCCGTTTTGACCTTTGTCGGCTTGAGTGATGCAGCGCAATGGGTTATTTCACAATCTTTGTGGCGTAATTTAGGCTTTACCGCTTTATTTATGATCTTGACCGTTTTTATTATTCGCCACGGTGTTGAAAATGGCATTGAAAAATGGTCAAAACGTTTAATGCCAATGTTGATTGGTTTATTAATACTTTTAATCATTTATGTTGTTACCTTAGATGGCGCTGCTGAAGGTTTAAATGCTTATTTGAATCCTGACTTTTCTCGTGTGTTCGAACCTGATTTATTAATTAGCGCGTTAGGGCAAGCCTTCTTTTCTTTGTCGCTAGGCACCAGTGTCATGATTATTTATGGTTCATATATTTCTAAAAAAGAAAACTTAATCACCCTTGGTGCACAAGTTACTCTGATTGATGTATCTATCGCATTCTTAGCCGGCTTATTAATTATTCCTGCTATGTACGTAGCTCAAGCGCAAGGTGTGGCTATATTTGCTGAAGATGGCAGTCTAATCAATGGTTCAAGTCTGGTCTTTACTGTTTTACCAAGTTTATTTGAAAGCATGGGTAATATTGGCAGTTTTGTGGCTTTTGCTTTTTTCTTGCTGATGTCTATTGCCGCTTTAACATCTTCTATTTCAATGCTTGAAGGACCTGTGTCTTACGTGGTTGAACGTCATGATATTCCGAGAGAAAAAGCGACTACCTTAATTGGTATCGGCATTTTTTTATTGAGCATGGTCATCGTTTTAAATATTGAAACCATGCTCGATTTTGTTGCTATTGCTGCTACACAATACGGCCAGCCGATTATAGCTATGCTATGTTGTGTTTTTGTTGGTTGGATCTGGCACAGAAATGATGTACTTATGGAGCTTAAGCAAGGTAATGACAGTGCTGAACATAGCATTTTTTGGAAGATTTGGCCTTGGTATACTAAGTTCGTTTGTCCAACAGCCATAGGTGTCGTGTTTATTCATTCATTAAATCTTTTCTAACACAGTAGAATTAAAAACTTGATTAACAAAAAGCGAGCTTAGCTCGCTTTTTTTATGTTCAGGATGAACGGTATGTCGTGGTGCCAAGGATGGTAAGGAGCGGCGAATGTTCAGGATGAACGGTATGTCGTGGTGCCAAGGATGGTAAGGAGCGGCGAATGTTCAGGATGAACGGTATGTCGTGGTGCCAAGGATGGTAAGGAGCGGCGAATGTTCAGGATGAACGGTATGTCGTGGTGCCAAGGATGGTAAGGAGCGGCGAATGTTCAGGATGAACGGTATGTCGTGGTGCCAAGGATGGTAAGGAGCGGCGAATGTTCAGGATGAACGGTATGTCGTGTTGCCAAGGATGGTAAGGAGCGACGAATGTTCAGGATGAACGGAGTTTGTCCACTCTTATCGTCATGTTGAACGTATTTCTGTATCATGATGACTGAAATACGTTCAGGATATGTCTTGAACAGTAGCGGCAGTTGCTAACTTATATTTGGCCAAGCAAGTGACCAAGGCGCTTTAATAGCGCTTAATTGTTGCTGGCAAGATTCACTTAAGTATTTTTCACCCAAAGAAGGGCAAAGTAGATATTGATATTTCTGCCCATGTAAAGTAAAGCTCAGCGCGTATGCATGTAAATAACCACGTTGCTCTTGATAAGCGTCTTGCGTTGCGTAAAGTGGATCGCCAAGTATCGGTGAGCCAATACTTGATAAGGCAACACGTAGTTGGTGTGTTTTACCACTGTGCGGCTTTAATAAATATAAACGCTGGCCATCGCTAAGTGAATACGACAAGAATTGTGTAACCGCTGGGTTGACTTGCGTACGGAGTAATTTCCACATACCTCGGCGACTTTTTTCCATATCGCCTTTGATCAAACCTTGTTTTTTCTTAGGTTTTTTATCACTGATCGCCAGGTAATACTTTTCAACCTTATGTTGTTCAAATAAGGTTTGAAACTGTTGTGTGGTCGCTAAATTTTTTGCAAAAATCATTAAGCCCGAAGTCATTTTGTCAAGGCGATGTACCGGAAATAAATCGTCAAACTTACCCTGTTTCTTTACTTGGTTGAAAAAACCTTGCTCAAGCTCGCCTTCATCATGAAAGTTCATATCGGCCGGTTTTTCTACAATGATGAAATCATTGTGTTCAAAAATTATATTAATCGATTGCACTTATGAAAGCCCTAATCCTACGAAGATATAAAGAATAATAGTAAGCACTGCACCAAATAAGGCATAAGGTAATTGTGTTTTAACATGTTCGAAATGATCACAACCACTGGCGATTGATGCCACCACGGTTGTATCAGAAATAGGAGAAGCGTGGTCGCCAAATACGCCACCACCTAGTACAGCAGCGACTAAAAACTCTATGGGTAAACCACTCTGTTGAGCTATAGGTACGGCAATAGGAACCAATATTGCAAAAGTGCCCCAAGAGGTTCCTGTTGCGAAAGCCATTAACGCGGCAGCAATAAAAATAACTGGCGCCATCAAAAATAACGGCAGTTCAACATTAAATAACTCACTGACGTAAATACCTGTGCCCAAACCTTTTATCGCATCACCAAAAGCAAATGACAACACTAAAATGGCAACAGCAGGGAACATATGTTTAATACCCACGGCGGAGCTTGTGGTGATTTCTTTAACATTAAGGAGTTTATGAAAGCTAATTAATAGCACTAATAAAATGAAAGAACTGGTGATTGACCAGAAAACAGCAAAGGAGCCTGAGCCGCGACGTATGTCGCCATCACCTGTTATCCATAATAAAATTAAGGTTAAGGCTAGTAACGTTAATAACGGTAACCACATAATATATGCAGGCGCGATTTGTTTTACTGAGTCTTGTTGCTGTTCGGTTACCAAGGACTCGGCTCTTTTCATTGGACCATAAATTTTTCCGCTGTAGGCGGTATAAAAAGCCAGTAATATAGCGATTATCGCATAAAAGTTATAACTAACAGTGCCGATTAAAACACCCACTGAGTCAGCAAGTTGATAATCATCAAGCAAGCCTAATACATAAGCGCCCCAGCCGTTTACTAATAATAAAATACTGACTGGCGCACACGTTGAGTCGATAAGGTAAGCCAGCTTTGCGCGGCTCATTTTATATTTATCAAAGAGTTTCTGACTGGCCATACCGGCAGTAAACATACTTAAATTAGTATCGGTAAAAATACTGGTACCAATAATTGTTGGCAGCATACTGGCTTGTCGAGCGTTTTTGACTAAATTTAATGAGGACAGTTTTTCGATAAAACCATTAACCGCGCCTGATTTATTCATCAAGGTCACTAAAGCGCCAATCAATAAACTAAAGCTAACGATATAAAGGTTACTGGTTGAAGTGAATACACCACCAATGGCAAATAAACCATCGGTTAAGCCTGTTATTAATTGCCAGTTTGTCGACATTATACTTGCTAAAATCAAACCACAGAATAACGCTAACAAAGCATTTTTTCGCCAAACGGCAATAACAATAGCAACAAGTGGAGGAAGTAATGATAAAGGACTGTCTTGCATGATTTTAACTATTTTCTTATTATTATCTTGTAAGGCACTTTACCGTAAGCGTTAATGTTTAGAAACTGCTTTGTAAGAGATTGAGTATTATTTTGAAAATATAGGTAGAGTAATACGGTCTAGTGCTTTGAGAAGATGAATGGTTATTTTGAGGATG
This sequence comes from Colwellia hornerae, assembly GCF_007954355.1. Lineage (GTDB taxonomy): Bacteria > Pseudomonadota > Gammaproteobacteria > Enterobacterales > Alteromonadaceae > Colwellia_A > Colwellia_A hornerae. Next base: position 129,623 of record NZ_VOLR01000001.1, read on the forward strand.
TCACTTAAGATTGATTTTTAATACGATAAAGTATTGAAAAGTTAATTATTACCCTCAAATAGTGAATAGCAGCTCCGCTTAATGTATTAGGGATTATTTTTGAAACTTTCTTTTGATGACTATGTAATGGCATTTGGCCAAGATGAACATTTATCTTCCTTAACCGGTATTGGGCGAGGCATAGAACGTGAAGGTTTACGTGTTTTACCTGAGGGGCGTTTGTCATTAGCACCCCACCATAAGCGCTTAGGCTCTGCGTTAACACACCCTAATATCACCACGGATTACTCAGAAACGTTATTAGAGTTTATTACTCCGGTCAGTTTTGATCCCGAAACAACTATCGCGCAACTGCAAGACATTCAAAAATATACCTTAAGCAAAATTGATGGTGAATTGCTGTGGCCGATGAGTATGCCATGCTTTGTTGACAATGATGATGCTATACCGCTGGCAAACTACGGCTCATCAAACGTAGGTCAGATGAAAACGGCTTATCGTCAAGGGCTAAAAAATCGCTACGGTAGTATGATGCAGGTTATTTCTGGTATTCATTTTAATTTCTCATTTTCTCAAAACTTTTGGCAAAGTATGCAAAAGATTTCAGAAAATAAGGCACCAATAAATGATTTCATTTCTGAAAAGTATTTTTCACTGTTGCGTAACTACAAACGATATTGTTGGCTGATACCTTATCTTTACGGCAGTTCGCCCACCATCTGTGGTTCATTTTTAAAAAATAAAACCACCACGCTACCTTTTAAAAAGTCAGCGAGTGGCTATATGTATCTCGAATACGCTACATCATTAAGAATGAGTGATTTAGGATACACCAACAGCGAGCAAGCATCGTTGAAGATCTGTTATAACGATTTAGATGGTTATTTAGATGGTGTGCAAAATGCGATTAATTTACCTTCAGAAAAATTTGCTGCCTTTGGTGTCAAAGTTAATGGAAAATATCAGCAGCTTAACAGCAATATTTTACAAATTGAGAATGAACTTTACGCGCCTATTCGACCTAAGCAAGTCGCTAAATCTGGAGAGAAACCTTCAGAGGCATTAAGAAATAGAGGGGTTGAATACATTGAAGTGCGTGCCCTTGATGTTAATCCATTCTCTGATACGGGAATAAGCATCGAGCAAGTTTATTTTCTTGATGTTTTTATTACCTATTGTGCCTTAGCAGACAGCCCTTTATTTACTTATCAACAACAAGAAAGCTGCGATGCCAATATGGATGAAGTTGTTGTTCGAGGCAGAGATCCACTTTTACTACTCAATGATAATGGTTGTGATAAATCAGTGAAAACGTGGGGCAGTGAAATCTTTGAGCAACTGCAGAAAGTCGCAACCTTGTTAGATAGCGCTTATGGCAGTAAAAAGTATAGTCAAGCGGTCGCCAATGAACAACAAAAATTGCTTGATCCCAATTTAACACCTTCCGCGCAATTACTTGACTGTGTGGTAAACCAAAATAAAAGTTTAACGGGGATCGCTTTACAAAAAGCACAAGACTATCGTCAACAGTTACTGGCGGCAGATTATCAAGTGTTTAATGAGCAGTATTTTATTGACGCGGCAATAAAGTCACATCAAGGACAAAAGGATATTGAGAATTCAGATCAAGTAGACTTTGATACTTTTTTAGCGGATTATTTTGGTAAATAGTCCTTATTAATCATTACTAACCAATATAGCGCGTTAGATAACGCGCTATTTAATCTTTCACTCCCGTCAATAAAACTCCTGTTCAAGTATAACTGTTCTCGTCAGCCTTCACTTCGTTGTTGGATTAACTTTACTCATTTTATTTTGCTAAATGTTAGGCAAAAAAAAACGCATTACTTAAAAAAGCATGCGCAATAAAAACATAAGTACTAAGGGAACATAAACACTTATAAAGTAGGACTAGCCGTTCTGGCTTTAGTTCCATTTATTTATATATTTTTGTTAATTGTTTTATTGATAGAGTTGTTGATGATTAACTAAGATGTTTTTGAAAAATAATTACGGAAATTTAGGCAAAAAAAAACGCATGACTTAAAAAAGCATGCGCAATAAAAACATAAGTACTAAGGGAAACATAAACACTTATAAGGTAAGAGTGGCTGTTTGATATTTAGTTCAATAAAGTTTCCTTAAAATGAAAATATTTTTTTTACAGCACTACCCTCATTATTATCTAGTTGGTATAAGGTGATCTTTCTGTCATGATAACAGCATCTAATTCAATAACGTACTGATGTTATGTCGTTTATTAAGCCTTTTTTTATTTCATTGTTCAGCATCGCACTCCTCGGTAGTTGTGCTACGTCACCGCCCAAAAACCCTGAAAATATCTGTGAAATTTTTCGCGAGCATCGTGATTGGTATTTTGCTGCCAAAGAAGTCCGTGAGCGCTGGGGTGTGCCCATTCATGTGCCAATGAGTATGATGTTCCAAGAGAGTTCATTTAGAGCCGATGCTTTGCCTCCTAGGGACTATTTACTGGGTTTTATCCCTTGGGGACGCGTAAGTACCGCTTATGGTTACTCTCAAGCAAAAACGATGACCTGGGATGATTATATTAAAGAAACAGACAACTCAGGCGCCGACCGTGATGACTTTGATGACGCTATCGACTTTATGGGCTGGTTTATATTTAAAACCCAAAAAATTAATAAGGTCTCTAAATGGGATGCTTACAATCAATATTTAAATTATCACGAAGGTTGGGGTGGTTTTAAGCGTCGTTCTTATAAAAAGAAACCTTGGCTGGCAAAAGTTGCTAGAAAAGTTGATAACCGCGCACGACGCTATAGTAGTCAATTGAAAAGCTGTGAAGCAGATTTAAACCACGGTTGGTTGTGGCGGTTATTTTTTACTTAAGGTGTATTAGCCCACATAGTGGAAAGTGGCTTTATTTGCATGATCTTTGATAAAAAGGTCATGCTTTTTAATTTCTAGGGCTAAATTAAAACCAACTATCGTTTATAAGGTACATAACATAAATAGTCATAGCATATAGCATAAATAGTGCCTAAATAATCTCTTTTCAGTAAAAAATGCCCGCAAAGGCATACGTTTCTTATCATAAAAATTATTGTAAAAAAAACTTCATAAATATTAAAGAAAGGCATTGCATTATTCGAGGGCTCGCTCTTATTGGGCTGCGTTTTGTTATCCACAGAAATTGTGGAAAAATCATGATTAGATCAGGCGTTGTGAATAACTCTGTGAATAACTTTGTTACTTGCTGCTATTATCCACAAAATAAGAAATAAGCTGATAAAAAACAAACTACTCCTATGATAAGGATGCCATAAAAAAAGGCCTTAAAATGATGGTTTAAGGCCTTATGTTATATCAGTGATGAGACTATCCTGATTATTTTTCTTTATCGTTCTCGACATAAAGTTCAGGAAGGATCCTAACTGTTTTGATCATATTATCTGAAACATCAACAATTTCTAAAGGGTAGCCTGCGATGCGGACACTTAAATTAGCTTCTGGAATATCTTCTAAATATTCAATGATTAAGCCATTTAATGTTTTAGGACCACTGGTAGGGAAATTCCATGCCATTTCTTTATTAATATCCCTAACTGTAGCACTACCATCGACTAAGTAACTGCCGTCAGGTTGTGCATTGACTTCTTCGCTTGTTGTGGGGGTCATCGTTGTTGTGAAGTCGCCAACAACTTCTTCTAAAATATCTTCTAGGGTCACTAGGCCTTGAATGTCGCCATATTCGTCAACCACTAAACCTAATCGTTCTTTGGCATGCTGAAACTTTAATAACTGGACATTTAGAGTGGTGCCTTCAGGAATGAAATACAATTCCTTTATCGCTCTGATTAAGGTGGTTTTAGTAAATTGATTTTTGAATAATAGCTTTAAGGCATCACGAAGATGAATATAACCGACAACATCATCCATATTGTCCCGATACAACAGAACACGGGTATGGTTTGATTGAGCCAGTTGTTTTTGAATTTTTTTCCAGTCTTCATTAATATCAATGCCGACTAACTCATTGCGCGGGATCATAATGTCTTCAACGGTCACTTTCTCTAAATCAAGAATGCCCACCAACATATTTTGATCGCGCTCGGGTAGCATAGCCCCTGAGTCATTTACTACGGTTCTTAGCTCTTCAGAGCTTAAGCTATGATGAACACGTTGTTCAGAACTTACACCAATCAATAGTAATAAACCGTTAGTTATCCAATTCACTGCAACGACGAAAGGGAACAACAGCTTTAATAAAAAAGATAAGATAATTGAGCTAGGAAAAGCGATTTTTTCAGGGTATAACGCCGCTAATGTTTTTGGGGTTACTTCAGAAAAGATAAGCACAACAAGTGTTAATGCAATAGTTGCAATTAATACCCCCATGTCACCAAATAAACGTAATCCAATAATAGTCGCTATCGCAGAGGCCGCAATGTTAACAAGATTATTGCCAATGAGTATCAAACCAATTAAACGGTCTGGACGCTCCAATAATTTACTAACACGTTTCGCACCCTGATGGTCTTGTTTTTCTAAATGGCGAAGTCGATAGCGATTAAGCGACATAATGCCAGTTTCAGATCCTGAAAAGTAGGCAGATAGAATAATTAGAATGCCAAGAATGGCAAAGAGCATTTCCGTTGATATGTTGTCCAAAAAAGGAACCCTATGTTGTGTTATAGATAGCCATTAAGTACGTTATAACGTTTCTTAATGACCATTATTTTGATAATTTACAGTAAAATAAATTCTTTAACAAATCGACTACCGAAATATGCCAATGTTAATAAAGCACTACCGGTAACCATTAATATTAATACACGGTGTCCGCGCCAACCTCTATTATAATGACCCCATAATGTCGTTGAATAGACCAACAAGGCTAACAAAGACAGTATTGTTTTATGTAAGTTTTCATGTGAGATCATCCCATCTAAAAATAAGAAACCAATCACTTGGCTGAGCAATAAAAAACTCGTGCCGATACTTAAGATAATAAAAAGCTGACCTTCAACTTGCATCAGTGGCGGTAAGTGACTGACCGCCGCCAAATTTTTTGTTTTTAGTTTAAAATGGATGTAAGCCACTTGAAACGCATAGAGTGTGGCAATAATCAAGGTACAATAAGAGAGCAGTGCAAGCGTCACATGGCTTATCACACTTAATTGATGATTAATTAAGGGGGCTTGCTCTACGCTGGGTATGAATACCATCAGTAATTGCCAAATACCCGCAAAGCCATAAATAACCGGCAAGAGTAAATTTACCTTAAAGCGCAAGGCGAAGGCTGAAATGGATAAACAAATAATTAAACTGACTAAAGAAATAACATTAGGCAAGGCAAAGTTAATATCCGCTTGAGCAACTAAAAACTGTGCATTACTTAACGTGTGTAGCACCATAGCTAAACAACCAAAAAATAATACAAAAACTAAATTAGGCCCTTTAGGATGAAATAAACGTAATAACATTGCAGAAGTTGCCACAGCATAAGCAAAAAATGCAATTAAAGAACAAATATCCGAAAAACTCACAACGTGCTCCCACACAAGAACTTAAAAGTTAGGTATTTATACCTGCAAACGATTCTATCAGAATGCGGGTAATACACCCTATATTAAAACTATAAAACTAATTTTCTTAAAGGTTTTATCGATAAGAAGGCAATTAAACCTGCGCAAGTTAGTCCAAACCAAAAAGGTAGTAATTCATGGCTGTGTTGCATTTGCTGACTAATATTTATATCGAAAAACGCTAAGCCCCAATCAAGTAACAAACCAAAGCCAATCGCACATAATGAAATACCTAATAAATATCGGATTAAAACACTGCTACCCATTTCATTTTTAATGACGCCTAACGTTGAAATGTTGGTTGCAGGGCCTGCCATCATAAAGACGAGAGCAGTGCCTGGCGATATACCGGCTAAAATAAAACCAGCAGCGACAGGAGTCGAGGCTGTTGCACAAATATACATAGGAATTGAAATAACAATCATCACTAACATTGCGCCTAAACCGCTGCCGTAGCTGAGTAAAAATGATGTGGGCAGAAATGTTTTTATTAAGGTCGCAAAAACTAGACCAACGAGTAACCAGATAATAATGTCGTCAATCAATTGTGTTGCCGCGTAATGAATACCTGAGGTGGTTTTACTGATAAAGCTTGCTGGTTTTTTAGCTGTTGCGGTTTTTTTTTCACTGGCACAACATGAAGGCTTTACATTTTCGGTTACAAGTACTGGCTCGGCGACCATTTTTTTCTGACTTGGGCAGCAACTCGGAGCATCTTTTGGAGCCGCTTTAGGTAAAGTAATGTCTTCTTTTTTTATCGTTGAAACCAGTAGACCAGTCATAATAGCAGAAAGTATCGCTGTTATTGGCCGATAAATAGCAAACACTGGTCCTAATAAAGCATAAGAAACAGAAACCGAGTCAACGCCTGTTTCTGGCGTGGCAACTAGAAAGGAAGCAGTTGCGGAAGCGGAAGCACCACTGCGACGTAATTCAGTCGCAACAGGAATAACACCACATGAGCATAAAGGTAGTGGTGCACCAATAATAGCGGCTTTAACAATAGCGAGTTTCCCTTCGCCTAAATGTTTACTTAAAATTTTAGTCGGTACCCAAGACTTCATTAAACCAGCAATGAGTAAACCTAATAATAACCAAGGACTTGCTTCAGCACTTAAGGCTAAAAAGTTGGTCAATAATGCAGATAAATATTCCAAGACAGTCACTATGTTAATTATATAAAAGTTAAACTAACCTACAGCTTACCATACTTATATTAAGGTGCATTAGTCTACATCAAATAACGACGACTTTTTTACTTTAGCTGCGGTTAATGACGGCTGTAACCCATTAATAAATTTAACGCGATTAAGTGTGAAGAAACTAAAGGGATTTGGTATTAATCCTTTCGCTTATTTTATTGGCGGGTATAATATGCAATAATTTTTATATTCAGCACAATATAGAGTCATACATGTTTGAGAATCTTTCCGATCGTTTAACGAAAACGTTAAAAAATATCAGTGGCCGTGGCCGATTAACTGAAGACAACATCAAAGAAACATTACGTGAAGTGCGTATGGCACTTCTTGAAGCGGATGTTGCCTTACCGGTTATTCGTGATTTTATCGCTAAAGTAAAAGAAAGCGCGGTTGGTCAAGATGTCTCTAAAAGTCTAACTCCAGGACAAGTCTTTGTAAAAATTGTTCAAAAAGAACTTGAACATGCTATGGGGGAAGTCAATGAGACCCTTAATTTAAAAGCGGCTCCACCAGCAATAGTCTTAATGGCAGGTTTGCAAGGGGCGGGTAAAACAACCTCTGTGGCAAAGTTATCAAAATACTTAACCGAGCGTGAAAAGAAAAAAGTATTAGTGGTCAGTGTCGATGTTTATCGTCCGGCGGCTATTAAACAGCTAGAAACATTAGCGAATGAAATTAACATTGAATTTTTCCCAAGTGATATTTCGCAAAAGCCTATAGATATTGCTAATGCGGCTATCGAACATGCTAAAAAGTTTTTATTTGATGTCTTAATTGTTGATACCGCCGGTCGTTTACATGTCGATAAAGACATGATGACTGAGATTCAAGACCTACACGCCGCTATTAATCCAATAGAAACATTATTCACCGTTGATGCGATGACCGGACAAGATGCGGCGAACACCGCGAAAGCTTTTGGTGACGCTTTACCGTTAACCGGTATCATACTAACCAAAACTGACGGTGACGCCCGAGGCGGTGCTGCGCTTTCTATTCGTCATATTACCGGCAAGCCTATTAAATTTATGGGTGTTGGTGAAAAGATTGAAGCATTAGAACCTTTTCATCCTGACCGCATTGCCTCGCGTATTCTTGGTATGGGTGACGTACTTTCTTTAATCGAAGAAGTTGAGCAAAAAGTAGATAAAAAGAAAGCTGAGCAATTAGCCAAAAAATTCAAAAGTGGTAAAAGTTTTGATTTAGAAGATTTTCGTGAGCAACTTGTGCAAATGAAAAACATGGGTGGCATGACCAGCATGATGGATAAATTGCCGGGTATGGGCAATATGTCAGATAAAATTAAAGATCAAATGGATGATAAATTAACTTTAAGAATGGAAGCTATTATTAGCTCTATGACTAAAGGTGAACGTGAGCGTCCTGATATTATTAAAGGCTCTCGAAAACGCAGAATTGCCGCAGGTTCAGGTACTCAAATTCAAGATGTGAATCGTTTATTAAAACAATTTATGCAGATGCAAAAAATGATGAAAAAAATGTCAGGTAAAGGTGGCATGCAAAAAATGATGCGTTCGATGAAAGGTATGATGCCCCCAGGCGGCGGTGCAGGCGGCCCAGGTGGCGGAATGTTTGGCCGTTAAGTTACGCATTATTTAACCATAAAATGATGCGGCAATCTCCTACGAAAGGCATGATGCCCCCAAGCGGCGGTGCAGGCGGCCCAGGTGGCGGAATGTTTGGCCGTTAAGTTACGCATTATTTAACCATAAAATGATGCGGCAATCTCCTACGAAAGGCATGATGCCCCCAAGCAGCGGTGCAGGCGGCTCAGGTGGTGGAATGTTTGGCCGTTAAGTTACGCATTATTTAACCATAAAATGATGCGGCAATCTCCTACGAAAGGTATGATGCCCCAGGTGGCGGTGCAGGCGGCCCAGGTGGCGGAATGTTTGGCCGTTAAGGTAAACATCATCGATATTTTATTTCAAAAGGTAGCATTCGTTACCTTTTTTGCTTTTAGTCTTTAGTCATTTCAGGTTTATCATTAGCACTGCGCGATCTTTATACTTGCTATTTATCCTAGGAAGCGTAAAATACGCGAGCTTTTCTGTCACCTAGGGTGTCAGGAAATGTCTGGAAAATTCGTTTTAACACTTTAAATAATAGAGGGCGATATGGTAACCATTCGTTTAGCTCGTGGCGGCGCCAAAAAGCGTCCATTCTATCAGGTTGTTGTTGCAGATAGCCGTAACTCTCGCGATGGTCGTTTCATCGAGAAAGTTGGCTTTTTTAACCCAACAGCAGAAGGTCAAGCTGAGAAATTACGCTTAGACCTAGACCGTATCAACCATTGGGTTGGTCAAGGTGCTGGTTTATCTGATCGTGTGGCTAAGTTAGTTAAAGACGCTCAAGTAGCAGCTTAATTAATTTAGTAGGTTTAGGAGTTGTTGTGGAAGAAATAAATAAAGAAGTCATCTTAGGTAAAGTAGGCGCAGTTTACGGTATCAAAGGTTGGTTGAAAATTCATTCGTTCACTGATGAAACCGAAGCTATATTAGACTATTTTCCTTGGTCTCTAAAATTAGGGAATAAAATACAATCAGTCGATATATCTGATTGGCGCAAACATAATAACGGACTCGTTGTTCATGTTGCTGGTATTGATGATCGTGATATAGCCCAAAAGCTTGTCGGCTCAGAAATATTTGTCAACGAAAGCGCACTAGCAGAATTGCCCGACGGGGAGTTTTACTGGCGCGATTTGATCGGCATGTCTGTTGTTACTGACAAAGGTTACGACCTTGGTCATGTTTCTGAAATTTTAGAAACTGGCGCTAACGATGTACTGGTTGTTAAAGCTAATCGTAATGACGGCTTTGGTCAAAAAGAGCGTTTAATTCCGTATCTTTTTGAACAAGTTGTAAAATCAATTAGTGCTGAAAATAAACAAATTTGTGTTGACTGGGACCCAGGTTTCTAACTTGAGTAATAGTGTTTCAACAAACAAACGATGGTATGGGGTGATAAGCCTTTTTCCTGAAATGTTTGACGCCATTACAGAGTATGGGGTGACAGGCCGAGCGATCCGTAACGGGTTAATTGAATTTCATAAGTGGAATCCAAGAGACTTTACGCACGATAAACATAGAACCGTTGATGACCGTCCTTATGGCGGTGGTCCGGGCATGTTAATGATGGTGCAACCGCTACGTGATGCTATTAAAGCTGCAAAAGCTGCTGCGAATTTCGCTGCAGATTCTGCGATAGGTGATAATAGTAGTTCTGATAAAGAACAAGTTAAGGTTATATATTTGTCGCCGCAGGGACGTAAGCTCGACCAAGCTGGTGTACGCGAATTAGCACAACATAATAAGCTGCTATTTATAGCAGGGCGTTATGAAGGCATAGACGAACGATTAATTGAGTCGGAAATCGACGAAGAATGGTCTGTCGGTGATTATGTTTTAAGTGGTGGAGAACTCCCCGCAATGAACATGATCGATGCTATAGCACGTTTTGTGCCCGGTGTTTTAGGACATAATCAGTCAGCTGAGCAAGATTCTTTCTCAGAGGGTTTATTAGATTGTCCTCATTATACAAGGCCAGAAGTACTCGACACTTCAATAGAAGCTATGTCGGTACCTAAAGTGCTATTAAGTGGTAATCACGAACACATAAAGCAATGGCGTATGTTTAAGTCACTAGAAAGAACATGGACCAGAAGACCAGAACTATTAACTAACCTAGCTCTGACAGCAGAACAAAAGAAAATGTTAGCTTCTATTAAAGAAGATAATAAATGATTTTGTTGATGCCTGTGAACCCTAGGAAGAAGGTATTATGAGTAACATTATTGATATGCTCGAAAAAGAGCAGATGAAAACAGATTTACCAGCATTCGCACCAGGCGACACTGTTGTTGTACAAGTAAAAGTTACAGAAGGTGATAAATCACGTCTTCAAGCATTTGAAGGTGTAGTTATTGCAATAAAAAGCCGTGGCATCAATTCTGCATTCACTGTTCGTAAAATCTCGAACGGTGTTGGTGTAGAACGTGTATTCCAGACACATAGCCCTATTGTTGACTCTATTGAAGTCAAACGTCGCGGTGATGTACGTCAAGCTAAACTTTACTACTTGCGCGAGCTATCTGGCCGTAAAGCACGTATTAAAGAGAAATTGGCAAAAAGATAAGCTCTTTTTAAGCCCGTTTTGCTTTAGCAATACGCATAAAAAAAGCCTGAATAATTCGTTATTCAGGCTTTTTTTGTTTTAGTGCATACTGAAATAAATCAACCGTACCTTACTGATCCTAAAAATTATTTTCTTACCTACCTAACACGACTAACAAGTTAAACCCTCATATTACTTTACTGAAGATTTAAAACTCACTGATTTTACTTATCAGAGGCAGTTTATTAACTTAATTGGACAGTACTAATAGCGAACAACAATTTTTTGCGCATGGTCGGCTTATAATGAAGTTTAACAGTATGATGTTAAAGAAGCAGGTCAGTCACTTCTCATAATAATTTGCAATTTAATAATATTATCATTTAACTTTTTTATGTTATTGAATTTAATGGTTATTATTTTTGGTGTGTTTATTGCATTAGTCAATAAGTGGAGTGATTTATTTGCATGATAAAAATTATGTTATCCATTCTGCGAATATTTATCCTACGATTATTTACTATAAGAGGTAAGCAAAATGAAATTTAAATTTTTAAAGCAATTAATAATAATGTGCTCTATGGTTGCAGGTGCATACGCGAATGCAGGGTTAATCAGTAAAGATTACTCAGCAGCAGCAGATGGATTACTTACTGTCGATACAATTGGCCAAATGGAGTGGTTAGATGTATCAATTTTTTATGGTATGAACTTAGATGCTCTCCAAGGCGCTAATCAGTGGACGGCTGATGGGTTTCATTTGGCAACAGATGTAGAGTTAATCTCATTATTCCAAAATGTTGGTATCACACTGGGCTTAGACGGAACCGGCACTCTGGGGTTTGGGTTAGGACTAGGACATTCACCGGCTAGCATAGTCGCTATACAAGAACTCCATGAAAAATTTGGCGGAGGTCCCATGGGATTACCCTTACTACAAGGCATACTTGCTGATACGAACAACGATGGCTTAAGTAACTTAGGCGGTTTAAATGCAATATCAAGCATTGCCGCCGTTAACCTAGGTTTAGATATTTGGGGAGGAGGTTTACTAACCAATAACGTTGACATTACTGTAGGGGCATTTTTCGTACGTAGTGTTGACGTTCCCGATCCATCGACGGTTCCTGAGCCATCGACATTTGCTATTTTTTTGTTGGCAATGACAGGTTTAGCCTCGCGTAAATTTAAAAAACAGTCTTAAAATAGCCGGTATCAGCATTAACTATCGTTGATTTTAAATTCGGATAATCCGATATATCAGTTTGGTTATTCTTAATAAGCATTTACTCACCGAGTAAATGCTTTTTTGTAAACTATAATTTGAGGCGTTTTGTTAGCTAAAGTACTAGTTACAAATCATTGTTACCTTACTGATAGCTTTTCATCTCGATAATGCCTTACTCTTCTTTACTATGTATGGCAGACATATAGCCCTATTGTGACTCTATTGAAGTCAAATGCGGTGGTGATGTACGTTAAGCCAAACTTTACTACTTGCGCGAGCTATCTGGCAGTAAATCAGGTCTTAAAGGAAAGTTGACCAAAAGATAGGCGCTTTTTAAGTCGGTTTTGCTTTAGCAATGCCCATAAAAAAAGCCTGAATAATTTGTTATTCAGGCTTTTTTTGTTTTAGTGCATAATATAAGACAGTAATCTACCTTATCAATTCACTTGGTCATTAGTTGTTTTATATACCCCAGTAAATAAATTACCGTTGTTGAATATTAACAAGGCAACACACTGAATTTATGGTTTTTACTCACTTTGCACGCGGCGTACAGCATTTTTCCAGCCATCGTATAAATCATCACGAGTTGTCTTATCAAATTGTGGTTCGAAACGCCTTTCTCGTTGCCACATATCTTCTAACTCCTCAAGAGAGTTATATACTCCAGCCTTGAGCCCTGCCAGATAAGCGACACCTAATGCCGTTGTTTCTGTGATTTTGGGACGGTCAACCGTAGCACCTAAAATATCAGCAAGAAATTGCATCAGCCAATTATTTCGTACCATGCCACCATCAACACGCAATGCAATAGGTCTTTCACCATCATTTTCCATCGCTTTTTGTAAATCTTTAGTTTGATAACAAACAGATTGCAAACCAGCGGTAACGATTTCTTTAATGCCTGTATCGCGAGTTAAACCAAAGATAGCTCCACGCGCATTCGGATCCCAATAGGGTGCACCTAAGCCTGTAAATGCGGGTACTAAGTAAACGCCATGATCAACGGGAGTTTGTCGTGCTAGAGGCTCTGTATCTCCGGCATCATCAATCAGTTTAAGACCATCGCGTAACCATTGAACAGTAGCGCCAGCAATAAAAATACTCCCTTCTAAAGCGTAGGTTACTTTACCATTAAGTCGATAAGCTACAGTTGACAGTAGTCTACTTTCTGATTTTAACGCTACTTCACCGGTATTAACAATCATAAAACAACCGGTGCCGTAGGTACTTTTTGCCATACCTTCGCGAAAACAGGTTTGGCCAAATAGTGCGGCTTGTTGATCACCCGCCATAGCCAATATAGGAATTTCTACGCCCATCATAGCTTTATCTGTAACACCAAAGTTATCAGAAGAGTCCATAACTTGTGGTAATAAAGCGCGGGGAATATTGAAAATGGTGAGTAACTCTTCATCCCATTCTTGTGTATGTATGTTAAATAACATCGTACGTGATGCATTCGTTGCATCGGTACGATGTTCTTTGCCAGCGGTTAATTTCCATAATATATAGCTGTCAACGGTGCCAAAAGCTAACTCTCCATTTTCAGCTCGTTGACGAGCACCATCAACGTTGTCTAAAATCCAACAAATTTTTGTAGCCGAAAAATAGGGGTCAATTAACAATCCTGTTTTTTCACTGATTAACGATTCTAAATTATCATCTTTAAGTTTTTGACAATACTCGCTGGTACGACGATCTTGCCAAACAATGGCTCGATAGATCGGCTGACCTGTTTTACGATCCCATACGAGTGTTGTTTCACGTTGATTGGTGATACCAATCGCTCTAATGACATCTTTATCGGTATCCATTTTGGTAATGACTTGTTGAAAGGTACGCGCTACGGTTTGCCATATATCTGTTGGCTCATGTTCAATCCAACCATCATTTGGGAAATATTGTGGAAACTCCTCTTGGGCAGAATGCACACTTAGACCTTCACGGTTAAATAGAATAGCCCGAGAGCTGGTAGTGCCTTGATCAATTGATAAAATATAGTCAGTCATGCAAAATCCAAGTACGTTGTTAAATTTTCATTAAAGTTCGCTTATGTTCACTTTATAGTCTTTATATAATAATTACAACATCACAAAAAATATTATTGGTTAATTTGTTTGCTTATCACGATGTAGCTGGCAAAATAGCAACTTCTAATTAATAAAGTATAAGTTTAATGACACAACAGCAACGACAAGCGTTAATTTTAGAGATGATTAAAAAAAGCGGCTTTGTCAGCATTGACGAACTCGTCGAACACTTTAAAGTGACACCTCAAACCGTTCGTCGTGATCTTAATCAATTAGCTAAAGTACAAAAAATATCACGTCATCATGGTGGTGCGGGTATTGAGTCGAGCACTGTCAATACTGACTATCAAACACGAAAAATTATGGATCTTCAAGCCAAAGAAAAAATTGCTGCAGAACTCGTGCAGATGATCCCAAATGGAGCCTCACTTTTTATTAACATCGGTACTACAACTGAAACCATTGCACGTGCCTTATTGGATCATAAAGGCCTTCAAATTGTGACCAATAACCTAAATGTTGCTTCTATACTAGGCGCTAAGGAAGATTTCTCTGTTGTTATTGCTGGCGGAGAAGTTCGACATAGAGATGGTGGCGTTATAGGTGAAACAACAGAAGACTTCATTAAAAATTTCCGTATGGATTTTGGTATTATTGGCATCAGTGGCATTGATATCGAAGGTTCTCTTTTAGACTTCGATTATCGAGAAGTTAGGGTAGCTCAAGCTATTATTGCCAATTCACGACAAGTGATTTTGGCGGCTGATCACTCTAAATTTGGTCGTAACGCTATGGTACGTTTAGGTAATATTAATCAAGCAGATCACTTTTTTACCGATGCACTCCCTCCTGAAGAAATACAGAAAATTCTTTTAGATTATAAAGTCACATTACATTTAGTTTGATTAAAAATTATTGATTACTACTAACCCTTAATAATTAATTTTATTACCTTTCCCCCTTTATATTAAAGTTAAATTTTAGTGTATTTCTAATTATTTAATTTTGAACACGCACTTTCAATTTAAATGCTTTGCAATTAGGTGATGATGACTTAATAAAAAAAGTATAAATATATGTTCGTTTATGTTCGTTTTGTGTTGCTTTGGTTTCACATTGACTGTATTGTTCAGAATATAACATTCTAAAGTTAAGTACATATAGCGACAAGGTAGTTAGGGTCGAAGTTAACTTCCTCCTTGTGGCAATTAAAGGGACAATATGAAAGATCAAAGCGTTATTCATGATTTACTCGTTATTGGCGGGGGGATCAACGGTACAGGTATTGCTGCCGATGCAGCAGGTCGAGGGCTAAATGTTTTACTTTGTGAAATGAATGATCTCGCCTCATCAACCTCATCAAACAGTAGTAAACTTATTCATGGCGGCTTACGTTACCTTGAGTATTATGAGTTTCGCTTAGTTCGTGAAGGACTTGCTGAACGTGAAATATTATTAAAAAATGCCCCGCATATTATATGGCCTTTACGTTTTCGTTTGCCTCATCGTAGCCATCTACGTCCTTCATGGATGATAAGAATTGGCTTGTTTATGTATGACAACTTAGCTAAACGAGCAACACTAAAGGGCTCAAAGGGAATTAAATTTGATAAAAATAGTCCCGTTGTCGACACAATCACTAAGGGCTTTGAATACTCTGATGCATGGGTTGATGATGCTCGGATGGTGGTTCTTAATGCCATAGCCGCAAGAGAGAAAGGCGCAAATATTATGACACGTACTCGTTGCTCTGATGCAAAGAGAGTCGGTGATATTTGGGAAGTAACACTCCATGATAATATAACCGGGCAAAAGCAGGTTGTTAAAACTAAAGCGTTAGTAAATGCCGCTGGTCCTTGGGTAACAAGTATTTTTGATGAAGCATTGAAAACGCCATCTCCTAAAAAAATTCGTTTGATTAAAGGTAGCCACATTATAGTTCCGCGTATTCATAATGAGACGCAGGCCTATATTTTACAAAATGAAGATAAGCGTATTGTTTTTGTCATTCCTTATGAAGATGACTTTTCTTTGATTGGGACAACAGATATAGAGCATATTGGTGATCCAGCGACTGCGTGTATTTCAAAAGAAGAAACGGATTATTTAATCTCGGTAGTTAATGGCCACTTTAAACACCAAATATCAAGCAGCGATGTCGTTGCGACTTATTCAGGTGTTAGACCGTTACTTGATGACGAATCAGATTCACCCGCAGCAGTAACCCGTGATTATACCTTCGAAGTAGATGCACCTCAGGGAAAAGCGCCTTTGTTATCAGTATTTGGTGGCAAAATCACCACTTATCGTAAATTGTCTGAAGCTGCAGTTAATGGCATTATTAATCATTTCCCTGATGCCGGTAAATGCATGACAGCACATACAGCTTTACCCGGGGGAAATTTTGACAATCAACACAATTTACAAACCAGCTTGCAACGCCAATATAGTTGGTTACCCCGTAAAATAATTAATCGTTATGTTCGCTCTTATGGCACATTAAGCCACAAAATTTGTGGTGGTATTAAATCGCTTGAAGGTATGGGAGAGTATTTTGGTGCGGGTCTTTATCAACGCGAGGTTGAGTATTTAATTGAACAAGAATGGGCTGTTGACCTTGAAGATATTATTTGGCGTAGAAGTAAACTTAGCCTGCATTTAACCTCAATAGAAAAATCTGAGTTGGAACGTTTTATCGAGATATTTAATTCAGGTATAAAAGTCAAATCAACCATTGAATTACAACAAAGAAAAGCCTAATTCTGCTAGCTTTTTCTTTACAAGTACAGTGCTCACCTTAGCTACTTTAGTTAGTTGAGTACTGTAATAATTTGATTCACAATAATAAAGTCTAAATAATCGCTATTATTCGGCATATCCGTGTTTGTGCAACCCAGTAAATATTTATATTTAATACGCTTTACAAATTTCAGTTAAAAATAATACTCGC
Organism: Colwellia hornerae; assembly: GCF_007954355.1. Lineage (GTDB taxonomy): Bacteria > Pseudomonadota > Gammaproteobacteria > Enterobacterales > Alteromonadaceae > Colwellia_A > Colwellia_A hornerae. The sequence continues at coordinate 146,743 of NZ_VOLR01000001.1, forward strand.
TTGTTTTACTGTCATATATCGTTATAACAATTGTTAATTTATCAACAACGTCCCCTTAACTCAGCATAATAATCAATATTAATCAGCCTTATTTAATAAATAACGTTACTTCTTTATATTTGCCCAGTGTACATTATTCACCGATCTCTGCTTAGCGCCTTTATAATTTAACGTGACCAAAGACACTATTAATAGAATCTGATTTGACCTAAGAGTAATAACTTATTAGGGGGTAATTTATTAAATAAAGAGCAATTTTTGATTATAATCAAACAGACAGCAATCAAAAATTGTCATACTATAGCTAGTAATAAAGAAAGTAAGTAAGTCAATTGAGTAATTTTATGTCGTTAGTGTTGGAAAATCTTTCGTACGAATTAAATGGTTCAACACGTATTCATAATGTGAACTTGACATTAGAGTCAGGCATTTTTAATGTGTTGCTCGGCAAGAAAGGTGCCGTCAATGCAGGAAAAACCACTTTAATGCGATTAATCGCTGGTTTAGAAACTCCTTCTTCGGGCCGTATATTACTGAACGGTGTAGACCTAGTTAATACCCCGGTGCAGAAGCGGAATGTGTCGATGGTACATCATCAATTTATTAATTATACACATCTCACGGTTAGAGAAAATATTGCTTCGCCATTACGCGTGCTTGGTTTAAAAAAAACTGAAATTGATTACCGAGTCAACGAAATTGCTACCTCATTACATATTGAGACTTACCTAGACCGCTATCCATTAGAGCTCTCTGGTGGTCAACAACAACGAACGGCTATGGCTCGCGCCTTGGTTAAAGATGCCGATATTCTACTCTTAGATGAGCCATTAATTAACCTTGACTATAAATTACGTGAAGAATTACGCGCGGAAATAAGAGATTTATTAGTGGAGCGTAATTGTATTGCTATTTATGCGACAACCAACCCTAAAATTGCCATGGTACTAGGCGGAAAATCGATTTTAATGCATGAAGGACACGTTATCCAGGAAGGGCTTGCTGTTGATGTTTACAATCAACCGAGTAATATTGAATCGGCTAAACTTTCCAGTGATCCGGAAATAAATTTAATAGATGGCTGTATAGATGACAGTCAAATTATCTTTGCTCAATTTTTGCGCTTTCCGCTGAGCTCACTACTTGATGATTTAATCCCAGGTAATTACCGTTTCGGTATACGACCGAGTCATTTAAAAATGGCGCCTGTTGACGATAGTGACTTAGAGTTATCAATGAGAGTTGATTTAGCTGAGATTAGTGGTTCTGAAACAATCCTGAGAATTTCAAATAATCATTTTAACTTAGTGATGCATCTTGCGGGAATTCATAAATATCATACCGATACACAAATAAAAATTTATATCCCTATTCATAAGTTTTTTGTTTTTGACATGAATGGATTATTGATTAAATTACCGACATTATCTTACTAAAATAAGCGTTATTACAGGGCGGCTTAACGAATACCTATTTCCTTTAATCGCTTATATAAAGTATTCCGGCTAATGGCTAAAGCTTTTGCTGTTTTTGAAATGTTGCCATTATATTCGTTATACACTTGCAGTAATTCTGCTTGGTCTGCCGAATTATTATTTACGGGGGTGAATTGTTCTATTGTATCTATATTTTTGTTAGTTTTTGCTTTATTTTCTTTTAGATCTTCAAAAAAATCATCGGGTAAATGCTTTTTTTCAATGGTTTTATTATCAGCCATTGCCTGAGCAATTTTAATGACACTAACCAGTTGTCGTATATTTCCAGGCCAAGGGTGTTGATAAAATAATTCAACAATTTCAGTTGATAACTTCTCAGTACTGCTATTACTGCTATAAAGTGCATTGATTTGGTGAAAAAGCTGTTTTTTGTCAGTTCGTTCACGTAGTGGTGGTAATTCTATATTGAGACCACTAACGCGATAATATAAATCTTGACGAAATAATCCTGATTCAATATCTTGTTTTAAACTACGGTTAGTCGCTGAGATAAGTTTTATGTCAACGTGATAACTTTCGGTTGACCCTAAAGGAGTCACCTTTCTTTCTTGAAGAACACGTAATAGCCTACTTTGGACACCGAGTGGCATTTCTCCTATTTCATCAAGAAATAAAGTCCCTTTATGAGCCTTGCGAATAAAGCCAATAGCGCCTTTAGTGGATGCTCCAGTGAAAGCGCCTTTTTCATAACCAAAAAGTTCGGACTCTACTAAGTCACTAGGAATTGCCGCGCAATTAACCGCAATAAGTTGGTGATTCTTACGTTGACTACTTTTGTGTAATCCTTTAACAAATACCTCTTTGCCTACGCCAGTTTCACCATAAATGAGAATAGGGATATCTTTATCTATAATTCGTTCAGCTTGTTCAATACAGCGAGATATTTTTTCATCACCAAATCCAAATTTTTCTAATGGGATAATATCAGCGTCATAAGTTGATGGTTTATTTGTTCGAAAATCAACGGCTTGTATGTCAGCTTGGATAGGGGCTTTAATAAACCCATGCATATTATACTTATTCAATACCTTAAAAGAGAAGGGTAAGTTAGAGATCTTTGTTTTGATTTTTTGTAAGGGGATATCAATAATATCAACAATATTTGTTAAAGCAAGATCGTAACATAGTAATACTTCTGCGCGCTTATTTGCTGAAATAATGGTGCCTTCATCGTTAAAAACGATAATGCCTGTCCATTGACTATCCAAGTTATCTATATTGGTATTAAAGGTCAGTAAAAAGTAGTCGTCGCCAAACGTGCTAATGATCAACCTGTTCTCAATACATTGCGACATCAATTTTACCATGCCTAATGTGTGAGATTGTGGTAAATAGGCATCACTAGAAATATCTAACACGCCAAGTAAAGTGCGATTTACATCATAAATAGGGGCGGCAGAGCCAATCATAAAGCGATTGGCTTTGAGGAAGTGATCATCTCGCTGGACCTGCACGGCGGATCCACAAGCAAGAGCAGTACCAATGGCATTAGTACCATTTTTTATCTCGCTCCAATCAATACCTTTTTCAAAGATTGATTTTTGGGATGAGGCTAAAAATCGTTTATCTCCCCAACTATTTAGTACATGTCCCTGATTGTCGGTAAGCATAATTAAACATTGGGTATTCGATAGTATATTTTCGTAATAAGGTAAAACTTCAGTACTGGTTGTCTGGATGAGCTTACGATACTCTTCATCCAAACTATTCCGATCATTTTGGTCTAAGCGGTGTAATTCAGGTTTGCTTGATTGCTCTAAACCATAACGTTGACAACGCTGCCAAGAACTTTTAATTATCTCATCATTATTGCTCACCAGTTATACCTCGCACTATCAACGATAATATTTGCAAATTATTGTAGATCATTTAACTGTTTTCATCGCGTATACCGTTTTAGAGCATGAACATTTAACATTTTACTTTATCAGTAAAAATATAAGAAATAATTTTGATAGTCCGACAAAAAGAACATAAATTGAACTTTTTGAACAATTTTGACAGCCAAATCTAAACTATTTCCCATTCAATTTATAGACTTTTCGTTTTTATTATCAAAAATTGTTATATTTTATGTTAATTAATAAACATGGTTGTCAACCTGCTTTTTTAATCTTTATTGTTATAAAACAACTGCTAATATTTTATTTTGTTACGTTTTTTTGATGTTCAATCGTCAGTTGTTCATATGGGATTGGTTAGTCATTAGATTAATACTTAACTATTGGGTGTTCAATCTAGAGTGTTCAAAAATAAGTGTTCAAATTTTTTTTGTGTTCATTTATACATTAATTTGAACACAAATGAACACATTGGATTATTTTTGATTTTAATATATTTACGGCGATTGTTTTGTATTTTACCTTTGGTGACAATAAGTTATGTGGTTATTGTGTTTTTTTTGTAAAGATTTTTACATATTGGTCTGATTGGTGCTTATACACAACTACACAAAAGTTTTGTTCATTAATTTGCGCAATATTTTAAGCAAATTAAAAATATGAATAGGAAGATAAAATAATATGTCACTTGATTTAAAAAATTTAGGTTACGAGGTTGAAGGAGAAAAATACCTCACCGACGTAAACCTTAAATTAGAACCAGGTTCTTTCAATGTACTCTTAGGTCGCACACTGGCTGGGAAAACTTCTCTAATGCGCCTGATTGCTGGGTTAGATAGGCCTACTGCTGGCAGTATTTATATGGATGGTATCGATGTAACCAATATTGCTGTTCAAAAGCGAAATATCTCCATGGTTTATCAGCAATTCATTAATTACCCAAATTTAACCGTACGTGAAAACATTGCATCACCATTAATCATCGCAAAAACTAAAGCTTCAGAAATTACCAGACGTGTTAATGAAACTGCTGCAATTTTACAGATCGAACCTTTCCTCGATAGATACCCACTTGAATTATCAGGTGGACAACAACAACGAACGTCGATGGCCCGCGCATTAGTTAAAGATGCAAGCATCATTTTATTCGACGAACCTTTAGTTAACCTCGATTACAAACTGCGAGAAGAGCTACGTTCAGAACTAAGAGACTTATTTAAAGAACGTAATGCTATTGCCGTATACGCAACAACAGAACCTAATGAAGCAATGGCGTTAGGCGGAGTTACCACTTTATTACATGAAGGTCGCGTAATACAAACCGGTCTGTCCACTAAAGTATACCGTAACCCTATTAATATTGAAGCAGCAAAGCTTTTCAGTGAACCTGCCATTAACCTTATTCCGGGTCGTCTTAGTCAAAACGAAGTAACTTTTGATGACTCTGTTCATTTTCCACTTGATGATGATTTAAGTAAGATCCCACCAGGGAATTATGTCTTTGGTGTTCTTCCAAGTCATATCGGCTTAGTGCCTAATCATGATGACGACTTAGAAATTACCATGCGTATGCAACTTGCTGAAATTAGTGGTTCTGAAACTTATATGCATGTTGTTAATGACCATTTTAATTTGGTTTTACAATTGTCTGGTGTTATTAGCTACCATATTGGTGACTCGATTAAAGTCTATTTGCCGACCCATAAACTTTTCGTTTTTGACCAAGCAGGTAATACTATTCAAACACCATCTCAACGTATCCGAGGTAATTAATCCATGGCTGAAATACATTTAAAATCATTGGCACATAGTTACAGTAAAAATCCGAATAAACCTGCTGATTATGCCATTAGAGAAATGGACCATGTTTGGGAACATGGCGGCGCTTATGCGTTATTGGGCCCTTCTGGTTGTGGTAAAAGTACTTTACTAAACATTATGTCAGGACTTCTATCACCGACTAATGGTCAAGTATTATTCGATGGTATCGAAGTAAATAATATACCACCTGAAGATCGTAATATTGCGCAAGTTTTTCAATTCCCGGTTATTTATGACTCAATGACTGTCTTTGATAATTTAGCTTTTCCGTTGCGCAATATGAAAACCCCAGAAGTTAAAGTACAAAGCAGAGTCCATGAAATTGCTGAAGCATTAGAGCTAACCGCACTTTTAAAGAAAAATGCGAGTAATCTTTCTGCGGATGAAAAACAGAAAATCTCAATGGGACGTGGGCTTGTTCGAAGCGATGTTTCTGCCATTTTGTTTGATGAACCACTGACCGTTATCGATCCCCAATTGAAGTGGAAATTACGTCGAAAGTTAAAGCAAATCCATGAGCAGTTCAATATTACTATGGTCTATGTTACCCATGATCAACTAGAAGCGTCTACATTCGCAGAGAAAATTGCGGTCATGTACGGTGGACAAATAGTGCAATTTGGTACACCACGTGAATTATTTGAAAGACCAAACCATTCTTTTGTTGGCTATTTTATCGGTAGTCCAGGTATGAATTTAATCGAAGTCCAGCGTTCTACTAATGGCGTGAAATTTGGCAATACTCATATTAATTTAGAACCAGAAATGGTTGATTTATTAGCTGAAATGCCAAGTGATAATATAAAGGTTGGTATCCGTCCTGAATTTATTCATGTTTGGGATGGACCTAATACTGATGCTTTTTGTTGTGATCTTATGCATGTTGAAGATTTAGGGACTTACAAAATACTTAAGCTAAAACTCGATGGAATAGAGTTAAAGGTACGAATAGACGAGGACCAGACAATACCTAAAAATAAAGCATATATTAGTTTCCCTGAACAATGGTTACTGGTTTATGTTGATGAATTTTTAATTGATGCCTCTTCCGAACAACAAGGAATCGAATAATGAAGAAGATCCCCAATAATAAGGCATGGTTTCTTGTCTTACCGGTTTTTTTACTGGTGGCATTCTCAGCAATAGTGCCAATCATGACCGTAGTAAATTACTCAGTACAAGATATTTTCGATCAAAATACTGCCTATTTTGTCGGCGCAGAATGGTATCGAGAAATGCTCCGTAGTCCTCGCTTACTTGATTCGTTACTCAGACAATTTAGTTATTCATTTTCTGTGTTATTAATTGAGATCCCACTCGGTATTGCGGTTGCATTAATGATGCCAGCCAAGGGCAGAATGGCTTCAGTCAGTTTAATTCTTGTTGCTATACCTTTATTAATTCCATGGAATGTTGTTGGTACTATTTGGCAAACATTTAGTCGTGCAGACATTGGTTTGTTTGGTTGGTCATTAAACGCTATAGGCATTGACTATAACTATGCATCTAATGCCGGAGATGCTTGGTTTACCGTATTATTGATGGATGTTTGGCATTGGACATCGCTAATTGCATTACTTTGTTACTCAGGTTTACGAGCGATACCAGAAGCTTTTTACCAGGCAGCTCGTATCGATCGCGCATCAAGCTGGGCTATCTTTCGGTTTATTCAATTACCGCGCTTAAAAAGTGTTTTAGTGATTGGCGTGTTATTACGCTTTATGGATAGTTTTATGATTTATACCGAACCGTTTGTTTTAACAGGTGGCGGACCCGGTAACTCAACAACTTTTCTCAGCCAAGCCCTGACAAAAATGGCGATAGGTCAATTTGATATAGGGCCAGCTGCGGCTTTCTCACTTATCTATTACTTAATTGTTTTATTAGTGTGCTATCTATTTTTCACCATCATTAACCTTCAAGACAAAGCGAAGTAAGGAATATCCCATGCAAATGAATAAACGTAAAACACTAGGCATGACCGCTTACTTATTATTTATATTAGTGCCAATTTACTGGTTACTTAATATGTCATTTAAGCGAAATGATGAAATATTGGGTGCACTAACATTGTGGCCAAATGACTTTACTTTTGACAATTACATTACGATTTTTAGCGATCCAAGTTGGTATATGGGTTATGTAAATTCGATGATATATGTATCTATGAACATGGCCATTACCTTAGTTGTTGCGCTACCTGCAGCCTATGCTTTTAGCCGCTATAAATTTGTTGGTGACAAGCACTTATTCTTTTGGTTACTAACAAATAGAATGGCGCCACCCGCTGTGTTTTTATTACCTTTCTTTCAACTTTACTCATCGGTAGGTTTGTTTGATACGCATATAGCAGTAGCACTCGCCCATTGTTTATTTACAGTACCGCTAGCGGTATGGATCCTCGAAGGCTTTATTTCTGGTGTTCCGCGAGAAGTCGATGAAACGGCCTTTATTGATGGCTATAGCTTTCCACGTTTTTTTATAAGAATTTTTCTACCTATGATTCGTTCAGGTATAGGTGTAACGGCTTTCTTTTGTTTTATGTTTTCTTGGGTCGAGTTACTGCTTGCAAAAACATTAACTTCAGTCGAAGCAAAACCGATAGCCGCTATTATGACTCGTACTGTTGGCGCTGCTGGAATTGACTGGGGCTTATTATCGGCTGCGGGCATATTAACGATTGTTCCTGGCATATTAGTTATTTGGTTTGTACGTAATCATGTTGCCAAGGGTTTTGCCTTGGGACGTGTGTAAAACACTTTAGGAGATATATTATGAATTGGATGGCGTGGACTGACCTAACAGCAACATTTTTTAGTGTTATCGGAGTCATACTTTTATGCATGACTGTCTATGAAATCAAGGTGCCATGCATCGATCGCAAAGGCTTTTTGCCGATCAGCACCACTCGTGGAGATCGCCTTTTTATTGGTCTTCTTTCCAGTGCTTATATTCACTTAGCCTTTTTAGCGTTTACTGAATTAAGTTTAATGATTGCATTAGCATTGTCAGTCATCTGGCTAGCGGTATTATTACGCTGGGGATAGACAGTGCAAAAGTAAGTAAAAACAAGCAATGTTTTAAAGGAAATTGTTGCTTGGTAAAAATTAAATATATTGAATGAGCTAGATATAAAATTCGGTATGTTTAAGGCTTGAACAAATAGATTGATTCGGGGGATTAAAACACTATTTGTCAGGTAGCTCGGTTGGTTAACACCAACAATAGAACTGGAAGCATGAACAAGTTAGCAGCTGAAACATGCTCCCAGTGATTTATCACAATCTAAAATAAAAATGAGAAAAATCATGAGAAATTATAAATTAAAGAAGATTGTATTACTAGGTACTGCTTTATCACTAGCAGGATGGGCTTTACCTTCGCTAGCAGATCAATCTACTGAAACAGCAGAGAAATGGCTAGCCAAAGAATTTTCAACGTCTACTTTGACTAAAAACGAACAACTTGAGGAACTCAAGTGGTTTATGGAAGCAGCTAAACCTTTCAAAGGGATGACAATAAATGTAGCGTCTGAAACGATAGCAACACACACCTATGAATCACAAGTTTTGGCTAAAGCATTTACCGAAATCACCGGGATCAATATCGTTCATGACTTGATTCAAGAGGGCGATGTTGTTGAAAAATTGCAAACTCAGATGCAAACAGGTCGTAATATCTATGATGCTTATATTAACGACTCAGATTTAATTGGTACTCATTTCCGTTACGGTAAAGTCGTTGCTATTTCGGACATGATAGAAAATGAAGCAGAAGAATATACTTTACCTACCTTAGACCTCGAAGACTTTATTGGTTTAGATTTTACCACAGGTCCGGACGGAAAATTATATCAATTACCTGATCAACAATTTGCTAACTTATATTGGTTTCGCGCTGATTGGTTTGCTCGTGCTGATTTGAAAAAAGCATTTGAAGCACGTTACGGTTACGCATTAGGAGTACCAGAAAATTGGTCAGCCTATGAAGATATTGCCGATTTTTTTACCAATCAAGTTAAAAATATTGATGGTGAGCGTGTCTATGGGCATATGGATTACGGTAAAAAAGATCCTTCTTTAGGCTGGCGTTTTACTGATGCTTGGTTTTCAATGGCTGGAGCAGGTGATAAAGGTTTACCTAATGGTTTGCCTGTTGATGAATGGGGTATCCGCGTTGATGGTTGTCGTCCAGTAGGCTCTAGTGTCTCTCGTGGTGGCGCCACCAATGGACCAGCTGCTGTATTTGCGACAACTAAATACGTTGATTGGTTACATGCTTATGCACCACCAGAAGCCGCAGGCTTAACTTTTGGTGAAGCAGGTCCTGTACCCGCGCAAGGTAATATTGCTCAGCAAATTTTTTGGTACACTGCTTTCACTGCAAGTATGACAGATGTAGGTTTACCTGTTGTTAACGATGATGGTACACCTAAATGGCGTATGGCTCCTTCTCCAAAAGGACCTTATTGGGAAGAAGGCATGAAATTAGGTTATCAAGACACCGGTGCTTGGACCTTTTTGAAATCAACACCTGAAAAACGTCGTTTAGCCGCATGGTTATATGCACAATTTACTGTTTCTAAAACAGTTTCATTGAAAAAGACATTGGTAGGTTTAACACCTATTCGTGAGTCCGACTTGAACTCTCAAGCCATGACTGATGTCGCACCAAAACTAGGTGGATTAGTAGAGTTTTACCGCAGTCCAGCACGTAAGCAGTGGACACCAACGGGAACTAATGTACCTGATTACCCTAAATTATCTCAACTTTGGTGGCAAAATATTGCTGAAGCAGCAAGTGGCGAAAAAACACCACAACAAGCACTTGATAATTTAGCTGCGGCACAAGACAAAGTCATGCAACGTTTAGAGCGTGCCAATGTTCAAGGTGAATGTGGTCCAAAACTGAATAAAAAACGTGACCCTAACTATTGGTTAAGCAAGCCTGGTGCACCAAAAGCTAAACTTAATAATGAAAAACCTCAAGGCAAAACCATTGCCTATGATGATCTATTAAAAAGCTGGCGTGCAGAATAACCAAGCCTTAACTCTCTGAATAAATAGATATCCAGCCCTAAGAAACTCTTAGGGCATGGATAATGCTATCAAAATTTCATAATAAAATATTATGCTTAGGATTTAACAGTATGAAAAAATTAAACAATTTAAAATCAGTCTCTATATTAACAAGTGCAATTGCTTTGGCATTAGCCGTTCCTTATGCCGCTAATGCGGGTGTTGTACTTAAAAGTGATACAGGTTGGGAAACAAGTATTAATGGTTCTATTCCAGTTTTTGCCATTAGCTCAGATCATGATGATTCTGAAAAAGCCTTTCGTGTTGCATCAGGCTTTAATCCCGCTAACTTGAACTTCAATATCGTTGCTCCAACGATCAACGGTTTAACGGTATCAGGTCACTTCCAAATAGATACGCATTTAAATGGTTCAAATGGCGTACAAAATGGTGGTGCTTTCGAAAGCCGAGTTGCAAAAATTCAAATTGCGGGTGATTTTGGTACGATAACCGCGGGTAAAGATTTTGGCGTTTTCAATAGTTCTGCAATTGGTGATAAAGCAAGTCAAGGTGGTGTTGGTTGGTTAGGTGGCGGTGCAGATACGGGTAATGCAACGGGTGGCCGTATAGGCACAGGTTATGTATATGCTAATTTTAATCCCCAGATAAAATACACTTCAAAAAATTATGATGGTTTAGAATTTAAAGTGGCCTTGATCAACCCTGAAGAGCCACAAGATGCTGCTATTGAAACAGACTCTCCGCGTTTTGAAGCACAAATCAACTACACCTCTGAATTCGACAATGGCAGCATATCGCTATGGACAGGATTTTTACAACAAAATGTTTCTGTCTCAGGTGCTACGTCATTTGACTACGATTTAGAAGGCATTGATCTTGGTACTAAAGTTAACTTAGGTAATTTCAGTATTGCTTTATCATATAGCGATACTACCGGTATTGGTGCTGATGGTTTATACGGTGGCACTATTAACGATGCTAATGTTGACGCTACCCAATGGTATGTTGAAGCCTTTTATACCTTTGACAAAACGACCCTTGGTTATAGTTATGGTGAAGGACATCAAGATAGTAAAGATGCTGATGATACCAAAGGACTTGGTGCAGTAGCGGAAGTTGATAATGAATTGTCAATGCTATTTGTTCATCATCAAGTAACTCCTCAATTACGTTTAGTGGGTGAATTACAAGAATATAAATCTGACGTACAAGCGGATTATTCTGCTGTAATAGTTGGTTTTCAATATGATTTTTAACTGAGTAGGTTACTAACTAACCTTACTTTTAGTGTTTAACTTTTGAGATGACCATCAGTATAAAGCCTCTTCATTCTTTGTGCTGAGGGTCATATTTTGCAAGTGAGCAGTAAGTCTGTCCTCTAAGTGAGTGTTTTGCACTCTCCGACTGCTCTTTATGCTTTACCTGTGCATTATTGCACAGGTTTTTTTATTAAATATCTGATAAAGAAAAAGTAGTTTCGATCACTGTATTCATCAAAAAATTAGACGACTGGTGACATTCAGCAGATCATAATAATGGTTAATAAAGAAGTCGGTACGGATTTAAACCAAATTGAAATGGTCGTTGTGGCTGTTAATAAATTAGGCGCTACAGTACAAGAAGTGACCGCTAATTGTTTAGGTACGGCTGATAAATCTAAATCTGCTGATAATACTATCGTTACCGCTGAATTATTGGTGAAGGAGCAAAGACATCTATTGACCAACTTTGTGAACAAATCAAGCATAAATGATCATTAAACGGGTAGCGGATGACAGTACTGAAATTGGTCGTATTCTCGATGTAATAAATGTTGTGGCTAGGCAAATTAATTTATTGGCATTGAATGCACAATAGAAGCTGCAATAGCTAGATGCTGTTGCAAAGCGGCTAATGAATGATGTCAGTCGTTTTGTCATTTAGATAAGATGCAATTTTATTAGCTTAACATTTTTATAATATACGGATCATTAATGAAAAATTTAACCCATTTAGTACCCGCAGGTGTTGTGAGTGGCGAGCATTTAAATACACTGTACCGTGTTGCTCGTCAGCAAAATTATGCTATTCCAGCAGTCAATGTTGTCAGTACTAACTCGATTAATGCCGCACTTGAAGCTGCTTATCAATGTAAGTCACCGATTATTATTCAGTTGTCGCATGGTGGTTCAGCATTTTTTCTAGGAAAAGGTGTACCACTAAAAGACCATGAACCAGCTATATTGGGTGGCATAGCCGCTGCTCATTACGTACATCAGGCAGCAAAAAATTACGGTATACCCGTTGTTCTTCATACCGATCATGCCGCTAAAAAATTATTACCTTGGATTGATGGCTTATTAGCAGCAGGGGAGGACTATTATAATTTACATGGTAAACCATTATTTAGTTCGCACATGCTTGATTTGTCGGAAGAAAGCTTAACTGAAAATATTGAGACTTGTCAGAAGTACTTAGCACGTATGTCAAAACTAGATATGGGGATAGAAATTGAATTGGGTTGTACCGGCGGCGAAGAAGACGGTGTCGATAATACCGGCCTTGATGCTTCATTACTTTATACCCAACCCGAAGACGTTGCTTATGCTTTTGAGCATTTAAGTCGCGTAAGTGATTCATTCACCATTGCGGCTTCTTTTGGTAATGTCCATGGCGTTTATAAGCCGGGTAATGTGCAATTAACGCCTAAGATATTGAAAAACTCACAAGCCTTTGTCGCCGAGAAATATGGTTTAGGACATAACACACTGAACTTTGTTTTTCATGGTGGCTCAGGCTCTGCGCCGGCAGAAATCACTGAGGCTATTGGTTATGGTGTCATAAAAATGAATATCGATACCGACACTCAGTGGGCAAGCTGGAAAGGGGTTGCTGACTATTATCAAGACAATAAAGCCTATCTGCAAAGCCAAATAGGTAACCCTACGGGTGACGATAGCCCTAATAAAAAATATTATGATCCACGAGTCTGGTTGCGCAAAGTTGAATTGTCGATGGCTGAACGTTTAATCCTTTCATTTAAAGAACTTAATTGCCTTAATCGCTATAAGGGAGACCTATGAAACGTTTAATAAACTGTTTAGAAAACGATAAGGTTGATATTGAACTTATCCTGTTAATTGATACCCTGTTAACGGCCTGTAAAGAAATTTCTTTTAGAGTAGGACAAGGCGCATTGTCAAATGTGCTGGGCTCTACCTTAGATGAAAATATTCAGGGTGAAACGCAAAAAAAATTAGATATCATCAGCAATCAGTTACTTAAAGATATGTTGTTAGCAAGTGGTCGCGTTAGAACCATTGCGTCTGAAGAAGAAGACTCGGTTGTTGCGGCAACCGAAGGTGCCCCTTATATTGTCGCCTTTGACCCGCTTGATGGTTCTTCTAATATCGATATCAATGGTCAAATAGGCACGATATTTACCATCTATCGCGCCAAAGACGACGTACCAGCAACCAGCGAATTACAATTTGCTCAACAAGGAACGGAGCAAGTATGTGCAGGCTATGTGTTATACGGCCCTTCGACTATGCTGGCGCTAACAACGGGCGGTCCGTCACGTTTATATACATTAGATAAAACCCAAGGCTGCTATTTACTGACCACGGCACAATTAGAAGTACCAACTCAGACAGCAGAGTTTGCGGTCAATATGTCAAACTTTACTCAGTGGTCATCGGGCTTTACCGATTACATTAATGCTTTACTGTTAGGCAATGAAGGCCCGCGCGCTAAAAAATATAATATGCGTTGGAATGGCGCTATGGTCGGTGATGTTCATCGTGTTTTGTCTCGTGGCGGTATTTTTTGCTACCCCAGTGATACTAAAAACCCTCAGCAACCGGCTAAATTACGTTTGTTGTATGAAGCCAATCCCTTAGCCATGCTTGTTGAACATGCTCAGGGTAAAGCTTTTACTGAGCACGAGCGTATCTTAACAATCACCCCATCACATATCCATCAACGTGTGGCAGTTATTATGGGGTCAACGGAAGAAGTTGATGCCTGTTTAGGGTATTTAAAGCCCGCTCTCTAATCACTTGTAATGATTTGTTGGTATAAACAAGACTGATAGCTAAAGGTTGCGCTATTATGTGACTTTGTAGTCAGTCTCCTCTTTTAAATTAGGATATAACGGGTATGTTACCAAGCACCCCTGAGTGGAAATCACTCGTCAATCATTATAATAAAAACGTATCGGTACAAATGCGCGATTTATTTACGCAAGATACCGAACGTTTTACTCATTTTTCGCTATCTGCCTCGGGAATAATGCTCGATTATTCTAAAAACCGTGTTACCGATGAAACCATGCATTTATTAATGAATTTGGCACAGTCATCGGGTTTAGTCGACAAGCGTGCTGAGATGTTTAATGGCTCAGCAATTAATACCACGGAAAATCGTCCGGTATTACACACCGCGCTACGTAACTTTTCAGGGAAGGCTGTTTATGTTGAGGGTGTCGATGTGATGCCACAAATACAGGCAACACTGGCTAAACTTGAAATCTTTGTTAATGATATTTCATCAGGTAAAAAAGTAGGTTATACCGGCAAAGCGTTTACCGATGTTATTAGTATTGGGATTGGCGGCTCTTTTCTGGGGCCTAAAATAATGTCAGAGGCACTAAAGCCTTATCAACAAAGCCAGTTAAATGTGCATTTTATTGCGAACGTTGACGGATGCCATATTCATGATGTGCTTGCTAAAGTCAATCCTGAAACAACGCTCTTTATTACCTCATCGAAAACATTAACCACCCAAGAAACCTTACGTAATACCCTAACAGCACGTGATTGGTTTGTGGCAACCGCATCAGACGAAGAGGTTAAACATCACTTTGCCTGTGTGTCGTCAAATGTTGAGGCCGCGCAAGCATTGGGCATAGATAAAGACAATATTTTCCCGATGTGGGATTGGGTGGGCGGTCGTTATTCGGTGTGGTCTGCGATTGGTTTACCCTTAGCATTAGCGATTGGATTTGACCATTACCGTGAATTTTTACAAGGCGCGTTTGAAATGGATGAACATTTTACCCAGGCGCCGCTGGAAAAAAATATCCCCGTTATTCTAGCGTTATTAGGCATTTGGTACCGTAATTTTCATGGCGCGCAATCGCAAGTATTATTACCTTATTACCATTATTTACGAGGTTTACCCGCTTATATTCAACAGCTGGATATGGAAAGTAATGGTAAATCTATTTCACTTGATAATAAGTCGATGTCTTATGATACTGGGCCTATCATTTGGGGTAGTGAAGGGACCAACGGTCAGCATTCGTTTCACCAACTTATTCATCAGAGCAAAACGCCTATTCCAGTTGATTTTTTGATGCCGTTATTTCCTTTTCATAAGATGGGTAATCATCATGACATGCTCGCGTCTAACTGTTTTGGTCAAAGTCAGGCCTTAATGTCTGGGCAGAGTCTTCAAGAAGTGAAAGCGGCAATGAAAAAAGCGAACTGTGATGTATCAGAGATTCAAAAACTGTCTACACATAAAGTTATGGAGGGTAATAAACCCAGTAATACACTTTTATTTGAAACGTTAACACCTAAGGTGCTCGGCAGTTTAATTGCTATGTATGAGCATAAAGTGTTTATTCAAGGCGTTATTTGGAATGTAAATTCTTTTGACCAATGGGGGGTTGAACTAGGCAAGTCGCTCGGTAATAAAGTCCTAACAAAAATATCTGATCCCAGTGAAACGCTAGACATGGATGGCTCAACAAATGCACTTATTAAACTCTATCGAAGTCGTTAGTTACTATGATTATGGCTTTGTCTTGTTGAGTTACCCTAGTAAAGGTAAATAGAACTTTGTTTTTAAGTTTTTGATTTAAATAACTATAAGAATATAAATATCATGATGATATTGGAATAATTACCGAGCAGCGTTGAAAGTTTTGTGGTTATTGTGTCAGCAGACCAGAGGTGTTCTTGGCTGCTTTCCCCAACGAGCAACGCTCATTTCTTTAATCTACATATTTATAAAAATCGAGGGTCTCCTATGTCCAACACTGCTTTTCAGTTTGCCCCTATGCCTTACATTCACTTTGGTTGGGGAGTTCGCCATTCTTTAATTAGCCATTTACAAAAGCAATATTCTGGGCGAATTGTGCTTATTACTGGAAGTTTTTTGAGTCAGAAAGGTCAATTTGGACAAATTATTCGTGCTGCATTAACCGAGACCACTCGCCACCTTGACCATTTTATCGTTTCGGGTGAGCCCTCACCAGAATTGGTGGATGATATTGTTTCTAAATGTAAAATAGATACACAACTAGTGATTGGTATTGGTGGTGGCAGTGTCTTAGATGCTGCGAAAACCATTGCCGGTTTGATCCCAAGCCAAACGTCTGTGATGGATTATTTAGAAGGAGTCGGAATGGGCAAGGCTTTTAATGTGACAACGTGTCCCTTTATTGCCGTGCCTACTACCGCAGGTACCGGCAGTGAAACGACAAAAAATGCCGTTTTGTCGAGCATAGGTAAATTTAAAAAGTCTTTTCGTGATAATAAATTGTTAGCTAAAGAAGCTTGGTTAGACCCTGAATTACTCAAAACTTGTCCTAGAGAGGTTTTATTCGCCACTGGTATGGATGCGTTTACCCAGTTGCTTGAATCGTATACGACTCCCAAAAGCAATCCAATCACCGACGCTTTAGCTTGGCAAGGTATGTCTCTTTTTAAAGGGGCGTTTGAAAATATTAATAGTGCCGATGAGAGTAAACAGCAGCAAGGGTATAGCAATCTAATGCTAGCGGCATCACTATCGGGTACTACTTTAGCTAATGCGGGACTTGGTGCTGTACATGGTCTAGCAGGACCCATCGGAGCATTTTTTGATGCTCCACACGGCATTGTTTGCGCAAAACTGTTAGCCCCTATAACCTCGGCCAATATCGACGTACTATTAGCAACAGATGGAGGATCTTTAATATTAAATAAGTATAAACAAATTGGTAAACTATTTAATCCCAGCTTGGCGGACGAAGATATTTTAGCTGGGCTACTTAAAACCTTAAAAGACTATGCTTTAAACTATACGCCACAAGGTTTATCACAATACGGACTTTCGCTCGATAATATTCAGCCCGTTATTTCAAGCTGTCGAAGCGGTAGTATGCTTGCTAATCCAGTTTTGCTAAGCGACGAACAACTTATGCAAGCGATTAGCCATGCGCTTTAAACACTTATTTTAAATTTTATTAATAAACCATATTATGATTTAAGGGGTATTTTACTGAACAAGGTGAAATTTAAGCAATATGCCACTCAGTAAAATGTGTGATATTGATTTCAACATAAACTATAGCGCTTATTTTCGTTTAAAGCTCTTGTACATGCTGTTATGGGCTTATTCCCCTTATTCTATATGCCAAAACTGCCTGTGTACTTTATATAATTAATAATTATTGAAAGCACTTTGAGCTACACGCTATATATTACTGCTAGTATGTAGCTCAATAAATCGAAACACGTTAAAGTGTTAAGTCATGTCGTTTGGCTTAATCATTTAAAATATCCAATTTTCATTAATTAAAGACTTCACGCCAGGAAATGATCCGGTCGTTACCTCGAAATATACCAAAGGTAGCAACGGCGGTAGGATTATTATTATAGAGGCCATCATTATTCCAATCGTATTCCAACCATTCATAAGCATCATATGAGACACCTATTTTACCTCGATTATCAGCGCCTGGCGCAGCTAGTTCGATATCTCGTGTTTTACCAGCAATGAAATTTCCTGTGCCGCCTTGGGCATTAGTCAGTGTGGGATCTAAGCTAATATCGGTTAATGAAATATTATTATCGTTATAACCTGTGCAATGATTATTCAAGCTGGTAATAAAGGCGCTGCCATCAAAATGTTGAACTTTCATCGGTTGCTTAATATCTGAGGTTTCAGGTCCAAAGCTATTTTCTAACAGTAAGCGGCCAAAGCGAATTTCAACGCCAGTGGGTGATGCATCGACAGTCGTGGTTACGTTAACTGAGTCTGCATCTATAATAGTCGTCGTAGCAAAATCAATATCGGAGGTAAATGGCGCGACAAGTGCATTGGCAGAGCGGTTGTAGAAATAATGATCGTCATCTGACAATCGATAGTGCAATACACCTTTGGGTAATGCGACGACACTAGGTAATTGAGTTAAGTCAACTTGACTTAAAGTACCGGGATGCATAGTGGCCGTTAACGCTATCCTGTTACCATTAATTCCTCTTGCTAATTGGTCTAATGTTGGTGTTGTGATATTGACGTTATTAGCAATAAGTTTCATATAATCATTAGCGCTACCCTGACTGTCCTGAAAATAATTTTGGGTAACATTGCCTTGTTTATTATAAGCGGTAATCGCCAATACCGGATTGGTTAAATATGAAATTGCTCCAATACTACTGGTCGCTTCATCTTTTTGACCGCTATAGGCAAAGGTTGTTCCGGTATTGCAGGTTGCAATAAAATAACCATTATCTGCCACTGTTTGGCTAAAATGATGTGGAATAAAGCGCCCGATGTTAATTGCTTCGGCGGGTATAATAGTACTCGCGTTGCCATAGTTACTGTCTTGAACATCTAAATTAACTAAGCCAACTTCAGAATATTGTGCCGCATTATAGGTAGAGCTGCCCAACAAAAAATTATTCAGGGTCACATCTTGAAAGACGGCACTGGTATTTGTAGCTAAGGTGCCTGATGCCCCGTAACTTAAATTACCGTTGACACTATCTGTTAAGGTCGGACCGGTTCGAGTTAACTTCAGCGCTATTTGTCCTGGTGAATAGTTCGGCGTTATAACAGCAGGACTAGCCGCATTATAGGCGGTGACCGTCAGTGTAAAGTTTTCTCCAGCGGGATGAGTTGTCGTTGCCGTTGCGCTAGCGCCATTTAAGTTAATGGCCCCAGACTTGGCACTAATAATAAGGTTTGCCGGACTAACCCAGAACGAATTACTGCTTCCCGATAGTGTGATACCGTCTATGTCATAATTGGCATGTAAGCGAATTTTTCCTGCATCGTGATATATCGGTGTCGGTATTATCGCCATGCTGTCGGCATCAAAATCTAATAAGATAGGAGTGACATTTGAGTGTTTGGCAATGTTCTCGTTATCCACATTAAAACTCAGGCCACTGCTACCGCCGGGGTCGACGTTTTCTTGTGATAAAGCAATGTTTTTATTATCGATAAATAAGCCACTACAAACACCATTCGTATTTTTCACCGCTTGAATCTTTAATACTTCGTTAAATACCGAGCCAGCTATTTGATTAGGTATTGTGGCGTTATTAGCCGTACCTGAGAGAAACCTGAAACCGGCATCGGCAAATGCCATATCACAACTATTACTACTGTTATCGTCACACACAAACGGGCTAGTCGCTGGAATAGTGGCATTGGCTAGCGAAAAAGTGAGCGTTTCAACCACCGTATGATCAAAGCTAACGGTAGTACTTTCGCTAAAGGTTGGCGAATTAATTACCGTGCCATTAGCGATAAAGTCAAGTGTCACTGGTTCGGTACTTAAATTCGAACAACTTTCATCGGTGCAGGCTTTAATCGTTACAGTTTCTGACTCACAGGTTAATCCTTGACCATCGTGTTCAATTTTGTAGTATTTAACATTAGCACAAGTATTGGTGAAATCTTCAAAGGTACCGCCCAGCGCCAAGCCACCGGCTAGTTCATTGGTATGATAATTATCATTATCTCTATCGGCATCTTCAACGATCGAAAATCCAACACTCGACGTTGAAATTGAACAGCGTTTTAGCCAACCGCCGTCGCTACCATTTCGACTGTTTTGGCTGGCTATTACGAGTGGATTATCGGTGTAATTATCTGTTAAGTTGAACAATCGGCAGCTATTGATCCCGGTAACATTATTACTAGTTTTAAATGATTCGTAACTGATGCTATTGGTCAACTGACCGTTAAACCCCGCAGAAATAGCAATATAACCTATGATTTCAGGGGTGTTAAGTGTTCCTGAGTTTGTTTCCCCTCGCTCCAAAGCGATTTGAAATTTTGTGTTAGACACTTTGTCTACCGTAGTACTTAAAAAGGGGTTAGAAATAGAAAACGGGTTGGTTTCGTTATTCATTGTTTGAATGGAGGTGATGATGGCTGGTGATTGGGAAAAACCTAAATCTGCAGTAGAAACAGTTTGCCAAGACGCACCTGCTATTTGTCTGCCTTGAAACTTTAAGGTTTGTAAGGTGTTTACCCGCATTTTTGCACCGCCATCTAGATTATAATCGCCCGCAGCTATCGCTAAAAAATCGACAGTTTGAGGTAAGTTACCGGCTGGTGGATTAGGATTGGCGTCTTCTGGTGATTCTACTTGAGCAATATCAAAGCCATCAGTAGTAACATTGCGGATCCTAAGGGCTAAACGATCGCTGTTATTGGCAGTGGTTGGCAAGCTAAATACTATCGGCACCTCTTCGAAAGGGGTATCAAAACATACATGAGTAAAGGTTGGATTATCTACTGTATTATTTAAGGTTACTTTTCCTGCCACCATGGGAATAGGCGTTAAAGGGGGTGGTATATCACAAGCGTTGTAATCTGCATATACACTTGCTGAATCCTTTACTTTGAACTCACGACCTTTAAAACCACCTCGGAACTGGGCCTCATCTTTAACTTCCAATTTGCTATTTACTGTCTCTACTCGTGCATAAACGCGAGAATCATCCTCAATTTTTATATCTTTATTAGTGCCGTAAAACATTAAATTTGCAGGATCACCACCGTTGTTTGCTTGGGCAGTGTCTTTAAATTCAAAACCTTTATCGGCGTAAATTTTTAAGCTAGCTCCTTGATTGAGAATCAATTGCCCAGTATCTTCAATTTTGAATTTTTTGGTCACTAGGGTAACGTCCCCGGAAATATAAACTATCGCGTTGCCTGTTATTTTTAGATCGTCAGCCTCAAAGCTGTTACTGATGGTGACCGACACATTCTTATAAGTAACATCACCGAAATTACCACCTACGTTAGGTGCAATAATGCTAGATGGTATTATTTCGTTCGACGATTGGACACTCTGCGAACCTGTGATGGAACCAGAACCTGTGATTTCAATCACTGTAGTGGTATTGCCTCCGGATCCAACGAGAACATCAGTGTGTACAGTACTTGAATCTTTAACTTTAATTTTTTTACTGGCCGTGCTGTTAGTTGATATTGCCGAATTACCGTTCCATTGATAGATGTTGGCAGAACTCTCAATTGTTATTTTATCAGAAACCGCGATTGCAATGCACTGCAAGGGTTCAATGGGTTGAACCGTACAACCTAATGTGCCAATGATGTTACTGGCGCCTAATGTGACGGCGCCGGTAGCGGTAAATAGGCCACCACAAGCATCACCAACGCTTTTTAATGTAGTGCTTGCGCCAGTAAGGATATAAGAGCCAGCAAAAAAAGTACCTATCATCTTGACGCTCTCGCCTGTCGATGTATAGCTTCCTGCATTCCAAGTAATCGTACTGTTAGGCGTTACATTTTTTAATATCATTATCGTACTTGCACCAAAAGCAATAAAGGAATCACTATTGATAAGCCAATGGCCATCTTCATTTTCGCCATCAAAGGTGAGCGTTATGCCTGCAGTCGTCGTTAGGGCAGTAGTGTGGAATACACCCTTAGTCAGTGTTCTGCTTACTGTCATTGATGTAGGTAGCTGATTTTCCGCAGGTGCAGCTATCGCAGCCAGATCTGCTTGCATCTGCTCGAGTTGTGGAGTTTGATTATCTACGGGGTCTTTGGGCGCGTTAGCAAATTTCTCAATACTCTGCTCGGTAATAGTGCCACTAACACTTGCTCCTGCTGCTAGCGTTACACTGGTTCCGGCGCGAGCATTTCCTGAAACAGCTGCATTCACGTCAAGTGCTATTGCACCGGTTCCTGCTTGAGCATGACCACTAACATTGACATCTGTGCCTAATGTTAGTGCGCTTCCGGCGGTTGCACTGCCACCGACTATTGCATCCGCACCAATATTTGCCGATGCCGCGGCTCCTGATCTAAGGTTACCTAAAATTACTGCATTTGCGCCCACCAGTATGGCGGCGCCGGCGGTAAGATCACCACCAATCATGATATTGCCATCTATGGTTGTTGCGCCAAGCGTTGCGGCATCTCCGGTCGTTAAGTGACCACCAACCGTTGAGTTTGCGCCAATTGTTCCAGAGTCGCGGGCTTCAATATAGCCAGCAACTTGTACAGACGCGTCAAGTGTTACAGCGGCTCCAGCCACAATATAGCCACCAACTGTTGAACTTGCGCCGATCGTTGCGGCGGCCTCTACTTGAATATTACCATTGACAATTGAACTCGCGCCCATGGTTATTGCCGCACCAGAATAGATGATTAGGCTATCCAAAGGAGGAGCTAGCTTAGGCGGTAGAGCTGCTTGTACATTAGTGCAAACAAAAAGCATCAGTATAATAAGACATTGCTGTGTATGTTTCATAAAGTCCGTTTTATAATTAGCAGTTTTGAGGTGGTAATGGTCAAAAGTGACCCAGTATAACCATTTATTGATAAACATTAAGACAATGTCACATTGTCACTGTCTATAGTCCTAATAGCTTAGGCGAGTGAACAGCAAACGTGAGTAATCTTAATTAGGGAGCATGTGTGACTATAACACCGTAATAATTACTGTCTACTTTATTCTAGTCGCTATTTTTATTTATGTTAGAGGAAAGTCAATATTTCTTTGTTGTCATCAATAATTCACAGCCTTTTTTGCAAATATATTTTATTACTCGATGGTAAACTTGAAAGTAGACGAGTTTAAGCATGAAATAATTAATAGCCTTAACTTTAGACATTGAATAGTATCAATTGACACAAAACGGTTCAATAAGCTGTAAAGTTAAACAATGATTACCTAGCATTATAATTTAACTGTTTAAGTTACATACAAGAGAGCGGTGATCTGTTATTATACAATTGTACAAGTCTTAGAATAAGTTTTTTTGTTCTGTAAAAATTAAGTTTTTTTATATGCTGAGCTATCAGCTATCAGCTATCAGCTATCAGCTATATGAAATGGTGTCTAATTTGAAACTTATCAAGCTACTCCTCTTTTTTTTGGTGTTATCTGCTGTGCCTAGCGCACAAGCGAGCTTTCAACCTTTGTTAGGCTCCGACCTAAATAACCAGTCGCTTTATGCCAGTGGCTATATAACCATGGGTGCACGTACCACTGTTGGTGGTAATATTCAAAGTGCCACTGCGATAACACTGGCAGCAAATGCAATTGTTGGCGGTAGTGTTGAGGCAGGAACCGCAGTAACGCTTGGCGCAGCTGCCGGTGTAAATGGTTCTATTCAGGCAGGCTCAACAGCTACTCTTGGCGCAGCCGCAGCAGTTAAGGGCTCTATTAAAGCTAACACCACGGCAACGCTTGGCGCTAGTGTAAAAATTGATGGTGAGCTGAGTGCTGGCACTACGGTCACCATTGGTGCGACAGTGGCTGTTGGCGGCAATGTTTTAGCAGGCAGTACAGTAACGGTTGGCGCTAGTTCGCTTTTCGGGAGCAATGTTGATGCCGGAACTACCACCACTATTGGTGCTGGTGTTGGCATCGTTGGCAAGCTTACCGCTAATTCTTTGAAAGTTGTTGCGCTGACCCCCATCATTACTAATCAGGAAGCACTTATTACCTCTGTGCAACAAGATATAAAAGACCTGGGTACAGGAACAGAGCTTGTATCAACCACTTTTGGCACCAATGACGAAACACTTGAAGCCGGTATCTACAGCACGGTAAATTATTTAACCATAGCGATTGGTAAAACCTTAACGCTTGATGGCAAAGGCATGGATGGCTCTTGGATTTTTAACATTGCCAACTATCTGACCTTCTCTGCAAACGCAAAAGTAATATTGAAAGATGTTACTGATAACAGCACTATTATCTGGAATGTTCTTGGTGACAAAACCGGCTCAGCCGGTTACACACAATTGGGCGCGGGCGCTGAGGCTAGAGGTTATATTTTTGCTAGAGGTTTTGTTCAAACGGGTGCTGATTCAATGATAGCCGGCATAGGCAACGATTGCGGCGGTGCTTATTCAGCAAGTAACTTTATTGAATTTGGTGCTGATACCGTTATTGGTAAAAAAGATTGTACCAATGGCGAGCGCAGAGTTTCTGCAGATGGCATTGTCGTCACCCAAGTTCCTGAGCCTGCCACGCTGTGGTTATTTGCTTTAGCACTTTTTGGCTTAGCAATTAAAGCGCAACGTAAAAAAGCATAAACAAACATCTTATTAATAAAGAACGGCTCCTGTCGGAGTCGTTTTTATTTGTTAGTTGACATATTTGGGCATTATCGCGATATAGATTAACTGCAACGCAAGAGGGCTTTTTCAACAATATTCTCCTCTGACAATCTCTTAAATATAGTGCTTAGCGCTATTTCGCTAAAATAACGATATCATCAATTTAGCTAACAACGACCTGTTATTTCTAAATGACTTAGCGATTGTTATTTAATGATTTACCCTCGAATACCGCTAAGAAGCACCACTCTAATAAGTGTGAAAGTTAAGATGCAACACCATTAATTCACTACTGTAGCAATAACAAGGTTCAAGTTACTGTGATGTTGAGGTATTGCTGAGCTCAAACTTTTCTAACATTTCTTTACTTAAAATAGGGCTGTAATAGTTGACGCTATTTCTGCCAGAATTCTTAGCTGCATACATGGCAATGTCGGCATTTTTAAGTAAGGTTTTCCTGTCATCTCCGTGATGAGGGAATTTGGCAACCCCCATACTTGCTGAACTTTTGATCCTTTGATCATCAATATGATACAAAGCACTAATACGCTTGTGCATTCTTTCAACTATATGGGCAAGACCATCATCATCAGGGGAGGTAATGATGATAATGGCAAATTCATCACCACCCCATCGAGCTAAAAGGTCGTGAGCGCGTAAGCATGATTGCAGTCGTTTACCTATTTGAATAATCAACTGATCGCCTGCGTCGTGGCCCAAGGTGTCGTTAACTTCTTTAAAATGGTCAATGTCTACAAAGACAATGGCAAAATAGCTGTTCTTTTTAGCAACTAATTCGTTTAATTTTTGGTTTAAATAATAGCGATTAGCCAATCCTGTTAATGCATCATGGTTGGCTCGTTGATTAAGTTCTATCAGCTTTTGTTTTTTTAACATTACATAACGAATTGATATAGCTAGGGTAATAAGTGATAAAACGATAAAAAGGTAGTACCAAATGGGCATGCCAACATCAATCATCATCGTCGATTGATCCCGACTCCATACCCCATCGCTGTTCGTTCCTTGGACAACAAACTGATAACTGCCCGGATCTAAATTAGTATATTGAACAAAGTTGGTATTCTCACTGTACACCCAATCACTATCAAAGCCTTTAAGCTGATATCGATAATGATTGTTTTTAGGCGCTGTATAATCAAGCGAAGCAAAATAAATTTGAATATTGGGGTTTTCACCATCGAGAACCAAGCTTTCAGAAAAAGTTTTATCACTGACTATCACTGTGCTCTTATTAGCAACAATGATCTCAGTTATTTGGATCGGGGGGTTAAAGTTATTTTGCGACAACTTATCTGTTTCAACACGAATTAAGCCCTTGTTGGTCGCTAATAGTAAGGTGTTATCAACGATGGCAATAGCCGCTTCAATGAAGTTAAAGTTTTTGTCCAAGAGTAAAGACTTATACTGAGTTACTTGTTCAGTATAAATGTCATACATGTAGAGCTCATTGCTGGTAGTAAACCAAAGTCGACTCTCTCCTTGAGCGACCACTGATTTTAATTGACCGTTAAGCAGGTCATTTTCTTTGGTCATTGTTTTTATATTAACGGTGCGCTTATCAGGGCCAGAAAAAGAGAGACGAACCAGTCCGCCGCCTTGTGTGCTTGCCCAAATATCTCCAGATGCTAGACGAATTATCCCGCTAACCCTTACATTTGCGCCGTTAATACCAACATTGTATTGTGTTGATGCGCCGGTTTTAATATCGACTTTAAAGATACCATCGGTAGTTCCCATCCACATAGAACCGTTATCGTCGATAACGGTTTGATAGGTAAAGTTTCCTTCATCGTAATACTTATTATTTTCGTTATTTAGAAATTGTTTATTGATGCCACTTTCTTGATCAAACAAAAGTAATCCAACGTTTATATAGCCGGTTATCCATACCGCCATCTCATTGTTTTTATCTTGGGTGAGTGTATAAAATTCGTTATTTGGAAAGCCTTGCGAGTTGCCATTTGAATTATCAAAGTGACTTAAGGTATTGGCTTGATGATTAAACAAACTGACACCTTGATTAGATGATAACCAGATGAGTTCGTTGTTTATTCGAGCAATATTCCAAATGCTATCATGAGAATATTGATATTGAGTCAGGCCATCTAAATCTATATGACTAATTTCATTGGTCTCTAAGTTAAGGGTATTAAGGCCTTGCCCGGTGGCTAACCATGCGATATTTTTGTCAACGACTATGTGGTTAATCAAATTACTTGAAAGACCTTTATTGTTTGGTTTTTTACGATAGATATAGCTTGCACTCGTATATGGGCTATAAGTGGCTATACCATTGTCGGTGGAGATCCAGACCATACCTGAACGATCAAAAAATATGTGGGTGATCATATTAGAAGGAAGGCTAGCAAGAGAAAATGGTTGATTTTTAATATGTTGATAAGTATTTGTTTTCGGTGTAAATATTGTTATTCCTTTATAGGAGTGACCAATCCACAAATCACCTTGCTCACTAAAAGCTAAAGTATAAATGCTGTTATCTGCAAGGCTATCGATGTTATCTGGGGCATGCTTAAAGTTTTTAACCACCTGCGTGTTAGGGTTATATGAAATAAGACCGTCTGCCTCACTGCCCATCCAAAGTATACCTTGGCTATCGGTAACCGCAGTCATCGTTACTTTACTAAGAAGCGCTGTGTGTTCGGCATTATCGGTTACCACAGCTTGTAAAATCATTTGCTCTCTATCTAATAAAGCTAGACCGTGAGATGTTATGGTATATATGCGTCCCAGTTTATCTTCTACAATGGCGTAAATAGTGACCTGGTACTTATTACCATTTGAAAAATAAGGTATAAACTCAAAGTTATCCTTTGTTTTATTGTATAAGTTTAGACCGCTACCAGTGCCAATCCATAATTCGTCTTGACGATTAACATGCAGAGATACGGTCCAGTTTGAATGTAAATTATTAGGATTTTTAGCGTCTTGCAAGTAAATGACAACATTGCCATCGGGGAGGATTTTATTTAGTCCATGTTCACTTGCTAACCAAATATTACCGGTACTGTCTTCTATAATGTCGGTAATAAAATTGTGGCTTATGTGACGTGGGCTACCAGGAGAGAATTTATAATGCTGAAATGCTTTACCATCAAAGCGGCTAACTCCAGCATCCGTTGCAAGCCAAATAAAACCATTGCTTTGTTGGAATATTTTATTGATATTCAGCGAAGGAAGGCCATCTTGAACATTCAGTAACGCAAAACGATACTGTTGAGCGTGAACTGATACTGAAGAAAATATAACAATAGTTAATAAAGCTAATTGAATGACTTTATGAGTAATTTTTTTAAAAAATAGCTTACAAATAGTAATAATACGTCTCGATATCCGTTATCAAAAAGACTGGCTTAAATTTACTAAAATACCGCCACAAAAGGGAACTTAGTACCAGATTACATGCTCCCTTATGTTAACAGGACTTATCGGGCAAGCTTGTCATTATAGTTTTTAATTTTATGTTTTATTTGTAGTCATAGTGTTAAAAAACTGAATTAACAAACAACTCCAACAGCGCAGCTTAAATTATCGCTATTGTACTAAAGATAAACACCATGAAGACCTTAGCAAACTTTCCATACATTGCAACTATCACTTGCTTGACCTAAAAACTAATTTTAGCCTTTTAACTGACTTATAGCGTAAAACCTTTACGGTATTAAGGTTATCGATTTCGCCAGTCGTTTAATTAATTGAACGTTACTCATTAATTAATTTGTGTATAATTAAAAAAATTGATAAAACGTCTCTAAAAGATGAGCACCAAAATTTTGCTGAAAACAATGTTAAATAAAATATCTTCAATCACACTCTTTTTTATAACTATTGCCACAACCGAAGTTAAAGCATTAGAAACAAGGTTTAGTTCAGACATTACCGTTGACAGCTCTTTTATTGATAATAATACCTTTACTGAACCTGTTATACGTGGCTTACTCAACGTTGGCTTTGAAACAAAGCTAACTAGCCTTATTGGCAAGCAAAGTTATATTTTTGTTGGTTATGCGCTGCAACGTGGTGAACAAGGTTCTGATATTGCCGGTGATATTCAAGGATTTAGTAATATTGATGAAAAAGACTTTAATCACGCCTTTGAAGTTATTTTGGCGGTTGAACTAAGTGAAAAGTTATTTGTTAAGTTAGGACAAATGGACGCCAATAGTGACTTTGCGAACACCAAATATGGTCAAGAATTTATTAACTCTTCTATGGGGGTGAGTCCAACAATTCAAGGCCTTCCCACCTATCCTCAGCCAAGCATGGGTCTTTATAGCCAATATAAATTAAATTCAGCGATAACCACTCGACTTGGTTATTACGAGAGTAGTGCTAAGTATAATCACTTTGATGACTTTTTTTCTATTGCTGAAGTACAGTGGCACTATCAAGGTAATAGTTCGGTGAAACTGGGTGTTTGGAATCATTCACATCGTGAAAATAGCGATCGAGTCTCGGCAAGCGCAACAGATATTTATATCGCGGTTGATCATTACTTTAATGAAAAATTCAGTGCCTTTATGCAATGGGGACAAGCAAAGAAAAAAGTCGCTATTATAGAAAAGCATTTTAGTATTGGCGTAAATTACCAAGGTCTTTTCAGTGAAGAAGATACCTTGGGTTTAGGATTCACCCAAGCGGATGTTGTGGCAGCAGCGAGTGAGCAAGTCACTGAGTTATTTTATTTATATCCGTTAAATGACAAGATAAATATCAAACCTGATTTGCAATTTATTTCATCACCTTCTGGAAATAAATTAATGGGCGATTTGGTCATCTTTACTTTACGCTTAAGCGCTCAATTTTAGTGACTATATAAATCACCAGAGCAAGATGTTCTAATCTTCAATATTACTCTTCTCTTGCCGGTCAAACGTATTGTCTAATTGTTTAGGTGTACGTTATCGCGCTTTAAAATAATATTAATACCAGAGTGCTTTACTATAAAGTGGCTGTTGTTCTAATTGTCTATAGCTATTAATACTTTGATAGCGTTCAAATTTAATTCTATTTTTAGCTGTTAAATCGACAGTTGGGGGTCTATTCTAAAATAGAATGATTTTTTGGATTTTGCTTAATATGATATTAAAGAATGCTAACACGATAGCGACCCAACAATATGTTACCAATGATTCACTGCATCAATTATTTGATGCAGTGAATGTTGTTTCTGTGCAAGGATATGATGAAAATCGGCGAGTCATTTATTGGAATATTGGCAGTGAGTTACTTTACGGCTTTACCAAGCAAGAAGCATATGGACAAAAACTAGAAGATTTAATTATCCCCGCTGCTATGCGCAAGTTAGTGATTGCCGCGCACAGTGATTGGATAAATAAAGGCATAGAAATTCCTGCTGCAGAGATCACCTTAACGCATAAGAATGGCAATGATATTAGTGTCCTTTCAAGTCATGTGTTGTTTACTAATCAATATAATAAAAAACAAATGTATTGTATTGACGTTAATTTAGCAGATGTTAAGTATGCTCAGTCGCAAGCGCTATTCAAAGACCATATGCTTAAAACCATTATTGATGCTATCCCTGATTTATTTTTTTTAATGGAAGTTGATGGGACTATTATTGATTATCGTGCAAGTGAACAAAAAAATCTCTACGTTTCACCGACGAAGTTTGTTGGCAAACGGATGACGGATGTATTACCTAGTGAGGTCGTTAAAAAATTTGAAACTCATATTGCTAAAACATTACAGCAAGAAGAGATAATAACTTTTGAATATGAGCTAAATATGCCTTATGGATTAGCATACTTTGAAGCCAGAATGAGCTACTTGGCACAATATAACCAAATAGTGACCATTATTCGAGATGTTAGCGAACAATACAAATCGGCTGAAATAATACGCAACCAAGCTTACTTTGATACCTTAACTTTATTACCTAATCGTTTTTTATCACTGGACCGTTTGTCACAAATGCTTATTGAAGCCGAAAGAAATCAGGAGAAAATCGCCATTCTTTTTCTTGATCTAGATGATTTTAAGAAAGTTAATGACTCATTAGGTCATGAGATGGGTGATAAAATACTGGTCAATTCGGCGCAGCGCCTCAATAAAGTGGTCCGAAAAGAAGATACGGTTGGTCGCTTAGGGGGGGACGAATTTATAGTGCTACTGCGAGGTATTACCAATAATCATGATGCGGTCATCATTGCTGAAAATCTCCTTAAAACCTTTAGAGAACCGTTTAGAATTGATGGTCGAGAATTAATACTTACCTTGAGCATTGGTGTTGTTATGTATCCTGAAAATGGCTGTTCTAGCTCTGATTTATTACGCAATGCTGATACAGCAATGTATGAAGCAAAATCTTTAGGGCGTAATACCTATTCATTTTTTACTAAAGAAATGAATACCGTTATGCTGCGCCGTTTCGAAATTGAAGAGCAAATGCATGGTGCGTTAGAGCGAAATGAATTTGAGTTATATTACCAACCTCAATTGGATGTTAAGAGTGGCAATATTATTGGGGTAGAAGCTTTATTAAGGTGGCATAATTCTACTTTAGGAAACATATCACCCGGTGAATTTATTCCTATTGCCGAACACACGGGTCTCATTGTGCCAATAGGGCGGTTTGTTATTAAACAAGCACTGCGATTTTTAAATGTATGGCAAACGAGTCAGCATAAAAAATATACCATGGCCGTCAATATATCTCCTCGTCAATTCAGAGACTTAGGTCTACTTACTTTCATCAAAGACTGTCTTAATGCGTCAAATATTACTCCAAGTAGCTTGGAGATTGAGATTACTGAAGGGGTATTAATGAGTGGTCAATCTTATATTCATGATGCCTTAATTGAAATTGAAAAACTTGGCATCAACCTATCAATGGACGACTTTGGTACCGGGTATTCATCGTTAAGCTATTTAAGAGAATATGCTTTTGATGTGCTGAAAATAGATCAAAGTTTTATTCACGGTATTACAACAAATGAGGCCGATTGTCAGTTAGTGAAAACCATTATCGTCATGGCACATAGTTTAGGCATGACCGTTGTTGCTGAGGGGGTTGAAACTCAATCACAATTTACTTTATTAACGGAATTAGATTGTGATTTCGTGCAAGGATATTATTTTAGTCGACCAAAACCAGCAGAGCAATTACTTGATTTTTCAGTTCACTACAAACCCTAACGTTGACATTATTGTAAGGTGGAAAACGCCGTCAATAGTATTACATCAGCACAACAACCAGTCTTTTGTTGGTTTATTCAGCCTTACAGTTAACCCAGGTTATTTTAACGTGCTCACTTCACTGTTTCTTTTGTAAAGTGCTGATTAAAAAGTAAATTTTTTAATTGTGCGTTAATCCTAAAGAAACCTTCTTTTCTTCAAAATATATAGAGACTCGCCATGGACAAAACACTAGTGATGACTAATCATTTGACGGCTAGTATTATTATAAAAAGTAACCTATAACTAAATATTAAAATCTTTATTATCATTACGTTATTAATTGAATTGGGGTTGCGTATATGAAGGAAATGGCTTCGATCACCAAGTATTTGGCGTTTTTAAGTGGCATAATTATTAGTTTAACGGTGATATTTTACATCTATTCCAACATCTTAAAAAGTCAGCTTTTCGAGCAAGGAGAAAATATACTTAGTGATTTAGTGGATACCACAACCTATGGATATGGTGTTATAGAGTCATTAAATAGCCAGAACTTTACTTATTGCTCTGATGAAAATTTATTAGCAATGCGAAAATCTCAATTTGAATCAAATGATATCAGGGATATTGGTTTCCTAGAAAATGGTGTATTAACCTGTACCACTGGCATAGGCATCTTAAAAAAACCAATCAAAGGACCTCGTTATGACTTTATGCTGGACGGTCATGAGTTTTGGTTCAATCATAAGCTAG
The DNA here is from genome assembly GCF_007954355.1 of Colwellia hornerae. Classification (GTDB taxonomy): domain Bacteria; phylum Pseudomonadota; class Gammaproteobacteria; order Enterobacterales; family Alteromonadaceae; genus Colwellia_A; species Colwellia_A hornerae. The sequence goes on from NZ_VOLR01000001.1 coordinate 179,194, forward strand.
TCACTTTTGATAGGACGGTACAAGGTATTATTATCCGTAAGGACAATTACAATCTAGTGGCGTCATTTCAAGGGATTTTGTATGAACACAGAAAATTTAACCGCTATGAACTGCTAGCGCTCAAAGGTGAAAAAATCATTCATCTTTTTGGTGAAACTGGAATATATCAAAAAAACTCAACAAGTAGTCAGCCCTATTTTAGCTCAGGATTATTATCGCACTCTTTTGAGTTTTGTGGTCCGAAAGGGTTGATCTGCGTGGCTATTGAGCAGAGAAACTTTTCAGAATTTCAACTTGGACCTGTCTTTTTAATTTTACTGTTTATTTCTTTGATTTCAGGTGTGGCTACCTTACATGCTTATCAATCGATTTATAGTTACATTTATAGTACTAAAAGAAGAATAAAATTAGCCTTATCTTTCAAAGGCATTAAGCCACATTATCAGGCTATTGTTGAATTAAAAACCGGTAAAGTTATTGGCTGTGAGTTGCTTGCTCGATTTGAAGACCATATTGGCCCCCTTTATCCTGATCAATTTATTTCAGTGGTCGGTGAATTAGATATGTCTTGGTTGATGACGCAAGACCTTATTTTACAAGCCATTGATGATTTTAAAGATATTCAAATTATTAATGAGCCATTTTATCTTTCCATTAATGTTTATCCCAAAGATATCAATAACGGTAATATTCTCAAAGGTGTGGAACTATTAAAAAATATAACGCCTAATCTTGAAGTTTGTTTTGAGGTAACAGAAGATGAAGAGTTACATTATAGTAAGGTGGGCAATACCTTAGAAGTGCTGTCAAAAAGTCGTATTAAAATCTCTATTGATGATTTTGGTACCGGCTACTCTAATTTATCTCAACTAAAACTGTTAGATATTGATACCTTAAAAGTTGATAAGTCATTTATAGATGAGGTTGAAACGGGGTCAATCCGATCAACGTTAATACCAAATATTGTGTCAATAGCGGAGAAACTAGAGGCAAGTATTATTGCTGAAGGTATTGAAAACAGATTACAAGTAGATGAATTGCTGAAAATGGATATTAAATTTGGCCAAGGTTGGTATTACACAAAAGCTCTGCCATTAGAAGAATTTAAACATTATTTGATCAATCATAGTGACTACAAATTTGATCAGTAAACCTAGATAAGTCTTGCTCTACCAACAGTCATTGATAGTTTATCTGTTAAGCATATTTACTGTTAAATGACATACCCTCTGAATAAGTGTTTGTTCAGAGGGTATTTTAAGACATCAAGCTTTTATAAGTTGTTTAATTTTCGCTGTAGAGAAGAAGCTATATAAAACAGGTAAGACAAATAACGTTAAAAAAGTGGCGGTTACCAGTCCGCCAACAATAACACTGGCAAGAGGGCGTTGTATTTCTGCACCCACGCCATTAGACATCATCATCGGGATCAGCCCCAAAGCAGAAGTCATCGCGGTCATTAATACCGGACGTAGTCGCGATGTCGCACCGTCGAAAACTGCTTGTGACGTCGTTAAACCTTCTTTGACACACTGGTTTATCCGCTCAACCATAACAACACCATTGAGCACAGCAACACCAAACAAGGTAATAAAACCAATAGAACTTGGCACAGATAAATATTGTTCGCTAATATAAAGCGAGAACACGCCGCCAATAACCGCTAAGGGTACATTAACTAAAATCAGCATCGCTTGACCCAATGAGCCAAAAGCAAAATAAAGTAACAAAGCAATTAATGCCAAAGAGAGTGGCACCACCAGTAATAGCCGCTGTTGGGCACGTTGTTGATTCTCAAATTGACCGCCAATAACCACAGAATAACCGGCGGGTAAGTCTACTGTACTGGCAATTACTTCACGAATATCAGTAACAACACTACCCATATCTCTGTCTTGTACATTTGCTTGAATAACGACTCGGCGTTGCACATTGTCTCTGCGAACCTGTGGCGGACCTGACTCAAAGGTGATGGTGGCGATATCTCCTAAACGTACCCAAGCACCGGTTGGTGATTGTAAACGAAGATCGGCAATCGCTTCAGGACTGTTGCGATATTTTTCTGCCAATCTGACATAAATATCATAGCGCTCATTACCGTTGATTATTTGCCCAGCACTAACCCCGCCAATGCCATTTTTAATCACATCCATAACATCACCAACCGACAAACCAAAACGAGAAAGTTGCTGTCTTTTAGGTTTTATCACTAATTGGGCTTCTCCTGCTATTTGCTCTAATGCGACATCGCGCGCGCCTTTGACCTGTTTTATCGCGGCGGTAATTTCTTCGCCTTTACTGGCGAGTATGGACAACTCTGGACCGAATAATTTAATCGCCAGTTGCGCTTTTACCCCAGAAAGTAATTCATCAACACGGGTCGCAATTGGCTGTGAAAAATTAAGCAGTAAGCCAGGAAATTGTTTAAGTTCCTCTGCCATTAACGTTTGCAATTCGATGCGACTTTTAGCACTACGCCATTGTGATACGGGTTTTAACCCTATGTATATTTCAATGTTATTAACGGGTTCAGGATCGCCACCAATTTCAGCCCGGCCAATACGGCTGAGTGCGTAGGTTACCTCAGGAAACGCCATTAACTTTTCTTCAAGGATAGGCGCTACTGCTAACGCTGTTTCCAAACTCGATGACGGAGCTAAAGTGACCCTTAAGTTAATGGTGCCTTCCTCAAGTTCGGGTACAAATTCTGTGCCTATTTGGGGAACTAATGATATAGCGGCAACCAGTAATGCTATGCACGTAAATACCACAACCTTAGGGCGTTTCATTGCGGCTTTAAGACTTTTTCGATAGAGCTTGTCCAAAGGCAATAATATAAAACTTTCCTTTTGTTTTACGCCTTTGCTAAACATAAACGTTGCTAGCGCAGGCACGACAAAAAGAGCCACTAGGATGGCAGATATTACCGCTAAGATAATGCTAATAGCCATTGGCTGAAAAAGTTTAGCTTCAACGCCTTCAAAACTAAATAGCGGTGTAAAGACCACCAAAATAATGGCTGCGGCAAAAAATACTGGACGGGCAACTTCTTTTCCTGCCGCCTTTAACTGTCGTGGGATATCTTGTTGCTGGCTCTTTTTATCGAGGAGATCTCCAGAGTGGTTTAAATGTTTAAAGATGTTTTCAACCATCACCACCGAGCCATCAACTAACATACCTATTGCGACCGCAATCCCGCCTAATGACATTAAATTAGCCGACAAGCCCAGCCAAGACATCACCATTAGCGCAATAGCAACCGAGATAGGAATCGAAATTAACACCAAAAATGTTGCCGTTAAATTCATTAAAAATAAGGCGAGTATCACAGCAATAAATATAAAAGCTAAGGCAAGTGCTTCAACAACAGTATTAACCGCTTGGGTAATTAAATCAGCTTGGTCATAGAAAGGCTCAAAGCGCACACCTTTGGGTAGGGCTTGATTAATCATGGGTATTCTAGCGTTAATACCGTCAATGGTGGCTTTGGTATTTGCACCAATACGTTTTAATACGATACCTGAGACGACTTCACCCAAACGTTCAACTTCGCCATTTTTGTTTCTGCGTGTCATGGTCGCCGCGCCTTGGCGAATTTCATTCCCCAAAGTTACTTTGGCAAGATCTGCGATAGTGACTACCGTGCCAGACACTGTTTTCACCGGCACCTGCTTAATGTCGGCTAATCCCGCTTCGCCACTATTAAACCAACCTGTGCCTCGAATAACTAATTGCTCTTGTCCTCGGTTCATATACCAACCACCCACATTGGCATTATTGTTTTCAAGTGCGGTAACTATGTCATCTTGGCTTAACTGATAAGAAAGCAATTTACTGGGTTCAATATTGACTTGATATTGACGAACACTTCCGCCAAAAGATAAAACATCGGTTACACCATCTACCGGCATAACCAATAATTTCACTAGCCAATCATTTAAACTTCTTAAGGTCATTGAGTTATAACCAGCCTCTTTATCAGCAATGAGTAAGTACTGGAAGACTTGGCCTAAACCTGAGGTATTAGGTCCCATTGCAGGTAAACCAACGCCTTGAGGAATTAGCGATTTTGCCGCTTGTAGTCGTTCAAAAACTAATTGGCGGGCAAAATATATATCGGTGCCTTCTTTGAAAACCACCGTAACGCCAGAGAGCCCCGTTTTTGATATTGACCGTACTTGTTCAACATCAGGTAAAGCATACATCACCGCTTCAATCGGGTAGGTGATGAGTTGCTCTACTTCTTCAGCGGCTAAGCCAGGTGCTTCGGTATTTATCGCTACTTGAACATTAGTGACATCAGGAAATGCATCTAGATTTAAATTTGGGATGGCAATAATAGCGGCTACCATGGTGGCAATAAGTGCAATAATTACCAGTAGGCGATTATCTATCGACCAATCAATCATTTTATTTAACATCGTGTTATTCCTTATTAGTGGCCGTGCGGATCAAATCCACTTTTCGCTATTTCTGAAGCGACAAAAAAGGCACCCTGGGTAACCACTCTTGTGTTGGCGGCAATACCGATGATTTGGCGATAATTGCCTAAAGGCTGACCTAATTCAACTTCAACAGCCTCGAATTCACCCGGGTGGTCTTCAACAAAAACAGTCCAGTCACCATCAGTCCCGCGCATTAAGGCTGTTTCGGGCACTGCGATTACGGCAGTTTGTGTGTCAAATTGAAAATTAACATCTACAAACATCCCTGAGTGCAATGAATCATCTTTATTTTCAACAGACAACCTAACAATTCTAGTACGGGTCGCTGGGTCGATTGTGTGCGCTTCTTGAATAACCAAGGCATGATAAGTTTGGCCAGCAAATTCTATTTCAGCCCTTGTCCCAGCAGGTAAGTTCAATTTTTTGTTGGGCGAAACACGCGCTTCGACCCATAAGTTCTCTTCATTAGCTAAAATCATAATTTGTTCACCGGGCGTGACTCGTTGTCCTTGTGAAAAATTATCACTTAATACCGCTCCTCCGCGCTGCGCTACTAAGGTATATTCACCTAAGTTTGACGAATTGTTTTTAACAATATCTTCAATGGCATTTTTTGTTAGCCCAAAGGCGGTTAAACGGCTATAAGCGGCGATGTAATCAGTTTCACTTTTTAGCAAAAGGCTCTCGCTTAACGTGCCCTTACTTAACTTGCTTGCCCGTTGCCATTCACTATACGTTACTCGATAATTAGCTTGTGCTGCAGCAACAGATTCACTAAATAAAGTGACTAAGGGTTGGTCTTTTTCAACATGTTCACCTAAGGTCGCATGACGACTTATCACTACCGACTCTGTGCGTGGTGAAACAATATAACTGGTGTAACCATTTGCTTTTATTTCTCCAGGAGCATAAACGCGTCGAGCAAAAATTTTGGGTGTTAACATCGATACTTTAATACTTGCGAGTGTTAATTGTGCGGTGGTGAAGCTAACGGCTGTTTTGTGGGTATCTTCGGTAATTTCTACAGCAAGAGCAGGAGGAGCTAAGGTGGTTAAACCATAAAATAAAACACTCAGTAGGTTTAATAGCATTGGTTTTTTATTGGTGTTGATCATTGTTATCTCTTAATTTAAAGGTAAACGTTGCAACAACACTAAATTCAATATTTAGTGTTAAGTAAAGTTGTTGCGAAAAATTGTTATAAAATTAAATTAAGCGATCGGGGGACGTATAAGTTGTTCTATGAAGTTGATATCGATATCGATAAGATAAAAGTATTGATTGGGAATTAATAGCTTAGTGATAATGGAGGTTGATTTGTTTGTTAAAAACCATTGGCTGTGTGAACCTTGACAGTGCCCACAATGATGACAATCTTTGACGTTATGTTCAGTATCAGAGGTTGTGTTAAATCGCGCTTGATTATCAACTTCATGAGAATGTTCAGTTTGTAAATGTTGAGCGTTAAGCTGATGATTATCGCCTGAATTAGCCACAGCAACAAACGACTGCAAGGCAATCGATAGTACTATTAAAAAGCTAAGCCAAGTTTTTTTCATTATTGTCGTATTCTTTTAATTTATCCATCTAGACCAGCGAATGCTAAGCTAAATAATGTTTTTAGTCAATAAGTCGCCACTAAGGGGCATAGGGTCGCTTTGTTGAGAAGTAATCAATAAAATCGATGGCTAACCGGCTTTTTATTAATATCTGTCGTTACTTTTTTTATTACTGTATCTAGTAATAACTAATTAAAACAAGGTGTTGATAAGCTGGTATTGACGATTTTTTACTAAATGCTTACGCAATATTGAATTTAAGGTTAGGCTATGACTTTTGAACGCGATATACATTAAGAGGTAAGACTTTGCTACAGCGCACTTTATATTTATTACGACATGGTGAAATTGCTACTCCTGGTATTTTAGCCGGTAAAACTGATGTCGCGCTTTCTAACAAGGGCTTGCAACAGCTGTGGGATGTTAGCCAAAAATTACCTGAAATATCCTCTTGTATCAGTTCACCTCTGCAACGTTGCAGGGTGTTTGCCAAAGCATATTCATTGAAAAAAAACATCAATCTCCTATTAAACGATAACCTTAAAGAAATGAATTTTGGTGATTGGGATGGAGAAACCTATCAAGCCTTGTGGCAGATAAAAGCCAGTGCTCTGCAGCCTTCATTGGGTGACTTTTGGCAAAATCCTTGGCAACATACTGCGCCTAATGGTGAGACTATGGTTGATTTTGTCGAGCGTGTCGATACTTGGTGGCAACAATGGCTTGCAGATGCACCCGAGGGGAATACCTTGGTGGTTGCGCATGGCGGCGTGATTAAACATTTAATTGCGCGAGTACTTAAATTGCCCATACCGGGCACGGTTCACATGAGTCATATTGATATTCCTTATGCGGGGTTAGTGAAAATTAATATTTATACCGATGATAGTGGCGTTGATTGGCCAAAAATAGTGTGGTGATACGTAACCCCGATAAGTCAATGAATTGGGTGTTATTGGCAATTAAACCTTGCTATTTTTAGTGAGCAGACGATAATCTTCGAACAACATTATATAACTCATTTTTAATGTGGGAATGTGGTGAAAAACCGCAACTGTACCCGCAACTGTAAAAGCCTTTTCTTGGTATTTAATAACCATAAAGCTTAAGTCAGGATACCCATTAATTTAGAGTCATTTGCCTATCAAAATGATAGGCATAACCAACAAAGTCGAGCGGGTTTACTCGAACATTGTATTGTCTACTCTTGCATTATTTTTATATACTAAGAGATTGATTGTGCTGTGTTTGCTGCTCATTAAGTGTCCATCGCATGTGAGTAGCAATTTTTGAATAGTAGCAAGGCTCAATCCTCAGCAATAAATACCGCTAATACAGCATTGCTTTCAGTGCAGCATCTTTCTTGGCATGCCGACAGCCAGCTTATTTTAGATGATATTTCTTTCACCATAAAAAAAGGCAGCTTTACCGGTATTCTAGGGCCTAATGGTGCAGGAAAGTCTAGCTTACTCCGCTGCTTATATCGCTATGTAAAACCCGATTCAGGTTCAGTACAATTTAATCAACAAGATATTTGGCAACAATACGACGCTTATCAGTATGCGCAAGATATCGCGGTGGTTTTACAAGAAACACCCACTCATTTTAATTTAACCGTACATGACGTTGTTGCGCTGGGTTTATTGCCACACAAGGGGTTATTTACCCGTGAACAAGCCAGCGACCGACTCAAAATCGACTGTGCAATTAAGCAGGTTGGCTTAGCGGATAAAAACTTACAAAATTTTGAACATTTATCCGGCGGAGAAAAACAACGCGCACTTATAGCTCGTGCTATCGTGCAAACGCCCAGCTTACTTATTATGGACGAGCCAACCAGTCATCTTGATGTTCGTTACCAAATTCAGGTTATTGAATTAGCTAAATCGCTAGGCATTACGGTTATTGCGTCTTTTCATGACTTAAATCTTGCCAGTGCGATGTGCGATCAACTGCTGGTGTTAGATAAAGGTAAACTGGTTGAGCAAGGGTCACCACAAGCAGTGATCACCTCTGAGATGTTGTCAAATGTATTTGGTGTCTGCGCGCAAGTCTCTCTTCATCCCCAGCATAAGGTTCCTCATATTTCTTATTTCTATGGCTACGATATTAAAGAAAAAACGGCAGAAAGTAGAGCGTTACCTCATGTTTAAAGTTAATCATTCGGGTATTATTTTTTTGACCTTAGCTTTTGGTGTCATCAGCTTTATCGCGTCATTATCTTTAGGTGCGGCAGATATCAGTTTTAGCGATGTTATTACAAGTTTACTGGCCAGTTTCTCAACAGATAAAGACGCCAGCGAGGTGATTTTTTATGAGCGAATTATTTGGGAATTACGCATGCCGCGCGCCATTTTAGCTTTTTTAGCCGGTTGTGGTTTAGCGGTTTCTGGGCTGATATTACAAACGGTAACGCGAAACCCATTAGCCGACCCTTATCTTTTTGGTATTTCTTCAGGTGCTTCTTTAGGAGTCGTTATATCTATTGTTTTACTGGGCAGCACTATTTCTGTGATTACACCTGTTGCGGCTTTTGCGGGCAGTTTAGTGGCGATGCTAATGTTGCTAATGATATCTGGTCGTCGGCAAAGTCAACAAGTTGAATCTATGCTCTTGGCAGGTGTAGCGTTATCGTTTTTATTTAGCTCGTTTACCAGTTTGTTACTTTATCATACCGACCCACAAGCGGTTACGGCGATATTATTTTGGACTATGGGTAGTTTTTCACGTGCACAGTGGTCAATTTTATGGTTTCCTGCGGTCGTTATTATTAGTTGTGTCATTATGATGTTAGCGTATCGACGCCAATTGAATGCGATGTTGTTAGGGGATGAAAGTGCAACAACGTTAGGTATTAATGTTAATCGTTTTCGCTTAGTGATGCTGGTACTGAGTTCACTGATCACCGCAACGTTAGTCTCTTTGTGTGGTGGTATAGGTTTTGTTGGTTTAATGATTCCCCATATTGTACGTTTTTTCGTTTCTCAAGGCACTGTTTTTGGCATTATGTTAACGGCTTTAGTTGGTGGTATTTTTATGATTTGGGTAGATGTATTATCTAGAGTGGTACTGGAAAACCAAGAACTACCCGTAGGTGTTATCACTTCTGCCTTGGGTAGTTTATTCTTTTTATCCTTGTTGTACTTCCGCAAAAATAAAGCGTAAAGGAGCTCTTGATGAACTTTGCTATTAAAAAAGTAACTGATGTGTTTAATCAACAGATCCAGGCGACTATCGATGGAAAAACTAAACCACTTGGCGCATTAGGCCAACTAGAAGATACTGCTAAAATTATTGCCGCTGTGCAGTTATCAACAGTAAATACTGGTCAACAATCATTGAGTATTAAACATCCTAGTTTATTCATATTTGCTGGCGATCACGGCGTCGCAGCGCAAGGTGTTTCTATTGCACCCAGTGAAGTAACCTCACAAATGGTGGCTAATTTTGCCAGTGGAGGAGCGGCAATCAATGTCTTTTGTAAGCAGCTTGGTTGGCAGTTAAGTGTGGTAGATGCCGGTGTTTTATCGCCAACCGATAATTGTTTAGGCGTTATCAATCAACGTTTAGGTAATATTACTGCACCGTTAAATATCGCGCCAGCAATGAGCCTAGCGCAAGTTGAACTCGGTTTTGAAAAAGCGACTGCTTTGGTCAAATCAGTTCATGAAAAAGGCTGTAACTTAATCGCTTTTGGTGAAATGGGGATTGGTAACACCACTTCAGCGGCCGCGATTATGGCGGCTATTATCGGCATTCCAGCCAGTGAATGTGTTGGTCGAGGTACTGGCGTTAGTGACGAAATAGTAAAAATAAAACAACAGGTCATTGAACAAGCATTAGAGCTTCATCAAGGAAATCTCAACAGTGCTAAAGAAATTTTAGCGTCTTTAGGTGGTTTTGAAATCGTGCAAATCACTGCTGCTATGTTAGCGGCGGCCGAACAAGAAATGCTGGTTGTTGTTGACGGTTTTATCTGTACTGCCGCCGCTATGCTCGCTATTGATATCAATGCAAATGTTAAAGATTATATGATTTTTGCCCATTGTTCGGGCGAGCAAGGTCATCAAAAAATGCTTAGCCATTTGCAGGTTAAGCCACTATTAAATTTAGGCTTACGCTTAGGGGAAGGCACAGGCGCTGCATTAGCACTACCCTTAATTCAAGCGGCTGCGGCTTTTTATAATGATATGGCAAGCTTTACTCAGGCACAAGTGACCGATGTTACTGATGCTAACAATAACAAAGTTGAAAATTAAATGACGAAGCAATCACGTTGGCAACAATGCCAACAACAATATTATTTGCTGTTACTTGCTTTGAGTTTCTTTACCCGGATACCGGTGCGTTTACCTGAGGTGGTAAAACCTGAAATGCTCCATCAAGCGAGCCGATATTTTGCTTTAATTGGTTTATTTATCGGTGTGATAACCGCCTCTATTTTAGTATTGTTGGCGAGTTTTCTACCTATTCCTTTAGCGGTACTTATTTCTATGGCGGCGAGCTTATTGCTTACTGGCGCTTTTCATGAAGATGGTTGGGCGGATGTTTGGGATGGCTTTGGTGGTGGTTGGACCGTTGAGCAAAAGCTAAACATTATGAAAGATAGCTGTTTAGGGACTTATGGCGCCGCGAGCTTATTTTTCATTTTAATGATCAAATATCAGAGTTTAGTGTTATTAAGTAGCCATAGTAGCAATCCTTTATTAGCACTCTCTATGGCATTGGTTATAGCGCACACCTTAAGTCGAGCCGTCAGTACCAGTTTAATCTTTAGCATGGCTTATGTTAGCGAAGATGCACAATCAAAAGTTAAACCTTTAGCGCAGCATCTATCTTTAAAAGGTTTGTTAATCTTATTAATCACCGCAGCTGTGGTGATGTTTAGCTTATTACCAGCAGTGCATTGTTTGGTACTCATGGGGTGCTTATGGCTGATGCGTTTTTTATTAATAGTTTGGTTTAATCGTCAGTTAGGCGGCTTTACTGGTGATTGTTTAGGGGCGGCGCAACAAATTTTAGAAGTGGCTGTTTATATTATTTTACTGGTCTTAGCCTCTCCAGCGACAACATTTTTGACGGAGGCAGGCTTATGAGAACTAGCCCTGCTAATACACTTCATTTAATTTTAGGTGGGGCACGCTCAGGAAAGTCGCGCCTCGCTGAAAATATTGCCAAACAGGCTGAATTAGCAGGGCTAACGATATGTTATCTTGCTACAGCGCAAGCCCATGATAAAGAAATGAGCGCACGTATTTTACAGCATCAAGACGAGCGTCCTCAACATTGGCAACTGCTTGAGTCGCCATTGTATTTAGCTAAGGCACTTCAACAAGCATTACAAACTAGTGATTGTGTGCTGGTTGATTGCTTAACACTGTGGCTAAGTAATTGTTTGTGCCATCAAAATAGCGAGTTTTATCAACAACAAAAGTCACTGTTTATCGACTTTTTAACACTATTTATTAGCGATACCAGCGCTTATCAATCAAAAAAACTTATTTTTGTCAGTAATGAGGTTGGGCATGGCATTGTACCTATGGGCGAGTTGTCGCGACAATTTGTCGACCAAGCCGGTTGGCTACATCAAGAGCTAGCAACACTAGCCAAACAAGTCGATTTTGTCATCGCTGGGTTACCGCTGACCTTAAAAAGTGAGGTGTTGATAAGTAAAATATCGGCACAACAAAATTAATGAAAACATTAATGGTGCAAGGCACCACCTCTGACGCTGGAAAGAGTACCTTGGTTGCTGGTTTATGCCGAGTATTTGTAAATTTAGGTTGTAAAGTTGCACCGTTTAAGCCACAAAATATGGCTTTAAATAGTGCCGTTACCAGCGATGGTGGTGAAATTGGCCGTGCGCAAGCACTACAAGCCGTGGCCGCGAAGATTGCACCACGTGTTGATTTTAACCCGATATTACTTAAACCCAACAGTGATACGGGGGCACAAGTGATTGTTCATGGTCGTGCCATTTCTAATATGGAAGCGACCAGCTACCACGATTATAAAAAAGTGGCGATGGACGCTGTACTTGAATCTCATCACCGTTTAGCAAAAGAATTTCAGCTGCTAATGGTTGAAGGGGCAGGTAGCCCAGCAGAGATAAATTTACGCGCTAATGATATTGCTAATATGGGCTATGCCGAAGCGGTTGATTGCCCTGTTATTCTTGTTGCTGATATCGACCGAGGCGGTGTTTTTGCTCACTTAGTAGGAACACTCGAGCTATTATCACCTTCAGAGCAAAACCGCGTGAAAGGCTTTATTATTAATCGCTTTCGTGGTGACATTAACTTATTAACGTCTGGGCTTGATTGGTTAGAAGAGAAAACCGGCAAGCCAGTTTTAGGGGTCTTACCTTATTTGCACGATTTAGCGCTTGACGCTGAAGACGCCGTTGCGATTGAAAATAAGGTTGAACAAGCCAAAATAAATATTGTTGTACCCTTATTACCGCACATTAGTAACCATACCGACTTTGATACGTTACGCTTGAACCCTGAGATAAATTTACGTTATGTCAAAATGGGCGAGCGGATAAACAATTGTGACTTAGTGATTTTACCAGGCAGTAAAAATGTTATTTTTGATCTGCAATATCTTAAAGAACAAGGTTGGCAAATCGATATTGAACGGCATTTGCGCTACGGAGGTAAAGTGTTTGGTATTTGCGGTGGCTATCAAATGCTTGGGCACACTATCACCGACCCTGAAGGTATTGAGTCAAGTATTAAGGCGATAACAGGCTTAGGTTTGCTCGAACTTACCACAGAATTAAGTGCAGAAAAAAAATTAGCACAAGTCTCCGCCACTATGACCTTAGGCGGTAAAGAGTGTCAGGTCAAAGGTTATGAAATTCATTGTGGTGTCTCTACCATGACCGCTAATGACAATAAAATGCCTGTGCCTGTGTTGTTCAATAAAAGTGACAGTCAGAGTAGCGATGGCTGTGTTTCAAATGACAACCAAATAGCAGGTACTTACCTCCATGGTATTTTTGATGAAGGGGCAGCGACCCAATTATTAGTTGACTGGTTAGACAGTAACAATGACATCGAGCAGACCATTAATCTTGATGAACACCGAGAGCAGCAACTTGAACGTTTGGCTACTGTTTGCCAACAACACTTAAAAATATCAGCGATTGAAGATATTATCAACAACAGCAAAACGACCAAACCATAGCGCTGGAAATGCGTATATTAACAAGCAAAAGGTTTAATAAAATGACAAAAAGATTTTTATCGCTCGTGGCGATAAGTTTATTGCTGATGGCAATAGCCGCTAAAAGTTTTGCTGAGCAACCCGCACAGCGCATCGTTGCCTTAGCGCCACATATCGTTGAAATGTTATTTGATATTGGTGCTGGCGATAAAATCGTTGGTGCGGTTGCCTATTCTGATTATCCTAAAGCGGCGCTAGATATACCGCGTGTTGGCAGTTATCACGGTATGCAAATAGAAAAGCTCTTAGCGTTAAACCCTGATTTGGTTATTGTTTGGAAATCAGGGAACTCGCAAAGTGACATTGATAAAATGAAACGCTTAGGACTAAAAATTGTTTTTAGTAATCCGGTAGATATTGCTGATGTTGCCACTGAATTACGCTATTTTGGCGGTTTAACCGGACATCAACAACAGGCAGAACGTGTCGCGTTAGCTTATGAACAACGCTTAAAAAAATTACGACTTGATAATAAAACTAAACAAGCCATTCCGGTTTTTTATCAATTGTGGTCAGAGCCAATGATGACCATTAACGGCACAACTTGGATAAACCAGTTAATTGAAGTGTGCCAAGGAGTGAATGTCTTTAAGGACAACCCGACGCCTTATCCAAAGATAAGCACAGAAAACGTTATTGTTGCCCAGCCGCACTTAATGATTTTACCAGATGAAAATTCTGATAAACCACAACCCATTATTGACTGGCAAAAATGGCCAGAAATACCCGCGGTGAAAAACAATAAGTTTATTCACGTTGACGCAGATTTATTACATAGATTTAGTACCCGGATGTTAAGTGGTATTGCAGATATGTGTGAAAAAATTGATCAGCAAAGGTAGCTGTTCAATCGAGTTAACTGAGAGATAACTTATCTAGCAGCTAAGTCAATGATAGGAGAAGCCCATGATAATTTTACACGGCGTGCACAATGTTAATTATCACTAGGAGTCATGTTTATTACTGAGCTTAATTTAACTCCAATACTCTGTAATTTACACGACAAGGTTATCATCATTTAACTGTTGATATTATATTGAGGAGAACTGTAAAAATACTAAGGTGCTTTATAAGGTCTTTAGGCGTAGCGGCCATAGCCGCATTATAAGAAGTAAAAAGTCATTGGCAAGTTAACTGCACTAGACACTTGATATAACGCTAAATAAGGTAGTTCTCGACTTGAAGCAGGTGAATGCAATCCTAATGTTTTATGCATTGCGCTAGCTAGCACTTAATATAAATGATGGGATAAGATTAGCCTGCTTGAAAATAAAATCGATAATGATTCGGCTTAACGATGAATCTAACGTGAAGCCACAGCGCACGCAATTAAAATACCTTGGCGGTATTCATTATTATTGATGATTGGGTTTTGTTGACTAAAATAATTATTAATTTTTCAGGTTTTATTAAGCTATAGCCATATGATAATAAAGGCAGCATGGCCAAAGGCGATAAATTTTCTCGATACAAGCAGTGAGTAAAAATAAAAAAGGACGCATAATCATGCGCCCTATATTAAATTATTTCTTAATGTCTTACCTTTGAGCGAATCTTATTCAATAAAGGCAATTGCCGACGGGTTTAATTCTGTTGCAAGTCTTGGTAACGCTTTAAGGTTAGTTTCAGTATTTATAACATCAACGCCTGGATTTTCTGGATTACTTACACTAAGCCAAAGAAAGTTTGCAGCATCTAACGCGATATAGCTAATTTGTTCAGTACCCGTATCCGCTATCTTTTCATTAGCAATAACACCCGTTGTTGGATTGAAGGTATATACCGTTGAAAGCTCATAATAACTTGGCGTAAAAAATGTTTCACTGGCAACAAAATAGCCTTTTGTTTTGGATACAACGACGCTTGAACCAATAAAAGCACCGGTATTATTTTCAATATCGGCAGCAGATAAAACACTGCTCAAGTTATAATCACTTGTCGCAATCGCCTCGATGCGACTCAAAGCTAATTCAGAACTGCTATATGAGTTACGAGTTGTAACATATACCGTATCCCCTTGACTCACTATGCTATGACTCAGTGGGTTTAGGCCCTGAAGCGGGATACCTTTAAGGTTATCATCTGCATCAGCATTTGTTTCAATTTCTTCGTCTGTCGCGGTATCAAAAACAGCAACGTAAGCTGTGTTTGGTGAAAAAGAGTCTGATAAACGCTGCATAGCGATAAACAGTTTACCATCAGCAATTGTCGCTGAGGCAGGGTTTGGTGTGCCATTACTATTGTTATCAGCGATGTAGCTAGCAAGATTTAATTCACCTAATTTGAAATCTTCAAATTGTGTGGCTTGAGGATTAACAATCCAAACTTTGTCTGAACCGTAACGTAAGAGATAAGCTTTGCTTTCACTTACCGACACTAAATCATAGGGATTGCGAGTATTTGAGTCGCCGGTATCTTGGGTTGTATATGACCAAACTTCTGTATCAAGTGCATCAGCATTATATTTTGAGATAGCATCAATGTTATAACGACCAATGTGAAAAACGTCTTTATTGTAGCTACGAACAGTATAGTCAGAAGCATCTTTAATATAGTAGCCTTCAGTGACTTGCTCTGTAATCGGGTCTAAGGTAACAACTTCTGAACCTGAAAAATCAGGTGCAACTGTTTGAACAACCGCAAATGATGGCGTGTCTTTCACATCACCGACACTCACTTGAATAGCCAATTCACCCGTTAAGTTCTTTTTACCGTCATCCGTTGCAACAATAGTAACAGCGAAAGGACCTACTTCACCGTTGTCAAAATCAGGAGCATCTATAAAGCTTAATTCACCGCTTTGTGTGATGCTAAATAAAGCACTTGAATTACCAGTCAGTGAAAGTACTATAACGTCTCCATTGGCATCAGTAGCGCTATAAGTGCCAACTGACGTGGTGTTTTCTTCTATCGTTGGGCTACTCTCACCGGTAACTATTGGTGCGACATTACTTTTTGAACTTCCACCACAGCCGGCAAGAGCAACAGAGCTCAGTACTAAACTTAATGGTAATATGTGTTTTTTAAAGCTAGTTAACATTTAAAATCCCTTAATTGTGTATTTTATTTTTAAGCTGCGACCTTGCGATGTTCTATTTGCAAGATCTTGGTATTTATCGTTAAATAAATTATTGGCGGCAAAAGATATTCTATGTTTGCCTTTTTTCCAGTTGACTGAAAAATCTGATACGGTGCGGTTGGCTGGATTACCATTACCTACATGACCGTTATTATTTTGAATTCTGTTAATGAGATTGAAGTACAAGTCTTTATCTTTACTTACTTTAAACGACATGTTCCATGTGGAATTTACCTGGTATTTCAACGCTACGCTGTACTGCTGGTGATATATACCGGGTAGTTTCTTCTTATTAAAGGCGACAAATTTTGATGTGGTTTCACTATCAATAATATTGGCT
The DNA here is from genome assembly GCF_007954355.1 of Colwellia hornerae. Classification (GTDB taxonomy): domain Bacteria; phylum Pseudomonadota; class Gammaproteobacteria; order Enterobacterales; family Alteromonadaceae; genus Colwellia_A; species Colwellia_A hornerae. The sequence goes on from NZ_VOLR01000001.1 coordinate 195,847, forward strand.
TGTAGCGCAAAAGATAATTGTGTTAATAATTGATAATTTGTTTGAATTTCAATGCCTAACAAATCTGCATTACTGACATTTCTATAGCTACCGACATTACTTGAATTAAAAATGGCAACAATTGAATTTTCTAATTTTTGTTGGTAAATAGACGAAGATAGAGACAAGTTTTTGTAAAGGTACTGTCCACCCATTGAGAGTGTTTTTGCTTGTTCTGGCAATAAATTATCATTACCCTTAAAGGAGCCTCTATCACCAAATAATTCATACAATGTCGGTGTTCTGACACCATGACTTACGTTACTGGTAACTTTTAGGTTACCTTGCTTAAAGCTTAACCCTACTTCAGTCGTTTGATAATTATCATTAGCTACAAACTTAGCGGCACTGGATTGATTAATCGCGATGTTTGAGTTTTTCTCTTGTAGGTTACTGAACAAGGCATACGCTTCTATCGGCAGTGCCTCGGGTTGCCACTCAAGGCGAGAGCCTATGTTGAGTTGTGCTTGTTTTGCTGAAATATCACAAGACGCTATACCATTACATTGTGTTGGTTTTCCGTTGTGTTCGCTCACAGAGCTGAAATTTTGTTTATTAAAACTAATGAATGGCACTAGATTAAATTCGTTCCAGGTCAGTAATGGCTTAAAGCCAATATGTTTTTTTGTTGTTTGATAATCATTGATATCAAGCTTTATCGAGTCGGGACTGGAAATATAACGCTCATCTTTATTTTCAGCGTAGGCTTCAAATTCAATTGAATTTAACCAAGATGATTTACTTAACCATTGATGCTGATAGCTATAGCGTAAGTTGTCAGAAGTTAATGTAGAATTATTTTCAGGGGAATTGTTCTGGTAATTAGGCAGTGCTTTTTCTTGATCGTTATATTGAACATTGACTCTGATCTGATGTTGATTAAATTGGAATATATCGTTTATAAAAAAAGACTTTTTTGTAAACTCATTATTTCTTAATGCTTGTTTATCAGACGTATCACTACTACTAAAGCCCGCTGGAATGATAAAGTCGTAATCGTTGTCACTGTTAACATAATGACCACCAAAAGAGAGGCTGTGAGTTTTAAATGCTTTATTATAAAGCGCATTAACTTCTTGATAGCCAAATGATCCCGTGGCAAAGGTTAATTTACTTGAGTCTTCAGTGGGGTTGTAAGTGTTAATGCGAATAACACCACCTATAGGGGTAGCGCCGGTACCAATCGCTTGATTTTTACTGATTTCAATACTTTCAATTTGTTCAGTGGGTATCTGGTTTAAATCAAAACCACCAAATTGGCTATCGTTAATAAGTTGACCATCAATATAAAGTTGCACTTGTTTGCTACTTGACCCTCTAATTGAAACCGAGACAGGATTACCAATTCCACTTATTTGGCGAATTTGAATGCCATTTATTGACTGTAAAATATCGGCAAGCGTTTGCGATGAGTATACAAAGCTTTCGCGATGCAAAACTTGATAATTAGGTGTATTAAATGACTGGTCATTAACAACTTCAATGACTTCTATATCATCAGTTGACACGTCTTCTACTTGCGCAAATACAGGCATGGCAATGGGCAAAAGAACAAAGATATTTCGTAAATAAGAAAAAATAATAACCTCAAAAAATTTTGAGGGAGGTACGGAAGGATCATGACAAATAGCTATTGCTAAGGTCATTAAATTCCGTAGCGCCCACCGCACTGCAAGTCATTCGATATTATTTAGGCCGGTCTCCGGGCTTAACTTTACCTAGCGTAAAGTATTACCGTTGCGGGGGCAGCGTTAGAATTATGCATAGCATGTACTAACTTCCCGATTATCTCTAATTTATACTTTGTTAAAGTATAAATATTGAGCACCTAATCAATTATGGTCGTCATTTTGAGACTATTAATATAGCTTGTCAACAGTTAGAGTATTAAATCTATAGTGCATGGCTAGTTAGCTTGGCTCGTTCGGCCGGTTTTAAAGCACTGTTATTTTAGATTTATAAAAACCTCTCCTCGGGGAACCAGACATAAAAGCGTAATCTATCAAGGGGAAAGAATTTGTAGCACTAGCTATTTTCATCTAATGGCATTAACAATGATGTGGACGCTTTTTTGACAGTAGTCACTTTTGAGTCACGCCAAGGTATTCTTTTTAATTAATAACGAGTCGATCAATGGCAACTAAAAAACCTATGTTTTGGTGTAGGCTTTTATTATCACTTTATTTTCAGTTAAGCTTGTTTAGGCATTTTAATCGAGAGTCTGGTTGAGCATTGCCAGCGCCGATAGTCGTTGTTATTTATTTGCTATCTCCATGGATTTTAATATTAATTTTTCAATGATATCAGTTAGTTGGTTTTTTTCTTCAGCATTCAATACCGACAGTAGTTCTTGCTCTCTGGCTAAAACCATAGGTATTAACTGTTGATAAGTAGCCAAACCCTGTGCCGTCAATTTTAACAGCGAAGAGCGTTTATCGGCTTTATCGGTGTTTTTAATCAATAACCCTTGAGTTTGCATCTTTGCTATTGCACGGCTCGCCGGCATTTTTTCTAAGTTAGTTTGTTCGCCTATTTGCTTTGCGGATAATAATTCTCCGTTACCTAAACTGGCTAGCACGCGCCATTCTTGACGAGAAAGCTCAAATCTTCCTGTGTAAATGTCAGCAATGTTATCACTGACTTTTGCTTGCAGTTGCGTGAGCTGATAAGGAAAAAAATTGCTTAAGTGTAAACTTTTCATCATTTAACTATACTCAGCTATGCTTGTGAAGGAATGTTGTTATCCACTCGAAATGATTCGGCATTTAAGTGATGCTTTTTCAATAGTTTATAGAATTCTGTTCGGTTTCGCTGCGCTATTTTTGCGGCTTGTGAAACATTACCTTCGGTGGTTTTCAGTAATTTTGCTAAGTAGTCACGCTCGAATTGCTCTCTCGCTTCTTGAAAAGAAGGCAGTTGTGCACTTTCATTACGTAAAGCATTATTAATTAAACTCTCACTAATTAACGGCTCGGTAGATAAAGCGACGCATTGCTCAACCACATTTTGTAATTGTCTAATATTACCGGGCCATTCAGCCCTAATTAAAATCTCCATCGCGGCTTGGCTAAAGCCGTTTATTTTATGTGTGGTACTTTTTATCGCTACAGTTAAAAAGTGCTGGGCGAGCAAAGGAATATCTTCTCGTCGTTCAGACAGAGCAGGTAAAGTCAGTTCCACGACATTTAAGCGGTAGTAAAGATCTTCACGAAAGCTTTTATCTATAATCGCTTGTTGTAAGTTTTTATGGGTCGCGGCAATAATACGTACATCCACTTTTACTGACTGAGTACTGCCGACTGGGCGGACTTCTTTTTCTTGCAAAGCGCGTAATAATTTTACCTGAAAGCTCATCGGCATATCGCCGATCTCATCAAGAAATAACGTACCACCATCGGTTGACTGGAAAAGTCCTTGATGATTTTTATCTGCCCCGGTAAAAGCGCCTTTACAGTGCCCAAACAACTCAGACTCGAGTAATTGTTCAGGTATTGCTGCACAGTTAATCGCCGTAAATTTTTTCTGGTGACGCTTACTTGCTAAATGTATGGCTTTTGCCAGTAGCTCTTTACCTGTGCCACTTGGACTGTGGATCAATAAACTAAAATCACTTTGGGCGACTTGATAAGTTTGTTGTAACAGTGAAGACATCACGGCACTTCGACTAATTATTTTTTTGCGCCAAAGATCGGCTTTTTTGTCGGTATTATGAGTGCTATTTTGTGGTTGTAAGCGAATGGCTTCTTGCACAGTCGAGAGTAATTCTTGGCTTTCAAAAGGTTTAGTTAAAAAACTAAACACGCCTTGTTTAGTCGCACTAATGGCATCGGGTATTGTGCCGTGGGCGGTCATAATGATTACTGGTAAATTAGGCTGTTGTTGACGGATTTTTTCGAAAAGTGCCATGCCGTCCATACCTTCCATACGTAAATCGCTGATCACTAATTGCGGATGAAACGTTTCTAAAATACCTAAAGCCATTTTGGCACTGTTTGCTGATTCTATTTGATAACCCGCTGCGGATAATCGGATACCAAGCAATCTCAATAAACTGGGATCGTCATCAACAAGCAGTATTTTCTCATTTTTTTGTTGATCGAATTTTTTGCTGTTTGTTAAAGCCATCATCTTTATTGCCCATGCTCATTAATATTATGCTCTATTTTTCTTAGTTGATTGATTTGCTGCTGTAACATTTCTAATTGTTGTTGTTGAAATTGATAGGCTTGTTTAATGAGCTGTTGCACCTTCTTCTCTTGCGATAGTTCATTAAGTTGTAATATCTGTTGATTGAGTTGTGTTTTTAACATACTAAAAAAGGCAACGTCGCTTTGGCGTAAATTGTTTTTATTGAGGGCAAACAGAGACAGCTGATTTAATTTACTTTTCGCGGTAAACGGATTATGAACAGAGGAATGAGGTAGGGCAAAAAACAGTACTGATTTTAATTGCCATTCAATAGTTTCTACGCTGTTAGTTTTATCTTGCTTGATTGACTCACTATTAGCTAACGAAGCTAATTGATGCTGATGTATTTTATCGGCAATTTGTGCTTCGTTTAACTCGATTAAAGATAAATAATATTGGCTATAATCAACACTTTTACTCTCATCGTGATGACTTTTATCATCGATGTGCAGTAACTGACAACCCGTTAACGCTGGCAGTAATGACAGTAAAAAAATAACACTGAGTATTTTATAAAATGAACATAACATTACACCGATACTCCATTCGTTGTTTTTGGTAGAAAAGCATTCGGCAAGGTTATTGTCATCGCCGTGCCGCTATTTTTGCCGGTGTTACTGGTTATGTTAATAGTGCCATTTAAGCGCATCAGTAACTCCTTAACTATGGTTAATCCTAAACCACTACCTTTTATCTTGGCATTTTTTGCCGGTGTTCCTTGATAAAAAGCATCGAATATTTTTTCTTGTTGGCTACTGACTATTCCGCTGCCTTGGTCAATAACGGTTATCGACAACTGACTATTTTCAAGTGAACAGTCAATGTTAATAACATTATTATCATAAGAGTATTTTATCGCATTGGATAAGAGGTTATCTAAAATAACACTTAATTGTTTGGCATTGACCTTAAGTTTTATTGCGCGATTTTTATAGTCAATGGTTAAGTTTTTCTGTTTAATATCTAAACTTCTCTGCTGTAATACCTGAGCAACTAAGGATGATAAATCAACAGTTTCAGTATCTTGTAAACTGGTTGAGTCGAGCACTATATTGAAATCAAGCAAGTCTTCAATTAAGCGTTGTAAGCGGGTGACACTGCTACGGATGATGTTAGATATTTCTTGCTGCTCAGTGTTTAACTCACCGACACTGTGATCGTATAGTAATTCTGTTCCCTCTCTAATGGCGGCAAGTGGCGTCTTTAGTTCATGAGAGATATGACGAATAAAGCTCGATTTTTGTAATTCCAGTGCATGTAAGCGCTTGCGCATCACTTCTAAAGCGTCAGCAATTTCTTTCATCTCAGGTGAGCCATGTAAGGTGACTTTTTTTTCAAAATCTCCTAATGCTAAATGATGTATCTTACCGAGCAACTGCTTGAGCGGTTTCGTGATTAAATAAATAAAAATTGCGGCGATGAGTAAGGTAAACGGAATGATAAGCAAGCTTTTCAGCATACCGTGTCTAACTTCGTTGGCTGAATCTTTAACCTGTTCTACTTGTAATATCAGTAAGTTATTACTTTGTTCAGCTATTTTTTTTCGTATCGAAACCAGTTGGGTAAATTGTCCTTGTAACAATGTTAATGACGATTCGTCTAAGGGGTGCCGCGTTAAGTAACGATGCAGATACTCAATTGCTTGAGAAAATTCTGTGTTGAGTAGAAGTAAACTCGGATTGCTTTTAAAGAGGTTGTTACTCGCCAATGCTTTTAAGATAACTTGCTCGTCTTTTAAATAAGCACTCAATAAATCTTGATCTTTTAAAATGATAAACTGTCCCGCACTACGTTCCATTTTTGCCAAGGTAAAATTAATTTGACGATTTGTTTTAACGAGTTCAGCAACATTAAAGATAGCGGAGGTACTTTGTTGAGAAAGATCAGTGACTTGATTTGCGCTATAAATTAACGCTATAACCAACGGAAGCGCAACAAAAGTAAAACCTAAAATGCTTAGTTTTCTAATCGAATACAAATTTATTGCAAAAAGTTTGGACAAGCTAAATTTTTTCATAGACACCACAAGTATTGATCAGGAGCGTATTTTAGTTTTATTAAGATAAAAAACAAGCGTGTCGCTTATTTGAGACAGTACTCTAGACCATACTATAGTGGTTTTTGTTATTGCTTTTATCAGTTAGTTACTGTTTTACATAGATTATTTTGTTCATTGTTAATAACGTTATTTTTTAACTTTATTTATGGTTGTTTTATCTGTTGCTTAATAGCGACACTTTAGCTGTTCTAGTTGTTTGTTTTTCATTATTAATATAATTAAATCAGTGTCTTATGTTTTTGGTGTGATTCCTGCAATGCCGTTGATGATATTATTATAATAATTGAAATAAGCCCATGAACTCTATAAATAAAGGAATTAAAATGAATTCTATTAGCCTAACAAAAGTGACTCTACTTGTTGGTACTTGTGCTTTAGCTTCGTATTTTGTCAATGCTGGAGATAAAGTTGCAAGCCTAGATATTCCTACTGTTGAACAGACAGCTGTTAAGCCAGTGGCAACTAAAATGTTGTCGGTAGACAATGTTGCAAAAAGTACGCCGGCAATACTCACTAAGTTTGATGATGATAAAAATGGACTGCTTAATGAAGCAGAAGTTATTGCCAGCAAAAATGAAAAATTAGTTAAGCATTTTAAAGACATCGACAAAAATGCTGACGCTGAAATCAGTGCCAGCGAGCTAAAAACCTACCTTGCGGCTGTAAAAATTAACAATTAATGGTTGAAAAATAAACCATATTTCTCTAGAATCATAGTCCCTAATTTCCAGCTGTTAATAATAAACAGTTGGATTTTTTATTATTTAATACGCAGTCGAAAATTATTATGAGCAACAAACCCACTGATGGCGTACCTATAGAGTCAATGCCTCGATTTGTACAAGTTGATGATTGGATTTTTGAAATAAAAACTGTACGAGCTTTACGTGTCGATGAATACGGTAAACCCTATACGGCGATAGCCAATTTAACGGTAAACGGAGACAACGCCTACATAGATGGTTTGTTAACACGAGAAAATGAAAAATTTAACCGCAAAGATTATGAAGCCTTTCATCAGTTTTGTCAGCAAATGAAAGTTAAACAAGCTCATTTCGATCGCTTTAAAAATAATAAACTCATTGCTGAACGTGTCGATGTTAAACCGATTAAAGTTGTAGCTGCAGCGGTTAAGCAGACAACTATACTCAAACTGGTTCGTTAACCCGAGCACTGATCTTTTATTTATCTGCAGGTTTGCGCTATCTTTCTAATCAAAAGCCGCTGAAATATCAAGAATTCTTAATCCTCAGATAAAATGAATGCCTATTTATGTCATTAAGCACTGCTCGTCTTGACCGTTTTATTAGTGAACATTGTAATATTAGCCGCAGAGCTGTGCGCTTGATGTTAGCGAAAAAACGGATAGTGGTAGATAACGTTATCGCAGATGATATTGGTCAACGCATCGACAAGTTTTCAAAAATACTCCTCGATGGTCACATTTTACAAGATAATCTTGCGCTCTATATAATGCTTAATAAACCTATCGGTGTGGTGAGTGCGACGATAGACAAGCAACACAAAACGGTCATAGACCTACTTGTCGAGCAAAATTTATTTAGTGATAGCGAAGAAAAAGACAATTTACATATTGTTGGTCGACTCGATTTAAATACTTCTGGATTACTGTTGCTGACCAACGACAGTCGTTGGTCAGCACGCCTTATGTCCCCAGAGCATAAAGTAGAGAAGTGCTATCAAGTCACATTACAAAATCCGCTAACAGATGATTACCAAGCCGCCTTCGCAAAAGGCATGTATTTTGACTTTGAAGATATCACCACTAAGCCGGCCAAACTCAACATTATAAGTAATGACGTTGACCAACAAGCTAATCAATACATGGCTGAAGTTAAATTAATCGAAGGGCGTTACCATCAAATTAAGCGGATGTTTGGTCGGTTTGGTAATCCCGTAATAGGCTTGCATCGACAAGCCATCGGAAACTTATTATTGGATGAAAATCTAGCTGAAGGCGATAGCCGATTTTTAACTGATGATGAAGTACTTAGTATTTTTACAACGCTTGTTACTAACTGATAAGATTAGCTTAATCTATCTCATCAGCGTCACTAATACGTTCTAATCGTTCCTGTTCTTCAGCAAATGCGGCTTTTATTTCTTCTATTATCGTATCAACATCGGCAGACTTAGTATCTTCTTCAAATAGACCTGTTAATTCTGTTTCTGGTGTTAATTCCGCTTTTTCATATAAGGCCCACATTTCTTGAGCATATTTACTCTGTGCTAATTCTGGAGCAAATTGAGCGTAATAATCAGTAATATTGTCAACATCGCGCAGTAACATGCTTTTGGCATTATTGTTTGCTGAGGCATCTACCGCCTGCGGCAAATCAATAATAACTGGGCCGTATTCGTCAACCAGTACATTAAATTCTGATAAATCACCATGAATGATGCCCTCACAAAGCATGATTTTTACATAATTCATCATGATAAGGTGGTCTTCAATCGCGTGTTCACTTGGCAATATTATGTCATTCAAGCGCGGTGCAACATCGCCTTCACCGTCGGTGATCAGTTCCATTAACAGCACACTTTCAAAACAACCAAATGGCTGAGGCACACGTACGCCAGCTGCTGCTAACGTATAAAGGGCTTCAACTTCGGCATTCTGCCAGGCATCTTCTTGTTGCTTTCTGCCGTACTTGGAGCCTTTTTCCATCGCGCGCGCACGACGGCTATTACGGCTTTTTCGACCTTCTTGGTATTGAGCTGCTTTTTTGAAACTGCGTTTATTTGCTTCTTTATATACTTTGGCACAGCGAATATCATCGCCACAACGCACCATATATACAGTTGCTTCTTTGCCACTCATTAATTGACTGATTACTTCGTCAATCAGTCCATCGTCAACCAAGGGTTGTAGTCTTTTAGGTATTTTCATTATTTAATTAAATCGGCTTTGAAGCTATTCTTCGTCAAGTTCGTCGAAGTCTTCGTCTTCAGCAAGCGGTTTTACCGAACGAAAACCTTCTTTTACGACGATCTCTAAATAGAATGAAGTTAAGCCAAGCTTTTCAGCTTCGTCGATATGTTTATTGAGTGCAGATAAGTGAACAACTTCTGCGTCTGCTTCGGTAATACCATATTTTGAGTCAAAATCCCAAAAATCAACGCCAGCAGGCAGCTTCTTGTTTCTTTCTCTTTTTATGTATTTTTTCACATCATGTTTTACACCTTCAAATAAGCGAGCAACTTTAATTTTTGGGTGAGTGATGTTGAATGTTTTTTTCATGACGTTCCTAAATGATATTGTTAAGAGAATTTGTTACATATGATCTGCATTTTACGTTAATTTTTCCTTGGGTGCGACAGTTACTATTTGCTAAAGTGAACTTGGTTATATTTTTTGATGTTTTCTTGAATTTTTTATAAGGTTTTTCTGTTATGTCATCCGTTATTAAACGTTTCTCTCGGTTATTTTTTGCTTCATTAACGACATTGCCTTTAGTAGTGAATGCTACTGGCAATAACGATTTTACTCAATGTATCGATAATTTGCAGGTCAAGGCCCAATCTGCCGGTTATTCAGGTTATATTGTTAATGATATTATTCCAGCGCTTGCACCAATAAAACGCGTGATTGAACTCGATCAACGCCAACCTGAATTTAGTCAAAGCTTTGCTGACTATTTAAAATTACGCTTAACTGATTATCATATCCAAACCGGTCGAAATAAATTAGCCGAGCATAAAGAGCTGTTTGATAAATTGTCTAAAAAATATGGCATTCCTGCACAGTATTTAGTGTCATTTTGGGGTTTAGAAACAAACTTTGGCAGAAATAAAGGTAAAATGTCGGTATTAAACTCTTTAGCCACATTGGCCTGTGATGAACGACGTAGTCAATATTTTACCGCTGAATTATTTGATCTTTTTTATTTACTCGACAATAAAACGGTTACCACCAAGCAACTCGCCGGCTCTTGGGCTGGTGCCATGGGGCATATGCAATTTATGCCCTCGGCGTTGAGAAAGTATGCTTTAGATGGCGATAATGACGGTAAAGTTGATGTCTGGCAAAGTGAAGCGGATGCGTTAACGAGTGCTGCTAACTATTTAAATAGCATTGGCTGGTTAGAAAAAGAGCGTTGGGGTCGACAAGTACAACTGCCAAAGAACTTTGCTTTTCAACAAGTCGAGTTTGATCAGTTCTATCCCTTAGCAACCTTTAAAGCTTTAGGTGTAACACGTGCTAATGGCTCTGCTTTATCCGATTATAAAATTGATGCCGAGTTGGTCTTACCTGCAGGTGCGGGTGGACCTGCATTTTTAGTCTACCCTAATTTTAATGTCATTATGAAATGGAACTTATCTGAGAATTATGCACTTTCTGTTGGCTTGTTAGCTAACCGTATTCAAGGTGCTAGCGGCTTAAAGGTAAGTGCTCAAGATAAGGAGGTACTATACAAGCCTGCTGAATTACAAGCGCTGCAGGAAAAGCTGAATAATTTAGGGTTTGACGTGGGTAAACCTGATGGTATTTGGGGACCAAAAAGTCGAAAAGCTATTCGTTTATATCAATTAAAACATGATTTAATTGCCGATGGTTTTCCCAATAGCACCGTGTTAATAAAAGCAGGTATTCAGGGGTAAGTTCGCTTAGCTCTTGTCACCTTTTGTGAAGATATTCATGGCTGATCTCAATTAAAACATGATTTAATTGCCGATGGTTTTCCCAATAGCGCCGTGTTAATAAAAGCAGGTATTCAGGGGTAAGTTCGCTTAGCTCTTGTCACCTTTTGTGAAGATATTCATGGCTGATCTCAATTAAGTAACAACTTGCTCATTGAGACGTATTAAAAGGTTAGGCGGGTCGATTAAATATCAACAATGGATGAGGAAGGTCGTGTGAAGCAGCTTGGTAGAACTGAGCATGGTTATGCTCATTAACTGCTTCTTCGCCCCCGAAATGTTTAACATTGATGTTATCGTCTATTTAAGCCCATAACGCGCAAATTTGTTTGTTATATCGGCGACAATTTTTGAATTTTAGTGACTGGTACCGCGCTCATAGTGGGTTTTATTATAAACGTTGTACTTACCCGATGGCTTTTTCATCGGCAGTCGTTTTACTATCGCTAAGGTGTTGGCATCATAAACAATGAGTTCACCGTCTTCATCCCAAACACTGAGTAACACATACTTACCGTCTTTGGTGAACTCAACATGAGCAGCATTTTTTCCTGGCGATGGCGCAATAGTTTTTACTATTTCTAAGGTACGCTTATCGATAACATGTACTTTTTCTTTATTAGGACCAAAGAAAACATCAGCCCATGCATAAGGGGAATTGTCATGGCTGCGCATGAAAAAACCGGGTCCTTCAGTTTTTATTTCTTTAATTACCTGCCAGTTATCCATGTCAATAACCGTTATTTTACCTTCTTTAATATTGGGAGAGGCAAAGATGGCTTTCCCTTGATAGTCCCAAGTAATGCCCGAGCCTAAGTGGGGCATTCCTGTTAGCGCAATTGCCGCTATCTTTTTCTTGGTATCTAGGTTGATCACTTGCCCATTATGATTATTACGCGCAGTGCCAATTAAATTAATATATTGAGGGTCAAAGAAGAAATCTGTAATAAAGTCATCGGTTTCAATACGGCGTATAGGAAACGGATCTTCCACTTTCCAGCTTTCTAGTTTGCCTTCACCCCCGTCTTTACGATAATCGTGTGCCCACCCTTTATATACTTCAACACCACCCTGGTCGCTATAAGGAATTTCCCATATTTCTTTGACATCTTTTAAGGCAACAATAAAGCTATGGCGAGGTGGTGCATTATAAACCGCACTGACCCGTGAACTTACACCATTGCTATCGATAGTATCTATTACTTTTGCCGGTGATAAATCACGCGTATTTAAAATAACTACATTATTGGGCAGGTAGTTGCCAACAATTAAATGTTGACCATCATTTGATATGGCAATATTACGCGTATTGATCGCGGCACGTACTTCAACCACGGTTTTTAAATTATAAATATCATATTTACTTATCCAGCCATCTCGAGATGCAAAAAATACATAGCGACCATCAGGCGAGTATTTGGGCCCACCGTGCAGGGCAAAACGAGTTTTGAAACGATCAATTGGCTCAAATGTATCCCCATTTAATAGTGTCGCTGAATGATCTCCTAATTCAACAATAATAAATAAGTTCATCATATCTGCTTCAAAGACAGGTTTTTCAGCTAGCTTCTTTTGGTCAAAATGAACAATGTTACTGGCTTTGATATCGCTGATGTTCCAGTTAAGTGCGGCTTGGGTGGGTGTATAAATATAATCAACAAGTTGTGCTATTTCGTTGCTAGTTAGCTTTTGATTAAAACTCGGCATTTGTGTAGCAACACGCCCCTCATTGATCACCCTAGTTGCTTTAGGTTTACGCAAACGAGATAAGTTCTCCGGTAATAAAGCCGGGCCCATAGCTCCTAAACGTTCAATGCCGTGACAACTTTGACAATGTGCCGTGTACAGTTTTTTCGCTGATTTATTTATATCATTTTCTGCATCGTCCGCTAAGCTTGTTGCTGAAAGTGTTAGAGATGCGAAGGCGGTAAAAAGTAATATAGCTATTTTCATTTTAGACTTTGTTCCCTAACATAGGTTTCAGTATTTACGCTATTTTTTCAACGACTTCATTGATCATTTCTTTTGCTACATAATCTTTAGCGTCTAAAAATCCAGGCGTTGTTAATTGCTTTTCGGTAAGTTGGTTTACTACGTCACCAATGACAATTAAGGTCGGTGGGGTAATATTATATTTTTCAACCAAGGCTGCTAAATTACCTATGGTGCCACGATATGTCCGTTGCTCAGGCTGAGTACCTTTACGAATAAGTGCTGCGGGGGTATTAATGTCTCTGCCATGCTTTACTAACTGTTCCGCAATTTTAGGTAAGGTATTAATGCCCATATAAAAAACAACTGTTTGCGTTGGACAGGTGAGACTTTGCCAAGGTAAATTTAATTGTCCATTATTTTGCATATGACCGGTAATAAAGGTACAGCCTTGTGCAACACCACGATGAGTCAGCGGAATACCTGCATATGTAGTACAACCAGAAGCCGCGGTTACGCCAGGGCAAATATGACAACTTATTCCTTGTTGAAGCATAAATTCAGCTTCTTCGCCGCCACGACCAAAAATGAACGGGTCGCCGCCTTTTAGGCGTAAAACTTTTTTGCCTAATCTCGCTTGATCTACTAATATTTGGTTGATTTTATCCTGTGGAACACAATGTTTTGCTTGCTCTTTGCCAACATAAAAGCGTTCACAATTCTCAGGAAGTAAAGCTAAAATTTCATCGCTGACTAAACGATCGTAAATGGCTATTTCTGCTTGTTCGATAAAACGCATCGCACGAATCGTTAATAATTCTGCATCACCAGGACCTGAACCAACTAAAGCGACTTCTCCAGCTTTAAGCTGAGATGTTCAGAGAACCCTAAAGTAAGGTTTCTCTTAGTAAAATAGAATATTATTAGCAGTATATCTTTTATCTTCCATGTACTATATTTAAGCTATTATTAAATATAACAGATAGTTACTTGGTGGTATTTGTTGAAGTTTTTTGCTGTATTCTTACTTTTTATAAGTAATAGTTTTAGTCTTGCTAATGCTAGTCAAACAAGTAAAGCACTTGTAGAACCTGTTTTTGCTAATATTAACCAGTCGATGGTTCATTATTCTAAAGGCGATGGCCTTAGCCAAGTTACTGTGCTCGCAATAGCACAAGATCAGCTTGGTTTTATGTGGTTTGGTACACAAGGAGGATTGAATCGATATGATGGTTACGAGTTTAAACAATATAAAGCGAAACCTTCTCAAAAAGATCAACTTGCAGGCAACTACATAACGGCTTTATGTGATGACGGCAACCATAATTTATGGATTGGTACCAGCACGGGATTAAGCGTTTACAACTATAACTCTGGGGTTTTTACCTCTTTCCTTTCTCAGTTTAATAATGTTATTCCTGATGATAATGTGATCAGTCTTACTTGTGACACAAATAAAGTCTGGGTGGGAACTGAGGGATTTGGATTGTATAGTTTAGCCTTTGAAGACTATTTGATTACCCCTTACCCTGAATCTGCAGGTATGCGAATATTAGATATAAAAAGTGTAAACGCTAGTGTCTACTTTGCTACCGAGAAGGGCGTTTTCAAACAAAGTACTGAAAAAAGCACACTAGTGCAACTTACCAATAAATCGACAAAAAGCATTGAAGTAGTCAATCAGATACTTTTTGCAGGTCGTCATGATGGCTGGGTAGATTCATACCAAATCACGAATGAAAAATTCATCAAAAAGTTTCATATTTCGCTCTCCCCGATACTTAATAATACCGTTAACGACATTACTCATGATAAAGACCGTATATGGCTGGCCACTAATAATGGTGCATTTGCCATAAATCATGAGGGTAAAGTACTTGAAAGCCATGTTCATCAAGATATTAATTTGAAAAGCCTCACTGATAACATTGTTTTATCAGTGCTTGTTGACGCTAAAAGTAATTACTGGTTTGGTACAGACGCTGGTGGAATTAATTATTTGAGTCATGCAGTTAAATTATTAGGGCATATTAATCAATATAGTTACCCAGACTCCCCACTAAGTGAAGACGATGTTAGGGGATTCAGCTTAGATGGTCAGGGGAGAGTTTGGGTTGCAACCTCTGATGGTGCTTTTATTTTTGAAAATGAAAAATTTCACAAAGCGGAATATTACTACCCTGCATTGAAGTTGTTAGAAAATGCTTTTATTAGCAATGTTCTTTTTGTTCAGGGAGATGTTTGGTTTACTACGCTAAACATTGGCGTGATTCGTTTTAATTTTGATAGTAACCAAGTGACACTATTTTCACCTAAAAACAGTAATGCGCCATCACTAAGGTATAATATGAGTGCAGTCTATCAAGGTGAAGTACTGTTCGGATCAAGAGGTCATGGCTTGGTAAAGTATGATCAGTCGACGACAAGTTTACAGCCCTTCTTAAATGAATTTGACAATATGCCCGAACACTTAACTGACTTGTTAGTGCAAGGTGATGATTTGTGGTTTGGTAGTATTGGCCGTGGTGTATTTCGATATCATAAAGAGAAACTGGAACAGCTCACCGTTAATGAAGGTGTATTGTCTAACTTAAGTTTTACTCTTACCAGTGACGGGCAACAGCGTGTTTGGGTTGCCAGCGGTGCAGGCATTAGTATTATTGATCAAAACTTTAAAGTTGAACGAACATTGTCACAAGAAGATGGATTGTCTAGTAATGCAATTTGGACAATGGTTTTTGATAAAATAGGCAGTATGTGGGTGGGGTCGAGCAATGGTTTGTCACGTGTTAATACGTTAAATTTTTCAGTAAGGAATTTTAATGAACGCGATGGTATTCAAAGTTCGGAATATAACTTTGGTGCAGGATGGCTTTCGCCAAAGGGCAAGGTATTCATTGGCGGTATCAATGGCTTTAATCAATTTTATTCACAAAATGTAGTTGAAGAATCAATAGCTCCTAAGCTTTATTTAGTAGGTGTTTCAATTTTAGGTCAAAAAATTGATCAAATAAAAGTTTCTGATAAAGCAACACTACAACCTGAATATATTAAAAAAATAAACTTAGGCCCCAAGGAAGATATCGTTTCATTTAAATTTTCATCGCTTGATTACTCACACCAACAACTTAATTACTTCTACCGAGTGAAAGGTTTGTCAGAGCAATGGCTTCCCATGGACAATGAAAGTAGGGAAGTGAATTTAATTAAATTACTACCAGGAAGTTATCAATTAGAAAGTTACGTGCAAAATGCCCAAGGCGTTAAATCTGTGGTTTTCACTTTACCCATTACATTAGAAGCGCCATGGTGGTGGAACACGATAAGTAAAACTTTATATATTTTGACGATACTTGCAATTTTATTGCTTGTTTGGATTATTAGACAACGTATTTACAACAAAGTACTTCTTGCCAATTCAACAATGAGTAAACTACAACAACGTTTGCAACATTCTCTTTGGGCAAGTGGTGATGAATTATGGGAGTGGAATATTGTTAATAATCAGGTGTATCGCCATAGTGTTGTTCCACGTATTGATTATGGTCAAGAAGATAATCTGATTAACCACCACAATATCGGTAACTTTATTCATCCTGATGAGCAAACCGAATATAGCTATCTACTTGAACAATGTATTTATCATGGCAGTAACAGTTTTGAAATACCTGTTAGGGTTAAGGACTTAACTAATATTTGGTGCTGGGTTTTAGATAAAGGTAAAGTAATTGAACGAAACGAGCAAGGTATAGCGACCCGAATAGCGGGGGCTTTTAAAGATATAAATCGTTTAAAAGAACATGAATACTCTTTAGAAGAAATGAATGAAAAGCTAGAGCTAAAAGTTGCTGAACGTACTCAAGAATTATCTACAAAAAATGAAAAAGTTGAGCAAGCATTGTTGCAATTACAGTACGCGCAAAAAAGCTTGATCGAAAATGAAAAAATGGCTGCATTAGGAGGGCTGGTTGCCGGTGTTGCTCATGAAATAAATACGCCTTTAGGTATTTCTATAACAGCAATAAGTCATAACCAAGACTCATTGTTTGATGTTGAAAAAATGTTAAAGGACAAAACGTTACGACAAGTAGATTTACAAAAAGCCATTGAAGCCCAGAGCAAGGGGTATCAAATGGTATTGAAAAACCTAGACCGAGCCAATGTACTGATTAGTAACTTTAAACAAGTTGCTGTTGATCAGAGCTAAGAAATGAAGCGTGAAATAAATTTAACTAATTATGCACATGAAATACATGATTCTCTTAAACCTTTATTTAATGGGACTGATTTTCGTGATAAGCATATTACAGTTAATATTAAAGGCTCTGAAGACATTGTTGTTACTACTTACCCAGGTGCTTTATTTCAAATTCTGAGTAACTTTATTGAGAACTCCCTAAAGCATGGTTTTGATAACATGGATGAGGGAAATATTATAATTACCCTTGCTCAAACGCAAAAACATGTGCAGATAATTTATGCTGACAACGGGAAGGGGATGAGTGAAAGCATGTTAAAACAAATTTATGATCCCTTTGTTACCAGTAAGCGCAATGAAGGCGGTAGTGGTTTGGGTATGCATATTGTCTTTAATTTGGTTACTCAGCTTTTTAAAGGTGAAATTCAATGTCAGTCAAAAGTTAATGAAGGAATTGAGATTATTGTCAAATTCCCAAAATCCGGCTAAACCTACTCGATAATACACGGCTAGTCTTTAGCTACTTTTAACAACCATTTTGTAAAAGCGACAACGGGTGGGTAGGTTAGTTGTTCATGTGGTGTTACTAAGTAATAACCAAAACTGCTTGTTACCGGTAAATCAAGCGCGGGTACTAATTCTTTTTTATCTAACTCACTTTGAATTAAAAATTTAGGCAGTAATGCAATACCTAACTCTGCAGTCGCTGCTTTAGCAATAATGGATACTTGCTCAAATAGCATCCCCTGACTGGTTGGTGGTTTGGCTTCATTTTGTAAAAACCAATCTTGCCAGGCCTGAGGGCGTGTTGCTAAACATCAATGGCTTAAAAAAGTTTCTTGATGATCGTGCTCCTGAGGATATGTTGAATTTTTATTGTGAAGATGAGAAGAAGGCATTGATCGCGATAAAAGGGACTGAGCAAGATATTGAGTCTCGTATGCCGGTAAAAATTACCCGTCATTATTACGATTTAGCAAAAAATAGTTTACCACTACAAACGTTAGTTAAAGCGAGCCCAGCTGAAACTTTTGATATGCAAGGTGCACCAGACCCTGGTAATCAAATGAGCTATAGCCCAATTGAAGGCTTAATATACAAATATGAGCTAGGCCTTATTTATGTTGCCTCGACATGTTCTGCCCATTGTCGATTTTGTTACCGCGAAGAGTTGATTACCAAAAAAGAGATCACCCGAGAAAATGGAACTGCCGAGCGTAAAGGTTTGGCACAAATATCTGAACTTGTTAACTATATTAATGAGCATAATAAAATTGTTGCTGACAATGGTGGTATTCATCCTGAAACAGGTCGTGAAAAGCTACGCGAAATTTTAATGTCAGGTGGCGATCCTATGGTGCTACTTAATAAAAACTTGGCGCAATGGTTTTCGGCACTAGCTGATGCGGGTATAGAGAATATTCGTATAGGTACTAAAGAACTCGCCTTTTTCCCTGACCGTTTCGATAAAGAATTTTTTGCCATGATGGATAATTTCCACGCAGCGTACCCTGGCATTCGCTTTCGTATTATGGTGCACTTTAATCATCCTGATGAATTCTTAGCAAAAGATGAGCAAGGCAATTATATTGAAAATCCTGCTGGCGGTTTAGTGTGGGTTGAAAGTGCTGAAAGAGCGGTATCGCAATTGGCAAGTCGTAAATGGATTTCTATTGAAAACCAAGCGCCATTTATTAAAGGTATAAGTAACGACGCTGGAGCAATTCGTATTATGCAACGTGAATTAAAGCGTAATAGCATTGAAAATCATTATTTCTTTTGTGATCGCGATATTATTGGTCATAAATCTTTTAGCTTACCTATCGAAGATGCGTGGAAATTATTGAATGATTCACAAAAAGGTCTTTCTGGTGTTGAAGCTCATGCGCGATTATCAATCACTCATTACTTAGGGAAAACCGAAGTTGTAGCTGTTACTAATGAACCTATGCCTGGCGTACCAGGTACTGAAAATGGCGTAGTGATTTTTAAATTATTACGTGGTGCAGCTGGTGCTCATAATAAAGGGCAGGTTGCAATCGTTGGACGTAACCCTGATGCAATCTTGTTTAGTGGTTATGAAGACCGCGTGATTTTTGATGAGGCTGGGTTATTCAAAAATTCTATGCAAGATACCAGCAGTATAGAATTAGTGGTAAATAACTAATGTGTTATTGACTGCCTGATCTAAACCAATAAAGCCGACAATATGTCGGCTTTATTTTTAGCTCAAGTAACTATGGCTACTTTAATAAGGTATTCACCAGCCAAGCTGAAATATCACTAAGTTGCTCTGGTAATACGCTGTGTGGCATACGATAAGATTGCCATTTTGCCTTATATCCAGCATTAATCAGTAGTTGATTGGCCATTTTACCCGAGCTCATTGGCACCACATCATCTTGTTCGCCATGATTTTGCAAAATAGGGGTTTGCTTATTGGCCGCGTGACAGTTATCGGGTAATTTATCTGCAGTGGGTAAATAACATGATAAAGCCATAATACCCGCCAAGGCTTTTGGATACCTAAGACCAGTAAATAAGCTAATAACACCACCTTGACTAAAACCAGCTAGCACGATTTTATTAGCAGCAATACCTGCATCTACCTGCTGTTGAATAAGTGCATGAATCGCTTGTTCAGATTCAAGTACGCCAGGCATATCAGCACGATTATGCAAGTCCATACTCTTGATATCGTACCAAGAACGCATTACATAGCCTTGGTTAATGGTGACCGCTTGCTCAGGAGCATGCGGAAAAATAAAACGAATACCATGATCTTTAGGTAAATTTAATACCGGAACAATGGGAGCGAATCCATCGCCCGAATCACCAAGCCCATGTAGCCAAATAACACATGAAGTTGCTGGAGAATTAGGATCTATAGTGACGCGTGCTAAAGATTTTATTGGCATGTAGTTTACTTATATTAAGGATGTTTAATTGCCTAATATAATAACAGTCTCTGACACTTTCCTGTAGTGGTTACTTTAATAAGGTTTTAATTATTTTTTTAATTTTTCTTCATCGCTTGCTTTAAAATTTATGATTAAGTTGCTCACGACAATGTCATTAGTTTCATCGATTCTTTTAAAATAACGCTATTGCCAAAAAAGTTAGTTTTTCCTGAGGTAATATTGACAATATATGAGGTGCTCATTACTTCGCCATCATCATAAAATAGTTATAATATATTTACCCCCAGCGTTTCTTAATTAACCTTTATTGGTAGTTTTTTTGCATAAAATTAATGAATAAGTAAAGCTCATAAACTTGAGATAGAACAGGGTTAGCCATAAATATAAAAGGTAAAATCTGCACGGTTAAATAATTTTTTGCAAATTAAAAAGTAAGGATATTCTAATGAAAAAGTTATTGGTGATTATGTTAATACTATTTATTCAATTTTCAGTTTATGCAAAAGAAGTGGTTGTAGAGATATATAAGAAAAATTTTATTCCTGCCCATATTACCATTAATGTCGGTGATACTGTGATTTGGAAAAATATTGAAAAACGTCAATATCATAACGTATGGTTTAAACAACTAGTCAAAGAAGAACCTGTTTATATTTTTCCTAATGAACGCTATCAGCGAAGTTTTTCTGGTGTAGGAGAGTTTACTTACGAGTGCGGTCCTCACCCTAAAATGCAAGGGCTAGTCACTGTTATTGAATAAGGTGTTAATTATATAACGCGTTAATTGAATAACGTGTTGATTATCATAACGTATGGTTTAAACAACTAGTCAAAGAAGAACCTGATTATATTTTTCCTAATGAACGCTATCAGCGAAGTTTTTCTGGTGTAGGAGAGTTTGCTTACGAGTGCGGTCCTCACCCTAAAATGCAAGGGCTAGTCACTGTTATTGAATAAGGTGTTAATTATATAACGCGTTAATTGAATAACGTGTTGATTATCATAACGTATGGTTTAAACAACTAGTCAAAGAAGAACCTGTTTATATTTTTCCTAATGAACGCTATCAGCGAAGTTTTTCTGGTGTAGGAGAGTTTACTTACGAGTGCGGTCCTCACCCTAAAATGCAAGGGCTAGTCACTGTTGTAAAATAAGTTACTTTTTAAGTCGAATTTTGAGCTGTTCCATAAATGCAACATTTCCATCTATAACTTGTGTCGATTCCGGCACAAGTTCATTTCACAAAAAAAACAAAAGTCAACTTTATACTTATATAACAACCGCTTAGGTTTTGTTCGTTGTTGGCATGTCTCTTGTAATACCTACTTCATTATTTTCAATAAAATGTAGTAATAAAAAGTATGGATATACAAAGAGAAAAAATACCAACACCTTTGTGGCGAAAATATTGGTACGTGCCAGTAGTGATATTACTCATCTTCTCTACCTACAAATTTAAAAGTTTCATGGGAAACGCTTCATTTATTGTTAAACAAAATGAATTGGTTACAGCTGTTGTTGAGCAAGGACGTTTTCAAGTGAATGTCCGCGCAACCGGTGTTTTAAAGCCCGTTTATATTCGTTGGGTTTCAGCACAAGTTTCTGGCCGTGTTGAACAAGCCTTTGTTAAAGCAGGAGCACATGTGGATAAAGGACAGATCCTCATGCAACTTTCTAATCCCGAATTACATAGAGAGCTTGAGAAAGCCCGATGGGAATTTGAAGCAAAAAAGGCTGAAAACTATGCCGCTTATATTGCACTTGAATCTCAATTACTTGATCTAGAAAACTCAGTTGTTGAAGCTGATTACAGTTACCAAAGTAGCAAGTTAAAACTTGATGCAGAAACGCAATTAATAGAACAAAAAAATGCCACAGTATCAGCCCTTGATTATCAGCGCAGCCAATTATCCGTTAAACAACAAAATCAATACTGGTTATCACAACAGCAAAAAGTTGAAAAAATGAAAGCGAGTTTACTTGCCTCTAAAACAGCTCAGCAAGCGCGTTTAGGTTTAGTGGAAAATAATTATCAGCGTATCAAGGATCAAGTCGATGCTTTAGCCATTAGAGCTACTACTGATGGTGTGGTTCAGCAAGTTTCTCTTGCTTTGGGTGAACAAGTTCAAGTTGGAGGCAGTGTTGCTTTGATTGCTGATCAGCGTTCACTTTTTGCTGAACTTCAAGTACAAGAAAATAAAGTCAGTGATATTGCATTAGGACAAACCGTTGTTGTAGATACCAGAAGTAATAAAATTTTTGGTGAAGTTATTCGTATTGACCCAGCAGTAAATGCTGGCATGGTACAAATTGATGTACAACTCAGTAGTGAATTACCCAATGATGCACGCCCTGATTTAACGGTAGATGGGCTAATTGAAGTGAGTAATATTGCAGACGCACTTTATGTTAAACGTCCTGTATTTGCTCCTCGTTACAGCGATGCAGGTTTATATAAACTCACTAATAATAAAGAATTTGCGCAAAAGCAAAGTGTACAGTTAGGGCAAAGTTCAGTGAACCAAATTCAAATACTTTCTGGTTTAATAGTTGGCGATGAAATTATTATTTCAGACACCTCTAGTTGGCAAGAGCATCAAGAAGTCATGATTAACTAACAATCATTATTTTAAAAAGACAAGATATAAGTAATAGACAAAATAAAGGGAATAAAATGAGCACTTTAATCGAATTAAAAACAATCAGTAAAAGATTTTTGACCGAAGAAATAGAAACACGCGCTATTGATAGCGTTAACTTAATAATTAATAAAGGTGAGTATATTTCATTAAGTGGCCAGTCTGGTTGTGGTAAATCTACGTTATTGTCGTTGCTCGGTTTACTTGACTCACCCACAGAGGGCAGTTATGAACTCGATGGCGTTGATGTTTCATCATTATCACGTGATCAAAGGGCAAAAATTCGCAGTGAACAAATTGGTTTTGTTTTCCAGTCATTTAACTTGATTTCAGATTTGACCGTTTTTGAAAATGTAATGTTACCGTTAACTTACCAAAAAGGTTTATCAAAAAGTGAGGTTGAAACCAAAGTACAGCAAGTCTTAGAGAAAGTTGAGATGTCTCACCGAAAAGATCATTTTCCATCACAGCTTTCTGGTGGTCAGCAACAGCGTGTTGCCGTAGCGCGTGCGCTAGTTAACGACCCTGCTATTATTCTTGCCGATGAACCTACTGGTAATTTAGATTCAAAAAATGCTGAAGCCGTATTAACCTTGCTTGACAAACTTCATCAAGAAGGTTCAACCATTTGTATGGTGACGCATGATCCCGCTTCGGCAAAACGGGCAGATCGCTGTTTAGAAATGTTCGATGGACGCTTAATTGCAGACAATATCAATATCAAAAATAACATGGAAGCAATGCCTGCTCCTGAATTAGCGGTAGGTTAGGAGAAAATATGTCTACATTTATCGATATAAAATATGCCTTTAGATTGTTATTTAAATCGCCTAAATTTACCGCGATGACATTAGCGGTGCTTATTGGTGGTCTTTCGATCAGTTTATTTACCTTTTCATTCTTATATTCAACCATGTACAAAGATCTACCCTTACCTAACGGTGATACTATGCTGTCAGTGAATGCAGAATTTAATGGTGATTTTCAGTTACTCACTTCGTATGAATTTTCTATGATAAAGGAACAACAAACGGTATTTAGTGAATTTGGCATTTATGATAAAAAAGACATTCGATTGTCTTTTGAAGATAGCGGTAAAAATGTTTACGGCACCTATGTTGATGAAGGTTTTCTCAATTTCAGTGGCACGAAAGCAGTTTTAGGAAGAACATTACAAATTGCAGATATGGCAGCGGGGGCTTCTCCTGTAGCTGTTATCAGTACTCAAATTTGGATGAATGATTTTTCATCAAATAAAAATGTCATTGGTATGACGATTATTGCTAATGATATTGTCACCGAAATTGTAGGCGTTATGCCTCAGGGGTATCGCTTCCCAGGATCAAGCCACATTTGGCTACCCATAAAGCCATCAATGATAAAAAATATGGCGAATAACTCTAATCATGTCTACCTTTATGGTCGTATTAAGCCGGGTATGAGTAAGGCTAAAGCAGAGCAAACGCTAAGCCAGCAAATTAATACGATATATCAACAAAGTGCCACACAGTATAATTTAGAAAAAGGTAATAAATCAGTACGTTTATGGTCGTTCCCTTTTGCGCAAATGGGCGGTGAAGGTACGATAATGTTTACCTTTTTAAATGTTATTGCTGGAATGATCCTTTTGCTTGCGTGTATAAATGTTGGCAATCTGTTACTTGCTCGTTCTATAGAACGTCAAAAAGAAACCGCAATACGAGCGGCTTTAGGCGCATCAAATAATCGTTTAGTCAGTCAGCTCATGTGGGAAGGAATTATTATTACTGTATTAGGCGGTGTTTTATCCGTTCTACTTGTTGGCGCAGCTTTACATTACACTGATATTATTCTTCATTCATGGAATGTCCAAACGCTGGTGTTCTGGTGGCACTGGGGGATGGACAAAGAAACGTTATTAATGGCAGTCGCATTCACTTTAGTGACAATTTTCTTATCATCATTTTTACCTGCTTGGCGTTCAGCAAATCAAGATATTAATACCACATTACGTGATGGTACACGGGGTGCACAAGGGAAGAAAGCAGGGCGTTTATCAAGATTTTTAGTGACGACTCAAGTATTTCTTGTGGCGATATTAATGCTTGTTGGCGCGATGTCAGGTTATATCTCTCATAAATTAGTCAATTTAGAAACTGGCGACAATTACACTAATGTAATGAAAGCTAGACTCAGCCTACCCGAAAATAAGTATCCAGAACCACAGCAGCAAATTGCTTTTTATCAAAGCTTAATAGCCGAT
Source organism: Colwellia hornerae (assembly GCF_007954355.1). Classification (GTDB taxonomy): domain Bacteria; phylum Pseudomonadota; class Gammaproteobacteria; order Enterobacterales; family Alteromonadaceae; genus Colwellia_A; species Colwellia_A hornerae. Next base: position 220,727 of record NZ_VOLR01000001.1, read on the forward strand.
GTTAAAAGCCATCCTCGAGTTGTCGATGTAGTGATGAACAATTGGTTGGGAGACTTTCCATTAACATTAGAGAGGTTTGATTATACCGATGAAAATAGTAAGCCATCTATTGATACGCTGAGTGTTATTGGGAAAACCGATGCCATTGGTGTTGATCTGGTTGACGGACGTTTTTTTACTCATCAAGACAAAGAAGGTAACCGTAAAGTGGCTATGATCAGCCAGTCGATGGCGAGTCGGTATTGGCCGGGAGAATCTGTGATTGGTAAAAGTTTTCAACTTAAGATAAATGACAAAAACGAAAAGCTATTTATTGTTGGCGTGGTAACCAATCGTATGAATCCTAAATCTATGCTAGGCAAGCTTGATAGTGCTGACGAAATTTATACTTCGGGGTTACAGTTCATGACGGCTTATCAGAATCTATATTACTTAATAGAGGGGGAGTTGATTAACACGGAAGAAATATTTTATCAGGCATTGTATAAAATTGACCGAAATATTGATCTTTTTTATGCGGTACAACCGGCAGAGAAAAATAGAGGTATGATGCGTGATGTGATGCAGTTAACGTCTAACATAACTTTTGGTACGGGTTTCTTTGCTTTGATGTTAGCGCTTGTGGGAATTTATGGTTTAACAGCGAATTCAGTGGCACAACGTACTCATGAAGTTGGTATTAGGCGCGCAGTAGGCGCTACTGATAAAAGTATTGTTAACATGTTTTTAAAGCAAGGCGCGAAACAATTAATTAAAGGACTGGGTTTAGCCTTAGTAATTTTTGCATTAATGTCCTTTGGTTTTAATAAAATGTCGGAAGGATTATTCCCTACTTATTTATATATTGTGCTTGCTATAACCGTGGTTATAGGTTTGTCTGCTATTGTCATGTTAGCGATATATGCGCCAACGCAACGTGCTGTTAAAATGGAACCAAGTTCAGCACTTCGTTATGAATAAATCGGCATAAAGTAAATACTATCGCCCTTATGATTAGGGCGATATACTCAAACTAACCTTAGTGGCTAAATATAAATATTGTGAAAAATAAAAAAATCTTAATCGCTGATGATGACCTTAATATAATTGCCAGCTTAAAATATATGTTATCGGAAGAAAATTTCGACATTTTAGCGATGACGACGCCTGAAGCTGTTTTGGAAAACCTAAAGCGAGAAAGTGTTGATCTTGTCTTGATTGATATGAACTTTCAACAAGACACTACCTCGGGCAGTGAAGGGTTACAGTTAGTCGAGGCTATTCAACAATTTGATGAAAGCCTACCTATTATCGTGATGACCGGCTGGGCAACCATTGATATTGCCGTTGATGCAATGCGTGCTGGCGCAAAAGATTTCATCCAAAAGCCTTGGAACAATGAGCGTATGCTCAGCGCGATTAATACGCAATTGAAATTAGTGAGTATCGATAAAAAACTGAATCGACTTAATCAAGAAAATAAACTGCTTCGCTCGCAATCTTTCCCTGAAAGTACCGGCATTATTGCGCAATCTCTAGCGATGAAAACATTACTATCGTCATTAGAAGAACTCGCCCAAAGTGATATGAGTATCCTACTGACTGGTGATAATGGCACGGGGAAAAGCATGTTAGCTGCTTATGTGCACCAGCGTTCATCAAGAGCTGATAATTCATTTGTCCCGGTAAATATGGGCGCTATTCCAGAAAGTTTATTCGAAAGTGAAATGTTTGGTCATCTTAAAGGTGCATTTACTGATGCTAAAGAAAACAGGGTTGGCCGTTTTGAAATGGCAGAGCAGGGGACATTATTTTTAGATGAACTCGCGAACATACCAATGGCTCAGCAAGCTAAGTTGCTGCGAGTTTTAGAAGATCAGAAATTTGAAGTTGTTGGTAGTAGCAAGTCGCTTAATGCTGATGTGCGTATCATTTCAGCAACCAACTGCGATCTGGCAAAAGCGATCAGCGAACAGCAATTTAGACAAGATTTATTTTACCGTTTAAATACTATTCAATTACGCGTTCCGTCATTGCGTGAACGTATTGAAGATATAGAACCTTTAGCAAATCATTTTTTACAAAGTTTTAGTGGAAAGTATAATATTGTTGCACCTGAATTATCATTAGAAGCTATTGATAAATTACAACAGTATACTTGGCCGGGTAATATTCGAGAGCTAAGCCATCTGATGGAAAAATTGCTTTTCACGTGTAAAAAAACAACGATAGGTGGACGTGATTTATTACTTGAGAATATTCATCATTCTGCCAGTGAACTTGATGAAGATAGTGATGATAAATTAGCTAATAATTCGTCATTATCCCTAGATGAAATCGAAAAATTGTCGTTAATTAATCGTTTGAAACATCATCGGGGCAATGCCACTGAAACTGCAAAATCTTTAGGTTTAAGCCGCAGTGGCTTCTACCGTCGTATGAGTAAATACGGTCTTGACTAAATCACAACGAAAACAAAAAAACGATCATAGCTTGTTAGCTTTTTTTTTATGCTTGCCTTGTTTGATTATTACTACAGCAGCACTTTTTATAGCGAATGTTTCAGCTTATTTAATTGCTTTTATTATTATTATTTTAGCGCTAATAGCGGTGTTTATTGTTGTGATTTCTCAGCAACGTTCTCAACAACAAATTAGAACCTTGGCTAATATTCTAGAATCTATGATTGATGGTGATTATAGTTTACGTGGCCGAGAGCAAGACAATAAAGCTTTTCAGGAACTATTAACCTTAGTTAACAATCTCGCCGACACATTGGCGTTAAGTAAAATTGAAGCGAAAGAAAGCCGACAGTTGCTTGAACGCATAATGCAACAAATGGACGCGATGGTATTAGCCGTTGATGAACAAGGCCGTATTGTTATGGCTAATAATTCAGCACAAAAACTATTAAAAATTAATATGCCACAACAAGCTCACATATTGTTCACTAGCTTAGCGATAGGAAAAGTTATCAGTGAAGCACAAAGCGGAATTATTGATTTTGAACAACCTCAGCTAAGTGGTGAGCATTTCCTCTTTAAAGAATACTTTTTGAGTGAAGGCAAGCAGCATCAACTCTTTTTGATCACCTCAGCACAGCGGTTGTTATTAGAAAAAGAACGAAAGTCATGGCAAAGTTTATTACGCGTATTAAGTCATGAAATGAATAACTCATTAACACCAATTTCCAGTATTAGCCAATCAATGAGAACTACATTACAAGATGAACATAAAGTGTTAAATAGGGAATCTTTATTAACGGGTATAGATATTATTAATGAACGAGCAAGCTCCCTTAGTTTATTCATTGCCAGTTATAGTCAGCTTTCTCATTTACCTGAGCCTAATAAACGCACTTTTGCTTTACAAGGTTTTATCAACAATTGCGCTGCACTCTTTAGTGATTGCCGTATTTTATTTCCAGAGAAATATATCGAATTAGCTTATGTGAATATCAGTGCAGATAAAGCGCAGCTTGAACAAGTTTTTATTAATATATTGAAAAATGCAAAAGAGGCGATGGAAGGAATTAACAACAACACAGACAAAATTATTACAGTGTTTTGCCAAACGGATGATAAGTATTTTCATATCCATATTTGTGATTCGGGGAGTGGTATCGCTAACAAAAATAACTTATTTGTGCCTTTTTACAGTACAAAGCCAAAAGGTAGTGGCATTGGTCTAGCCTTATGCAAGCAAATACTGTTTAATCATGGTGGGCTTTTATCCTTAAAAAACAACGCGAATTCTGCTGGGGCAGAGGCAATAATATCGCTTCCTAAATATTAAAGTTAGTGAGCCCTTTTTATTTTCGCAGATTTAATCAACAAAACACTCCCTCATTTGCTATAATCGATACAATTATTTGCAATGCCTTAATAAAAGCGCGTACGATTCGCGCTTTTTCTACATTATTTCTAGTCTATGCTTAACAGTATTATTAGCAATAATTCCTTATACGGAGTTTATATAGTTTCATGAGAAAGTTGTTATCTTCACCGGTTAATATGCCCTTGTCTGATGCTGAAAATCAGGTTTATCAAAATGCCCTTAAATATGTCACGCCACTAAGTTTAAACTTAATGGCGGTAAAAGTGACAGACCGTCCAGAGGATTTCCTAGGATGGTGTGGCGAGTTAGCCCGACTATGTCGTGAAGAACTTAATAAGGATCTTTTAGAAGATGAGCAACTTTTACCGCTTAAGAAGCTACAAGATATTCTTGAAGCTGGCTTTACGCTTAGCCAGTTTAAAATGGCTAGAATTGCTCCTTGGTCTATATTTGCCAATTTTATTGAACAACAGAGCACGATTCATGCCTTAGATGAACGTTTACGTTTATTAAATTACCTTGACGAAATTCGTCAACAACCTCTAGCAGACTTAATTGTTGAAGACCGTTTAGCTTTTTCAGGTAAACACACAACTCAGCACGACTACAGCATTTATAATTTTGATGTTGAATGGTTTGCTGGCACTAAAGGGGCAAAAGTTTTTCATACCTTGCTTGAACAGTCGCCAGAAAAGTTTGATGTGGCATTAGCGCACATTCCTTTAACTGGAGAGGTAAGCCATAGCGACTATCAAAGCTTTGTTAATGACTTTCAACAAATTTTTAAAGAATATACGCAAATAAAAGCTCAAGGTGAAAAAGCACCTTTAGCGGTAGCAACACGTTTGTTAGCAATGCGTAGACCTGATCAATTCATTGCGTTAAACAACAATAAAATTGATATTCTTTGCCAAGGCTTATCGATCGCTAAGCTAAAAAACACTGATTTTTCATCTTACTGGCATGACATGATTGGTACTATGCGTACATTCGCATGGTGGCATCAGGCACAGCCAGAAATGGTTGAAGCAAACAGCGTTGCAAGTGAGGGCGAAGAAAGCGAGCAAGATGAAGTTGCTGGCAACAAAGAAAATCGTGAACTGACCCTTTGGAAAAATCGTGCGGTATTAATTGATTTGTTTTTATTTGCTGATGCTGATTTAGCACCAAATTCAAACTACATTAAGTTACGTGAAAAAATGCTTAACAAAGCAAAGTCGAAATCAAAGGCTACGCCTAAAAAACGTAGTAAAGAGTCAGCTGAAATATTAGTGGACAAAGCGCTTACCTCAGAAGATCTTCCTGCGTACTTACAGGGCAAACGTGACTCAATTATTATTCAAGTAAAAAATGGTAAAAGTGTTGAACAAGCTATCGGTTTAATGCGCGCAATTTTTGGCTAATTAATCGCTATTTTCATGCTCAATTGATCGGAATCAACTTAGGTCCATTCAAATTTGCAGCTAACTCATTTAGGGCGTACTTTAACGTTAAGTTAAATTACGCCTTTGAGTTTTTATGAACACTGTTAATCTTAAACCTTCAACAAATACTGACGATTCTTTATATTATCAAGAACAAAAGAATGAAGTTTCCTTATTTGAATATGCTTATCACCATCAATTACCCGTATTAATTAAAGGGCCAACAGGTTGTGGTAAAACGCGTTTCATTGCCCATATGGCAGAAAAACTCAATAAGCCCCTCTATACTGTTTCTTGTCACGATGACTTAACCGCTGCTGATTTAGTGGGTCGCCATTTAATTGGTCCTAATGGTACCTATTGGCAAGATGGTCCCTTAACAAAGGCTGTACGCGAAGGCGGTATTTGTTATTTAGATGAAGTCGTTGAAGCTCGTAAAGATACAACCGTTGTATTGCATCCCTTAGCTGATGATCGTCGCGTGTTACCCCTCGAACGTACCGGAGAGTTAATAGAAGCTGCACCAGGGTTTATGCTGGTAGTTTCTTATAATCCAGGATATCAAAACCTATTAAAAGGTATGAAACCAAGTACTCGCCAGCGTTTTGTGGCACTACGTTTTGAATACCCTAGCGCAGAATTAGAACAAGAAATTTTAATCAAAGAAGCAGGGGTAGACCCCCATTTGGCTTTTAAATTAGTTGAGCTTGCCCAAGCTTTACGCCGCTTAGAAAAGAACGATCTCGATGAAGTTGCTTCAACTCGTTTGTTAATATATGCAGCTAAAATGATGTCAAGTGGTATGGATCCTATTGAAGTCTGTCGTTGTTGTTTAGCTGAGCCATTATCAGATGATATTGATACGGTTAATGCATTAATGGATGTCGCTAGAATCTACTTTGATGAGTCATAGTCCTCTTTCTATATCAGTGCCTGAGCTTCTCGAGGTAAAAATTATCGATAAGCTTGCTAATAAAAGACTGCCGGGTGATTTAGCCATGTGGTTTTTTATTCTTGCTGAGCTTACGGTATTTGCAATATTTTTTATTGGTTTTGCTATTGCTGAACAACTACATAGTGATATGTTCATCGTCAGTAAAGCTAAGCTTCACCCGATTGCGGGTTTAATTAATACGATTGCCTTGATCACCAGCAGCTTATTTATTGCTTTATCTGTTCGCGCTATTCATCTTAATCAAGTTAAACGATCAATTAACTTACTCGTTATTTCACAAGTTATTGCCTGTGTTTATTTGGTGGTAAAAATTTGGGAATATCAGTTCCTTTTCAACATTGGCATTGATATCGAGACAAACACTTTTTTTACATTATATTTTCTTATTACCTTTTTCCATTTTATGCATGTACTTTTAGGTATGGTTATTCTGCTTATTATTGGCATAAATGCTAAAAAAGGCGCTTATCAAGAAGACATTTCTGGCTTTGAGTCGGGTGCAAGTTATTGGCATATGGTTGATATGCTATGGATTATTTTGTTTCCACTTATCTATGTTATTTAAAGAGGCGGTATTGACACTATGATCACTTTGAAACAAACCATTATAAGTTGGCTGTTTTTAATTATATTGACCTTTAGTTCTGTTTATATCGGGCAGGTTATAGAAACTCCTGAGTATTTAATCGCTTTGGTCTTATTAATTGTCTTCCTCAAAGGACAGCAAGTTACAGATGTGTTCATGGAACTACGCACAGCTCCTAAAATGTGGCGGCTATTATTACTTGGCTATGTATTTATAATTCCGGCTGTTATTTGTGTCATTTATCTTTTGTAGTGATGTTTAAGCTGTTGAGGGCTCTCTCTTAAGATCAATCATCGCCGCAAGCAATAGTGTTACTTTTAGTTAAGAGAGGTTTATGTGAAAAATTCAGTTGAGCAGTTATCGAGCGAAAACCATTCAGCCAAAGATGGCCGAGATGCTATTATTTATCAATCATTATTTTTGATGAATTTATTACTTATACCTGGCCTGTCTTTTTTAATTTTAATATGGTTATTTATTAAAAAAAAGCCTCATAAAGGCTGGCAAGGTATTCATCTATACCGCTCCATTCAGCTGTCTATTTTAGCCGGTTTTTTTATCATCATTATTCCGCTTGTTGTCTTACTGACCACTGATGCTTTTGAAGTGTCTTTAATGGTGATGATCATTTACTTTGTTACTATGCATGCCGCTTTTGTCTTGCTGGGAATGCTAAATGTTTCTAGGGCAATGGCAAAAAAACTTCCACTTTTTTGATGTAACGCATACTTATCTTTTTTTTAGTCACAAATTATTACACATTCTTTAAAACTTGATAGAAATCAAGTCTCCTTATCTAAGAGCGGTTTACTATTCACTCGCTTTATTATCGTTTTTACTAAGGAAAACACCATGTCAGAGCGTTTTACTAAAGGCATGGCTCGGAATATTTATTACGGTGGAAGTGTATTCTTCTTCTTAATATTTCTAGCTTTGACCTACCACACCACTAAAGTGATGCCTGAAAGGGATCACCGTGAAAATATTACCGAAGCTGTTGCTCACGGTAAGGAACTTTGGGAAGAAAATAACTGTATCGGTTGTCATTCATTAATTGGTGAGGGAGCTTATTTTGCGCCTGAACTAGGTAATGTTTATAAACGCCGTGGCGGTGAAGCTGGCTTTAAAGCCTTTTTAAATGGTTGGATGAAAGCTCAACCGTTAAATATCCCTGGGCGTCGTCAAATGCCAAACTTTCATCTTAGCGATAAAGAAATTGATGACTTAGCAGAATTTTTGAAGTGGACGTCAGAGTTAGATACTAATGACTGGCCACCGAATATTGAAGGATAATGCGATGAATACTTTAAAATATCAATCTCAAGCGGTCGCAAAACCTTATTTCATTTTTGCATTAATACTCTTTGTTGGCCAAATTCTATTTGGTTTAGTTATGGGGTTACAATATGTTGTTGGTGATTTTCTTGCTGGCGCTATTCCTTTTAATGTTGCACGTATGGTGCATACCAACCTACTGATTGTTTGGTTATTATTTGGTTTTATGGGCGCTGCCTACTACATGGTTCCAGAAGAATCCGAAACTGAACTTTATAGCCCTAAATTAGCTATTATTTTGTTCTGGATTTTTGCCGCCGCGGGCGTGGCCACTATCTTAGGCTACTTATTAGTTCCTTATTCAACTTTAGCTCATTATACCTTAAATGAATTGTGGCCAACGATGGGACGTGAATTTCTTGAACAACCTACCATCACAAAAATTGGTATTGTTATTGTTTGTTTAGGCTTCTTGTTTAACTTAGGTATGACCATTTTAAAAGGCCGTAAAACAGCTATTAACATGGTACTGATGACAGGTTTAATTGGTTTAGCGGTATTTTTCTTATTCGCATTCTATAACCCAACTAACTTAGCACTTGATAAGTACTTCTGGTGGTTTGTTGTTCATTTATGGGTAGAAGGTGTTTGGGAATTAATCATGGGCGCAATTTTAGCTTATGTGTTAATTAAAGTTACGGGTGTAGACCGTGAAGTTATTGAGAAATGGTTATATGTCATTATCGCCATGGCGTTAATCTCAGGTATCTTAGGTACAGGTCATCACTTTTACTGGTTAACTACTCCAGAGTACTGGCAGTGGGTGGGCTCTATATTCTCAGCAATAGAACCTTTACCTTTCTTTGCCATGGTCTTATATGCCTTCAATATGGTTAATCGTCGCCGCCGTGAACATCCTAACAAGGCAGCAACACTTTGGGCATTAGGTACGTCAGTCATGGCATTCTTAGGTGCAGGTGTTTGGGGCTTCTTACATACGTTAGCACCGGTTAATTACTATACTCATGGTTCACAAATTACTGCTGCTCATGGTCATATGGCTTTTTATGGCGCTTATGCGATGATCGTAATGACGATTATTTCATATGCAATGCCTAAGTTACGTGGTATCGGTGAAGCTAACTGTAACCGTGCTCAAGTGCGTGAAATGTGGGGTTTTTGGTTGATGACTGTTGCTATGGTTTTCATCACCTTATTCTTAACAGGTGCTGGTGTCTTGCAAGTTTGGTTACAACGTATACCAGAAAGTGGTGAAGCATTAAGCTTTATGGTCACTCAAGATAAACTCGCGATATTTTATTGGTTGCGTGAAATTGCCGGTGTATTTTTCTTAATTGGTTTAATCTCTTATATCTCAAGTTTTTGGGTCAAAGAAAAAATAGCTAGCTAAGTACCACGATGAGTTGATATTAATCAGCAGAAAATAAAACCAGTTACTAAAAAGTAACTGGTTTTTATGTTCAGGATGAACGGTATGTCGTAATGCCATGGATAGCAAGGAGCGACGATGTTCAGGATGGTCTTTCTCAGGCTCATGCCTTACAAGACAAGAGTACATCCGTGTACGTCACTGATCATAGTTTACTGATACTAAATAGCAGGCATAAAAAAACACGAGGCTGATATAATCAATCTCGTGTTTTATTTCATAGACCTATGGTCTAGCTGTTATTTTTTATAGCTAGATGCAATGTTATCCATACGTTCATTAGCATTAGCAACAGATGATTTAACACCTTCTATTGTTTCTGTATTCATTGTTTGCTGACTTTTAACATCGGCAACTTCATCCGTTAAGGCATTAACTTTATTGGTTAGTGTATCAACCTTTTGGTTTAGGCTACTTACACTTGCTTCTAAAGCGTCGGTGTTAGCACAGCCTGTTGCTGTCATGATAAGTGCTGCTAGAGCAATAGTTTTTATTAACATAGTGTTTTCCCTTTTTTATATTTCAAAGACAAGTATGGCATAATATAATAATTTTATTACATTATTTATTAATATTTACTTGGCTGATTTGTGAATAACTTCTTCAATCTTATTGACTAATAAATCAATTTTTATTTCGAGTTGTTTATTATGATCTAGTATTTCTTTGTTCTGTCTGCGCAACTCTCTATTTTTAACATCGGTGTTAGAAAATCCAAAAAAACGATTGATAAACTGCGCACCAATAAAGCTCATTAATCCAACACCAATATAGAACATACACATAACAACCACTCTACCGCCTGTAGTTACGGGATAGTAATCACCATAACCTATGGTACTAGAGCTGACTTGTAACGCCCAAAAAGCATCGTTATATGTTTTAATATTGGCTGATGGAGCGGGTAGTTCAAAATGCAGTAAGAGTTTTGCCGCCGCTGCCATAATCAAATAGAGCGTTAATACCGTTAAGATTAAAATATATCGAGACTTGTAATTCTTAATACCAAATTCATCGATAGTGTAATGCTTAAGTCTATGGGTGATCATCATAATGTCTATAAACTCACTGTGCGGTAATTAACCATTATTCTTGACTGTTTAGCGTAACGTGCTGAATTAAATCATCCATTAATTTACGCTTTATTTCAAGTTGTTGTTCAGGGGATAGATCGTATTTTAATGCTAATATTTGGTAGTCATCTTGTCCTAAACTCACTGTTAAGCGAGGTCGTTTAGGTCTTTTATTTGTTGGCAGACCGAGAATATCGCGAATTTGATCCGAAGGGCTCAAGCCGGCATGTAATGCTTGAGTACGAATTGCTAATTGAACTTTTTCATCCATATCAAAAGCAACTTGTACTGCTTTGACTGCTTGAATTGAAGATTGCCATTTTTCAGGTAATTTTCTGCTCACAAATTAGCTCCCTGGGAAAATATCAATAATATCAGAAGTTGGACGGTATAACGTAATAAACAGATCGGTATCACCATCTTGCCATACTTCGATATCAATACCACGTGCTTGTTCTTCATCAAGCAAACTATAAAGTTCAAATTGTTCGCCCGCTTCATTTCCTTCATAGGCGCTCAAACTTTCAGTGCGATTATCTCTGCGGTGAAAATAGCCTACTTTTGCAAAAACTTGTTGCTGATATTGTGGACTACTCCAACCTGACGTTAATGAAGAATCTGACTTTTTCTCTAGAAAAGCTTCCCCTGGTTCATCAAATACCGTGGCAAACTCATCTAAATCGAAAAGTGACTCGATATCTTGATGTTGAATTTTAAGGGCAAATTTAAGGTAAGTTTGGTCGTCATTTTCGATAGTTAGATAGAGTTCAAGGTTGTTTGCGCCTTGTAATACCCACTCAGTTTGTGTGTCACTTTCAAACTCGTAGCAGTTAATGGCTGATACTTGAAACTGTTGTGTGCGTAACGATTCAGGTAAGGCGAAACTATCGGTCAATACAATAATATCTTTAACCTTTAACTCTTCAGCTGAGTTAACTTGGCGTTCGTCTGCTTTCTTTTTAAATAGTCGCTTTAGAAAACTCATATTCAGATCCCAAAAATCCGCCTAGTTGTTGGGAGGAAAACAGCTAGGCGGTTAAAACGGTGCTAGTTAACCAATAATGACTAACGAGCTTGTGTACTACTTTTGTTTAGCTTTTAAACGATCTAATACTGAATTTGCACTATTATCCGTGCCACCAATACCTGCTTGTTTAAGTTGAGCGGCTAATGAATTATCTGAATTTTCAGATTCAAGTACTTCTGCTGCTTTCATTTGATCATCAAACTTCTGCTGCTTAGCTTTAATGCGTTCTAAAGAATCTTTAGCATTTAATAACTTAGAGTTACTTGATGAAAAGTTGTCTGTGATTGCCGAAGTGGCTTTTTGCACACTTTCAGTCGTTTTAACCATAGAAAGTTGACGCTTATATTCGCCGACTTGACGTTCACTTTTCTTCACTAATTCTTTTAAACGATTTGCACTACCTGAAAAGCTATCAAGTGCTTGTTGTTGAGACGCTAGATCATTTTCCAAGGTAGAAATTTTTTCAGCAACGGCTAATGCTAACGTTTCATCACCTTTTTCAAGGGCTTGAACGGCATAGCCTTCGTGCTCAACAACTTCACGCTTTAAACGGTCAACTTCACGGCTTGATGACATTTGCTGAGCCATAACACCGGTAAGGTCACGTTTAGCTTTGGTTAAATGATTTTCTGAATCACGAATTTCTTGTTCAAAAATACGGGTAGCATTTGAATCAACAATTGATTCACCAACTTCTGAAGCGCCACCTCGAATTGCGGTCATTATCTTTTTAAAAATACTCATAGTTTTTTTCCTTAGGGTGGTTAATTAAATTAGGTACTCGCCCATGTCATCTATAATTTCCATCGCGTTACTATTTAAAACGCCTAGTTCGTGTTCGATATCATGAAATGATGAATTAATAGAAAGAGCGCCAAAAATTACGTATTTATCACCAATTTTTGAAAATGACGATAATGGCATTGGAATATTCATTTCTAACATGCTTACGTGCATGTCTTGTAGGCAATCAGGTTTTACTTCTTCTACGCCCCATAAGTAAGTGATACATAGAATTTGATCATCGGTTACAGAAACAAAAATTGGTAATTCTTCGCGGTCGATAACAGTAATTTGTAAAACGTCCACTTCGCCTGAAATAGGCTGACAATCAAAAACCATCCCGGTTTCAGAATTGTCCGCTAAGCTATTTAAGTGATCAGCAATTTTATGGATATTCATGTGATTCCTTATTCTGTGTTTGTCGTTAATAAATCTAAAAGTGAATATCTCTCAGACATATTATGTCGTTGAGGTAAATTTAGCACTTTGACATAATATGTCAAGTGCCGATTTGTATTATTTGTTATTTATTTGTCATTCTTGTAAATAGGCATTGTTCAAACCTTGCTGGTCGCGCCATGCTTTTTGGTGTAATTGATAAATACTATGGCTGCCTAAATAATTAATAGGAACATCTGCTTGGTCTTTATAAAAGCTTTTTGAAAACTCGAACGAATTAATCACCATAGGTAGTGTTAGCCAATGATGTTCAATTGGTAATTTTTCTAAAGACTGTAAACGGTTAAGGGGGCTAGCACCACGTTTTGACGCTATCGTCCAACCCCACTCGCCAAAGCTTGGCACATTATCGTGATATTGCTGAACATGAGCGAATTTAGCCGCTTTTACTGTTTTTCCAATCGCAATAAAAGCATCCTTGGCATGGTATGGACTTGCCGATTGTATGCCAATTAAGCCGTCACCTGCGAGTAACTGCTGTAAGCGCGCATAAAAATTAACAGAATAAAGTTTATTTAAATCAGGATGGCTAGGATCCGGTAGGTCAACAATGATGCTATCAAAGGTTTTTTGTTGTTTTAACAAGGTATCAATCGCTAAAAAGGCATCTTCATTAATAATTTTTACCCTAGGGTCTTGTAAACTTTTTTGCGTTAATTGATTAAGCTGAGCGGCCAACGACGGTGATAACTTTTCGGTAGGATCCAAAAATATTTGCATTAACTCGGCGTCTAAATCAATTAAGGTGACTTTTTTTGGCGACCACTGCAACACATCACGTAATGCTAATCCATCACCACCACCAATAATTAATATATTGTCGTGTCTAGCAGAGCCAGCCATAACCGGACTGACTAAATAACTGTGATAAATAAACTCATCAGCAGACGAAAATTGTAAACGGCCATTAAGATAAAAATTAATTACACTTGGCTGGGCTGTTCCCATATGTCGTTGAGTAAAGTTTAGTTGTTGATAACGGGTCTTATCGGTATAAACAACTTTATCTAAATAGAGCAAGTTACTCATTTGGTTTAACCAGCTATTACCCGACTGATAAATAACGCAAATGGCGACCAATAGTAAAATATGAAGGGAAACTAAGGTTTTTCGCCAGGTGAGTTTATTCCAAAAATGAAAGATAAAAATACCACCGACAATTAGGTTTAACGCGGCAGTTAATGCACTGGCTTTGCTAATATCAATTGATAATAAAAAAACAACCCAAACCGCAGCACCAATACCCGCCCCAACATAGTCGGCACCGTAAATAGTACCTAAGTTATTTTTTAAATGTTTTTGATGAATAGACTCTCTAATACGGGCAATTAATGGGATTTCCATACCAATGAAAAAGCCTAAGATGAAACCAAAAAAATAAGGACTATTAAAGGCGAGTTGCGAAAGTTGTTTTAAAAAACCACCTTGGGGCATGGAGTCGGGGGGTAAATTAAAGGTGTCTGCTAATACCTGTGGAAACGTTTGAGTTAGCGCTATTAAGCCACCTATAATCAAAATTGAACTACAACCTAAGAAAGCAATAGTTAACTCTAACCAAACAAAGCCTTTGAACGCACAGGTGATCTTTCGCGCGGCAAAAGCACCTAAGCCCATGGCGACAATCATTAAGCCGATCATCGCATAAATGGTACTTTCCATTGCGCCTAAAACACGACCAGCATAATGGGAGAGAAGGTATTCATAAATTAAGCCACAGCCAGCTAAAACAGCCATGGTTAAAATAAGTAGGGTATCGTTCCAAAATAATTGTTTTTTATTCATAAATATAAAGCGCTCGACACCTTCAACAACAGGTGAACGCGATATACCGTTCACCCTGAACATAAAAAAGCTTTAAGAGTTTATGCTCTTAAAGCTTTTGGGTATAAAGAGGGAATGAAGGCTATGCCATCAATGCGGTGAGTATAAGGGCAATTGAAATACTCGTTGCCATTTCAACACAAGCAACGCCGATATTTTGCTGTTGATCTACTTCTTCAACTAAGTTAATCCCCCAAAGCACAATACGTTTGGCAATTGCGGTTAACAAAGCGACCAATAGCGTCATCACAATAGCGAATACAAACCAAGAGACTAAATTATTTAATAACGTTTCAGGAGAGTACGTTAAAAAGTGACTTGCTGCGGTAACGGCTAAAGCGGTACTAATCAACTGACCGGCATAACGAATGGCAAGGGCGGTTTGTCCTCGAGCAAAGGCTTCTTGCAGGCAATCGCCTTGATTATTTTTAGCGTATTGGCGCTCTTTTAAACGAGTGACCATGAGCAAAATAGCTTGAGAAATAATAAAACCGGCAATAATGGCGATAAAGGTATCGACATCTAAACCATGTACCCAAAGTAATACCGCGCGAATGATAATAGCGGTAGCAATGGCGCCAGCAGCATCAACAATACCTATGGTTATGTTTTCGTTTAAAATTTCTTGTGTTTTATTGAGATGTTGTAGTGATAACTTGTCATGGATAACTCGACCAATTTTTATCAGTATTAAGCCTAATGTGCCATAAGCGAACATACCAATAAATTCCATCCAGTAACTTGGCGCATTTTCACCGCTTATGGCGCCGGTAAGCACAATACCTAAGGCAGCAACACTCCCTGCGACACTGATGCCAAAAGCAAAGTTGTCTTTTTGGGCTAGCTCTTGCGTGGAGTTAACTTTAGCGGATAAACCTGAAATAAAACGCATTGCACCTAATAAAACAATCGCAATAGAGATATCAATGACTAAGTAAATTAATAAATCTTGATTTAGGGCAGTAATTTCAAAAAATGTATTCATGTTAATTCCTATATCCTACTCGTTATTTGCCGCGTCTAAAGCTGCGAGATGTGGTACTTTTGCTGTTTCTAAAGCTGGAGCTTTTTGAGTAGCTAGATTTTTTTGCGTATGAACTATTGGTACTAAAACGCTTGGCACTGGTTTGTGCGGTACTACTTTGTTTAGAAAGGCTAGATGAACCGGTTCTACTTTTACTGTAAGTACTGCTGTATTTTTGGCCACGGCTTTGAAATGATTTCTTTGTACGGGTATCTAAATCATTTTGTTTTTTTAATTGGCTTGGTGAACTATAGCGAGTACGGCCGTAATCATTATAGTAACTGTAGTTTCTTGAACGTCCCCAATCATTGTATGAAGTACGGCGTGAGCCAAATACATCACCCATCATTGAATACATGCCATACCACGCCCAAAAAGACATACCATTACTGCCTTGCGTCCAACTACCGTAACTTGGATTGCCAATTAACTGTTCACCCGTACCGAAGTCCTGAGCATTATTGGCTTGTTTACTTTGTGCTTTTGATAGTGAGTTAACGCGCGGTAAAACTCCATCAGACATGTCAGCGAGCACATTGAGCGGGTCGCTTAACGCATCAGAATAAAGTACCGGATCAGCGGCAAGGTAAATGTTAACCAGTTCGTTGAAAATGTCTTCCTTACTGGCAAACATACCCGGTTGATTTTTAACGGTTGCTAAGCGGTCGAGCAGCGACAAATACATCGGGCCTTTTGTCGTCGCATCTTTTTTAAATTCGTCTATTAATTGTGTAAGATTAGGTTTTTGCTGTTTAAGTTTATCAGCATACTGATGAATTAAACTGGCATTACGTACCTGGCCACCGGTTAAAGCGTCCGCTAATTGTTGGATACGAAGCTCAGTGATTGGCGTTTGTTGTTTAATTTTTTCTTCGAAGGGATCAGAGCAACCGACTAAGAAAATAATCAAGCTTAAAAAAGCGTATTTGATGTGTTGCATTCCTGCCATAGTGTCCTCAAAAATGCTATGGTTAACATATACTCAGGTTATTTGAGTACGAATTTGCTATCTATATGTCTAATATATATAACCCGGTATTAATAGCATCATAGACATAATATGTCTATTAATTCGTGATTTCATTTGAAATTCTTCTTCCTTATCTTTTGCATAGTTAACAAATGGGTCATTAAATGAATAAATCAACTCAGCTGCCAAATATACTTTCTCTTCAACAGCAAAAAAGCACGCAATTGTTTAATCATCAATATCCTGAAGCAACCACCAATTTGTCCAAGCAGCAACTCGCCGATTTTCAACAGGCATTAATGGCAAGTGACTTTATATTAAACAGTGCATTGCAGTGCCCTGAAATTGTGGTGTCTTTATTTGCAACTGAACGAGTTTACCAAACTGACTGTCCCAATTATCAGCAAATGCTTACTGAGCTAATTGCCCCTTGTGAAAGTGAAGAGCAATTACATAAAGTTTTACGGAAATTTCGTTTACAAGAAATGGTGAATATTGCTGTTGCTGACTTGTTATTTGAGCTTGAATTAACCTTGTCGTTAGAGCGTTTATCGGAACTCGCTGACCAGCTTATTTTAGCGGCATTAAACTGGTTAACATCTTTTTGCCAAGGTAAGTGGGGAGTTCCAACCAGCAAAAGTGGTGAAGTTCAGCAACTGTTAGTATATGGCATGGGCAAGCTAGGCGGGCGCGAATTAAATTTTTCTTCTGATATCGATCTTATCTTTACCTACCCGGAAATGGGCGAAACTCAAGGAGCCAGGCGTAGTCTTGATAATCAGCAATTTTTTATTCGTTTGGCACAAAAATTAATTACTGCCTTACATCAAAAAACAGCCGATGGTTTTGTTTATCGCGTGGATATGCGTTTACGTCCTTTTGGCGAAAGTGGTCCACTTGTTTTAACCTTTAATGCCATGGAAGATTATTACCAAGAGCAAGGGCGTGACTGGGAACGTTATGCGATGCTTAAAGCGCGTCTTATTGGTCACGGTAAATATCATGATCAACTTTCAACCATACTTCGTCCTTTTGTTTATCGTCGCTATATTGATTTTAGTGTTATCGATAGCTTACGCCGTATGAAAATGATGATTGCGCAAGAAGTGCGTCGTAAGCAATTAAATAACAATATAAAACTCGGTGCTGGTGGTATTCGAGAAGTTGAATTTATAGTACAAGTGTTTCAGCTTATTCGTGGTGGACGGATAAAAGAATTACAACATCGTCGCTTATTAACAGTGTTGCCTATCTTAGTTGAGAAAGAAGAAATTACTGCTGAGAATGAAGCTGTACTGACCGCTGCTTATTGTTTTTTACGACGAGTCGAGAATATTATTCAAGCGTTAAATGATCAACAAACTCAGACCCTGCCAGATAATGACTTGGATCAAACACGTTTATTATGGGCTCTTAATCACCAACAATGTCAAACATGGTCAGAATTCCTTGAATTTTTAGCGCTACAAATGAACGGTGTTCATCAGGAGTTTTGTGCGCTTATTGGCGAAGAGAGTCCTAATCACCAAGCGAAAGATCAGCATTGGAGCGCACTATGGGACAGTAAATGGTCAGACGAGGAAAGTATTGCTTGGATAGAGCAGGTTAGTGTCTTCGTTGATGCTAAAAAAATATGGAGTCTGCTTGCTGAATTTAGAGCTGAGATGGAAAAACGCAGTATTGGTAATCGAGGACGTGGCGTACTCGATAAGTTAGTCCCGGTTTTAATGTGGCATATACAACAAGAGCATAGTGGCCACTTTACACTAGAGCGGGTCTTAATTATCTTTAATAAGATATCAACGCGTACCGCTTATATTGAATTACTCTTTGAAAATGAAGGTGCCTTAAAGCACCTAATCAAATTGTGTTTTCAAAGTAGTTGGATAGCAGAGCATCTTGCCAAATATCCAATATTATTAGATGAATTAATCGATCCTAAATTGTTACACAACCCGCCAGAACTCAGTAGTTATTCAGCTGACTTAAGGCAAGCTATGTTGCGGATACCTGAAGAGGATCAAGAAGCGCAAATGGACATGTTAAGGCAATTTAAACAAGCCCAACATTTGCGTATTGCCACTGGGGATATTTGTGGGATTTTACCCGTCACTAAGGTTAGTGATCATTTAACAGCCCTTGCCGAGGCGATTATTGAAGAAGTTATTCATTTGGCTTGGCAACAGATCTCTCAACGTTTTGGTGTGCCAACGTCAACGGTTGGTCAAGATCACAAAGGTTTTTCTGCGATTGGCTATGGAAAAATGGGGGGCATAGAATTAAGTTATAGTTCGGACTTAGATTTGGTTTTTGTTCATAATAGTCAAAGTAATGAAGTCACAAACGGTTTAAAGCAGATCCCCGCTTCGCAATTTTATATGAAGCTAGCACAGCGTATCATGCACATTTTTAATACGCGTATGGCCAGTGGTATTTTGTATGAGCTAGATATGCGGCTCCGTCCTTCTGGTAATTCTGGGTTGTTGGTCGTTCATGTTGATACTTTTGCACAATATCAGCGAGAAGAAGCGTGGACATGGGAACATCAAGCGTTAGTAAGAGCTCGTACTGTATTTGGTAATCCTGAATTAGCAAATAAGTTCTCAGCAATAAGGCAAGAAATACTGACCTGCGTGCGTGAACGAGAAAATGTTAGTACCGATGTATTAAAAATGCGTGCAAAAATGCGTGCACATCTAGATAAATCAACATCGGCTGATACTGATATTAAGCAAGGCGAAGGTGGGTTAGTTGATATCGAATTTCTAGTTCAATTCCTTGTGCTTAGCGAAAGTTCAAAGCACCCAGAGCTTTGCAAATATTCTGATAATGTACATTTGCTTAAAGAGCTACAACGCTGCGGTGTAATAAGTATCGAACAACAAAAGCAGCTAACCACGAGTTATTGCACGTTACGTGATTTGGGTCACCACGCGACCTTAAAAAATGAGCAGCAATTATTGACTAAGCTAGACTTCGAAGTAATAGCTGAAAACGTTGCTACAATTTGCCAGTCACTGTATAAAAAATCCTTATAAGCTATACCAGATCATCACAGAGACGTTATTATTAGCGTCTTTGCGACTTCTGCGGTAATAAAATACACTCTTCATCGAGGTAAGGTATATCCAAATCAATCAGTACTATGGCTCGTTGTTGATGACAAAAGTAGACTTTAATACCTTCACGAAAATGTCCTTCCACCGCTTTACCCACTTGGTAAGCTGTTTTGATGATTTCTTTATTAATGCGAAAAGGGTCTTTAACTAAAAAATCTCTATTTAACCACCAAATAACTTCTAAACCTTCTTTGTTTGCATATTCAGAAAGTTTTTGAAAGAGGGTTTCACCTAAGCGAAATGGGTGGTTTTCATTGGCGCCACGCCAGTTTTTTCGTAAGGGGCGCGTTACCATGCGTCGAGCTTCAAGTAACTTGACGATGTCGCCTTTGGGTTCTTGTAAATAAACGATATTATTGCGAATTTTTGGTCCTGAACTGCCATCATCGCCATGTAAATTAGCATAAAAACGAGATAAACCATCCGCTGCCGCATTATTACTTTTTATTATTGGAGTAGAGGGCTCTGTCGCTAAAACCGCTTTATCTGCAGGTTTAATAAGCGCAACTTCTGCTGTTACCGTAATATCTTCTTCCAAAGAAGAAAACAGCTCTTCTTGGTTGTCAAATAAGAAAAAAGCTAAAGTAATTAGAATTGAGCCAAAAATAATGTTGCGTAACCAAAAGTTCATATAACGCTTTCTTAGTTATGAGGCCATATGGAAAATTCCAGTATGATGTACCTATAATAAATACTACCATACTGAAAAGTTGTTATTTATACAATGTTGATGATTTCAGCCTTTAACTTATTTGTAGAGTGAAGGGTCATCTTCATTGGGTCTTGTTTTAAAACGTCGATGTAACCACATATATTGTTCAGGTTTAAACATGATAGCTTTTTCTAGTTCTTGATTGATGCGAATAACATCAGCCTCATCATCATCGGTAGGAAAATTCTCCATCATCGGTTTTATTTCTAAGGTGTATCCGCTGCCATCGTCATTTCTGGTTGGTATGAGTATATGATTTTGTACGTTTTTCTGGCGAGCAAAGATTAATGTCCCCGTAGTTGTTGCCGCATCAGGTACCGCAAAAAAAGGCACAAATAAACTACGATTTCGACCATAATCTTGATCGGGCAAATAAACACAAACTTCCTTATCACGTAGTGCCTTCATTAAGCCCTTAACGTCGCGCTTACCCAACATGTATTTATTGGAGCGGCCACGACCTCTGAACTGAAAAAATTCCATCAGTTGATTATTGTGCGGGCGATAAAAAACCACGGTAGGGTGTCCAGTACCAATGCCACGACAGTTAATTTCTACACTTAAGTAATGCATAGTTAAGAGTAAAACCCCTTTACCTTCTCGATGGGCTTTTTCTAAATGCTCAAGGCCAACAACCTTGGTTTTTCGTCTAACTCGCCAATCTGGCCACCACCAGCCCATGCCGGTTTCAAATAAGGCGATGCCAGTGTTTTCAAAGTTTTTCTTTAAAATACGGGTACGTTCTTGTGACGACATCTCTGGAAAACACAGTTGTAAGTTTTTCATCGCTACCGTTTTGCGACTTGAGCCTATTTTATACAGTAAACGCCCGAGCATTCTGCCGAGCATTAATTGTAATTTATAAGGCAACCATGAAATGGTATAGAGAATAATTACCCCAAACCAAGTTAACCAATACTTAGGTAATAGGAAGGATATTTTAAAATCAGGTTGTAAAACTTTATTTTTACTCACGGGATGATGTCAACTCATTGAAATTCATGTGATACAATATTAACCATTATATCTGTATATCCATAAAGAGTTAAGAGGCATAGGATGAAAGTAGACATTCCCGCTTTTGAGCAAGCAAGTGTATTGGTTGTTGGTGATATTATGTTAGATCGATATTGGTACGGTCCAACACATCGTATATCGCCAGAGGCGCCAGTTCCCGTTGTCAAAATTAATCAAGATGAACATCGCCCCGGCGGTGCAGCTAATGTTGCATTAAACATCGCTTCCATTGGTGGAAGGGCGACTCTCGTTGGTATCACCGGCGATGATGAAGCCGCTCAGCATTTGCAAAAAAAGCTATCAGCGCTAAATATTCATTGTGAATTTGATCAACAAGCTAATATTCCAACGATCACTAAATTACGTGTGATGAGTCGTAATCAGCAATTAATTCGCTTAGACTTTGAAGAATCTCTGAGCGAAGTAAATAAAAAAGTACTTGAAGAAAAAGTGGCGGCCCAGTTGGTTAACCATGACTTACTCTTGCTGTCTGATTATAGTAAAGGCACATTATCTGACGTTCAAAATTTAATTGCTATCGCCAAAAAACAAGGAAAAGCTGTTTTAGTTGATCCCAAAGGTACTGATTTTGAACGCTACCGTGGCGCGACATTATTAACGCCAAACTTATCAGAGTTTGAAGCTGTGGTTGGTGCATGTAAAACAGAAAATGATATTGTCACTAAAGGTCAGGCACTTTTAGTCCATCTTGATTTAGAGGCAATGTTAGTGACGCGCAGTGAACAAGGGATGACCTTACTTCGCCGAGATCATGAAGAATTCCATTTACCAACTCGCGCGCGTGAAGTCTATGATGTAACTGGTGCTGGCGATACTGTTATCGCGACACTTGCTTTGGCGATTGCAGCAAAAGCTGACTATGCCCAAGCGAGTGCTTTAGCCAATATTGCCGCCGGTATTGTTGTTGGTAAACTGGGTACATCAACCGTTAGCGAAGCCGAATTATTAGCTGAAATCTCTCAAGGACAAGAAAGTGGCTTTGGTGTTGTTAGCGAAGAGCAATTAAAAATTGCGGTTAAATTAGCAAAAGCTCGTGGTGAAAATATCGTCATGACCAATGGCTGTTTTGATATTTTACATGCTGGCCATGTGTCATATTTAACCCATGCCGGTACTTTAGGTACTCGTTTGATTGTTGCTGTTAATGACGATGCTTCAGTAAAAAGATTAAAAGGCAGTGGACGGCCAGTTAATCCTACCGATAGACGAATGGCGGTTTTAGCTGGATTAGGTGCTGTTGATTGGGTGGTGAGTTTCTCTGAAGACACCCCGCAACGTATTATCAGTAATATTCTCCCTGATATTTTAGTTAAAGGTGGTGATTATAAGGTTGAAGATATTGCTGGTGGTAAAGAAGTGATGGCCAATGGTGGCACGGTTAAAGTGCTTAACTTTGAAGAAGGTATTTCAACGACCGATATCATCAACTCTATTCGTTTGAAGTAGTCGACTTATTTTAACTGGTATTATTTAACCGGTATTATTAACTCGGTTAATGCGGAAATATGAAAGCAGCTAAATTTAGCTGCTTTCATATCCAAAGACGTTAGTCAGCTAAAGCGTATTAACTCTCTAAGTAATCTGTTGCTTTAACATTGAATTCGGCGAGTAAGTCATTAATCAAACGATTAATCTCTCCAGCCATTAAGGCAAAGTCGGCATCAAGTTTTGCGATAACGTCATCACCATCTATATCGTCATTTTGCTCTTGTAAGACATCAAAAAACTTTAAACGTTTAATGGCTAAATCGTCACAAAGAATAAACGACATCGCCTCATCCCATTCAAGAGCTAATTTCACTACGTATTTATCAGCATCTAAATGCGTTTTAATTTCATCGCTATCTAGGTCTTGATTTTTAACGCGAACGACCGCGCCATCATCACCTAAGGCATGAAACTCTGCTTCCATACCTAAGGTAAAGTTGTCGCCAATACTTTTCTCGTTTAACCAGTCGGTCATTAATTCATCGGGCGCTTTTTCTGGAGAAACACTGGTTACCGGTAAAGTACCAATAACTTTTCGCAACAAAGCTAATAAATCTTCAGCTTTACCGCGACTACCAGAATTTACCACAATAAGGTTATGCTCAGCATTGATGTAAGCATGGGTATCGGTGACACGAGAAAATGCCCGTGGTAGTAGTTCAAAAATAATGTCTTCTTTAAACTGCTCTCTTTCTTTTTTAGTTGCACTGCGCGCTTGTTCAACTTCAAGTTGAGCAATTTTTGCTTCAATCATGTCTTTTACAACAGGAGCAGGAAGAATTTTTTCTTCTTTTCTTGCGCAAATTAACAGGTTGCCGTTAGCTGAGTGAACCGTTGAATGGCCATGTTTACCCAAAGCGTTTACCCAACCAAAATGGGATTGCTCTGTTGACCCACAAGGGGTGAATAAATGTTCAGCTAAGTGTTTTTCTAATTGATCTTCTGATAATGCAAAAGGGCGAGTAAATGTGAAAAAGTATAGGTTTTTGAACCACATAGAAGTTTCCTGCGCCGCTGGAACACTAAGTGCACCGGCTGATAAATTTTAAAAGAGCAATATAGTAACTTAAATATCAGCTATTAGCACTCACTTGCAGAGCCTTAAAGTTAAGATAGTGAAATGAAAATTACTTTAGCGCATATCATTAAATTCAATATCATAGCTAAGACCATGTCCAGCCTCAGAATGTGCGACTATTGTGCCATTTAATGTGTCGGTAACTAATTCATTAATAATATGAGTGCCTAAGCCTGTGCCCCCAGTACCACTTTTGGTGGTATAAAAAGGGTCAAAAATTTGCGGTAATTTTTTTTGAGGAACACCAACGCCGTTGTCTTGGTAATGCAGATGTAAGCGTTCACCTTTAAGTTTTGCACCTATGGTAATAGTGCCACTGTCTATACCATCAAAGCCATGGATAATAGAATTGATGATCAGGTTGGTAAATATTTGCGAAATTGCCCCCGCATGGCAATAAATATCAATATTATCAGCACAATCTACATTAATCGTATGTTTGGTTTTTTTTAATTTAGGCTGTAATGACTGAATAATTTCATGTAGGTATTGTGCAACATTAATCTGGCGCGTTTTATTGCTGGTTTGATCAACCGCGACTTGCTTGTAGCTAGTGATTAAGTCAGAGGCACGATTTAGATTGTTAAATAACAAATATAAACTTTGGTCAGCACTTTTTGTAAAGTCATCTAAAGAGCGTTTAGTTAACTTTTGGTTTTCGATATCATCTTTTAACGAATTTAATAAATCTGATAAATAACTGGTTGAAGTAATACTGACACCAATGGGGGTGTTAATTTCATGGGATATCTCAGCCGATAACTTGCCTAAAATTGCCATTTTTTCTGCATCAAGTAAACGCTCTTGCGCCTTTTTGAGTTCTTGAATCGAGTTTTTTAATTCTTGATTGGTGTTTGTTAAGGTTTGTTCTGTTTGACTGCGCCGAATATTTTCGGCTTTTAATTGTTTTTGTTGCTCAATAAGCTCGTGCTGTTGCTTATTCATTTCAAGCATTGTGGTACTCAGCGACGATGTTTTTTTAGCGACTTCTTGTTCTAGTATTAAATTTTGATCGTCGAGTTTATGATTCGCCATTAATATTTCTTGCTTTGCGGTACTCAGTCGATTTTGATATTGCACCAGTTCATCGAGCAGATTGTTATAGGCGCTTTGTAAAATGTTGAGTTCGTTATTCTCATAATTCATGGTGTGAAGTTTTGATGCTTCGGGATCGTCTATATCAAAATGATTAATTTGTTCGGTGAGGTCATTGAGCGGATTAGTTAATAAACTGGAAAAGGCGAGTGAAAATAAAATAACTAACGCGGCTGTTTTTACCATCGCATTACCGATTAAGAAATATATACCCACTTCAATACGATCGAAAATAACCTCATTACTTGATATAAGAACGACGGTACCCACTTTAGTTGTTCGACCAGAAAACTCAAAGATAAGTTGAAATGAATGACCGAATAATCCTTCTGAAAAAGAATTAATGGCGGTAGATTCGCTATTCAAGGTTAATTTTTCTGGTTGATTAAACAGTTCATCTTCGGAAAACTCACCTAGTTGAGCAATGATTTGGCCATTCTCATCGGTGACAACAATCCCTTTGATTATAGGTATCGCGACTAATCCTACTGCAATATCGACAGCTTGCTGAGTGTTTAGCTCCCAAACAGCACGTGTTAAACTGCTGCTAAATGTTTTTTCTAAGGTCAGCAGTTCACTGTTGATATGGCTCTTAGTATTAATGTACTCAGCACCGATTTGCACGCAGGTGACAATAAAGGTTAAAACAAAATAAACCGAGAGTACCCGGGTCAATAGTTTTCGAGATATGCTTGTTACCTTCATTTCATCTTCTTTATTATGATACCTACATTGATTTTAGACATTTTACGGTAGGTTAAAAGTATTTTCTGCTATATGAATGATTTTTATTCAATATAAGGTGTTTTTATCTCTTTGCAAAGGTAATAACGTTTATCTTTTAAATTGCAGTAGCTAATACGAAGTATTTCTTAGTAAAATTAAGATAAATTTATAAAATTGTCATAAACTTTTAAAAAAAGATTCATACTGTCACAAAAGTGTCATATAAATTAGGCAGAATATGCGGCAAATAATCAGTTAATTTTAATCGTTCTTAACATAAATAATTTTGACATCGATAAGGTATACATATGAAACTTTCTTATAGCATTCTTGCTGCGGCATTATTATCAACTCTTTCTGTATCAGCATCTGCTGGTGATGTTGATATTTATGGTAAAGCCAATGTTACCGTTCAATCATCAGACGACGGCACTGGCTCTTACTCTGAAATTAAAAGTAACGCTTCACGTATTGGTTTTAAAGGTGGTCAAGATTTAGGTAATGGCCTTGAAGTTATTTTTAAAGCAGAGTTTCAAGTGGACCTTGATGGCGACAGTGACAAGGGTAATAGCATTACTGACCGTAATCAATACATAGGTTTAAAAGGCAACTTTGGTGAAGTATTGTTAGGGATTAACGATACGGTATTAAAGCAGTCACAAGGCAAGGTAGATTTATTCAGTGATTTAAACGGCGATATTAAGCAGCTTTGGAAAGGTGAGAACCGCATGAGTGACACGGTTACTTATAAATCACCTAAGGTTAACGGTTTTCAATTGGGTGTTACTTATATTGCAGAAGATGCTTTAGATGGACAAGATGGCACCTCAATGGCTCTTTTTTATGGCGATAAAGCGCTTAAAAAATCTAAAATTTATGCTGCTATCGCGGTAGATTCAGAAGTAAAAGGTTATGATGCGGCCCGTTTAACTGTCCAGGGTAAGCTCGCTGGTTTTACGTTAGGTGCTATTGTTCACAGACAAGAAAAAGTTTCTGATGGCAGTGATGTCGAAGGTTTCTTATTTTCAGCAAAATACGGTTTTGATAAGATTACGGTTAAAGGACAAGTACAAACGGCTAATTATGATGGCGGTGATCACCGTTCAGGTATGACAGTTGGCGCTGATTACGCATTAGCTAAAAGTACTAAACTTTTCGCTTTTTACACGAGTTTTGATATAGATAATGAAGCTGATCAAGATTACTTGGCGGCGGGTATAGAATACAAGTTTTAGTTAATCGCTATATAGTGATGATAAAAAGCGACTTTTTGGTCGCTTTTTTTATAACTAGCTTTTTGCATGAAGATAAATGAATTAAACTTGTTGTGTGTAATATAAATGTCATAAATAGTTATCACAATGGTCAACAAGTAAAGTGTAGTTAGACAACGGGAAGTTTACATGAATAGACAAATATTGGTTGTTGAAGATGAAGCGCCGATCAGGGAAATGATTACTTTTGTATTAGAGCAAAATGGCTTTAATGCTATTGAAGCAGAAGACTACGAACAGGCTAAAGCAAAGATTGTTGAGCCGTATCCTGATTTGATTTTACTCGATTGGATGTTGCCAGGAGGTACAGGTGTTAAACTGGCTAAGTCATTAAAACAGAATGAATATACGCGCTCTATTCCTATTATAATGTTAACTGCTCGTGCCGATGAAGATGACAAAGTTAAAGGTTTTGATGCCGGCGTTGATGATTATGTCACCAAACCCTTTTCACCAAAAGAACTTATCGCACGTATCAAAGCCGTTATTCGCAGAGTTTCCCCTACGGCGCTTGAAGAAGCCATTGAATTTCATGGTATGAAACTTGATCCCATTGCCCATCGTGTTTCAATTAACGACAGATCACTTGAACTAGGGCCGACAGAGTTTCGTTTATTACACTTTTTTATGACCCATACCGAGCGTGTTTATAGCCGTGAACAATTACTTGATAATGTTTGGGGTACCAATGTTTATGTAGAAGACCGCACGGTAGATGTTCATATTAGACGATTACGTAAAGCAATTACTGGCGAAGGGCATGAAGATTTTATTCAAACCGTTCGAGGCTCTGGCTACCGATTCTCTGGAAAGCTTAAAACGAGTGTGTAATATATAAGTATGCATTTTATTATTATTTATAGGTAAAAACGACTCACTATGTATTTTCGTTTATCCGTAAAAAGTATTATCACGCGTTTATTGACTATATTGTCGATAAGCGCGTGCTTTGGTTTTTTAATTGGCCAAACTCTCTTAGTGCTCTGTATCAGTACGCTGGTTATTTTATGTTGGCACTATCATCACTTACTTAAATTGATTAAATGGCTGTGGCGCAGTAAGTCACTTTCTCCTCCGCAATCTGAAGGTATTTGGGGAAAAATATATGATGGCTTGTATCGACAGATCAGGCAGCACCGTCACAAACAAAAACAACTAAACGAGAGAATTAGAAAATTCAGGGATGGTGCTGAAGCATTACCTGATGCTGCTTTGGTCTTGTCCGATGAACTGACTATTTTGTGGGGCAATAAAAAAGCTCAACGTATTTTAGGCATTCGTTGGCCTAGTGATGTTGGTCAACGCATTGATAACCTTATTCGTTTTCCTGAGTTCTCTAAGTATCTAGAGTTAGGTAATTTTGAACAGCCTTGTCATATCATTTCACCTATTAACAGCGAGTTACAGTTAGAACTACGTTTAATGGCTTATGGAAGTGACCAAGTACTCTTTCTTGCCCGAGACGTCAGTAAAATTAAAAGATTAGAAGAAATGCGGCGTGACTTTGTTGCCAATGTTTCTCATGAACTCAAAACACCGCTGACGGTGGTGCGTGGTTATGTCGAAATGATACTGACCACTGAGCATGCGCTCGAGCCTCATTGGCAAAAAGCTTTTACTACTATCGAAACTCAAGTATCACGGATGGACCGTTTAGTAGAGCAGTTATTGGTTTTATCTCGAGTAGAAAATCACGCCGAGGAAGAAAATAAACAACTGGTTGATATGCCTAAACTGATTAAAACATTGGTCGACGATGCCACTTGGCTTAATCAAGAGAAACAGCATAAAATTACCGCTGATCTTAGCGATGATTTATGGATTGAGGGCATAGATACTGAATTGAAAAGTGCTTGTGTTAACTTAATATCGAATGCGATTGCTTATACGCCTGCGCATGGTTCTGTGCACATTGTATGGCAACGAAGTGGTAACAAGGCTAAATTTTCCGTTAAAGATAATGGTCCAGGTATTCGTCCGGAGCATGTTAACCGGATCACCGAGCGGTTCTTTAGAGTAGACAAGTCACGTTCTCGTGATACCGGTGGTTCAGGGTTAGGCTTATCAATTGTTAAGCATGTTTTACATCATCATAGTGCCGAGTTAGCCATTGAAAGCCAGTGGGGCAAGGGCAGTGAATTTATTATTTACTTTGAAGCATTAAATAAAAAATAATTTTATTACAGAGTCTGTTTTCATTAGCGAATAAAGTGCTCGTAGCGCTTTATTCGCTAAACCCCTATCCACCAAAGTTAACTGTAACTTAAGCTTAAGCCGGTTCTCATCAATATCTCTGCGCTTTACTGATGGAAAAACTGGTTCTACATTCGCTGTATTTTCATTAGCAACATAATCATTGTTTTCATATTATATCTGAATGGGTGCTTTAACCTTTTTCGCTCTAATGATGAGCACTCTGATTTGATTTTTTATTTCGCGCTTCACAGCATGCCTTAGTAAAGCTAATTGTTATAAAACTGTAGCTAGCACGTAACTATTAGTTTTCATCTATCAGTGAGTGAGAAAAAATTCAATTAATATCGTTTATATACCTATATATGCAGCACTGTAATATAAGTGTCATAAACCTTAAATATAATTGTCACATAAGCTTTATATAGTGTTCACAAATTAATTAGCCCCAAACAAATTAATAATAATTTAATTGGGACAACACTCTCAGTGGAGAATAACATGGGTTTTAAACGTGCTTTAGGCGTTATAGGTTTAGCAAGCTTGGTGAGTTTCTCATCATTAGCAATGGATAAAGATTTACCTGAATATAAAAAAGTCAGTGGTATTTCAGGTAACTTATCTTCAGTGGGTTCAGATACCTTAGCAAATATGATGACATTTTGGGCTGAAGAGTTCAAACGCACCTACCCAAATGTGAATATACAAATTCAAGCGGCCGGGTCATCTACTGCACCACCAGCATTAACAGAAGCCACTTCAAACTTAGGCCCAATGAGCCGTAAGATGAAGTCACGTGAAATAGAAGCATTTGAAAAACGTTATGGCTACAAGCCAATGGCTGTTCGTGTTGCTATTGATGCATTAGCGGTATTTGTGCATAAAGATAACCCTATTAAAGGATTACGTATTGACCAAGTCGATGCTATTTTCTCAAATAATCGCAAATGTGGTGCTAATAAAGATGCAGACCGTTGGGGTGATTTAGGTTTAACAGGTGACTGGGAAGGAAAAGATATTCAACTTTATGGTCGTAACTCAGTGTCGGGTACTTACGGTTACTTTAAAAAGAAAGCGCTTTGCAAAGGTGATTTTAAAAACACGGTTAATGAACAACCTGGCTCAGCTTCTGTCGTTCAATCCGTATCATCTTCATTAAACGGTATTGGATATTCTGGTATCGGTTATAAAACATCAGGTGTTCGTGCTTTAGCTTTATCTAAGAAAGGTGACAACTATGTTGAAGCTAATATGGCGAATGCTATCTCGAAAAAATACCCACTATCTCGTTTCCTATACGTTTATGTAAATAAGCACCCAAACAAACCATTAGCGCCAATGGATGCTGAATTCTTAACTATGGTACTTTCTCAATCGGGTCAAAAAATTGTTGAAAAAGATGGCTACATTCCATTACCGAACTCAGTTGTTCAAAAAGAATTGAAGAAACTAGGTATTACGCTTTAATAAAAATACCAGCTCATCTTTGAAAAGGCCTGACTGATGTCAGGTTTTTTTTACTATTTCACTCGTAAATGTTTAACGGTTATGGCAAGTTTTTGTCGACTTGAAGGCTGTCTTGGCTTAATACTCAGGCTATTTAGTTTAACCGGCATCAGTTTAAAGTGATTTTACTGGAGTTGACTGAAGGGCATTATCTTGTTTGCTAGGTTTTTATATCAGGGGTAAGCAAGTTAATGAATAAATGTCACGGTAATATCAAGCCCAAAGAAGCATTGATAAGTGGGCTAATAAAACCGCGCAGATTAAGTAAATATTTAGCAAACTAACGAGAAATATCAACCATTAAATCGTCAGCAAGATTCTCTAAGGCATTTATTAAGCTTGGTGTTTGTTCGTTATTAACGGCTAAGGTAATCTTCGCTTTAAATAGTGGCTGGCCAGTATGTGGTGCATTATCTTGCACGCTGACAAGCTTTATCATGTTACCCCCTTGATGGTGAATAACCGCTGATATCTCTTCTACAATTCCTTCTCGATCGTTTGCTGTTAGCTCTAAAACAACCGTAGACTCATTGCTTGTTTGGGCAGGTGTGGTTTTTTCGATAATTATTTTAAAACCGTCTAGTGCCTTAATCGCAGTGGTTAGCGCTTCACATTGCGCTTGCTCTACCGCTATTTCGAGTACACCCGCAAAGCAGCCTGATAAATGATGTAAACTACTGGTTTGCCAGTTACCTTGGTGTTGTTTAATGACTTTCGATAACGTTTCGACTAAACCTGGGCGGTCTTTGGTAATAAATGAAATAACTAAGTGATTCATAATGTTCCTTTATAAAAACAAGGTGATTTTATCGCCTTAAGCTAAGCGTGATAATTGTGATAGTTCTTTATGAAGCTGGCTTTCATCACCCAAATTTAATTCAACTAAACGTCTTAAATGAGTAACACTGTCAATATCGATGGCATTGCACTGTAAGCCTATTTCACATTGTAAACCTACTTTATCACTGACTTCATGCACGACAGCAATATGCATTTCAACGATTGATTCGCCATTCACTAAGTCAAAATGTAATAAGCCCAATTTACCCTTTAATGAGCTTTCAGCATTAGGCATAGTAACTAAGGCGCCATTAAGTGAAATGTCGTGGATAGTAACCGGATAATTCTGCTGTTCAACCTCTAATATCGCATTGATTGAAAACAAAATTCGAGTGAATTGACGTCTATTTTCCATTGCTAAAGTTCAAATAATGAATTGGTACTTTCAGCATAGCTCCCTTTTAGCAAAAAGGCACTTTATTCAGATGAATTTTTATAGATTCAAAGAAATAAAGTGCCGATAACTATTTAATAACTAATAGTAATTATTTAATAGCTTACTGCTAAGTATTAAGTTAGCCAATTTTTTTGTATCTAATTCTATGCGGCTCAGTAGCTGCAGGACCCAATGTTTTCTTTAACCAAGCTTCATAGTCAGTAAAGTTACCTTCATAGAAGTTAATTTTACCTTCATCACGGTAATCTAAAATGTGAGTTGCGATACGGTCAAGGAACCAACGGTCATGGGAAATAACCATAGCACAGCCGGGGAACTCTAATAACGCTTCTTCAAGCGCACGTAAGGTTTCAACATCAAGATCGTTGGTTGGTTCATCAAGCAGTAATACGTTACCACCGGTTTGTACCAGCTTAGCTAAATGAACTCGGTTACGTTCACCACCTGACAACTCACCGATGATCTTTTGTTGATCGTTACCTTTAAAGTTAAAACGGCTGACATAAGCACGGCTTGGAATTTCAAAATTACCAATTTGTAATATCTCATGGCCTTGAGATATTTCTTGGTAGACGGTTTTACTATTGTCCATGTCATCACGAAACTGATCAACACTGGCAAGTTTAACTGTATCTCCTAGCTCTACATTTCCTGAGTCTGGTTTTTCAGCACCCGACATTATTTTAAACAATGTTGACTTACCCGCACCGTTTGGCCCAATAATACCCACGATAGCGCCTTTTGGCACACTAAAACTTAAGTCATCAATCAGGACTCTGTCACCAAAAGATTTTGTTAAGTTATTAACATCTAAAACTTTATCACCTAAACGAGGTCCAGGTGGAATGTAAAGTTCGTTGGTCTCATTACGTTTTTGATGATCTTGACTATTAAGTTCTTCAAAGCGTGCCATACGGGCTTTACTTTTTGATTGACGAGCTTTCGGATTTGAACGCACCCATTCAAGTTCTTGCTTAATGGTTTTTTGTAGTGCACTTTCACCTTTACTTTCTTGTGCAAGACGCGCATCTTTTTGTTCTAACCATGAAGAATAGTTGCCTTCATAAGGAATACCATGTCCTCTATCAAGTTCTAAAATCCAACCCGCGACATTATCAAGGAAGTATCTATCATGGGTAATTGCTACCACAGTGCCTGGGTAATCGTGTAAGAAGCGCTCTAACCAAGCAACAGATTCAGCATCTAAATGGTTAGTTGGTTCATCAAGCAATAACATGTCTGGTTTTTCGAGCAATAAACGACAAAGCGCGACACGACGTCGTTCACCACCACTGAGTACCGCAATTTTTTGATCCCATTCAGGTAAGCGTAAAGCATCAGCCGCACGTTCTAAAACGTTATCAAGATTATGACCATCTTGCGCATTAATAATATCTTCTAAATCACCTTGTTCTTTGGCTAAGGCATCAAAATCTGCGCCTTCTTCGGCATATTCGTTATAGACTTGGTCTAAACGAGCCATAGCATTTTTAACTGTCGAAACCCCTTCTTCAACAGCTTCACGCACTGTTTGGCTTTCGTCAAGTTGAGGCTCTTGCGGTAAGTAACCAATTTTTGTACCGGCTAAAGACGTTGCTTCGCCTTCAAAATCTTTATCGACACCTGCCATAATACGAAGCAGCGTTGATTTACCTGAACCGTTTAAACCTAAAACACCAATTTTAACGCCAGGGAAAAATGAGAGACTAATATCTTTAAGTATCGTTCTTTTAGGTGGAACCACTTTTGATACGCGGTTCATCGACATGATAAATTTATCTGGTAATGGTTGTGCCAT
This sequence comes from Colwellia hornerae, assembly GCF_007954355.1. Taxonomy (GTDB): domain Bacteria; phylum Pseudomonadota; class Gammaproteobacteria; order Enterobacterales; family Alteromonadaceae; genus Colwellia_A; species Colwellia_A hornerae. The sequence continues at coordinate 254,654 of NZ_VOLR01000001.1, forward strand.
GGAAAACCTTATTATTTGAAGGAAAAATTATCTTGCCGATATTTTAGGTTAAAGGGGCTGGGCAAGCAAATGCGATTGAATTTTTTTAGTGCTGGTTTATAAAAAAATCGGTTTTCTGTGAATACACTGGCGTTAAAATAGAGCTCTTAAAGCCAGTTATTCGAGTGAATAAACAAAAGATTATATGTGTCCTTTGCTCTTACCGGCCGTGCGCTTAATAATATTAATTAAAAAAATCAGGTTAAACGTGTACTTTTAATTGCTCAACAATAGCGATAAAGGTTGGTCTTTTAAACGTATCAGCTTGCATACAAGACTCTTTTATTATCTCCAGAGCTTGATATTGCGCAGTGCTTTCTAATTGATAAGACAAAGGCAATAAATCATCTAATAAACAACCAAAAGCTCTCACTTCTATTGCTTGCATTGCTATTTGTTGTGTTTCAGGCAAAACCTTTAAATTAGAAGCAGCACCAAAGTCACCAAACAGCATATTTGCGTGTTCATCGACCATAGTATTGTGAGCATAGATGTCACCATGGCTGACCTTGTTTTCATGCAAGTGACGCAATGCATCAGCCATGCTCAGTACTATTCTTATTACCTCGCTTATTGTTAATGTTGCACCAATAGCAAATGTATCTCGAGTACAGGTTATTAATGATGGTGGTAAACCTAAGTTATAAAAGCGAGCTGGAATTAACTCCATGATTAAAGCAAGTTGCTCTTTCGACATGATTTTAGCTATCACTTTGATTAAGTTTTTATGTTCACCGGCTTGCAAGCAATTATTTAGTTCATCAATAGGGTAGCCATCACTGGTTATTTCACCTTTAAAGAGTTTTACCGCTATATCATCGTCGGAATCAATGGTGGTAGGTTTCGTTAACCATGCTGCTTGATAAATTACCCCTGATGCGCCTTCACCTAATTTTTGTTTTAGTTGAAAGTCTTGTGGTGAAATACTTGGCATCTGATCAGTGACGGGTTGAATATTATTGGCTAATTTATTACCCGAAAACGCCAGCCACGCCAAGCTGGGTAATTGGAAGAGCCAATCGGGAAGCATTGTTAATTGATTAGCTGAAAGGCGTATTAACGCTAAGTTTTTACAGTTTTTCATACTGTCGGGCAGTTGCTGTAATTGATTTCCGGCCAAGGCAAATTTTTGTAAACGGGTTAATTTACCCATTGAATGAGGTAATGCTGTAATTTTATTATCGGTTAATATCAACCAACGTGTTGTGATTGGCAGTACGTTTTCATCTATTTGACTTAATTGATTACCTTTAAAACTGATCATTTCTAACTGTGGACAAGCCGCCAATACCGCGGGAATGTTATTAAAGTTATTATTGGTCAAAAATAATATTCTTAGCTTTTGTAATGAAGAAAATTCAATAGGTAAAGCGCTTAATTGGTTACCAGATAAATCTAATACTTCAAGTGAGCTGGCTAATGAAAAAATTTGCTGAGGAAATTCAGTTAAATTTTCACTTAGTGTTAAATGAGTGATATCTGAATACTTACCTGAGTTGAGCTGGGCTAATGTTTGCAAGATAAAGCCTAATAGGGCGCTAAAAATTGCCGCTATTTTACCGGTAAAGTGAAATAAGCTAAAGGGCTATAATATTTTAAGCGTAATTATGGCTTCCTTGTGCGATTATTAATCCCTAATAGCTTTATTAACCCTAATTTAATCATTTATCCTTAGTGATAAAATAAGAGTGACCATGTATAAAATACAAAAAATAATGATTATAACAAGTGCTGTGATAGCTTTGTTCGTTGGCGTTTCAGTTAATGCACAGCAACAGCAACAAGATATCGAAAAAAACACTATAGTAACGTTTAAACAAGTCATGCAGGGATTGTTATCTGAAACCAAGATGATCACACAAGGTATTATTTTAGAAGACTTTAGCCTAGTTGAAAGTGCAGCAGAGGGGATTATTAATCACCCAAAACCGGCAATGTCGCAACGGAAAAAGTTGATGAAAGCCTTAGCAGCAAAAGTCGCTACCTTTAAAGGTTTTGACGAAGTTGTTCACGGTGGCGCCATCAAAATAAAGCAAGCTGCCGAGGATCAAAATATGGTTGTTATTGTCGCTGAATATCAAAAATTAATAATGGGTTGTCAATCTTGTCATACTACTTTTAAAGACGCACTGACCATAGCGTTGCAATAGTCAGAGCTAACTATTAGATGAGTATATATTATTTTTTAATAATATTTATCAGTGAATATATAAATAATTAATTCAAAGCTGACTAGGGTATAGCCCAAATCAGCTTTTTTGTTTGAAATGAAGATTGCAATATAGAAACTGACAGTCAATAATTCCCTTTCAATTCTATTTTCCAATCAGTCGCTTATTTTGTCTTACTTAGATTTCAATATTGAAAATAGCTTTTCTTCACAGTTACCTGAAGATTTAGAAGAGTCTATTTTTCCGCACCAAGTTCATGCCGCTGCTTTTTCTTGGGTAACGCCTAAAAGAACGTCAAATCCACAGTTGGTTACCAGTAGTCGTGATGTTGCCTCGATATTAGGGCTAAGTGAAGAGCAGCTTAAAAGTGATGAGTTTTTACAGTTGTTCACAGGAAACGTCGTGCCTGAAGGATTCGCTCCTTATGCGATGTGTTATGGCGGACACCAATTTGGTCATTGGGCAGGGCAATTAGGTGATGGCCGCGCTATTAACTTAGCCGAAGTCAATACCCCTTTACATGGCCATAAAGTTCTCCAGTTAAAAGGCGCAGGGCCAACCCCCTTTTCACGAACTGCTGACGGCTTAGCGGTATTACGCTCATCGGTACGAGAGTTCTTATGTTCAGAAGCTATGTTTCATTTAGGTATTCCTACAACCCGAGCACTGAGCTTATCGTTAACGGGTGATAGTGTTGTTCGAGATATGTTTTATAACGGCAATGCGAAAGCTGAATTAGGCGCTGTGGTCTGTCGAGTGTCTTCGTCATTTATGCGTTTTGGTAGTATTGAGCTGCCGGCTTATCGTAAAGACAAGGCGTTGTTAAAGCAACTCGTTGATTATTCAATTAAACGAGATTTTCCGCATTTATTAAATGACCATGAAAATGACTCGGTGCGACGTTACTTAGCTTGGTTTGATGAAATTGCTCAACGCACTTGTCGATTGATGGTGCATTGGATGCGAGTAGGTTTTGTTCATGGCGTGATGAATACCGACAATATGTCCTTAATCGGTGAGACAATTGATTATGGCCCTTATGGTTGGATTGATAATTTTGATTTGTCTTGGACACCTAATACCACGGATGCTCAAGGTAAGCGTTATAGTTTTGGTAAACAGGGTGAAATTTCACAATGGAACTTATTCCAGTTAGCAAATGCTATCTATCCATTGATTGAAGAATCTGCACCACTAGAAGTTGTCTTAAATAATTACAGTAAAACATATCAACAACAGTGGCATGAAATGATGTCGAATAAACTGGGTATTTCGGCTGAAGATATAAACCATAAAGCGGATACTGAATTGTTTTTAGCACTAGAAACTTTGTTGGGTGATATAGAAACAGACATGACTATTTTCTATCGTTTATTGGCTGACTTTAGTTATGACGAAAAAGTTAAAGCAAATAACGTCAATCATTTTGCCGATTGTTTCTATCTAGACGAGCAGTTAACGTCAGAGCATCAAGCACGTTTTTCTTCTTGGCTAGAAAGCTATGCTAATCGCATTCAGCACGACGAGAAAACAGCAGCGCAAAGAAAAACGGCGATGAATAACGTTAACCCTAAATATGTTTTGCGTAATTATTTAGCACAACAAGCAATTGAGCTGGCAGAGCAAGGTGATTTTAGTCAATTACATGAATTACAAAAGGTTCTGGAAAAACCTTATGATGAACAAGTTGAGTTTCATCATTACAGTGAGAAACGTCCTGAGTGGGCAAGAAATAAAGCGGGTTGTTCGATGTTATCGTGTAGCTCTTAAAACGTTGTTGAATAAGGCTTAAACTGAAACCTTACCGACCTTTATTTTTCATCAGGTCGCGTAAGGTGAGTTTTGTTTATGTAGAGACTTTATCAAAGCCATTAACTTAAAAGTTAAGTAACAACGGCTAAGCGTTTATCGCGCTACTCGGTACACTGGTTGGGCTAATATGTTCAATAGGATAACAACCTAATATTTTAATAAAGTTGGTAATTGAGGTTATTTCATTAATCGCCTCTTGCAGTACGGCACTCTTCAAATTTGCTTCAACATCAATATAAAACATTTCTTCCCATGGACGCCCTTGAATAGGTCTAGATTCAAGTTTGCACATGTTGATACCTTTTGCTTTTAAAATAATAAGACAGTCCACTAAGGCACCTGCTTTTTGTCCTGTTGCCAAAATCAAAGCCGTTTTAGCAGGAATTTGTTCAGCAACATCAATAGGCTTACGGGCGACTAGAATAAAGCGGCTGTGGTTTTCTGCTTGGTTAGCAATCGACTTTTCTAAAGCATGAAGTTTATAGAGGTGTCCGCCTTCTTCACTGCCAATAACCGCGACTGTTGGGTCTTGCAATTCATAAGCTTGGGCCATGGCATCCGCGGTACTGTCACAATATTCGATGCGAATATTTTTTTGTTTATCAAGAAAATTACTGCATTGAGTAAAGGGTTGTCCGTGCGCGTAAATGGTTTTTATTTTGCTGAGTTGGGTATTTACTGCGGTTAATAAGCAATGCTCAATAGGCTGAGTTATCTCACCAACAATGGATAAATTAGTGTGTTGCAGGGCGTCATAAACTTCGTTAATACTCCCTGAACTGGTATTTTCAATTGGCAGCATACCGTAATCTACATGGCCAGATTCGACTTGCTGCATAATTTCTTTGAAACTTTGGCAACCATATTCGTTGATTTTTGCTGCTCGGCGTGAAAAATATCGATGACTGGCTAAATAACTATAAGAACCTTTATTACCTAGAAAAGCGACACTAACTGTAGGCACTTGGATATTGGGGTTGGCCAATGTTTGTAAGTAGGCTTGTTGGTTTAAGACTGAATCTTCAATAATTGTTTGATAAACACTGGTGACATAGTGAGCGTCTAAACCGAGCACTTTACCTTGGTTAATTAACCGTATTAACAATTCTTGCTCGCGTTGTTGATCGCGAACGGGTCGTATTTGATGCGCCTTACTTTTTGCAACACTGAGAGTGAGAGAGCGGCGTTGAGCAAATAATTCTAATAATTGCTGGTCAAGTTTGGTTATTTTTTCACGAATTTTATTGAGATCTAAATCTTCACTCACAGTACTTCCACCCTATATTTTAATATTTCAGAAAATGGTTAAAAAGAAAGAATCCTGATGTTTTAGTAAAGGAAAGTCAGCAAGGCGACTAAAACATATAACAAGGATATATGGCATTACTGTAGCGAGGGGGAAGAAATTGTTCAAGCCTTTATTGCTAAAGGCTTGTATTAAAAAAATCTATATTAGCAATAGATGTTTAGCTTTGTGGGATACATTGCCAAATAATGGCAAAAGAGGAGACAGTTGCTACGCCCCAGACAATTGAACGCAGCAGTCCAATATTGAATAAATATAACAAGTTATAAGCTATTCGAGCGATTACATGGGTGATTGCTAATAATGCTACGCTGTCGGTAGCTGTATTTGTCACCATCGCCAGTAACACTGCGGGGACAAAAATTATCAGAGATTCAAAAGCATTTTGATGGGCTGCTAGCGCTCTTGCTCCAAAACCGGTTAGTTTTGCTTGTTGCGCACGCGGGTGGTTATTGTCATAACCATTGAGTTTATTCATCGCTATCGCGACAGGAACTTTGGCTAAATAGGGTAATAGGGTGGCAGCAAAAAAACACCAAATTAGAATAGTCATACTTTTCCTCTTTTTATATTATAAATATTGATTTTAAGGTTGAACACTTAGCTTAATAGCTCAGTAATGTCAGGGTATATTTCGTTTTACCTGGTAAGAAAGGTGAGGGTTTTCCTTGTACCCAATCATCATGACCTAAACCGTAGTATGGGCTCCATGGATGGCCAGACTGGCTGGTTGGCATATGCAATATTCCCGAGGCTTCGTGACCTGGTGAAACCACCATACGTTGAGAGGCGCCAAAAGATTTCCCTTGTACACGAGGCATATAGCTATCGCCGGCGAGTGGTATCGGCAACATATCTAACCAACGACCAATAAAGGGTATAGCATTACTGAGTGGGTGTTGTATTTTACTGGTATTTTGTTGTCCCCACGTCGCTTTGGCCAATGGTTGCTTTTGCGTCATATCGGTTAAGGTAGTGGTGAGTGCTTGTTCGAAAACTTTTTGCCAGTTATCTTCGGGCAACCATAAAAAGTTGGTTGGTTGTTGATTGATCATTTGCCAAAGCGGTGTTTCTACTTGGTGGCGAATGGTGTGAAAAGAGTAGCCATTATCTAAGTGAGTTAAGTTTTCGTTGAGTAGACTAAAAACATCATTGCGTACATTCAAGCGAAAATTGTTAACAAGGCGATAAGCAACTGAGTCTGTGCATGCACACAAATTATCAGTGTTGATGATTTCTTTCACAGCTTGCCAACTAGGGTGATTGATAATCATGTCTGGTGTTAGTATTTTATCGATTAAGAATTTCTGCCAGCGCTTTAAAAAAATGGCACGGTCGTCTAGCGCAATATCGAGTAAGTCTTGTTCTGAAAAGAGCTCTTTGCCAAGTAAGCCCTCTTTGATTTGTTGTGCTCTCGCGCCAAGTGCGTAACCGCCGTTGCCTATTTTTTCTAACATCTTACCGCCAACCACACGAGCATTTGCGGTCCATAAGCGATTATTTTGCGGATTTTTAATTTTAGGATACTGATCTGCTTTTAAATATCCCTGCCAATGATTGATACCATCGGCCCAATGTGTAGGCGTTTCGCCAAACGAAGAGGATTTTTTTGGAATAGGCCCCATTATTGTCCAGCCAATATTTCCTGCTTTATCTCCAACAACTAGATTCTGTGCTGGAATACCTGCCTGGTTAGCAATGTCAAATGCTTCATCAACGCTAGTCGCTAATTCGAGTTCAGTTTGGTGTAAATTTACGGCTTGTACATCATGAGCAACCCAGCGATAAGCTAATAATTGTTCGCTGTTGTTCGCCCCGATAACTGGCCCCCAAATTGTTTCTTTAACTATGATCTCTTGTGCATCTTGACCTTTTACCGCAATAACATGTTTATGTTCGGTAAAGTCTTGATAGCCTGCTGGTGTTAAGTACTGGCTGTTATCTGCATTGGTATCAAGAATAATAACATCGCTCCAATCGCCGTAACTATTAGTAAACCCCCATGCAATATTACCGTTACTACCCGTAATGATGTTAGGTGTTCCCGGGAGGGTTAGCCCTGTTACTTTGATGGCTTTATTGTTATTACTTTGATATTCAAAGGTCGCCCGAAACCAAGTGTTTGGTACGCGTATTCCTAAATGCATATCGTTAGCAACAATGGCACTGCCTGTTTTACTTATTTTCCCCGATACCGCCCAGTTGTTTGAACCAGGAAACTCTTCACCTTGATACCTTTTTTCAGGTAAGTTCGTTACTAAGTTTTGCACCGTATTAGCGGCCAGATTATCTTGTTCAGAGGATGCCGAAGGCCATGCACGTGTTGGCATTTTACTTGATGGATACTGACTACCATCGATGGCTGCATCCCAGATGCTGCCTTTAGGATTAAGAAAGTTAAAGACATCTTCACCTAAGGTGTTTTTTATATTGCCTAAGGTTCTTTCACGGTCGCCTGCCGCATATTGTAAGTCCATGTACATGCTTAACACGGTTAATATCGTATCTTCTTCCTGCCACGAAACGGGGGCTTGTTGAAGTAAAAGGTATTCAAAAGGAGGTGAGCTTAAATTATTTATGCCTTGGTTGACACCACGGGTATAGGCTTTTAGTAAAGCTAAATCTTTTTCAGGGAGTTGTGACACTATGACTCGGGCGCGCTCACGAAAACGATGACGGCGGATCTCTTTATCATGTGGTAAGGCTTTTTCGCCGAATAAGCTGGCCAGTTCGCCAGCTGAATTACGGCGCAGTAGGTCCATCTGAAAAAATCGCTCTTGGGCATGTATAAACCCTGTAGCAACTGCAACATCGTTACGCTTCTTCGCCTTTATGGTGACAATACCCTGACTATCGCGCTCAACAATGGCAGTATCACTCAAGCCAAGTAATGTTCGCTTTCCTTCAAGTACCGGTAATGCGCTATCAATTTGGCTGTAAATCCAAGTACCTAAACTTGTAATAACTAAAAATAAGATCAGTAAGAAACCAATTAATATATGTTTAATTCTATTCATAATGTGGAGTGTTTAGGATATTTAGACGTGCTAGATTACCTTATTATTTATAAAGTTAATATTTAATGATGGAAGATTATTATCGGTTTACGCATAAAGAAAAGCCGAGCTACTTTTTTATTGCTATTTTTCCCGATAGAATAGCAACAATTATTACTGATAAACCTAATTAAGGAGTTTGTATGGCATCTTTACAAGATCAGCTATTAAAAGCAGGCTTAACGACTAAGCAAAAAGCACGACAAGCAAATACAAGCCAGCGTAAATCAAACAAACAAAAACGCAGTGGTGTATCAAAAGATGAGAGTTTACAAGAGCAAGTCAAACAAGACTTAGCGAAAGCTCAAAAAGAAAAGTTAGCAAAAGATACCGCGCTTAATGAAGAGAAAAAGCAACAGCTCGCCAACAAAGAAAAAATGCTACGTATTCAACAAATACTCGAACATCATCAAATAAAAAATGTTGCCGGTGAAACTGAATATAACTACACCTTTAACAATAAAATTAAAAAGCTATTTGTTAACGCTGTTACCCATAGAGCTTTAGTTAACGGTCGATTAGCGGTTTGTGGGTTAACTGAACAGAGTTATTTAGTGACGGCTGAAACAGCAGCAAAAGTTGCGACTTTAGATGCTAGCGTTATTTTAGTACAAAATGACAAAGTTGAAAGTGAATCTATTGAAGCCGATGATCCCTATGCTGACTATCAAATTCCTGATGATATGATGTGGTAGATAAGCTATTTTTGCGAAATGAAGCAGTGCTAACAAAGTAGTTATGTTAAACTCGCGCAAAAGTAGAGTGGCTGTTTTTAGACAGTCTGGTGTTTTGTTTTTTTAAATAAAGAGAAGTTGATTTATGTTTATTGTTCGCTGGATTATTGGTCGTATTATCTTATTGTTAAATTTCGTTTTTTCACCGAGCGGTCCGAAAAGAACAGCTGAATTACAAGCTGAAATAGATACAAGTACACAACATTTGAGCTTATATCAATTACCCGCTTGTCCTTTTTGTGTGAAAGTTCGTCGTTCTATAAAACGTGATGGTTTAAATATCGAGTTACGTAATATTAACCAAAATGAAAATTATCGTGAAGAGTTAATCAAAGAGGGTGGTAAGCGTACTGTACCTTGTTTAAAAATTACCGACGAAAACAAAAAGGTTACTTGGTTATATGAATCGTCAGCTGTGGTTGATTACTTACACCAATTTGCCCGTTAATTTATAAATCAGTAATATTATTTTATAAATAATGAAGTATTTCTCTATTTTTCGGGTCTATTGGTTTATCGTTAGCTGATCAATAACCCGAGAAGTAGCCATATGTTAATTCAATCTCCTGAAAAATCTGTACTAAAAGAACATCAAGTTACCGACGAAAGTGTTTACTTAAAGCGTAGACAGCTCATTAAGCAAATGGGTTTTTTCGGTGCGGGTACTTTATTATCTTCAACTATAGCAAACACTACAAATGCTCAAGGTTTAGACTTCTTTTCATCAGCACCAGAAAAAACCTTTCAACGTTACCCCTTAACGTTTACGGCTGACGGTACTAATAATACTGAAGTGCTGACCCCTGAAGCTAAAGTGACCAGCCATAATAATTTTTATGAATTTGGTATAGGTAAAAGCGATCCCGTTAACAATGCACAAAACTTTAATATAAAACCTTGGCAGCTCACGATAAGTGGTGAATGTGACAAGCCTTATACTTTAGATTTAGATGATTTAACGAAAAGTTTTGCCCTTGAAGAGCGAATTTATCGACTGCGGTGTGTAGAAGCTTGGTCAATGGTTATTCCATGGGTTGGCTTTGAGTTATCAAAACTATTAAAAAAGGCACAGCCGAATTCTCGGGCTAAATATATTGCTTTTGAAACCTTGCACGACCCAGCACAAATGCCAGGACAAGCAAGTAGGCGAATGGGTGGCGGTATTGATTATCCTTATGTGGAAGGTTTACGTATTGATGAGGCGATGAACCCACTTACCCTAATGAGCGTTGGTCTCTATGGTAAAACATTACCAGCACAAAATGGCGCGCCAATACGTCTAGTGGTGCCGTGGAAGTATGGTTTTAAAAGTATTAAATCGATTGTTGCAATAAAGTTCGTTGAACATCCACCGGCGTCAACATGGAATATTTTAGCACCGAACGAATATGGCTTTTATGCCAATGTTAACCCTGAAGTTGACCATCCAAGATGGAGTCAAGCCAGTGAGCGAAGACTTACTTCTGGAGGATTGTTTGCTCGCAACCGTATCGATACTTTGCCTTTTAATGGCTACGGTGAACAAGTCGCAGGTTTATATAAAAACCTTGATTTACGGAAAAACTTTTAAAAATGGCGACAGAGTAAAGTCGCGAGCAGGGGGGTATTACCCCGCTAGTCTGTAGTAATAACTTGAGTCGTATCATCGCTATGAAGTATAAAGTTATTTTGTTTAAAATTTTTGTCCACCTCGCGGCTTTTTTGCCGCTAGCCAATGCTTATTATCTGGCTTTTACTGATCAACTAGGCGCTGACCCAGTTGAAGCCATTATTCATTTTACCGGTATTGGTGCATTTAATTTATTGCTGTTAAGTTTAATGATAACGCCTTTGAGTAAGCGCTTTAAAATATCAATATTATTAAAAGTTCGCCGATTAGTAGGCTTATATAGCTTTACTTATGCTTTCCTACATTTAACTAATTTTTTGGTATTTGAAGTGCAGTTTGATTGGTCACTATTTTTGAGTGAAATATTAGAACGCCCTTATATTACTATTGGTATGGCGGGGTTATTAATTTTGTTAACGCTCGCGATAACGTCAATTTCTCTATTAAGAAAAAAAATGGCTAAGAATTGGCAAAAACTTCATAACTGGGTATATTTAGCTGCTGTTCTTATTGGGATACATTTTTATTGGTCGGTAAAGTCTGAAATTATTGAACCGAGTATTTATTTATTTATTACTTTTATTCTTTTAGCGTTTCGCTTTAAAAAATTAAATAAGTGGATAAAAAAAGACTAATGTATCTAGGATACTCTTTTGTAACCTTAGCAAGAAAGATAACCGGTGGTTGCTTTCGGTTATTCGATATCCAGATTTCAACGACTGTGAAAATGTTGACTATTGGTGGGGTAGTATTATAAAGGTAACCACTACAGCAGCAGGTTTAGCAGATAATAATGATAAGCTTAACCAATAGCGCCTAATTGGGATTACAGATAAATAATTTGAAATCGATAAAGAAGTATCAATACTATAAGCTTTGTCATTGATAGCCTGCCTTTATCGATTTTTAAGCAGGCTGGGTCTTAAGAGCGAGCGGTAACTTCTAACAAATGATAACCAAATTGCGTTTTTACTGGTCCTTGAACCGTGTTTAAGTCAGCAGTGAAAACCACTTCATCAAATTCTGGCACCATCTGACCACGGCCAAATGATCCTAAATCTCCACCTTGCATTTTTGAAGGACAGTTTGAGTGCTCCTGCGCTACAACCGCAAAATCTGCTCCATCTTCGATTTGTGCTTTAAGCGTTAAACATTGCTCTTCTGTATCTACTAATAAATGACGTGCTGATGCTTGTGACATATTGCTTCCTATATGATGGTGTAAATTAATCCTCTAACTTTACCGTATCTTAAGAATAAATTAAAGAAATCGATGAATTGAATTAGTATTGATTGATTTCACACTCGGTTCATCAATTTTAAGATGATGCCAAAAATAATTTAATACCTCGGATTGATGCTAGGCATTATTTCAGTATTTGTAACATCCTAATCGTTTTATTTAATTGTTATGTGATAAATTAATCGTCATTATTTTTTGGATGTTGCCCTATGTTTTTACCTAACCTTAAGCATTTGCGCTATTTAATTGCGCTTTACCAAGAACAAAATTTTCATCGAGCTGCCAGTGCATGCTTTGTAAGTCAGTCAACGTTAAGCAGTGCTATTTTAAAATTAGAAGAGCAACTAAATTGTCAATTAATTGAACGAGACAACAAGTCTTTTTTATTTACCACCCAAGGTGTTGAAGTTGTTGAGAAAGCTCGACAACTATTAGTGTCGGCTAACGAATTAGTGAGCTTTGCAAAACAACAAGGTAGCGAGCATGCCGGCACAGTGCGTATTGGTTGTATTCCAACGATTGCGCCTTTCTTATTAACCGATTTTGTGCGGGGCTGTCAAAAAGAATTACCCGAGTTAGTCTTGTTTTTACGCGAAGATACCACTGCAAACCTAATGAATATGCTCAATAATGGTGAGATTGATCTGTTGATCTTAGCTTTGCCGATAGCGGTAAATAATTTTCACTGTCGATTAGTGGGGAAAGACCGATTTTTCATGGCGGGTAATAAAGCCCTGGTGAAGACATTTCAACAAACGGCCAGCTATAAACATTTACCTGAACAGAGTATCTTTTTATTGTCATCAGAGCATTGCCTCACTGAACATGCCTTGTCGGCTTGTAAACTTGCTGATAAATCCCGTATTCATTCTTTCTCAGCGTCAAGCCTGTCAACATTGGTGCAGATGACCGCTTTTCATCAAGGCTTTACTTTTTTGCCAGAAATGGCGGTAAAGAAAAATGTTGGGGAAAATGAAGGGCTTACCATTGCACCATTAGACCAAGATTATTATCGAGAAATTGGTGTGTTATGGCGGAAAACGTCAATGAGAAATGCTTTATATAATCAACTATCAGCGGTAATAACTGGCTTGTTAAAGTAATTCATCCGCGGAATTAACGGCTAATTGAGCTAATGGTAATGATGCATAGGCAATCTCTAAAAAAGGGCCACTTAACTATTTTTAGTTAAGTGGCCTTTTTTTGTTCTAGCATAAGTTAATTTTTAATCTGCTTGTTACTATGGTTGCGTTATCTTTATTTTAGGGAAACCCAGATGTTATTTTTGTATTTATATATTGGCTATTCTTTGGTTAAATTTTACTCGGTAGTCAATGTTCTGTCACAGCAAAGTCTTGCCTTGTCAGCGTTTGTATTTTCAATCGTGGTCTTTTTAATTTGGTCTTTTATCCCTGTACTGGGCTACTTGTTGGCTAAACTCATCGGAGCAAAAGGGCGGTCTAATGGCTATATTTTATTTATTATCGGTATCGGTGTTGGTTTATTAGAAAATGCTTTGTTTTATTTTAACATCCTCACACCATATCAAGGCGACATGGGGACATTAATTGTTATGGGGGTGTTCTTTATTACCGCTTATTTTTCTTTTAAAACGCCAAGAAACTTTGCTAAAAATAACAAAGTTTAATTAATAGAAAGTCTAAAGCATCACTTTAGACTTTCTTGCAGGGGCGTTACTCTACTTGGCTAAAAACCATATTGATGTAATCAACCATGCCAATAATTTCATTGTCTGCAACAACGGGTGCTAAATGAATACTAAAGCGTTCAAATAACCGAGCGCAATATCTTACGTCCATATTTGGGTCAACACTCAAGATAGGTTTTGCCATTATTTCATATAAGTTTACCCGTTCAGGGGAGCGGTCTTTTGCTAATACTTCTTTTGCTATATCAGCAAGCATCACTAAGCCGTATTCATCTTGTGGATGACGCTTATTAATAATTAATGCATTAACGTTATATTCTTTTGCTAATTTAATACCTTCAGCGACAGTCATCATGCCATCAGCAAATTGATAGTTATCAGTGGTCATTGCATCTTTAACTTGTACTAATTTATGGATCATAGCTCTTCCTCAACTTTACCTTTTAAGCGCTCTACTTGATGAGCTACGCCAACGGCATCTTCAACATTTAATTGAATCGCGATACCTTTGCCAGGATCTTGGTCAAAGCCAGCAATTTTACTGATCCGTTCTAAAATTTTTCTTGATAAATGTTCTTCAACAACAAAAAGTAATACGTCTCTTTGCGTCTCAAGTTGCATACCAAAAAAGGTTCGTTGGCGTTTAATACCTTCACCTCTGGCATTATTTATTATCGTTGCGCCAGTGGCTCCAGCCATTCTAGCGCCTTTCATGACTTCGTCTGTTACACCGTCGTCAACAAATGCGACAATTAGTTTGAATTGCATATGATCACCTGTTTCTTTTGTCGTGTTTCGAGCTTTTTAACGGCTCTTGTTTATTTTGTCTTAAACTACGTTTATTAATGTTAATGCGTTTTCTTTTTTCACCTTGGCGTTCAATTTGATGTGTTTTTGCTTGGGTTAGCTGTGCATAAGCCATAACAGCAATAATAGGAAATAAACTGGCAAAAGCGATTAAACCAAAACCGTCAATCAGTGGGCTACGCCCAGGAATTGTACTGGCTAAACCTAAGCCTAAAGCAGCTACTAAAGGTACTGTGACAGTTGACGTGGTTACACCGCCAGAGTCATAAGCGAGTGGTACAATTAACTTAGGGCAAAAAAAGGTTTGAATAACGACAACGACATAACCAGAGATAATATAGTAATGAATGGGATGACCAACCACAATGCGGTAACTGCCAAGGGCAATGCCAATAGCAACCCCGATCGCCACAGATATTCGTAAACTATTCGCTTTTATGGCACCACCAGAAACTTCTTCAGCTTTTATGGCTACAGCGATCAGTGAAGGCTCGGCAATCGTGGTACTAAAACCTATTGCAGCAGCAAAAATATAAACCCAAAGGTAATCTGACCAATGAATGCGGGTTAATACCTGTTCGCCAGCATGAATGAATTCTGGCGCTGTTAATTGTGTTGCCATCATTTTCCCTAAAGGAAATAAGGCTTTTTCTAGGCCAAGTAAAAATAAGGCTAAACCGATCAATACATAAATAAAACCAAAGCCAACTTGTTTAACATGCGGAATAGGTTTACGAATAACTAATAGCTGGAAACCTAAAATAATTGACAGTATTGGTAGTACATCAATAACAGTATTCTTTAAGGTAGTTAACAACTCAATAAGTAATGCCATTAACTGATCACCATGCCATAAATCATCACAAAAATCATCGGCGTTAATGAAGCCAGAGCGATTAGGCCGAAACCATCGGTCATCGGGTTTCTACCTTTTATTGCCGAAGCTAAACCAACACCCAACGCGGTGACTAAGGGAACGGTAATGGTTGAGGTAGTCACACCACCAGAGTCGTAAGCAATGCCGATTATCCAACTTGGGGCGATCATGGTCATCAGCACTACAAGCACATAGCCTCCTAAAATTAAGTATTGAATTGGCCAGCCACGGATAATACGTAATACACCGACCACGATTGCTAGACCCACAGCAAAAGCTACGGTAAAGCGTAGTCCATTAGCATAGGAAAGTTGCGCGGCTAAAGTATCATTAATAATGCCACCAGAGGCAGCGACACTTGCGGCCTCCTTGGCTACAGCAATTAATGAAGGCTCGGCAACTGTGGTGCCAAAACCCAAACAAAAAGCGAAGGTGAGTAGCCAACTTACGCTGCCTTTTTTTGCAAAAGCTTGTGCCATGGATTCGCCAATGGGAAATAGCCCCATCTCTAGACCATAAATAAAGAAAGTTAGGCCGAGCACAACCAATGCCAAGCCCACTAAAATGTCACCAATATTTGGCATTGGTTGTTGGAGGACAGCAAATTGAAAAAAAGCGATCACTAAAATTATCGGCAATAAGTCTTTGCAACTGCCGAGTAATGCTTTTAAGAAGACGATAAATTGTTGATTCATAAAAAGAGTGTGTTAGCTGGTTTATAGTATTATATAAAATGCTAAGACAATTACTTTGTGTTGAATCAAACTTATTGTTTTATTTAAATTTAAGCCTAGCACAACAGATTAACCTTATTGAACGTTAAGATTTAGGCTAATATTGTTAGGGCTTTCAATTATCTGTACTAGAGTCATATCACTGATGCATCAAAGGTTGGTGAATGCCTCAAACAATCAGCGGTTAGTCTTAAGCAGTATTATTTAATTTTACAAGTATCACTATTAATCATTTAGAGAGAAATAATATGAAAAAAATATCAATGGTATCCTGTGCAATATTTACTATGCTGTTTAGCATATCGAATGCTTTTGGTGCAGTGGTCCCATCAAGCAATGTTATTCAGCACCAGCAAGGTTTGTATAACACTCAACAGGTTTTAACCTTACTTGATGGCGCAGAAGTGCAGCAAAAATTAGTTTCTTTAGGGGTCGATTTAGCCGATGCTCGAACACGGGTAGCTAATATGACTCAACAAGAACTCAATACTTTTAACTCAACATTAAACGATATGCCTGCTGCTAGTGGTATTGTTGGCACTATTGTTACTGTGCTAGTGGTTTTAGCCGTTTTGGATGTAATGGGCGTAACTGATGTGTATTCATTCATTAGACCGATAAATTAAATTACTAGTGTTAAATTATACCTTTTTTAAAGCTGGCCTATTGGCCAGCTTTTTGTTTTTGGTCAATGGCTGCGCTGCGCCACCACAAAGTAAAGCACTCTTAGCTTCGCCACCTAATATTGCTGTTAAACATCAAATTAACAACGTGCCATTTTTCCCCAAAAAAGATTATTTTTGTGGCCCTGCAACCCTATCAGAAATATTCAATTATTACGGGGTGGAAAAAGATCAACAAAGCTTAGCGGCAGAATTGTTTATTCCAAAATTAAAAGGTAGCTTTCAAATTGAGATGGTTGCTGCTGCCCGGCAAGCTGGCTTTGTTGCCTATGCACAAGAAGGCAATTTAACTCAATTGTTGTCGTTAGTTAGCCAAGATATTCCTGTCGTTGTGTTGCAAAATGTCTCAGTACCCTGGTATCCGATGTGGCATTATGCCGTGGTTACCGGTTATGATTTAAAAAAACAACTCATTACCATGCATTCGGGGGAAATGGCTAATAGAGTTGCTGAGTTTAGTGTTTTTGAAAGAACATGGGCTAGGGGGGAAGTATTGGTTTTTAGCTGCGCTCCCGCCGACTAAAACCAGTCAATATTTGAAACCCTTTATTTACACACGTGCTGCTCAAGATTCAATTTCAGTGGGAAAAACTTCAGCAGGCATAACTGCGCTTACCCATGCAACCAAACGATGGCCAGATTATTGGCTACCCTATTTTTTATTAGATAATTATTTTTTAAACCATGATCTAAATCTAGCAAACTTTTGGTATCGACAAGGCTATGAATTAGCGACACAAGAGTCGGCTTACCTCAATAATTATGCTTATGCATTAAATGCGATAGGCTGTAACAAATTGGCAAAACAAACTATTAAACAAGCATTAATACTCGCACCGAAAGACGCTAATATTATTGATACTCAACAAGCGATTTATAACAGTACAGGCACAGTACAATGTTCGGTTTTATCTATTTAAGTTCATTAAGAATAGCGATAGTTACCCAAGTGGTTAGCTAATGGTGAAGTCTATTTTGCATCGAAGTAATTAAAGTTAATTTCATTGGTTTAAGATGTTAAATTTAGACTTTTATCTCTAGGAACATACTAATAACAGATACAAGTCTATATAATAGTAGGTAACCAAAAACCTGTAAATAATGCCCTAGCTCTTGTTAGTTTATTATTAATAAAACGAATAAAAAATGAATTTATCATTGAATTTTATCAGTCGATTTAAAATTAGAAAAATATTAATGATAGTTAACTTATGCGTAATGTTAACTTTTACCAACACTGTTAATGCAAACATTATACTTGTCGGTAATGGATGGGATGGTCCAGGTCAAGGAGCCGTTGATGTTAAATATTATTTTGGTACTATGACCACAGATAATAGCCTTTTAGCCGGTAATATTCACTCTGCTTTCTTGGTCGCTTTTGATGCATGGTCTAATGCAACTAATAACAACTTAACTTTTACTGAAACTTTGTTTTCGGGTGAAAATAATTCGATTGATATTTCTTTTGTTAATAAAGTGCATGGTGACAATTCTAATTTTGGTTCAAGGGTTTTAGCTCATGCCTTTTATCCCGATGATAGAAACCCTGCGATTATTGCAGGAGATTTACACATGAATGATGAAGGGTTTTCTTGGGAAATTGGTGACAGTTTAGGTAGCGCTGCTTTTGATATCACCAGAATTGCGGTACATGAAATTGGTCACTCAATTGGTATAGGTCATACTCAGTCGGGTTTTAGTGGTAATATCATGGATCCGACAATTAGCTCGAGAGGTCTTTTCTCAGGATTAAGCGCGGGAGATATTGATGCAGCTTGTTCGCTTTACCTTTGTGATAGTGTAAAAGTATCTGAGCCTGCTACATTAGTGTTGATTTTACTTGGTGCTTTTTGGACTATGATTTCAACTCGCCGAAAGGTCAGGAAATAACGAAAATATTGATCCCCTTTTGTTGTAGTTAATTGATAAAACGTACTAAAAGTTAATTGTTAGTACGTTTTTAATTTTTACTTTCTCAAATTAACTTAATACTGCCAATAAGGATTCATTATGAAAATTAACAGCATAATAATTTTGCTAGTTGTTATTTGGCTAAGTCCTTCGTTCGCCTTTGCTTCTTGGATAAAGCTAAGTCCTGAAGAGCTTATTGAACAGTCAAAACTTGCTGTTATTGGTGAGTTCATTGGAACTACTCGTTTAATGACTCAAAAAACAGGAAAAAACCTTATCGCTGGGATTATTAAGGTTGATGATTTTTTAGATGGCTCTGTTAGTGATGATTTTTTACTCATCGTTATTGGCCATGAAGGGGATGGCTTAATAAGTACGACAATAAACTTTAAGAAAGGGCAAAAAGGGTTATGGCTGTTGCAATTATATTCGCCTGACAATCCTGTCTTATATAGTGCTAGTCAGCCTCAGCAATTTACGCCATCTTCAGATCTAGCGACCATAAATGAGTTGAAAAACTTATTAATAGAACATAAAGAGCATAATTAACAGCGCCCGCATACTTTTTTAAAGTATCGCGATTTAGCTATTATTAACTATTTTAAGTCTCTTGAGAAAACCTGGTGAACGGTGATAAGTTTTAGTGTGGTCGTCAATAAAGTGCCAATAGGAGCTAAAACTTTGGGGGCAATCAAGCCTGACCACCTTAGCTCTAATCAAATAAGCGCAATCTATGATGGGCGTTACGCTAATAAACGCTTTCAATAAGCCTTTTGCTATTAAAATATGTTCATTGAGTTATTAAGTGGGTAAGTTCAAAGTTATAACTTTCATTGATAACAAGAATAAGCTGCTAATATTTATTAGCCGCTTTTTTTTAGCTGATAAACCCTTATAATGTCAGCACACTTGTAAGAGAAGCACTTTATGACCATAGTTTATAAAACCCGAACTCAGTTAGTTGTTGAAACCCTTAGAGAGAAGATCCTCAGTGGCGAAATTCAAGCAGGACAACCTTTACGCCAAGCGGCATTAGCAGAAGAATTAAATGTTAGTCGAATTCCGGTACGTGAAGCGTTACTACAACTAGAAGCCGAAGGTTTAGTTGCTTTTGAACCGCATAAAGGCGCTACAGCTACCGAGCTTAATGCCAGCCAAGTTGATGAATTATTTGAACTGCGCGCTATGTTGGAGGCTGACTTATTGGCGTCTTCAGTTCCTCGCCTTACGGTTGAAAAACTTGACGAAGCGACAGAACTTCTTGGGAAACTAGATAAGGCGCTTGGTAAAGAGAATGCCGCCAATACTTGGAGCGAATTAAACTCTGATTACCATAACTGCTTATACTCAGGGGCAAATCGCCCACAAACACAAGACTTAGTAAATACCTTAAATAAAAATGCAGACCGTTATATTCGCATGCATTTATTGTGGGCAGGCGGTATTTCAAAAGCAGAATCTGAACACAATGAATTACTCGCTTTATGTAAAGCAGGTAACGTTGAAAAGTCAGTTGCTTTGTTAAAACAGCATATTTTGGGTTCTCGTGATGAAATAAAAGCGTTTCTTTGTGCGCGAGAGCTGGCAGAAGGATAATTTTAATTCGTCTAAACCGATAAAATAGTGGCGGAGTATTGTCTATATTTTATATCGTTTGATAGTAAAGCATAACGATTATCATATTTATTTGGGTGGTATTAAATTACTTATAATATTTTAATCGGGGTTTAGTCTGATGATTTTAGCTATTGAGACTAAGGTTAACAGTCGAGCAGATACAGTAGCTATAACAAATTATTCAAAAATCCTTAGTAAGTTTATCGCGACAGTGTCAGAATATAAGACATAGCATAGTGATGAAAGAAGTTATCACTTCCCCATCGCCATCCTGAATGAATTTCAGTATCAACATGACGGCTTCAAGATCTAGGATCTATTTAAAAAAGGACTAAAAATGAGTTTATTAATCACCGGTGGCACAGGATATATCGGTAGTCATACCGTGGTAGAGTTACTTAAATTAGATAAGGATATTGTCATCGTTGATAACTTATCAAATTCATCTACCTTAGTTCTAGATCGCGTTAAAGCGATTACTGGCAAAACAGTAACCTTCATTAAAGCTGATATTTGCGATGAAGCAGCCCTCGATGCTGTTTTTAAACACCATAATATTAAAGCTGTGGTACATTTTGCTGGCTTAAAAGCTGTCGGTGAATCAAACGAAATTCCACTGACTTATTATCAAAACAATGTTTCAGGCTCGGTGACACTATTACAAGTGATGGCTAAGCATGGCGTTAAAAATTTAGTTTTCAGTTCTTCAGCAACTGTCTACGGTGAAAACAACCCATCTCCACTAGATGAAACAATGCCAACTTCAGCGACTAACCCTTATGGTCAAACTAAGTTAATGGTCGAACATGTGCTGTTTGATTTAGCAAAAAGTGATAGTGAATGGTCAATTGCTTGTCTGCGTTACTTTAATCCGATTGGCGCACATGAATCAGGCACTATTGGCGAAAACCCTAATGGTATTCCTAATAATTTATTACCTTACGTTGCCCAAGTAGCCGTGGGACGCTTACCACAATTACAAGTGTTCGGTGATGATTATGATACCCCCGATGGTACGGGTGTTCGTGACTACATTCACGTGGTTGATTTAGCTATTGGTCATGTTAAAGCATTAGAGAGTTTAACGAAAATACAAGGCTGTAAAGCCATTAATATCGGTACCGGTAATGGTACCTCGGTATTAGAAATAGTAAACACCTTTAAAGAAATTAGCGGTCAAGACATCGCTTATAAAGTTGTACCACGTCGTGCTGGCGACATCGGCACCGTTTACGCTGATGCTGCTTTGGCAAATAGTTTATTAGGTTGGCAAGCGAGTCGTGATTTAAATACCATGATCGCTGACACTTGGCGCTGGCAATCACAGAACCCAAATGGTTTTGAGTAAATCCATATATCTAATGAACGGTGATGTAAAATATTGCACACCAAACTAAAAATCACTAGAGTAGCGGCCTTATACCCTTTAGATTAATTAATGTCATTGGTATTCCTTGCCGCTATTTTTTATGTTCAGGACGAACGATATTTTGCGCTCACTGGGATGTGAACAAGCAAAGGTATTTCAAATTTAATGCACGCCGTACATAAACTTCATCATTACCGAATGAGCCTAAGCACTACGACTTATAAGTCACGTGGGCAACGGGTTATTCGCTGCGACTTATGCCGCCTCGCTAAAGATCATTGTATTTGTTCATACTCACCAACAACTACCAGCAATGCCGCTTTTTTATTATTAATGTATGACACCGAAGTGTTAAAACCGAGTAATACCGGTAAGTTAATTGCTGATATTGTGCCTGATACCTTTGCTTTTTTATGGTCACGTACCCAAGCAAATCCGGAAATGTTAGCGATATTAAAGGATCCTCAATGGCAACCTTATGTGGTTTTTCCACAGCAGTATGCACAAGCCGAACGTGAGGTCTTTTGTAATAAAATGGCTATTCCATCAGGAAAAAGACCATTATTTGTTATGCTCGATGGTTGCTGGCGTGAAGCGAAAAAAATGTTTCGTAAAAGCCCTTACTTGAACTCCTTCCCGATTGCTGCTTTTGATCCGCACTTACTTGATGAAGCGGCTAATGCCTCTCGTTATCAAATACGCATTGCCGAAGAAAACTATCAATTTGCTACCGCGGAAGTTGCGGCAAAAATGTTGGTGATGGCAAAAGAACCGGTTAACGGACAATTATTGGATCAATGGTTTGACATGTTTAGTTATCAGTATCAAAAAAGTGTTTGCCAGAAAAATAAAGGTAACCCCAAAGCCTTAGAGGACTATTTAGGCTTTACTGAGCAAAATGGTATTAAATTAAAAGCAACACCATAGCCCAACACAACTAATGTCATTAATTCGTTTCGGTCTTCACTGTTTCGGTATATAATGCGTCCGCGAATTTAATTAGGGTGATTTATGAGAATATGTGGTGTTGAATTAAAAGGTAATGATGCAATTATTTGTATTATGTCACGTGAAAACGGTTTGTATGATATTCCGCAAACACGCGTGCAAAAAATATCTTTAGTAGATGCAGGTGATTCCGAAGCAGTACAACACTTCCAATTTACCTTTGCTAAATTGATGGAAGACTATCATGTTGATAAAGTTGTTATCCGTGGCCGCGCTTTAAAAGGTAAATTCTCCGGTGGACCGATCGGCTTTAAATTAGAAGCGTGTATTCAACTTATCAAAGAACTACAGGTAGAAATTATCGCCGGTAGTTTTGTTAAGAAAACACTGGTAAGAAGTCAAATAGATATTGATTTTCGTGATACCGGCTTAAAACAATACCAAGAGCCAGCTTTTGATACCGTTTTTGCTTTTTTTGAAAGTGACCCTTACATGAAGTAAGTGTTTCTTTTAGTTTAAGCTAATAAAAACCCCAGTAAATTTGCACTTACTGGGGTTTTTACGTTCATAACGAACCGTATGTTATGCTGCAGATAACCCAGCCAGTTTGACCCAAATTAGTTAACAAATAACATGAAGATAAACTTTATCGGTCACTTTTGTTAATGACAGTTAATAACGCTGCAATAAGCTCTTTAGTGATAGCTTTGATATCGGCTTCATTTTTTCTCTTGATACTCGACTCTAAACTCATGGCGATTCGTGTTATGTTGGTATAACCAAACATTTGTGCGGCTCCGGCTAATCTATGTGCTTGTTTGGCGAGTGTTTCGATGTCATTCTCTCGGTCTAACAATATGAAGTTTTTATGTTCGGCAATTAAACCCACTTCAAATTTGGCAACTAAATCAGATATATCAATACTGTTATCTGTCAGCGAGCTATTTTCTTCGCGGCTGTTATTGATAGGTTTTTCAAAATATTTAGCTATGGTATTAATAAAATTTTGTCGCTCAAAAGGCTTAGCTTGAAATCCATTGAACCCTAGTGTTAAATATTGTTCTAACTCTTTGGCTAAGGTATTTGCTGTTAATGCAATAATCGGTATTTCACAGGACCTAGCTCTGAGGATTTTTATCGCTTCTATACCATCCATTTTTGGCATTTGAATATCAAGTAATATTAAATCGGGTTTGTTTTTAAAATAAGACTCTATAACTTCGAAGCCATTTGTCGCGGTATACACTTCAAAACCTAATCCGGTTAGTAATCGAGTCATTAAGTGCCGATTATCATCATGGTCTTCGGCCAATAATATAACGCCACTATAGGTCTTTTCTGTTACTTTGAATTCTTTGACAATAGCTGTTTCGCTCGTTGGCGTGAAAGGTAAAATTAAGGTAAAAACACTGCCTTGACCTAGCTTACTTTCAACGTCAATTATTCCACCCATGAAATCGGCTAACTTTTCAGATAAATTTAACCCTAAACCTGAACCACCAAAGCGCCTACTAATGCTGGTATCTGCTTGCGTAAAGGCGTCAAACACTCTTCTTAATTGTTCATCACTGATACCTATGCCCGTATCACGAACTTTGAAGGTTAGTTCGTTAATATGACTATAGTGTTGCGTGTGTATTTCAATAGCAACATGCCCTTTTTCAGTAAACTTAATCGCATTTGAACAAAGATTAATAAGGATTTGTTTTAAACGAAATCCGTCAATATTGATCATAAAAGGCGAGGGCAAGCTATGGTGTATGGTAAAATTTAAACCTTTAGATTTTGCTTGTTCTGAAAATATATTTTTAATGTCGACAAATATTTGTATGAGATCTAAGGGGGTTACTTCTAATTCAAATTTATTTGCCTCTATTTTGCTTAAATCTAGCGTGTCATTTAATAAGCTCAATAAGTGCAGGCTATTATTATAAATAACTTTTATGCCATCAGCGCTGTTATCAATGTCACCATGTAATATCGCTTCAGTTTGGCCAATAATAGAGGTTAAAGGCGTTCTTATTTCATGGCTCATATTCGCTAAAAATTGAGATTTAACTTCATTTGCTTTAATAACTTTTTTCGACTCTTGTTTGATTGAAGCCGTTTGTGTGAACACTTGATGCTCTAATTGTCTAATAAGGTCACGTTCAAAAATTGCTTTTTTTTGATGAGCCCTAACAAAAAAGACTAATATTATTAAAGATGAGATGAAATATAAAGTATATGCCCACCAAGAGTTCCAGAACGGTGGCAGCACGGTTATTTTAAGAGAAACACCTTCTTCATTCCAAATACCATTAGGGTTGCTTGCTTTTACTCTTAGTAAATATTCACCATCAGGTAGATTTGTGTACGTTGCTCGGCGATTTTTATAATTGGTCATTATCCAATTGTCATCAAAACCTTCAAGCTTGTATGCATATTGATTTTTTTTTGGGGCAGAAAAATGTAGAGCACTAAACTCAAACGCCACTAAATTTTCTTTGTGGGTTAAAGTGATTGCTGATGTTGCATGAATGCCTTTGTCCAAAACAAAGCTATCATCATCAGACTTTACCTTGTTTGTTTCGTGTTTTTTATTGGGATCAATGGCGACTGATTGATTTAGCAACAGCATTTCGGTGAAGACGACCACAGGTTTATTGTTATCCTGAATTAGCTTCTCAGGATAAAACCGATTAAAACCATTAATACCACCAAAAAACAACTCGCCACTGTCGCTTTTATAAGAAGCGCCGGCATTAAATTCATTACTTTGTAAGCCATCACCGACATCATAGTTCTTAAACGTTTGAGATTTTGGGTTAAATTGAGATAAGCCTTGATTGGTACTCAGCCATAAAAAACCTTGGTCATCGATTTCTATCGCATAAATGGTGCTATCAGGTAACCCATCCTCTTCGTTAAACGATATGAACTCGCCTGACTTCATATCCATTAGGTTTAAACCATTCATGGTACCTACCCAAAGGTTACCTTCTGCATCTAAAGCTATTGAGGTAATATAATTATGACTTAAACTGTTTGGTTGAGCCATATCATGACGATAATGAGTAAATACTTCAGTCTTAGGGTTAAAATAATTAAGGCCCTCAGCAGTAGCCACCCAAAGATTTTTTTGGCTGTCTTCAGTTATTGCTAAAATATGGTTATGGCTTAAACTGTTTGAATTAACCTCACTATGCTGATACGTCTTAAATACTGCAGTCTTAGTGAGAAAGTAATCAAGGCCCTTAGTTGTACCTACCCAAAGGTTATTTTGGCTGTCTTCAGTTATTGCTTGGATACCTAAGCTTTCTGAATTATCCAAACTATGCCGATAAGTACTGAATGCTTCAGTTTTGAGGGTGAATTTATTTAATGCATTCCTAGAGCTAAACCAAATATTATCTTGGTAATCTTTAGTTACTGCGTTAACCCAGTTATTACTTACATTTTCTGGGCTAGTTTTATTTATACTATAATGCTCAAACTGCTGAGTTTTTTTATTAAAACGATTAATACCTTCTGAATCAACACCCACCCAAAGATTGCCTTGCTGGTCTTCAACGATTGCAGCAACCCAATTATTACTTAAGCTCGCGGGGTTAAGGATATCTCGACGGTAATGACCAAACTGTTCTATTTTTGGGTTGAAGCGGCTAAGACCCGCCTTGTTAGTTCCTGACCAAATATTACCTTCTCTGTCCTCTAAGATAGCCATAATACCGCCATAGCCTATGCTGTTTATATTGGCCTCTTCATGACGGTAATAGGTAAAAATCTCAGTCTTAAGGTTCAGTCTATTCAATCCTAGACTTGTCCCAATCCAAAGATTACCGTTTTTATCAGCCGCTAATGTTAAAATTATTCCATCACTTAAACTATTAGAATGATTAACCTCATGGCGGTAATGAGTAAATTGCTCAGTTTGCAGGTTAAATCGATTCAAGCCGTTTTCAGTAATCATCCAAAGATTATTCTGTTTATCGGTAATTATTGACCAAACTGTTCCTTCAGTTATGCTATTGAGGGCATTCTCGTTGTAGAGGTAATGAGAAAATTGCTTGGTTTTTGCATCAAAGCGACTAAGACCAGCCTGAGTGCCTACCCAAATTTCGCCGTTATTATCCTCTAATATTGCCCAGACATTATCATGGCTTAAACTGTTTGGATTATTGACATCATATCTATAATGACTAAATTGCCCTGTTTGTGCATCAAAACGATTAATTCCGCCCCTAGTGCCAACCCAGATGTTGCCTGAGCGATCTTGAGTAATAGCATTGACAACATCATGACTTAAGCTTTGCGGGTTATTAGCATTGTGACGAAAGTGACTAAACTGTTCAGTCCTTGGATTAAAATGGTTAAGTCCAACTTCTGTTCCTATCCATAGGTTAGCATTCTTATCTTCAAAGATAGTTCGAATCACGTTGCCCGTTAGTGAGTTGTGATTTTTACCACTATGCTTAAAAACTTTGAATGTATAGCCGTCATAACGCGCTAACCCGTTGGAAGTACCTACCCATAGGAAACCTTGTTTGTCTTGTAATATATGAGCAACGTCACTTTGTGGCAGGCCATCTTCAATAGATAGCCGATCAAACCGAGTCGATTGCACAGTAGCCAATGAAAAGTAGGAGGGGAGCAGGAGAATAAAAAATAAAAACAGCGAGAGCTTTATTTTACAGTTATTGAAACTAACGCTCATTTTTATAAAGCCTTTCAATATGAGTAATACAGCAGATTTTGACTTCATAATAAGGTGTTAACTTTAGTGAGCTGTACAGAATTTAGAAATAAATATTATTATGATTACATTATGAAAGCTATCAACAATACCAATAAACGTTGAAAATTATTCTGTAAACGATACTGAAACTGTCATGCTGATACTGAAATTAATTCAGCATCAGCATGACAGGGTCTTTAATAACAAGTACAAAAAATATCGTTGTTAACGTTACTTAGTTGTTGTTAAACCACGACGGTCAAGCAAAGGTTGAACTTTAGGGTCTTGACCTCTAAAACGACGGTACATTACTGCTGGGTCTTCACTACCACCGGGCTCTAAGATATGTTTACGGTATAAATCTGCAGTTTTCTCATCGAATATGCCATTTTCTTTGAACGCTAACCAAGTATCTGCATCATAGATATTTGACCAAATGTAGCCGTAATAACCTGATGAATAACCGCCAGAGAATATATGAGAAAAGTAACCGGTTCTATAACGAGGGGATATTTCTTTGATCAGGCCAATTTCTGACAAGACTTTTTTCTCAAATACAGCAGCATCTTGCAGCTCTGCTGTTTCTAAAGAATGCCAGCTCATATCAAGTAAAGCAGCACCAAGGTACTCAGTGGTACCAAAACCTTGATTGAATTTTCCTGAGGCTTGAATTTTATCAACTAACGCCATCGGAATAACTTCGCCTGTTTTATAGTGTTTAGCAAAGTTAGCTAATACTTCTGGCTCTGTCATCCAATTTTCCATAACTTGTGAAGGGTATTCAACATAGTCACGTGGTAAGGCTGTGCCCGTTTGTGAGCGGTAATAGCCGTTAGACAATAGCCCTTGAATAGCATGACCAAATTCATGGAATAGAGTTGATGCTTGGTCAAAGGTTAATAATGTTGGCGTATCACCGACTGGACGCGGGTAATTCAATACGTTGTAGATAATAGGGGTAACGTCTTCACCATACATACGGTGTTGTTTACGGAAGCTGCTCATCCAAGCACCACCACGTTTACTTTCGCGCACGTAATGGTCGGTCATGTAAATACCCACATAGCTGTCGTCTTTGTCAAAAACTTCAAAGGTACGGACATCTGGATGATATTTAGGTAAGTCGTCGCGTTCTTTGAAGGTTACGCCCCATAATTTCTCTGCGGTGAAAAATATGCCCTGTAAAGTCCCTTCAAGCGAGAAATATGGCTTAGTTTCTGCCGCATCTATGTCGTAACGTGCTTTACGAATTTTCTCTGCGTAGTACCACCAATCCCAAGCTTCTATTTCAATTTTAGCCCCTTTTGAATTAGCCAATTTTTGCATATCGGCTGACTCTTCTTTTGCTCTTGCTAAAGCGGCTGGCCATACTTGATTTAATAAACCAAAAACGTTTTCAGGTGTTTTAGCCGTCGCATTTTCAAGGACAAAATGGGCGTGAGTTTTGTAACCTAATAACTGTGCTTTTTGGTAACGTAGACTTGCTGTTTCTGCAGCAATTTTCTTGTTATCAAAGGCATCGTCATTGTTACCGCGCATGGTGTAACCTTTATATAAAGTTTCACGTAATTTACGGTTAGTTGCATAAGTTAAGAAAGGATTTTTGCTCGGACGATGTGTGGTGAACACCCATTTACCGTCATGGCCTCTATCGGTTGCCGTAACAGCGGCAGCGGCAATTATATCGTCAGGTAAACCGTCTAAATCTGCCTTGTTATCAATTACCATCTCAAAGCTATTAGTTTCGTGTAATAAATTCTCGCCAAACTTTAAGCTTAATTGACTTAATTGCGTATTAAATTGGCGTAATTTTACTTTGTCAGCGTCTGATAAATTAGCACCACCACGGACAAAACCTTTGTAGGTTTTTTCAAGTAAGGTTAATTGGTTTACTTGCAAGTTCAACTGATCTTTTTTGTCATAAACCGCTTTTACCCGGGCAAATAATTTCGCATTAAGATTAATGTCGTCATTTAATGCTGATAGTTGTGGCGAAACAGCTTTGGCAATACTGCGCATTTCTTCGTCAGACATTGAGCCAGTTAAACCGTAAAATACATTGCTGACTCGGTTGAGAAAGTCACCCGACTTTTCCATAGCTTCAATGGTATTTACAAATGTTGCTTCATTCATCGCATTGGCGATGGCGGCAATTTCTGCTTTATTTTCACTAATGCTTTGTTCAAATGCCGGTAAGTAATCACTTTTTTTAATTTGATCAAAAGGTGGCATACCGTGTGGCGTAGTAAATGCGCTGAACAATGGATTCACATGATCAGCTTGTTGCGTTTTTTGCTGACTTTCTTCAATTTTATTTTTGTTATCGTCGTTCGACTGACAACCGGCTAATGCGATAGCAATAGCAAGCGGAGCTAATAAGCGCTTCTTCATAAATGACCTTTATTAAAATTTTAGACAATTAAATGACTTTGTTAATACCGTATCGACAAAGTTGATGAATTTATTCTATGTTGCCCTTAGCCAACCTACAAGGTGCAGCACGATTATAAACGGTGAGTAACCGGTTAAAAAAGCTGAATTGTTGAGTTGTTCGTTTCACCTTGAGTGTTTTGTGAAGTACACAGCAAAATAAATAAGTACAGATCAGGGTAAATAAAAATCCCGTGTCAGCACGGGATCAAGTAAGCGTAATGTCTATTAGTGCTTAATCAGGAATATAATCAAGTACTAAGCTTGATGATGACGCATTATAGTGAATGATACGTTGGTAGCTAGGCGATAGGTAACTATCAATAGAGCCTGCGGTATAACCGACGGTAAATAGCGCCTGTTGGTTTTTATCGTATTTACTGAGAAGAAAAAAGCCAGAGCTATCGAAGCGATAAAAATAACTATTATTAGCCGAGTCAATGGCGACGTTAACGGTTCGTATACTCGCTCGTAAAACGCCTTGGTCAGCAAAACTTGTACCATCAAAAGTCGTCCACTCTGAAGTGGTACTCGCTGTATAAATATCTGCACCATCACTGCTGGTTACTATATTTGATAAAACGCCACTATAAGCGTTATTAATATTTTCATTACTGGTAATTTGTTGGACACTTTCAGGGGTAAATGCATTGTACGCTAAAGTGTATTGCATTAATGCTGAGGTATTAGCGTTATAGGCAAGGACATTATTACTTGCCGGTACGTCATAGATGATAGGCGAATTGAAGATGTTTTCTCTATCCCAAAACTGCACCGCTAAGGCTAAATTTGCATATTCTAACGCTTGACTGATAACGATGGCTTTACCCGCGATCATCGCGATAGTTTTAGGTCTAAATTGTAGATCTATGTCAGTAGCTGGCAGTAAGTTAATACTGAAATCACTAAGGTTTATTTGATAATGATTAATACGCGTTTGTGGCTGTCCATTTTCATCGCTGTAATTTTCACTATTCGAAGCTAACAGGAGTGAGCCATCCGGGTGAATAACTAAATTGGTTAAATCAACACCGGCAAGTGGTGAATTAATTGTTGTTATTGCAGCGCCAGTAATGATATTAAACACTTTTATCACATCACCTTGGCCGATATAAATATTAGGGCGAAGTGGGTCTAATACCACAGCTGAGCTATTAGGTGTAATATCAGGGATAACAATTTCACTGACACTGCTGGTGTCAAAATCGCCTTTTTCAAAACTGACTCTTATCGTACCATTGACGCTTTCAGTGCTGTTGACTGGTGATAGGGTGACTTCACCATAATATAAACCGTTAGTGGCTATTTTGCTCGGATCGGCAGTGATCGCTAGAGTGTTATTAACGGTATCAACCGTTAAAGATAACCAATCGACATTACTTTGTGCTTGCCAAGTCACCGTACTGGTTTTATTGGTAAGAATATCTACCGTATGACTGAGCGTTGATTTGTCGGCTTGTGAGGTAAAGGTAAGCGCAGAAGCGTCACTGAATAATCTTATTTCATCAACCGCTAACTCAATCACTATTTGTACATTGATACCAGTCTCTGGGTCAGTAATAGTAACAATACCGGTAAATAAACCCCAACCGCTGATTTCATTTGCATCAATAGAGATAACAAGCGTTTTGCTCTCGTCAGTTGTTGTTTGGGTAAAAGCTAACCAGGGAACATCTGCTGTTGCTTGCCATGAATCACTGACACCGGAAATATCTACTTCTTGGCTGGCAACGCTGGTATTACCAAAAGTGGTATTAAAGGATAACTGAGTTGCCGACACATCAAACTGGGCTAAAGTCACTATTTCTATTTGAGTGCTATTTGTAGCGTTAACTAACAAGCGTTTATCGTCTGCTGAAAGATCAATACTGCTGGGCTGTTGTCCCTGAGTTTCAATGGTAGCAGTCAGCGCTGATGCTTGGTTGTAAACATTAACTACAAAGCCGCTAGCGGGAACAAAACGAAGATAATGGGCAAGATTGTTGTTCGATTTTTCAACGAACAAGGTTGTTGCACCGTCTGCTTGGGTCAGTAAACCCTGATCAGTAAAAACGCTGCCATCAAAGCTGATGTGTTCACTGGTCGGGCTAATAAGGTAAAGCGCCGTTTCATCATTACTAACAACAAAACTTGAGATACTATCGCCCTCAGCTAACAGTTCCGGCTTATATTCATGGGTTAAGGTGGTGGTGATTTTATCTTGGCTAAAATCATTAATTGTCGCGCTATAACGTTTTAAGGTTGCTGTTGGGGAATCTAGCGCATACAAAGCCTCTGTTTCAGCGGCTTGGTCAATGGATGAGGTGAAAAATACATTTTCACGATCCCAAAATAAACGCTGTAAATCTTCATTAGCGTATTCAAGAGTTTGGGTGACAATAAAGTATCGACCTGAAAATTTCACATAACGGCTTGGTTCAAATTCTATGGTTGGTGCTGCAATTTCAGTAAAACTATAATCGTTTAAATTGATATTATAACGATGAACAACTTCAGTGGTGGTTTCGTCTTCATTGATAATAGTTTCCAGCGCTTTTGCTAGTAATTTACTTCCATCAGGGTGAACAATAAATTGCTCCAGTTCAGTGTTTTCAGGAGCAACAGCAATTGTTGCAACTAACTCACCACTGTATTGTTGATAAACCAGTAAGTTGTTTGCTGAGCCAAGATAAAAGTAGGGCAGGTTAGGTGCTGCTATTACGGTATCGCTATTTGCGGTTATGTCCGCGATAACGTTGGTTTGTGTTTGCTCAGAACTTTGAAATAATGATACCGGCACAGTTTGACCAATAACAACCTCATTTTCAATGGCATTAATGGTTATTTCAGTTTGACTTATCGCAGCGGCTGGCATGGCATTAATATCTACGACAACCTTAAGAAAGTCATTATCAAGTTTTGTTAAGGTTAACCAAGTTGCGGCGGAACTTGCTTGCCAATTAATTACCGCGCTGGTGTTGGTATTCACTTTTATCGTTTGCTCAAGTGCTGAGATATTAGTGGTTGACGTAAAAGCTAAACTGGCTTGGTTGGTATATAAATACTGATTATCTAAACCGACTTCTACGGGAATAAGCTTAGTATCGCCGGTTGTTGTTTCGGTGAGTATAATATTTCCACTTGATAACTGCGCGGCAGTAAAACCGGTAATCTTGGGGGTAATAGTGACGGTTGCATCACCTGAGCCTGAAGAGATGTCAAAAGTTATCCAATCAATATCACTGCTTAACTGCCAGTCATTACTCTCACTAGTAATGGCTATTGTTTGGCTAGGAATACTGACATCACCAAAGGTGCCACGAAAACTGACCAGCTCAGTATCTATATTGGCTTGCCAAATAAGTAATGAAACGTTGATGTCATGATGAACTAAGGTCGCGCCATTATCCGAGAGTTCGCCAGTTGAAAAACGCAATTTTGTGACGTATTCACCAATATTAATTTGGTCAGCTTGAGTTAAATCAATATGAATAGTGGCGGAATTAGCGGTGAGGTTTTCAGTTCTAAAGGCTAGCCAGCCAACGGGTTGAGAGTCAGGGGCATAACCCACTAATAAACCATCGCCGGCAAAGGTAACCTTAACCGTTATTGAATCTTTAAACTCAGTAATTATCTCATTGCTAAAACTAATTGTTGAAACATCAGCAGTTATGGCATAATTTTTTGATTTATCATTAGAACCACCGCAGGCAGAAAGCAATAATGTCATACAAAAAATGGTAAAAATTTGACTGAGGTTCTTAAAACATACCTTCATACAGATCCCTGTTTTATTTTGCTGTTTATCTACAAACTTAACGCTTACTTATAGCAACTTATTCTGCGTGATTATTCACTCAAAGTAAAAACTTATTATTTATCTGAAATTCAAATAATTGAACACTATGATTATCTGCTAATTTAAAGGTAAAATAATGCATAAAATGTCTTTAAAGGTAATGGAATATTGAACAAAGCTATCTTACATTGTTCGGTAGGTATCCTCTCTCGTCGCGAGCATTCTTATGAAGAGTTAATGCAAAAACTCAAATTACGTCAACACAGTGAAGATGAAATTACGCCAGTGCTTGAATTTCTCATTGAAAAAAACTATTTGAGTGACCAACGTTTTGCCGAATGTTTGTTTGGTAGCCGTCTTAATAAAGGTTATGGTTGGCTTTATATTAGCAATGAATTGGAACAAAAAGGTGTTTGCGATACTATTATAGTTGAACTGAGTAAAAATCAACAAATTGATTGGTATCTTCAAGCCGAGCTTGCGTATAATAAACGCTTTGGAGAAAGTACAATTAAAGACCAAAAAGATAAAGTAAAACGCATTCGATTTATGCAGTCTCGAGGTTTCTCTTCTGATGAAATCATGATACTGATTAAATATACTCATAGCGATTAAACGAATAAATTCAAGAATTAACTTTTCAGAGAGTGAACATTCCCATGATTAAAACTAGTGCACAATTACGACAGACTTTTTTAGACTTTTATGCTTCGAAGCAACATCAAATTGTGCCAAGTAGTTCATTAGTTCCAGGTAATGACGCGACATTATTGTTTACCAATGCCGGTATGGTTCCTTTTAAGGACGTTTTTTTAGGGGCAGAGAGCCGAAGTTATACCCGTGCAACCTCATCTCAACGTTGTGTTCGTGCTGGTGGTAAACATAACGATTTAGAGAACGTTGGCTATACCGCGCGCCATCATACTTTCTTTGAAATGTTAGGTAACTTTAGTTTTGGTGATTACTTTAAAGAAGACGCTATACGTTTTGCCTGGGAATTTTTAACCGTCAAATTAGCCTTACCCAAAGAAAAGCTATTAGTGACTGTTTACGACAGTGACGAAGAAGCCTTTGCTTTTTGGCGTGACGAAATAGGTATTCCGGTAGATAAAATCATTCGTATTGGTGATAAGTCACCCAGTAAAAAGTACGAGTCAGATAACTTTTGGTCAATGGGTGATACGGGGCCATGTGGACCTTGTTCTGAAATATTCTATGATCACGGTGAAAATATTTTTGGTGGACCTCCTGGCTCACCAGATGAAGATGGTGATCGTTTTATTGAAATTTGGAACTTAGTTTTCATGCAGTACAACCGTCATGCTGACGGAACCATGGAAAACTTACCAAAGCCTTCTGTTGATACAGGCATGGGCTTAGAACGCATTTCAGCGATAATGCAAGGCGTGCATAGCAATTATGAAATCGATATTTTTCAAGGTTTAATTAAAGACACCGCTGAGTTATTGCAATGTGATGATTTAGAACATAAATCTTTACGTGTTATTGCCGATCATATTCGCTCATGTAGCTTCTTAATCGCCGACGGTGTTATGCCGTCTAACGAAGGTCGTGGCTATGTATTACGTCGTATTATTCGACGTGCCGTACGCCACGGTCATAAATTAGAAGCTAAAGCACACTTCTTTCATAAATTAGTTGTCTCATTAGGCAAGCAAATGGGTGAAGCCTATCCTGAGCTTATTAGCCAACAAGCGGTTATTGAAAAAATATTACGTATCGAAGAAGAGCAATTTGGCCGTACCCTAGATCGCGGCATGCTCTTACTTGAAGATATCTTAGCGAATCTTAAAGGCGACACTATTTCAGGTGACGATACCTTTAAGCTTTATGACACCTATGGTTTTCCTGCTGATTTAACTGCAGATATTGCCCGAGAGCGTCAATTGAAAGTCGATCACAATGGTTTTGATATTGCGATGGGCCTTCAACGCGAACGTGCTCAGCAAGCAAGTCAGTTCGGTTCTAACTATAACGACCAGCTTAAATCTGATCACAACACACAGTTTAAAGGTTATACCCGTAATGAATTCTCCGCAACGATTGTGGAATTATTCAATAATGAAGCGTCGGTTGCTGAATTAAAAGCAGGCGAGCAGGGCATTGTTATTTTGGATAAAACACCTTTTTATGCAGAATCGGGTGGCCAAGCAGGAGACCAAGGCATTCTTCATATTGATGACGGTGTTTTTGAAGTACTCGATACCACCAAAATGGGCAATGCCTTTGCTCATAAAGGCATTGCTCGAGTAAATGTCGGCTTAAATCGACTGGTAAAAGCTGAAATAAATACTGAGCGACGTGCAGCTATCGTTAAAAACCATACCGCTACTCATCTTCTTCATGCGGCATTACGCAGTGTACTGGGAGAACATGTTACGCAAAAAGGTTCGTTATGTGATGCTGAAAAGTTACGCTTTGATTTTTCCCACTTTGAAGGGGTTACCGCGCAAGAGTTACAAACTGTTGAACGTCTAGTTAATCAACAAATACGTAATAACTTATCTCGTGAAACCAACTTAATGCAGATAGATGAGGCTAAAGAAAAAGGCGCGATGGCTTTATTTGGTGAGAAATACGACGATGAAGTCCGTGTTGTTACTTTAGGTGGCTTTTCTACCGAGCTTTGTGGTGGTGTTCATGTTGAGCGTACTGGCGATATTGGCTTTGTTAAAATAGTGTCAGAATCAGGTATAGCTGCAGGTGTTCGTCGTATAGAAGCTGTTTCGGGTGAGTGTGCACTTGCTTTTACTGAGCAACAAGGTTCAAATCTAAGCTTAATTGCCTCAATGGTTAAATCTGATGTGGCGAGTATGCCAGGGAAAGTTGAGCAATTAATTAGTCGCGGCAAGCAGCTCGAAAAAGAAATTCAAATACTCAAACAGCAAGTAGCGGCCCAAGCTGGTTCTGATTTAATCAGTGATGCTATAGATGTTAATGGCGTAAAAGTACTTATTGCTGATTTAGCCGGTGTTGAGTCTAAAGCGCTGCGCGGCATGATGGATGAACTTAAAAATAAAATCGGCTCAGGTATCATTTTATTAGGCACAGCATCAGACGGAAAAGTAGGTTTAATCGCTGGTGTAACGAAAGATCTCACTGGACAGGTAAAAGCGGGTGATTTAGTCAATGCCGCAGCTCAGCATGTCGGCGGTAAAGGAGGTGGGCGTCCAGATATGGCACAAGCTGGTGGCAGCAAGCCAGAGAATCTACCAATGGCATTAGACGCAGCGAAAGTATGGTTAACTGACCAGTTATCGTAATATTATATTAAGCTAATATATTTCATTAAGGAGCGTTTTAGCTCCTTTTTTGTGGGTAAATCTTTTAAATAGCCAATTAGGTTACTTAGCTGTTAATACGTAGTTAACATACGTCAACTAGAATATTAATAATAACAAATAGTTATAATTATTTGCAAAAAATCACTTTATTGGTTGAATAAGCTTGCTAGAATGCCAATATTGGTTATAAGTACAAAGTTAATAAGTGATTATCACTCGTGGTAATAAAATCTTTGTAAATAGTAGTAAAACTGGGTCTTAGTGAACTTAAGTAACTATTTTTTACAAAGTTTTTAATTTTTATTATGTACTTTTACCAAAATTAAACTAAATTTATTACTAGCTTATAATTTTTTAGTGGACTGGCTTTTAAACATAAAGGATATTTAGGATGTTAATTTTAACTCGTAGGGTTGGTGAAACGTTAATGATTGGTGACGAAGTTACCGTCACTGTTTTGGGTGTAAAGGGTAATCAGGTCCGTATTGGTGTAAATGCGCCAAAAGAAATATCTGTTCACCGTGAAGAAATTTACATGCGTATACAAGCAGAAAAAACAGGAAGTGACAGTAGCGAAGCAGAAACAGGTAATAAATTTTAGCTTTGTTGACCACCTTCATTAAAAAAAGTCGGCAATTGCCGACTTTTTTAATGGTTCACGTTAATTTTATTTAGCGTTAATTTAATGATAATTATCTTTTTGAGCTTGAAAAATAGCCTTGTTGATTGAATTCTCGGCAAACAGATTTAAAAGTACAGAAAAATAGAAAATATTGTTGACTTATTTTCTCGATCCATTAGTATTCGCACCCACTGGAGATGTGACCGATTGGTTGAAGACACTCACCTGTTAAGGGAGTATCTGGCTAGTAGCCTGATAGAGAGTCTTATCTAAGGTGTATTTTTAAATACGCATTAGAACTCAACAGTAAAGAAGTAAAAATGGAGAGCTGTCCGAGTGGCCGAAGGAGCTCCCCTGCTAAGGGAGTAACGGCTTTAAATCCGTTCGAGAGTTCGAATCTCTCGCTCTCCGCCATTACTTTTATTAAAGGTAACTTTGATAAAATTAATAAACGCAAAGTAATTTGCTATCTTTAGACTAAGATATAAAAAATAGTTCATGTGAGGGCGCGTAGCTCAGCTGGATAGAGTACCTGGCTACGAACCAGGCGGTCGCAGGTTCGACTCCTGCCGCGCCCACCACTCTTCTTTATTGAATTGTGGAATAAGCAAATATCACCGCTTATAAAATTAATAGATATTATCTTTAAACGAGATATTAAATAACGTTTAATGTGGGCGCGTAGCTCAGCTGGATAGAGTACCTGGCTACGAACCAGGCGGTCGCAGGTTCGACTCCTGCCGCGCCCACCACATTTGCTGTAAAGCAGAGATAAACCAATCTTCGGATTGGTTTTTTTCTTTTGTAATATAGCACCTAAAAAATTTAACTGTCATCCTTAGGATGTATGTTGAGTTGTTAAGCAAATACCAACGCTTATAAAAATAATCGGTGTTATCTTCGAACAAGATAGTAAATAACGTTTAATGTGGGCGCGTAGCTCAGCTGGATAGAGTACCTGGCTACGAACCAGGCGGTCGCAGGTTCGACTCCTGCCGCGCCCACCACATTTGCTGTAAAGCAGAAATAAACCAATCTTCGGATTGGTTTTTTTTCGTCTGAAATAAAGTGATAGTTTATTTAATTTGCTGGAGATCAAGCATACAAGAGCGGCTACGAAACTAACCACTTCCGGTCGCAGGTTCGACTCCTGCCGCGCCCACCACATTTGCTGTAAAGCAGAGATAAACCAATCTTCGGATTGGTTTTTTTTCGTCTGAAATAAAGTGATAGTTTATTTAATTTGCTGGAGATCAAGCATACAATAGCGGCTACGAAACTAACCACTTCCGGTCGCAGGTTCGACTCCTG
>NZ_VOLR01000020.1 GCF_007954355.1 Colwellia hornerae
TCTTCAATGATGGTTTGCCATTGCTCTTGGCTACGCGATATTCTCATGCTTATCTCCTAAATTAAGTGAGGAGATAATGTATATGAGATCAAGTTCTAGAGGCAGGTGTCGTTAGCTATACCCTTACCTCCCTTCGGCAGCGTATGCATTGAACAGCTAAGTAGTGTCCGATTTCTGCTCATGGTGCGACGTTCAGTGTTAAGGCTTTAAGGGTAGGCCTATACTAGCTGTATCTTCAAGTTTTTTATTGAAAATATCACCCAATTAAGCACATTCATATACACACTTGCTATATTGAAATGTAGCTGCATTTTTTACGACACAAGTACTTCCTTTAAGCGATGTAGGTTATTTACTAGTCCCCCCCATAGTTATAAATAAGCTGATAGTAAAATAGAAGTAAGTACAGCTGAAATTTAATTAACCTGATTTTGATAAGTACACATAAGTACAGCTATCTCTAAAAATAATCCCCTAAGAAATAAGCTGTTATTCTATTTTGACAGCTTAATATTACTCCATCTGTTGCTGCTGATGGTTAACTGCAACCATATCGACAACTTCACTTTCAATATTATTGTTACGTTAACAAGGAAGGTTATTGGTTAATACTTAAATTGGGTGAGAAATAGACTGGTATAGTAAGAGGTTAAAATAGTATATGTATATTTGTTCTAAGTTTATTTCTGTGGTTACCTATAAGTTACCCAGGCACAAAAAAGCCACTTGAACAGTCATGTCGACTATTACTAAGTGGCTGATTCATAATACTAAATGTGGTCGGAGTAGCAAGATTCGAACTTGCGACCTCACGTCCCCCAGACGCACGCGCTACCAAGCTGCGCTATACCCCGAATCAGTAAACATTAAGAGGGTTAATTTGTTTACTGTTGGTATAATAATGGTTTAATCACTGATTGCAATATAAAATACTGAAAATCAATCTGTTAGTTTATTTATTGCTCAATATCTCTGCCTGTTTACTAAATTGTTTAATAAAGTTGACCCCATCTATCATTAATGGAAAATCTGAGTTAACCATTATCGGAGCGGCTAATTGTCGTGAGTAACTTTGAAAGTTACCATTTTGGTCAATAAACACCGATTTATCTTTACTAAATACCATCATGCCATCATCCATAGTGTTGGCAATAATACGGTCCTTAGTTAACTTCAGCACATCCTTGCCGTTACTATAGGTTTTTTCATCAATGTCACAGTTTAACCATTGATGCATCAGTGTTGGCTGAACATCCATATGACTGGTTAAATGGCTCACTGTTTTACTTTCACTTTCAGGTAAGATCAGCAACGAAGGTTTGATAGCTAAACTAGTCGCTTTCGTTTTATTGCCAACGGAGGTGATCCAAATAATGTCTTTAGTTTGTTTTGTTTTTTGTGCGAGCAAGAGTGCATCCATAAACAATTCAAATTGGTAAGTATTACTGTCAGCAAAATAAAATAAATGTAATCCCGCAGGTAAACTATTAAGTTTATCAGCAAAGACTAATGTTGAAATATTATCAAGTATTGTTTGCTGGTTAAATAAATGTTCAAACCCTTGTGAATCAGGCGTTAGCGCATTTTTTATCTTTTCATTGCCATGGATCATTGTATACGAGCTGGCTAACTTATTTCTTTCTATTAATTGAAATAACAAAGGAATAGCATTTTGTTTTTCCAACCCTTCTTGATAAATACTTGGCAAGCTGTAAAACAAATTAAACCAAGCGTTTTTTGGTAAAGCATTATCAATATGATGTTCGAGTGTTAACTGATTTTGGCTATTTCTCTGTTTAAATTGCTTGATCTGCTTATCAGTTAACGTTACATCGTTAACCACCATAAATACTGATTTTTGTGTTGGTGTTTGGGAAACACACGCTTCGCTCAACAGCGGGTATTGAGGAATAGCATTGGTAAAGGCTAGTGGGCTTGTTGTCCGTTCGATATAGGCTTCACGATCAAACATACCGTATTTGGTAAGTAATGTTTTTGCGGTCGATGGGTACGACAAAGGTAATACAGTGTCTTGTCTTAAAATATCATATTCTAAGTTCGCATCAGCCCAAATATGTAATAAGTGACTAAAGAAAAAAGAACAGACTAAACCGATAACAACAAACTTGGCGAGCACAACTTTTTGTAAGTCTCTTAAATGTTTCCACGCATAATTACTCAGAATTAATTCGAATGCCAAGATAACCAAGGTTAGTAAAATACTTACAAACCAAAAGATACGACTGTTATGCTGAATTTGTGTGCTAATTAAATCAACAATTTGTGCACTTGACGAAGCATTTAGATGGTAACCCAAACTGTTATATATATAAGCATCTAGTAGCAATATTAATAATTGCAGGGTAAAGACCACCGAGGCTGTTGCCCGGATAAAACGGGTATGTGGAAATATTAAGGTGATCGGGAATAATATTAAAACAAAAGTCATAAAGGTTAAAAATCCCATATGACTAAACCAAGTAGTGATTAAATAAAATTGGCCAAGAAATGTCTCCGGACCACCTTCGCTAAAAATATAAAAAGATGATAATCCAATGGCAGCAATTATATTAAAAAAAGTGAACCAATGGCTCCAACTGATCAGGTGTAACAGGCGCTTGCTATACGTTTTTGAGTCAAATGCAACCATAGTAAATTATCATTCTCTTATTATTTTAGTTTATCAGCACTATATTTTATAAATATAGTGATAATTATAGGACTGATTTTTTTAAAGCATTGGTGAAATTGGTTACAATATCAGCTCTTTTCGCTTCTGGAATATTTTTATTAATAATTTCTGTTAAGGTATTTCCTAAGCACATTAGCGCTAGATCAGGGGTTGCAGACTCATTAACTAAAACATCATGCAAATCTTGGATAATTTTTTCTACACGTTCATTGGAATACTTGGATACAATAGGCATCTTAACTACTTAATAGGTTATTTGATAGATTAGTACAAGTTTATCAAATGCCTGAACAATATAAAACTGGCCTTTAACTATGAGCTTAATTATTTCAAACATTGCCCTACATTTTTTAACTAAAAAAGAAGAAACCGGTGAAGTTGTACTGCGTTTAGGGCCAGAATCTATCGAAATCAGCAATAAGATTGAAAACTTTGTTGATGGACTGCATAAAATCTATAATGCTAAGGCTAGTAAAGCTTACGGACATTTTACCACCATGCCAGCAGCAGGAGACGCTGCCCGTTTTATTGATATAATGGAAAGCTATTTAGGTGACTCACAAAGTTTTTATGCTTTTAGTAGTCAAGCGGCTAATTTATTAAAAAATGAATTGGAAAAATATAACCTAGCTGAAACAGGCTACCTGGTTGTTTGTCATTATGAATATATGGGCGGGCGTTATTTACTTGCTACAGTGATCCCTGTTTCTGAACATTACTCTGTTGATGGTGAATTAAATATCTCTGCTGACAAACATCTCGATACTGCGCGTATGCAATTAGCTGCGCGTATTGATTTATTTGATTATAAAGAAAATCAACAAGGTAATAAGTACGTTTCGTTTATTAAAGGTAGAGCGGGTCGTGTTGTTTCAGATTTCTTTTTAGACTTTTTAGGTTGTGAAGAAGGCTTAAATTCCAAAGAACAAACTCAAACATTAGTGCAGGCTGTTGAAGACTATGTTGCCGTTAATCAACTTGATGCGACAGAGAAGCAGAATACCCGCAAAGAGTTATTGAGTTACTGTAAAGAGCAAAAAAGTGCCGCTCAAGATGTCTCAATTCAAGAGATAGGGCAAGTGATCAAGCAAGAGGGCGCCACTCAAGATTTTCATCAATTTTGTCAAGAGCAATCTTATCCGCTTGAAGAATCTTTTCCACATGATCAAACAGTTGTTAACAAAGTCACTAAGTACTCAGGCTATGGTAACGGTATTAGTTTGAGCTTTGAACGCAGCCACTTTGGTGAAGATGTCATTTATAATGCAGCAAATGACAGCATTACTATCTATAAAGTGCCACCAAATTTAAAAGACCAATTATTAGCGTTATTGCAAACAGCTGATAAACAAGAGCAAGAAGCTCATCAATCTGAAAATACAGAATTTTAAAGTTTATAAACAAATTTATAGGTATAAAAATGACAACATTAACCATTACTCGCCCAGACGATTGGCATGTACATTTACGCGATGGCGAAGCATTAACAACCACAGTTCCTGATATTAGTCGTTACTTTGGCCGTGCGATTATTATGCCAAATTTAGTTCCACCCGTTACCAATGCTGAATTAGCGACACAATATCATCAACGTATTATGGCCGCTAATGTTAATGGCTCGACACAAAACACCACGTTTCAACCATTAATGGTGCTCTATTTAACGGATAAAACAACAGCCCAAGAAATATTCGACGCTAAAGCGACGGGTATTGTTTTTGCTGCTAAGTTGTATCCTGCTGGAGCAACGACAAACTCATCTTCTGGTGTTACCAATGTTGATAATATTGCTGATGTGCTGGCAGCAATGCAAGAAGTGGGTATGCCATTATTGATTCACGGTGAAGTAACAGACAGCCACATTGATATTTTTGATCGTGAAGCGATATTCATCGATACTATTTTAACGCCTTTGGTGGCA
Organism: Colwellia hornerae; assembly: GCF_007954355.1. Classification (GTDB taxonomy): domain Bacteria; phylum Pseudomonadota; class Gammaproteobacteria; order Enterobacterales; family Alteromonadaceae; genus Colwellia_A; species Colwellia_A hornerae. Next base: position 4,614 of record NZ_VOLR01000020.1, read on the forward strand.
AAATATACTGACTTAAAAATAGTTTTAGAACATATTACTACTAAAAATGCGGTTGAATTTGTTGAACAAGCGGGCAACAACGTAGCGGCCACAATAACTGTTCATCATTTATTATTTAATCGTAACGATATGTTAGTCGGTGGTATTCGCCCTCATTACTATTGTTTACCTATTTTGAAACGCAACATTCATCAACAAGCGTTAATTGCTGCAGCAACCGGTGGTAGTGTTAAGTTTTTCTTAGGTACCGATTCTGCTCCTCACCCACAAAATGCCAAAGAATCTGCTTGTGGCTGTGCGGGATCTTATACGGCTCATGCCGCAATTGAGCTTTATGCTGAAGCATTTGAAGCAGCAGGGGCCTTGGATAAATTAGAAGGCTTTGCAAGTTTACATGGTCCAGCATTTTATAATTTACCCGTTAATAACGACAAAATAACTTTAGAGAAAGCCCAATGGCATGTGCCAGCGACGATGTCGTTTGGTAAAGATGTTGTTGTGCCTATCCGTGCTAACGATACTATTGCTTGGCAAGTAAAAGACTAGATTTGAATAGGAAGTAATAATGCAATTATTTGTAAATGATTTAACCGTCATTGATTTTTCATACTGTTGCCCGGAACGAGGCATAGTCGGCGAGAGTTGGATCGTTGATGTATTACTTGATGGTGCTCTTAATGAAATGAGCATGGTGCTTGATTTTGCTGTGGTTAAAAAGCAAATTAAAGCCATTATTGATGATGCTGTCGATCATAAATTATTATTACCGATGAAAAACGAATGTATTACCGTGACTGATTCATTACATCAGGAAAACCACGAATACGTTGATTTTATCAGTGAGCGTGCCAGTTACTATTTGCAGTCACCAAAATGTGCTTTTGCGAAAATTATTAGCGATACGATTGATGTAACATCAGTTACTGGGCATTTAACCGCCATAATTCTTGAGCAATTACCGCAGAATGTTCAAGGGCTTAAGTTAACACTTCGACCAGAGAATATTAGTGGCGATTATTATCATTACACCCATGGCTTAAAATTACATGACGGAAATTGTCAGCGTATTGCTCATGGTCACCGTTCAACTATTCATATCTTACAAAAAGGTCAACGGGTCGCTGCATTAGAAAAAGCGTGGTGTTTACGTTGGCAAGATATTTATATTGCATCAGATGTTGATCGTGTAGAAAAAGCAGATATTGAACTGTCAAATTTTGCTCAGCACAATTTGACGTCCGATCACCACTACTTTTCTTACACTGCGCCACAAGGTCGTTTTGACATTGCCGTTGAGAATAAAGTACTAGACGTTGTCGATTGTGACTCAACCGTAGAGCTTTTAGCCGACTTTATTGCCAGACAATTAGTGGCTGATAATCAAGGTGAAGTAACAGTTGTTGCCTTTGAAGGTGTTGGTAAAGGTGCTATTGCAAATGCTTAATGCTAAAAACATTAAACTGATAGTCTTATGTTTAAGCAGTTTCTTCTTTAGCCAAAACGCGGTTGCTGATATTAAGCTTTCAGGAGAAATAAAGCAGGGCGCTTTGGTCATAGGTAAAACGGCTAATAATAATATCGTTACTTTTGACGGTAAAGTGCTGCCTTTATCTGAGCATGGCGATTATGTTTTTGGTTTTGGCCGCGATGATGAAAAAACCCATCAATTAGTGATCACTCAGCCAAATGGTGACAAAGAACTAAAGTCTTTAACACCAGCAAAGCGTCAATACGATATACAACGTATTGAAGGCATAGCCAAAAAAATAATGAACCCAAATCCAAAAGCGGTTACTCGTTCTCAACAAGATAGCGCGCAAGTAAGTGCAGCGAGGAAAACCTTAAGTGATAAAACTGATTTTTCAAAAGGTTTTATCGCACCGATAAAAGGTATTATTACTGGTGTCTATGGAAGCCAACGGGTTTTTAATAGCGTACCTAAACGACCTCATTTTGGTTTAGATTACGCAGGAAAAACAGGCGATCCAGTCAAAGCTCCAGCAGCGGGCACTGTGGTAATGTTTGTGCCTGATATGTTTTATTCAGGTGGTACTATGATAATTGACCACGGTCATGGAATTACTTCTAGTTTTTTACATTTAAGTAAATCTTACGTTCAAACGGGTGATGAAGTTAAAAAAGGACAAGTTGTTGCCGCCGTTGGCTCAAGTGGTCGAGCAACCGGTCCTCATTTAGATTGGCGTATTAATTGGTTTAATATGCGTTTAGATCCCGCTTTAGCGTTAAGAGCTGTTCCAATTAAATAGAAAATATTAACGCTATATTAAGGTCTACATTCATTTATTAAATCGATAGTAAGTTATACAAATAAATGAGTGTAGGGTTAATTAACCTGTCGTTTTTTACCACTTTCAGCACGTTTCTTATTTTCACTTTGAACATATACCGTATCGGTGGTCGCCATACTTGCATGACCAAGATCTTCTGAAATATCTTTAAGAGGTCGCCCGCGTTCAATTTCCATACTTGCACCGGTATGCCTTAACCAATGGGCAGAAGCTTCTTTCAATTTTAATGCCTTATTTTCACCTTCAGATCTGCGCATATTTTCATGTGCTTGATCGAAAACACTTTGAACTAAACGGCGCAAATGTCGTGATGTCATACCACCTTGGCCACGAATTTTCTCAACAAGGATTGAATTTTCATTACTTGATGGCAAGCCTAATAAACCTCGGGAAGAGCGGTAACGCTCTAAAAAAGGTAAAAAATCAAGAGGAACCGTGATATCACGTAATTTACGGCTTTTTCCAAAAACTTTAAGCCACCAATTTTCATCATCATCTTGCCAAAAGTGTCCCATGGTAGGTGACCAATTTGGACGATCCGATAGCTCAGAAATCCTTAAAAAGAGGGTTTTTAATGCAGAAATAACAAATAAGTTTCGTTCAAATAATGGGTTTTCATCAGCCATTTCAACGGCTGTATCTAAAACATATTGCCATTGGCTAGCGGTTAAACGTTTAACTTCTTTAACTTGAGAGTCGATTATAAAATGTCGGCAATCTTTTTTTGCTATTTGTGCGGGATTACCAATGCAAAAATCCTCAGCCATTAAATAGTTGTAGAAAACGATAATTGCGGTAAACATTGATGAAAGTGTTTGTTGTGATGGACGATATTTTTTCTTATCAATGATATATTCAGATTTTAGACTTTTAGGTGCTTGGATTTTATATGGGAACCAAAGTTCATTAGCCAATGAATAGCCATTAGATATTTTGAAACGTTCTTGATTTGATGTACCAATCCAAGTAACTGGTGGCTGCCAACAAAAGTCAGCATATTCAAGTAAGTCTGATTTACGTAATTGATCTATTGGTTTTTTCTTTTCAATAAATGACCACAAAAGAAAACGTTCAACGTCATTTCTAAATCGGTCATAAGTATGTGTAGATTTATTTCTACCTATATAAGTAAGGAAAACTTTCCCCCAATCAAATTGTTCAAGCCACCAAGGTTCATTTGATGAGAATATTTTATCTAACTCTGGATAGTCATCAAAATCAAAATCACACAAATCAATATATGGTGGATATAAAGGAACAGGTTTATTTAACAACATTATTTTGAAAACCAAGTAGATAGCACGTATAAAGGCAGTCTAAACCATTATACTCACTATGTCCAATACTGAAGAGTATCGGACATAGTGAGGTATATGGAATCTAGGGAAGTGCTCCCCGTAATTGCTCGTAGAATTAAAAATTTCTGAATTGCTATTTTAGTCTTAATCTACTCTTATTCATTTCATACACTTGTCGTCTAGCAACGCTATAAATTACGAACGTTGTTTTAAACTTATGCCGCTAGCCCTAAATGTTGAAATGCAAAAACAGCAATACCTATTAGCACGACTATTAAGACAAGTTTACTTTTAACGGCTGAAGTACTTCGGTAAATACGAGGTTTGTTTTCTTGTCTAACTTTAGTTTCAACACCTTCAATACGACAATTAACGGCTTTGCTTTTACCGTTAGCTTGCTCTTCAACTTCAAAGTAAATTAAATCACCTACTTTAGGTTTTCTACTCATCTCTTTTAATGATGATATATGAATAAAGGTATCTTTGGTTAGCTCACTCGATTGAATGAATCCAAAGCCTTTATTATCTTTCCAGCTGGTTAACTGTCCTTTGTGCATTACGATTCCGTTATAAATGTTGGTTATAAACTATTAAAGTTTGTTTGAGGATAAATATCACTATGATTATCATTAAAAAAGGATCAGTCGAACTTGGTCCGACTGATCCTTTCACAATATCATCATGTTAATAATATTACATATGGTCAATAATACAATCACCAAACTCTGAACATGTAACGAGTGTTGCACCATCCATCAAACGTTCAAAATCATAAGTTACTGTTTTAGCGTTAATAGCACCTGACATACCTTTAAGTAATAAATCAGCCGCTTCAACCCAACCCATATGTCTTAACATCATCTCAGCAGACAAAATAACAGAGCCAGGATTTACTTTGTTCAAACCGGCATATTTTGGTGCTGTGCCATGTGTTGCTTCAAAAATAGCAATGTCGTCATTCATATTTGCGCCTGGTGCAATACCAATACCGCCAACTTGAGCAGCTAGTGCGTCAGAGATATAATCGCCGTTCAAATTCAATGTTGCGATAACACTATATTCTGCTGGACGTAATAAAATTTGCTGTAACATTGCATCCGCAATAACATCCTTGATGATGATCTCTTTACCGGTTTTTGGATTGACTAATGAACACCATGGACCACCAGCAATAAAGTCAGCGCCGAATTCATCACGTGCCAATTGGTAACCCCATTCTTTAAAGGCACCTTCGGTATATTTCATGATATTACCTTTGTGTACTAAAGTTACCGACTCTCTGTCGTGATCAATAGCATACTGAATGGCTTTTCTCACTAAACGCTCGGTACCTTCTTTAGATACCGGCTTAATACCAATACCACAGTTCTCGGTGAAACGAATTTTGGTAGCACCCATTTCATCGATTAAAAAGTTAATCATTTTCTTAGCTTGGTCTGAACCCGCTTTATACTCAATACCGGCGTAGATATCTTCTGAATTTTCTCGAAAGATAACCATATCAACTTCACTTGGCTTTTTAACCGGGCTAGGTACGCCAGTGAACCATTGTACTGGACGTTGGCAGACATATAGATCTAAAATTTGTCTAAGTGCTACGTTTAATGAACGCATGCCACCACCTACAGGTGTAGTTAACGGCCCTTTTATTCCCACTTTATACTGCTTAAACATTTCTAATGTTTCATCAGGTAACCATGTTTCTGAATCGTAAACTTGGGTCGCTTTTTCACCGGCATAAACTTCCATCCAGTGGATCTTACGGTCATTGCTATAAGCTTTCTCAACAGCGGCGTTAACAACTTTTATCATTGGCGGTGTTACGTCAATACCAATACCATCCCCTTCAATAAATGGGATGATAGGATTGTTAGGGACACATAGTTGCCCATTATCACAGGTTATGGCTTGACCTTCTGTCGGGATTGTTACGTTCGTAGACATATATGATTCCTCTTCTTTAGCACAATAATGTTAACAGGTATTAACTTTACAGCTATATTGTTTGAGTTATGGATAAAACTGCTTATTTTAGTATAGGTTATCTTCACTTGAATGTTAAAAATAAATGAAAAAGAGCGCCAACACTAATACAGAATAGATGATATTGACTATAACTGAGGTGAATATTTTAAACAAGCGTTTAAAATATGTGTTTGAAAGACATTAATACCCATTAATGAAATAAAATAGCTTGGTGAAAGTAAACTATCTTGAGATAATTACTTTTAATATTATTTTTTAGGATTGTTGATGAAACTATTAGTACGTAACTTATCTCGCTCTACAACCGAACAAGAAATTCGGATTTTATTTTCAGCTCATGGTGGTGTCACCGAATGTACTTTAGTTTTAGACCAAGCAACTGGAAAATCTAAAGGTTTTGCTTTTGTGGCAATGCCTAATGAAGCAGAAGCTAAAAAAGCCATTAAAGCATTACACGAAACTAGAATTGGTAGTAATAGAATTAGAGTTAAAATATCTAAGTAAGACTAATGACTATTATTAGTGTTCAATAAAAAGGCTGAGTATCTATTAAGATACTCAGCCTTTTTTATCTTTATAACGTAACGAATGTTCCGTTACAGTAAGCTAGACAATATAGTATTAAACGTTTCGCTTGGGCGCATCGCTTTACGTGCGAGTTCAACATCAGCATAGTAATAACCGTTGATGTTCATTGACGGACCTTGAGCAGCATTTAATTCAGCAATAATTTTAGCTTCTTGCTTAGTTAATGCTTGAGCAATAGCAGTAAAACTCGCTTTTAACTCTTCATCATTTGTTTGCTCAGCAAGTGCTTGTGCCCAGTACATAGCAAGATAAAAATGGCTGCCACGGTTATCTAATTCACCTACTCGACGAGATGGTGATTTATTTTCATCGAGGAACTTACCTGTTGCCGAATCTAGAGTATCAGCAAGTACTTGTGCTTTGTTATTCTTGGTATGAACGCTTACATGTTCTAAAGAAGCAGCAAGTGCTAAAAATTCACCTAAAGAATCCCAACGTAAATGATTTTCTTTCTCAAATTGTTGAACATGCTTAGGTGCTGAACCGCCTGCACCTGTTTCAAATAAGCCGCCGCCATTCATTAATGGCACAATTGAAAGCATTTTAGCGCTGGTACCTAATTCTAAAATTGGAAATAAATCAGTTAAGTAATCACGTAAAACGTTACCCGTTACTGAAATAGTATCTTCACTGTTAGCGGTACGCGCTAAGGTAAACTCACAGGCTTTAACCGGCTCTAATATCTGAATATCTAAACCTGTCGTGTCATGGTCAGCTAAATAAGTATTTACCTTTTTAATCATTTCGGCATCGTGGCCACGATTTTCATCTAACCAGAAAACAGTAGGTACATTAGTGGCTTTAGCGCGAGTAACGGCAAGTTTAACCCAGTCTTGAATCGGTGCATCTTTGACCTGACACATTCTCCAAATATCACCTTGAGCAACGTTATGCTCTAACAAGGTTTCGCCGTTGTCATTAACAACACGAACAGAACCTTTGCCTGTCATGGTGAATGTTTTGTCATGTGAACCGTATTCTTCAGCTTTTTGTGCCATTAGACCTACGTTTGGTACTGTACCCATGGTTGTTGGGTTGAATGCACCGTTTTGACGACAAAAATCGACAACTGCTGAAAAAACACCGGCGTAGTTACGATCAGGGATCATAAACTTAGTATCTTTCTGGTTGCCATCACGATCCCACATCATACCTGAAGCTCTTAAAGCAGCAGGCATTGAAGCATCAATAATCACATCACTTGGTACATGGAAATTAGTAATACCTTTATCTGAATCAACCATAGCAACTTCTGGACGAGTGGCATATACAGCGGCTAAATCGGCTTCTATTTCTTTTTGTTTTTCACTGGGTAAACGAGATATTTTTGCATAAACATCGCCAATACCATTATCAGCATCGACACCAAGTTGTTCAAAAATAGCGGCATGCTTTTCAAAAACATCTTTATAGAAAACTTTTACTGCATAACCAAACATGATTGGGTCTGAAACTTTCATCATGGTTGCTTTTAAATGAAGAGAAAGTAGAACGCCCTCTTCTTTAGCTTTAGCCGTTTGTGTTTCGTAGAACTCAATTAATGCTGCTTTACTCATTACTGCCGCATCGATAATTTCTTTGTCTAATAATGGTAAGTGCTCTTTTAATAAAGTGACTACGCCATTTTCAGCTACAAATTCAATTTTTACATTGGTTTTGCCATCGATAGTGGTTGATTTTTCACTACCGTAAAAGTCACCCGCTGACATATGAGCAACATGTGATTTTGAATCTTTTGACCAAGCACCCATAGAATGCGGGTTTTTACGTGCATATTGTTTAACTGAGCTAGGCGCACGTCGGTCTGAGTTACCTTCACGTAAAACAGGGTTAACCGCAGAGCCTAAAACTTTTGCATAAGTAAGCTTGATTGACTGTTCTGCTTCATTTTGTGGTTCAGCTGGATAGTTAGGTAAGTTATAACCTTTAGCTTGAAGCTCTTTAATTACCGCTTCTAACTGTGGTATTGAAGCTGAAACATTAGGTAATTTAATGATGTTAGCTTCTGGTGTTTTAGCTAACAGGCCTAATTCTGATAAAGCATCACTGACACGTTGCTGTGCAGTTAAGTATTTTGGAAAGTTCGCTAATACACGGGCCGCAAGTGAAATATCACGCGTTTCAACGTTAATACCTGAAGAAGCCGTAAATGCCTGAATAATTGGTAATAAAGAGTGAGTCGCCAATGCAGGCGCTTCATCGGTAATCGTATAAATTATTTTTGTTGAATCTGAGCTCATTTACTTTCCTATTGCTAATTGCCTAATAAAGTGAAAACACCGCTTACTGGCATTATTTATCACTCTATTACTATTAATTTTTCCGCGAGAACGCTAAAGCGTATTAAAAAATTCTGACTATTTATTCGCGATATATGTGCCTGAGTTAATGCAGACATAAAAAACCAGTGGCTGCACCACTGGTTAACCTGAGTATTATAAACCTTCAAGTAAGCTTCGTAAACAATATGGCTATAATTACAAATAACTATGTTGTATATATAGCGATTATTTATTCTAACCAACCTTTATCAATCGCTATCGAAAACAATAAGGGCGAAAAAGTTTTGTATTTATCATCGTTTGCCGGACACTTTGCATTCTCTATATAATGGGCTTTCCATGGGTCATTGATTAGCCAAATATTATTATTCGCCACTGCAACGCCTTCTAGTGAAGTATTACCGATAGGCTCCCAATCACTGCATTCGTTATTTTTAGCATTCACTGGAGCTAAAAAGTTCATCGCAATAACTTTTGTTGGCTGTTCCTTTGCCAGGTCGATAATCCATAATTGATCATCATTCCTAGCGGCAGCAATGATATAACCAGGGTGATTATCTTTCGGTAGATAGTCCATACCATTTATAGGGTGATTACCCTGACTAAATGTCGGTAATAAAACCTCAGTATCAATGACTGGGGCAAATTCATCAGTCGCCCAAAAATTGTCGTCTAATAGCAACGAAAAGATACGAGCTAAACCTTTACTGTCTTTTTCTAAGCCAAGGTATAAAGTGTTGTTCTTACCAAAAGCCAGTCCCTCAATACCATCATTAGAAAAATCACCCACGTTATAACTTGCGTCAAATTGTAAGGGTCTAACATCTGTCATTGATAATATATTATTATCATCAAGCGCTAATCTCACAATTAGAGTTGGGTATTTGGTCGAGCCAGTATGTTGAAAGCGTTGTTGACATGCCGATGAAAGTTCATCGCCATTACGGGCATCTTCGGTCACTATAATGAAAACTTTATCATTGTTAGGGTCAACCGCTAAAGCTTCAAAATCGGGCTCACCTGCTAGATATGAGGAAAAACAGCTGGCTTTTACCTGACTAGACATGGTCATAAGCATTGATTTTTCTTCGACTAAGCCACTCGTGGGCTCAATAATATGCAATTGTTTCTGCTGAGACTTATCAGCTGAACCATCAGAGAGAGTAAGCAACTTGCCGCGCCATAGCTTTAACGCGGAAGTTTGAGGATCGAACATAACTTGCTGATCAGCTTCTACCAGCCACTTTCCCTTTAAAGTAACTTGCTGATGAATGTTATTATCAGCAAGCACAGTAAAAGCAGAGAGATAGATAGCTATAAAGGGTAGCAGCTTCATTAACAACTCAACCTGTAATTATTTTAAAAGGTGTAATATATTGGTAAGGTCAGATTTGCCTTCAGCAATTTCTTCTTGTGTTAATCCTGACAACTCATGTGGAAAGACCAACCATTCATCAGACTCGTGAACATAATAGTCCGGTTTAATATCAACCACGTTATTGGTTGGCTTATACCAAGGACAAGCAATGCGAACATCAGTTGGCATGTTATTACGGGCTAATTTTTTAAGTTGTTTTATTAACGCATCAATACTACGACCTGAATCAAAAACATCGTCAACAATCAACAAACCATCAGTTGCATTGGCATTTTCTATAATGTAATGCAAACCATGGACTTTAATTTCTTTACTTTGTTGGTTAATGCCGTAGTAAGAAGAGGTACGGACAGCGATATGATCTGTTTCAATATTTTTAAAATCAAAATACTCCTGAACAGCAATACCAACAGGCGCTCCACCACGCCATATACCTATGATAAATTGTGGACGAAAACCATCTTCAAAGACTTTTGCGGCCAGTCTAAAAGAATCTTCTAGTAATTCTTGTGCGGTAATAAATTTTTTATTCATAGTGGTTGTTTCTTACTGTAAAAGTAGTGTAATGTGGCGAATTATATCAATTCTTGACCGAATGGTTAAGTAAATTATTCAGTGAATTAACGTTTATTATTTACCTGTGCTCAAAAAGCTTGAGTTTAACTAAGAGAAGTATTAATGCAAAAAACAATATTAACAACTGCTAGTTTACTATTTAGCTTAATGTATGTTTCACCCAGTTACTCTCAAGAGCTTAAAGTAGCTTCATGGAATATCGCTTGGTTAGGTTCACATGAGTATAATAAACGAAAAGCTAATGATTATCAGCAATTAGCCGTCTATGCTAAACAACTTGATGCCGATGTGATTGCTTTACAAGAAGTTGAAGATGAAAATTGGGCAAAAAAGGTCTTTGGTAACGAATATGATTTTTATTTTTCGACTAAAGATTGGGTACAACGTGTTGGTGTGGCCGTTAAAAAATCAGCGGGCTTAACGGTTGTTGCCAAAGAGTATAAAGCATTAAATGTTACCCGTGTTAGACATGGTATGGATTTAACCTTATCTCGAAATGGTAAAGAAATTAGATTACTTGCCGTACATTTAAAGTCTGGTTGTTTTGCTTTACCGCTCGATAGCAAAAATCTCGCAGCAATGCCAAGTAGTACGGATAAAGAATTAAGAGTAAAAGAGGCCTGCACTACATTAAGTATGCAAATAGACCCGCTTGAAAGTTGGGTTGATGAGCGTGCTAAAGATGACGAAGCTTTTATTGTGCTTGGCGATTTTAACCGCAGATTCTCACAAGATGTAAGTCAGAAACATGCTGAAGATCAAGGCTTATGGCAAGCACTAGACGATGAAGGCAATGAAGCGCTTTGGACACCAACAATGACCAAAGAGTCTGCTTGTTGGGGCGGTTACTACAAAGATTATATCGACCATATTGTTTTTAACCCTAGCGCTAAAAATATGTATGTCGAAAACTCTTTTGAACAATTAGTTTTCAAAGAAAAATATACCCGAGAGCTTGCTAATACATTAACAGACCATTGCCCTATTTCGGTTAAAGTAAAGCTTTAAACATTTAACAAGGATTTTGAGCTAAAATAGACAACAGACATAAACCGTTGCTAGTGTTAACTAGCAACACTTTATATAATCAGGACAATACACCCACATGTATAATAAGCAACTGCCACTTATAGACCTTCACCGACATTTAGACGGAAACATTCGCCCTAAAACTGTTTGGCAATTAGCTCAGAAAAATAATATTGCCTTACCTGAAACTAATTTCGAAGACTTTCTACCCCATATTAAAATTACTGACAATGAAGCCGACCTCCTCGCTTTTTTAAAGAAGTTAGATTGGGGCGTGCAAGTACTCTCTTCATTAGATGATGTTATACGCATTGGTTATGAAAATGTTGAAGATGCTTATCTGGCTAATATTGATTATGCAGAATTACGTTTTTCACCTTTTTACATCGCTATGACCCATCAACTTCCTATTGAAGGTGTTGTGGAAGCGATTATTGAAGGGGTTAATCAAGGCCGTAAAAAGTATCCGACCAAAATAAATTTAATTGGTATTTTGAGCCGTACTTTTGGAGTAGACAATTGCGAAATTGAGCTCAACGCCCTTTTAGCTCACAAAGATAATATTGTTGCGCTTGACTTAGCTGGCGACGAGTATAATTTTCCTGGTAGCCTTTTTGAACATCATTTTAAGAAAGCATCGCATGCTGGTTTACAAATAACTGTACACGCAGGTGAAGCTGCCGGACCAGAAAGCGTTTGGCATGCGATAGAAAAACTTGGAGCAACCAGAATTGGTCACGGTGTCGCTTGTGTAAAAGATCAAAAACTTATGGACTATATGCTTAAGCATAATATTGGTCTTGAGTCTTGCCTGACGTCTAATTATCAAACAGGTACAATAAAAGATTTAACTCAGCACCCGGTAAAAACCTTTTTAGCTAATGGTCTTAATGTTTGTTTAAATACCGATGACCCTGCTGTTGAGAACATTGAGCTTGAAGATGAATTTAACCTTGCCAGTAACTTACTTAAACTTAGTCAGGCACAAATCACGCAATTACAAAGTAATGCCATTGAAATGAGTTTTTTAAGCCATGAAGAAAAACAAAAATTACGCCAATTAAAACTATAGCGCAAAGGTAATGTCGCGATTATCAATTTTATTGGTTGTTGTTAACCCTAATGATTAATAGATAATTGATCGTTACTGTACTTAGTATTATCATAACCATATTAACTTTTAGGCGATATTTAAAATCGCCATAAACATTTTTCAGTAAAAAATCCTTGATAGCAGTTTGATCCCATCAGGTCTGGCTAGAAACTTACTGAGTTACACTTAAAAACTAAAGGATAACTCTTATGCCAACACCACATATTGAAGCTCAAGCAGGCGATTTTGCAAAAACTGTATTAATGCCAGGCGACCCACTTCGCGCTAAATATATTGCCGATAATTTCTTAGAAAATGTTAAATGCGTAACACGTGTTCGTAACATGTTTGGCTACACGGGTACCTATAAAGGCAAGCCTATCTCAGTAATGGGTTCTGGAATGGGGATCCCTAGCGTTTCAATATACGCGACTGAACTTTACAAAGACTACGGCGTTGAAAGTATTATCCGTATCGGCTCTTGTGGCGCTGTTCGTGATGACATAAAAGTGCGTGACATTGTAATTGGTATGGCAGCAAGTACCGACTCTAACGTTAATAGACAGCGTTTTCATGGTGTTGATTTTGCAGCATGTGCAGATTTTTCATTATTAAAAAGTGTTGTAGATACTGCTGAGCGTTTAAATAAACCTGTCCGTGTTGGTAATATTTTTACCGCTGATTTATTTTATACCCCACAGCCTGAAATGTTTGCCACCATGGAAAAATATGGGATTTTAGCGGTAGAAATGGAAGCCGCTGGTCTTTATGGCGTTGCAGCCGAATACGGTAAAAAAGCATTAACAGTTTTAACCGTAAGCGATCATATTAAAACGGGTGAACAAACTACAGCAGATGAGCGCGAAACCACCTTTAAAGACATGATGGAATTAACCTTAGAAAGTATTCTATAACGTTGTAACCGTTCATCCTGAACATTGTCGTTCTTTCATCGACGTACATGGAAGCACTAATGCACGTCGATGGCATGGATGCCTAAGAACTGCCATGGCACCACGACTTACCATTCATCCTGAACATAAAAAGGGGTTAGCATTTTTGCTCCCCCCTTTTTTATAACAATTATTTATAACAATAAAAGCTTTTAATCAATCACACTTCGCTACTTATTATTAAAATTAAGCTCGGTTAAAAAGCTAGTACCATATTCCATTTTTTCGACATTAAACATCTCAGCTATGGTTTGCCCTAAATCAGCAAAGGTTGCTCGTTTACCTAAATTTACCGAAGCAATATTGTGATGATAAGCTAGTACCGGCACATACTCACGAGTATGATCGCTACCTGGCCATGTGGGGTCACACCCATGGTCAGCAGTTAAAAACAGCACGTCGTTATCGGTCATCGCATTAAGTACTTCAGGGATGCGGAGATCGAAGGCTTCAAGCTCTTGTGCATAACCAACAGGATTACGTCTATGGCCAAAGTCTTGGTCAAAATTAACCAAATTAGTAAATATTAACGAATTATCTACTGCGCTATTAATATGTTTAATACTGGCATCGAGTAAAGCATCTAAGCCGGTTGCTTTGGTTTTTTCGCTAATACCTTGATGTGCAAAAATATCAGCAATCTTACCAACGCTGATCACATGTGTACCGGCATCAAAAATTTTATCGAGTACGGTTGGTGCTGGAGGTAATACCGAATAATCACGGCGGTTACCTGTTCGAGAAAAGTTGTCGGGGTTGTCACCGATAAAAGGTCTCGCAATAACGCGTCCTATATTAAGCCCTTCGAGTTCGGCTCTCACCGTTTCGCAATACTTATAAAGATTATCTAGACCAAAATGTTCTTCATGTGCGGCAACCTGAAAAACACTATCCGCTGAGGTATAACAAATAGGTAAACCGGTTTTTATATGCTCCTGTCCTAATTTCTCTAAAATAACGGTACCTGATGCATGACAATTGCCGAGCATATCGCTAAAACCAGTAGCTTTATTAACTTTATTAATCAGGTCAACAGGAAAGGCATTTTCTTTATCTGTGAAATATCCCCAATCAAATAAAACGGGTACACCTGCCATTTCCCAATGACCACTAGGGGTATCTTTGCCGGTACTTATTTCTTGTGCGAAACCATAAGCCCCTTTTTGAGGTTCACCACCTTGCTGTGGAAAATCGGTGTTTGATGCTTCATGGCTAGCTTTAAATAATCCCAAACTTGCCAAGTTAGGTAAGTTTATCGCTTTGCCTGTCTCTGCATAATATGCTTTAGCGAGGTTAGCAAGGGTATTTGCGCCTACATCACCAAACTCAGCTGCATCAGCAGAGTAACCGATACCAAAACTGTCTATTACTAAAACTATTGCGCGGGCCATAGCATTTCCTTTATGATCATATTTTCAATATATATTGATAAATAGCAGAATAAAACATGACCACATGGTCAAGTTGTGCTAATTTACCACCTTTTGAAAATGGGGTAAATGATGCTTTAAAATATACGCGAATAAAGTAACGTATTTTTGATCATTTAACCGTAAAAGTATAAAATTAGCGTTAATTACTATCACATTATCACTAATGATAGGATTAAAACCATTTCTGAAGCTGAATTATCGACAGGCATAAACAATTGAACGCAAATAAACCGACAATCATTACAATCACAGGTCCATCAGCATCGGGTAAAACCCTTTTTGCGCATACTATTCACGACGAACTTATCGATGAATTAGGTGAAGACGGTATTTCCATTCTTAGTGAAGACGCTTACTATCGCGACCAATCACATTTGTCGATGTCTGAACGTGAACAAACAAACTATGACAACCCCAGTGCTTTTGAGCATGACTTGTTAACTGAGCATTTAAAAAAAATCACTGAAAACAAATCAATAGACGTCCCGATTTATTGTTATAAAACACATACACGTTTAAATGAAACACGGGTGTTTACACCAACAAAAATTGTGCTGGTTGAAGGTATTTTACTCCTGTCAAATAAAGCACTTAGAGATCAGTTTGACATAAAAGTCTACATGGATACGCCACTTGATATCTGTTTGGTTCGTCGAATTAAACGTGATCTAATAGAACGAAACAGAAGTGTTGAGTCAGTAACAAATCAATATCTAGAAACAGTTAGACCTATGTACTATCAATTTATTGAACCCTCCAAAGCTTGGGCTGATATAGTGATCACCCGAGGCGGAAAGAACAGAATGGCGATAGAAGTACTTAAAGCAAAAATTCGTCAACTGTCAAAATTACCACTACAAAAATAACAATAACAATAACAATAAAAATATTAAGGGGTATCCATGGATTTTGCCGCATTTAGAGGGGTAATAGGCATATTTGTTTTATTAGCGATTGCCTATGGAATTTCGAAAAGTAGAAAAGATATTAACTTTCGCACAGTAGGTTTTGCATTTTTGCTACAACTGTTACTCGGTGCTTTTGTTTTATATGTCCCCTTTGGCAAAGACGTGTTAACCACGATCACTTCAAGTGTACAAAGTGTTATTGATAGTGCCAAGGTCGGTATAAACTTCCTCTTTGGCGGCTTAGGCACCGACGCTATGTACGATAACGGTGTCGGCTTTGTTTTTGCTGTGCGTGTGTTACCTAATATTATTTTCTTCTCTTCATTAATCGCCGTACTTTATTATCTTGGCATTATGCAGTGGGTTATCAAAATTATTGGTGGTAGTTTACAAAAGCTATTAAAAACCAGTAAACCCGAATCGCTTTCAGCGACTGCTAATATCTTTGTTGGCCAAACAGAAGCGCCTTTAGTTGTCCGTCCTTATATCGCTAAGATGACCCAGTCTGAGCTGTTTGCCATTATGGTTGGCGGCTTAGCCTCTGTTGCTGGTTCTATTATGGCTGGTTATGCGGGTTTAGGCATAGAGCTTAAATACCTAATAGCGGCGTCGTTTATGGCGGCACCGGGTGGCTTACTGATGGCTAAAATCATTTGCCCTGAAACAGAGCCTGAAAAAATTGTTCAAGACTCGGTAGACTTTGATGAAGGTGATGAAAAACCCGCTAATGTTATTGATGCCGCAGCATCTGGCGCAGCATCTGGATTAAAACTCGCGGTTAATGTTGGTGCGATGCTTTTAGCTTTTATTGCTTTAATTGCTCTCCTTAATACGATTGTTGGCGGTATTAGTGGTTTATTTGGATACGATAATATTACCATCGAACTTATTTTAGGCTACGTGTTTGCCCCTTTCGCTTTCATAATTGGTGTACCGGTTAATGAAATGCTACAAGCAGGTAGTTTTATTGGCCAAAAAGTTGTGGTCAATGAATTTTTTGCTTATGTCAATTTTGTTGAGATAAAAGATACACTTTCACCGGTAACCCAAGCCATTGTCACCTTTGCATTATGTGGCTTTGCTAACTTATCTTCCATCGCAATTTTATTAGGTGGTATTGGTTCAATGGCGCCGAGTCGCCGACGTGATATCGCACGGCTTGGCATGCACGCGATGTTAGCGGCAACCTTAGCTAATTTAATGAGCGCAGCTATTGCTGGCGTATTCATTTCTTTATAAATAATTGATAGGAAAATAAACGTTATGTCTGACCTTAAAGCCATCGCTCAACGCGCACTTTCGTTAATTGATTTGACAAGTTTAACTGATAGTGAAACAGAAGAAGAAATTATAACCTTGTGTAGACAAGCAAATTCTATAGGTGGCGTGACGGCTGCTATCTGTATTTATCCTCGCTTTGTGCCTTTGGCAAAAAAGACTTTAAAAGCGCAACAAACACCACAGATAAAAATTGCTACCGTCACTAACTTCCCACACGGTAATGATGATATAGATATCGCTTTAGCTGAAACACAAGCGGCTGTTGCATACGGCGCCGACGAAGTCGATTTGGTTTTTCCTTACCGAGCATTAATGCAAGGTAATGAAGCCATTGGTTTTGATATGGTCAAAGTATGTAAACAAGCGTGTGGCGAATTTGCTAAATTGAAGGTAATTATTGAAACGGGTGAGCTTAAATCAGCGGCCTTGATTGAACAAGCCAGTGAAATTGCAATTAATGCCGGTGCTGACTTTATCAAAACCTCAACGGGGAAAGTTGCGGTAAATGCAACACCAGAAGCCGCCCAAATAATGCTTGAAGTGATTAAAAACAAAAATATCAATGTTGGTTTTAAACCCGCAGGCGGTGTTAAAAACGCAGCAGATGCAGCAGTTTATCTTGCTTTAGCAGATAGCATCTTAGGTAATGAGTGGGCTGATAATAATCACTTTCGCTTTGGTGCAAGTAGCTTACTTAACAGTTTACTTGACACGCTAGGACACAGCACAGAAAACACCTCAGCAACTAACTACTGATCTCCTTTGATAAAGAAGTAACTCATGGCACAACTGTATTTTTATTATTCATCAATGAATGCGGGTAAATCTACTCATTTGCTGCAATCGTCTTATAATTACCGAGAGCGGGGGTTAACTACCGCAATTTATACGGCGCAGATTGATGATAGATTCGCCAAAGGCAAAGTCGCTTCGCGCCTAGGTATAGACGCAGATGCTTTCTTATTTGATGATAACATCAATATGTTTACTGAGATAAAAGATAAACATCAAGCTGCTAAAATTGATTGTGTATTGATTGATGAGGCACAGTTTTTGTCAACTGAACAAGTTAAGCAGTTAACGGATGTTGTCGATCTCTTACATATTCCCGTGTTAGCTTACGGAATAAGAACTGACTTTCTTGGTGAAACTTTTTCAGGCAGTGCTGCCCTGCTTGCTTGGGCCGATAAACTCGTCGAGTTAAAAACAATTTGTCATTGTGGTCGCAAAGCCAATTTTGTTATCAGACAAGATGAAAATGGTGTGCCAGTTAAAGTAGGTCAGCAAGTAGAAGTTGGTGGTAATGAACGTTATGAACCATTATGTCGAGCCCATTTTAAGCAATTAGTCTGGTGAAAAAACCAGGCTGCGCTTATTACTAACAATATATTCAACTAGATTTCCCCCTGTACCTGTAAAACAAACAAGGAATATTCCATGTCAGTTTTTGAAAGTTCTCATCCACTGGTTAAACACAAAGTCAGTTTATTACGCGATAATAATATTTCCGTCAAAGCCTTTCGAGAGTTGACCAAAGAGATATCAATGTTATTAACGGTTGAAGCAACGCAAAACCTTAGTATTAAAAATATCCCTTTAACCTGTTGGTCTGGTGAAATTTCAGTGCCAATTCTTGCTGATAAACAGCCGACACTCGTACCTATTTTACGTGCTGGTTTAGGTATGCTTGAAGGTTCACTGTCAATACTGCCTTGTGCAAAAATCAGTGTTGTTGGCATACAACGTAATGAAGAAACATTAGAGCCAGAAAGTTATTACGAAAATATTATCTCGGATATAGAAAGTCGAACAGCGATTATTATTGATCCTATGCTAGCAACTGGTGGCACCGCATTAGCAACCATAGAATTATTAAAAGCATCAGGATGTAAAACAATTATTGCACTATTTATGGTTGCCGCACCGGAAGGGATAAAGTTGATCCATGATGCTCACCCAGATGTGACTTTAACGATTGGTGCAATTGATGAGAAACTTAACGAGCAAGGTTATATTTTGCCGGGTCTAGGCGATGCAGGTGATAAAATATTTGGTACTTTATAATAAATGATACCTGTTTAAACTAATCACTTTTGTAAGAAGTGATTAGTTAGCATGAAATTATATATTGTAGCCTTGTTTATAACGGTCTTATTTAATAAATAACCGGCGGTAATTCCGGGCTATCTTCTGAATAAGTGATAGCCTGTTTAAATTGCTCTGCTGCTAATAACGCTGAGTTTTCGTCTTTGGCGTGAACACGAGCAATAACCTCACCATTATTAACTTGCACACCTAGCGGTAAAATCCTGTCAAAGCCGACACTATGGTTAACTTTTTGTTTTGGCGCAGTTCTGCCGCCGCCTAACCCTACCACTGACATACCGATATCACGGGTATTCATTTGAGCTAAATAACCATGCTGGCTGGCTTTGACTTCCATAATAATGGCCGCTTTATTCATCGAGCCCCATGGATTTTCAACAAAATCTTTTGGTCCACCCAAAGCTGCTATCATGCGCTCAAATATCTCAGCCGCTTTACCTGAATGAAGGGCTTTATCAATTTTAAGATAAGCGGTTTGCTCATCACTGGCTAAACCTGAATTCACTAACATCGCACAGGCCAACGTTTTAACGACTTTATGTAAACGAGGTTCGCGTTGTTTACCAGTCAGATATTTAGCGGTTTCATACATTTCGATGGCATTACCGGCACTGGTGCCTAATACTTGATTCATATCGGTGATAATCGCTTGCGTGTTAACTCCTGCACCATTGGCGACACTAGAAATACTCTCGGCAAGTGCTTTAGCATCTTCAAGAGATGACATCATCGCACCATTACCAACTTTTACATCCATCACTAAAGTATCAAGACCTGCGGCAAGTTTCTTAGATAAAATTGAAGCGGTTATCAAAGGAATAGATTCAACCGTCGCGGTAACATCACGAATACCATAAAGACGTTTGTCTGCTGGCGCTAAATTGTCAGTTTGCGAAATAATGGCTACGCCTACGTCTTTAACAATGCGCTTAAACTCACTAATTGTTGGCTCGACATTAAAACCAGCAATACTTTCTAATTTATCTGAAGTACCTCCGGTATGCCCTAACCCTCTGCCGGAGATCATCGGTACATAAGCACCACAAGCAGAAACAATTGCAGCCAACATAAAGCTGACTTTATCTCCTACGCCACCCGTAGAGTGTTTATCAACGATGGGGGCATCGTAGCCCTCCCAAGAGAGTACATCACCCGAGTTCATCATTGCGGTGGTCAGCGTTACTTTTTCTTCAACTGATAATCCTTGCTGAAAAATTGCCATGGCCATTGCACCCACTTGGCTGTCAGAAAAACTACCGTCAACTAAACCATTAACAAAGTCATGGATTTGGCTGTCATTGAGGATTTTGCCATCGCGCTTAGTGCGAATAATTTCTTGGGGTAACATCATTGATGAATATCCTTAAATGTCTAATAAATCTTTGGGTGTAAAAGCATCAGGTAAAAGTTCTGCGACACTCCACACTTGTTGCTGGTCTTTGTGATTAAAGGCAATAACAGGTGCTGACTGTTCAAAAAACTCAGCAATAACTTGTCGGCATGCGCCACACGGTGGTGTCATTCTTTCTTGCTCGGTATAAATAACGATCATTTGAAAGCTTTGCTCACCTTTAATTACCGCATGGCTAATGCAATTGCGTTCTGCACAGACCGTTAAACCGTATGAGGCATTTTCAACGTTACACCCTTGGACAATAGTACCGGAAGTGGTCAAAGCCGCAGCACCAACATGAAACTTACTATAAGGCGCATAAGCGTTAAGATAAGCCTGTTTTGCGGCTATTTTTAATTCAGCAGGTATTTTTATGGTTTGTTTATTCATTATTGTAAAGGTTCAAGAGTTATTTAGGCTGTCAGAATACCATAGCTGACCAAGTGGTCAAGTAATGCATTAAAGGTATCGCTAACCTGTTTGATTTTTTTGTAAAAAAAAGCCCTTTAGTAAACTAAAGGGCTTTTATATCAGTATTTTAAGGTGTTATTAGAACTTGTAGCTAACACCTACTTTTATACGCCATGCTGAATCAGTCGTATAAAATTTATTATCTGCGTAACTACCATCATCATTTTGTGAGATAGGTCGGCCATATACATATTTTCTTGTCGCTGGGTCAACAGTAAATTCAACTAACTCTTGAGTACCAAAGTCACTTCCGTATACTTTACCTTTGCTGCTATCAATAAGATTTAATAGGTTATCAACAGTTAAGTAAACCATACCTTTGTGATCTTCTTGAAATCCTGGGATTTCTTGACGAATACTTAAATCAAGTGTTGTTACCCATGGTGTAGTTATTACGCCTTTTGGTAAGTAACCACCCGCATATTTGTCTAAACCTAGGTTATTAATCGCTTCAAAGAAGTTAGCTTCATTTTCTGGTGAAGTGAAAACAACATTAGTATCACCTGGTGTAGGGATATAAGGTAAGAACGAATCGTTTGTAGTACCTGGGCTTAATAAGTCATAAGGGTCGCGACCTGGACCACTTCTTCCATCTACGTCATTTCCGTCAGCATAGAAAGTTACTGGCTTACCTGAACGGCGTTCGAAGAACAAGTTGATGTTGGTTTTGTAGCCAGCAACAAATTCAGTTTCATAACCTAAGTTAACAACAAATCTGTGTTCTGTTTCAAAGCCAGAGCGACCTACTTCAGCGTCATTACGGTTAATAACCGTATTATAACCAAAGTTACTGCCTGCAGTTGCACTTGTACTTGTATGCGCATCAGTGACGTCTTGATTAGTGTAAGATGTTGTTAAACGAACACCACTGTCCCAATCTTTGTTTAAAACCATGCTAAAGATTTTAGAACGGCCATCTTTACCAGCATTTGTTAACATTAAGTCGGTAATTGAACCATCGGCATCGTCATAGATAGTACGACCGCCGTCTGCTGTAGTGCCATCTTCATCACCCAACAAACTTGCATCTTGCCAAAAAGCAGTATTCTCTGACTTTTTGTATAAGTATTCAGTGGTTAATAAAAAGTTGTCACCTAACACTGGAATATCAAAGCGGTAATCAAGAGCTATCTGGTAGCGCCAATCAGACGGCAAATCAAAGCTTGGGTCAACAAAGTTTGTACCTGCATATGTGGTTGAATTAGCTACTGCGTCTTTATCTTCTTGACGTGGACCGCTAATATCTACATTTTCAAAGGTACCGTTTGCAAAAACTTTACCGATGCCAACGCCTGGGTTTGAATAAGAGTTAGATACCCAAACAGTTGGTTGACCACCAGAATAACGACCAACACCACCGCGAACGATAAGGTCATCACTTGCATCCCACTTAATACCAAAGCGTGGTAAGAAGATACCTGTGCCATCTAAGTTATCAGTATTGTCGAAACCTGTACGCGCTTTAGATTGTTCGTTATAGATAGGCGTGTCGCTAGACGCTAACATTTCATATCTTAAACCCATGTCGATAGTGATATCGTCATTGAACATCCATTCATCCTGAATGAAAAAAGCATGCTCATCACGGACAAATGAAGCGGCTGCGTCATTTGGATCTAAGCTCGTTGCATTTTGGTAGATAACTCTGTTTGCAACTTTGTTTTCAAAGTCTTCAATACTACCAAATCGGTAATCGCCTTTGGTGTTTTGTAAAAACAAGTTAAAAATATCTAAACGTTTAAACTGGTAACCAAAACTTAAACTGTGGTCGCCCACTAAGTAATCACCGTCTAAAGACATGATAAAAGTCTTTTTACGTAAATCGTTAGAGTGGCGAGAGTGATCTGCACCAATGGCGATATCACCAGAGTCAGCTTGGATTACGGTATCAGAAAAATCACCTAATGATGCTTGAGTCGTTGGGTTATCAAGGTAAGTTAAGCTAAGTTGTGTTGAAAAATCGTCATTCCAATCAGAGTAAAGTTTAAACGCGTAGTTGTTTAACTCTTCAGTTCTATCATACCAATGCGAAGATAAACGTAATTCACGGCCAAATGTAGATTGGTTACGTGTGCTGTTACCTTTAGTGTATTGGTAAGTGAACGCTGAACGATGGTTTTCGTTGATGTTCCAATCTAACTTCAACAATAATTTTTCATCGTCGACTTTAGGAGATAAATCCCATTCGCCTGGCTCTACGCCATAGACTTCACGAGCAATTCTTTGTACTTCTAGAACGTCAGCTACGTTGGCTTCAGTTGGGTTAGGTACATTAGCGCCATCTGGTCCCCACTCTACAGTCGATGTTGCTTCGTAATATTCGTATGAAGCGAAGAAGAATAATTCATCTTCAATAATAGCGCCACCTAGGGTTGCACCAAAAGTTGTTTCATCAAAATCTAATGGCGCTTCGTCTTCGCCATTTTTTGGCGTACCGGCCATGCTGTCATTTTGAGTTTCATAAAAGAATGAACCTGACAACTCGTTAGTACCTGATTTTGTTACTGCGTTAATTTTAGCGCCTTGGAAACCACTGTCCTTTGCGTTGAAAGGAGTAACATCAATAGTTACCTGTTCAATCGCGTCAAGAGAAATAGGTGAACGCGTTGTAGGGTAACCATTGGCATTCAGACCAAAGTCATCATTTTGGCTAATACCGTCAACACTGATGCTGTTAAATCTTGGGTTAGTACCGGCAACACTTAACTCGCCATCTTTAGAAGATAAAACGGCTAAAGGGTTATTACGAACGATATCTTTAATATCACGATCGAAACTTGGAGCATTAACAATATCATCAGCACCAAAATAACTGTTACTACCAATATTGTTAGAAAAAAGCTTGCTACCTGTTACAGAAATACGCTCAACATCATCCATAGCTTCAAGTTTTGCATTTAAACGAAAAGTATCGCCAAGTGTTAAAAAGATGTCTCTATAAACAGTAACACCTTTTTCGCCAGTGATTTTAATCGTGTAAGGACCGCCTACGCGAAGACCTTTACTTGAAAAATTACCAGCGTCGTTAGAAGTAGTAAGCGTTTTTGTGCCTGAAGGTTCGTGGATGATTTCAATTTTTGCATTAACTGAAATAGCACCCGCTGAATTTTCAATACTACCTCGAATAGCGGAGGAGGTATCGTTTGCCATAGCAGAAGTCGATAAGCCAAGTGCAAAAATAACTGCACTTGAAATAAGTGAGAGACGTTGAGTGTTCATCGGTTATTCCTTGATTACGTTTTTAAGTGTTGACGACTTATTATTTTTTTAGCAACCAAAAAACCTAACCAGTTGCTCTGTTTTTAATTTCGGATGAAATTAGACCAGATTTTTATTACATTTTCATTACATATTTTCAGAGTTTTTGAAATTCAAATGGTATCTGTTAGCGATTAAAAAAAACAAAATCAAAAGAGGACAATAAAAAACATTAAGAAACAACAAGATGTGTTGTAAAACTAGCACTATCACTGACATTGATAATGAAGATGCTCTTTATATAAGATATTATTATTAACAGGCATATTTACTGGTCATTTAGTTATAAGGTTTTATGTCTGATGAAGATAAGAAATACAACATAATAAACAATTAGTCATGTATACATAGCTTTAAGCTCAATACAGTTCACTAATCAACGAGAATTCACCTGCAGGTGAATTAAAAAACATCAACTAAAGCACTAAAGTTCCCTTTCATATAAATGGCTAAACATTTATAGTAGAATTCCATCGAAAAATGGAATTTAATGACTTAAGTCAGTGATAAAATAAAGATAAGTATAACAAACCATAAAAGTTAACTATTTGGTCAACAGGTAGTATAAAAGTAAAATTATAATAACGATTTAACTTAAAAATGTTTTATTTATGCATTTTAAATATTGAGCAACTTAATGAAAAATAACAAAGAAATAAAGAAAACAGGGAATATTCGAGCGCTGAGCCAACACAAGATATTAATTGCGGCTAGTACTGAATTTGTTTTACAAGGTTATAAAGGCGCTACGGTACAGTCAATTGCAGATAGGGCTAGCCTGCCTAAGGCCAATATACTTTACTATTTCAAGAATAAAGAAAACATTTACCATGCCGTACTCGAACATACCTTACAAATGTGGGATGAAGGTATTGGTGATATAAATCCTGAAGATGGCCCGAAAGCGGCGATTGAAAAATTTATTGAAGCGAAAGTAAGGATGTCTTTTAAGCACCCCGAATCTTCAAAAATATATGCGATGGAGATTATTCAAGGTGCGCAACACTTGAAAGATTTTGCCCGTACCTATCAAAGAAAGTGGGTCAGAGAGAAAGCTCAACTTTTCCAGCAATGGATAGATAATGGCGAAATGCGAGATGTTAACCCAATTCATTTGATTTTTCTTATTTGGTCAGCAACCCAACATTATGCTGATTTTGAAACACAAATATTAACCATCATGAATAGGGCTGATTACGAAGATGAAGATGTAGAAGATGTTATCGCTTTCTTAACTGACATGATTTTGCGTGGCTGTGGTTTACATTAAAGTTGACATAAAAACCCCTTTACCTATTACAATAACATTAGCGAACTTATATGAGCACATTACAAGCAACCCCACTCAAAGTCGCAACATTTAATGTAAGTATGGAGGCTTTAAATTATCAATCTCAGCAAAGTTCTGAACCTAGTACCCTTTTAAATAAAGCTCTGCAAGTAGCTTTAGACAGTGATCATCAACAAATTAAAAATATTGCAGAAATAATTCAGCGTAATAATCCAGATATTCTTTTACTAAATGAATTTGATAATCCAGAGAATAGTGAAAATAATCACCACCACTCCTTAAAAACTTTCATTAAAGGTTATTTGAACAAAAGCCAAAATGGACAAAAAGCAATTGATTTTCCTTTTTTTTATCAAGGGCCCGTTAATACGGGTGTCAACTCAGGCTATGATCTAGATGGCAATGGCAAACAAGGCGTTTTACCGGGGGATGGTTTTGGTTACGGACACTTCTCAGGCCACTTTGGTATGGTACTATTGTCAAAGTACCCGATTAATATTGCAGACATTCGCACCTTTCAGTACTTTAAATGGCGAGATATGCCCAACGCCCTGCAACCTTTTGATCCTAAAACTTCAACCCCTTGGTTTAGTGATGACGCTTGGCAAAATATGCGCTTATCGTCTAAATCTCACTGGGATATTCCGGTCCAAGTTAACGGGCACGTAGTTCATATCTTAGCAAGCCACCCTACACCACCAGTATTTGATGGGCCAGAAGATAGAAACGGTAAACGTAACCATGATGAAATTCGTTTTTGGGCGGATTACCTCTCGCCTGAAAAATCAGCTTATATCTATGATGACAAGGGTGATAAAGGCGGTTTAACCCTCCCAGCACCTTTTGTTATTCTTGGTGATTTAAATGCCTCTAATGTTGATGGTAATGCTATAAGTTCTGGGATTTCAAGCTTACTAAATCACGATAAAATTCAAGATGCACTACATCAAAGTGAAGGGGGAAAGCGGCACAGTAAAAACAACCAAAATGCTAAGTGACATACCGCCTTTTGGCGAATGAGAGCCGATTACGCGTTACCATCAAAATTCGGTTTTATTATCGAAAAATCAGGTATTTATTGGCCAACAGTAAATAAAGAAACTTTTAGGCTAATAAAAGACAGAGCAGCATCTTCCGATCATCGTATGGTGTGGATTGACCTGTTATTGAACAATGAATAGTTAGCTAAAATTATCACAAATCCTTATTAATTATTAATACTAATAAAAGAAGAAAAAAATGAAAAAACTCCTTTCAGCTGTCAGCATCATACTTGCATTAACAGCCTGTGAAAAAATAACAAATGAACCAGTCGTTACTTTATCTGAAGTAAAGGTTATGGAAAACATACCAGCACCAAAAAATATTATTATGGTGATAGCCGATGGTATGGGACCCGCTTACACAACATCATACCGATACTTTAATGATGACCCAGCAACTGACATTATAGAGGAAACAGTATTTGACCGTTTGCTTGTGGGCTCGGCAAGTACTTATCCAGCAAGTATTTCTGGTGTGGTAACCGATTCAGCCGCGGGTGCTACAGCACTTGCTACGGGTTTTAAAACCTACAACGGCGCAATTGCTTTAGACGTTAATAAAAAAAGTGTCGAAACCGTACTTGAGTTTGCTAAAAAACAAGGTAAAAAGACGGGTGTGGTCGTTACATCACAAATAAACCATGCAACCCCTGCAGGATATTTAACACACAATGAAAGTAGAAATAATTATAATGCCATTGCTGATAGCTATATAGATAACGGTATAAAGGCTGATGTTTATTTTGGGGGTGGCTGGAAGTACTTTCTTCGTGAAGATAGAAATTTGATTGAAGAATTTAAAGCTTCAGGCTTTCAGTATATTGATAACTACCAAGCATTGAACACGCTTAAGGCAAATATGCCTGTTATTGGTCTTTTTGATGATACGGGTTTACCGTCGGCCTTAGATGATAGTGACCCATATCGTTTATCGGTCATGACAAAAGTTGCCATTAAACAGCTAGAAAATAGTAACGGTTATTTTATGCTTGTTGAAGCTAGCCAAATAGATTGGGCCGGTCACTCTAATGATATTGCCACAGCAATGGCGGAAATGTCAGATTTAGCTAAAACGATGGAATACTTAGAAGAGTATGTAAAACATAACCCTGATACCTTAGTCATCTTAACAGCTGATCACAGTACTGGTGGTTTAACAGTCGGTGCTAATGGCAAATATGAATGGCACCCTGAAATTCTACGAACCATGAAAAGTTCGCCAAGCACAATAGCTAAACAATTAACTGATAGCAAAATAACACAACAAGGATTAAGTGAATTACTTAACTTCGACGTAACAAAAAATGAAGTTGAGCAAATACAAGCAGCAAAGGTATTCGCTATTGCTGAAATAGCCGCTTACAAATTGCTTGCTGAGCAAGAAAAGCTAAAAACTAAAAAACCAACCATAAATGACATCATCGCAAGTGCAATTAAAAACATTATAGATATTAGAACAAACACTGGTTGGACATCAGGTGGTCACACCGCAATAGATGTTCCTTTACATACACTAGGTAAAGGCAGTGAAGTATTAAAGGGCAAAGTTGATAATACCGATATCGCCAAACAAATATTTATATTACTCGGTAAAAACTAACCGCTAGCTTTATAAAATAAAACAGCGGCTAATGGAGATTAGCCGTTTTTTTTGTGCTTAAAAACTAGACTCGCCTTTTATAAAAACACGCATCTCATCAAAAAACATTTTGTTGATTAGAGAGTATCGATACCTTTACTATCTTATTTTATTTGGATAACCCCGCTAGAAAGAGCAGCTAACCCCTCTTCCTCATTGTTAACCTCTCCTTAAACAGCGTAGTCATAGCAACCCCAAAGACCCTGTATTAGCTTGGTTATAACATTATTGCTTATCTGTAACTATATAATTTAACTTTTCATTGTTTCCTCATTTATAAAGAGTCTAGCAATAAGTAACCAATCACTTCCCCTTGCACCTGGAGTTACCGGGGTTGCTATCACAGTGCTTTGCGGGGTTGCCAGGGTTATCAATTATGGAATCACGGGGTTGTCAGAGTTATTAAGTTATTGCCACAAGGGGTTGTTGGGGTTACACTTAAGTAGGCTAATAAAAGAGGTAATAACAATGAAATACCCTATCGTATTAAAGAAAATAATTGGCGTTGAAAACTACAAGACGTACGTACCTGATTTACCCGGTTGTGAAGGTAACGGGGTAAGTATTGATGTCTCTTTAAATAATATTAATGACAGTATTGCTGCACATCTTTCTATATTGGCTGAATATGGTGAAGCCATTCCACACGCAACAACGATTGAAAATCATCTCGCAGCCTACCCAAATGTTATCTGGTGTATTATTGATATCGACATAACACCCTATTTAGGCAAGAGCCATAAAATCAATGTCACATTGCCGGAATTGTTGATCAAACAAATTGATAACCGAGTCAGTAAATCCTCAGCCTATAAAACACGTTCTGGCTTTATCGCCAGTGCATGTATCAGTGAGTTAAATAAATAAGAATTTTTCCTGAATTATTATTTATAAATTCAGGAAAAAATAAGAAGGAGTAAGACGTAACAACGTTCATAGAGATAAACGCTGCCAGGTGAGTTATGAGGATTATTAAAGCAAGTGCTATAAATTGATAATAGTATTTTATTGTTAGGCTTGTTTGATAAACATCACAGCCCGATAAACTTTATCAATAAAACAAGCAACAAATAGGTTAAACCAACCAACTTATTTCTCGTTCTATCTATGCTTGAGGGTAAAGCTATGCCGTTAAGTCCGGGCAGTTATTGAAGATACATCGACGCTCGAAACGGCTTTATTGATGTCTATTTCAAAACCAAGTTGAGCAATCATAGGTGCTGGAATAAGTGTTTTGAGTTGAGCTATATTTTCAGTAAGATAATTCATTGGCTCGGCGCAATTTGCTACCCATCCAATACAATCAAGACCATCGGCTACTATTGCTTCATAGGTGAGTACCGCATGATTTAAACACCCTAGTTTCATATTCACCACTAATATGACCTGCTGTTTTGTTTGCTGTACAAATTCAGACAAAAACTTACCTTTACCTAAAGGTAATCGCCAACCTCCAGCACCTTCGGTAATGACAATATCGCAGGCCCTAGCAATAACACTATCGTAACCTGCATTTATATCAGCAAGTTTAATGTCAACACTCATTAAAGCAGCGGCGATGTGTGGAGCTATCGGCTGTTCAAATGCAATAGGGTTAATTTCACTAATACCTTGTCCACAGTTTGCTTGTTGCAACAATAATTGTGCATCTTCATTTACCAGTATTTCACCCTGCGCTGTATGCTTAAGCGCACACCCTGCAGATATAGGTTTAAATACAGCAACTTGATAATCTTTTTTGACTAAAGCTGCGGTCAGTATTTGCGCAAAATAGGTTTTTCCAGCATCAGTATCTGTGGCAGTAATAAAAATTTTAAGCATTTAATTTTACCAGAATTGCAGAATACACTTTATAAGTTGCCGGATAAATACCACTAGGCTCTTGAAAGTTTTGGTAACTGTTAGTCATTTTTTGCCATTTATCTTTACCCGCTAAACCTTTGCCTTTCTGTTTAGGGACATGATTTGCGCCAAGCCCTTTCAGTTCTCGCGCCAGATGTATAACATTTTGATATTCTAATACTAGGTCCTGAGATTTTTGTTCAAGTAATTTACATGAGGCCTTATCAAAAATAGCTTTTAGGTCTGCCTGTGTTTTAAAGTCAATCACGTGTTGTTCATCATCGACTTGTGCCCAAGATGATTTTAATTCATGTAATGTGCCATCGAGTAAGGTTGAAAATATAAACAATCCTCCTGGTTTGAGCACCCTTAAAATTTCTTCAATAATAACATCGAGTGGATCACACCACTGAATAACCAAATTAGAATAAATAACATCAATCGTGTTGGCTTTAAAAGGCAAGTAATAAGCATCAGCTTCTAACCAGCAGATCTCCTTACTCCGATTTTCCTGAGCAAAAGACAGCATTTTAGCTGAAATATCAACACCAATAGTTTGCTGAAATTTACTGGCGAGAATATCAGTAAAAAAACCGGTACCTGAGCCCAAGTCAACGACGGTTAGATCTGAACGATTGGGTAATAAAGACATTAAGTTTTTACCCGTATAGCGTTGTAATCGAGATGAAATATCATACGACTGACTGGCTAAGCCAAAGGACTTGGCTATTTTAATTCTGTTTAATACTTCAGGCATTAACCTAAGACCTCATTTAAACAATCGGCTAAGTAATTGATATCGCTTTCCTTATGGCTGGCCGTTATGGTTACGCGTAACCGAGAGCTATTTTTAGCAACCGTTGGTGGGCGTATCGCGGTTAGCCAAATACCTCTGTTTTTCAAATATTGACATATTTCTAGTGTTCTTTTTTCGCTGCCAATTACAATAGCGTGAATAGAAGACGACGACGGAATTATTGTTATTTGACTATCAAGTTTAGTTGATAAAAGTGCACTTAATTCGATGATGTGATCTCTGCGCCAAGACTCATTTTGAACAAGCTTGATGCTGGCCTTCGTCGCCCAAGCAACAGCTGGAGATATCGCTGTTGAATAAATATAATGACGAGAAAAATTGACTAAGTAATCATAAACATCTTCATCACAAGCGATAAATGCGCCACTGGTGGCTAAAGCTTTACCAAAGGTTGCCATAACAATATCGACCTGACCAAAGCTACTACTGCCCTGACCGGTATGACCAACAATACCAATACTATGCGCATCATCCATGTAAAGCATAGCTTGTTGCTGCTTGGCAATATTAATTAACTGAGTAACGTCTGCACGATTGCCATCCATGCTAAAAACACCTTCAGAAATGATAAGTTTATTTTCAAAAAGACTTTTAGCGAGATGTTGCTCAAGCTGTTGGTGATCATTATGTAAATAACGCTTCACGGAAGCTTCACTTGCCAGTGCACCATCGATTAAAGAAGCGTGACTTAATTTGTCTAAAATAAATTGGCAGTCTTTTTTACCCAATGCTTGTAATACACCGGAATTAGCCGCAAAACCACTGCTATAAAGTAAGCACCTTGGTTTATTTAACCACTGACAAACTTCATCTTCTAGGGCTTGGTGTGCATAATGAAAACCAGTGATCAAACTTGAAGCGCTCGCGCAGCTGCCGTATTTATCGACACCTTCTTGCAAGGCTTTATTTATTAAAGGATGATGATTTAAGCCGAGATAATCATTAGAAGAAAAATTTAAATAACGTTTTCCTGCAACAACAACCTCCCGACCATTTTGCTCACTGATACATTGGCGTTGGCGATATTGTGATTTTTCTTTTTGCTGAGCGACTTGCTCAGCAATAAAGTTAAAAGACATAGATTTCAGCTTGGCTCTTGGTCTGTAAATTAACGTTAAAGCGCAGCGTCGTAAAAAAGTTCTTTATTTTGCTGATTGACAACCGCAGTCGTTATCTTTTGCTCGGTGTCTATATCATCAGTGGCCACTGTTTCAGTGTTAATGCCCAATTTTGCAAATAACTGCATATCTTTATTGGCTTCAGGGTTGCCTGTCGTTAACAATTTGCAACCGTAAAATATTGAGTTGGCACCGGCTAAGAAACACATTGCTTGCATTTGCTCATTCATTGCATCGCGTCCAGCTGATAAACGCACATGGCTTTTAGGCATCATGATACGAGCAACCGCAATACAACGAACAAAATCAAAAGCTTCTAAATCGTCAACATCTGCGAGTGGTGTTCCGGCAATTTTTACCAGCATATTAATAGGAACACTTTCTGGATGCTTAGGCAAGTTGGCTAATTGTGCTAAAAATGAAGCTCTGTCTTGAGCATTTTCACCTAAACCAACAATACCACCGCTACAAACTTTCATGCCCGAATCACGGACATTTTGTAGTGTATCTAATCGGTCTTGGTAGCTGCGCGTGGTGATAATAGAGTTATAATGTTCAGGCGAAGTATCCAAGTTGTGGTTATAATAATCTAACCCGGCTTCTTGTAATTCATCGGCCTGACCACCGTTAATCATACCTAATGTCATACAGGTCTCTAAGCCAAGTGCCTTAACACCTTTAACCATCTCTAGTACAAAAGGCATATCGCGAGCTTTAGGATTTCTCCAGCCTGCCCCCATACAAAAACGCGTCGAACCTTGTTCTTTTGCTACTTTTGCAGCTTCTAATACTTTTTCAACTTCCATCAAGCGTTCTTTTTGAACATCAGTATTATAACGTGCACTTTGCGAGCAATATTTACAATCTTCCGGGCAAGCACCGGTTTTGATTGATAATAAGGTACTCACTTGTACTTCATTGGGATTAAAGTGTTCACGATGAACGGTTTGAGCTTGAAACATAAGGTCACTAAAAGGTATAGCAAATAATGCTTCCACTTCTGCTATTGACCAATCATGACGAGGTATATTCGTTTGTGACATGTGAAACCTTTACTGTAAAATGTAAATGTGAAAATTGCATCGCTAAATATTAGCAGGTAATCTATACGCCAGTCATTAATTGTCAACATAAAAAACATTGCAAGCTTTACATATGAATAAAAAACATACAGATTTGATCGATTTTGATAAAAAACATGTTTGGCATCCCTACACATCGATGTCTAATCCACTGCCTTCCTATTTAGTTGAATCGGCGAAAGGCGTCTATATAAAGCTCGCCACAGGTGAAGAACTTGTTGATGGCATGTCGTCGTGGTGGTCAGTATTGCATGGCTATAACCATCCAAAGTTAAATCAAGCACTTATTGAACAGACGCAAAAAATGGCACATGTTATGTTTGGAGGTTTAACGCATGAACCGGCCATTAATTTGTGTAAGAAGCTCATAGATATTACGCCAGAGCCGTTACAAAAGGTTTTTTTATCTGACTCTGGCTCTGTATCGGTAGAAGTTGCCATTAAAATGTCATTACAGTACTGGCACAGTCAAGGCAAAAGTGAAAAACACAAATTGTTGACCGTTAAAAATGGCTACCATGGTGACACTTTTGCTGCGATGTCGGTGTGCGACCCTGTTAATGGCATGCACCAGATTTTTGAAAGTGTCTTAATGAAAAATATTTTCGCTCCCGCGCCACAAAGCGACTTTTATCAGCCATGGGACAACACTGAGTTAGCGACTTTAACAGCCTTGTTTGCACAACACCATAACGACATTGCTGCCTTTATTATTGAGCCTATTGTCCAAGGTGCTGGAGGTATGCGCTTTTATCATCCTCAGTATTTAAAGGCCTGCCGAGCATTATGCACCCAATATCAGGTGTTATTTATTGTTGATGAAATTGCTACCGGTTTAGGTCGAACAGGAAAAATGTTTGCTTGTCATTGGGCGGATATAAGTCCTGACATTATGTGTTTAGGGAAAACCCTGACCGGCGGTTATATGACCCTTGCCGCTACATTATGTACACAAGAAATTGCAAAAACCATCAGTGATGGAGAAGCCGGATGTTTTATGCACGGCCCAACGTTTATGGCTAACCCTCTAGCTTGTGCGGTAGCAAATGCAAGTCTAGATCTTTTGGCAACAGGAGAATGGCAACAGCAAGTGAGTTTTATAGAAGATTATTTAACGCGACATTTATTAGCGTTAAATCAACACTCAAGAGTAAAAAATGCCCGGGTATTAGGCGGTATAGGTGTGGTTGAAACAAAGGTCGCGGTTAATATGGCAAAGATACAAAAAAGATTTGTTGAATTGGGTGTCTGGATCAGACCGTTTGGTAAACTTATTTACATTATGCCGCCATTTATTAGTGACGAACGAGCGTTAGCGACACTTGTTAAGGCGATAAGCACGGTACTCGATGAACAGCAGTGCTTTGAAGATTGAGCTAAACTTATTTGCTGCTAGTTAAAACGGCGTAAAAGTTATTAATAATTTTACGCCAAGTTAAGCTTCACTAATATATAGATGACCCAAGCAACCGTTATCGTCAGTAACAAGACGATATTAAAGTGCTTACTGTCTTGTTTTCTTCTCGTGCGATAATGATCAACAATTAAACAAAGGTAACTACAGAGTGCACTTACCCAAAGTACGATATATAAATAACCGGTTAATGGCGTTAGCCAAAATTGCCTTATTTCAATATCTCTAAAGCGCAATAAACCATAATCTTGCTCTGGTGCCGCATAATAAGACATAACAATAGCAAAAATGAATAATATCCAGCCGCTTAATGCCAAAGTTCGGCTTAATATGATCCAAAAATCTGTTGAATGTCGCCTGTTTTTTAATCCCAATATCATTGATTCAAACCCTCTAAAGTCAATATTACTGTTTTTTGTTTTTATATAGACCGGATCAGCAACTTTTACTTGTTAAACACCGCAGTAAAGGTAACATATCACACCTTAAAGTTAGTGCAAATAAATTCAGTATTCTACACTGGGTCTCTGCATCGACAAAATCTATGACAATAATTAAACAAAGAAAAGAGGTTGATAATGTCAGTTATCTCAATCACTGATGTACTTGCTGGTAAGTACCCAGTAAGTGAAGCAGTTACAGTACACGGATGGATCCGCACACGCCGTGATTCTAAAGCAGGTATTTCATTCCTAGCGGTTCATGATGGATCATGTTTTGATGCTATTCAAGCTATCGCACCAAGTGATCTCGATAATTATCAATCAGAAATATTAAAATTAACTACGGGTGCTTCTGTAAAGGTCACCGGTATTTTGGTTGAATCTCCGGGCCAAGGACAA
Organism: Colwellia hornerae; assembly: GCF_007954355.1. Classification (GTDB taxonomy): domain Bacteria; phylum Pseudomonadota; class Gammaproteobacteria; order Enterobacterales; family Alteromonadaceae; genus Colwellia_A; species Colwellia_A hornerae. Next base: position 40,044 of record NZ_VOLR01000020.1, read on the forward strand.
TCCTTTGAAATTCAGGCGACTAAGGTAGAAATACTTGGTTTGGTTGATGACCCTGATACCTATCCTATGGCAGCTAAACGTCACAGTATTGAATTTTTACGTGAACAAGCCCATCTTCGTGCTCGTACTAATATGGGTGGAGCTGTTGCTCGTGTTCGTAATACGTTAGCACAAGCGGTTCATCGTTTTTTACACAGTAAAGGTTACTTTTGGATCAGCACGCCGTTAATTACCGGCTCAGATTGTGAAGGCGCTGGCGAAATGTTCCGTGTTAGTACACTTGATATGGAAAACTTACCTCGCACCGATAAAGGTAATGTTGACTACGCTAAAGATTTTTTTGGTAAAGAAACGTTCTTAACCGTTTCAGGTCAATTGAACGTAGAGACTTACGCGTGTGCCCTTTCAAAGGTTTATACTTTTGGACCGACCTTCCGTGCTGAAAACTCTAACACAACACGTCATCTTGCAGAATTTTGGATGATTGAACCAGAAATCGCTTTTGCTGATTTGTCTGATGCTGCTGACCTAGCAGAAGAAATGTTGAAATATGTTTTCCAAGCTGTGCTTGATGAACGTAGTGATGACATGAATTTCTTCCAACAGCGCATTGATAAAACAGTTATTGACCGTATGAATTCTGTTATTAATAATGATTTTGTCCGTTTAGATTACACTGACGCTATTACGATATTAGAAAATTGTGATAAGAAATTTGAAAATAAAGTGGCTTGGGGTGTTGATCTTAACTCAGAGCACGAGCGTTACTTAGCCGAAGAACATTTTAATGGCCCAGTAGTGTTACAAAATTACCCGAAAGATATTAAATCATTTTATATGCGCTTAAATGATGATGGCAAAACCGTTGCTGCTATGGATATATTAGCGCCAGGCATTGGCGAAATCATTGGTGGCAGTCAACGTGAAGAACGTCTTGACGTCCTTGACGCACGATTAGCAGAAATGAATTTAAATCAAGATGATTACAGTTGGTATCGCGACTTACGTCGTTACGGCACTGTTCCTCATTCAGGTTTTGGTTTAGGTTTTGAACGTTTAGTCGCTTATGCAACCGGTATGCAAAACGTTCGTGACGTAATTCCTTTCCCAAGAACGCCAAACAACGCCGCGTTCTAACGATAGAAGACGATTTTAATAAAAAACCTCTTAATTGAGGTTTTTTTATTAGTGAAATACCGAGATTACTTAATCAGCTCTTTGACCATAAAATATTTACAGCCCGTTTTTGGGTAATTTTCTTGTACCCATTTCGTTTGATAACCCTGCTTTTTATAGAATGGCATAGCTTGAAAGTTCAGGGTATCGAGCATACTTAATGTGCATCCCCTTGCCATTGCGGCTGTTTCAAGTTGCGTTAATATGTTAACACCAATATTCTTACCTCTAAGTGACTCGTCGACCCAAAGCGTATTAATTAATAGCCAATTACCAAAGGTGCGTGCTGATGAACCGGCAATAATATTACCGAGTTCATCCTTTATTTGAATAGCTAATGGCTTTCGTTCACTTACTTCCCAATGAGCCCAATTGAATTCGGCGATCTTTTTATCTAAAAAATCGATTAGTGCCGGTTCAGGCGCATCTAAAATTTCAATATTCATCCACTACCCTTAGCTTTATAAATACGACACGTGAGACGCTATGGTTTTAGCGGGTTTAATAGGTCGCTGGTTTTCCGCTGTACCTATGTAAATAAAGCCAACGATATCATTGTTTTGGTCAATAGCTAAGTCGCGTTTTACTGCAGGATCATAGCTAAAATCTCCGGTTCGCCACACGGCACCATAACCTAAACTAAAGGCAGCCATTTGCATTGCATGAGCGCAACAACCTGCTGCTATGGCTTGTTCACTTTTTGGAACTTTGTCGTGCGCTTGATATTGTGTGCTAACAACAATAATTAACGGTGCACGATACGGCATGTTTTTAGCTTTTTGTATTTTGGCTTCAGTAAACTGCTGAGCTGTTGCTGCTTGCTCAAATATCTGGCTTAATTTATCTAAACCTTGTTCTTTGATAACGGTAAAAAACCAGGGTGATAAACATCCGTGATCGGGTACGCGCATTCCAGCATTCAATATAAACTCAAGATCACTAGCAACAGGCGCTGGTGCGATTAACCTAGGATTAGATTGTCGTTGTAATAATAATTCTTTGGCATCCATTAATTATACAGACTCTTTGGTAATTTCAATACTGTGGATTATATACCCGTTCTTATTCAAAGTGCACGCTGATAGCTCAATCTTGCTTGAATACCGACATAGATAATAATCAATAGGGGAAACCAACCGACCTTAAAAAATTAAAGCGGCAGTAAATAAGAGAAAATGTTCACCAATAACACATTTATTTACTAATCAGACTACATAAATGATCAATAATTAAGTAGCATAGCCAGTAATTACCATTACATACTTACCGTGCCGGATATTATGACAGAACCCACATCGTTAGCTAACGCTCCAGTAAAGCAAAGTGCTTTAAAACGAGTAACTTTAAAATTTTTTAGTTTATTAAATTCATTTAGAAAAATAATTGTAAATCTTGTTTTTTTTATGGTGTTATTTTTATTTATCGCGGCACTAGGGAGTGACGAAGACAAGATTGTTATACCTAACAATACTGCCTTAGTGTTGAATATCACCGGTGATATCGTTGAGCAAAAGCATGCGATTGACCCCATGGATGCTTTGATCTCGGAAGCCTTAGAAGAAAAAGAAAAAAACCCAGAAGTTTTACTTAGCGACTTATTAAATGTCATTGAAAGAGCAAAAAATGACAGTCGTATAGAAATGATTGTATTACAGCTTCAAGGCCTTAACAGCACTGGTTTAAGTAAATTACAAGACATTGCCCAAGCTTTAGAGACATTTAAAGCCGCCGGTAAAAAAATAATTGCTGTTGGTGACCAATATTCACAAGACCAATATTACTTAGCAAGCTCAGCTAATGAAGTATGGCTCAATCCTCGTGGTTGGTTATTACTTGATGGTTATGGCCGTTATCAACTTTATTTTAAATCAGCATTAGATAAACTTGCTATTAGCCAACATATATTTAGAGTCGGTACTTATAAATCTGCTGTTGAACCCTATATGCGAGACGATATGTCTGCGGCAGCAAAAGAAGCCAACAAGCTATGGTTGAGTGATTTATGGTTACAATATAAAACTGATGTTGCAGGCAATAGAAAGTTTTCGATTGATAATTTTGATGAAAACGCTGATGTGTTAGTGGCAAAGCTTGAGCAAGCTGATGGCAATATTGCACAATATGCTTTAGATAACTTATGGGTTGACGCATTAAAAAATCGTCAAGAGATGAAGCTGTCTTTGATAAAACTTGTAGGAAAAAATGCTGCAGGTGATAGTTATAATCATATTAGTTTTAAACATTATTTGTCGGCCACTAAGCCTATGTATCCAATGGTTAATCCAAATACCGATAAAGTCGCCGTTATTGTTGCTAAGGGGACTATTTTAGATGGTCACCAAAAACCAGGAACCATTGGCGGGGATAGTACCGCATCACTATTAAGAGAAGCACGTTTAAACCATAATGTGAAAGCGGTAGTTCTTCGTGTCGATAGCCCCGGTGGAAGTGCTTATGCCTCTGAAATTATTCGTCAAGAAATTGAACTGATCAAGTTAGCAGGAAAACCTGTTGTTGCTTCAATGGGCACTTATGCTGCCTCTGGTGGTTATTGGATATCGGCACCTGCTGATAAAATAATAGCTTCTCCTGCGACCATTACTGGCTCAATTGGTATTTATGGATTTTTCATGACTTTTGAGAATTCATTAAGCAAACTTGGCGTCTATACTGATGGTGTTGGTACCACGGATATAGCAGGATTTGGTGTAACACGACCACTGACTGATGGTATGGCAAGAGTCTTTCAATTAAATATTAATAGAGGCTATCAAGACTTCATTAGCCTTGTTGCTGAAAACAGAAATATGAGCCTTGAGCAAGTAGATAGTATAGCCCAAGGGCGTGTATGGTCTGGTGTAAAAGCAAAAGAGTTAGGGCTTGTGGATGAGTTAGGCAACTTAACGACCGCTATTAATGCTGCAGCAGAATTAGCCGAGTTAGCAACGTTTGAAACCTTATTGATTGAAATAGAAAAAACACCAAAAGATCTTTTCCTACAAGGATTATTAGGGCAAGCGACTAGCTTCTTTCCTGAAACTCAAATAGTAACTTTAAGTAATACTGATAAATTATTTTTAGAAATGAAAGCACAACTGTCTCACCTAAACCTACTTAACGATCCGCAAGGGGTTTACTCCTTATGTATGGCGTGTGAAATTAATTAGCCCGCTGTGACTTAAGCCGCTTTGTTATATTCACATGGACGTGAATAAAGAATAGGGTTTGGTAAGCGCACGTGATTATCAGTAAAAACGACAAGACAGTAATAATTCTAAGGTAAAAGTATGAAAAAACGCATTTATATCGCCTACACTGGCGGTACAATCGGCATGAAAAATAGTGGTGAAGGTTGTGTTCCGGTAAAAGGACATTTAACCGAGTCTATCAATGGTACGCCTGACTTTCATCGACAAGAGATGCCTGAGTTTACGATTAATGAATATTCACCATTAATTGATTCATCTAATATGACGCCGCAGGATTGGCAACGTATTGCCGATGATATAAAAGCTAATTACGATAATTACGATGGCTTTGTTGTTCTTCATGGTACAGATACCATGGCTTATACCAGCTCTGCGCTTTCGTTTATGTTTGAAAACCTATCTAAACCTGTCATTGTCACCGGCTCACAAATTCCATTAAGCCAATTACGCTCTGACGGACAAGTAAATTTATTAAATTCACTTTATATTGCGGCAAACTACCCCATTAATGAAGTGGGCTTATATTTTAATAATAAATTATACCGGGGTAATCGTTGCATTAAAGCTTACGCTGATGGCTTTAATGCTTTTGATTCACCCAATATGTCGCCACTTTTGGAGGCTGGAATTAATATCAAACTCCTTGAAGGTAAACTCAACGTTGCCCGTCCTGAACCATTCTCGGTTGCACAAATAACCCCTCAACCGATAGGTGTTGTGCATTTGTATCCAGGGATCTCTAGTGAGTTAGTCGCCAATATTATCAAGCAACCGGTAAAAGCCTTAATTATTCGCAGTTATGGTGTTGGTAATGCGCCACAAGATGAACAGCTACTTGCTTGTTTAACACAAGCTTATCATCAAGGGATTGTAGTGGTAAATTGTAGCCAATGTATAAAAGGAACTGTCAATATGGAAGGTTATGCAACGGGTGTCGCATTAAGTAAATGTGGTGTTGTTGGCGGCGGTGATATGACGTTAGAAGCAACATTGACTAAGTTACATTATTTACTTAGCAAAGAATTATCTCAAGCTGAAATTTGTCGTCTCTTACAAGAAAATTTACGTGGTGAACTCACTATTCATTAAAACCTTATGGTGTGGCTGCTGTGATTAAGAGACATAACAGCCTCATTTACTGTATTTTATAACCTGGCTGTATTATCGAATCGCCCGTGAGCGTCTGGCTAAATGCATCTAACAAATGATCCTTGGTTTACGTAAATTACTTCAAAACAATTTTGGAGAAATTTATGGGAACTATACGCAGCCAAGATCAATGGCAAAACATTTTCAAAGAACAAGAAAACAGTGGCTCAACCATTGTTGGTTTTTGTCGGCAACATCAAATACCCACTGCAACATTTTACGCTTATCGCAAAAAGTTAGGCGTAAACCAAAGTGCTTTTATTCAAGCAAAAATAACGCAACAAGTTGAAGTTTTTTCCAGCCCTGAGCCAATGTCCTTAAACGTTGGTAATATATCTTTGAGCTTACCCAGTACAACTCCTGCCTCTTATTTAGCGCAGTTATTACGTGAGTTGATGTGATGAACATATTTTATGATGCACCCGAGGTGTTCATTCATCCTCAGTTTGTTGATTTTAGAAAATCTATTAATGGCTTAGTGGGCATTGTTGAAGCTGAACTCGCTCGTGATGCATATACCGGCACCTTATTTGTCTTTTGTAACAAAGCCAAAGATAAACTAAAAATTCTTTATTGGGATAAAACAGGGTTTGCTCTTTGGTACAAACGCTTAGAAAAACAAAAATTCAAATGGCCAACTAAGCTATCGAGCCAGGAATTTGAATTAACATCTCAACAACTGAGCTGGTTATTATCTGGATATGACGTACTCGGCCATGAGCCATTGCACTATCAATCAATGATCTAAAAGTTCCTTTTTTCAGTCAACGATCGTGTACGTAAGCCCTTATGCTATTTGCGTTACAAAGGTGATTGGTTGTGTTTAAATTGCTAAACTGAGTTGATGAAAATTGATATTAACTCACTCACTAATGATCCAGAGCAACTCAAGAGAATGCTTTTTGAGTTGCAGCAAGCATTAGTCGCCAAAGATAAAATAATCACCTAACAAACCATCCAAATTAATCAGTTTATTGAACGCTATGAAATAGCCAAACGCAAACAGTTTGGTAAAAGCTCAGAGCAATTCCCCGGTGCGGGTGAAACCTTCAATGAAGCCGAAGAAATCATCGATGAGGCTGATAAAGCGTTATTAGCCGAGACCGATAATAACAAAAGCATTTCCATTAAAAGTAGTCCGAAGCGCAAGCCGCTACCTAAAAGCTTACCTCGAAAAGTGGTGACGATAGATTTATCACTTAACGAGCAAGTGTGTGATTGTTGCCAAGGCTCGCTGCATAAAATGGGCGAAACCCGCAGTGAGAAACTCGAATTTGTGCCTGCGCATATCAAAGTGATTGAAACTATTCGTCCCAAATACACCTGTAAGCAATGCGAACAAACGGGAACAGGCAATCAGGTGAAGATTGCTCCTATGCCTGCCACACCTATTCCAAAAGGTATTGCGACGTCGAGTTTGCTCAGTCAAATCATCAGCGCGAAATATCAATACGGATTACCCCTCTACCGACAAGAAAAGATGTTCAATGAGTATGGTATTAAGCTGAGTCGAAAAACCATGTCAGATTGGGTCATTCGGTGTAGTGAGCTACTTAGCCCACTGTATGATGAATTAAAAACCAAGCTGCTTAGTCAGCCTGTGATACATGCTGATGAGACCCCCTTAAAAGTTATCAAAGCCGAAAGAGCCAGTAGCTACATGTGGGTGTATTGTTGCGGTAGCGATACCGAACGAAACAAGGACGTGAAAAATATTGTTTTATATGATTATCACAATTCACGCGCCGCGGCTTGTGTGGTTGATTATCTTGATGGCTATGAGGGTTACCTGCAAGTTGATGGTTATGCGGCGTATGGAAAAACTGAGGCCATATTGGCTGGCTGTATGGCGCATGCGCGTCGCAAATTCATTGATGCTAAAACAGGTCAAGGAAAAAACAAAACTGGCAAAGCTGATGTTGCTTTAAACCTAATGGGTAAACTCTACGGCATTGAAACAAGTTTGAAAGGCAAAACGGCTGAAGAAAAATATCGAGTGAGGCAAGAAAAATCCAAAATCATCATTGATAAGCTTCATGGTTGGGTTATCGACAATAAAGATAAAGTACCACCGAAAAGCAAATTGGGGGAAGCGATGACTTATTGGTGTAATCAAGCGCATAAGCTCACCACCTACTTAAAAGATGGTCGTATAAACATTGATAATAATCGTGCTGAGCGAGCAGTAAAACCGTTTGTTATTGGCCGAAAGAACTGGTTATTCTCCAATACGCCTCGGGGTGCAACGGCTAGTGCAATACTCTATAGCATTATTGAAAGCGCAAGAGCCAATGGCTTGCTGGTCGATAACTATTTACAAATCTGTTTAGAGGAACTTGCTAAGAAGCCGGAAACCCATACTCATCTACTGCCTTGGAACTTCAAGCAAGGCTAGATGCATTTCCCCAGACGCTTACAATCGCCCTATCCCGATTTTACAAATAAAACTAGACTAATCAATCGCTTAATATTGAGTTCTTATTTTTATTTAACCATGTAATGGAAAAAACCTTAAAATTATTAGTTACGCGTTACTGTATTTCAAGGTGAATTTAAGGTTAAATAATAGCGTAGCAACCTTTTATGCCCTTCGATAAATTTAATCAGATCAGTTAACACCAGAGATTAAAAAGCCACTAAATTAATCAGTGGCTTTAGCTTATTGTAAACTGTATTTATTGAAATAAACTCACGAAAAATTAACAGTAAATAGTTTTAACTCTGGCAAGTAATGGCAAGTCAGTTGTAGACAACCCTCCTAATTTTAACCATTCAACAAGTGATTTAGTTAAGTCGATAGGTTGTCCAGACAGCATTTGATTTTGTAATAATGTAACTTGTACTTGCATCCGCTCGGCTTTAAATTCAGCAGGAGATTCCTTACTTGCTAAGATTTCGAGCTCAAGTGTTTTGTTACTTCTGTCAATCTGCTTACTGTTTTGGTAACACTCTTGTAAACGTTTCTGCCAAATATTGGGTAAATCTACTAATATTTCAGAAAATTTCTCGGAGGTTTCTGGTTTATCAGTCGCTAAACTTTCTAAGCAACCGAAAACTAATTGCCAAGTCTTAGCCTTTTTATTTTCAGTCATTTGCACAAGTTGTTGAGTGATTTGTGTAAGTAATTTTTCAGCTAAGGTCACGGCGCTTTTTATTACTGGCCGCTGGCTGATAATATTTGCGCGTAATTCATCAATACTTGCTTGTAAACTTAATAATGCTGTTTCTGATATACCCGCAACTATTTGTTGCTGGTAGCTTTCTAATTGCTGTGATAATTCAATTTGTTGATTTTCACGGTTTGATTGTTCAAGCAACTTAGCTGCATCACGCTTTAAAAATAGCTGGTCATTAACTTTTCTAAATTTTTGCCAAAGTTGATTTTCTTCACGTTGGCCACTGTAGCCAATGGCTTGCCATTGTGTTTGCAATTTTTTAACACTTTCAATCGCCGAAAAAACGTCATCGTCATTTAATGCTTGAGTAACTTGCTCGATAAGTAAATTTTTACTGTCGCTATTACGCTGATGATAATTTCTTAATTCAGCTTTTACAGGCTGTAAGCTTGCCGTAAACGATTGGCTAAGTAACTGAAACTTAGTTTTATCAACTTGACCAGAGTTTTGCCATTGCTGTATTAATTTATTGAGTGTTGCATCGGTAAACTTCCAGTCGATGGTTTCACTATCAATACCTTCATTAAGCTTTGTAGAAAAGTCATCGGCAAAGCTTTGAGCTTTACTGATAAGTTGGTGGCGAGATTCAAGGTGCAGTTCACGCAATTTTTCTTGTTCTGCATAAAATAACCGACATGGAGCAAAAGCTTGTTCGCAAAGTGCGTTGAATTGATAATTTAACTCTTTTTCAATCGATTCTTCAGCATGTCCAAGTGAATTCCACGTAACACGAAATTGTTTAACTTTCGCTGCTTGCTCATTGGGGTTATCAATTGGTTGATTAACGAGTAACTGAATATCAGCAAGTAGTTGATGTTTTCTTGGCGTAGCAATAGATTGTTCTAAATCACTTAACTCGGCAATCTTATCTGCTATGTCATCAAAGTCACGTTGAACACGTGACTTTTGATCATCAGATAAACCGTCAAAATGTTTTTTAGCCTTTTTGAAAACACCAAAAGCGGCATTGTACTTACCCGTCATTATTAAGCGTTTTACGTCAGCAATTTTTTTCTGACATTGTGATAAGAGTAGGCCTTGTTCTTTAATTAATGATTTAAGACCTTGCTGCCATTGTTGTCTAATTTCTTTAAAAGCATCAACAATCGATTGTGGTAATACCCCTGCCGCTTTTTGTTCAACCGTTTTCCATTCTTGTAGCCATTGATCAAACAAAGGTTTACGAAGGTTTAACTCCTCAATATTTTTAGGTAAAGCAACTTGTGATATTTTTGAAATTAAATGTGTTGCGTCACTCACCGATTGTGCAATCTCTGGTAATTGAGCTAATTTTTTTACCTGGGCTTTTACCAGAGTAATAAAGTGCGCTTGTTCTTTACTATTTAATATTGAAGACGTTATTTCTCCGCGTAATAGTTCAAGTTGATCATGATACTGGGATTCATCAAGGTCACCGCTTTCAAAAATTGTCGTGGTAAGCTTTTTACTCATTTCATTAAGCACGCTGTTAAAGTGTTCGTTAGCTGCCTGTTTGTCTGCTACTAATTTATCAGCAATAATTTCTTGTTGATGAGCTTCATGTAACGGAGAGAAATGTTTAATCAATTGATTATTAATAACGTTATACTTGTCAGTAAAGTTTTCAGCTTCTGCTTTAGATAGACAAGAAAAATCTTGGAAATAACTTTGCCACTGTGATTCTAATTCAGTTTGCTTTTCTTTTAGTTGCAGATAATCATTTACCTCTTTTAAAGCGAGTAACTTTGCTAAAACTAACTGAACACCTTTTTTAATTTTATCGGGTTGTTCTGCCAACTCATTTAAGTGTTGTAATTGGTGCTCAATATTAATTTTTATTATTTCATTACACGACTTTTTCAGTAATTTATCTAACACATCAATAGGTAAGGCTTGTTGAAGTAAATGGCTTTGTACAACTTCATCTTGCTTATGGGTAAATATTGAAAGGGTTAACGACGGCTTATTAATTTTTTCAAATAAAGCGATAACAACATCGGCTTGTGTTTCATTTTGCAACCATAGCTCTAGAGAGGGTAACTTATCATTGCTTTTCAATAAGATTAATTTATCTTGATTACTGATGGTGATGTCGTGCTGACCGAGCAGAATTTTTTCTACTTGCTTAAGACAATATTCACGGACTTTTTTATTATCGTTGTCGATACTGTTTTTATGCCAAACGCTAAAGTCAGCCATTTTAATAAGGGCGGCGCGACGCACTAATTCGTTAGCGTCTGTTTGTACAAGGTTTGTTAATATAACTAAGTCGTCAGGATTACTAAGCGATAAATCTTCACTGATTGCTGTTAACCGAACATTGTGTTCTTTACTTTGCCATTTTGCTTTGAAAAATTTAGAAAAAATCATAAATCGGAAAACCTTGCAATATTATTGTCTGGGTTGTTTTTAAGATCAGCGAACTCGCTTTTCAACTGGCGTTTAGTTTTATCTACGATAAGACCATCTGCGCCAACGCTTAAGATTTCATCTGAATTTAAATGTCTTGATTGATAAGCCATGGTAATTTGTAGAGCTGATGTTTTTTGTGCCGTATCAACTATAGTTCCCTCTGGCCATTTACCCGTTTCAGCGGCACACTTTAAGCGCAAGTACATTTCTTCTGACATATCGTCTACTAATGAAATAATATCCATTGTTATATTTACAGCCTTTGTTTCTTAATTTTTACGAGAAAAGTTAATGTTAATTTCGGTATTTAAGCATCAGTAAACGAATGCGGGTTGCAATATACCAAATAAAGCCAACCACCGCTGTACCAATACTGATAAAATATTGCCATGTGCCCTGCTGTGCATCTTGCCAATACAAAAACAGGAAACCGCCACAAAAAAGCAACATCGCGATAAAGGAATGGTTTATCAGGTTTTGTGATTGATTTATTTTGCTCAATTTCTTCATTGATGCTATTTGATTGGCATCAACTTTGGTTAAATCTATTTCACAATGAGAGCAAGATTTCGCTTTGTCAGATATCTTTTTCTTACAGTTTGGGCAATTAATTACAGCCATAGGAAGATAACGCTCCATAAAATGATTAGTGTTAATATTCTACCTAAATTTAAGCAAAAAAAAACGTCCTATTAGACGTTTTTTAAAGTAATTGTGTTTTTATTGTAAATTATTAAAAGTAAATCAATTATAAACAAAATTACTTGTTTTTATTAAAACGATCTTCCCAGAATTTAGCTTTTTCAATACCAAGCTTTTTAGGGTCAAAGGTAAATTTTGTTACCCCTAATTTTTGCTGACGTTCATAATCTTTTAGCGCTTTAATAGCGGGTTTAGCCATAAAGAAAATGGCAATAAGTGCAAAGATATTCAACCATGCCATTAACCCAACACCAATATCACCAAGACTCCAAGCAGCACTCGGTTCTGCAACAGTACCATAAAAGACTGCTGACATTAGAACCACTTTAAGGAAAAACCTAAGTACCGGCATTTTAATGGTTTTATTAATATAAGAAACATTATTTTCCGCAATAAAGTAATAAGCTAATACTGTGGTAAAGGCAAAGAAAAACAAAGCAATTGCAATAAAGGGTTTACCGAAACCGGTTAAAACACTATCGACCGCAATTTGCGTAAAAGCAGGGCCACTAATAACAACGTCACTGGCTAAGTTGCTAACAACAAAACTAGTCGCGCCTTCAGGCATAACATTGTACGACTGTGTGATTAAGATCATAAAGGCGGTGGCAGAACAAACAAACAAAGTATCTATATATACAGAGAAAGCTTGTACTAATCCTTGTTGCGCTGGATGTTCAACTTCTGCAGCCGCCGCCGCATGTGGCCCAGTACCTTGTCCCGCTTCATTTGAATAGACTCCGCGTTTAACACCCCAACCAATCGCTGCGCCAAAACCCGCCATTGGCGTAAAAGCATCGGTAACAATTAACATAAAAACACCAGGTAATTGATCAATATGTAATGCAATGATAGTACAGGCAATAATAATGTAAGCCAGCGCCATAAAAGGCACCACAATTTGGGTGAAGTTTGCAATACGCTTAACACCACCAAAAATGATAAAACCAAGTAATAAAACAATAAATACCGCGGTATATACTTTAGTTAAAGGTAAGTCGCCCATAAAAGAGCTGACTGAACCACCGGCGCCAAACACATTGACCATTGCATCACCGATGCCGTTTGATTGCACAACAGGTAATAAAACACCACAAGCAAGAATAGTTGATAAGGCAAAAATCCAAGCATACCATTTTTGACCTAAGGCTTTTTCAATGTAATAAGCTGGGCCACCACGGTACTGGCCATCTTCTTCTTCTTTATAAATTTGAGCATTGGTTGATTCGATATAAGCCGTTGCTGCACCTAAAAAGGCAACCACCCACATCCAAAATACCGCGCCAGGTCCACCAAAACCGATAGCGGCGGCAACCCCTGCAATATTACCGGTACCAACACGACCAGATAAAGAAACAGCTAATGCTTGAAAAGATGAGATACCTTTATCTGAGCTTTTACCCGATAGCAATAAGCGAAACATTTCTCTGAAATGACGTACTTGTGCAAAACGCGTTAAGACGGAGAAGAAAACCCCGGTTCCTAAACAGAGATAAATTAAGTATGGGCTCCAAATATAGCCGTTAATGGTATTTACAATTGCTTCCACATGACACTCCAGATTTATTATTATTATTATTTAATTTGTTGTTCGACATTTGAGAACCGCTAACCATTTAAGCGCAACGTGATATAGCACTTAAATGATCATCGATTTTTAATTTTTAATTTTTAATTTTTAATTTTTAATTTTTAATTTTTAGATAGGATTAGCGCAAATCATCGACAACATGATAAATAGCCGTTAAGAAATCACGACCAAATAAGCTACTGCGTGTATCTGACCAACCGACACTTCTGTCTGGCAATAAATCATTATCTTTAAAAGGCATTTCTACGGTATAAGACAAACATTTGAAGTTATTACCAACCCAATTAGCACCCACTGTTAAGTTAGCTTGGCCGGGCTCATCTTTATCATAGCCTTTGTCATCTTGAAACTCGGGGGTTACGGCAAGTAAAATGGCTTTGAATTTTTCTTCTAACGCTTGATGTTTAGCATCATACCCAGGTATGCCTTCACAGCCAGCAACAAAGTTAAACGGTAAAGCTTCATCGCCATGAATATCAAGAAACATGTCAACACCGGTAGCTAACATTTTTTCACGTACTAAGAATACTTCAGGGCTACGCGCCATTGAAGGCTCCGCCCATTCGCGATTTAAATTAGTGCCGACAGCATTTGTTCTTAAATGTCCTCGAACTGAACCGTCTGGATTCATATTAGGGATTAAATAAAACACTGAACTGTCTAGAAGTGAGCGAGCTACACCATCATCTTCGTCGAGTAAACGGTCTATAAATCCTTCCATAAACCATTCGGCCATACTTTCGCCCGGATGTTGGCGAGCAGTAACCCAAATAACTTTCTTGTTTGGGCCTTCTTCTCCGACTTTCAGTACTGAAACATCGCGGCCATCGAGAGTTTGTCCTAAGACTTGCAACTGACAATCAATATCTAACTGCGCTTGATGCAGTAAATCTTGATGACGTTCGTAGCTATAAGGAGCAAAATAAGCAAAATAAACCGAATCGTATTCTGGGGTTAACGTAATACTCAGTTTTTCTCCATCAAATTCAGTTGGTACACGAAACCAGTGTTCACGGTCGTAAGAAGCAACCGCTTGATAATCGGTCCAACCTTCGGTGTAAGCAGAAGTACCGGCATTCATTAAATGAAGCGTATGTTCACAACGGTCGGTATTATTAAGTTTAAAATGAAACCACTGATAAAAATCAGATTGGTTGTCTTTAACAATTTCAAGTTGGATATTATCGGCTTGGCTTGCGTCAAGAACGCGGATATTTCCACTATCAAAGTTTGAGGTGATTTGCATGACAGGATCTGCTATTTTTATTATGAATAGCCACAGTGTACACAAACAATGAAAAGATCAGAAGTAATATGCGTTAAAGTGTTCTAAGAAATAGCCCTATTTCAGAAGAATAGCCCATAGATTTTGCAATAACGGTATTTTTATCATCAATGACATAATAACTTGGATAAGCTTCTATCTTGTATTGATGCTTAATTTGCTCTGTGCCCAATACAATCGGGAAAGTTAATTGATGTTGACTAGAAAATTCAAAGACCTCTTTTTTATCGACATAATCTAACGCAATGGCGATAACATTTATTTGTTGGTTCTTTTCATATGTGTCTTGTAAATTACTGATACTGACATGGCATATTTGACACCAAGGCGCAAAAAAATAAACAACCGTAGTTTTCTTAAAGTTGGCGAGTTCAATGGTTTTACCATCAAGCGTTTTAAGTGCAACAGCTTGTTGGCTTATCTGCTCTCCCGTGGATAACATATCTGATTCTTTGAACATTGTCAGTGCTTGAAAGATAGCGAAAAACACTACAGCTTGAATAAATAAACTCTTCAAAAAACTCACCTTTATAACTAATGTAATAACTAATCGTTATATTTATAGACCCGATCATCAGATTAAAAAATTCACATTAAAACAAAAAAAATCCAATATCTAGATATTGGATTTTTATTACTATCAACAAAGGGCTATTACCGATTTGCGTTAACCGATTTGCGTTAAGCCATTCATGTATGGTTGTAATGCTGTAGGAATTTTCACACTACCATCTGCTTGTTGGTAATTTTCTAAAATCGCGACTAATGTGCGACCAACCGCTAAACCAGAGCCATTTAAGGTGTGTAATAATTCAGGTCTTTTCGTTTCTGTGCTTCTAAAGCGTGCTTGCATACGGCGAGCTTGAAAGTCGCCCATGTTAGAACATGAAGAAATTTCACGGTAAGTATTTTGTGCGGGTAACCATACTTCGATATCGAATGTTTTAGTGGCACTAAAACCAATATCACCGGTACATAAAATAACAGTACGGTAAGGTAATTCTAATCTCTCAAGAATTTTTTCAGCATGACCCGTTAGAGCTTCTAACGCGGTAAATGAATCTTCAGGCTTAACAATCTGCACCATTTCAACTTTATCAAACTGATGCTGGCGAATTAAACCGCGAATATCACGACCGCCTGAACCAGCTTCACTTCTAAAACATGGGGTATGTGCACACATTTTGATTGGTAATTCGGTTTCTTCAACAATTTCATTTCTTAATAAATTCGTTAAAGGGACTTCAGCCGTTGGGATCAAAGAGAATTTTTTATTACTTAAATCCGTATGAAATAAATCTTCACCAAATTTAGGTAACTGTCCCGTACCGTAAAGTGAGTCTTGATTGACTAAATAAGGTACGTACATTTCTTGATAACCGTGCTCTTCGGTATGAACATCAAGCATTAACTGTGCAAGTGCACGGTGCATTTTAGCTATTTGACCACGCAAAACGGCAAAACGTGTCCCGGCTAGCTTAGCACCACTTTCGAAATCTAAGCCATTACCAATACCAGCACCAACATCAACATGATCTTTAACTTCGAAATCAAAGATTCGTGGTGTTCCCCAGCGTTTAATTTCAACATTGTCATCTTCACTTGCCCCGTCTGGGACTGAATGATCAATTAAGTTTGGCACCGCCGACAGAATATCGTCAATTTTGGCGAGTACGTCATCTTGTTCAGTTTTTGCCGCATCAAGATCAGCGCCTAATTGACTCACCTCAGCTAATAATGGCTGAATATCTTCTCCACGCGCTTTCGCTTGGCCAATAGATTTTGAACGGGTATTGCGTTGGTTTTGTAATTCTTGAGTTTTAATTTGAAAAGCTTTTCGTTGCTCTTCTAAATCGATTAATAACGCAGTATCTAAAGAAAAGCCACGTTTCGCTAATTGTGCCGCAGTGGCTTCGATATCATTTCTAAATAATTTTGGATCAAGCATTTTATTCACATCTACAAGTTAAGTGGTTGTTTATTTATTTATTTTAGCTTGGCTTACTTAGTGGCATAAGTGACTAAGTAAAGCCCAATACCAGCGGCAAAAACACATAAGCTGACATTAAGTAATATATTTATCATGCCTTTTAAGAATTCACCTTGTTGCATTAACAAAAGTGTATCCAATGAAAAGGTTGAAAATGTGGTAAAGGCTCCGAGAAACCCGATACCTATTAAGGTTCGGTAGACACTTACTTCAATTACACCATTTTCAATAAGACCATATAAAGTGCCCATGATCAATGAGCCGGAAATATTAACCGCCAATGTCGCAAAAGGGAAACCTTTTCCGAGCCAATTCAATATTAATTGTGAAAAGTAAAAGCGCAGACTTGCCCCGCACGCTCCGCCAAGTGCTACAAATAGGTATAATGAAAAGGTGCTAATGGTATTAGTCATAACGTTTATTATTACTTTGGCTATTTAATTCATTGAGGAAATTCTGTTTATCTTTTAGCTGTTTTTCCAAGCCACGGTCTGTTGGTTGATAAAGCGAGGTATATTGTAAAGATTCGGGAAAATAATTTTCTCCTGCAGCAAAGCCATTATCTTCATTATGGGCATACCTGTATTCGCTGCCATGACCGAGTTCTTTAGTAATACTGCTGGTCGCATTTTTTAAATGAAAAGGTACGTCGAGCTCTGCCGTGTTTTTAGCAAGTTCTTTCGCTTGGTTAAAAGCCATATATACGGCATTACTTTTTGGTGCTAAAGCCATGTATACAGTTGCTTGCGCTATAGCTCGCTCTCCTTCACTGGGTCCGACACGCTGAAAAGTATCCCAAGCATTGATAGCGAGTTGCATTGCTCTAGGGTCAGCATTACCAATATCTTCACTGGCGATCGCTAAGAGCCGGCGGGCAACGTAAAGCGCATCTCCGCCACCGGCTAATATTCTCGCATACCAATAAAGTGCGGCATCAGGAGAGCTGCCGCGCACTGATTTGTGAAAAGCACTGATCAAATCATAAAAGGCATCACCGCCTTTATCGTATAAAGCAATTTTATTGCCTGCTACTTGCACAACAGTTTCTAAAGTAATGGTGATCTGGGAACCTGACAGAATATCAATGCAGTTTTCAAAGACATTCAATAGACGTCGTGCATCGCCATTAGCCAAGGTTAATAATTGCTGCTGTGCATTATCTGCAAGAGATATCTTGATGTTTTTACTGTTTTGCTGATCTTGACAAGCTCGCGTTAAAATAATAGATAAATCATCACGCGTTAACTTTTTTAACGTATAAACACGCGCTCGTGATAAGACCGCTTGGTTGAGTTCAAAAGCGGGGTTTTCAGTGGTCGCGCCAATAAAAATAATGGTGCCATCTTCAATAAAAGGCAAAAAAGCGTCTTGCTGTCCTTTATTGAAACGGTGTACTTCGTCAACAAATAATACCGTGCGTTTTTTATGGCGAAGTAAACGTTGCTTAGCATTATCTATCGCTTGACGTATATCTTTAATTCCCGAGGTTACCGCCGATAAACGTTCAACCTCGGCATTAGCATGGCTTGCAATGATTTCAGCTAAGGTGGTTTTGCCTGTACCCGGCGGTCCCCAAAAGATAACAGAATGACACTTTCCCTGCTCAATCGCTATTGTTAACGGCATACCTGGCGATAAGATATGTTGCTGTCCTTGATAATCGGCTAATGTTTTAGGTCGAAGCTTGGCTGCTAGTGGTTGAAACTGATCACTTTTATTGTCAGTTTCAAGCTTTAATTCATCAGCGAAGTCTAAAGGTAGAGAGCCATTAGCGTCGTCGTTAACGTTGATCATCTAACTCAACACCTTCGGGTATTTTAAAGGTAAATAATGCACTTTCTGGGACATTTTTTTCGTCAAATTGTGAAAGTTTAAACAGGCTTAACTGCCCTGTTGCATCTACAATAGTAAAACTATTCAGGTCATTACTATTTTTCTTAAAACGTAATTCTAATGTCTTTACTTGGGCATTATTATCATTTGCATGAATGAGGTAGTTGTTTTCATCCATTGAGCTGACACTGTAATGTTGCCATAGTGCAGGGTCGCTACTGGTTAATAATAATATAGGGGTATTAAGTAATGCTTTTTCTAAAAGATAAGCACTGACCTGTTCAACAAAGGGATCAAAAAACCATAAGGTAGCGCCATCTGAAACGATTAATGACTCATCTGGCTCTGCTGTTTTCCAATACACTAAGTTAGGCTTTTTTACCGCTAGCGTACCTAAGGCGTTTTGTAACTCATTACCGTCGCCATCGAGCACTTGCTGGTTAAAATTCGCAGTAAAATACTCAAGCTTTGCCAATTTTTTCATTAGGCTACTTTTAACTATTTGAGCTTCATTGTTTGGCTTTTCTATAACACTTGTTGGTTCATTCAACGGCAAAGCAAAAACGGAAATACTTGCGCTGCCTAAAACAACCGC
The DNA here is from genome assembly GCF_007954355.1 of Colwellia hornerae. Taxonomy (GTDB): domain Bacteria; phylum Pseudomonadota; class Gammaproteobacteria; order Enterobacterales; family Alteromonadaceae; genus Colwellia_A; species Colwellia_A hornerae. The sequence continues at coordinate 59,141 of NZ_VOLR01000020.1, forward strand.
AGAAAAAAATGATAAAATTACTGTTTTTTTGAGGGAAAAATTCATTCAGTTATCCTTATAACTTGACTAAATAGCTCAGGGAAAATAACACCTAAAGATCTCTTACAGGTGGTGGTGCTAAAACTTCACGGGCACCGTTATGGCCTGGCGAACTGACTACATTTTGGTTTTCCATATCTTCAACTATGCGTGCTGCACGGTTATAACCAATTCTAAATTTACGTTGCACACTTGATATCGAAACACGTCGGCCCTTAGTAACAAATTCAACCGCTTCGTCATATAAGGTATCAAGTTCAACCGCTTCATCAGCTTCGGCTTGTTCGCCCGGTAACAAAATTTCATTATCAGTATCACCTGACAATATTTCTTCAACGTAATTGGGTTCACCACGTGATTTCCAATCAGCAACCACAGCATGTACTTCGTCATCGTTGACAAAAGCGCCATGAACGCGCACAGAAACAGCTTCGCCCGGCGGTAAATAAAACATGTCACCCATGCCTAATAACTGTTCAGCACCTTGTTGGTCGAGAATAATACGTGACTCCATTCTCGATTGTACACGCAGTGCCATACGGGTTGGGATATTGGCTTTAATCAAACCGGTAATCACGTCTGCGGAAGGACGTTGCGTTGCTAAAATTAAGTGCATACCGGCCGCTCGAGCTTTTTGAGCAATACGGGCAATAAGTTCTTCAACTTTTTTACCCGCAACCATCATCATATCGGCAAACTCGTCAACGAGAATAACAATCGCAGGCAATTTTTCTAACAAAGGCGGTGTTTGAGTAAAAGCATCATTAGGTTGCCAAGTAGGATCGATTAACGGCTCTCCAGCTTCAATAGCATTAAGCACTTTTTCATTGTAGCCTTTGAGGTTACGCACCCCTAAAGACGACATAAGTTTATAGCGACGTTCCATTTCACCCACACACCAACGCAGTGCGTTAGCGGCTTCTTTCATGTCGGTAACCACTTCAGCTAACAAATGTGGAATACCGTTATACACTGATAATTCAACTTGTTTTGGGTCAATCATTATCATCCGCACATCTTCTGGTGTGGATTTATACAAAATACTTACAATCATGGTATTAACAGCAACTGACTTACCAGATCCTGTTGTACCTGCGACTAATAAATGCGGCATTTTGGCTAGATCAGCTATCACAGGTTTACCCGAGATGTCGCTGCCAATCGCCATGGCTAAATGAGATCTTGATTCAGCAAATGCTGGAGCAGAGATAACATCAGTAAAATAGACCGTTTCTCGATATTTATTGGGTAACTCAACACCAATAACAGATTTACCTTCAATAACTTCAACAACACGGACACTTTTAGCAGACAAAGAGCGAGCAATATCTTGTGACAAACCACTCACTTTACTGGCTTTTACACCTGGCGCCAGATTTAACTCAAAACGGGTGATAACCGGTCCGGGATAAACCCCAACAACTTCTGCTTTAACGCCAAACTCTAAGAGTTTTTCCTCAACTAATCGACTGACTAATTCAAGCTCTTTCTCGTCAATAGGATTTTGAGTCCGGTTAGGACGATCTAATAAATCGAAGCCAGGTAATCCTTGGTAAGTTGCGCTATCTCTTTTTGTTGTGACCTTTATGGGTTCTTCAACATTTATCGGATCAACTTTCTCAAAGGCGGCGGTTATTTCATCTTCACTAACATGTTCTTGAACATTGAAAGCAAGAGGTTCACCGATAAGATCATCGATAGCGACAAAATGCTCAATATCCTCATCGGGATCAAAAGAAAAGTCCTCATTACTAGGGGCAATAATGTTTTGATGTTCTTGTTCATTGACTTCATCAAAAGCATGGTGTAATTCTTCGTTTTCATCCGCTAGGCTATCATCTAGCTGAAAGCTTGCTGGTTTTTTTTCAGTAAGTTCAGGTAAAGCCACTGGCTGATCTTTTTTCTCAACAGGACGAACCAATAATGATTGCTTTAGTTTTTCAGCCTTTAATTCAGTAAAGTAATTTTGTATTTTTTGAGGTATTGTCAATAAATATTGCGCAAATAAAATCGTATAAGCACCGGTTTTATCAATAAAGGCGATTAAAGAGAAACCCGTTAGTAGCACAAAGCCAGAAAGTAGGAAGGTTAAGAATAATAACGTGCTACCGACGAAAGAAAAGTATGGCAGAACGGTTTGACTTAACGCGTCACCAATAATGCCACCCGCTGAGAAGTAAAATACATCATCAAAGTTCATACTGGCAATTGATGTTATACCAATATAAAAAAGAATAAAGCCAATACACTTTAACCCTAAGGTTAAGTAATCTAATTGAATTAAGCGATGATATTTTTGAAACAATAACCACCCTGTTATTGCGGTCACAAAAGGTAGGCTATAAGAAATAAAACCAAATAAGTTTAACAGTAAGTCAGAAATATAAGCGCCAACAGCACCGCCTAAATTGCGAATAGGTGTTTGATAACCGCTTTGAGACCAGCCAGGATCAGCCGGGTTAAAGCTGAACAACGCTAACATAATAAACATGGCAAATAGAAAGGAAACTAACAAACCAGCTTCTAGCAATCGTTGCACACCATTTAATTTACTTTGAGTAGGAGATTCTGTAGACAATATAATAAACCGAGTTAATAACTATTTTATAGCCATACCACTAAAGCTGCAGTAATATGGGTATGTTTATATACAGTAAAATAACAAACTATTGTAAGGAGTTAAATGTTTAAATCACTTACTTGACCTCAATGACACGATTAACGTTTAATCGGTAGAAAATTAGTCGATTTAACCTCTTCCATCACAACATAACTTCTACTTTCACTAACCGCGGGCAACCGAAGTAAGGTATCGCCTAATAATTCTCGATAGGCAACCATGTCTGCAACGCGAGTTTTAAGTAAGAAGTCAAAGTTTCCAGACACTAAGTGACACTCTTGTATTACATCAAGTTCATGTACCGCCTTAGAAAAATCATCAAAAACATCAGGACTGGTTTTAGTTAAGGTTATTTCCACCAATACCAGTAATGCAGCCTCAAGCTTTTGAGGGTTTAATATTGCTTGGTAGCCTTTGATATACTTTTCTTTCTCTAGTCTTTTTACTCTTTCTAAACAAGGAGTTGGGCTTAGCCCTACCCTTTTAGACAATTCTATATTAGATATACGAGCATTCTTTTGCAGTTCAACGAGAATATTACGATCGATGCGATCTATGCTTTTATTTTGAGAATTCGACATTATATAAAATACTATATATTTTTAATATGACAGGATTATATATCGCCAAATAAAATAATACGACAGGTTAATTCGAGAATAACGCATTATAATAGCCGCAAATATTATAAAAACAATACAACAAGTGAGATGATTATGATTATTGGTGTTCCTAAAGAAATTAAAAACCATGAATACCGTATAGGGTTAACTCCAGCAGGCGTTAATGAACTAACGGTTAATGGTCATGAAGTGATTGTTGAAAATAACGGCGGCGAATCTATTGGTTTTGAAAACGAGCAATATATAGCCGCTGGTGCCAAGATTATAAACACAGCAGCAGAAATTTTTGCAACCGCTGACATGATAATAAAAGTAAAAGAACCGCAACCTGGCGAGTGTAAAATGCTACGCCCAGGTCAAATTCTTTTCACTTACCTACATTTAGCTCCCGATGCTAAGCAAACTGAATTATTAGTTGCTTCTGGCGCAACGTGTATTGCCTACGAAACCGTAACCTCTGCTCAAGGTGGTTTACCTTTATTAGCGCCAATGTCGGAAGTAGCTGGCCGTATGTCTATTCAAGCAGGCGCTCATGCCCTTGAAAAAGCACAAGGTGGTTTAGGTGCTTTATTAGGTGGTGTTCCGGGTGTTGCTCCAGCGAAAGTATTAATTATCGGTGGTGGTGTTGTTGGTACTCAAGCTGCTCGTATGGCAGTAGGTATGGGTGCTGATGTAACAATATTAGATCGTTCATTACCCCGTCTACGTCAATTAGACACTGAATTTGATGGCCGTTTAAAAACCGTTTACTCTACTGCTGATGCGATGGACCAATTAATTGTTGAAGCTGATTTAGTAATAGGCGCGGTATTAATTCCGGGTGCAGCTGCACCTAAATTAGTGACAAGAGCTCACATCAGAATGATGAAAAAAGGTGCTGTTGTTGTTGATGTTGCTATTGACCAAGGTGGTTGTTTTGAAACATCAAAAGCAACGACTCATCAAGACCCAACGTATGTTGTTGACGACGTAGTACATTACTGCGTAGCTAACATGCCTGGTGGCGTAGCACGCACATCAACAATGGCATTAACCAATGCAACCATGCCATTTGCGGTAATGCTTGCCAATAAGGGTGCAAAACAAGCCATGCTTGATAACGTACACTTAATGAATGGTTTAAACGTATTAGGTGGAAAAATCACTTACCAACCTGTAGCTGAAGTTTTAGGCTACGAATACGTACCTCCTGAAGTGGCTATCGCTACTTTATAAGGACTGATAAACTATTTTTATGATCAACATATAAAAATTACAAACCTCTGTTATATTTTTAACAGAGGTTTTTTTTACGAAAAATGTTAAACCTGACCATATGGTTAACTTGTGTTATATTTCAATAAACATCACTAAAATAAGAGTTAGGGAATCAATCATGGAAATTCAGGTTGTCGATTATCAAGATAAAGACGCTGGAAAATTATTTGTTCAAAGCTTAAGAGAAACAGGTTTCGGTGTATTAATTAACCACCCTATTGAACAACAACTTGTGGAATCTATTTATAAAAATTGGTATCAATTTTTTAGCAGTGAAGAAAAGCATAACTTAAGTTTTGATCCCAAAAAACAAGATGGCTACTTCTCAACTGAAATTTCTGAAACGGCTAAAGGCCATGCTAATAAAGACATAAAAGAGTACTTCCATGTTTATCCTTGGGGCAGAATCCCTGAGCAACTCAAAGATGAAATACTGACTTATTATAAGAAAGCCTCTGAACTCGCTGCAGAATTACTTGATTGGGTCGAAAAATATAGCCCGGTCGAAGTCTCAGCAAAGTATTCAGAGCAACTGGCGAATATGATCAAAGATACGCCAAATACCTTATTACGTATTTTGCATTATCCGCCATTAAGTGGTGATGAAGAGCCGGGCGCAGTTAGAGCGGCAGCACATGAAGACATAAATTTATTAACGATATTACCCGCAGCAAATGAACCCGGCCTGCAAGTCCAACAACAAGATGGCTCATGGATAGATGTGCCCAGTGATTTTGGCAGTTTAATTATTAATATTGGTGATATGTTACAAGAAGCCTCAGGTGGATATTTTCCATCAACCAGCCACAGGGTTATTAATCCCTCAGGCAAGGCCAGTAAAAAATCTAGAATATCATTACCCTTGTTTCTTCACCCACGAGATGAAGTTGTCCTATCTGAACGACATACTCAAAAAAGTTATTTATTAGAAAGACTAAAAGAGCTTGGCGTAAAATAGCGATAGGTGGTGGTTTATAAGGGTTATATGCCATCACTGTCCATTTAACCTTGCACTTAGCGCAATCTTTTATCAAAAAAGTAATTTACCCTCTTGAGTTCTTTGCTTAAACTCCCAACTAATACCTTATAATTATATTTTTTATCAATTTTTGGAGTCATACATGAGCGAAGCAAGACATTGCCCGTTACTCATTTTAGGATCAGGTCCCGCTGGTTACACTGCAGCAGTTTATGCCGCACGCGCAAATTTAAAACCAGTGATGATCACTGGCATGCAACAAGGCGGTCAATTAACAACGACCACTGAAGTTGAAAACTGGCCAGGTGATGCCGATGATCTTACCGGTCCGGCTTTAATGGATCGTATGCAAAAGCATGCAGAAAAGTTTGATACCGAGATTATTTTTGACCATATCAATGAAGTTGACTTTTCGAGCCGCCCTTTCACCTTAAAAGGCGATAGCACCAGTTATACTTGTGACGCACTGATCATTTGTACCGGAGCTTCAGCACAATACCTAGGTTTGCCATCAGAAGAAGCATTTATGGGCAAAGGCGTTTCAGCTTGTGCTACCTGTGACGGTTTTTTTTACCGCAATCAAAAAGTTGCTGTTGTTGGCGGTGGTAATACTGCTGTTGAAGAAGCGTTATATTTATCAAACATTGCCTCTGAAGTTCACTTAGTCCATCGTCGTGAAACTTTCCGCTCTGAAAAGATTTTAACTGACCGTTTATACGAGAAAGTTAAAAACGGCAATATTACCTTGCACTTAAATCAAACCTTAGATGAAGTGTTAGGTGATAAAATGGGTGTTACTGGCGTACGTTTAAAAGAAACGCAATCTGACACTACTAAAGATATTGACGTTATGGGTTGTTTTATTGCCATTGGCCATAAGCCAAACACCGATATTTTCAACGACCAATTAGCGATGAAAGATGGCTACTTAACAATACAAAGTGGCACTAATGGTAATGCAACACAGACCAGTGTTGAAGGTGTTTTTGCCGCGGGTGATGTAGCTGACCATATTTATCGCCAAGCCATTACCTCTGCTGGAGCTGGCTGTATGGCAGCCCTTGATGCAGAACGTTACTTAGACGCTAAAGGCTCTTAGTCATTAAAAACCAGATTGTCGCATTACTCGGTGTCGATGATCTGGCATTTCCTCCCTTAAAGCATGCGCTAATTGAACCCAATGGCTTACTTGCCGTTGGTGGAGATTTATCGATAGCGCGATTAAAGTCAGCTTATCAAAGTGGCGTGTTTCCTTGGTATAGCGATGGCGAACCCATTATGTGGTGGAGCCCAGATCCGCGTGGCATTATTCTAACTGACCAATTACGTATTAATCGCACTTTGCGAAAAGTACTAAAACAACAGAACTTCACCGTAACCTTAAATCAAGCCTTTGACCGTGTTATTCATTATTGTGCAGATGCTCCCTTTCGTAAGGAGGATACTTGGATAGTTGATGATATGTTAGCGGCTTATCAACACTTGCATGATAATGGTGACGCACATTCGATAGAAGTCTGGATGGATGGTGAATTGGCAGGTGGTTTATATGGCGTGGCAATTAATGGCAGCTTTTCGGGTGAATCTATGTTTTATCGAAAAAGTAATGCTTCTAAAATCGCATTAGTTTATTTAAATGCCCTATTAAAAAGCCAAAATGTTCCATTAATTGACTGCCAAATGCTCAACCCTTTTTTAGAAGACATGGGCTGTGTCGAGGTTTCTCGCTCACAGTTTATGACATTAAAGGAAAAAGCGTTAGCGGTTTTATTACCGACAGATTTTTGGTTACCTCGCCAACTGACAGAAGAGCCCTAGTATGAACACAAATTTTCAGTTAGGCATTACCGGTTCGTTTCCTTGTAACTACTTGCCCAACCAAGAAGAGCGTTTATTGATTGCAACCGACGAGCGTTTACATAACAGTGAACATTATGGTTGGTTAATGTCACAAGGCTTTAGACGCAGTGGTGATCAAATATACCGACCGCACTGTGAACTTTGCTCTGCATGCAAATCTCTGCGGGTCTTAGTTAAAGAATTTATTTTATCTAAAAGCCAAAAACGAAATATAAAGAAAAATAATCTATTCTCTATCAATATTTCAGCTGAAAAAAAAGCGATTTATTACCCGCTTTACGAAAATTATATCAATACATTACATACCGATGGCTCAATGTTCCCGGCAACAAACGATCAATACAATAGTTTTATCAGTTGTAATGTCACAGAGCAACTCTACCTTGAAATTTGGCATGATAATCAACTTATTAGTGTTGCAGTAACCGATGTACTAAAAGATGCCCTATCAGCCGTATATACCTTTTATCATCCGGATTATAATAAGCACGGTTTAGGTGTGTTTTCTATTTTGCAGCAACTGTATTTAGCAAAAGATATGCAAAAGAACTTTCTTTATCTGGGTTACCAAATTGATGACTGCAAAAAGATGAACTACAAGGATCGTTATTACCCACACCAAGTCTTGATAGAAAACAGATGGCAAACGGTAAATAAATAACACTATAGCTTTACATTCCGGCCTGTTTTCGGCATTATCTGCCCAGATTTTTGTTTATGCACAACTTTAGAGGTTTAGCGCCCAATGGCGAAAGAAGAAAATATTGAAATGCAAGGTACGGTTCTTGATACCTTACCAAATACTATGTTCCGCGTTGAACTAGAAAATGGTCATGTTGTTACGGCACATATTTCAGGAAAAATGCGTAAGAACTACATTCGCATATTAACGGGTGATAAAGTAACGGTTGAATTGACACCGTATGATTTATCTAAAGGCCGTATTATTTTCCGTGCTAGATAATTAAGACCCTATAAAGCTAAAAGCCCTGTGAATATTATTCACAGGGCTTTTTTATTACTTTAGCTATGTATCTTTAAACCTAAAATTCAATCATTGACGATTATGCCAACTTTTTTAATAAGCCGTCGCTAGCATCTTCAACTAAATCTAAGACAAACTTAAATCCCCTCGCTCCACCATAATATGGATCAGGTACTTCTAGTTCTTCAAAATTATCTGCATATTCTAAAAACAATTGAATTTTTTCATGTAAATGCTCTGGTGCTAATTTTTTTAGTTCTTTAACATTATGCTCGTCCATCGCTAAAACTAAATCAAATTTGGTAAAGTCTTCAACGATAACCTTACGTGCTTTAATTTTGTCAAATGAGTAACCACGTTCAGTGCCTATCTTTTGCGCACGATGATCAGGTTTTTCACGCGCATGAGAGCCCGTTGTACCCGCAGAATCTATAATTAAAGAAATACCCTTTTCTTTAACTTTATGACGAAAGACCGCCTCAGCACTTGGCGAACGACAGATATTGCCCATACAGACAAACAGAATACTATTTATTTCTTTATAATTCATAAGTTTAGTTACCAATCTCCATGTATTTGACATCTGACCATTAGTATTTTCATACTATTAAAATCAATGACTTATGTATTGTTAATGAATTTAACGAAACTATCTTGAGCTATTTTTATAAGAAGGTAAAGGATAATTCTCGATAGAAAGTGACTCACATCAAACTAAATTTAATCAGCAAAATAATGAATAAAAAATTCTATGGGATAATAAATCATATCGATACTGCTGATTAAAATAATCAAACTTTACTGTTCTTATAAGCTAAACAACTAAACAACTAAACTATGACTTTGTCGTGTCTGAGTCATTATCAACACCAACATTGTCATTGTCAGTATCTTCAACTTTTGGTGTCCCGTTAGCATTAAATTCAGCTATCGCTTCACCAGAGGACTCCCAATGTTCTTTTTCTTCGTCTGTTGCTTTAGGCGAAAACAATCCAGTAAAAGCATAGAAAATTCCAATGAGGGGCGCGGTCCAACAAGCAAACGCTAGTGGAATATACAAAAGATTTTCTATGTTACCATCAGCAATACCAAGACCAAGTGCTGAAATTACAAAGGCACCACCCGCGTTCCAAGGAATAAGGGGTGACATTAATGTGCCACCTTCTTCAATTGCGCGTGACAGGTTTAATGTTGAATAACCCATACCACGGTAAACCGGAGAGTACATTCTTCCCGGTAAAGCGATAGATAAGTAAGGGTCTCCAGCGACTAAGTTAGTTGCAAACGCAGTGCCAATAGCTGCGGTTTGGGTACCTGCAAAACTACTGACTTTACTTTTAATGGCATTAATAATTGACTTCAAGCAACCCGTTTTCTCGAGCGCACCGCCAAAGCCTAAAGCAATTAATATCAAGGAAATAGTCCACATCATTGATTGAATGCCACCACGATTTAGCAAAGTGTCAATTTCTTCAATACCGGTACTTATTGAATAGCCATTATTGGCAAAGTCGAAAATTGATTGCAGACTATGGCCCTGAAAAATCATTGCCGTTGCTCCGCCCGCTACAACACCAGCGAATAGGGATGGCATGGGAGGATATTTTTTTATTGCTAAGCCCATCACAACCAAAGCTGGCAATAATACCCATCCTGAAATATAAAAGTTTTCATCTAAAGCGCTAGTGATAGCGTTAATTTTTTCAAATGAAATGCTTTGGGTGTCTATTACAAAAAATCCAACTAACAAATATATGATAAGCGCGATCAGCATGGCGGGGATGGTAGTTGCCATCATATTTTTTATATGAGAAAAAACATTCGTTCCAGTAACTGCAGGAGCCAAATTAGTTGTGTCGGAAAGGGGGGATATTTTATCGCCAAAAAATGCACCGGAAACTACTGCACCAGCAGTCCAATACGCTGGAATATCAAAACCCTCGCCAATGCCCATTAAAGCCAAACCAACAGTGCCAACACTCGCCCAGCTAGTGCCAATGGAAACAGAAACTACTGCACAAATTATCATACCAGCAGCTAAAAAGATTTCGGGCGAAAGTACCTTTAAGCCAAAATAAATAATACTGGGTACCGTCCCGCTGGCAATCCAAACGCCAATGATCATGCCAACCGTTACCAAAACAGACACCGAAGGCAAAGCGACGTGAATAACATGAAAAATTCCTCTTTCGATATCTTTCCATTTAAGTCCTAATTTAATGCCAACAATACTGGTAATAGCTAAGCCAATGGCTAGAGGAATGTGTGGCTCGAAAACGCCAAAGTAAAAAATTTGTGTTCCAAGTATAAGCAGAGTTAACACGACAGGTGTCAAAGCAAGTAATAAACCCGGCTTAGCATTTTTTGTCCGGTTCATATAAATACCTCATCTTTGTTATTGATAAACGATGGCAATGAATAACCATCGTTGTTTTGATGTTACTAAATACGCTAGTGCAAAGCGTTAGTGATTAAGACATCCCCTAACAACCTCACTAATTTCCTGGTGCTGTTAACAAGAGTAAGTCATTAAATCTGACGCTTCTGATAGCATCCATATACCCGCTATAATCATAAATAAATTTTCAGTAATAGATACTAAGCCTAGGGGCACATTACTATTCCCCCCGACACACGCACATTTTAATTCACGCTTATCAACATATACTGCTTTAAACACCGATACTGCCCCTACCGTTCCAATGAACAATGATATTGAACCCACTAGGTAACCAGGTAGCGCAGCGAGCATTCCAAGACCGGCAAAAGCTTCCGCAAAAGGATATACATACGCGTATCTAAGATGACGCATTGCAAGTAAATCATAGGTAATAAATGAGTTTGTAAACGCAAAAAGGTCGCTCATCTTTTGAATGGCTAATAAGGTCATGCTAAAGGCAACGAAGAGTTCTATGACTGTTATTAGGCTAACGATTTCTCTATAGGTAAACGCCGTTGCTATTGCCATGAGTAACGCCATTGCAAATGTAGCTAATACCGGCGTATAGGTAGTGCCTGTTTGAATAGCTGGCTTCATACAAAAATAGTATCTTAGGTCATCATAGCCACCTAAGCGCTCACCATTTATAAAAATTTGAGGGGTCGTTTCTACCCCCTGCTCTTTCTTAAATTTGTCAACTTCTTCACGAGTCGCCAATTTGTGGTCAGTGACTTCAAAACCCTGCCTTGCTAGCAAGTCTTTTGAACGAAGACCAAATGGACAAATATGTTCATTGGTATGCATACGAAATAACATTGCTGACTTTTTCATTATTTTCCTTATTCTTAGACTATAAATAGATGTCTATTATTTATTGGCTAAAATTGAGATTATTATCGCTAATAATATCTTTGCTATAGATTAGATTTTTTATGCTTAATGATGTCATTAAATAGTTAACGTATAAGCCAATTCACCCTATCAAAAATTATCCTTAGTTATCTGTGCGCTATCAGACACAATGAATATTTGAAAAGAAATAGATGAACAATTAACTTGTTTAGTAACCATAATGATTTATCCCCTTAGCAGAGTTTGAACTTAATTGAGTTATGTGTGATGGCGTACAGATTTATTTTTTCATTAAGCGCAAAGTATCGATAAGTTAATTTGTTAAATAAGAAAGTCTCATTTTTATATTAAGTGAATGAAAAAGGATTATAAATGAGTAGTAATGTAGATATTAATAATCGTCCCGATTACGACGCTGTCATTGAAGATATCGCTGATTATGTTTTAACATTTCAAGTCGCCAGCGAAACTGCTCTGGACACTGCGCGTAACTGCTTAATGGACACATTAGGTTGTGGGCTGCTAGCGCTTAACTTTCCTGAGTGTACAAAACATCTTGGCCCCATTGTAAAGGGAACAATTGTGCCAAATGGCGCACGAGTACCAGGCACTTCGTTCAAACTAGATCCGGTAAAAGCTGCATGGGACATTGGTTGCATAATTCGGTGGTTAGATTACAACGACACTTGGTTAGCGGCTGAATGGGGTCACCCTTCAGATAATTTAGGGGGTATTTTAGCTGTAGCCGATTATTTGTCTCAAGTTAGACTCGCTAAGGGCGAGCAGCCTCTTGTTATGCGAGAAGTACTTGACGCTATGATCATGGCACATGAAATTCAGGGCGTAATCGCTCTCGAGAACTCATTTAATCGTGTGGGTTTGTGTCATGTATTATTAGTACGCGTTGCTTCTGCAGCCGTGGTAACTAAAATGATGGGAGGTAACAAAGAGCAAATAATGGCAGCAATATCGCAAGCTTGGGTCGATGGCTCAGCATTGCGTACCTACCGTCACGCGCCTAATGCAGGCTCTCGTAAATCTTGGGCGGCGGGTGACGCCACCTCACGTGCAGTTCGTTTGGCTGACATATCAATGCGAGGCGAAATGGGCATCCCCAGTGTGTTAACAGCGCCACAATGGGGATTTTATGAGGTGTTATTCTTTAAAAACAATAAAGACCAAACCATCAAAAATAAAAATAAACGCCAATTATCTTTCTCCCAAGGTTACGGCTGTTATGTCATGGAAAACATATTATTTAAGGTTTCCTTTCCTGCCGAGTTCCACGCACAAACCGCTGCAGAAGCATCGATTACTCTACATGCTCAGGTAAAAGATCGTTTGGCCGATATTGACAAGATAGTGATCCGCACACATCAGTCAGCTATTCGTATTATTTCAAAAGAGGGGTCGCTTGCCAACGCTGCCGATCGCGATCATTGCTTACAATACATGATTGCGGTTCCTTTGGTTTTTGGCAGTTTAACCGCCGACAATTATGAAGACAGTTTTCACAACGCACATCCTATTATCGATGAACTGCGTGATAAAATGCAGGTGATCGAAGACAAACGCTTCACTGCAGAGTATTTAGAAGCAGATAAACGCTCTATTGCTAATGCTATTCAAGTGTTTTTTAACGATGGTAGCAGTACAGAGGAAGTGGTTGTTGAGTACCCTGTAGGTCATCGCCGCCGGCGTGAAGAAGGGATCCCGTTATTAGAGCTGAAATTCAAAGATAACTTAGCAGAGCGCTTTTCAAATAAGCACTGCCAAACGATCTTCACCCTTTGTAAAGATCAGGCCAAGCTTGAGGCGACATCAGTAAACCGCTTTATGGACTTATTTGTTATCAGCTAAGCTAATAACTTATGCTGACTATCCACCAAGCATACTCAATATAAAAGAAAGGGCTACTATTACTGTTAGCCGTAATCACTGACTTTAATCATTAAGTAACGAACAGAGCATCACTAATAGGATTTAATATGAGTAATAAAAATGAACTAAGCATAGCAACTTATGCCGCTTTAAAAACTTGCATCGCAAATGGCGAAGAACAATCAGTAAAAGAATTATTAGCGAAACAGCCAATCCAAGCACTTGAGAAAAGCTACCTTATTGATTTAGCGAAACTAAATAACAATGCCACTATAATAAAGCTCCTTGAGGATATTTCAGTAAAACAATAAATAATACCCCCAAATAATAAGCCCGGAATCGTAGGTACTATGTCTAAAGAAAAAGGTTAACCAAGATGCCGGGGTTAACCTAGTACAGGGAATGCTTTACTCAGTGAAGGGCATTAATAATACTTACGGAGCTGGCTTTCATAATCTGGGTCGATAAACCGTTCCAAATCAAAGAGTGGATTTTCGATTATTTTCTGAGCGTTTACGTTAACGGTTATAGAACAGCCGGCCCAGTTTACTGCATCAATACATTTGTGACTAATTAACACTTTACGTCCACCTGGCACCCAGTGACGCGTATCAATAACGATATACGAAATAGTCCAATTATCATCATTTAAAATAAAGTCGTCGATATGGGCAACTTGTTGATCTGTGGTATAGATTTTAAATTTCTTAACTTCATCTGTTGAGCGTAAATGCCAATCTTCTGATTTGATTTTACTGTTATCCTTAGATAATTGTGTTTCAACTAATGGCATTGGACTAGGAGACGTTCTCCATAAACCTTCGTTCATCCAATAATATGCATAACCGTAGTATTCAAATAACTCAGTTTCATACTGATGTGATATTTTTTGGTGTTCACCAACCAATGGACTATTTTCAATTTTAGAACGGGTTAAATCAAGAGGAAATTGATACTGTTCCCAGTAAGGTTCTCGCAGTGATATAGTGCTGATCAATACTTTCCGGTCTTTGCTGAGCCATTCTTTGCTATCAGCAACTATATAACGTATTACCCATAATTTATCGTCAAAAAGGAAATCTTTACAACGACCTATTTTTTTGTCGATACCTAGTAATTGGAAACGCATAATTTCATTAAGACTTCGTAACATTGTCTTGCCCCTCTCTATTTATTAAGGCTTGTTTTCTCTAACCTCATTCCTGCTATTATATAAGGTCTTGCTATTGTTCGTATGTACGCCAACACACTTAGTGCTTAATAGTTACAACTCAGCTATCAAGAGTAGGGTTTTAAGTTTATCTTGTTCAATATAAAGTAATGGCAACACTTATAAGGTTCATCTATTGTCATTAGCGAGCAAAATCAGCACAGTCAAACATCTTAAATTACTCAATAATTAAATGTTGATGGGTCGTAATTTTCGCAAAAGTATTCTAGTGGAAGATGATTTAAAAAAGGTGTTAATTGGCGTAGATTTATAATGTTTGACTGCGGCATCGAACAACTACTGACCAGAATAGCTTTATGACTAAGCACTACGACTATTGAGTGATGTGCTAAGTATCGTCAGGCTAAATGACTTTAATTTTTTGTTTACAGGAGGCATGCTTCCCGTTAACTGTAATTTAAAACATTAAACGTTTAGTTCAACATTTCAATGTAATCGCCTTTCATAAGCTGATAACACTCGCAAGCTTGTAACTCTAGACCTTTGCGATCAAGTATATGGATATTCCCTCGGCTATAGCTAATTAACTTTTTATCTTTTAATGAACCAGCAGCCAAGGTTATGCCACTTCTGCGGACCCCAAGCATGTCAGCAAGAAACAGATGGGTAAGATGTAAATGATGAGAATGCGCCCTATCATCGGTTATTAGCAACCAACGAGCAAGCCGAGGTTCTATTTGATGAAATCTCATGCAGACCAATGATTGTGAGCATTGCATAAGTAAAATATAGAGATAATCATTAAGTCTTTTTAACAAGAGAGGAAATTTTTCTAGTTGATAATTAAATTGCGTAACAGATAAACGTAGCGCAGTTCCTGAACCATGAACAACAGCTCGTTCGGGTGCTGTGTTTATACCTAAAATGTTGAAAATGCCCAACATGCCTTCATTGCCAATGATGCATAATTCAAGCGGCGGGTGTTCAGTTCCAGATGTTACCAGTGAAATATACCCGGTTAATGGATAAAATATATAGTTACTACACTGACCGCGCTCATACAATATGTCACCACAGGTTAAATTAACTATGTCGCATTGCGCTAGGATAGTTTTTTGCAGGTTATCAGGCAGTCCATCTAATAGCTTATTGGTGACTTCTTGCTTTTCTTTTGAGTGCATTTTTTGATCTCGAATACAGAAAAAGATGATATTGTGTTAAATAATCAAGATTAATAACGCCAATGAGCAAGTGTAAGCCTAATAATGTTTTGCTTCTGTGCGGTGGCAAACACTTCCCGCTAAGATAACCTTATCAATAAAATGAATATGCAAAAAAAACGGTTAAGGGTTTTACACTCGCGATATCTTTATTGTTTATTGTTTATTGTTTATTGTTACAGCGATAAAAATGACCGTTAAGTATCATGACTATGCTGTTAGGTAACGATAGTGACTGACTTTTCCTTGCCATATGTTGTAATAACAATATATGGCAGCGGTATAAATAGAGCGTTTATCGTCATTGATCGCCACAGTTGATAAACGTGATGATTAACCTTGATTAAAGATTAATGACGTTTTGTGAATGATAATAAAATTTTTCGTTGCCATGAGGTAGTAATCGGTCAGTTTCTTTTTTTACGACCGCGTAGCATTCACAACTCAATTGTTCGAGTTTCTGCCTATTTAACACGGTAATATGGCCGCGATGATAATCGATAACGCCCAACTTCTGGAGTTTTCCTGCGGCTTCTGTCACGCCTTCGCGGCGTACGCCTAGCATATTAGCAATCAGTTCTTGGGTCATCGTTAGGTTATTATCCGGTAAACGGTCGAGTGACAGTAAAAGCCAACGACACAATTGTTGATCAATCGTATGGTGGCGATTACATACTGCAGTCTGTGACATTTGGGTAATAAGCGATTGGGTATAACGAAGCATTAAACCTAACAACTTTCCATGACGATGGAACTCTTCGGTTAACCGCTTCCCTTTAAGCCGATATGCATAGCCTGCGCTTTGGATGACAGCCCGGCTAGACGTACTTTCACCCCCCATAAACAAAGCAATACCAACAACCCCTTCATTACCTACCACAGATATTTCTGCCGAAGCCCCACTCTCCATCACATATAATAACGACACAATGGAGTCAACGGGAAAGTACACATTAGCGAGCGTGTCGCCAGCTTCATACATCACCTCTCCTAACTCTAATTTCACTAACTCAACAAAAGGAAAAAGTCGTTCTTTTACTTCATCAGGTAAGACAGATAACAGGTGATTTTGTAAAGGAGTGATCTTGGTGTCGATGATTTTTTGCATAGTCTAAGCGTCCCTTCTTTAAAATTGAATGAGCTGCTGGAAATTACAATGGTACGTTAACAGAAGTAAAGTTATTGCTCTGTTCGATACCGTACACACTACTCTTTCTTGAGGTAATAAGTAAAAAAAGTCTATTTACCAGCAATAAATACTCATTTCACTACAAATACATGCCCTTAATTTAAATAACAGTATAAAAAACAACAATAACATCTAAATAAAGAAATATAGAATTGGATATTTTCAATGGGCTAACTAAATATTAGCCCATTAGCTTGAAGATAAACAATAAGGTGATAATTAGGTTATGTGTGGCACCGTACAGATGTATTTTTACGTTAAGTGCAAAATGCTTATATAGTCTTCGTTATTATAATTGTATTAGTTAATTGATGGATAACACCATGAACATTTTTTACGATGTAAAAGACCTAGCGTTATTAAAGACAAGTAGTAAGAACAGCACGTTATTAACAAAACATTAAAATTTAAGAAAAGGAAATTTTTATGTATAAGCATATCTTATTTGCCACAGAACTTAATGAAACAAAAAGCTATATTGAGGATAAAGTAGCGCAGTTACAGCAATTCACGAAAGCAAAACTCAGTATTATTCATGTGGTAGAGCCTTTACCTAATGTTTATTATGGTGGAGCACTTGGTGTTGTTCCAGGCCCTGATCCTATTGGCAGTTTAGGCAATACAAAATTATTAGAAGAACGAGCCAAAGAAGTATTACAACCTTTAGCTAATCGGCTCAATAGGACCGAGCAAAACCTACATATATCTATCGGGCACATTAGTGAAGAAATATTAGCTTTTGCAGAGCACGAAAATGTTGATTTAATTATAACAGGCAGCCATGGTATACATGGCTTTCGCCTATTATTAGGATCTACCGCCAATGCCATTTTACACGGCGCAAAATGTGATGTACTAGCTGTACGTTATAAAGAATAGAAACAATCGATTAAACAAATAAATATAAGGCGTTGAGCACTTTGTTGATGAAATCTGCTATGTGCTATCCAATCAATTTAGCCACATATAATCGAACACCTTACGGATTGTTATGTAAACAGTCACCGCTCTCTTATTTTTAGCCTCTACAGTAAAGTGTTGTCCTAGTATGTTAGGGTATATTTAATAAGCTTAACGTGATGCGCGACACCCATATAATGAATACTTTTAATGGAGATAACGACTAATGGCCAACTCTATACAATCTTTAAAGCAGCTTGAAATTAATGGTGAAATTTGTCAATACCACAGTTTTGATGGTTTGGCAGATAAGTATGACCTTTCACGTTTGCCTTTTGCCGCTAAAATCCTTTTAGAAAACTTATTACGGCATGCGGATAGTGATTTTGTCGAACAAGGGGATATTGAAACCTTAGCCAATTGGGATGTAGACAACTGGCAGGATACTGAAATTGCTTTTGTACCGGCTCGCGTAATTTTGCAAGACTTTACTGGGGTACCCGCCGTAGTGGACTTAGCAGCTATGCGTGATGCGATAGTAAAAATGGGTGGAAAAGCAGACAAGATAAACCCATTAAATCCAGTCGAATTGGTGATCGACCATTCAGTTATGGTCGATGTGTTTGGTCAAGCTGATGCGCTGGAAAAAAACACCGAGATTGAGTTTCAACGTAATCGGGAACGTTACCAGTTCTTACGCTGGGGTCAGCAAAGTTTTGATAATTTTAAAGTGGTACCTCCGGGCCGTGGTATTGTCCATCAGGTAAATCTCGAATATTTAGCCCGCGTCGTGTTTAAAAAGCCAGACGAAAACAATTTACTTTACCCAGATACTTTGGTTGGCACCGATTCACATACCACGATGATTAATGGCTTAGGGGTGTTGGGTTGGGGAGTCGGCGGTATCGAAGCTGAAGCCGCTATGTTAGGCCAACCAGTCACCATGTTAATACCTGAAATTGTTGGCTTTGAATTAACGGGAAAATTACCTGCGGGGACTACAGCAACTGACTTAGTCTTAACCGTAACTGAACAATTACGTGCTGCAGGTGTGGTCGGTAAGTTTGTCGAATTCTTTGGTAGCGGCGTAAATGAACTGACCTTGGCCGACCGAGCAACCATAGCCAATATGGCGCCCGAGTATGGGGCGACTTGTGGCATTTTCCCCATTGATCATCAAACCACCGATTATCTGCAATTAACCGGGCGTGACAGTGAACATATTGAACGTGTCGAGTCTTATTTAAAAACCATGGATATGTGGGGAACGCAGTCTCAACAGCATGCTGTTTATCATAGCCGGTTATCATTAACACTGGATGATGTAGTACCTTCTATTGCTGGGCCTAAACGTCCACAGGACAGAATTTCACTGGACCGTGCCGGTCTTGCTTATCGTGACTGGTTAGCTTTACAACACGGTATTAAACAAGCAGGTTCGAGCGAAAGTGAAAGTGGCTTTGAAAGTGAAGGCGGACAACCTTCGTTGCTGTTACCTGTTAGTAATGAAGATTCAGGTGTTCCCTGTCAGTATGCTGATAAAGACTTTGTATTAAAACACGGTGCCGTGGTGATAGCAGCAATCACCAGTTGTACTAACACCTCAAATCCATCGGTATTAATTGCCGCTGGATTGTTAGCCAGAAATGCTCGGCTGCGAGGATTAACGGTAAAACCTTGGGTAAAAACCAGTTTTGCACCGGGTTCACAAGTGGTCACTGATTATCTGCTTAAATCCGGTTTAAATGAGGACTTAGATGCTCTTGGTTTTCAGCTAGTGGGGTACGGTTGTACTACTTGTATTGGTAATTCAGGCCCTTTACCTACCGAAATTAGCGACGCTATTCATCATGGCGATTTGTCTGTTACCTCTGTTTTATCGGGTAATCGTAACTTTGAAGGTCGTATTCATCCAGAAGTGCAGGCTAATTATTTAGCCTCTCCTCCTCTGGTCATTGCCTATGCTTTAGCGGGTAATATGAAGATAGATATTACCACGGGCTCACTAGGTGATGACCCTTCAGGTAAACCGGTTTATTTACATGACATCTGGCCAGATAGTCAGGAAATTAAACAAGTTATAGAAAAAGTTATCGACAGTTCGATGTTTATCTCACGATATGAAGATGTTTATAGCGGTAATAAAGACTGGCAAGCGCTAGATATAGTACAAAGTGACAAGTATGATTGGCCAGCTTCTACCTACGTCAAATTACCACCATTTTTTAATAATATTAGCGCAAAAATACCCGATATTCAGCCAATTAAAAATGCTCGATGTTTATTAAAGCTGGGTGATAGTGTTACCACTGACCATATATCTCCTGCCGGTTCCATTGCGCTAGATAGCCCCGCGGCTGAGTATTTACAAAGTGAAGGCGTCTCACCCAAAGACTTTAATTCTTATGGCTCAAGACGCGGTAATCATGAAGTTATGATGCGTGGTACCTTTGCCAATGTGCGTTTACGTAATTTATTAGCGCCTGGCACTGAGGGCTGTTGGACGCGTATGATGCCATCAGGTGAAAAAATGAGTGTCTTTGATGCTGCGATGCAATATCAAACAAAAAATATTGCCTCGGTTGTCTTAGCTGGAAAAGAATACGGTACCGGCAGTTCCCGTGATTGGGCCGCCAAGGGACCGGCTTTATTGGGCGTTAAAGCGGTTATTGCGCAAAGTTATGAACGTATTCATCGCTCTAATCTGGTCGGTATGGGGATATTGCCACTGCAGTTTATGCCTGGTGATGATGCCGAGTCATTAAAACTGACCGGTGAAGAGCAATTCAGTATTCCTGCAGTGAGCACGGGTCAGAAAACGGTGAAAGTGTCGGTTAAAACTAAAGATGGCGGTGAGCGTATTTTTGAAGTAAAAATTCGCATTGATACACCAAACGAATTTAAATATTATCAACATGGTGGCATATTGCACTATGTGCTGCGTAATTTAGCGGCGACAAGCTAGCGTAGTTACTCTTTCTTGATTATTTTCACGAGAACTATTTACCAATAACAATGAACAGGTCATATCAGTGCCCTGTTCAATTTTTCATTAGTGGAGCAATATTTTTTAAAATATTGACATCATATTTTAACTATATATATACCTGTAATTTATTCAGATTATGATGCTATTTTTTATAGGAAGACCTTCGAGTAAATCTTTCAAGATCTTACACCGCTTGCTTTGTAAGTAAATGCTTGACTAACAAAGCAAGCCTTTTCTGAAAGAATTTTTCAGGAAGAGAAGTTAACGATAGCCTATTTATATTTCCCCTTATGATGAGATCTCTTTAATAAACACCATTAAATGCCTTCACTACTTATAATCTATCTTTTAAATCGTCTGCGTATTTTGAATCTTGGGAAATTTCAGAGTACTTGCGCAGATGAACTTCATACTGAAGGTCAGCAAGTCGTTCTAAATCAAATGGCGGACTTTCCTTTATTTTCTGAGCGCTGACGTTAACCGTTATAGAACCTTCAGCCCAATTTACCGTTTTAATTGACTGGTGATAAATGAGAACTTTATCTCCACCCGGTAACCAATTACGCGTATCTACAACAATATAGGGAATGGTCCAATCTTCGTCATTCAAAATAAAATCTGCAATATGACCAATTTTTTGGTCTGTGGCGTGAATTTCATAGCCCTTGACCTCATTGGTTGATCGCAAATGTCTATCTTCCGCTTTAACCTGACTTTCATCTTTGAGTACGTTAGCGTCTACTAAGGACTTTGAATTTGGATAGTTTTCCCATAACGCCTTGTTCATCCAATGATTACCATAACCATAATATTTGAATAGTTCTGATTCATATAAATGAGATATCGGTTGATTTTCATTAAGGGAGGGACTATTTTTAATCCCTTCTCGCGTTAAATTAATTGGGAATTGTTGCAGCTCCCAGTTCGGTTTATTTAATGATATAGGACTGATTAATATTTTTCGTCCACCGGGCAACCATTTGTTAGTATCAGCCACCATATAGCGCACTACCCATAATTGATCATCAAAGAGAAAATCTTTACAGCGCCCTATTTCCTCATCAATACCTTGAAGTTGAAAACGTATAATTTCATTGAGACTTCGTAACATTGTCTTATACCTCTATTTTCCTAAATGTTTTATTTTCTAATAAGTAATGCCATAGGATGTAGGGTAAAGACAATCAAATGAGCCATATATTTTGTTGCTCATCTATTAACTTTAATGCTCATTCTGTTAATAATTTACATTGTTACCCTGAGACAATAGATATAACCTGAACATTTTATATGTTTCAGTTACCTGATGTATGTTCGCCAACGCACTTTACAGATAAGATATCTACTTAAAGGCAGCGCTAAAGTGGTGGAACGGTAATTTCTGTTTGACGAATTTCAACCAGGGGACAAACACTGGCTACTTTCTTGTGATATACCTCAATCTGGTGATCAGCAGGAACATCTAACATCATTAACACTTGGCCATTATTGATTGCGGTTTCGCAGGCGACCTTCTCCTGATCGCTCAGACCAGCCCCTATCATACCTGATACCCAAGCACCAAAACCCGCACCTGCAACCGTAAAACCTAAAACCGCAGCACCACCAAGGGCTAAGCCTGTTGCCGGAAGGGTTATAACAGCCAGCCCAGCCAACAAGCCGGTAGTGCCACCAGCAATAACACCACGTTTTATCGCCGGGTATAAATCGGAGTTATCCAGTGCATCCGCTTTGGGGAGGTCACTTAAATCAATTTTATCGTTTGCAATTATATGCATTTGGCGATCGGCAATGCCATCAGCACGAAAAAGATTTACCAATTCACTTGCAACTTTAACATCGGGGGCTAAAAAATAAATTCGTTTCATTTCTTACTCCTATATGCAATCCAAATAGCCAAAAATTTATGATGTTAATGCGCAATGAACTGCAGTATTTGATTAAAATAATTGAATACTTTAAAAATAAAAATAAAAATAACAAGGGAGAGTTGTAATAATTTCCCTAGCGATACACTGGATGTAATATCCATATATCATCATAAATTGACTTCCATCCATTGTCTGTACGTTGTCACACATTGTTTAATAAAGTGTTTTAAAGTTATAAATCATATTGCTTAAGCTATGATAGACAGCGTCAAAATTTATTCTCTCCTCATCGATTAGGTCTTAACTAACGACAAGCTGGTTGATCTGTATCAACGTTAATCCAGATAAACTAGCACTCTATACCAAGGGTAACTAGACTAAAAATTAATCAATCAGTGAAAGCTACTATCTATAGCTTTTCCAAGGTATCTGTTTAATTTATTCTGCTATTTAATGAATGGCCATTGATATTATTATAAATTTTCTTGTACTTTATCGATATCAATGCGCAAGAATCGATTCTCACTTATTTTCATATAGCCCAGAGTCTTAACTAGCTGTTTAATAATTCAACCCAAAAATAACTAAGGAATAACAATGAAATACTTTCTATTGAGTTTATTTATCGTTATGTCATTAACGCTGTTCAGTTGTGATGAAGGGGTTGATTCCCCAAGAGGCTTTAGCCTACCTAAAGGCAGTATTGAAGCAGGAAAAATAGTTTTCTTAAAGTATAAATGTTTAGCCTGTCACACACTCAAAGGTATTGAGGACACTAGTATTGCAAAGCAGCAAACCATTTTTATTGCTCTTGGTGGTAAAAAAACGAAAATAGTGACTTATGCTGAATTAGTTACTTCTATCATTAATCCATCCCATAAATTTTCAAATTTAGAGTTACCTGAGTTTAGAACACCTCAAGGTGAATCAAAGATGAAGGTCTTTAACGATGAGATGACTGTTACTGAACTCATTGATTTAGTATCGTTTTTACAAGCTAACTATTCATTAAAACCTTATCAACAAACCAGGTATCAATATTATCCACATTAAAAGGTATGGGAGTTAACATGAACATTAAATTTTTTGGCGCAACAAGGGAAGTCACTGGCTCTTGCTATTTGGTACAAGTTAATAACAAAAATATACTCATCGAATGTGGTATGTTTCAAGGATCTCATGAGCATGAGAGACACAATCACGACCCCTTCCCTTTTGACGTTAGTGAGCTCAATGCTGTGGTGGTCAGTCATGCACACCTTGATCACAGCGGTCGTTTACCCATATTGATAAAAGAAGGCTTTCACGGTTCTATCTATACCCACAATGCTACTGTGGATCTATGTAAAATCATGTTAATCGACTCAGGCTATATTCACGAAAAAGAGGCGCGCTGGGAAAATAAAAAACGTGAGCGTAAAGGGTTAACATTAATAGAACCTCTTTATACAACGGCAGAAGCAGAAACAGCCTGTCAGTATTTTAAAGGGCTTACTTATGATGATGAATTAGAAATATGCGAAGGGGTCAAACTCACCCTTAGAGATGCGGGTCATATTATTGGCTCTGCCATACTTGAATTAACACTTGTCGAAGATGGAGTGAATAAAAAAGTGGTCTTTAGTGGTGATTTAGGCCATAAAAATGCCCCTATTTTACGCAATCCCTTTATCGTTAAACATGCCGACCTTGTTATCATGGAAAGTACTTATGGCGATAGATTACACCTAAGTTGGCAAGATACTTGGCGAGAAATGGGTAAAATAATAGCTAAAGCAAAAAGTAGTAAAGGCAATATACTTATTCCTGCCTTTACAGTTGGGCGAACACAGGAACTTCTTTATGAATTTAAGCAACACTTTGAGAGCTGGCAACTTGGAGACTGGCAAATTTTTCTCGATAGTCCAATGGGTATAAAAGCGACTAAGGTTTACGCCAAACACCGTGAAGTTTATGATAAAAAAGCTGTTGATATTCAGCATGATGATGGAATATTTAATTTGCCCAACCTGCATATGTCAGAAACAACTGAGTATTCGATGAAAATCAATCAAATATCCTCTGGTGCTATTATTATAGCCGGAAGCGGCATGTGTACCGGGGGCAGAATTAAACACCATTTTAAACATAACATTTGGCGTCAAAATGCTCATGTAGTTATTGTTGGTTTTCAAGCAAGAGGAACATTAGGTCGCTCTCTTGTCGATGGATGTCGACACATAAATTTATGGGGTGAAAAAGTACAAGTTAAAGCAAGTATACACACCGTTGGAGGCTTTTCTGCTCACGCTGATCAAGAAGGCTTACTTGAGTGGTATCAAGGCTTTGAAAATAAACCTCCGGTGGTACTCGTACACGGAGAAAAAGAGGCGATGGATATACTCGCTCAAAAATTAAAATATCTTCATCAGGTTGATGTTACCCAAGCAAGTTATAAGCAAAATATTATTATCTAAAGGAAAGTCATCTATAAAGATATATTTATCAAGCTAAGGTTAACAATATTTGATTTATTACTTGATAAAGCTAATATTAAAAGATAAATAAAACTTTAATACCTTGTTAGTTAATTTGAATATCACATACTATAAGAGAATTTATGCTAAATATTAATCATAACCTTTGAGCTATAGATAGAATAATAAGAGGTGTAATAGCAGTCGCTTTGATTGTTTATCTACTACTTTTTTCTGAACAAATTGGCGATATGTTGTTACAAGTCTCTCTTTTAATTTTTGCTGTAATGAATTTAATCTCCTTTGCCATAGGATGGTGTCCGGTATATCAAATTGCGGATATAAACACATGTAAGAAAGGTTAAATAGTAGGCTTATGACCGATACTGAGTTGTCATCAGGTTTAAGGAAACGTGTACTTTATAGTTCAATTGGACTAGCTATTATTGTCTCGGCTATCTTTATCAGCGTAGCATTTAATTTATCACGCGATCTTGGAGAATCCTTAGAGTTAGAACATAGCACTAAAGTACTTTCTCAGCTAACCAAACATATAAAGTCTGTTATTCAACATGGTCAATTCAACGAATTAACATCAAATAAAGATGTTAAAAATGCGCTAACTGCTCTTCTAGATAAAGATATTATTGGTTTCGAAATATGGTTTAACAACAAACATATCAAATTAAAAACCTCATTTTTATACGCCCATAACGACTTAATAGATAATGCAATAAAATCCGAGACCTCTAACTATAACTTTATAGAAACTGATACAGATAGATTGTTTTGGATTTATGAAAAAGCCCCACTTAATAACTTATCTATATTAATGGTGAATGAAACATATGCTTTAGATAAAGCGATAAGCTATGTATCAAACAGACTTTTTATTACCGCTTTTTTAACCTTTTGGTTAGCGGTATGGGTTGCTTTATTCATATCCGCGTTAGTCAGTAAACGATTTCAGCAAAGCAATGACCGACTTAAGCATTTAGCTACCCATGATATTATGACTGGTTTGCATAATCGCGCTTATTTGTATGAGTATGCGCATTCATATTTTAATGCGGAGAATATAAAGAAACATCAAAATGACGGTACATTGTTAGCCGTTTATATTATTGATCTTGATAAATTTAAAGATATTAATGACACCATGGGCCATTTGGTTGGAGATGAACTTTTAAAAGCTATATCAATACGTTTATGTAATCTAAAAGAGAAAAGTTCTCAAGCAATACGTTATGGCGGAGATGAGTTTGTTGTATGGTGTGATAATTTAAATGAGCGTAGAGCCATCTCGTTAGCTGAGGATATAGTGACGGTATGTCGTCAACCCATCAAGGTTAACAATTACGCCTTTGAAACCAGCGTAAGCGTCGGTGTATCCTATTACCCTACAAGTGGTCTACAACTTGATGAACTTCTAAAAAATGCAGATGTTGCTATGTACCAGGCAAAAAAACATCGACTCGGTTTTCAAGTGTTTCAGCAAGAGCTATTTACTCGTTCTGCCTTTCGAATAAATTTACGAGGTCAACTTAATACAGCACTTGAACAGCATCAGTTCGTTTTATATTATCAACCTAAAGTAAAATTACCGGGTGACATAATTGTTGGTGTAGAAGCGCTTGTACGCTGGTTACACCCGAAAGAAGGCATTTTAAGTCCAAACATGTTTATCGATATTATTGAACAAAGCATGTTTGTACATGAATTTACACGGTACGTATTGTTGCAAGCTATCATTCAATGTCGTGCTTGGTTGGATGAGGGACTTGAGTTATCAATAGCGGTAAATATTTCACCCTATAACTTGATGGATCCTGAATTAGTCAGTTATGTCGCTACTCAATTAGAACATTATAACGTTTCAGCAGGATTAATTGAAATCGAACTTACTGAAAATGCCAGCATGGTTAACATTACCAAAACACAGGAAGTTTTTTCACAATTCAGAAAACTGGGTGTAAAGTTATCAATTGATGATTTTGGCACCGGCATGAGTTCCTTAGCTTATATAAAGCACTTAGATGTCGATTATATTAAGATAGATCGCTCTTTTATTAACGATGTTGTCACTGATAAGAGAGATGAAGCCGTAATTACCAGCCTGCTAGTTTTATGCCAGAAGTTAAATAAATTAACAATTGCGGAAGGCGTAGAAACAATTGAACAGGCGAATAAATTAACTCTCTTAGGCTGTAACTTAGCTCAAGGGTATTTATATAGTAAACCTTTACCCGCTGAAGAAATAACTAAATTATTAAATAAACAAGCAGTTGTCATCGATAATAATGTTATAAACATTAAAACTTAATTTTACTATTACATGCTCTGATGTTTGGTCGTTGTAGTGTCAAAAAATGATTTCACGTTAACAGTTCTAAAATTTAAACATAAAAACTGGAGCTTAATTAGAGGTCATTGCACCCTAAACAATGAGTAATTAAAACAATGACCTAACGTTTTAAAGCGATTCTCTAGCTGAAATATACTCAAGTTTATTTTCTTTTAACAGAGAAATAATTTGTTTACAGGGTAAAGGCTTACTGTAAAAGTATCCTTGAATGTAATGACAATTTCTAGAAACCAAGAAGTCAATTTGTTCTTTTGTTTCAGCCCCCTCGGCAACACAACTCATCCCTAATTTTTGAGCAAGACTGATTGTCGCTTCTATTATGGCTTCATCAGCATTATTTTCACCAATGTTAGAGATGAAGCTCCTGTCAATTTTTATAACATCTAACGGGAGTAATCTTAAGTAAGATAGTGACGAGTAACCTGTGCCAAAGTCATCAAGCGATAACTTTATACCTAAAGCTTTGAGCTGATTCATCTTATCAATAGCCCTTTCGGGCTCGGTGATAAATGCAGATTCAGTCACTTCGAGCTTTATTGCTGAGGTAGGTAAATCAAACTCTTTCAATATTGACGTAATAAAAGTGACTAATTCACCTTTGCTAAAATGGCTAGCAGAAATATTAATAGATAAATAAAAATCATTTCGAAAGCCTCGCCATACTATTAAGTCTTGTAACGCGGTCTTCAATGCTATTTCTGTCATAGAAATAATAAGATTTAAATCTTCCGCTAAAGGAATAAACTCCATGGGTGAAATCATGCCTTGCCCGGTAGGCCAGCGCATTAACATTTCTACGCCAACGGCTTTACCACAGTGTGCATCAACAATGGGTTGATAATGATTAATAAATTGCTTCTGTTTTACTGCTTGTTTTAAATTTGCCTCAAGAACGAGACGTTTAGCTGCGGCTTCAGTCATTGATGGTTCAAAATATTGATAAATATTTCGGCCATTTTGTTTGGCGCTGTACATTGCAATATCACTGTTTTTCAGAAGCTCAGCTGAATCGATACCATCTTCTGGATAAATAGAAATACCAATACTTGATCCAATACAAACCATAGTATCTTGTAGTGTTATCGGTTGTTCAATAGTATCAATAATTTTTTGTGCAACTTGTGAAAGTTTATCTGTTGAGGAGACCCTGTAACAAAATCTGTGTAACTGCCTATCATTAATACCCATATAGGGTTTAGGATAGGCAGACTATGAATAAGAAAGAACTAGAAGTATTTGCTAAGCAAGCAGCCAAAGGTATTAAGTCCGA
>NZ_VOLR01000021.1 GCF_007954355.1 Colwellia hornerae
ACCACCGTGTACTTTAGTTAATACTGCAGAGATAGCAGCTGTTAAAGTAGTTTTACCGTGATCAACGTGTCCGATAGTACCAACGTTTACATGCGGTTTTAAACGTTCAAATTTTGCTTTAGCCATTATGTAATGCCTCTGAAATAAATTAACAAAAATAAAATAAATTTAGTGAGATAGAAATCTTAAGGAATGGTGCTGATAGGCAGATTCGAACTGCCGACCTCACCCTTACCAAGGGTGCGCTCTACCAACTGAGCCATATCAGCAATCACTTAAAGATGGAGCGGACGGCGAGAATCGAACTCGCAGCTTTAGCTTGGAAGGCTAAGGTATTACCACTATACGACGTCCGCTTTTCTATCTTCATTATTGCAAAGTGGTGGAGGGAGGTGGATTCGAACCACCGAAGGCTGAGCCGTCAGATTTACAATCTGATCCCTTTGGCCACTCGGGAACCCCTCCAATACTTTTACAACAATTTTATTAATGGTGCCGACTGCCGGAGTCGAACTGGCGACCTACTGATTACAAGTCAGTTGCTCTACCAACTGAGCTAAGTCGGCACTACATTAAGTGGTGCGAATTCTAGTGGAATGTTTTCTCCCTTGCAAGCCTAAAAACAAAAAAAAACCATGTTTTTAATCATTTGATGTTTTTTTAATCGCCTAACGTTAAATGTTGCCACAAACTAGCGATATAATTTGCCATAAGTGACTTAAAATCGTTGCATGCCGATAAAGACTAGCTCATTTATAATACGATGTTGCGTGTTTAATAAAGCCGCTACTTTTTCAGCATTACCGCCAGTGAGTAAGACGTTATCTAATGACACTTCTTTACTCGCTTGTTTGATGCCTTGTTCAATAAAGCCAAGTGTTGCTGCCCAGCAAGCATTATTAACACCATCAGAGGTGCTTTTACCAAAAGAAATATTGCCTTGATGCTCTTGAGTTGCCAATACTTGTGAGGTATTTGATAAAAGGCTATTAAATAAAATATCGATACCCGGTAAAATCCAACCGCCTAAATGCATCCCCTTATTATTGAGTAAATCAATAGTTGTTGCTGTTCCTGCATCAACAATAAGGACATTTTGATCGGGATATAAAATATTAGTGGCGAGTAACGTCAACCACCTATCAATACCTAACGTTGTCGGTTGTTGGTAACTTGAGGTAACGCCAAAGCGTTTACTTTCACTTTTTATAATATCTAATTCAATATTATGTTGCTGAGCATAGCTTATAAAAACGTCAATTATATAGGCTTCGCTAACACTCGCAATTACAATCGACTCTACTGATTCTGTAAGGCTAGTTAGCCACTTTTCATTAATGGCTTCATTTCGTTCACTTTGAATCATTGATAATACACCTTGTTGTTCGAAGGTGTATTTAGTGCGAGTGTTGCCAATATCAACTAATAATCTCATGAGTCTGCCCTTAAGCTAACTTCTCCGCCATAAACCGGGCTAATTTGACCATCAACTTCTAGCAACAAAGCGCCTTGGTTATTAATCCCTCGACAAATACCTTTCTTTTCACGCGTGCCGGTGATCAACTTTACCGCTTTATTGAAATAAAAATCTTGCTTGGCCCATTCATTGGCCATGGTCAGCAACCCCTCATGTTGATGCTGTTGTAGCCGTAATGAAAGTTTGGAAATTAACGTCGCCGCTAAAGCATTTCGGTCAATGGTATTTATAACGCTATCGTCACTCTTGCTTGTATTTTTAGTAATGGCTGCTTGCAAGTCCGTCCAAGGTTGATCGACTTGTTCAGCGCTTTTTTGTGGCATGTTGATGTTCAAACCGATACCAATAATACAATGACAGGGTTCAAGTGCCTGCCCATCCAAATCGATTAGAATACCCGCGAGCTTAACACCACCAAAATAAATATCATTGGGCCATTTTAACTGCACATCAATTTGATAAAGTTCTTTAATCGCATCGCTGACCGCCAATGCTGAAACTACACTTAATCCCATAGCTGCCGCCATACCTTGCTCTAAATACCAATACATCGACATATAGATGTGAGAACCAAAGGGAGAAATCCACTTCCTACCACGCCGACCGCGCCCTGCATCTTGATATTCAGCTAAACATACTTGTAAATTATGATTTTGATTGGGTAAACGACGTAGTAAATAGCTATTGGTTGAGTCAATAATATTATGCACTTCAACTTTATTTTTCTGACCCCATTCGTTTAGCTTTTGTTGAATTTCTTTTTCATCTAATAGTGTTAATGGTTCAGATAGTTTATAGCCTTTTCCGGTCACACTATAAATATCAAGCCCCATCTCAATTAGCGAAGCGATATGATTAGATATTGCGGCCCGACTAACCCCTAGCTGCTCACCTAGCCATTGACCAGAAACAAATTGTCCATTGGCTAAGTATTGTATTAACTGTTCTCGTATTACTTTTGCCATAATCAGTTTATAGCTCCTAAGGTAACTTCGCCCTGCTCTGCGATCATTCTTACTTCAGGCTGAAGGCATATTGCAAAAAGGTCAAAAACAGTTTTTTGCACATAAATAGCAAGATTTTTTATATCTAACCCGCTAGCTGAGTCAAGGTTGGTTAGCACTAACGCTTGTTTATCGTGCACGGCTGCGCCACTCATTTGATAGCCTTTTAACGCTGACTTTTCAATTAACCAGCCTGCTGCCAATTTAACGCTACCGTTACTTTGTCGGTAATAAGGGATGGTTGGATGATTATTTTTTAAAGATAAAAATTGTGCTGCACTGACCAAGGGGTTTTTAAAAAAGCTGCCCGCGTTTGGAATGACCTTAGGGTCAGGCAGTTTACTGTTTCTTATGGCGATCACCGCATTCATGATAGCTTTAGCACTCGTATTTTCAGGTAAGTCCTTTAGCCCTTGATAGTTAAGTTTTGGCTGCCAGTTTTTTGGAAAACGTAAAGTAATATCGGTGATGATGCCTTTATTTTTTAGCTGTTGTTTGAAAATACTATTTCGGTAACCAAATTGACATTGAGCCTTAAACAAGTGCTGTGATTTATTTTCAGCAAAATCAAACCAAGTGACAGATTCAATAAAGTCAGCAATTTCGACACCATAAGCGCCAATATTTTGTACTGGTGCAGCGCCAACACTACCAGGGATAAGCGCTAAGTTTTCTAAGCCGTTAATGCCCTTATTAATACAAAAACAGACTAAGTCATGCCAATTTTCACCGCACGCGGCATTGACCTGATAATAGTCATTTGTTTCTTTAACATGAATCCCTAAAAACTCAGGCTTAATAATCACTGGCGTAAAGTCTTCAACAAATAGCGTATTACTGCCTTCTCCTAAAATATAAAAGCATCCACTAGTTACGGTAGCTAATAGCTGCAAGTCTTGATCATTTTTTGGATAATAGATAACGGGGGTCACTGTGTCGACAGCAAAACTATTATTTTTTTGTAGGGAAAATTGTTGCAGTGATTTCATATTATAAGCAGAAGTAGGTACTGGTAAAAACTTACCCTTATTCTACCGCAGTTTTCAATAAGCGGAAGTGCTTAATATCGAGAATAATAATAACCTTGTTTGAGCACCGGCAATTTAACAATATTAATGACTACCGCGTTCGTTGTAGTACTTATTTTGGTACTTATCAGAATCAATACTTTGGCTGTGATTAATAATGCCTGCTAATATTGAGTGTTTTGGCTATTGATACCTAGACAAGCACTAACCTTGCTTGCGTACTGGCAGTTTGACAATCTTAATTTACTACCGCGTTCGTTGTAATACCTATTTGGGTACTTGTCAGAATCAATACTTTGGCTGTGATTAATAATGCCTGCTAATATTGAGTGTTTTGGCTATTGATACCTAAACAAGCACTAACCTTGCTTGCGTACTGGCAGTTTGACAATATTAATTTACTACCGCGTTCGTTGTAATACCTATTTGGGTACTTGTCAGAATCAATACTTTGGCTGTGATTAATAATAATGCCTGCTAATATTGAGTGTTTTGGCTATTGATACCTAAACAAGCACTAACCTTGCTTGCGTACTGGCAGTTTGACAATATTAATTTACTACCGCGTTCGTTGTAATACCTATTTGGGTACTTGTCAGAATCAATATTTTGGCTGTGATTAATAATGCCTGCTAATATTGAGTGTTTTGGCTATTGATACCTAAACAAGCACTAACCTTGCTTGCGTACTGGCAGTTTGACAATATTATTAGCTCGTTCGTTGTAGTACTTATTTTGGTACTTATCAGAATCAATACTTTGGCTGTGATTAATAATAATACCTGCTATGGGCGCATTAACTTGCTTGAGCATACGTAAACCTGTGGTAATTTGCTCACGTTTAGTTTTTTCACCGTGAACAACATACAAAACCGTTTCAACGAGTTTAGAAATAATTGCTGCATCACTAACAGCATTTACCGGAGGAGTCTCAATAATAATCCGGTCATAAAAATTACCAAACACTTTAATCAGCATATTAAAGCGCTTCATCGATAAAAAAACCAGCGGGTTAGCAGGAGAAATACCTGAGGTTAAAATATCTAACTTTAAATTTTTATCACGGATAATACATTCATTAATCTGATGTGTTTTGGCTAATAAATTCGATAGTCCTGGACGATAAGGGCTCAAGTTCATGTTTTTCGCTACGGTTGGATGTCGCATATCCGCTTCAATAAGCAAGACCTTTTCCATTTCACTAAACGAACGCGCTAAATGAAGTGCCACGGTCGACTTACCCTCACTTGGCACAGAGGATGTTATCGCAATTATTTTGGCTGGCTTACTTTCACCATTAAACAATAAAGAGGTTCTTAAGGTACGTACTGCTTCGGTAAAACGATTATCGGTGTAATAGGGATCACCCTTTTTTTCTGCATTGGGTGCTTGAAACTTCGGCAAAATAGCAAGAACGGGGGCTTCAGTAAAGCTATCAAGTTTTCGACGTGAATTTAGCGTATCCATTGATAGCTCACGCATAATAATAATAATAGCAATAACCGCAAACGATAACATAAAGCTAAGAATCACTATTAATGCTTTTTTGGGAGCAAATCTATTAAGTGGTATGATGGCTTTATCGATAAAGCGTACATAAAAATTCGCTTTATAATTACCCATAGCGTCAGTTTCTTTTAAGCGGACTAAATAATTATTATAAAGTTCTTTATTGGTATCTACTTCGCGCTGCAATTGTGAAAATTTATTTTGTAAGCGACTTAAGCGTAAGTAATCAACTTTAGCAATTGCTAAGCGATTCTTAGTCGCTTTAACTTTTTCGGAAGAGTTTAAGTAGTCTTTTTCAATAGAAATAACAATTTCATCAACAAGCTCTACAATACCTTTTTGTAGTGACTCTAGTTCTGCTTGCACGGCAATATGTTTGGGGTGTTTAGGTCCATAACGCTTCGACAGCTCAAATATTTTACGTGCTGCTTTTTCATCTGCACGCCGTAATTGTACAAGATCACTTTGCTGACTAATTTCCTGAAGTTCAAGTAGTTGCGCGGTATTTTTTCGTCGATTTTGCATGCTTTGATAAGTAACTTCTAGGTCATCTTTGATTTTTTCAGCTCGAATTGCTGAAGAAGTTAGCTCAGTTAATTCAGAGCTCACTAGGCCAGCAATCCCTAAAATATCAACAATACCTTCGGCTTCACGATATTCTTGTAGTGCTTGCTCTGATGTTTCCAGCTTCTTTTCTAATTCTTCAAGTTGGTCAACCAGCCATTGTGATGTTGACTCCTTTGACGCGCTATGAATTTCGTCCTGATATTGAAGATAAGTATGACCAATTTGATTAGCGACTTCTTGTGCTAATTTTGGCGAGTGTGCAACAAAACTTATTTTAACCAGTTCGGTACTGGCAATAGGTGAAATAGTTAAACGACCTTCAAACGTTGATATCAAACTACTGACTGTTGGTTTGATACTCCTCTTTCCAATGTTAGCGAAAAAGCTTATTTTGTCATTATATTTACCACTATTAAATTCCTGATGTTCAACCAAATTTAAGCTAACAATAACGCGCTCAGCAAATTTTCGTGACTTTAATAATTCGTACTGGGTTTTAACTTGCTCTTTACTAGCACTAGATTCATTAAAGGCGTCATTAATCGATAAGGTATTAGAGGGTTTATTGCTGCCTATTTGTAAAATAGCCGTTGCTTTAAAAGAAGGTTTAAGCAGTGAAACGTAAAACGCGACTATTAATGAAACGAGTAAAGTAAAGAAGACAATCTGCCACCGTCGAGACCAAAGCGGTCTTAAGACTTCTTTTAAATCTATCTCTTGGTTTTGGGCATTAAAATTTATGCTTTGATTATCGTTTAACATTACTGCTCATTATTATTTTTAACAACCACATATAAATACGGCTAATAAAATTTGTCGAAAATCCTTTTCAATTTTTATTTTTATTTTAGAAAAAACTTTGCTCTATTTTTATCATATCATCAGGATGAATTTCAGTAGCAACATTTCCTGCTAGCGTTACTTTAACGCCTTTAACTAGTCGAGTTACTTTCCAATTGGACGTCGACGCTCTATTGGATAATCCTCCCGCTATTGCAATGGCTTTATCCAAGGTCAAATAATCTTGATAAGGATAGCCTCCCGGTCGCTTAACTTGTCCATGAATAAAAAACGGCCGATAGATAGCAACAGAAACAGACACTTGTGGGTCAACAATATAATCTCCTAACAAGCCTTTTCTTATCGTGGTTTCCAGCTTCTTGGTCGATAAACCTATCACTTGTATATCAGCTAAAAAGGGAAAAGATATAAAACCAGATTTATCAATCTTCACATCGGTTGTTAAATCGTCTTCGCCGTAGACAACAATATGTATTTGATCGCCCGGACCCAATAAATAATTACTTGCCCCACAAAAAAAACTGCAAAGCATTAAAATCAGTGATACTAAAAAAGATCGCATATTTTTATCCAACACTAAAGCACAACACTAAAGCCTAACGATAAGCTGTTACCCTGATTATTTAGCCTATCGTTACTTGCTGTAAGTTCTTTAAAAGTAAACCCAGCAAAAATAGTTAACCAATCATTACGTTGATAATTCAACTTTATCTCTGAGTACAAGTATTCTTCACTAGCCGTTTTATCAAGATAAACTATCTCTTCTTGTCTGTACCCTACAAGCGCCGACGTTTGAAAGTAATCGGTAAGTTGATGAGTTATTTGTAAATTAGTGCTATCAACAATGCGGTAACTGTCTGCAATTCGGTTAGTGGTTTCATAATTTCGTTCGGTGTTTATGTTCATTTTTATAAAACGTATCGGTTGCCAATTAATATCAATTCGCCATTTAAAGCGAGTATCGCTGGCAAACAATGTCTCTTCAAAAGTTAACCTTTGATAACCGATTAACGCTTGCAGTTGAGTGATCGCTGTCGATTGCCACTTCATACCAACTAATACCGCATATACATCTTTATTTAACGGTCTATTATATTGAAAGTCTGACTGGGTATAAGCTAAGTCGACAGCAAAATATGTCTTTCCCGAGAGTAAATAATCAACACTAGCCAATACGCTTTGATCAACACGGTCAAGTGCCTTATTTTCTGCTCTTCTTGTTTTATAACGGAAGTCTTGTTGACCGATTGAAAGTTTTAATCTCGCCACTGAGTCAATTTGGCCATATAAATAGCCTATATTAGCAGCAACTGTTTTTTTATCATCTCCGCTTGTTAGCGATTCTGCTTCACCTAAAGACAGTGCGGTACCGCGGTACTCATAGCTTTCTTGTAACTTAATATCGGCAAACAGGGTTTTATTATCATCGAGTTTGAAGAAATATCTCGGTTGAAATAATAAGTCATTATGGTCGTCTTCACTAAACTGGCTAAATTGATAATGACTGACCTTTGCTGCCATTTGTATTAAATGTCGTGAGACCTGTGTCTGAATAAAAATGGACGGTGCAATTTTTATGTAGCCAGTACTTTCTTCATCATTGCCTTGATTAAGAAAGTTACTTATTTGACCATATTCAGATAACAACGTTGCTGTAAATTTATTACCACTTTCGAGTGCGAAATCAGTTTGCGCTTTAAGGGTAAAAGAAGTCAGTAAAGCAATCACAGCAGAAATTAAAAAAGTGACTAAAAATCTAAATATGACCATTGAAAACTATAAGCCTTACAAACAAATAATGAGCGCGGCGAACAATATGCCCTAAAAGTAACGAATATGAAACATTACTGTTACATAAGTACGCTTTTATCAAGAATAAAGCTCTTTTAATCTTGATAAAAGCAAACACAAAGCATTTACAGCTCAGCTAAAAAACAAAAATACCGCTTTTAAAAGCGGCATTTTTTCTTGCAGATGATCAAATGTTGAACTGAATACTGTAATATATTTAACTAAATATGTTTAATATAGACCTTAGATTTTCGTTGAAAATTATAGAGCTGTTTTTTACCTTCAGGTAAATCTTCCATTGAACTTTCAATAAAACCTTGTTCACGAAACCAATGACCACTGACCGTTGTTAAGACAAATAAAGAGCTTAAGTCTTGCTCAAAAGCTTTAACTTCTAAGGCATTCATCAAGCGCTCGCCGCGATTACCATTACGATAATCGGGGTGAATCGCCACACAGGCTATTTCACCTGAACCTGCTTCGGGATAAGGATATAAAGCAGCACAAGCAATAATAACATCTTCCTTTTTAAGTACCGTAAAGCGATCAATTTCAACTTCAAGTAGTTCACGCGAGCGTTTAACCAAAATACCTTCCTCTTCTAGAGGTGCAATCAGTTCTAAAATACCACCGACATCATCGATACTGGCCGTACAAACTTCTTCTGCATGATCTTTGGCTATTAAAGTACCTGCGCCATCACGGGTGAATAACTCTTGTAATAAAGCACTGTCACTTTGGTAGCTCACGCAATGACAACGTTCTACACCATTTTCTCCGCTCTGAATAATGGCTCGTAGTAATAATTGTCGGACATGACAATCTTTATCATCCAATAATGTTTTAACTCGGCGCACACTACAACTACGAATAAGCTCACCGGATTCATCAATTAAACCATCCTCTTGAGTAAAGGTAATTAATTTATCCGCTTTAAGGGCGAGCGCTGTTTTAGTGGCAACATCTTCAAGGGCTAAGTTAAATACCTCGCCGGTAGAAGAATAACCAATCGGCGATAATACCACTATCGAGCCATAATCAAGCTGAGTATGAATACCGACCGCATCGATTCTTCTTACGCTCCCGGTATACTTATAGTCGATGCCATCACGCACCCCTATTGGTTTAGCAATAACAAAGTTTCCGGTGCTAACCCGAATTCGCGAACCATGCATAGGCGAATTAACTAGGCCCATAGTGAGCAAAGCCTCAATATGCAAGCGCAATGAACCGGTTGCATCCTTTACCGCAACCAGGGTTTCAGCATCGGTGACTCTAATATTATTTTCAATATGACGCGTAATGTTACGCTGCTCCATACGTTCTTCTATCTGTGGTCTAGCGCCATGAACTAAAACTAACTTAACACCCAAGCTACGCAACAAAGCAATATCATGAATAATATTGGCAAAATTTGGGTGAAGCACGGCTTCGCCACCAAACATAAGTACCACTGTTTTTCCACGATGCGCATTAATATAGGGCGCAGCATTTCTAAACCATTTAACATAATTTTGATCGTTATTATTGATGCTATCCATTATCTGAGTTGTAACTACCTATTTGTTTATCGCAAGCGCTAAGCGCGCTTACGATTTTAGCTAACGTGAATACTTTGCCTAAATCAGTTTAAACGACTACTGAAATTATGCCTGTTGAGGCTGACTGAGTATGTATTCCATAGCGACTTCGTCAGCAGGGTCTTTATGCGGGCTAGGTTCGCTGTCTTCAATAATATTATCTGCTAGTGAACTTTTATCAATTAAGTTAAAACCAAGTTGCTGAAAATATTGTGGAATATAAGTTAAAACAATAATTTGCTCTAATTCCATTTGATAAGCGAACTCTAACAAATATTGAATAAGTGCTTTGCCTTGACCTTGCTGCTGAGCATCATCTTGTAAAACAACTGAGCGTATTTCAGCTAAACCTGTTTGATAGATATACAGTGATGCACTGCCAACAACTTTACCGTCAAGCTCAGCAACAACAAAATTCTGAATGTCATGAATAATATTGTCACGTGACCGTGGCAGTATTTCACCTTTATCGGCCCAAAAATTAGTCAGTTGATAAATACTGTCAACATCAGACATTCTCGCTCGACGAACCGACATCGCGGCAGCACGCTGGGCGTTTAAACGCTGTTTTACTTGCTTTAATGCCCTTTGAATTCTTTGTTTACCTGGCGCACCAACAACTTGCTCATTTAAGATAGCTTCATTGCCAGACTGCGTAGTCGCCAGCGCTTTTTCAACTTGTGAACGGGAAGTACCGCCGAGCGCTTCACGTTTATTAAGCGTCGATTCAATAGAAAGATGCTGATAAACATCTTGCTCAATTCTATCGCTGAATGCTTGTAGTTGGCTTATCGTTAAGTCTTCTAAAGGTACACCTTTATCAATAGCGGCTAAGACGACTTCACCAACAATATGATGTGCTTCACGAAATGGAATATCTTTACCGACGAGATAGTCAGCAAGCTCAGTGGCATTGGCATAGCCTTGCTGGGCCGCCGCCAATGTCCTTGAGCGATTTACTTTCAAACCATCAGCAACAAGTACGGCCATTTCCATACATTCTTGCCACGTATCGAGCGCGTCAAATAAACCTTCTTTGTCTTCTTGCATATCTTTATTATAGGCAAGCGCCAACGCTTTCATGGTGGTTAACATTCCCGTTAAAGCGCCAAAAACACGCCCTGATTTACCACGAATAAGTTCACAGGCATCAGGATTTTTCTTCTGAGGCATTAATGATGAACCCGAGCTCACCAAATCACTCATTTCTACAAACCCAGCTTCACCTGAATTATAAAAAATTAAATCTTCAGCAAAGCGTGACAAATGCATCATTGAAATACTGGCTGAGGCCAACAATTCAATGACATGATCGCGGTCAGAAACGGCATCAAGACTGTTCATGGTGGCAGTTCTAAAACCTAAACGACTTGCCAGTGCGTTTCTGTCAATCGGATACGCGGTACCCGCTAAGGCGCCAGAGCCGAGTGGCGAAACATCTAAACGATAAAGCGCATCTTTTAAACGGCCGATATCACGATTAAACATTTCTACATACGCTAAACACCAGTGACCAAAAGTTATTGGCTGCGCTCTTTGTAAATGGGTATAACCCGGTAATACCGTATCTTTTTCACGTTCGGCTAAATTCATCATCGCTTGTTGTAAATTAACAAGAGCAAACAGTAAATCGCCGCCCTTTTCTTTACACCAGAGTTTTAAATCAGTCGCTACTTGGTCATTACGGCTACGCCCGGTATGAAGCTTCTTCCCTAAGTCACCGGTTTTTTCAATTAGCTGGATCTCTACCCAACTATGAATATCTTCAGCATCAGACAACAATATTTGTTGCGGATTTTCTTCTACCGACGCTTTTAATTCTTGCAGCGCTGCCGTTAAGCGAACAAGTTCATCACCGTCAATAACACCTACTTCATGAATAGCCTGTGCCCAAGCGATTGAGCCGACAATGTCTTGCACTGCCATGCGGTAATCTACCGGCAATGAGTCATTAAACTTCTTAAATTGTAAACTCGCTTTTTCTTTAAAGCGTCCGCCCCATAAAGCCATGACTATTTTTCCTTATGCTTTAACACAGTATCTTTTTGCGAAAGTGCGGTGATCCTACTCGACAAGCTAAATAAACGAATAAACCCTTCGGCATGTTTTTGGTCATAAACATCGTCAGCACCAAAAGTAGCAAACGCTTCAGAATACAAACTATTTGGCGAGCGACGTTGTATCACTTGCGCCATGCCTTTATATAATTTAACAACAACATCACCGGTTAGCTTTTCGGCAAAAGAGGCAGCAGAAGCCAATTGAGCTTTAGCCAGCGGGGTAAACCAGCGACCATCATAAATAACGTGTGAAAATTCAAGGCCAACAGATTCACGATATTTAAGCGATTCTTTATCGAGAATAAGCGATTCTAGGCCTTTATAAGCCGCCATTAAAATAGTACCGCCTGGCGTTTCATAGCAGCCACGAGATTTCATACCAACCAAACGGTTTTCGACAATATCGATTCTACCGACACCGTGGGCAGCTCCTTTGGCATTTAAATACATTAACGCTTGATAAGCACCCGCACTGTTTTCCTGGCCATTACCAGAGAAGTCTATACCATCAATAGCCACCAGCTCACCGTCAGCAAAGCTTAATTGTACTTTTTCAGGCTCATCTGGCGCATCCATCGGATCAACCGTCATGGTCCAGACTTCTTTTGATGGCTCACACCAAGGGTCTTCTAACTCACCGCCTTCATGAGAAATATGCCAAGCATTCGCATCACGACTGTAAATTTTAGTCAATGACGCCGCACAAGGAATATTACGTTCGGCCAGATAATCAAGTAAGTCTTCACGTGAGACCATGTCCCACTCACGCCATGGCGCGATAACAGTAAGCTCTGGCGCTAGTGCAGCAAAACAAGATTCAAAACGAACTTGGTCGTTGCCTTTACCCGTACAACCATGACACACGGCATCAGCACCCACTTTAAGAGCAATTTCTATGTGTGCTTTAGCAATAATAGGTCGTGCCATTGACGTACCTAATAAATATTGTCCTTCGTATACTGCACCGGTTTTTAAAATGGGGTAAATATACTCTTTTACGTATTCTTCTTTAAGATCAACTACGTAACATTCAGATGCTCCTGAAGCAATCGCCTTCTCTTTAACGCCTTCAAGCTCTTCATCACCTTGACCGACATCAGCACAAAACGCGATAACCTCACAGCCTTGATAATTTTCTTTTAACCATGGGATAATCGCTGAGGTATCTAATCCACCAGAATATGCTAATACTACTTTTTTGATTTGTTTTTTTGCTAAAGCCATTGTCTTATTCCTACCTAATCTTGATAAATTGTCATACTGAATGTATTTCAGCTGCTGACCTAATATTTTCTACGCTATTATTTAGCTAATAAGGTAACCAGTACCGCATTTTGTGCCCACATTCTATTTTCTGCTGCTTGGAAAACTACCGACATTTCACTGTCAAAAAGTGCGGTTGTTATTTCTTCTTCTAAGTGTGCTGGTTGGCAATGCATCACAATACTGGCACCACTGTTTTTCATCATTTGATGGTTTACTTGATAAGGGGCAAACTTTTCTAAAAGTGCCGCTTTTTTACTGGCGTCTTCAAAGCCCATTGATACCCAAGTATCGGTATAAATAGCATCTTGCTGCCCTAAAGTATCAATATTTGAGGTAAGTACCAACTTACTTCCTGACTTATCTGCAAAAGCTTTTGCTTTTTCAAATAAATCATTCTTTGGCTCATGTCCGGCCGGACAAACCAAGGTAAAATCAACCCCTAAGATTGCAGCCATAAACATCAACGAGTTGGAAACATTGTTACCATCGCCAATATAAGCGAGCTTGACCTTTGTTAAGTCTGTGCCTTTACCTATAACAAAATGCTCTTGCAAGGTAACAAAATCTGCTAACGCTTGGCACGGATGATAAATATCACACAAGGCATTGATCACCGGAATACTGGCATGCTCAGCTAAACCTTCAATGGCACTATTTTCAAAAACACGCGCAACAATAGCATCGGCATAACAAGAAAGATTTTTAGCGTAATCACTGACTCTTTCGCGCTCGCCTAGTTTGCCATTTTGCTGACCTAAATATAGCGCATGGCCGCCTAATTTGTTAATACCCATGTCAAAACTTACGTGCGTTCTTAATGAAGGTTTCTCAAAAATCATCACTACAGATTTACCCGCTAAGGCTTTACTGTAATCGCCAGGGTGGTTTTTAATTTTTATTGCTAAAGCAATAAGATCTATTATTTGTGTTTTAGTTAGCTGATCATCCGCTAAAAAATTTTCTAATTTTGTCGGTACTGATGACATAATGCGTCCTATCCGAAAAGTCGGTAAGTTAAACGTGACTTAAATATTTCTAATGTGGCTGAATGCGTGTGCCGATTGCATCACCCTTTATTAAATTGATGATTTGCTCAGGCGACTGCCAACTGGCAACCGCGATACTTCGTCGCAACTGACTTGCGGCATGCAGGGCTGCATTCACTTTTGCGGTCATGCCGCCAGCAATAACACCTTGCTCTATTAACGTATTAGCCTGAGTTTTACTCAATGAGGCGATATATTCGCCACGCGCATCTTTTACACCATTGACGTCGGTAAGTAACAACAACTCAGCATTTAATAACTGACAAATAGCGACAGCGGCATCATCCGCATTTACATTGACCAATTCGCCACTGGCTAATGAGCCAATCGAAGAAATAATCGGTAAGAAGTTTGCGCTAAGTAAGGTATCGAGTAATTTACTATTTTGAGCATCAGGTTCGCCGACCATACCTAGGCCTTTTTCGCTTAACTTACATGAGACCATATCACCATCGAGAAGTGATAAGCCAACCGCTTGCATATGTAAGCTTACTGCAGTAGCAACAATCGCTTTATTGACACTGCCGGCTAATGCGCCAGCAATCAAGGGCATTTGTGCTTGAGGTGTCACCCGTAAACCGTGTTTTTTCTCAGTAGTAAAGCCTGCTTGGCTGAGCATGTCATCAACCACACAACCACCACCATGAACTAAAACTACCGCTTGGCCCTTTAATGAAGCAATAATTTTTAATAAATCGGTTAAGGCATCTTGTTTTTCAAGAATAGCGCCACCAATTTTAATCACTAACGGCTTACGAACTTTGCGACAGATTGACTTAGTCATTAACACTTCCCCAACGTTACATTATGCAGCAAACTATACTCACTCGGTAAACCCAAAGAAATGTTTGCGCATTGTACGGCCTGTGAAGCAGCACCTTTTAATAAATTATCGATAGCGCAACTCACCACCACGACTTGTTTTTCTTCATCAACTTGCCAATGCACATCAGCAAACGGCGTGTTCGCGACATTGTCTATTTTGGGCCAAGCCCCAGTTAACCGCACTAAAGGCTTATCTTGATAAGCGCTTAAAAAAGCGTCGTTAATTTGTTTGGTGGTAATACCGGCTTTAATTTGCAAAGTAACTGTCGCCAATAACCCTCTTTTATAAGGTGCAAGATGGGGATTAAAAATAACCGCTGCATTAGCTTCTTGGCTTATTTCTGGTTGATGTCTGTGCTGTAAAATATTGTATGGCGTTAAACTAACTTCATAAAAACTGGTCGCTAATGAGGCTTTTCTGCCTGCGCCACTGACGCCACTAATACCATTGA
Organism: Colwellia hornerae; assembly: GCF_007954355.1. Lineage (GTDB taxonomy): Bacteria > Pseudomonadota > Gammaproteobacteria > Enterobacterales > Alteromonadaceae > Colwellia_A > Colwellia_A hornerae. The sequence goes on from NZ_VOLR01000021.1 coordinate 15,407, forward strand.
CAACAATAAGTGAGTTTTCAAGGTGATAATTATTTGCAGTAATCGGTTTAAGCGATAATAAACTCGCTGTCGGGTAACAGCCCGGTACGGCAACTAATCGCGTATTAGCAATATCTTCTTGTTGCCATTCAGCTAAACCATATTTTGCTTGCGCAAGCGCCAATAAGTTTTTATGTTCAAAGCCGTAGAATGTTGGATAATCTTCACTATTTTTTAAACGAAAGCCACCAGAGAGATCGAAAACCTTAACACCCTGCTCAACAAAAGCTTGTGCCCAATCAGCACTAAATTCATGGGGTGTTGCAAAAAAAACCGCATCAAGTTCTGGCACTTTTTCATCGAACCAAGGCTGTGAAAAACAAACTAAAGGTAAATCACATACGCCTAAATAACGCGGATGTAGTTGCGAGAATGTCATATCTGCCGAGCTACTGTGTTCTGAAACCAGTAAGTATTCCAGGGAAATTTTATCGTGCGCAGACAATAAATTTATAAGCTCAGCACCGACATAACCACTTGCTCCAATAACCGCGACTTTCATACAACCTCATCTATTAATTTTTTATTAACCTAAGCAAAGCAGAAAACAAATTATTTTCAATAGCCTTCTCTATTTAGGTTATTTACACTAGAATAGGAAAATAACACCCAATGACTCGTTATGCAACAAATAAGCATAATTACCCATGGTTTTTTTATTTATTCATCTTTTAACTGTGAGCCACTATGAAAAATTTGCCCAACTTTACCGATTCATTAACACAACTAATTGCCAGTGCATCTATTAGCTCAACACAAGCGAGCTGGGATCAAGGGAATTTAGCGGTTATTCAACTATTGGCAAGCTGGTTTGAACAACTCGGTTTTAGTATCGACATTCAAGCGGTGCCAGAAACGCGCAATAAATATAACTTATTAGCAAAACTCGGTAGTGGTACAGGAGGGTTGTTACTCGCAGGTCATAGTGACACTGTACCTTTTGATGAAAATCGTTGGCTGTCAGACCCATTAAAAATTGTTGATAGAGATAATAAGTTTTATGGTTTAGGCACGTGTGATATGAAAGGTTTTTTTGCTTTTATTTTACAAGTCTGTAAAGGGTTAACGGCAAAACAGTTAAAAAAACCACTTTATATTTTAGCGACCGCAGACGAAGAAACCACCATGGCTGGCGCACGTTTTTTCACCCAAAATCAACAGATAAAACCCGATGTTGCCATTATTGGTGAGCCAACAAATTTGGTCCCTGTCATCATGCATAAAGGTCACATGTCTCACCGCATAACTATTCAGGGACAGTCAGGGCATTCAAGCAAACCAAGTTTAGGCGTAAATGCCATAGAAATTATCCACCAAGTGATTGGTCAATTAATGCAACTCAAAGAAAAATTGGCTCACAATTATAGTAATCAAGCCTTTGATGTAAAAGAGCCAACGCTTAATTTTGGCGCAATACACGGCGGGGACAATGCCAATAGAATTTGTGGTCACTGCGAGTTAGACATCGATATGCGTGCGCTACCTGGTATGAATGACAGCGAACTTATCTTACTACTCAGTGAAGCGTTAAAACCGTTGGCAGAAAAATACCCTAATAGAATTTCATTTAGCGAGCTGGATCCGAGTTCACCCAGTTTTGAACAAAATAAAAACAGTGATTTTGTGACTGTAGCCGAAGAAATAAGTGGTCATTCATGTTGTGCGGTAAACTATGCGACCGAAGCGCCATTTATTCAACAACTCGGTTGTCAAACTATCGTGTTAGGTCCTGGTTCCATTGATCAAGCGCATCAACCTAATGAATTTCTAGCGCATAGCGAAATTGATAAAACGGAACAACTATTACTAAAAATGATCGAAAGATACTGTTTATAAAGGTAAAAAAAAGCAAAGCTTTGACGCTTTGCTTTTTCATTCTTTATTTAATATAACCTAATACAAGGGTTGAGTTATTGCTACACCATATCAGCAAACGGGTTTTCACTCGGCAGGGCTATATTATTAGTAAAGCCGGTCATTGAAATATTTTCTCTATTTATTTCAATGTCATCATCGCCTAAAACCCCAACACCAAACTTGTAAATTAATTCAAATTGCCCGTTATTGGCTTTTTCTTGATAGATTTTTTGTTTCTCTTCTACCACAGATAACTTTTCCTGGTAACGGGTCATCTCTGCTATGCTGTAACGTTTTTTCAGCATAGCAAGCGTTACCTCTGGTGAAAGTAAAGTGGCCGTGGCATTGTTGCCACCAAAGCCTTTTGAATTGATAAAAGCAACATCCATTGCTTCACACTGCCAGTGATCAAGTGCGATATGTAAACGTTCATTATACACATCATCGGCAACTGATTTAATGGTGGTAATACCCGGCATAATGTTATGGGCAAAAACACCTAACGCCATGGTGATTTGGTCGCCACTTGCGGGTGCTATGGTATGACCAACATAAGCCTTAGGCGCCGCTACTGGCCAATTATGAATATCAAAAGTTTCGGCTAAACGGTGATAAATTAACGATTCTGTGACGCGGTTTTGTGGCGTACTTGAACCATGAGCTAATATAAAGCTGCGCTTCTGGACAGCTTCTTCACCTAAAATACTTTTTGCTAATGCCACCGACTTCGCCATGGTAATGTAATTACCCGGACCTGGCGCGGTAATAGATTTTTTAATACCATCGGCATTAATGAAAACATCAGCAACCGAACCCAAAGGTTTAGCACCTAGTTCAACCGCTAATTCGTCATCCATAATCACCAGAAAATGCGCTGCTTCGCCAATGGTAAAACCACAGTTTTCTCCAAACGGGCGACTGGTATTACGGTGGTCAGCTTGGCCATCAGTAATGCCATCAAGTTTTTTCAAACCTTCTTCATTAGCCAATGCGCTCATGTTACCGAAACCTTCAATAATTTCTGGTGTGATTGGGCTTTCACTACTACCAACAATAGCAACACGCACTCGACCTGATTTAATATCTTGAATAGCATTACGTAAGTTATAAAGAAAACTTGCACAAGCTCCAGTTGAGGTCGACGTGGTACCTACACTGCCAGTAACATAACCATTAATAAAATCGGCCGACATAGTGTTTAAACCCAGCGCTAAGTTTTTCGTGGTGACACGATCGCCATGCAGACGATTTTGTAACATGCCCCCTAAACCTTCTGATTGCATTTGACCAAAAGCTGATGAAGAATAAGTCCCGACATGGTCTGGGCTGACTTTTTCCAAAATTTCATCCCAGCTAAAGCCGGTTGAATGAATAGCGTCTGCCGCACCAAAAATAGTTGTTTGTAAGCCACGTGGCTGATAACGGCTATTATATAATGTTGACGGTTCAAAGCCGGTCGGTAATTGTCCCGCGGCTTTAATCGGATTATCTCGATAACTACTATGTTTAATGGCTAAGTTATCGGTAATTTCAACTTTTACACGTTTATCTGCTAAGGGGGTTATTTTCCATGAGCGCGGTAAGGGTTTTGGTAATTCTTTTTCTTTAATTTCAAAAGTAATATTTTCAGTGCTTGGTGTTGCCGCCATATTTGTATGGCAATGCGTTGCGTCAGGGTCAAAGTGATTACTTTCAATTTTACGAATAAGGGTGCCATCAAGAATTTGCTTACCAAAACGTGCTTCTACTTCGTTTAATGCAACGCAATTACCCTCAGCATCAACTAACTGACCTGCTTGGAAAGTTAAGATATTCATCAAAGTAGCAAGACCAACAAAAGTTTCTTGGCGTGCTTCTGCGGTTAATTTGTCGATAACGATACGACGAAAGCCTTGATGAAATGAGGTGCGGCCGGCAGCGTTTACGCCGCCCATGCCAACAATAATAGGTAAAGCAGTCATTTATAATTCTCTTAAATACATGAGTCGTAGTTCTTGTGCTTAGTGTAAAAAGAAATGCCAACAATTAATTGTCGTTTTCAGCCATAAATAATACAATAACAGCCAAACTGTGCGAAAGTTATTAATATGCCACTAAAGACAAGCCGAAAAACAGTCAATGTTGCCTTGGTTTTATATGATCATATGTTAGCCACCAGCGTAAGCTTACCGATTGAAATGCTTAGAGCAGGCGAAGCTTTTGCGCGTAGAGAAGATAGGCGATCGCCTAAACTCAGTATTGAAATGGTTAGCGAACTATTAGCTCCAGTGCGAACCAGAGCACTTATTAAGCTTTACCCTGATAAAGATATTGAGCATGCCCAAAGTCCAGATTATATTTTTATTCCTAGTCTGTGGCGTAACCCTAGACCGATAATTAAAAAACACCCTAAAGTCGTTAGTTGGCTCAATAGTATGTGGCAACAGGGGTCAACGCTTATTGGTGGTGGTACTGGCGTTTGTTTTATTGCCGAATCGGGATTATTAGATCATCACCCCGCAACGACACACTGGCATTATGTTGACCAATTCAAAAGAAATTATCCACAAGTTGAGTTAAAACCAGATTTCTTTATCACCCAGTCAGAACGTATTTATTGTGCAGCAAGCTTAAATGCCTTAGCTGATATTACCGTACACATTATTCATCAAACATACGGTGAGTCAGCCGCTCAACATGTCGAGCGTAATTTTTCTCATGAGATAAGAAAACCTTATGAAGAACAACGTTATTTGGAAGGTGCAGTAGATCGCCACCCTGATGAATTAATCACTCAAATTCAATTCTGGATGCGTACTAACCTTTCATCGACATTGTCCTTAACTGAACTAGCATTACAATTTGGCATTAGCCATCGAACCTTTAGTCGGCGCTTTAAAAATGCTACTGGTGTTAAAGCTTCTCATTATTGGCAAAAATTGCGTGTAGAAATGGTCAAAGATTTACTATCAGCAAGTAATCTATCTATTCAGGAAATCGCTTTTCAAGTCGGTTACCAAGAGCAAGGACAGTTAACACGATTGTTTAAGAAACAATTAAAAATCACCCCTACAGACTATCGTGCAATGGTGCGGAAAAAACTTTTTAATTAAAGTTGAAATGTGATTAAGCAAGATAATTTTTTGGCAGTGCACTTTCAATCGTTACAGGTATAATCCGTAACACATCAATTAAAAGCGTTGAAGTGCTTGTACTTTACGATGATAAGTCTCATGGTACGACCACTAGAAAATTACAAACGGAGTAAAATACATGTCAATCGTGATAAGTGGTACGGGTCTATTCACCCCTCCACACAGTATTTCAAATGACGAATTAGTCACAGCATTCAATCAATATGTTGAAGATTACAATGCTGAAAATGCCGCCGCTATTAACAGTGAGCAGTTAACGGCTTTAAAACCGTCTTCAAGTGAGTTCATTGAAAAAGCATCGGGTATTAAAAGTCGCTACGTTATGTATAAAGACGGTGCGCTTGACCCTAAAACCATGATGCCACTTATTCCTCAGCGTAGTGATGAGCAATTATCAGCACAAGCTGAAATGGCCGTTGGCGCCGCGAGACAAGCAATGGCAGCAGCAAATAAAACCGCTGACGATATCGACTTAATCATTGTTGCTTGTTCATACACACAACGTGCTTATCCTGCAATTGCGATTGAAGTACAAAAAGAACTGGGTTGTAAGGGTTGGGCTTACGATATGCTGGTAGCTTGTTCATCGGCAACCTTCGGTATCATGAACGCTTCAAATGCTTTACATGGCGACACCGCAAAAACAGTGTTAGTGATTAACCCTGAACTAAACTTTCCACAAATAAATTTACGCGATCGCGACAGTCATTTTATTTTTGGCGATGTAGCAACGGCAATTATTGTTGAAAAACAAGCGACCGCCACCGCTGACCATTGCTTTAAAATATTAACTAAGAAGCCCATTACGACCTTTTCTAATAATATTCGTAGTAACTTTGGTCATATCAATAAGTGTGATCCAGAAACCATGCTTGATAATGACAAAATGTTTGTTCAGCAAGGACGAAAGGTTTTTAAAGAAGTACTGCCAATGGTTTCACAATTAATTACCGAGCAAATGGCAGCAGCAAATGTTGAAGCGAAAGATTTAAAAAGGTTATTTTTACATCAAGCCAATATCAACATGAACAACTTTGTCGCAAAAAAAGTATTAGGCCGTGACCCTATTGGCAATGAAGCACCTATTATTTTAGACAAGTTTGCGAATACGGCTTCAGCGGGGTCTATTATTGCCTTTCACTTGAATCATGATGACATGGTTACTGGCGATAAAGCCTTGATCTGTTCTTTTGGTGCTGGTTATTCGGCGGGCTGTATTGTTATCGAGCATATTTAATTGTGCTCTGCGGTCAAGTTACTGAGAAAACCTTGGTGACTTGACCGTTAATTAAGCTTTTAACAAAATTCACTATGTAAAAAAGTGATTAACTTTACTATCGATGGATGGGCAATTGTATAATATATTGTTTGTGATTCTCGGCGAGTTTTTACCAAGCCGTCTTTTCTCAAGCGCGCTAAATGCTGTGATAAGCTCGACTGGCTCAGATCAATAAAACCATTAAGCTCTGATACCGACATTTCTTTCTCTCCTAAATAGCAAAGTATCAATAATCTGTTTTCATTACTCATCGCTTTCAGTAACTCAGCGGCTTGGGTTGCATTACCACGCATTTCAGCTATGTCTATTTGAGTTTCATTATTCATCATCTGGGTCTTTATTGTCAGCAAAAAGTAAATATTGATTGATATTACATTAGATAGTGCTAATATAAAAGTACATTACGTTTGTCTAATATAATAATTTTTCAGTTAAGGATCACTTTTGAATTACACCAGACTACTGCAACTCGCTGTTGAGAAACCTAAACTTGTTTACACCTTAGTCTTACTGATGGTGGCAATAAGTCTGGCGATGATGCCAAACCTGAAAATAGATACCGACCCTGAAAATATGCTGAGCAGTGATGCGCCAGCACGCGTTTTTCATAACCAAACAAAAGCTAACTTTCAAATGCGCGATATGATCGTCGTTGGTATTGTTAGCCAAAATAGTATTTTTACGCCTAATGCATTGCAAGTGGTTGAGCAATTGTCGACACAGGTTTTGCAAATTGAGGGGGTTATCGCAGAAGATTTATTATCACTTAGTGTCGTTGACAATATTACTCAAGAAAAAAATAGCCAAGGTGAAAGTAACGGCATACGCTTCGAATATTTAATGAAACAGGCGCCATCCTCACTCGAAGGCAGCTTGGCCATTCAGCATGCGGTAAAACGTTTACCTATGCTTAACAACACCTTAGTATCGGGCGACAATAAAGCAATAGCGATTTATGTGCCGATTCAAGCCAAAGACATGAGCTATATTATTGCCGAAGAAATTCGCACTATCAGTAGCAATTTTCCCGCAGAGCTGGTGGCTAATCTCGACTTTCATATTACCGGTTTACCTGTCGCTGAAGACCAATTTGGCTATGAGATGTTTGTACAAATGGGCGTTGCAGCCCCGCTGGCTGGTTTGGCTATTTTTGCTTTGCTTTGGTATTTTTTCCGCAACTTTCCACTCATAATTGCGCCTATGGTCGTCGCAATGGCAACGGTGATTATTGTCATGGGTTCATTGATTGGTATGGGCTTTACTGTCCATATCATGTCATCAATGATCGCTATATTCTTAATGCCAATAGCCGTTGTTGACTCAGTTCACATTCTCTCTGAATTTGCTGAAAAATATAAAACAGGTGATAATGCTGGCGATGTAGTAAAAGGTGTTATGAAGCATTTATATACGCCAATGCTTTATACATCAATCACCTCTGCAATCGGTTTTTATTCGTTAATGCTAACCCCTATTCCGCCAGTAAAAGTCTTTGGCGCTTTTATTGGTACCGGTATTTTATTAGCTTTTGCACTAACCATTATTTACATCCCTGCTTATATCTCTCGTTTAACACCTGAAACTTTAGCCAAATTACACGACGCTATTGTGCGTATGGAGAAGAAAGGCAGACTAGCCAATGCACTGGAAAGCCTAGGTGGTTTTGCTACTCAAAAAACCAAACTTATTCTTATTGGTTTTGTTGCCTTATTTTTAGTCAGTATTGAAGGTGTTAGTCGCATTGAAATTAATGATAATCCCGTTAATTGGTTTAAAGCGGATCATGAAATTAGAATTGCTGACAAGGTACTTAATGAACACTTTGCTGGCACTTATGATGCCTGGTTAGTGTTTAGCAATAACAAGGGTGAAAATAGTGCAGCACTGGAAAAATTCAAAGCGGTACTGGCAACCTTTACTGTTAACGCCGATAGCGCAAAACAGATTAATGCCTTTATCAAAGATGCCAGTTCGGCTGAACAAGCGTCTTTATTCAATCAGAACTTACTGGTTTTATTAGATGATTTAACGTTTTCTGCCGCTGACCAAGACCAGGTTATTCTTGAACAGTTAGTCGATATTGCTGATGACGCTTTCAACGACAGCAAAGTATTTCTAGACCCCGCGTTATTAAACTGGCAAAGCGACTTTCAACAAGCGTTACTGGCAACAGGTTTAGTGGGTAAAAGTAATGGTTTGGCTGATATTGTTAAAACGGTCAATCGGGAACTTTTCTCTGGTGAAGATAAAGACTTTACCTTGCCTGAAACAAGTAATGGCGTTGCGCAAACATTGTTGCAATATCAGTCCTCTCATCGTCCACAAGACTTATGGCATTTCGTCACTAAAGATTACCAAAAAAGTCTCTTATGGCTTCAAATGAGCAGTGGCGATAATCAGCACACCACCAAAGTTGTTAATTGGACAGAGGCATACATTACTAACAATCCGATGCCAAAAAACATTAGTTATCAGTGGGCAGGTAAATCGTACTTAAACATTGTTTGGCAAGACGCTATGGTAAACGGCATGATCGACAGTTTACTTTCTTCATTTGTCATCGTTTTCTTAATGATGGTCGTGCTGTTTCGCTCTTTCAAGTACGGTATTTTAGCCATGCTGCCACTTACACTGACTATTTCGATGATCTATGGATTAATTGGCTGGATAGGTAAAGACTACGATATGCCAATCGCAGTATTGTCGGCACTGACTTTAGGGCTTTCAATCGATTTCGCTATTCACTTTTTACAACGTACTCGTGAATTAGAGAAAGAGCTGGGCAGTTTAGCACCAGCATTAGCCGCAATGTTTCAAGAACCCAGCCGAGCAATTTCACGTAATGCCATTGTTATTGCCGTTGGCTTTACCCCGTTATTACTCTCACCATTAATGCCTTATATTACCGTTGGGTTTTTCCTGGCGAGTATTATGGCGCTGTCGGCGTTAGTGACTTTAGTGCTATTACCGGCATTGATGACCCTTTTTGCTGGTAAGCAAAACCTAAAAACTGAAAAATCATAGGATATAAAGATGAAATATTTATCAAGACTATTGATACTGGTCTACTCACTTTCAAGTTTTGCTAGCCATGCTGGCGATCTAACCGATGCTAATGCAATTATTACGCAAGCAAATTTAGCCTCATATTATTCTGCTGACGATGGAAGTGCCCAAGCCCGCATGATTATTGTTGATGCGCAAGGTAATAAGCAGATGCGACAATTTACTATTTTGCGTAAAGACCAAACCGATTTAGGTAATCAAGACATCTTAGTGTTTTTCTCTCGTCCGACCGACGTGCAAGGAACGGTATTTCGTGTGGTAAAAAAAGTAGCTAGCGATGATGACCGTTGGTTATATTTGCCGGCACTCGATTTAGTAAAACGTATTTCTGCCGGCGATAAACGTACTTCATTTATTGGCGCGCATTTTTTCTATGAAGATGTTTCTGGTAGAAACCCAGCAGAAGATAATTTTACCCTGTTAAAAACTGATGATACATTTTATACCATTAAGGCTCAGCCAAAAGATCTAAACAGTGTTGAGTTTGATCACTATATCGTTAGTGTTGATAAGAGCACTTTTTTACCGATGCAAGTTGACTTCTATGACCGCCAAGGTAAAAAATCACGTTCTCTGCAAGTATTAAAAACTGCAGTCATTGATGGTTTTACTACGGTTATGCATTCAAAAATAACCCAACATTCCGATGGTAGCTATACTGAAATGCAATTTAGAAACGTTAAATATAATGTCGGCTTACCCGATGATATTTTTTCTGAACGCAGTTTACGCAACCCACCGAAAGAGTGGTTAGATTAATCAGCGAAAAGTAATGGTATAACAATTAATCTGAAGCGTTTTCAGTAGCTAGCTTAGTTTAAATACTGACATACATTCAGCATAACGATTAATATTTATATCGCCTAACAACAAAATGGACAGGTCTATTGTGCAAAAATCAGTAAAAAACTTCTTTTTTCTAATGACCAGCTTTTTTGTTGGTGGCGCAAGTTTTGCCAGTAATATTGTCGCAAACGAAACAGAAAATTGGGGTGATGAATGGAGCGAAGAAGTCGTTTCACCCTGGAAGTTTTCAGGTTTTGTTGAGGCGGGCTATGGCTATTTACTACAAGACAATATTGTTGAGTCAAACGCATCGCTCAGTGAAATCAACACACGCGTTAATCTTGATTACAGTCACGAAGCTTTTGAGCTGGTTTCAAAAGCAGAGTTAATCTATGACGACGTATTACGTGATACTTTTTTACAAACCCGCGAATTAAATATCCGTTTTAGCCCCACGGATAAAACAGATGTTAAATTAGGTCGGCAAATTCTGACTTGGGGTACCGGTGATTATATTTTCCTTAATGATTTGTTTGCCAAAAACTGGCAATCATTCTTTTCGGGCCGTGATGACCAATACCTAAAAGCGCCTTCAGATAGTGCGAAAGGTACTTGGTATGTCGGTAATTATTCACTTGATCTCACTTGGACACCTGAGTTCACCCCTGATATTTATATCACCGGCGAGCGCTTTTCGTTTTATTCGCCACAGGCCAAAGCCATTGTTGCTCCTGCGGATAAGTTTAGGGTTGAAAAAACCAATAAAGCACAATTTTCAGCACGTCTTGCGACTAACAATAACGGCGTTGAATATGCGCTATATGGCTATAGAGGCTTCTGGCCAACGCCCGTGGGTATAACAGAAAATAACAATCAGCAATTACAAGCTTACTTTCCAGCAATGAATGCCTGGGGGGCAAGTGTTCGGCTACCTGTAGCAGGCGGGTTATTTAATGCTGAATATGCCAGTTATAACAGTATTGAAGACAATAATGGCACTAACCCTTTTATTGCTAATGGCCAAAACAGATTTTTAGTCGGTTTTGAAAGCGAAGTAATTAAGAACCTTACCGCCAGTGTGCAGTTTTATGTTGAACAAACCAAACATTACCAGCAATTTATTAGCCATTCAGCTACGCCAGCAACAGACGTTGATGAAAACCGTCAATTATTAACCTTTCGCTTAACCTACAGAACATTACAGCAAAAATTAATTTACAGCGTATTTAATTTTTATTCGCCCACAGATAATGATGGTTATCTAAAACCTTCGATAGCTTATCGCTATAACGATCAATGGCTATTCTCCGCTGGGGCTAATTTATTCTGGGGTAACGAAAAATATACCTTCTTTGGTCAGCACCAACAAAACAGCAATGCTTGGCTTAGAGTAAAAGCACACTTTTAAAGGCTAAGATTACTGACCTCTTACTGACTTTTGGCGAATCTGACACTAACTTACATTTTTTTAGCATATTCTAACGATTAGATCACTGAAACTTACCCGCAATAAGATGACAATAACTAGACATCTTTTACGGGTATTATTATGAAAAAAAGCCTTATCTTCATCTGTTTCAATTTGCTACTTTCACTTAACAGTTATGCTAATACAGCCAATGATTATAGTATTTATCTTCATCAGGGCGCTAATGACAGCGATTATTACTCAAGTGTCGGTGTTGAAGTTATTCATCGTAAACGCAATAGTTATTTGGGTGTATCAGTAACCAGTTCGCTCGGCTATGCCCGTGTTACCGATACGATGAATGATCAGCATAGTTTTATTGCTTGGGAAGGAGGCATGAAAGTAGGTTACTTCGCTGATTTTAGTCTTTATGCAGAATTTGGTGTTGATCTGCTTGAACTTGCCTTTTTTGATAGAGATGACGATGAGTATTCGCATAACAACAAACGCTATAGCAGCGATTTTGAAAATGATAACTTCGACCATAGATACTCAAACAATAATATTGACGGCTATATCGGTATCGGTAGTTCATTGATGATTGGACAACTAAAGGTGACCGGATTTGTTCGTTTACGTGAAATAAGTGGTTATAACTGGCGAGCAAAAAACCATGCCTTTAGCGGAATTGAGTTAGCGGTAGTTTTTTAATTAAATTACCATCGTTTGTTTGCTTGTTTCTTTCCTCTACGGCAAAATAGTCGCAATAGATATTTACAAATAATAGAGAAAAAAATGAGCGCAAATTCAGCAGCACAAAATCAAATAAAACAAATGCTAACCATGCAAGACGCGATGAATACTCGTGTTAGTGATACCTGGCAAGAAAATGGTTATGAGTGGTATCGCGCCATTTGGGTTGAGTGTGCTGAAATGTTAGACCATCACGGCTGGAAATGGTGGAAACATCAAGCAATAGATATTGCGCAAGTACAACTAGAATTGGTTGATATATTTCATTTTGGTTTAAGCTTACGTTTAATGACTGGCGAAACCGTGGCAAGTATTACTGACACGCTAGCAGCAGAGCTCTCTGAAAGCTCAGGTGAAAAAGATTTTAAAATCGCCCTTGAAAACTTAGCCTCAGCGGCAGTTACTAACAAAAGTTTTGATGCTATTGCCTTAGCCGACTGTATGCGTTTGATGAATATGGACCTTGATGAATTATTTCGTCAATATGTTGGCAAGAACACCTTGAATTTTTTCCGCCAAGACCACGGTTATAAAGAAGGGACATACATAAAAGTTTGGCATGGCGAAGAAGACAACGAAGTATTAGCGAATTTAGTTAATACCTTAGATGCCAGTGCCAGCGATTTTCAGCAACAACTTTATGCCGCACTTGAAGCAAAATATCCAGCATAATTATTAGCTCAACATATAATAAAGACTCTGCATAAATATTAACGAGAGTCTTTTTATCCCCCTCCCCTTTTCGCCATGATGAAACAGTCCATTTTCCTTAAAACATATCGCATAAATTCTGCCTACTCAATTGATATTAAAACAATCTAGCGAAATTATAATCTATGGCACAAATTCTGCTTAACCAACTGTTATCAAGAATACCGTCAAGAATTTGAACCGCCGGAGCAGTGTATGGAATTAATTCTCTTTGCCATGATCAGCCTAATTGTTATTGTCGCTTTGTTAGCTAGCCGCTTAAACGACAATAGTTTTCCTTTTCCATTTGATAAAAAGCAAAGTCTTTTTACACCAGCAGAGAAGAATTTTCAGAATTTGCTCGAACAAGCCCTTGGTGGTAAATATCGTATTATTAATCGAGTAAAACTTGCTGACATTGTTACTATTCGTCATGGTGTGTCGAACAGAGCCAGCCAAACAGCCTCGGCGAATGCCGAAAGTAAATACTTAGACTTTGCTATTTGTGATCGTGAGAGTATGAAGCTATGTGGCGTAATTGATTTAGTTGATACCCAAGGCAAAGGCTATAAAATCAAAAAAGATTGGTTTGTCAGCGGCGCTTTAGAAGCATCTTCAATTCCTCATATTCGTATTAAAGTGAAAACTAATTATACCGTTGACGAGATCCGCGCTTGTATTTACAGCCGACTTTTAGGTAATAGACCACCAGAGCCAAAAATTAAAGGAAAAATTATTCCTGCTCCAATGTTAAAGCCTCGCCCGAGTAGAAATAGAGAAGAAGTTGGCGCCTTATCTCCTATTGCCGCTCGCGCGCAATTAGGCTCATCAACAGGTAATGCGATGTCGCAACGTATTCCTGCACCACAAGTAGCCGCATTACCTCATTAAACGCTAAAATTAACCTGTTATTAAAATAAAAAGTCAGTGATGTAAATCGCTGACTTTTTTGTTTTACCTTCAATTTACATCATAGTGTATAAAAGTATTCATGCCATAAAGGCAGGATGCCTAAGAAAGGTCATCCTGAACATATACGCTCTTTGCCATCGACGTGCAGGGACGCACTAATGCCATGAAGGCAGGATGCCTAAGAATGGTCATCCTGAACATATACGCTCTTTGCCATCCATGGCACCGCGTTATACCGTTCATCCTGAACATAAATGTACGACATTGGCGGATCTTCACGTTATAATTGTTTTATTAGAGGTAATCAACGAATTGGAAATAAAATGAAAGCAGGAATAATTGGCGCAATGGAGCCAGAAGTTGCTATTTTAAAAGCAAAATTAACCCATGCAGAAACAACCGAACATGCAGGTTATACCTTTTATCAAGGGCAACTCAACGGCAGTGATGTCGTTATTGTTCAATCGGGTATTGGTAAGGTAGCCGCGGCATTAGCAACTGCGATTTTAATTGATAAGTTTCAGCCTGATTTTATTGTTAATACTGGCTCTGCCGGCGGCTTTGAACAATCATTAAAAGTGGGCGATATTGTCATTAGTTCTGAAGTTCGCTATCACGATGTTGATGTAACCGCGTTTGGTTATGAAATGGGTCAATTACCGGGTAATCCGGCTGCTTATATTCCTCACCCTACGCTCGTTAAGGCTGCACAAGCAGGTGTTGCGGAGTTAGAAAACATTCAGACATTACTGGGTTTAATCACCACAGGTGATACCTTTATGACCGCCGATGATGACATTGCTAAAGCACGTGCAAACTTTCCAACCATGGCGGCAGTTGAAATGGAAGGTGCCGCAATCGCTCATACTTGTCATCAATTTAAGATACCTTTTGTGGTTATTCGGTCTATGTCTGATATAGCAGGTAAAGAGTCTCCTACCTCCTTTGAAGCCTATTTAGAAACAGCCTCGGTTAATTCATCTCAGCTAGTTGAGAATATGTTGAACGCATTGCAGGGTAAAAAGTTAACTTAATCCTCAAGTTCAAAGAACACCATCTCCATTAAGTTTGTGGTCTTGCTCGCACAGGAAAAATAAATCAAAGCAAGGCATCGATTAACTAATCGCTGCTCTTGGCCTTGAGAGCAACGCAGGTTTGGAGTATTTTGAACCACACAATTGAGCAATAATTTAAGGGAATTGGTATAAATATGACTGCTAATAATCTGCCAAATTTAATGGAAATCAGCCCTTTCGCCTATTCTGTTGTGATGCTTTATAGTGTTATTTTGATTAAGGTTTTTACTGGCTATTTGGCGAGTCATGAGCCTTTACAATTTTTTCGTTTATTTTGTGATCAGCTCGCCAAAAAAGTAAATAAAAGTAAAAATACTGACCGTCAGCGTTTTATTTCTGGCTTAATTGCTATTTTAGTTAGCCTAACGCCTTTAGTGATTATTCTTTGGTTATTTGAAGCTTTTGTTGAAGCCACTTGGCTTTGGCAGGGATTTTTACTTTATCTTGCTTTAGGATCTCTGCAACTAGGGAAAACAAGTAAAGAGATTGCCAAGTTAATTGTCGCCAACAAAAATTTCGAAGCTAAACAGTTATTAAATCCCTGGCTGTTGCGTAATACCGATCAGCTTTCGTCTTTAGGCTTAGCAAAGAGCTGTATTGAAATGTTATTGCTTCGAGCGGTGCAAAATTTATTCACCATTAGCTTGATATTTTTACTTTTCGGTCCACTTACTGCTTTAGTTTGTCGACTGCTCATTGAGATGCATTACAGCTGGAATAACAAACAAAAGAGTTTTCAGCCTTTTGGCGACAGTATTGCTTTTATCGTCAACATTATACAATGGCTGCCTAGCCGTATATTTTCATTAATCCTGCTATTTGGTTGTATTGGCAAAAATTTCGTTTTGTTTTATCGGTTAAATCGCCACTACTTTTTTCAATTAAATAATAGCTATGTGCTCAATTTATTTGCCTTGTCATTAGAGGTTAAACTTGGCGGCGTAGCTATGTATCAAAATATAAAATTACGTAAAGCAAGTTACAACGATCACGGCAGGCAGCCTCAAGCTACTGATATTATTCATGCCAGTAAACGTATTAGCCAAGTGTTCTATTTTTGTTTTCTATTTTTAGCACTGCTGACTTTATTCATTTACTCATTCAATATCAATAGGTAACACATATGTATGAACTACTTTACTGGTTAGATTTGTTTGGTATTGTTGTCTTTGCCCTTTCGGGTGCATTAATGGCTGGACGTTACAAACTTGACCCTTTTGGTGTTGTTGTTTTAGCTGCGGTGACGGCTATTGGCGGCGGAACCATCCGCGATATTACTTTAGATACGCCAGTCTTTTGGGTTGCCAATCCCATTTATCTTTATGTTATTTTATTGACTGCAGTGTTAACTATTATCATTATTCGCCGTCCTAAGCGCATTCCAAAACGCTTCTTGCTGATTGCTGATGCGTTTGGTTTAGCATTATTTGCTGTTTTAGGTACTGAAAAATCATTAGCTTTGGGGGCTCCTGTTTTTGTTGCAGTGGTAATGGGCACCATTACCGGCGTCGCTGGCGGAATGATCCGTGATGTAATATGTAATGTTATTCCAATGATCTTACAAAAAGAAATTTATGCTACCGCTGCAATATTAGGTGGCTCTTTATACGCTTTATTTCGATACTTGGCTTGGCCAGAAAATATCGCTATTATTTCTGCAATCATCGGCGCACTGACGCTAAGACTAGCCGCTATTTATTGGCGAGTGTCATTACCCGCTTTTCATATCGCTGAAAAAGAAGAAAGTAAATAATGGCCGCTTTGTGTTTTACAGATGTCGATAAGTTATTTGTTTCTGTTAGTTAATTAAGAGATAATAAAAGGCGAATATCTAACCGTTTAATGCTTTTATTAAGCGACTAAGCCATTATTGACACTCATCGAACTATTTTATGACTGAAAAAGATCAAATTATCGAAAAGCTTTCTGACAAAATATTATTATTAACTCAAGAAAGTGTGATTATTAAAGGTGAGAATAAGAAATTAAATGAGTCTTTGTCCGCTGCTCTAGATAGAACGGGGTTATTTATCTGGGAACAACATATACCTTCCGGGCAACTGAAAATATTAGATCAAGCATTTGGCAGCATGTGTGGCTTTGAAACCAATGAAATTGAATCAACCGTATCCTCTTGGAAAAACAACTTACACCCGGATGATAAAGAAAAAGTTATCGCGGCACTTGAAGCACATTTAGCGGGTATAACACCTTATTTTCATATGATTTACCGTATGAAGCACAAGACCGGTGATGATGTATGGGTATCTGATCGCGGCAGGGTTATTGAATTTGATGACAATAATAATCCTTTACGTATGACAGGTACACATATAGATATTACCCAAGAAAAACTTTATGAATTAGAATTAGCTCAATATGCTAATTTAGATCCACTCACTAATTTACTGAACAGAAAAGCACTGCAAAATAATTTTAAAGTTTACACCAACACCAGTAAATATAGTGGTGGTGGCTTATTTTTTATTGACTTAGACGACTTCAAATCAATAAATGATATTTATGGGCATAAAGTTGGCGATAAATTACTACTACATGTCACTAGCAATTTTGAAGCTTTAGCGCCAACAGACGCGTTAATTGCCCGATTTGGTGATGATGAATTCGCTATTATTTGTAAAACAACCAATAAACTAGCCCTTGAATCACTAGCTCAGTCGATATTAACAACATTAGCTCAACCCACTGAAATTGAAGGGATAAAAATATCAATTAATTTAAGTATTGGTATATGCGTTTTTGAAAAAAACGATAAAAACTTTGCCACTATCTATGAGAGAGCAGACAAAGCCATGTATTCAGTGAAACGAAAAGGCAAAAATCATTATGCCTTTTGGGACGACTACAAAGAAAGTTAAACGTCCAATGCCTTTACTTAAGCCTCCATTCCCCAACCATCGTTATAGCCATTATATTTTGCAGCAAGTTGTTCGAGTTGTGCTTCTTGCGCGACAATAGCATCGTAACAAGGTAGCATTTTTACAGTGCAATCCAAGTCCCAAACATTAGGCGTTTCATCAGGATGAATGACTAATTCCATTTCAGGTGCATGCTCTGCTAAATAATCAGCCATTGCTTGGGCTTGCTCTTTTTTTTCGAACAATTGAAAAAACACGACGGGATGAATAATAGACAAATCAATACCGGCATCTTGTATTTCAGCCAAAATTTGGCCTGTTTCATCATTTGGAAAGGTCATAAAAGTTATTATCTCGGTAAAAAGTGCCTTATTATAAACCGCTACTTTCTTCAACTCCACAGGAGAGTTAATTATTAATGTTGGAGTAGGTACATAAATTATGCTGACAGCTCAATTGACTATTGTTGGGATAGCGAGGACATTTTATAACTGAGTTCACTTCCTCTGCAGTTTTCGCTAATAAAGAAGCGCCAATGGTATTAATAGCGAAGGCACATGCTAACTCTCCAAAGCTAATGTTAACAAGCACACATTGTTTTTTTGAGGAGCAGGTTAAATTTTCTAGCAATATTTTTTGTTTTACCGAGGGTAAGGGTTTACTTGTTAATGTGTTCGTCTTAGCTGCGACTTTAACAAGAGAAGTTTCAATAATGGTGTTAAGTCTGTACTTATTTCTTTTTTCTTTGCTTTTTTGAGCAGCCCTTTCTTGATCAAGCTGCTGTTTTAAATGGGTTGTTGCTATTTCATGCTCTTTTAATAAATACCCTAAGCCTAATAAAATAGTAATAAAAACGACTACCGCTATCAATGTTATCGTTAACCACTTAAGCATTGTTTGTTTTACTTACATCACGAGAATGAGGATATTTATCTATCATGGCATCAATAGCCTGATAAATTTTCACTTGCACCTCTCTACTGTTATCGGTTTTAGCATTAATTTTCAAAGGGTAAACACTTCGCCAAACTGAACGCTTTTGTTCAGGGTCTATAACATCAATAATTAAACTTCCCGGTATGGTTTGCCATTGTTTTTTGTCAGCTTGCGCTTCACCGCCACGCAAACAAAGCGAACAATAAAGTACCCCTTTATTATAGGTTAATAATTCCTTAGCGTTCTCATTAACAAGGTGATAGGTAATCACGATATCAGCATCATCTAGCGTATTATAAATAAAACCATTCTTATCTAATACTTGCTCTATGGCTAATTCAATACTGTTACGCGTGGTATAACTAATATTTTGAAACTGGCCAAAGTCAGAGTTACGCTTATAAAAAGCGTAGCTGCTTACCTTTGAAAAATTAAAGTTGGTTTGATATTTTGAAATGGCCGGTTGATATGAGGTACAACCTGAGAGCATTAGTGCTGAAAAGCATAGCAAGGTTATTAAAAAAATAAGCTGAGAAGATACTGGTTGGCTATTTTTAATCAAGAATAAAAGGCATAGATAATGAAAATAATAACTTTAGCCTACCCTGCTGAAAAAAAATTACAACTATTTGCGCGAGTAATAAAATGACAGCAGAGGGTTTTTTGTAAATAACTTACATCAACACAGATAAATCAACTTGGGTAAAATCAATGACTTTTCCACCGAATTCAGCAGCGAAGGCTTGCGCATCTTTTTGTTTACTAAAGCTTGCCAGTGTTTTACCCATGGCTCCAGTTTTAATTGAGCCAGCAACGAACCATGCGCTGTGGGCATCAATAAAGTATTGATCTTTTGGTGTTTCCCACGGTGACTTGCTCATATCGTGCACTAACATAGTGGTAACATTTCGCTTATTCTCTGGGTCTAAGTAAAAACTAAACATATCACGGGTCGAGCAAAACTTTTTCACGCTATTGCCTTCAGCTTGAGTAAGACCCTTTCTAAATAATTCCCCTTTAGGACCACTAAAGTTTGAAATTAACATACCGCATAAATGGCATTCATCAGCAGACTCTATTGCCACCGCGTCATGTAACGATTGGACGACCTCGTCATTTTTAGAACACGCAGACAGTAGTACAGCCAACAATAAGGTCATCAATAAAACGAGTAAATTAGGTTTAAAAGTATTCATTAGAGTGTTTTTTTCCTGAAAATAAAAATGGCAATAACGATAGGTACAATGACCCATGCGAGTAAAATACTAAACAATTGCCCTTGCGACAAACTCGACTTTATAGCAATCGCTAAAGCGCCATTAACATCGCCACTATCTAAACCGGCAAGATTAACCAGTCTAAATATATCGGCTGGGTTTAGCATCATTAATTGGGTGAGTCCCTGCTGGCTAATGCCTTGTTCGACACCGACCAATAACGCCAGCAGCGCCAGATCAAAAACTAACGCAAAGAAAAACCAAGTGATTAAAGCAAAACCCGCTGCTTTTGATTTTTCACTTACCGATAAACTGATCAAATAAGCGATGGCGGTAAAACTTAAACCTAACAAAACAGCACTACCAATAAAGGTAGCAAAGACATTAAAAACCGCACTGTCGTTTAGTTGATAATATAAAATTAGCGCAGACGAGCCAAACCCCAAAAGAGTTGCAAGAGCAATAATACCACCTTGTCCTAGAAACTTACCTAATAACAGTTGGCTTTTACTTAAGGGATAAGTCAACAGCAATAACAAGGTACCGCTTTCTTGTTCACCAACAAAGCTGTCGTAACTGAGCAGCAATGCTATTAATGGAATAAGAAAAACCGCTAAACTGGCCAGACTCGCTATCGTTGTTGATAAAGAGGTTACGCCTACGGTCCCTGACGCTGCAGCACCAAAATAGGTTAAACCAATAGACAAAATAGCAAAAATAACGGTAATTGACACTAGCCAACGGTTACGTAAACCATCATGAAATTCTTTGTTGGCAACGGCTAATATTTGTTTCATTAACGGGGCTCCTTAGCAATATTTTTATGCTCGATATGGTCAGCTAAATGGCGTGATAAATAAAACTGATAAACTTGCTCTAAATTGGCTGAATCAACCCTGACATCTTTAATCGCTTGATAACTCAGTAATTGACGCAAAGTCGCTAATTTATCTTGCTCAGGTACTGTCAATAAATCACGATGATTGTCATCTAATAAAAATTTAGCCAATTGTCGGTCGTCTTGAAGCGAACCATTTAAACCTTCAACTTTGATGGTAACGGGCAAGGCGGCTGCTTGGCGTAACTCTGCTAACGAAGCCATAGCAAGTACTTTACCGGAAGATAATATCATCGCTCGGTCAATATGTTGTTCAACACCGGGTAAAACATGTGAACATAAAATAACACTGGTTCCTTGGCTTTTTAGATCATCAACCGTTTTATAAAAATCAGCAGTTGCGATAGGATCTAAGCCAACAGTGGGCTCATCAAGTAACAACAGTGCTGGATTGCCAATAAAGGCCTGTGCTAGCCCTAAACGTTGCCTCATCCCTTTTGAATACGTTTTAACTTGCCGTTTCATAGCATGAGCAACCCCAACTTGCTCGAGTAAAGCCATTGCATGTTTTTTGTCAAAGCCCTTAAGTTTAGCAAAATAACTTAGGACTTCTAAACCGGTTAATTGCTCATAGAAACTAACATTTTCAGGTAAGTAACCGATTTTCGCGCGCATGTGCCAAGCTTCTTTAGAGTCTGGTGCCATCCCCATCACTTCAACACTGCCATGACTTGGCGTAATAACGCCAAGAATAAGCTTCATCATGGTGGTTTTACCCGCACCATTATGACCAAAAAGCCCTAAAACTTCTCCCTGCGAAAGTTGCATATCAACAGAATCTAGTGCTGTTAATTTTGGATATTTTTTACCCACGTTAGTCAGTTTAACCAGAGGTGTTTTATCTGTAGTGTTCATCAATTTATATCCTTAATGCTCTGCGTGTTGCAGATCAGCAGATTGATTATCTGCCGTGTCAGTTTTTAGTGCCTCGGCATTAATTTTTTGTACTTTTGAGATAGATTCATCAGTATTTTGATGGTGTGGTGATGACATCAACGGAAAACTGTCCTTCACACCGGGTGGTTTTAGCACGGGAAATTGACGTTGCACCCAACGTAGAATAATAATCGCCGGGCTGTCCATCAACATTTTCATTTCTGGGTATTGCCAAACCAACTTGTCAATACCATCGTTTGGTTCAAACATCACATCGCCAATGTTATCGTTATTCATGTCCCAACCGAGGTAATTACTCCAGTAATTCCCTTTACCCTCCATACTCCACTCTTGCTTTTTATTGGAAACGTACTTCACTTGTGTGGGGTTATTAATAAAACTGTTACCATAAATTTTAATGTTTTCTGAACCAGCCGTTAAATGAATGCCTATTTCAGCGCCTTCCACAAGATTGTTTCTTAAGGTGTTATAACCTGAATTATAAACAAAGAGCCCTTTACCATCACGGCCTAATACTTTATTTTCAGGCTTTGTCCAAACACGTTTAACAACATTATTACTGATAGTTGACTGTGTTATATAATTAAATAAAAAACCATAGTCTTCACTGTCTATCGTGGTATTACCGCTGATAATTAATCGCCTAGAACTCATTAGCGCATAGCCAGCTCGCGTGTTATAAGCAAAATTATTAATCACCGAATTGTCGTATGAATACATATAATGAATGCCGTATCGTAAGTCGTGCAGGGTATTATTTTCTAAAATATTCTCTTGACTAGAAATAATATAAAGCCCATCACGGGTGTTAAATATTTCATTTCCTCGGACTTCAGCATGTTTCACGATAGAAAGCTGAATACCGTTACCTCTATCGGCTGAACGTAAGCTCAAATTACCTTCAACGGTATTATTAAGAACTTTTATGTGTTCGCTTTTTTGTAACCAAATACCAAAGCCATCACCTTTAAGCTTGTTATTTTCAATTACGATATGGCTGGATTTTTTTTCAGAATAAATAGCAGAATGCTGCTCAGTAAGGTTACTTCCCCAATTAACTATGGTGAGGTTTTTTATAGTGATGTTAGAGTTTTTCAGTAGCAAGGCATGACCATCACCTTGCGCATCAATAATCACTTTGCCTAAATCATCTTGTTGGGCTGAAAGTGTAATGGCATGATCAATAATAAAATTGCCTAAATAAAGACCGGGAGCAAGAAGGACAACATCACCATCAACGGCTTTATCAAGCTGTTGTTGTAAATTATCTTGTGGCGTCAGCTTAATATTTTCAGCAGAAAGAGGCTTAATAAAAAGACAAAATAGACTAATAAATATAAACGCTGATTTGCATTTCACCAAGGGAAAACCACCAAAAATCAATAATATTTGTAAGTAAAAAGAGCATATCACCTTTTAATGATATGCCCTTGATCTGGATTAACTTCGTTAGACGTTAAGCCTATTAAAACTATAATGGACTTAACTTAGCACTAAGCTTCAACCAACATACGACCGCGCATTTCCATGTGTAACGCATGACAGAACCAATTACAGTAATACCAATAAACACCGGGTTTATTTGCCATAAAAGTAATAGAGGCAGTCGCTTGTGGACCAATTTCCATTTGCGCGCCGTGATCAGTCATACAAAAACCGTGGGTTACATCTTCTACTTTGTCAAGGTTAGTCACGATAACAGTCACTTCATCACCTAACTTCACTTTAAATTCAGTCATACCGTAAGTTGGCGCGATTGAGGTCATGTAAACGCGTACTTTTTTACCATCACGAATAATTTTGTTTTCAGAGTAAACATCTACGCCATCACGTTTTGCTATAGCAATGGTTTCCGCAAACATTGGATCCGTACGAGGCCATAATTTTAATGGTTTCATTTTAGTGCGGTGCACCATCATACAGTCATGCGGTTCAGCAAATGCCGGTCCATCGTGAACAATTTTCATTTCATCACCTGAAATGTCAATTAATTGATCGTTTTCTGGACGTAAAGGACCAACAGGTAAGAATCTATCTTTAGAAAACTTACATAAAGAGACTAACCATTTACCATCGGCATCACGTGTTTCTCCCATTGTAGTGTGGTTGTGACCGGGTTGGTAATGAACGTCTAGCTTTTGACGAATATAGTTCACTTTCTTACCGTTGTGCGCATCAATAGCGTCTTGGACATTCCACTTAGCAATCTGGCTATCAAGAAATAATGTTGTGTACGCATTACCTTTGTTATCAAATGCGGTATGAAGTGGACCTAAACCTAATTCCGGTTCAGCAATAATCGTATCACGCGGTTTAATTTCATCAGCAAACAATGCATCTAATTTTTTAATTGAGATAATTGAAACGGTTGGTGATAATTTACCGTTAGCGATGAAGTACTCGCCATTAGGTGACGTGTTCAAGCCATGTGGTGATTTAGGAACAGGAATATAACGCGTTAATTGAGAGCCTTTACGACCATCTAAAACCGGTACATTGTTACCATTATAGGTTTTGAATTTACCCGCCTTAACCGCGGCTTCACAACGCGCTAGACTAAATACAACAACATGATCGCGTTCAGATGTGATCATTTCACCTAAGCTCATCCCCATTTCTGAGTTGTAACATGTCGATGCAAAATATTTTCCATCGTAATCAGCGTCGGTGTTATCTAAATTACCATCGACAATAACTTGGAAAGCCATTTCCATCGTTTCTGCATCAATCACGTTATATATTGAACGATAAGTACTAACATCTTCCAAAGAGGCTTTACCGTCGTTGACAATTGGCACCTCAAATTCGCCATTACACACTATGTACTTGGTATAAGGGACTTTTTGTACACGTAAACCGTGAATCGCCTGTGTGTTAGGAACGGTAAGCATTTTATCCGTTTTCATTACATCACAGCGAATACGCGCTACACGTGTATTTGATTTATCGTTAATGAAAACATATTTACCGTTGTAACGACCGTCAGTCATACTCATATGAGGATGATGCGTATCACCAACCATAATGTTGGCACTGTCGCCTTTAATACGCTTTGACTCATTTGTTAAGCCCCAACCTGTCGCACTATCGATATTAAAGACCGGAATACGCATTAACTCACGCATTGATGGAATACCCATAATACGCACTTCGCCGGATTGACCGCCAGACCAAAAACCATAGTATTCATCAAGGTCACCTGGATGAACAAATGCTTTGTTTTTTGAATATTCTGCAGCATTAGCCTTTGCCGTGCTCGCAAACATAGCTGCCGTCATTGGAGCAGCAACAACACCAGCACCTAATATCGCTGTTTTACCAAAAAACTTACGTCTACCTATGTTCTCTAACTCTACGTTATTAGAGCTTTTATCGTCATTACTCATTACTCTTCTCCATTATGGTTAATTTTTTAATCTTTATTTCAAAGCTTACTTTTATTTACTTGCTAACCGACATTTACCGTTTCTATTTCTGTTTCTTTATACTTTGCTTTTTTGCGCGCTAATTTTTTCAATGGCGGGCATTTCTCATCGTTAAAATAAGTGACTTGGCAATCGAGACAATAGTGACACTCGCGCATATTGATCACGCCATTAGGATCAATAGCTTGAATTTCACATTCTTTAGCGCAGGTTTTACACGGCTGACCACATTCCGGGCGACGACGTAACCAGCTAAATAAACGAATGCTATTACTGGTTGATAATGCAGCGCCTAATGGGCACAAGTAACGACAAAAGAATTTGCGATTAAAGATATTGATAATCAAAAGTGCTGATGCATATAAAACAAATGGCCATTCTCGATCAAACTTTAATAAGAACGTGGTTTTAAAAGGTTCAACTTCAGCGAAATGCTCAGCCAATGATAATGATTCCATCGACAAACCAAAAAGTGCTAATAAAATAAGATATTTAATGGCCCATAATCTTTCATGAACGGCCCAAGGTAATTCAAATTGTGGTATTTTTATGTAGCGAGCAAAGATATTCATCAACTCTTGTAAGGCACCAAATGGGCACAACCAGCCACAATAAACCGCCCGGCCCCATAAAATCATAGTAACGGCTGCCGCTCCCCATAAAATAAATATAATCGGGTCGAGTAAGAATAGATCCCAGGAAAAATCAGACATTAAGGCTTGTAAGAAAGTAAACACATTGACCACAGACAACTGCCCACCCCATGACCAACCAATAAAGACGACGGTGATAATCAAAAACAAATGACGGAAGTTGTGCATAAAGGTTGGATGGCGTACCAATATATCTTGAAAAAACAAACTCATAACAACGATAGCAAGTAGAATTATCAAGATAATGACTTCAGCTTCTTTCTCTTGCCAAACTTCTTGAATCAAAGTTAACTCTGGCTCAGGATAAATAACAGCTGGGCGGTCAACGTATTTATCTAATGTATGATAATCGCCTTTAAAAGAGGTAAATAAGCTATCAACTGCGCCTAATTGGCGGCGAACAAGTAATTCTACCTGCCAATCAACCCCCGGGTTAAACTGATGCTTGCCGCGGACAATAAATAATGACATTTCTTTAAATTTAGGTGCGCCAGCAATATAAAGATCAGTAACACGGTTATGATCTAAATCACGAAAGGCAAAGGCTTCGTTATTTTGTAGTATTTGAATACGATCAAAAATACCACCTCGCACATAACCCGACCCTTTATAGGAATAGCCATTTCCCAGCATGACAATGGCATGTTCATCTTCTTTGAGACTTCCCATTAGCCACTTATATTCACTATCGCCTAATAAGTTACGACCAACGGATGGAATATCTGCTTGAGCGAAGTAAATTTCAGCAAACAAGTCTTGTTTTTGCTTGTCACTCGCTTCATCAATATGTTCAACGCGAGTACCTATAAAAGCTTCATCTATGGCTTTTCTATTTAACGCTAATTTACGAATTGAACCGTCACCAACCAGCGTTTGCCAATCAGCCTTGAGATAAAAGTCTGGATATATTGTCGACATTGGTTGAATAATGTCTTGGCTAGCTTTAATAATACCTAAGGAGCGAGCGACTTTAGTTGCCGCTTTAGTAATAGCGACATTCATCACCATGACGGTAACAGTTGCACCAGAAAGGCCATCAATATGGATTACACCTTCCTTGTTATTGCCACCGACCTTTAATCGGTCACTTACTTTTAAACCATTATATTGATCAGCAAATTCATAAAGTTTAGTTTCAGGGATACCTGCAAGAATAATAGGCTCATGATGCTCGAGCACTTTTGCCCCTAAATAAACACCTAGAGGACTAATCGCTACCAACATGTTTACGGGTTCCCCCGAGTAGGCAGGCATTTTAGCTAAATCGTTAGTTTCAAAAGCATAGCCAATAATGTCTTTTTCTTTATATATGGTCCAAATTAATGGTTCACCTTGCTTATCTGATATTGATGTTGCTGCTGGAAATATTTCATGGATAAGCGGAATAGGGTCTTTAGGCGGGCTAACAAACAAAGCTTGTGCGGGCATGACTACAGATAAAAATGTCAAAAGCATTAGTAGTAAACTGTTAATTTTAGATGTATTCACTCTATTTTTAGCCATGACTTAACGTTCTTTTATTTAATTTTTAATTCAGTAAACCTAAAGGGTGCTACTGCGACAATATGTCGCATATATTACGCTCAAGGTGAAATAGTGATCTGATGTAGATCAATAAACAAAAGAAAAATAGCCCTAAAAAGTATAGGGTTAAAACAAAAGTGCCATAAAATGAACTAACAGTGAGCGTCTAAGAATAACGACAGTACCAGTAGTATCAAGAGTGGCTAACTTAACTGAGACAACTTAACTGAGACAACCACAGTGCCGGTAGAGTAATGGTGGTGGTATTAATGCTGGTGGTAGTAATGGTAACAATAGTATCAATGGCGCCGGCAGTAGTAACAAAAGTAGCTAACTTAACTGAGACAAACACAGTGCCGGTAGAGTAATGGTGGTGGTATTAATGCTGGTGGTAGTAATGCTGTTGGTATTAATGGTAACAATAGTATCAATGGCGCCGGCAGTAGTAGCAAAAGTAGCTAACTTAACTGAGACAACTTAACTGAGACGAACACAGTGCCGGTAGAGTAATGGTGGTGGTATTAATGCTGGTGGTATTAATGGTAACAATAGTATCAATGGCGGTAACTAGCATCACTATCGTATATGGATATCCGGCGTGGTATTAATGTCGCCGTCTTCACTTATTGTAGCTGGTGTACCATTTTTTAAAACAAGGACAGCACTACTGCCGCTCGATGTAAAACGAGTAAAGCGGAGTTCGTAACCATATTTAGTTAAACTTAGTGCAGCAAAACGTTGGGCTAGCGTCAATTGTTTCCAATTATTATCAGATTCTGGCTCACTGCCATCAAAATATTGTCGCCGTTCGATTAAGTTATTTCTCTCGGATTTATTTTCCATAGTGCGGCTCAATACTGTATTTAATATTTGGTTCAACAAAGTAACAACTCGACAACTTAAATGAGTGGAATCTATCGGGCAATCATCTTAACTCGATATTAAAAATAATGCACAAATCATTCCAAATTCAAAAAACTTCTTATTAGACAATAAACTAGCATAAAAATGCTCTATAAATACTACCATATTGAACGCTAGTGTAAAAAATTTCGACGAATAAGGATTAAACAGCCAACTTTATTTAAGGACCGATACAATCAACAAGCGTCAAGAATAAAAGGTCACTATGATTTTAGTTGGCAAAGCAAATAACTGTTATTGAGCTATAAAAAAACCAGTAATAAATACTGGCTTAAACATAGATAAAAATATATCTGGTTATTTTACTGTTACTTTAGCAAATTTACGTTTACCGACTTGGTAAATAGCCGTGGTACCCGAAGCAACACGTAGCTTGCTGTCAGTAATTTTTTCACCTTCAATTTTAGCCGCCCCTTGCTTAATCATGCGCATAGCGTCTGAAGTGCTCGCTACTAAGCCGGCTTCTTTTAGTAGGTTAGCAATGGCGATTTCACCACTGTCATCGACTATATTCACCAACTTTTCCTCAATTTCATCAGGCATGGCGCCTTTTTGAAAACGATTAATAAATTCTTGGTGTGCCGCCTCTGCTGCTGCATCATCATGAAAACGAGCAATTAACTCTTTGGCTAAATCGATTTTTACATCGCGAGGGTTCATTCCCTCGGCAATTTTTGTTTTATAAGCCGCAATTTCTTCCATTGGCTTAAAACTTAGCAGTTCATAATAACGCCACATTAATACATCAGAAATAGACATTATTTTACCAAACATTTCTGTTGGGCTATCCGTTATACCAATATAATTATTTAGTGATTTAGACATTTTCTGTACACCGTCTAAACCTTCTAAAAGAGGCATCATCAAAACAGTTTGCGGTCGCTGCCCTTCTGATTTTTGTAATTCGCGGCCCATCAACAAATTGAACTTTTGATCTGTGCCACCCAGTTCAACATCAGCCTCTAACGCTACAGAATCCCAGCCCTGAACTAAAGGATACATAAACTCATGAATGGCAATAGATTGACCACTGGTGTAACGTTTTTTAAAATCATCACGTTCCATCATACGAGCAACCGTTTGACGAGATGCCAGTTTTAACATACCGGCAGCACCTAACTTATCCATCCAAGTAGAGTTAAAAGCTACCGTTGTTTTAGCTGGGTCTAGAATTTTAAAAACTTGTTCTTTATAGGTTTCAGCATTGGCCAGCACGTCTTCTCTGGTTAACGCTTTACGCGTAACGTTTTTACCGGTTGGATCACCTATCATGCCAGTGAAATCGCCAATTAAGAAAATAACTTCATGGCCAAGTTGTTGAAACTGACGCAACTTATTAATTAATACCGTATGACCTAGATGTAAGTCTGGTGCCGTAGGGTCAAACCCCGCTTTAATTTTTAGTGGCTTACCCGTTTTTAATTTTTCTAGTAATTCACTCTCTAGCAAAATTTCTTCTGCACCACGCTCAATTTCAGCAAACGCTTGGCTGACATCAGTCATCGACTTAGCTCCAAAAAATATAATCATAATTTATTGCTCGATTCTACTGCAATAATGCCTTAGGTGAAAAGCCTTAAGTTAATATTTAGGGCAATTGTTCTATTTTTTAATTATTGCCGCTTGTTTTTCAAGAGAGAAATGCCACTGAGTCCCCGAGATCACTCATCTTTACGGTAATTAAATTTTACTCAAGGCTATTTTTTGATATAGTAAACGATAGTTATCGTATTAAGATACATGAAATTAGGTTGTAATCTGTTGAAAATCATAAAAAAATTCTATTTACAGTTACCAAAACAGCATAGAGTAATTATTAGCTCATTCAGCATAATTGTGCTGTTATTACTGCTTATTCCCTCAGAAAAGGCAACAGCCAGTCGTCAATCGACAGATTCATCATTAGAAATAGGCAAACGTTACGCATTAGCTTTACCTGAAGATCAGGATATCACCTTAGACACTCCCACTAGCAATATTGAGCAATCAATAAAAAAAGAAAGTATTACCGCCTCTATTAGCAATGACGATGAGACACTGACTTGGCAAAAAGCAAAAGTACGCAGTGGCGACTCACTTGCTAAAGTATTTAAACGTCTAGGCTATAGCGCGAGAACAACATACGACGTTAGTTCAGCAGAGGGCAAGTACAGTAAACTATTGAAAAAAATTAATGTCGGTGATGTCTTTCAAATAGGCCAGAACGCGACAGGAGAACTAGCTGCACTGACCTACCCGCTATCAAAAACAGAAACTCTATATGTAAAATTACTTGATGATGGCAGTTATCAATCAAGCAAAGAAACCAAAACAGTAGAAATTAGAGAAACAATTGCGCATGGTGTGATAAAAAGTAATTTTTGGAATGCCGGCATAGAATCTGGTTTAAACGACGGACAAATAATTAACTTAGCTAATATTTTTGGTTGGGATATCGATTTTGCTTTAGATATTCGTGAAGGCGATAGTTTTCATGTCGTTTTCGAAAATCGTTATGTTGATGGCGATCACATAGGTACAGGTAAAATTCTTGCTGCTGAATTTATTAATAAAGACGACCCTTTTCAAGCCATTCGCTTTACGGACGGCGAATATTATTCTCCCGATGGCAGAAGTATGCGCAAAGCCTTTTTACGTGCGCCGGTAAACTTTAGATATATCAGTTCAAATTTCAAACCAAAACGTTTTCATCCTATTCAAAAACGCTGGAAAGCTCATCGTGGTACCGATTATCGTGCAAATAAAGGCACACCAGTAGTTGCTGCCGGTAATGGTAAGGTTACTCACTCAACTTATAATAAATATAATGGTAATTATGTATTTATTCAGCATGGCAATGGCATTGTGACTAAATATTTACACTTTTCAAAACGAAAGGTGAAAAAAGGGCAACGGGTAAAGCAAGGCGACGTTATTGGTTATGTTGGCTCAACGGGTATGTCAGAAGCATCGCATTTACATTATGAGTTTTTACTTAATGGCGTACACCGTAATCCAAGAACGGTAAAACTACCTGACGCTAAACCGATCAATAAAAAATATGCTGCTGAGTTTTCGGCATTATCAAGCCAACGCTTAATGGAACTTTCAGGCTCTAGGCAAGCGTTATTGGCGATGCAAACGCATTAACAGATATTTAGCCCGATAATAAATAGCGAGTATAAATGACAAAAGCTAAGTTTTATATTGGGTTAATGTCTGGCACTAGCGCTGATGGTATTGACCTAGCCCTTGTTAGCTTTACTTCTGAAAGTGTCGAACTAGTTGCTAGCTATTACCAAGCTTATGACAATGCTACTCGACAAAAAATCACCGATCTTTATTTGCCCAATCATAACGAAATAGACAGAGCATTTTCACTTGATATTACCCTTGCTCATCAGTTTGATGAGGCAATAAAAAAATTATTACAGCAAGAAAATTTAGTATCTGCTGATATTATTGCTATCGGTAATCACGGTCAAACTATTCGACATCGCCCAACGCAAAATTCAGCTATTGAAGCACCTTTCACTTTACAAATAGGCTGCAATCAAACGTTAGCCGTATTAACAGATATTCGAGTCATTGGTGACTTTAGAACAAAAGATATCGCCTTAGGTGGACAAGGTGCTCCCTTAGTACCAGCATTTCACCAATTTTTATTACCACCGACTCAACATGAAACTTTTTTAGTGAATATAGGCGGCATAGCTAATATCACTTTTCTGCCTAAAAAGAATTCGGCAAAGAGTGTCTTAGGCTTTGATACCGGGCCAGGGAACGCTCTTTTAGATGCATGGTGCTTTCAGCATTCAGGAAATAGATTTGACAATAATGGCGACTGGGGAAGATCTGGAACAATTAACCAAACACTATTAATGCAGTTACTCAGTGATAACTACTTTTCATTATCAGCACCTAAAAGCAC
The DNA here is from genome assembly GCF_007954355.1 of Colwellia hornerae. Lineage (GTDB taxonomy): Bacteria > Pseudomonadota > Gammaproteobacteria > Enterobacterales > Alteromonadaceae > Colwellia_A > Colwellia_A hornerae. The sequence continues at coordinate 47,670 of NZ_VOLR01000021.1, forward strand.
TGGTCGTGAATACTTTACTTTGCAATGGTTAGCACGCTTTCTCGCACCTTTGCAAATAAGCACTGTCGACGTTCAAGCAACCCTTACTGCCCTTACTGCTTGTTCTATAGCAGCCGACATTAAAAAAACATCAAATTCAGCAGATGTATATTTATGCGGAGGAGGAGTCGAGAATAATTTTTGTTATAAGCTTTTAAAACAAGAGCTTAACAACTTTAATGTGAATAAGATACATTCACTAAAGCTGAATAATAACGCACTTGAGGCCATGGCATTTGCTTGGCTAGCATTCGCTTATGACAAAAAAATCTATGGAAATATCCCAGCAGTAACAGGGGCTAGAAAGTCAACAGTGCTCGGTTGTGAGTTTTTTGCCTAATTGACTCTAGACCTAAGTCACTTTATCTTTATAATGAAATATTACCTGTTTAAGTAAACATGCTCATTCAGCAGATTAATTGAACTAATCAATCTATTATAAATCTAAGTTACATAGGGTTTATTAATCAATATCAAAACAGCAATTTAGGCGAGGAGGATCAATGAAATTTCATGATATTCATATTGGTATGAAATGCGGTAGTAAAAAAGGTAGTGGCACAGTAACGTGGATTGACGGTTCAACGCGCACTATTTACATGGCAAATACAGAAGAAAACAATAGCTTTGAAGTAGACTTCGAAGAAATTATAGAAGACCCTCAAGCACATAATAATACCGACGCCTATTACTAATAAGTATGGCTACCCACTATATAAAATAAAAAGCCTCTTACAAAGAGGCTTTTTATTCGATAACGTTAACCACCTACCTTCAAATTAGGTAAATTAGTATTAGCAATAGTTGATAATACAAGTGATACCATAAAAAAGAAAAATGTTGTTGCTGCCATCGTTGCTCGAAATACCTCGTCACTATTTTCTGAAAAAGTTAAAATTCCGCCACAAATGATGGCAAGAATAAAACAAATAATACCGCTAACTTTAGCCAATTTTTGTAAAAGACCTTTTTTAGTTTGAGTTAACTCTGTAGTTATTACTTTGGTCGTGCAACTTTCGTTGTCTTTATCTGCTGACATCGTGAAACTCTCCTTAATAATCAATAATGGTATAATAAAAATAGCGTGTTGATGATAATTAAACACAGCCATTTTTTGTTAGTTACCCTGTAAGTATTATATTTTAAATTGCGATAATTGCTGATTAAGCGCGTAAGCTAACTCGAGTAACTGTTCACTTATCTCTTTACCACGTATTGCGTCTTTACTAGATTTTTCAGCTACATTACTAATATTGACAACATTGACATTAATTTCATCCGCCGCTAAATTTTGTTGTTGAGCTGCACTAGCAATTTGTGTATTTAAGTCATCAAGCTCAGTAATTTGAGACGTTATTTCCACTAATAAGCTGGCGACATTCGTTACATCTTCTGCCTTTTCATTTGCCTGCTGGCTAACATCATTCATAGAGTTAACAGCATTACCTGCATCAATTTGTAATCCCCTAATTGTCAACTGGATTTGATCAATAGATTCTCTGGTACGTGTGGCTAATGAGCGAACTTCATCGGCAACCACTGCAAAGCCTCGCCCTTGCTCTCCAGCTCTTGCTGCTTCAATAGCCGCATTTAATGCCAATAAGTTCGTTTGTTCGGCAATACTGGTTATCACCTCTAACACGCCCCCCACTTCATGGGTTTTATCGCTTAATGCCGAGATCATGGCGGTATTATCAATTACCTTATCACGCAATAAACCAATACCCTCTTTTGCTTTTTCGACTAATTCTAATCCTTGAGTTGCCTTTGTACGAACCGATACTGAATTCTCAGCCGCTGTTTGGGTATTACGGTGTACTTCACTGGCTGATGAATCTAATTCATTAATTGCAGCCGCTACAGAATCGGTGCCATTTTTTTGTTCGAGAACAGCGGCTCGCATTAAATTAGATATTTCATCAACACTTTTTGCTGAATCAATTAATTTCTCTGTCGATGATGAGATGGATAAAAAGCTCGAGCTAAATTTTTTCATCATGCCATTTAATGCCACACTGACCGCACCTAATTCATCATCATGGTGCACTTTAATTTCTTGGTTTAAATCTAAATTATCTTCAACATCGTTAATGGTTTTTCTAAGCCGTTTAAGGCGATTAAAAATTAACGTTTTTATCGTCAAACTTAATAACCAAAAACTAACAACAGTAATAGCTAGCTGTAAGATCCCCGCTTGAGTTATAGAACTGATAATTTGCTGGTCAACTTGAGACAGATCATAAGTTACTTTCACCGCACCTAATATTTCATTTTCTTTGACTTGATGACAGGTTAAACAGTTAGTACCACGGTAATCTGAACTGGCACGTATAGGCGAAATAAAACTCATCATTCGCTTACCGTTTCGTTCAAAAACATCGAACGCTTTAGTGCCGTTTATACCTTGTTGTTCAAAATCATCAACCGCTTTTTGATCAGCAAAACCATCACCAAAAATAGCCGTTAAAGCAGGCGCTCGAATAATACGTGCCTCAACAATTTCATCTTGGCTCAGTATTTTATTTTGTATTAACTGACGATTTACTATTGTCCCGGTTAACATCATAGTGTTCACAGAGTCAAAATAATTAAGTGCTAAACTTTCTAGATTGCGTTCAACAAGATCTTCACTGAGCTCTTTTTCATCATAATAAAAGAATATGACTGTGGTACTTAAAAACGCTATTGCGATAAGTACTAATGCAGCATTAATCTTTACTGCCAATGATAGTGTAGAAAACATTGTGTTCATCAACCCGATAGTTAAAAGTCATCAAAGTGTAAATTATTATAATAATAAAACTTTGATTTACTTTATCAATCGAGCATATATTTTTATCTATTTATGATGGAACCAACCGTTTTATAACTCATCTCTTTACTTATTTATTATCTTCATAGATCGATGGCAATTGTAGAAATTGAATAAATATGGCAACTGGAATTATTACGTTTAAGGGTAGTACCTGCCACAAAGCAGTCTAAATTTACGAATAAAAATCATCCGTCATAACGATCACTTTGATACGAGCTGACGTTCCCCACAGATGAGTATATGGAACTTTTGATGATGGATTTGCCCGTAAGTCGCTCAACCTGACTGGCAACAAAGCCACCATAGCCGCCAGTCACGTAATTATATTTGTATGCTCAAAAAGTACTAAAAGCGTATCGGCAATGAATGTCATTAGCTTTAATTAATTGCTAAGACCCATTTTATTTCAATTAAAACTATTAAGTAGATTTAATTATTGACATACAATTAATAAGTTCTATTATGTAGTTATTATTGTATGGATTGAGTTGATTATGGCTAACAAAAAATCTTATCTTGGAGAGTTTGAACACTTAGTCTTATTAAGTGTGATGCATTTAGGTGAAGATGCTTACGGTGTTACTGTACGCAGACATCTTAAAAATACTATTGATCGAGATGTGTCTATTGGAGCATTATATTCAACCGTTGAGCGTTTAGAAAAAAAAGGGCTAATCACATCTAAAAAAGGGGAAGCTAAAGCAGAAAGAGGCGGTAAAGCTAAACGTTACTTTAAGTTGACATCAGATGGCATAACTAATTTGAAATACACTAAGGATAAACTTGAGCTAATGTGGGAAAAGTTACCTGACTTCTTTTCTATGGGAGCGTGTTGATATGGACAATAAGAAATCAAATCCACCCAAATTGGCTAAGTTACTATTAAATATATCATTACCTAAACATGTCAAGGATGAAATATGTGGTGATTTAGAAGAAGAGTTTAATCTATACATATTAAAGGAAAAAGGTGATGTTATGGCAAATCGTTGGTTTTGGAGTCAGTCATTAACTACGTGTATTAGGTATTTATTTATCAAACAAAGATTACTTTCTGCTTTAACAGTTATTTTAGCTATTAGTATCTTAGCAACACTGTATGTTGCGATTACATCTCTATCATATGCCAGTAAAGAATTTTTTAATGATGATTTTTGGTATAACGGGAACATTCACTTACTTTTCTTTGAGCCTAAATTCTGGAGTTTCACATCTAATAGTATTTTTGAAAGCTTGCCTCTTATGCACTTAGTCGATTCACATTCAGCTATTTGGGCATGTTTAGCATTACTTTCTTTATTCAAATTAGATCAAAAATATCAATTTAATACATTAATATTCTCTATTTTATCTTTAGCCTTAATGCTTAGCCCATATCTTTACGGCGTTATTACTCTTCAATTATCATCGTTAAGTAATAAGGAAGTTGGACCTCTTATTGCCCTTATGTGGCTGCCTATTATGTATATGATTTTACCTATTGCTTATTTAACTGTAAAAAAACTGACAAATTCAAACAAAAACAGACCTTTAATTAGCTAAAGTTGTTTGCTCAATTAGTTAGAATCAACTGGGCCTAAATGTTTAAAATAGACGTTTAGACCTTAGTTTTGTAGCTAAGAATTAGTTTCAGGTTAGAATACCACTGACGGCTATTAGCTTAAACCTGCCCTACAAACGAGCAGTAAATTTCGGCTAGTATTACGCTGTATTTCATCATGGCTTTGCAAAGGCTTAATGTCAGCTAATGGCTCAGGCTGTGTGAAAACTATTTTGAACTTGCGTAATTCGGAAATATTAACGAAAAAAGGCTCTGAAGATTTGAATCTGTAGTAAGTTTGGTGTCAAACTACCTTTGAATTTACGTAGCGTCGCATAAAAATTGTAAGCTGAGAGTTTTCACACAGCCTGGGCTATCAGTTGACCTAAAGAATAAACAGTAGTTTACGTCAACAATGCCGACTTTCCTGACTGCAATACCAAAATATCATCACAGTAGGAAACGGACAGTTCGCGGTTGAGTAGGTCATATAAGGCGTCTTTTTTGTTGCGGAAAACTTAATAAAGTATTTATTGAAAACAGTCTAACAGAGTCTACTTTTAGCCAAAGCATCAACAGATAAACAACGTTATCAGCAGATTTGCCTGAGCGCTAAGAAAACTTAGCTTGACGTAAAATTATATTAAAGCCAGTGCTCTTCCATGTTGAATTGAAAGTATTGTCGATCTTAAGGTTTGCTTGTTCAAATAGGTCAGCCGTTAGTGATGATAAGTTTAAGATGTTTGTCGCAGAATCCATTCGATGTCTCTTTTGGTTTTTTACGTTGTCTAGTTAACCAGTATTTACCACATTGAGACATCGTCTAATTTAAAATTATTATCATTTTTTATTATATTTGAATCACGAAACTTGAGTTAGTTTTATACAAGAATGTTTAGTTGTTATTTTAAACTTATAATACGACCTTTTTACGTTGCTCTAATAATCCCATGGCGAGTATAAAAGGGTTCTCCTTTTGCTGCGCTATAAAATTAGCTTTGCTTTGTAAATTAAGCCAATGATGGCTGATCAAACTCTGCGCCACTGCACCACCTAAGGTAGCACCTGGGCCCAAAATAATAAGCTTATCGGGCGCAAACTCTTTAATGGCTACCTCGATCGCTTTTGAAAAGTTATAAGGCTCTACCACTTGTGTCTTAAGCGTGTAGTTATGTAATTGCTCAACATCGCAACTATAAGGTTGCCAAACTTTGCCTAAGCCATCAATTAACGGTATTTCAGGGGCATTAAACAGTTGTGCGGGCAATAGTTCAACCGCCCGTTTTGAAACATCACTTAGCAGCGGTGTATGAAAAGCTGCATGGTTAAATAAATTCATTGGATAACGGTCTTGCACCACAGGCAGTAACGCTTCTAACGCTTTCAAACCTGCCTTGTTACCACCAAAAATTATATAACCACCTAAATTAATCGAGACATAAACTTCACAATCTCTTTGTTGATTTGCTTGTGCTAACCATTGCATAACCTGGTGTTCTTGTTCTCGCTCAATATTCCACTCATCGTTAATGATTGGATAAATCATTTGTCCACCAATCACACCTTTTGTCATCATCGAACCCATGGTATTAATTAGCTTAATAGCTTGTTTGGGTTTTAATGCGCCAGCAACCGCTAATGCTATATACCAACCCATAGAGTTGCCAGTAACCGCGACAATATCAAACTCGTCTTTATTAATGGCTTGATAATCTGATAATGCACAAGCATAAATAAGTGCCGAAGCATTTTCACCGGCAGTATGGGTACGCATGCTGTAATTTTCCATACCATCAAGTTCAGAAACTTTCATTTGCCCTTGGCTGTCACGAAAATCATCAATTAATGAAACTATTTCTGTTTTATCACTATGAAAACGCTGTAAATACCCTAGTTCTTCTTTATTGTATGTACCTCGGCCAGGGCAAATAACTACCGCTCTTTGCTTTTTCTTATTCATGGCTTTTACTGGTGCTTTATCGGTAGTTTTTATTGACGAACTCATTGGCAAATCTCCTTCGCAGCATCGACAATATTCTTAACCGATGGTAATACCTCATAGGCTGCAGCGCCTAGAGGAATAAAGCTATCACTTGCGGTAACGCGTTTTATTTTAGGGCATTCACTTGTTTTCTCATGAATTAAAGTCACTAGCGCTTCACTAATTGAGCCCGTTTGACGACATTCATCAACAATAAGCACGTGCTCACAATCATTCACTTGCGCCAAAATACCTTTTTCATCTAATGGTGCTAACCAACGTAAATCAACAACACGTGCATCAATTCCCTGCTCTGCTAATTTTGCTTGTGCTTGGCGCGATAAATAATTGCCATTGCCATACGTTAAGATACACAGTTGTTTGCCTGAGCCAGCAACCTTAATGCCTAAATCGATACTGCTGCCTGCCAATTCAGGAGGCTGATACTCAAAGGTCCATAAACCATCACCTTCTTGGTGTAAGTCTTTCGCCATGTAAAGCGCTATTGGCTCTAAAAATATCACCATACGTTGTTGCTCTTGTGCTAAACGTACACTGGCACGCATCATTTCAACTGCATCGGCACCATTTGACGGACAAGCGATGATTAATCCTGGAATATCCCGAAAAACGGCAAAAGAGTTATCATTATGAAAATGACCACCAAAACCTTTTTGGTAAGCCAAACCCGCAATGCGGATCACCATGGGATTAGTAAATTGCCCATTTGAGAAAAACGGTAATGTCGCCGCTTCGCCACGAATTTGATCTTCAGCGTTGTGCACATAAGCTAAAAATTGAATTTCAGGGATAGGTAAAAAACCGTTGTGCGCCAAACCAATAGCGGTACCTAAAATCGTTTGCTCATCTAGCAAGGTGTTGATCACTCGGCTTTTGCCAAAACGTTCACATAACTTTGCCGTAACGTTATAAACGCCGCCTTTTTTGCCAATATCTTCACCGCACATAACAATACTGGGATATTCAGCCATTAAGTCCATCAATGCCCAGTTAATTAATTTTGCTAAATGCTGTTTTTTAGGCAGGTTATGTTTCTCATGTTTAAAAATTTCTGCGCGAGCTTTATCGCTAACTAACACTGAACTACGTGCTTTAGTCAGACTAGGTATAATGCTTGCCATTACGGCATCTGCACTGGCCAGTTTTTCTTTGCTAGCGGCATTTTCAGCAATAACTTCAATGCGCTTTTCAACGTTTTGATAAATGCCGATCAGCTCTTCAGCCGTTAAGATATTGTTTTCTAAAATAATGCGAGCGGTGTGTAATAAAGGGTCTTGAAACTCTGTTGCCGTAATGTCAGCAATATCACGGTAAACAAACTCAGCATCAGAGCCCGCATGCCCCAGAATACGCACAGTGCGGATATGTAAAAACACGGGTTTACGCAATTCTCGAGCAATTCGTTCTGCTTCTTTGGCTGTTTTATAGGTATCTAAAATATTCAAGCCATCACAATAGAGATAAGTTAAACCGGCTCTATTTTCATAATTAGCGGCGATCCAGCCTTCCGGTGTAGCCGTTGAAATACCAATACCATTATCTTCACAGACAAAAACAATTGGCATAGGAATAGACTGATAAGCCGCCCAAGCTGTGCTGTTAATTGCCCCTTGTGTGGTTGAGTGATTCGATGAAGCATCACCAAAATTACAAATAATGACGCCATCGTCTGGTATTTCACCTTTATGCGCTAAACGTTTTGCTAAAGGAATACTGTATGCAGCGCCTATCGCTTTAGGCAAATGCGACGCTATGGTGCTAGTTTGTGGCGGAATAGAGAGCGCTTTACTGCCAAGCACTTTATGACGACCGCCAGAGATAGGGTCATCTTTTGATGCCGCAAATGACAATAGCATGTCATATAAAATCGTTTGTCCTGGTACTTGCTTACTGCGCTGGATAACAAACGCGCCACTGCGATAATGCAAAAATGCCATATCTGTCGGACGAAATGCCTTGGCATAAGCAGCATTACCCTCATGACCTGAGCTACCAATAGTATAAAAACTTTGACCTTTTTTCTGCATCACACGTGATTGCAAATCAAGGTGGCGACTCATTACTTGGGTTTCAAATAGATCAATAACTTCAGCTGAACTTAATCCAACATCACTAGGAGTTAAAGTACAAGTTGATTCAGGTAAGGTTTGGGCGCGAACAAAGTTAATAAAATTTTCTTTCACCAGCTGATTACGATCAGACATGATATCTCCACTAGGAATTATTATTATTGTGTTTTAAAACTAATGCGATAGGGCTATATGAAGCATCAAAAAACGCGTAAATAAAAGGCGTATTAAATACGCCTTAATCAGTGTTTTAGTAAAATGCTTGTAAACCAGTTTGTGCTCTACCTAGTATCAGGGCATGCACATCATGAGTACCCTCATAAGTATTAACCGCTTCAAGGTTCATCATATGGCGAATAATATGATACTCATCGGCAATACCGTTACCACCGTGCATATCACGAGCCGTGCGAGCAATTTCTAATGCTTTACCACATGAATTACGTTTGATAAGCGAAATAGCTTCGGGTGCTAATTGATCCGAATCCATTAAACGCCCCACTTGTAAGCAAGCTAATAACCCCGTGGTGATATCAGTTTGCATATCGGCTAATTTTTTCTGAATTAACTGTGTTGCCGCCAAAGGACGACCAAATTGTTCACGGTCTAGTGTGTATTGTCGAGCACCATGCCAACAAAATTCTGCAGCACCTAAAGCGCCCCAAGCAATGCCATAGCGTGCTTTGTTTAAACAACCAAATGGGCCAGATAAACCTTTAACATTTGGTAACATATTATCGCTAGGTACAAAAACGTTATCCATAACGATTTCACCGGTAATGGATGCTCGTAATGAAAATTTACCTTCAATTTTTGGTGCACTTAAACCTTCCATGCCTTTTTCTAAAACAAAACCACGAATCACGCCATCAAGTTTGGCCCAAACCACAAAAATATCTGCAACGGGAGAGTTCGTGATCCACATTTTATTACCCGTAATGCGATAACCGCCATCAACCGCAGTAGCATGTGTAGTTAAGCTACCTGGATCTGAGCCTGAATTAGGCTCAGTTAAACCGAAACAACCAATGTATTCACCAGATGCTAGTTTAGGTAAATATTTCATCCGTTGCTCTTCACTGCCGTAAGCATAGATTGGATGCATAACTAAAGATGATTGCACGCTCATCGCACTACGGTAACCACTATCTACACGTTCAACTTCTCTTGCAATTAAGCCGTAAGTAACATAATTCACGCCTGCACAGCCATATTTTTCAGGTAATGTAGCGCCTAATAAGCCCAGTGCACCTAGTTCGCGCATAATTTCAACATCAAACACTTCATTTCGGTTAGCCATTAATATTCTTGGCATTAGTTTTTCTTGGCAATATTGATGAGCACTGTCACGGATCATTCGCTCCTCTTCAGACAATAAAGATTCCAATAAAAGTGGATCTTGCCATTTAAACGAGGGACGGTTTGCACTGCTTGAATGAGACATGAAATTACCTGCTAAGCTGAGAAATAATTAAGTGCAAAAATAATAAGCAAATACTAGCCAAAGTTAAAACATTATTTTCCTTTAACTGATATAGTTTAAAGCTATACCTAGGTTGGCTAAGTTTATTATGGATTTAAAATCACTCAATTATTTTATTTCAGTCTATGAGTTAAAAAGTTTTAGTGCTGCTGCAAAAGCGTGTTTTATTGCCCAGCCTTCAATATCTGCAGCAATAGCACAACTTGAGCAACAACTGAAAGTAAAACTTTTTATTCGTCATGCACGTGGTGTAACGCCTTCAGAGCAAGGTAAAAAACTATTTCCATTGGCCAAACAGCTGTTAGGGCAAGCAGGCGCAATAAAAAACGTTTTTTCAGAAAAAACCCATAAGCAACCTTTTAACTTAGGCGTTACCCGCGGCTTAGGTGTTGAACGTATGAGCTTATTATTAAAAGAATTCACCTCAGCAAACCCTTCTGTCGAACTGACTTTAGTGCCACATACTGAAAATGTTGATGCACGTATTATTCTAAAAGATGAATTACAGGAAAATGAGCAGTATATAGACATGTGGCATGAAGATTATTTACTTGCCGTACCTTATGATCATATATTTGCCCTCGAAGATACCGTCACAATTCAGCAGTTAGACGGCTTACCTTTTATTCAGCGCATGCCTTGCAGTGCTTGGGATCATCTACAAGACACTTTAGCGATCGCCGGTATTAGTCTCGACGTACGAGCAAAAATCACTACCATAGATTATGCGCTTGGCTTGATACATGCTGGTTTAGGCTGCGCATTCTTACCCGCACACAGTGAAATTATTAAACGCAGTGACGTGGTATTTAGGCCAATAGTCGGCTTACAACTCACACGAGAAATTGTATTGGCATACACAACATCATCAAAAGCCATCAATAACTTAAAGCGTTTAGCTCATAAACATGCCCATTAGACATTGCTGAAAATGGAACAGATTCCTCTGTTTTTCTAGACAGCTCACTGAACGGCGCGCCGATATAAGCTAACGTTTTGGCCAATTTTATAACAAAGTAATGAAAATTTTCCATCTAATCAGCTATGTCTTAACAGACTAATAATATTAGCATTAGCTAAAACTGATTAACCAAATCCCAGTAAATTAATTTTGGTCACCGTCGCTTTTGCCACTTTGCTGACCAAATACTTAAACTAAAAAGCAGCCTTTTAAGGACGGCTTAGTGCCAAAAGAAGACGGACTGAATGTGTTTTAATTTACTTTTTTAAATCTGAGTAAGCACGAAATTATCACTGCAATCACTATAAAAAACACTCCTATTAATTTCATTAAAAAAAGATAAATAGCACGATTCACAACTACAACTGAGGATATATCTACACTAATAATTGGAACCAACTTATCTAGCTCATCGCTGGCTGTTTTATTAAGTATGATTAACTGTAGATCTAAATCTGACTTACTGTGAAAAAAATCAAGAGTCACCCCAATTCTATCTCTAGATATACTCGCCTCAACAATATTTTTCACTTCACCAGAGGCAATAATTCCTTCGCTAGAAGATAACTGCCAGCCCACGTTCAAGTTCTTAAGATGCTCCTTACATGCCAAAGTAGGGGTAGTTGTGCAGACTAGTTCTCCATTATTCATCACACGGTTAAAACCAAGAGATATCTGATAATGATTATTAAACCTTGTACTGAATACAAACTTACTTTCGCCAATTTGAGCTAAATTTAACGACTTGTTCAATGAGGCTTCATCCCAATATGCATGAATGGAAAGTATCGCCCCAACGGTTAGAATAATAAAAATCCATAAAGTCTTTTCAATATTTTTTAAATTAAAGATATGCAAAATTTCATTCAATCCCTTGTAAACCTTTCCATGACTGCTGTTCGCTCTTTAGAGACTGAAAGCATAAGATAAATCATCACCTTACGTCAAACTCTCCCCATACGGAAATTCAGTGTAAAAAGCGGTCTAATGCTTACTGGTTTTGCTGGTGATAAAAGTAAAGCATATCTTGTCTTAGTTTTGCGGCATCGATATTCTTCGATGCAAAAACTTCATCTAATTTTATTTTAGTCTTTTCGTCAAAATAATCGTATGTAGCAACAGTAAAATACCTACCACCTAACTTGAAAGCATCATCTACAGGAAGAGATGTTTCTATTTTAGAAATTAATGATAAGTGCGCACCAATAGAATATTCAATGAATTGTTTGGCTTCTTTAACTGCTACACCTGATAAGGACTTATCAACATTTAGTCTCCACCCTTGTTCCGTATTTTCAAATGTCAGTGTATTCCCTTCAACATCCTTTAAAGTAAATTGCGTGTTACTTGTTGATTTTAAATTATAATCACTTAGATCGATAGAAGAGGTGTTGAACTTAAAAGCATCGTTGAACTCAATAAAAGCTTCTTCACCGTATGTGGAAACATATAAAGCTGAAAACTCTTTGTTAAGAACCATTAATTTCAAAGTATTCGCTAATAACTGTCTCGCTTCAGTTGTTCCTTTTAGCATGTTTATGCATGATGAGTAGGGTTTTTCTAGGCAAGCAGATTTGAATTGATTGAGGACTTTTAGGTAATCGTCATTTGCTTGTGTGTACGGAGAAAGGATTACCAGTAAAGTGATGATAAACCGAATCATATAAATTCCTTTTTGCTATTGCTATTCAACATGTATTGACTGACCGCCTATCGCTCTAAGAAGACATTAAGTTTTTCAACCCGTTATGTCCACTAAGCGCTCGCAGAATACGTTAACACAGTTATTTCATGATGTGTTTCGAATTATTATTAAGGTTCAATTATGGCAGTTGAAGACAGGTTCCAACTTTATTTGGAGTGTTTTTTTAATAGATAAAGCTTACTGCAACATTTGTTTCTATCTTTATTCACAAAAGCACATTTGTACTCAACGGCATAAGTAGGCTTGAATAGGATTTTTGTTTTGATCTTTATTTAGCTTCTACAACAATAATAAAAATTTTAGGCTAAAAACAAAAAACCCAACAGTTACGTTGGGTTTGATTGAGTTCTAGTATCTAAATTGACACTTTAATATTATACGTTTCCTAAAACGGGATATCATCATCAAAATCAATCGTTGGCTCTTGAGGGTTAACTTTAGGAGCAGATTGCTTTTGTTGTTGTCCTTGATTTGCAAAGCCACCTTGCTGCTGTGGTGCTTGCTGTGAATAACCACCTTGCTGCTGTGGTGCATTGAAGCCACCTTGCTGCTGCTGTGCTGGTTTATAAGCGGGTTGCTGGCTTTGTTGTGGCGCTTGCTGAGAGTAGCCGCCTTGTTGCTGTGGTGCTTGTTGTGGTGCCTGCTGTGATGATTGCCCAGAAAATCCACCCTGCTGCTGTGAGGATTGACCAGAGAAACCAGGTGACTGACCACCAGAACCTTGACCACGCGAGTCAAGCATTTGCATAGAACCATTAAAGCCTTGTACAACAATTTCAGTGGTGTACTGATCTTGGCCTTGTTGGTTTGCCCACTTACGTGTTTGTAATGAACCTTCGATATAAACTTTCGAACCTTTTTTAAGGTATTCGCCAGCAATTTCAGCTAATTTTCCAAACATAACAACACGATGCCATTCTGTTTTTTCTTTCTGCTCGCCAGTTTGCTTATCTTTCCAGGTTTCAGAAGTTGCAATAGTAAGATTAGCAACGCCGCCACCGTTAGGCATAAAACGTACTTCTGGGTCTTTACCTAAATTACCTAAAATGATTACTTTATTAACACCGGCCATGAAAAAATCCTATCTTTGTGCGTAAATATTTTATTTACTGATTTACGTTATCGACAAACATAAATTAATTCATCGATGCAATTTTAAAAAGTGGCAATTATTCTATCACTGTGAGTAAAAAATTTCTTTGAGTTTCAGTGCATTTTTAAGTTTATTTTTTGATTATTTTAAACAGACATTATTCTTCTGTAAAAAGGTGAGCTTTCATTTCTATTTTTATCTGCTCAGGTATTTTTAAAGACGATTGATTTTCAAAACAAAAGTGAACCATAACTGCAGTACCTGACGCACATTTTGTGCTTTTTTGCCACGCTTCTTGGTAGACAGTAAACGATGATCCACCTATACGACCTATATAGGTGCGTATTTCAATTTCTTCACCATAGTAAAGCTGAGCATGGAATTCCACATCAATTTTAGCCAGAATTAACTGCCAATTTTTTGTATCTAACGCAGGCATAAAAAATCGAAAGACCGGATCTCTCGCTCCTTCAAACCACACCGGTAACAAGGTGTTGTTTATATGGCCTAGCGCATCGGTATCGCTAAATCTTGGCATTAATTTTTCACTGAACATAAACGTTTCCCACAGATTTTAAGTGATGTTATTTTACATACTTTTTCATTGTGGTGAAGTGTACAAGCGAAGTTAATAGAATATAAGCTACTGCTATGGTATTTTCATTGCCAATATTTATTGAAGCTTATCAAAACTATGACTGATTTTATTGAACTATACCCCAACGCCCTTTCTCAAGAGTTTTGTAAAAAATTCATTGATGATTTTGAAGGGAGTCCACATAAAAACCAAGGACGTACCGGAGGTGGTGTCGATACCAGTAAAAAAATTAGCCAGGATATTTATTTAAATCAGCATGCTGAATTTCAACCCGCACTGGAAACTATTTTACAGGCCTGCATCACTCATATCACTGAGTATGTTAACAAATACTACTTTAGCTTGATCAGCAGTATTTCTTTAACCGTACAGCACCCCGTAACAAAGCAACCCGTACAACTTACCGCTGATAATTTTGAAGAGGTAGGTCGGCCTAATTTGGTCAATTTAATACAATATTTATTTAGGCTCGCACCAATTAATGCCCAAAAGTATTTACAGGGTAAAGGCAATTATAATTATTGGCATTCTGAAATATTTCCACAGCTTGGTGATAATAATGCCTTGCACAGAAACTTGCTTTTTCTTATTTATTTAAATGATGTCGAAGAAGGTGGTGAAACTGATTTTTTCTATCAAGAAAAAAGTGTTAGGCCAAAAGCTGGCACTATGGTGATTGCTCCTTGTGGCTTCACTCACACTCACAGAGGCAATGTACCGGTATCGTCCGACAAGTATGTGTTAACTTCATGGATGCTATTTAATCCCGCAGATAAAATTTACACCCCACAACCTTAGCAAGTTCATAGCCGTTTCACTTCATCATGCCGATTACATACTGAAGTGAGCGACTATCATCAATTTACTTATAAAAATAGTTTCAATAAACGGTCTATTTGAGCCATTCTTAATTTTTTTAACAATTTTTTAGGTTTTTCTGGGTATTGATCTTGGGATTCGAGTTGCAAGTAACTGGTAATTAATTGCGTATGTTGATTAATAACGGTGAGTTCTTCTGTGAGCGTAGGCAATAATTTTTGCTTGGCATCATCAATTAATAAACCATTTTCTAGATCTAAGCCCCAAGCCCGTGGGTTAAGATTATTGCCGGTCAAGATATGCCAGCGCTCATCAGCAACTATGCCTTTCAAATGAAAACTATTACTTTCGTGTTGCCATAAGCGAACGTTCAATAGCTTGCTATCAATGTATTTTTGTTGTCTTTTCAAAAATGCTTTTAATAACGTTTCATAAATATAAGGAATAATACCTATCGTCGAAAACTTATCTTCATCCGCAATAAAAAAGTCGTTAGCTTTTTTATCACCAATAATAATAGTGACTTCAACGCCACGCTTTAGCGCTGAGCGTAGATCTCGCATAACCGGTTTTGGTAAATTAAAATAGGGCGTAAAAATGAGTAAATTTTTCTTTGATAAGCGAATAGTTTCACGTATCTGTTGATTAAGTTGGTTTTTTCTGCGGCCAAAACCAATCAGCGGCACAACAGATAACTCTTCTGCTGAAGATTCAGGCTGTTGAGCATAAAAGTTAAAACGTACTGTTTTTAATAGCGCTTTTAGCTTAGATATTTTATTTTTTATTTGTAATTTATTGGGTAAAGTCGCCACATTTAATTGCGGTGCAAATTCACTTTTAACAAAGGTTTGTTGAAGGAATTGACAAAAACTTTCGCACAACGCTGGTGATTGAATTTGATAATAACGGTCTAAACGATATTTTTCATCTTGGTGCAAATAAATATCATTAATACTTGCCCCTGTATAAAGTAAAGTATTATCGAAAATCATACCTTTAAAATGCCAAACGCCCATCAACTCTTTACGTTTAACCGGCACACCGTAAACGGCAATACTTTCACTGTATTGTGAGGCGACTTCAAGATAAAAATCACGATTACCTTGCCCTGATTTATCACCAATTAAGCCCCTTTGCGCGCGATGAAAATCAACAAACACTTTAATATCTAAATGAGGGTTACCTTGCTTTGCTTTATGTAGTGCATGTAACACTTGCTGACCAGCCGCATCATTTTGTAAATATAATGCAGTGATATAAATACGTGATTGCGCACTTTCGATTAATCGAATTAAGGCCGTAGCATATTGTTTTGCGCTTGACAGCACAGTAATATTTTCAGCTAAAAGAGGAATACCCGCTAATACTTTATTCATTCAGGAAATCCACTTAATTTATGAACACATTGGTTTAACGGGCAATAATACCTTATTTGTTCAAACAGTCACTTTATTTCGATAAGTCATCGAGTTTAAATTGCGACAGTTGCTGAGTAAGGTGGTCGGCCAGTGTTAATAAGTTTTCACCTGCGCCAGCTGCATCTTTTGCTGATTGCATCACTAAGTCTGCGTCTTGGGCAATACTTTGGGTATTTTTTGCCATTTCTTTAACCATAACACCTTGTTGATTAACCGCAGTTGATATTTGCAAGGTTGCACCAACAATTTCGTCAACATTATGGGTAACTTCTGTAAAAGTGGTTTTGACCAGCGTTGTTTTCTCAACACCTTGTTTAGCCATAACAACACCTTGATGCATAGCTTCAACAGAGCGACTGGTGCCTGATTGCAACAAGGCAATAATACGTTGAATTTCGGCGGTAGAATCTTGAGTACGACTGGCTAACGTTCTAACCTCGTCAGCAACAACAGCAAAACCACGCCCTTGCTCTCCAGCACGAGCCGCTTCAATAGCGGCATTAAGTGCCAGCAAATTGGTTTGATCGGCTATTTCTTTTATGACGTTAACAAACTGACCAATGTCATGACTATACCCTGCCAATTCATCAATAATGCCTGCCGACGTATTAACCTCCTCTGAAATATTATTAATGGCTTGTGCCGTGTCACTGATAATATTACGGCCTTGATTAGCGTGCTCGCTGGTTTGTTCAGTTAATTGCAGTGTCGCCGCCGTATTGTCGAAAATCACCTGTGCAGAACCACTGACTTCATTAATAGACTGCACGACATTGTGTGTATTGAGCTGTTGTTGGGCAATACTCTTTTTCATATGATCGGTAAGTTGATGAATATTGTTTGCTGATGCGCGTAATTTACTAATGTCATCACTAAAGATAGCAAGTAACTGATGTATTTTTCTTTGCATTTGACTGAAGTTTTTAGCAATATCACCCAGTTCGTCAGCAGCGTTAATCCTTAACTTTTGAGAAAAATTGCCGCTACCTAAATGCTCGGCAGCTTGGTTTATCGCGTTAACATTATGAATTAATGAATAATAAATCCCCATCAGTAAATAACCGATCACCACAATAACAACCATTAATACTATCGCTAAAATCCAAAGCGTTTGCTTACTCTTATTCGTTAGCGTATGAATTCTTGTTAATAGCAGACTATCACTGGTTTTTAATAAGCTTTCCGTTAATTGATAAACAGTACCGGCTAACTGAGTGTTTTGCTGTTGATTTAACGATATTCTATCTGGGTCAATCATTTGTTGATGTAACGTTTGCTGATATTTATCAAGTTGCAGATTAAAATCAACGTGTTTAGGTAAATACCGCGATAATTCATCATGAGCAACACGCTTAAGCTGAAGGGTAGTTTTATCGAGTTGTACTTGTAATTCATCCAGGCGCTTATCAAGCGCGACAACTAAGGTGTAATTTTCTGCATCAAAGCCATTGCTAATAATTTGAGCACTGATTGATTCAGTCCTTTTTAAATATTCTAATAAGGCGGGAATTCGTTGGCTACTTGCCTCAGCTAAATAAAAGGCTATCGCATCATTTTCTCTGGATAAGCCACTCAAAGCAGCAAGGCGTTCTCGAATCGATAAGCTTTGCTCGTAAATCGTTTGGTAACCTTCTGTTTGAAAAGTGTCTTTATTGTCGAGTAAGCTTTGCCAAGCCTGTAGTAATCCAGAGCTTGAAATATCAGTAGGTAAAGTTAATTGTGAAATTTTATTGGTAACAGCACTCGAGTGAACTTGCTGAAGGCGACTATCGGCTATCGCTTGCTCTAGTGTTACAGCTTGCTGTATTTGTGTTAGCCCAATTAATTGCTCTTCATGCTGGGTTATCAAAGCACTTTGCTCTTGAACTATCCACCATGATCCCAGGAAAACAGGCAGAAAAAACATACCGGCTAAAAGGATAAATTTCGCTTTAAAACGTAAAGCATTAGAAAGTGAGATTGCAGGTTTAAGAAATGCAGACATAATTACTCTTATTTTTATAGGTCAACGTTATGCGAATGTAGCTAAGCATAACAGTTGACCATAAAGGGAGTTGCTTTCTTTCAATTATTATTTATATCTTCCACCCGTCGGCAAACACTTAATATTAAATAACAGCTGCCAGCTCCGCTGCTTGGCGGATCGCTCTTTTCGCATCTAATTCAGCAGCCACTTTAGCGCCACCAATTAAGTGTAGTCCTTGTTCCGCGCCTTTGATGCTTTCTAATTTATGGTATAAACCACGTTGTGATTCTTGCCCAGCACAAATAATAACATGATCAACATCTAGCACTTGTTGTATACCGTCAATTTCAATGGTTAAACCCGCATCGTCTATTTTCTTATAACTGACCCCGGCTAACATTTTTACGCCATTGTTTTTTAAGGTCGCTCTGTGGATCCAACCGGTTGTTTTTCCTAGGCCTGCACCGACCTTAGTCGACTTCCTTTGTAATAGGTGAATATTTCGTGATGTTTTTTCATTAGGCTCCCCTGCCGACTTGTCCAGCAAAGCGCCATTACTTTGATAGCTTTGATCTACGCCCCAGCTCTTTAACCATTTTTCTTTATTATTCACTAGCGGACTTTCTTCATGCTCTTCAGCTAAGTAGACCGCAACATCAAAGCCGATACCACCAGCGCCAATAATGGCAACATTTTGGCCTATCGGTTGTTTATCACGTAATACATCTAAATAGTTTTTTACTTTTTCATGCTCAATACCTTCTATATCGAGTTTTCTTGGTAAAATGCCCGTTGCAACGACTATTTCATCAAAGCCAGCTTGTACTAATGTTTCGGCAGTTGCTTCGGTGGATAAATGCAATTTAATATCAAGTAAGCTAATTTGCTTATTAAAATACCTAATCGTTTCATAAAACTCTTCTTTGCCCGGTACTTGCTTAGCAAAGTTAAACTGACCACCAATTTCGCTAGCACGGTCAAAAATTTCAATTTTATGGCCTCGTTGTGCCGCATAGACACTAAAGGCTAAACCAGCAGGACCTGCGCCAACGACAGCTATCCGTTTATTTTTTGTCGCTTTAGCAAAGGTCAGTTCCGTTTCATAACACGCCGTAGGGTTAACTAAACAAGAAGCCCGTTGTTGCTGAAAAACATGGTCTAAACACGCTTGGTTACAACCGATACAGGTGTTAATTTCATCACTTTTATTTTCCATCGCTTTTTGAACAAATTCCGCATCCGCTAAAAATGGTCGCGCCATTGATACCATGTCGGCTTGCCCTGATGATAAAACTTCTTCAGCGATCTCAGGGGTATTTATGCGGTTAGTTGCCACCAAAGGGATAGAAACTTCTTGCTTCATTTTCTCGGTGATCCAAGTAAATGCAGCACGAGGCACTGAAGTAGTAATTGTTGGTATGCGGGCTTCATGCCAACCAATACCGGTATTAATTAATGTCGCGCCAGCCGCTTCAACAGCTTTTGCCATGGTGACTACGTCTGCCCAACTGTTACCGCCGTCAACTAGATCTAGCATCGATAAGCGGAAAATAAGGATAAACTCTTTACCCACTTTTTCTCTTACCGCTTTTATGATTTCAATGGCTAAACGCATACGGTTTTCAACGCATCCCCCCCACTCATCAGTTCTTTTATTAACACGGACACATGAAAATTGATTAAGTAAATAACCTTCAGAACCCATAATTTCAACGCCATCATAACCCGCTCTTTTTGCTAATAAAGCCGAATAAGCAAAGTCTTTAATGGTGCCTTTAATTTGACGAACTGACATCGCAGATGGTGTAAAAGGGTTTATCGGTGACTTTACTTTACTTGGCGCAAAGCTAAATGGATGATAAGAATAACGACCAGCGTGCAACAACTGCAAACAAATTTTTGTTGGATATTGATGAACCGCGTCAGTAATTTTTTTATGCTTAGCAACGTGCCAAAATTTACTGAGCTCACAACCCATAGGCGTTAAACGCCCGCGTGCGTTTGGGCTAATACCACCGGTAACAATTAAGCCAACACCACCTTTAGCTCGTGCTTGATAAAAGGCGGCCAACTTATCAAAGCCACCTTTTTCTTCTTCAAGCCCAGTGTGCATTGAGCCCATCAGAGTACGATTTGCTAAGGTGGTAAAACCCAAATCTAATGGGGCTAATAAGTTAGGAAAGGCGCTATTGGCTGTGTTAGTTGTCATAGTAGTTCACTTTTTCGGGATTATTTTTATGGTCAAACCAGTTATTATCATTATAAAGTAGACGTTTATAACGATAAATTCAAGTACTATTTTGACAGCTGTCAGATCAAAAATATATTTACTAAAAATTTCAAGCTAGTATGCTGAGTATGATGAAAAAACAGAAAATAATTAACGATATCCTTGCTTATTTATCAGCAGAGTTATTCGCGATAAAAACGGCAGCAAATAATGCTCATTTAGCCGCCACTGATGATCAGTCAGTAGCAGAAACGCAATACGACACACTTGCCATAGAGGCAAGTTATTTAGCTGAAGGACAATCTCGACGGGTCCATGATATTCAACAAGCCGAACAAGCGATTGAACAATTTGTTATTCACGACTTTGATAAGAAAATGCCGATCTCTTTAGGCGCCTTAGTACAAATAACACAAGAAAAATGCGGAGATAAATGGTTTTTTATTGCGCCGGCAGCAGGAGGTTTTCGAGGTGTATTAAATAGAAAACCCTATACCGTTATTACACCAAACTCACCGATGGCAATGGCATTAATGGGTAAGTTTATTGATGATGACGTTGCGTTACTAATCGGCACTAATAAACAATACCACGAGGTCATTGCCGTGTATTAATAGCTAGAGGTTAAACGATTTTTAGCTGCTGAACTTGCCTACATGGATGCAAGCAAGTTCAGGGTAAGCTTTATGACTAGGGATTCAAGGCCGCTTTGATATCAGCCAAGTTCACTACTTTCTCATCAACCTTGAGGTAAACTACCGATTCTTCTTGCACCAATATCGCTTCAATAACCCCAGGTAACTCAATTAATTTTTCCGCGACTTCATTGGCTTTTTCTTCACAATCAATACTTGTCGTAAAGGTATAACTTTTTGATTTTTGCAGTGGTTTCATGCTTATTGCACCGAAAAACCATAATAAAGTGATCAAGGACATGACTAAAAATATCGCTTGTTCTCCAAATTGGCTGGCAATGATACCGCCAATAATACCACCGGTAAAAGCACCTAAAAATTGACTACTAGAGTAAATGCCCATTACGCTGCCTTTTACGCCAGCAGGGGCAATGCGTGACAAAATAGACGGCATGGTTGCTTCTAAATAATTAAAGGCAGTAAAAAACATCACCACCAATAACACTAACGTCCAAAAACCAAGCGGTAAATACCACAACAGCAGTAACGCAGCTGCCAGTAATAAAATAGCCGCCGAAAACATCTGTTTTTCTTTTTGCTTTTTAATCGCAATGATCATAAAAGGTACCATCAAAAAGAAAGAGCCTAACAATGCAGGTAAATACAATTGCCAATGCTGCTCTAGCGCTAAACCACTAGCAACAAACTGTTTAGGTAAAGTAATGAAACAAGCCGTTAAGGCCATATGAAGAATAAATACCCCCCAATTTAAACGCGACAGTTCAGGGTTACGAATCAGCTTACTGAGTTGCTCTGGTAAGGCGACACTATCGCCCTTGGGCGCTTTATTTACTGAATTTGGTACCATGAACTGAATCATAACCATGGCTAAAATGGTTAATATTGCGGTAAACCAAAACAAACCACTAAGACCAAACGCTTGCGCTACTATAGGGCCAAAAACCATAGCGAGAGTAAATGATAAGCCAATAAACATACCAATAGTTGCCATCACTTTCGGTCGTTGTTCTTCTCGACTCAAATCTGCGGCCAATGCTAATACCGCACTGGCAATAGCGCCGGTTCCTTGTAATGCACGGCCAAAAACAACACCATAAATCGTGTCAGACATCGCAGCGACAACACTACCCAAAAAGAAAATAACTAAGCCAATTAAAATAATCGGTTTTCTGCCGTATTTATCAGACAATATCCCCATAGGTATTTGTAGCATGGCTTGAGTTAGGCCATATGCTCCAATGGCTAAGCCTATCCAAATAGGACTAAAGCCGATCAGTTGTTCGCCATAAATAGCAAATACTGGCAAAATCATAAAAAGCCCAAGCATACGTAAGCCAAAAACGGCGGCTAAAGAAAATGCGGCTTTTTTCTCAATACTGTTTAAACCTGTCGTACTCATGGGGCTCTCTATCTAACGTGTCATAAAAAAGCGAAAATTCGCGCTATAGTAGCACGACAAAGTCCTGAACAAAAACAGAGATTATTACTGATTATTGCCAAGTAATTATGCAATAATCCTTGGTTCAAACTTTACGTGGAATAGCGATAGCGAATCTATTGGGTTTGTTCACATTCGGAGTAATTTATTAGAGTGGATATTTATGAAAAATATTGAAGTACGTGGCGCTAGAACGCATAACCTTAAAAACATCAGCTTAGATATTCCCAGAGAAAAATTAGTCGTTATTACCGGACTTTCGGGCTCAGGTAAGTCTTCACTCGCTTTTGATACTTTATATGCAGAAGGACAGCGACGCTATGTCGAGTCACTTTCCGCTTACGCGCGCCAATTTTTATCAATGATGGAAAAGCCTGATGTTGATCATATCGAGGGCTTATCGCCGGCAATCTCTATCGAACAGAAATCAACATCTCATAATCCCCGCTCTACTGTGGGTACTATCACCGAAATTTACGATTACTTACGATTGCTTTACGCCCGTGTGGGCGAGCCACGTTGCCCAACTCATCATCAGCCTTTAGCGGCACAAACAAATTCACAAATGGTCGATAAGGTTTTAGCGCTTGAAGAAGGTACTAAAGTCATGGTACTTGCACCTGTATTGCAAGGTCGAAAAGGTGAGCATGTAAAGTTACTCGACAACCTGGCAGCACAAGGCTATATTCGCGCTAGAATCGATGGCGAGGTCTGTGACTTATCAGATCCTCCAACGCTAGAGCTTCACAAAAAGCATACCATTGAAGTGGTTGTTGACCGCTTAAAAGTAAGAGACGATATTCAACTTCGCTTGTCCGAGTCATTTGAAACTGCATTAGGCTTAACCGCTGGTACCGCTAAAGTTGCCTTTATGGATGAACCTGACCGTGAAGAATTAATTTTTTCAGCTAATTTTGCCTGTTCAAAGTGTGGTTATAGCATGCAGGAGTTAGAGCCTCGTCTATTCTCATTCAATAACCCAGCCGGTGCTTGTAAAACCTGTGATGGTTTAGGTAATCAACAGTTTTTTGACTCTGCTCGGGTTATCACTAACCCTGAATTGAGTTTAGCCGGTGGTGCAATTCGTGGCTGGGACAAACGTAATTTTTACTATTTTCAAATGCTACAAGCACTTTCTGACCATTATAAATTTGCCCTTGATAAACCTTTTGAAAAATTATCCAAGAGTGACCAAGACCTAATCCTCCGCGGTAGTGGTAAGCAAGAAATTGAATTCAAATATATGAACGACCGTGGTGATGTCGTTATTCGTAAGCACCCGTTTGAAGGTATAATTAATAATATGGAGCGCCGTTTCCGCGAAACAGAATCCAATGCCGTTCGTGACGAATTATCAAAATACCTAAATAGCCAACATTGTCCTGATTGCAATGGCAGTCGTTTGCGTCTTGAAGCGCGCAATGTTTTTATTGCTAATACCCCACTAACTGATATTGCCGAGCTATCTATTTCTGACGCGCTAGCCTTTTTCGAAAACTTAAATTTATCGGGACAGAAAGCACAAATTGCCGAAAAAATTCTTAAGGAAGTTTGTGAACGCTTAGGCTTTTTAGTTAACGTTGGCTTGAATTACCTTAATTTATCACGCGCTGCTGGCACCTTATCAGGGGGTGAAGCACAACGTATTCGTTTAGCGAGCCAAATAGGTGCGGGGTTAGTTGGTGTAATGTATGTGCTAGACGAACCATCAATTGGCTTACATCAACGCGATAATGAACGTTTATTAAAAACCTTGATCCATTTACGCGATTTGGGCAATACCGTGATTGTGGTTGAACATGATGAAGACGCTATTCGTGCCGCAGATTATGTTATTGATATTGGCCCAGGGGCCGGTGTTCATGGTGGTGAAATCATTGCTCAAGGTGATGTTAATGACATTTTAGCCTGTAAAAACTCGCTAACAGGTCAATACCTTTCAGGGCGAGAAGGCATAGAGATACCAAAAGTTCGTGTTCCCTTTGATAAAAACAATGTTGTTGAACTAAAAGGTGCTACCGGTAATAATTTAAAGAATGTTGATTTAGTCATCCCCAATGGTCTAATGACTTGTGTGACTGGTGTTTCTGGTTCAGGAAAATCGACCTTGATTAACGATACCCTCTTTAAACTTGCTCACATTGCTTTAAATGGCGCAACGACACAGGAACCGGCACCACATAAAGAAATTATTGGTTTAGACTTACTTGATAAAGTCATCGATATTGACCAAAGCCCCATTGGCAGAACACCCCGTTCAAATCCTGCAACCTATACCGGTATATTTACCGCTATTCGTGAAATTTTTGCCGCGACCCAAGAGTCACGTTCAAGAGGTTATAAACCGGGACGCTTTAGCTTTAATGTTAAAGGCGGACGTTGTGAAGCTTGTCAGGGTGATGGTTTAATCAAAGTTGAAATGCATTTCTTACCTGACGTTTACGTGCCTTGTGATGCATGTAAATCAAAACGTTATAATCGCGAAACGTTAGAAGTAAAATACAAAGGCAAGAGCATTCATGAAGTGCTAGATATGACCATTGAAGATGCGTTAACCTTTTTTTCGCCGATACCTGCTATTAATCGTAAATTACAAACATTAATGGATGTTGGGCTGAGCTACATTAAATTAGGTCAATCGGCGACTACCCTTTCAGGCGGTGAAGCGCAACGGGTTAAATTATCAAAAGAGCTATCAAAACGTGACACCGGTAAAACGCTTTATATTCTTGATGAACCCACCACAGGTTTGCATTTTCACGACATTAAACAACTAATGCATGTTATTCATCGTTTACGTGACCATGGCAATACAGTTGTGGTGATAGAGCATAACTTAGATGTGATAAAAACAGCCGATTGGATCATTGATTTAGGCCCTGAGGGTGGCTCTGGTGGTGGAGAAATATTGGTATCTGGTACACCAGAAGATGTTGCCAAACACAAAACATCACATACCGCTCGTTTCTTAAAGCCGTTACTCGATAAGCAATCCGCTAAAAAACGAAAATAAGGATTAACAAACAAAAAAGGCGCGACACCAAATTGACTTGGTATATCGCGCCTTTTGTCGTTAAGATAGAAATACTTACTACAAAAACTATAGATAAGCATTAAATGACCGAGCAACAAACACAACCTAAGTGGCAAAACCCATTCATTTACCTACTCGCTTTTTGTAGTGGCTTTTGCATCATGGGCATTGAACTGTTAGGCGGCAGAATACTTGCGCCTTTTTTTGGCAGTAGTGTTCATATCTGGGGCAGTATAATTACCGTGTTTATGCTGAGTTTATCGTTTGGCTACTTGGCTGGTGGTAAGCTGTCGACACAAAATGCTTCTTTGAAAAAATATGGTGTTATTTTTGTATTAGCAGGCATTACCATCTTACCCGTTGCATTATGGTCAACAACAATAATGGAAGTCATCTTCTTGAATATTGAAGATTCTCGCTATGGTTCTTTACTCGCCTGTGCCGCGCTCTTCTTTATACCCACGATTATTTTAGGGATGATCTCCCCTTACTCGGTCCGCTTATTAGTAACGGATCGAGATAAGAGCGGTCAAATCGCGGGAAAACTATACTTTGTTTCCACACTAGGCAGCGCCTTAGGCACTATTCTTACTTCATTTTATCTGGTGCTCTTTTTTGAAGTGAATAGTATTATTATGGTGTTTAGTTCGATATTAGCGTTATTAGGGCTGATTGCGATTGTCTTAAATAAATCGGTAAAATCGGTTAGCTTCAGTACAGTAGGTGTTGTAAATGAGTAAACTTAATTATTCAATGTTAACTATTTTTATCCTGATTTTTCTCTTTGTTAATAGTAGCAACGCGGAAGTTGTTCACCAAGAGCGTTCGTTATATCGTAATATATTGGTTGATGATCAAGGTGATTTACGTTGTTTGAAATTCAATGTTAGAACAACTAAAACAAATCAAAGCTGCTTTTATAAAACGGCCCCTCAACGTTTAGTCTTTAATTATACAAAATTACTCTTTTCCGGTTTGTTATTAATTGAGCAGCCCAAAAGTATTCTTATTGTTGGTTTAGGTGGCGGAACTATGTCAAACATCCTACAACAACTTTACCCAACCAGTAAAATTACCAATGTTGAAATAGACCCTGCCGTTGTAAAAGTTGCTCGGCAATATTTTGGTTTTCTCGAAAACCAAGCTGTTTCATCAGTCATACAAGATGGCAGAATTTTTATTAAACGCGCGCTGATCAGAAAACAACAATACGATTGGATAATTCTTGATGCGTTTAACGGTGATTACATTCCTGAACACTTATTAACGCAAGAGTTTTTACAAGAAGCTAAAGATTTACTTAGTCCCGAAGGTGTATTGAGCGCTAATACTTTTTCAATCAGTGATTTATATGCACATGAATCGGCTACTTATAAAGAAGTATTTGGCGATTTTTACAATGTACGTAACTATAAAAATAGTAATCGCATTATCTTAGCTGCCAAAGGAAAACTGCCTAGTATTGAATTAATTAATCAGCGAGCAAAAAAATTACAATCACGTTTAACACCTTTCAATATTGATTTATTAAAGATCAGCCAACAAATGACACCCATCAGTATCGAGCAAGATTGGCCCGAAAACACTAAGTTATTAACCGACCAGTTTTCGCCAGCTAACTTATTGAATTAAGAGGGGGAGCACTTAACTTTGTGCCCTTACCTTTAACTAATTGTTCTGCAATTACTTTAAATAGCTAATACTTTGATCGGTTACACAACGAGTAAAGCTTTTTTGTCTTTCTTCTCGGCTTAAAGTTGAAATACTTGCTGTTACCATCGCCATTCTTTCTAATTTCTGCTGCGCCGGTAAACTTGATAATTGCTCAGAAAAACAGCCTTGCAAACCATAATTCAAGGCAGTATCAGACTTTGTTGTTGCTCCCGCTAAGCAGGCTGTTAATTTTTCAGCCAGTAAATTACGGTCCATGTCTTCAACAAGTTCCTTTACTTGATAATTAGCATTACCGCTATTTTTAGCTTGGTCACAAGCAAAAAACATATCGGCAACCGCAACTATCGGTATTAAGCGCTCATGTTGAGCGCTAAAACGTAATTTAAGCCACTTATCATGCTCTAGTTGTTCTAGGGTTTTATCTGCTGAAGCATTCGCTATGCTTAATGATAAAATAAAACCAATCAACAAGGCGCTAGTCTGTAGAAATATTCTCATAATTTGGTCTAAAAGGTAAAATATTACCTGCAATTTACCTTACTCATCATTAAAAATACAATTATCGTTTTATAACTATCACACTTCACCTAATTTAATATCCGTGCTTTAATAAGAAAAACTCTGTTAAGTAAAATACTATGAATACTAGAAAATTAATGCCATTGTTGTTCTCTTTCCTGACTAGCCTCTGTTTTACAACGGTAAGTTTTGCTGAGCCAACCGCACAAATAAACGTCTTACAAAATTTTGATAAATTAATTGCTGCTCACAAAGGACAGGTGATCTATTTAGATTTTTGGGCATCTTGGTGTGGGCCTTGTCGAAAATCATTCCCCTGGATGAACGAAATACAAGCGCAATATAAACAGCAAGGCTTAATTATTATCAGTGTTAACGTTGATAACAACAAAGCCTTAGCAGAAGAATTTTTGGCAGAAGTTCCTGCAAATTTCACTGTATTTTATGACCCAAAAGGTAAAGTCGCTCGCAAATTTAAATTAAAGGGCATGCCTAGTAGTTACATCATTGACCGTTCAGGAAAAGTAGTTAGTGCCCATGTTGGCTTTACTGAAAGCAAGAAAGAAAAGTATCAACAGGAGTTAGCGGCTTTACTTAACGTTATTGAGTAAAGCACACTTGCTAAACAAGAGCTAAGTTATGAGTAGGACAATCCTGCTCTAACCTCAACAAGTGCTGTGTTTGAAAAGTAGCTAGAATTAATCTTTAACGTTTTTTATAGGTAAACTTTAACCAAATATAAATACCACTCACTGAAAGCAAAATTAGCATCAAAGCGACAATGTCCATAAACCAAACACCAAAGTTGCCAAATAATCGGCCAGAGTGAGCATCAAGAATCACTCTTTCCCAGTTTAAAAACTGCGATTGAAATTTGCTGTTCGCCATGATTAACTCATTCTCTGTCAGCGTAGCACTTTCGATCCAAGACGGTTCGACCAGTGTACTGATCATTTGCCACTCAAATAAATCACTATCACCTTGATAATAACCCGCTGGAGTATTTAAAATTAGCTGTGCACCGTTAATGCTAAATGCTGAGATAGGAACAGGTAAGTCACTAGAACTATCGATTTTATCAACAAGTAGCCCCTCGTCAGTAAAAATAACAAGCTGTTTTGTGGTAACCAATAAAAAATAAGATTGAAAGCGACTAAGACCAATAACAGGGTCATCACTTTGAAAAACCACTTTGTCGTCTAGCCAGATAAGTTGGTCAGTGACTAACCATTCTTTTTGTTGATAAAAACGAACATCACTAGGGGACTTAATTCCATAATGATTAAGCAGTATCGAGCTGGTAATTGATTGATGTGCTAAAGAAAACAACGTGGTATGGTTTAAAGCGATACCAGAAACAGAAAGAAAAATAAGGAAGAATGCAGCAAATATACCCAGTCGGCGGTGCCATTTGCGTAGATGACGAACAAGACGATTACGTATTAAATGTACTGATTTTTTATTTATCATTGGGGTGCGAGTTAAACCTATCTAAATAAACTTATAACTGGCAAAAAATTAAACTTTTACCTTTTTATTTAACCACAATGCCAAGCGTGCAACTTTAGTAAGCGCTCGTACCGACATGGTTGCGCCTGTTATACCATCAATATGTTGATTAAGCATGTTTTCTTTGGTCAATGACGCCGACTTAAATTGATCTGTAAAAAAATCATGTCGAACTTCATCGCCACGAGACTCTCGATAAACAAGTACTTTAAGGTCCACTACCTGCTCATCTTTGATATGAACACCAATAGTAATAGGTTGTTCTTTGCCTATTTCCTCAAGCACCCAAACTGTGGTATTTTCTTGCTGCCAGTACCTTACGCGTAAACGATTATATTCATGACTCATAATATCACTGATTGCCACTTTATCATGATCGGTTAACCATAGCGCTTTAGATTTTGGTGAATCACCATTAAAAGAACTGCTAATAAACTGCTTAGATGTTTGATAAATACCATTCGCAAACACCGTTGTTTGCAAGCTAAGTAAAATCAATAAAGTGAATATAATTTTAATCACATGTCACCCTTTAGCATAAATAAATTTGTTAAAACATAAAAGTGAATGTGCAGATAATGCCCATTCACTTCCATGTGTAATATGACCTAACGCAAGTTTACGATAAGTAATCCTATTAAAACTGGTAGCCGAAGCCTAAGTTAAAGCCTTGCGAGTCTTTCGAACCTCCCAATTCTTCATAATCAGCTTTTAGTACAACGTTTTCATGTAAATAATAGTTGATACCGACGCTGCTTGATTCGACAGCACTAGAAGAACTAAAACCTGCTTCGTTATTATATTCAGCATAGCGGGCGAAAGCCCCTAGTTGTTCGTTGAACATATATGAAGGTTCTACATACCAACCTGTTTGCTCATCTCGACCTAATGCTTCAGCTTCTTTACCGTAAATATTCCAAGTTGCATATAATGCACGAACGGTAAAATTATCAACTTGATAAATAGCATGGGCTTCGATTAATGTCGCAGCGGCTTTATCAACACCGACTGAACTTTGGGCTAAATCTGTTTGAAACTGTACCGTTGCAGCTAGCTCTAATCCAGGGATAGCGGTATATTTTATACGGCTGGTGTAAGCTAGATTTTCAGCCGAAGCGTTAGAAACTTTTTGACGTCCACCTCTAATTTTGTAGTCATTCCCAACGTTTAAGCCACTAGTTATAGCGGTATCAACAGCTATACCTGGCGCCAACTTAAAGTTAGCTGCAACACCGGCTTCCCACCACGTAGCAGGAATAATATATTTTTCAACACCATTACGTTCAACACCGTAAAAAGTTGGTGGCTCATGAGTTTCGTTTATTATGCCAACCGGAACCAAGAATAAGCCTGTTTTGGTAGTAATAGTATCGCTATAATCATACTCAACGTAAGCTTGTTCTAGCTCAACTTCGCCATCTTGTCCTTCACCAGCAATGCTATGTTCTAATTCGAATTCAGAGAAAAAGCGAATTTTATTGGTGAACTCATGGCCAAAAAATAAAACGAAGCGATGAAAGTCAACTTTCGCGTCAGTATCTTTATAGTTGTTGTAATGCAATTCGCCATAACCACCAATAGTTGTTTTGTTAGATGCAGTTGTACTACTACTAGATTCTACCTGATCAGCAGTTGCTTCTAAGCGCTGTTCTGTTTGATCTAAACGTTGTTCTAAGCTCTTTAATACTTCTTGTTGCTGGGCAATAACTTTACGTAATTCCTCTGTATCGTCATTTGCAGTAACAGCCGTGCTAGCAAATAAGCCAACAAGTGCAGAAGCAATTAAGGTTTTCTTCATCATGGGTTCATGTCCGTTAAAGTTTTTAGAGAGAGTATTTTATAATTAAAGCGATAATACACATGAATAAAGCTTAATGCAAACGATTATCATTAAGTCTTTCGTTTGTGTTTGATAAAGATCAAGGTTTATACTAAATACAAGCTATATCCTATAAATGGTAGCATCGATATATGTTATGTTTGTAATGTAGTTAATGTCTTCGCCGTGCAGTTTACATGAATGATCAATATAAGCTTAAAAGAAAGTAAGTACTGAATCATGTCCCTATAGACTACCAGCCAACCCTAGTATAAACGCTACACCTGAAGATATAACAGCAAGCATTTTAGATAAAAGACTCGCTAATGCTGTTTTTTATTGCCTAATCAGCCTTATTTACTTTAGTAAAATTAACCAAGCCTTAGCGTAGTCGGGTAAATGTTTATTAGCTTGGTGATAATCACTCCAACCTTTGTAGCTGTCTACTAACATATCTAATTGGAATAAATTATCATCGAACGCTCCACCTTGATCAGCTAGGACACCAATCCGTGATATATTTTCATTATTACGGTCATAGCTAACCATAAAGAGTTTACCTAACCCTAGCTGCTTTACATTACCAGCAAAGGTTACTTGGGATTTTAACGCTATCTTATCCTCTTGCTTTTGGCCATAGCCCATAATGCTAGGGACCTCAATAAAATACCAATATCTTGCTTGCTCTCGTTTTCCTAGTGCATAATCATAAGCTATCCCGTTATTACGGTGAACATTAAAGTAACGAACTTTTCCACCAACGTTTACCACACCAGTACCTTGTAACAAAACATCATGTAATGCTTCTTCAGATAACCAAATTAAAGGTTTAACCGCTGTATTTGTTGATAGGGCTCCTGCCATAATATCTTGTCGGGTATACCTATACCTTATTAATTGCTGTTTTTGGTTTTCAGCTTGCTCTAATGAAAGGCCTACCTCATCAGTCGGTAAGGCATACAAAGCTTGATTATATTTTGTGGTTTTAACGGTACTGGCATCTAATAATTTTGTATAATATTTAGTAAGAAAAATTTTATCTTTTGGAATACTATTTAGTAATCGACTTTTAACTTCATTGGTACTTTTATTTGCAATAAGTTGTGCTGTCTGTGTATCAGGGAGCCAACGAAAAAAATTAAAATTCTCTTTTACAAAGGCTATATCGTGTAAACGACTTTGTCGCTTTGCTCGTACGTCCTCGCGATAAGTTGTACAAATAAACGCTAATGTTTGTTCAACATTTTGGATGCTAATTTTATTATTAAATACGGTCCCTGGGTGTACTGCAAACTTATCACTAGTAACCTCTTGTATGTAAAGCTTAGTATTTTCAGTCACTTGACATAAGTCACTTGCTTTGAAATCACCAAGTTTATTAATACTTGGTAATTTTTCAAGGACGAATTCATAAGAATTCACTTGAAATGTAAACAGCAATACAGAGGTAAATAAACATATTAAGTAGCGCATTAATCTGACCTATTAAAACTTTTTCAATATTGTAACTATTAAGCTAATAAAAGATATAGGTTTATCATAGAACAAACAGCAAAATATCCTACTCTGACATCAGCATGACTAATATAAGACACGCTACCCTTGTTATCAGTGCATGCTAATTATGGGTTTTGTCTTTTTTAAACGCCAGAAAGCAAAAAACCCGTAGCATCAGCTACGGGTTTCTCTTAATTAGAAGCCTAGCAATGTCCTACTCTCACATGGGAACTCCCACACTACCATCGGCGCTACTGCGTTTCACTTCTGAGTTCGGAATGGGATCAGGTGGTGCCACAGTGCTATTGTCGCTAGACAAAAAGGTTACAATCTTGAAAGCTGTTACTCGTTAGAGTGATAAATACAAAAGCGTTTTCTTATTCAATTTACGTTGTGCGTGATATTGCTTTTCAGCAATGTGTCAGTCTTTTACAAACACTTCGTAGTAAAACTACTTGGGTGTTGTATGGTTAAGCCTCACGGGCAATTAGTATCAGTTAGCTCAAGACCTCGCA
>NZ_VOLR01000022.1 GCF_007954355.1 Colwellia hornerae
GCTACTCATAGTTATTCAACGTCAGTGATTTTCTTAAATCCGTCTCACAGACAAGCAGAAAGCCCTAGCTAGTGTTCTGCTAAATATGATTAAGAATATACAAAAGCTAATGTCAGCTTTTGGCTAACTCTTGACCTAAAGTACTACCTGTAACTAACGTCTATAATGCGCACTTTTTTGTGTTTTTCGTTTAGGTCTATATTTCACTTTTCAGTAAAAGGCACAGGAACCAGACAGTAAATGCCCTAAACAGGCAAAGTTAATCAGTTCCGGTCGATGTTGAAGATATGAGCTGTAAGTTGGATAGTCGTGTAAGTAATTAGACCTAATTAGCTTCAAATACTCACAGAATATGCACCGGAGCGATTTTATGAAGTGTTAGTTTATTGTGTATTCTAAGGGGGGATTTAATTTAAAAGTGGTCGGTGATGCAAGATTCGAACTTGCGACCCCTTGGACCCAAACCAAGTGCGCTACCAAGCTGCGCTAATCACCGATTATTTATTCGTAGTTTTATATTTTAACTTATGGGGAAGAAAAAATGGGGTGGCTAAAGGGACTTGAACCCTCGACAACCGGAATCACAATCCGGGGCTCTACCAACTGAGCTATAGCCACCACTGATATTACTTGAAGTGCCCAGTGATAAGGCGCGGAGAGTATATTGCATTTTTAAGCAGATTGACAAGAAAAATCTTTGTTTTTAACTGTTTTATCCGCAACATTTTACTTAACTGGATTTTTACCTCGTTATGAAGTTAATTCTAGATGCTGTTTTACTAATGTCTCCTCATACTGTATTTTTACCTTAGGTCTTAAAATTACTATCCAACGGATAATTTGGCGGTATATATGTCACTAGACAAAATTTCTGAACAATTAAATAAGCTAACGCCAGGTAAAGCTAAAAACTTACCACCGATAGAATCATGGAACCCACCGTATTGTGGAGAAATTGATTTACAGGTTAAAAGTAATGGTGACTGGTTTTATGGCGGCACAATATTTAAACGGCTATCTTTAGTTAAACTTTTTGCTTCGGTTTTATTAAGAGAAGTTGCCGGTGATCGCGACGAGTACTTTTTAGTGACACCCGTTGAAAAAGTTAAAATTCTGGTAGAAGACGCCCCTTTTGTTTTAACGCAGTGGGCTTGGCAAGATGATAACAAATCAATAATGACGGTTAGTACCAACCTAGATGATGAATTTGTGCTTGATGAAACCCATCCGTTAACGATGAACGCTAACGGCGAATTATATGTTTTAGTGCGTCGTAACTTATTGGCAAAAGTTCACCGTAATGTTTATTACCAATGGGCCGATTTAGCACAAGAAGTGGTTACAGAGAAAGGTGTTGAATTAATTTTTTCAAGTGCTGGCCACAAGTTTAGTTTAGGCAAAATTGATTAAATTTCTCACCTTTATAATTATTTATTGTTTATAAAGGTGGGAGTTCCGCTTAAATGACCCGCGAGAAGCGCTGTTGGTTAACGTGCTGTTTCATATAAGCATCAAAACTCATACAAATATTACGAATCAATAAACGTGCTTTCTGATCTACTTTAATAAACTCAGCAGTATTTTCAACCAAACCATCGCTGATAAATGTTTTCAGTAGAGGTAAATCTTCAGCAAAATATTCTGCAAAATCAATGTCGTATTTTTTGCTGATCTGTTGTTTATCAATATATAAATTACACATTAATTCACGAATAACTTCGCCACGGATCACATCATCTGTTGATAAACTAACCCCTTTCACTTGAGCGTTTTTTCTAGTATCTATCGCTTTATAATAGTCTTGCAATTCTTTAATGTTTTGACTGAAAGCTGTACCGATATTACTAATAGAAGAAACACCTAATCCTAATAAGTCACAACCACCTTTAGTGGTATAACCTTGAAAATTACGATGCAGGGAACCCTCTTTTTGTGCAATAGAAAGTTCGTCATTAGGCTTAGCAAAGTGATCCATCCCAATAAAATCGTAGCCAAAGCCACAAAGTTTTTCGATGGCGAGTTTCATTAAGGCAAACTTTTCTTGTACGCTGGGTAACCATTCGTCACGTAATTTACGTTGGGCAGCAAATCGGCTGGGAATATGTGCATAGCTAAACAATGAAATACGGTCTACATCCATCTCATGGGCTTTGTTAAGCGTTTTTGTAAAGGTTTCTATAGTTTGGTGGGGCAAACCATAGATCAAGTCGATATTAATTGATTTGAAGCCCACGGCCTTTGCATGGGCAATAAAGTCGCTAATAAATTCGGTTGATTGCACACGATTAATTGTTTCTTGTACTTTTTTGTCAATGTCTTGTACGCCAATACTTAGGCGATTAAAACCTAAATCAAAGAGGTGCTCAGCAAGGTTCATTTCAATTTCACGCGGATCAATTTCTATACTCATTTCTACATGTTCAGCAAAAGTGAATTTTTCTTTTAATAAAGAAACTAATTTTGTGATTTGGATATGGGTTAAAAAACTGGGTGTACCACCGCCCCAATGGAGCTGCTTAACGGTGTAGTCGGTAAAAAATTCAGCACGAGAACTAATTTCTTCCGCTAAAAATTCTAAGTAGGTATCTGCTTTATCACGGTGGCGGGTAATAACTTTATTGCATCCGCAGTAATAACAAAGACTATGGCAAAAGGGAATATGTACATACAAAGACAATTCACGATTGGGTGAATCTTTTACTGCTTGAATGAAATCTTGTTCAGAAAATTCATCATGAAACTCTAATGCCGTGGGATAAGAGGTATATCTCGGTCCACTGGTATTATATTTAGACAGTAATTTAGGGTCAAAAAATTGATTTGCTTGCATTGGTTGTTACCGAGTTAGCCATTACTTATATACTCGCTATCAATCAAGATGTAGGTTGAATGGTAACGGGTATATGCTAAGTAACAGTTTAACAATGCCAACATTAACGATATTGATCGAGCGCAACAAAGCGTGATTAACTTGGTAAAAAAGTTAGCTTGCCAAAGCACTGATACGTTCTTGAGCATATTGATGCAAAGAAGTAACATCAATTTTTATCTGTGCAGATAAGTCGCCTTCTGCTTTCATACGTTCAAAATCAAGTTTCATACGCTCATTTTTTGCAAGTTTTTTTCTTGCTTCAAGAATAGGCATATGTTTGATTTTATTATAAAGTTCAAAGACAGCAGGAAATTCTGCTGATAAACCTGTACTCAATTTTAAAGAGTCGAGCAATACACTTAAGCGCCAACAACCCTCAGCGATATCGCATTGCTCTTCTTTCATTGCGTGGGCGATGATCACGACACTACTGAGTATTTTACTGTCGTGCTTCGCTAAGGCAATTTTTTTATCTTGCTCGGCCTGTCTTATTTTAACCGTTTGCGCCTTTAGTTGGTTTAATAATTTCACCGCATAAAAGGTAAGCGCAGCAATAATAATTACTGCGCCAACAATTGCATAAATCCAAGGATTTGAAAACATGATAAAGCCTTACTCGAATTCTGACAGGTCGCTGTTGTCAAATTTGTCCCAAAGATCATCACCCGATTTTGCTTTACTTAGTGTTTCAGGCGATTCATCGTCATCTTCATCTTCTATGCCGAGTATCTCACGTAATTGCTGATGACGTTCCATCTTCTCGTTAAAGTAATCAACATCTTCGTTACTTAGCGAAATATCTTCATCTTGCTGGGCAAGAATACTCTGCAAGCGGCTATCTTCTTCAATAGCGAATAGTTCTTGTTGCAATGAGGTATCAGCTTCAACAACACGAATAGCAGCAATTGGAGAGTTATCTACTTTTACTTTGTTTTTGGCTTTAAAAGGTTGCACCGCTGCTTTTATCGGTCCGCCAAGATCTATTGGTTTTTTACTACCAATGCGCGGATCTTTATTTTCTGTAGGTAGGTGAGATTCTTTACCTGCATCAAAAGCTTCTTTTTGTCGGTTGCCAGCTTGCTTTCCTGTTTTTTTCTTTGGTTTTCTATCAACAGGAACTAGGGCTTTTTTCTTATCATCTTTCACAGCGCCGATAGGGCCATTGCCTTGCTTTCTAGATTTTTTGGTACGAGACATAAAATAATTTCGTTTTTAAGTTCAATGTTTCTATTTTACGTTATATTGTAGGAAACAGCGATAGTGTTTTTCATGATTAATTTTCAGGCATAAAAAAACGATGAACAAGTCATCGTTTTCATCAAACTTTAAGTGGTTATCCTAACCTATTAGCAATTCCCTTTATAAGCTTTAACGTATTATTATTTTTTATGTTGCGTTAAATACTCGGTTCATTTTTTATTGGTCATCCTGACACTTTATTGGGCTGTCCGTATCGGTCTATCGACCTAAATATTAACAATCATCCTGATATTAACTTAATCATCCGTATTCTTTAAAAGTAACATTCTACTAAGAGAAGGTTAAAGGCTTTCCGTGCAATTCAATCCATATTTTTATTTGGCTACAAAGTAGCTGGACAATACTTTACCTTAGTTTATAAATGCCGCAAGTTATAAATATACATTTATTTACAATTCATTAAATTGTAAAGTTTAACGTGTTGTTTTTAAATAGTATTAATTGATTTTAAATTTAGTGAATGATAGTAATAAGCTTTATTTATGGCTAATGTCTTACAAGTAAAATCATAAATGTAGTACTTTATTTTGCTTGCTTTATATACGAAATCTTTCGTTTTATGTACTAATGTCCTATTTAATGAATAAGGTAAAATGAATAAATAGATATTATTTATTCATTTTGCCTAGTCAATGCAAGGAAGTTAATTGGTGGTTTACTGCTAATAAAAGTCAGGGTAGTAAACTAAGCTGATAAAAAAATATTCAGCTTAGTGATATTTATCGTATCTCGTTGGAGAGCTAGCGAGGGACGAAAGAGCCTTATTCGTGTAACCAAGCTGCGTGCTTTGGCGCTACTTTAGTGACTGCCCACTCTTCAATCATTAAAGGTGCGACCCTTTTTAATTCTTTCATTTGTTCAACCGTACCAGTATTTGCCGCCAACTCTAAACGATGCCCGCTCGGGTCAAAGAAATAAATTGATTTAAATACGCCATGATGAACGGGGCCTAAGACATCAACCCCCTTACTTTGTAACTCTTCTTTTGCGGCAACAAGTGCATCAACATCTTCAACTTCTAGTGCAATATGCTGTACCCATGTTGGTGTGTTTTCATCTCGGCCCATGGTTGGGGAATTAGGGATTTCAAAAAAGGCTAAAACGTTGCCCATGCCTGCATCTAAAAATATATGCATATAAGGGTCTGGCGCTTTAGTCGACGGTACCTCATTTTCAGCAATGGCTACCGTCAGTTCCATGTTCAAATGTTCTTTGTACCAATCAACAGTAACTTTTGCATCCGTACAACGATAAGCGACGTGGTGAATTCGTTTCATTTTGATCATTTTAAACCTCTAATATTCTATTTTTGAAAGCAATAAGGTTATCTTTACATAAAGTAACTTTTGTTACTAGTTTGTGATTTTTTTAATTACGCTAGCGTTTAACTTTTTTGTGGCAAAAAATTTACAGTTAATTTTTACAACGCCATTTCTCGCTAAGCGTTCTGTCCACCTCAGTAATCGCTATGGCCGCCAGAGGTGAATCAATGAAAACAAGGTGACTGGTCATTAATTGATCATCACGGAAGTAGTGGCAGGTTAGCTCAGTATTTTCTGGTAAATGGTCAGCAAGTTGCTGCAAGGATTTTTCAGTCACTTTTATATTATTTACGGCAAGTAAAATATCGTTAACCGCTAAACCAGCTTGAGCTGCCGGAGCGTTTTCGATAACCTGAGTGATTTTTACGCCCAATGGTAACGCGCTATATTGTGCACCGATATAAGGAGCATAGGCGTTATTATCAGTAGTTTCTAAGCTATTAAGTTTTTTAAACTTTCGAGCAGTAAAGGCAATACCTACTTGCTTAAGTAACGGTGCTAACTCAACACGTTGAGCATTATTAAGTAAAGCTTGAAAATCCGCTGTAATATCGTCGTTACAGAGAATGTTGGCGATATTTATAAAGTCTTCCTCGCCAGTGCCAATATTTGTTCTACCAAAATGTATCCATAATTCACGCATTAAGGTATCTAAACTGTAGACACCTGCTGATTTTTCTCGAATAGTTAAATCTAGCCAGAGTGCAATTAAGGCGCCTTTAGTGTAATAACTAACAATATTATTAACACCA
Source organism: Colwellia hornerae (assembly GCF_007954355.1). Lineage (GTDB taxonomy): Bacteria > Pseudomonadota > Gammaproteobacteria > Enterobacterales > Alteromonadaceae > Colwellia_A > Colwellia_A hornerae. The sequence continues at coordinate 6,207 of NZ_VOLR01000022.1, forward strand.
TCGGGACCTTGTTGATAAAACTTAGTCCAAGTATCAAAGCTGGAGTCACTGACACTTTGTTTTAGTTCGCCTTGGCCACGGTATACTCGGGTAGCTGTCTTAGATAATTGCAGTAAATAGTCTTCAAAACTGATCAATCCGCTGCGAAACAATGAAAAATCATCATAATAAGACGTGATCCCTTCATAAGCCCATAGTTGTCTGGTATGGACTTCATGTTGCAAGTTGTAGGGAATAAATTCTTTTGGTTTAATACGGCACACATTCCACGCGTGAAAATATTCGTGTGAACATAAGCTTAGAAAAGTTTGATAATTTTCAGACGTTTCATCAGGTCTATTAGGGTTAGGTAAATCAAAGCGACTTGCCTGTAAAATAGTCGAATTTTTATGTTCAAGCCCACCAAAACCGCTGCCTAACAAATGGGTAATAAACCAGTACTCTTTAAAAGGGGCCTCGCCAAATAAGTTAATATGATGCTGGCAAAGTTTAGCAATATCTGCTTTTAAGCGTTCCCGATCACCAAAATGTTGGCTAGTAAAGACTAAGTGGTGAGTAACACCTTCGACCACAAACTCGAAAGCATCAAAGTTACCAATGGCAACAGGGCAGTCGATAAGTTCGTGATAGTCTTTAGCAATATAATCACCTAACTGATATTTGTCAGTGCCTTTAGCGCGCGTTAAGCCGGTGGCAACTCGCCAACTATTTAATGGTGTAGACGCTTTAGCTGCTAGGTCTTGTGGTAATGCAATGGTTAACTGGCAGCGTTCATCGGGTAACTCTTGCACTTGTAAAAAGGTTGAACTGCCATTAAAAAAGCCACGTTCACTGTCTAAATAAGCGGTGCGTACCGATAAATCGAAAGCGAATATTTGATAACATATCGTGGTGTTGGCACTTGTTGCGGTTAATTGCCAAGTTTGCTTATCGGTTTTATTTAGCGTAACCGCCTCAATAGGTTGAGTCGTTTCTTGGTCGCTGCTATAAGCGCTAATTTCAGTAATGTTTTTCGCAAAGTCACGGATCATATAGCTACCAGGTAACCAAGCGGGTAGTGATAAATGGTAAGTTTTACCCACTTGTGTGGCAAAAGAAAGCGCAACAGAAAATAAATGACTGTTTAAGTTTTTAGGCGTTATTTGGTAGTGGATCATCGAAAAATACAACTAATTAAGGCAAAAGGTTATGCCTTAATGTAGCAGAAATAGGCTATGAAAACAGTAAAGCACCTCACGTACTAGCTGCTTTAAATGGTACGTTTTCGTTATAAATTAACCGTTAAAGTAAAATAACTGTTTTGCCCTGATTCAAACAGACGCGCTGCTCGGCATGCATCCTAACCGCATGAGACAATGCTGTTGCTTCAATGTCGTGACCACTATGAACCATTTGCTCTATTGTCAGGCTATGGTTAATTGCTTTAACTTCTTGCACAATAATGGGCCCTTCATCTAAGTCACTGGTGATATAGTGGGCGGTTGCGCCAATCACTTTTACACCACGTTGGTGGGCTTGATGGTATGGTTTTGCGCCTTTAAAACTGGGTAAAAAAGAATGATGAATATTAATAGCTTGACCTTGCCATTGTTGACAAAAATCATCAGACAAAATTTGCATATAACGCGCAAGCACTAATAAGTCTGTTTTATAGTTTATTAATAAGGCTTGTAGTTCACTTTCTTGCTGCTCTTTTGTTGAAGAGGAAATAGGTAAGTGATGAAAAGGAATTTTATGCCAATCAACTAAGGCTTGGCAGTCCTGATGGTTTGAAACCACAGCAGCAACATTAATCGGTAAAACACCGGCTTTAACTTTAGTTAACAACGACACTAAGCAATGATCATCTTTAGATACTGCTATAACGACATTTGGAAAATCGTCACGCTCTCTTAATTGAAAGTTCATCGCAAGCGGTTGGGCTAATTCAGCGATTGCTTGACGGAATTGCGCAATTGAAACCGTTAAGTTTCTGTCATCAAATGCAATACGTGAGAAAAAAATCGAGGTATACGGATCGCTGTACTGTGAGGTTTCTGTAATAAAAGCGCCGTGCTGGTAAAGGCTTTGAGAAACTTTTGCTAATACTCCTGAAGTATCAGGGCATTGCCAAGTTAAAATGTAGTGATTAATGGGTTTCATACCTGACTCCAAAAAATAATGAATATGGAGCCAGTGTGACAGGTTTTTAACTAAGCAATTAGTTTATTGCGCTATAAGCTAAAATTTTTATTGAGTATTAGTAGCTTGCGAAATTATTGACCGCTATTTTTTTCATCATTTACTTGATGAACTTTATGATAATTCTTAATAAAAAGTGCTTCAACTTTTTCACGCGCCCAAGGCGTTTTACGTAAAAATTTTAAGGTTGAATTGATACTAGGATCCTCAGTGAAGCATTTAATTTTTATTTGTTGACTAAGCGCAGGGTAACCAAAATATTCAACAAGTTCGGTAACAAGTGCTTTTAAAGTGATGCCATGTAATGGGTTGAAAGGTTGATTGTCCATAAGAGTAATTAGCGATACTATCATTAAAAATATAGCGCTATTTTATCAGATTACTTTTGAAGTTGCTTTCAAAAGATTAAATGTAACGGGAAGTTGGATCTAGATATTCCCAGTGCTATGGTAATGCCATAAAGTTGGCTAATAAAGTAAGAGAGATCATCAGTGTTTAAATTAAAATTTTCCCACAAAATAATTATGGTGACTACCGTATTATTATTAATAGCCCTGTCGGTATCTACATCAATTAATTATATATTTTTGAAAGACCATACTCAAAAAAATCTTAACAATGCTATTGATGAAATAGGACGTTCGGTTTCTGGAAATATTGCTAACTGGTTAACGAATCGCCTACAAATAATCGATGCAGTGGCGCTTAATATTACTGACATTAATAGTCATGAAGAGATTTTTCATGCGGTTCAGCAAGCAGTAAAAGCCGGGAAGATGAAGAATACCTTTGTTGGATTAGCAAGTACTGGCGAATTTATTCTTGATGATTTAACGATACAACTACCAGAAGGTTTTGATATTCGTCAGCGCCCTTGGTATTTACTTGCAAAAGAAGGGCGTAAGTCTTCTTTTACTGAAACTTATATAGATGCCACAACGGATCAAAAAGTATTAACGGCTGTAGCGCCTATTTTGAAAAATGGTCAATTTGTTGGTGCCGCAGGAGGAGATATTTTTCTAGATGAAATTTCATCTATTTTAAACGAAATTGATTTCCTTGATTTAGGCTATGCCTATTTAATGACTTCAAAAGGCAAGATTCTCAGTCATCCTGAGGTGAAATATGTCGATAAAGAGGTCAGTGAATTATTAGGTCAAACACCGCCTTTTACGAGTGACTTAAATGAGATTAATAATCACACCATAGTTTCATTTATCCCCATTAAAGGTATTGACTCGGTTAATTGGTATGTAGGTGTCGTGCTTGACAGCGAAAAAGCTTATCAACCTATGGTGAATTCGAGAAACATGGCCATTATTGTGGTTATTGTTAGCTTACTTGCCACAATCATTCTTCTACATTTGTTGTTCAGTTATTTAATGAAACCTATTCAGACCTTAAATCTTGCCATAAAAGGTATTGCTCGAGGCGACGGTGATTTAACTCAACGTTTATCGGTTGAAAGCCAAGATGAGTTTGGTGAACTATCAGAAAACTTTAATGATTTTATTGAAACCATGCATCATTCGATGCGAAGAGTTAAAGAGTCAGCGGCGAATTTAGAACAACACATTAACCAAGTTCGACAAAGCTCACAAGTCGGTATTGATATGGCCGATCAACAGCTTAATCGCGGCGAGAGTGTATCGACAGCGGTAACTGAGTTAAATAACTCCTCGCAAGAAATTTCGACTAACGCAGTAACCGCATCTGACTTAACATCAGGTATGCAAGCGCAGTCAAATGAAGGGCTGGTGGCACTCAATGAAAATATTCAGTCTATTGAACATTTGTCAAAAATAATGACACAGTCAAGCGGTGAAATTGAAAAGTTAAGCAGTGAAACTAAAAATATAGTCAGCATTTTAGATGTCATTAAAGGGGTTAGTTCACAAACCAACTTACTTGCGTTAAATGCCGCTATTGAAGCTGCACGTGCTGGGGAAGCGGGCAGAGGTTTTGCTGTGGTAGCTGATGAAGTTAGGCAGTTAGCTCAACGCACTCAAGAAGCGGCACTGGAAATTGAAACCATGATTGACAACTTAGAAACGGGCACCAATGCGGTGGTCGCGTCTATGGAAGAAAGTCAAAAAAATAGTACCAGCAGCGTCCAGAAAGCCACAGTAGCCGATGAAAAAATGCAACTAATTATACATATGTTACAACAAGTTGATAATGAAAATCATGCAGTAACCGAAGCCACCCAACAACAAGTTAACGTGATTAGATCGATCGATGAAGATATATTAAATTTGATGGATTTAAATCAGCAAGGCGTACAAAATTTACAGCAAACACAGCAAGCTTGTGACAGTTTACAACAAGAGTTCACCGGCTTGAATGACTTAGTAGGTAAGTTTAAAGTCTAACGCTAAAGTTTAAAAAAAAGCTAGATAACGTGAGTTATCTAGCTTTTTTGTTTTTACGGTATCGCCAACAATCAGTGTCAAGTGCTGGTCTAACGATAAGGTTTAGCCAAAGTAAGCGGCTAAATCTTCACTACCACCAATGTTTTTACCATCAATAAATACTTGTGGTACCGTATCCGAGTTGGTAATAGCACGGAACATTGAAGTATTTACGTCAGTACCGACGACTAATTCTTCAAACTTTAAACCTTGGCTTGTTAATAACGCTTTAGCTTTTTTACAAAATGGGCAATCTGGCTTACTAAAAATTGTTATTTCTTGAGACTGTACGGCTTCAGGATTAATGTAATTGAGCATGGTATCAGCATCAGATACTTCAAATGGGTCGCCAGGTAAATCAGGTTCAATGAACATTTTTTCTATAACGCCATTTTTTACCAGCATTGAATAGCGCCAGCTGCGCTTACCAAAACCAATTTCTTTTTTATCAACTAATAAGCCCATCGCTTCGGTAAAGTCGCCATTGCCATCGGGAATAAAACTAATGTTGGCAGCATCTTTGTCTTGTGCCCAAGCATTCATTACAAAGGTATCATTAACAGAAATACAGACGATTTCATCGACACCATTCGCAGAGAACTTTTTCGCTAGTTCATTGTATCGTGGTAAATGTGAAGATGAACAGGTCGGTGTAAATGCCCCCGGTAATGAAAAAACAATTACGGTTTTATTAGCAAAAATTTCATCACTGTTTCGACTTGCCCAACCATCGGCAGTAATAATAGGAAAAGTAGTGTTTGGAACTTGCTGTGTTTCTTTATTGGTAAACATAGTCACTCGCTTTGATTGATTTGAATCGATTAAGTGAAACCAGTATGGGTGAATAACTCAATTTAATAAAGTGATAAAAACAATTCATAATGATTGATTAAAGCGATTGATAATAAGGAGGCTAATCTACATTCCTCATTAAAAAATCACTGTGCTTGTGATAATAACCAACGTTTAATTTCTTCGGTGAGTATATCAAGTTGCAAATAAAGGTGGCTAGCAGACGCTTTTATATCGTGACTATTTTCAGCCTTCGCCTGCTGACTAACATCATTGAGCGTTTTAGCTATCTCATGGTGAGCAAAATACCGTGTACTGCCTTTTAGTTTATGGGCAAGCACTTGTATATATTTATGGTCAAAATTTGCCGTAGCGCTTAGCCACTGCTTTTTTTCTTTTTGCCATGAGGCAATAAAAAGTCGGCCAACATTTCTACTCAGTTCAATATCATGCTCATTATTTTTCAGCAGCATATCTAAATCAAAGAGGGTAAAATTTTGTTTAATTAAGTTGTTTTTTTGCTGTTTCTTTAATAACTGTCGATAGGCATTGTTGAGTTTGTTGGTTATCTCTTCCTGTGGGCAAGGTTTGGCCATGTAATCATTAAAACCGGCGGCGATACATCTTTCAGCTGCGCCACTCAGCGCATCTGCGGTTACCGCAATTAACCAAAGCGGTCGGCTTTGTTCAACGGCTGTTAGCGTTTGAGCGAGTTCAAAGCCATCAACATTTGGCATATGACAGTCAGATATAATAATGTCATAAGCTTGTTTTTCATGTAAATCCAAAGCTTCCTTACCGTCGTAAGCAATGTCGGCTTTAATATTTAGACGCGCAAGTTGTGCGCAGAGCACCTTAACGTTTACTAGGTTATCTTCGGCAATAAGAATACGTAGATCTTGAAAACGGTTATCGTCAGCGGCATTAATTAAACGTGTATTACTGCGACGGTTATCGGTAGAACTCTCTAAAGTTGATTGTTTTAGTTTTAAGCTAAAATGGAAGGAACTCCCTTGATTAAGGGTCGAATCAATTTTAATTTCGCTGCCCATCGCTGATATTATTTCTTGGCAAATACTTAATCCTAAACCGGTACCACCATATTTTCGGGTAATGTCATCATCGGCTTGAATAAAGGGGGTAAATAAGAAGGTTTGTTTTTCTGCCGCTATACCCATGCCGGTATCTTTAACATCAAAATAAAGCGTGTCGTAGGTGTTGTTATTGATAACCTCACTGCTAACAACCGTGACAATTAAATCGATTTGTCCTTTATCTGTGAACTTAATGGCGTTACTAAGCAAATTATTGAGTACTTGTGTGAAGCGTGTTGGGTCGGTTAAATAGCAATGGCTGATTTTATTATCTATTTGTAAATTAATCTCTAATGGTTTGTGGTGTTCAATGTGATTAAAACCATTAATAATATTTTTACAAAGTAAGTTGAAATTGACTGGCACTGACTCTAAAGTAAGCTTGCCGGCGTCCATCTTTGAAAAGTCGAGCACATCATTAAGTAAAGCTAATAAGTTGGTTGCCGAGCCCTGTAATGTTTCAAGTAAATCATTCTGTTCGGTATTTAAAGGCGTAAATGCCAGTGCTTCTGCCATACCTAAAACACCGTTCATCGGCGTTCTAATTTCATGACTCATGCGCGCAAGAAAAGTGATTTTTGCTTGAGCTGATTTCTCTGCTTCTATTTTTGCAGATTCAGCAATCGCTAAAGCATGTTCCACTTTTAGTTGGGCAAGCTTTCTTACCTTAAGTTGTCGATAATAAATCCAAAAAATAATTAACCCAAAAAGCATTATTGCGACAAATAAATAGCTGACATTTCGATAAGCATTAGCAATTTGTTTATCGGCATTATTTTCATGAAAAGCCGTTTGGCTCCATTTTGCATAAAGTCTTTCGTAATCGTTGGCTGAAACACTTTTAATGGTCCGGTTGAGTAAGCTAATAACATTATCGTTACCGGTGTTACTGGCGAAAGAAAACTGAGCATTATCATTAAAGTTTATTAAAGGTTGGCTTGTTAAATTAGAGAGTTGATTTTCTTTAACCAAATACGATGAAACCAGAGACCCTCCAATAAATACATCAGACTCACCTAAGGATACTGAAGCAATGGCCGCATTCATCGAATCAAAATAATTAAGATGAGCAAAGGGAAGTTTTTCTATTAATAACCTGGTGGCATTAAAGTTATTTACTACGGCAACTTTCTTGTTACCTATGCCACTTAACCCATCTATTATGGTGTCATTATGACGATAGACCATACTATAACTGGCTTTTAAATAAGGCTCAGAAAAAATGAGCTTTTTTTCTCGTTCTTTATTGCGCTCAACCAATGATAGAACATTGATTTTTTGTTGCGCTAAATAAGAAAAAATTTGCTCTATATTTTTTACATAGACAGGTTTATAAATAATACCGGTGCGCTCTGTTGAAAGCATAAATAAATCAATGGTGAAGCCTCGTTCGGTAATGTGATTAAAGTTTTTAGTAATAATATAGGGAGGGAAGCCACCAGACACCACCGGAAAATAGAGTTGATTATGGTCAATAATAAAATCTTTTTCAGCAACCGATAAATTAGTAAAATAGGCACCAAAAGTTAACGAAATATTTCCTTCATTCAAAGCTAAATATTTATTATTCCATAACTCGGCTTGTTGTCGACTTACTGAGCGAATGCCATCGTTAACTTCATGCATCAATGCTCTATTCTTTTTACTAACAGCAAAGCGAAAGTAAACTTCTGGGGCATCATCTTCAGCAATATGAAAAGCACCACTGAGCTTATACTCATTTAACTTTTGATTAAGTAACCAAGGTTCTGTTGCATATAAGGCATCATACTTTTGATAATCGCCGAGCAGCTTATCAATATCTTGATAATAATAACGTTCAATATGGCGACTAAGAAAAGCTAAAGTTGTCTGATCGTCAGAATAGATGCCTATTTGCAGACCATTACTCTTATTACTTTGAATACGACGAAACACTTTTTGTTTGAATTTAGCATAAGGAATACTGAAAAATAAGTTTGTTTGTTCCTGTTGATAGCGAGTAATGGCAACAACATCAATACTATTATTAGTGAGCGACTGATAAGCCTTTTCTGTTGGCATGTAGCTAAATGACACTTCACGTTGATTATCTATTGCCCAAATTTGCCAATACTCTTTAAGAAAATTAACCAGCTGTTGAAATTTCTCTCCAGAAGCAGCATTGATTGACGACCTATCGGGTAAAGCTATTCGAAGGGGCGCTTTATTGTCGGACAGCTGCTCGGCATAGGCACTAAAAGTGATTAACAAAACACTGCACAATACTGTGCATTTAAGCCAAGTAGACAAGCGCCATAACATACTCTTTATATTACTTATAATGTCATAATCCATGGTTTAATATTTAGGTCTGTTGTTAAGTTTATCTATGAGAGTAAAAGTGAGGTTTTAATAAATACACTTTATGCTATAAGTAGCAAACCAGCAAATAATAATAAAAAGATGAGTTATTTAATACAATGAAAATAAAACATTTTATAGGTGATACGGCCAGTTATTGCCATGATATATATTGAATAAAGCTTAGCCATTAACAAGCAAGGTAGCTGAAATTTAGCATCATAGAGCAATAAATTTGCTTGCCAGGGCAACAGCATGATAAATTAGCTGGTAAAGTTGTATATACAATTAAAGGGTTAAAGATGTCTATTACATACACGTTAATAAAAGGTCGTATTCCATTACTTATTAGCATGCCGCATAACGGTGAGGCTTTACCTGAAAATATTGCCAGTAAAATGACTGAACAAGGTAAAAAAGTGGCTGATACCGACTGGCATAAAGACAAACTTTACGCCTTTGCTCAAGCGCTTGGTGCTTATATTATTATGCCTAAATATAACCGTTATGTTATTGACTTAAATCGAGATCCAGCAGGTGTTGATTTATATCCTGGCGCCAATAGTACTGAATTGTGTCCGACGACCTCCTTTGACCTTGCGCCACTTTACCTTGATGGCCAAGCACCTGACAAAGATGAAATCGCACATCGGGTAACTACGTATTGGCAGCCTTATCACCAAGCATTGAAAACCACACTAGCCGAGATGGAGGCTGAATTTGGTAAAGCTGTTTTACTCGAGGCCCATTCTATTTTGTCAACCGTGCCAAGATTTTTTACCGGCCAATTACCCGATTTTAATTTTGGTACGGCTGATGGTAAAAGCTGTGCGCCCGAATTAATCACCGCACTACAAAAACTCGATTATTCACCCTATAGCATGATCACTAACGGGCGATTTAAAGGCGGTTTTATTACCCGACAATATGGTCAACCGCAAAAAAATATTCATGCGGTACAGTTAGAGCTTTCACAACGTACTTATATGAGTGAACCCAGCCCAGAATACAATCAAGCGTTGGCGGATCAAGTTATTCCTAAGCTTGAGCAATTAGTGCAAGCGTTAATCCACTTTTCACAGCAATAAATTAGCACAGGTATTTTTGATGAAGTTATTTGCAGAACGTATTTTATTAAGCAGTGGTTGGCACACACAGCAAACATTAACCATAGAAAATGGTGTGATCACCGCGATAACATCAGGCTGTATTGATGGCGCTGAAAAAGTAGCCGTTGTTATTCCTGGTATGGTCAATTGCCATTCTCATGCCTTTCAGCGAGCCTTTGCGGGGTTTAGTGAACAAGGTAGCGAAGGGCAAGACAGTTTTTGGACATGGCGAAGCATCATGTATAAGTTTATCGATCAACTGACGGTAAACGATGCCGAAATAATTGCCCAACAGCTTTATATTGAAATGCTTAAAATGGGTTATACCCGCGTTGCAGAATTTCATTATTTACATCATGAAATTAACGGGGAAAACCATGTTGAACTTGCGGCCATGGCAAAAGCTATTTTTAAGGCCAGTCAGCAATCGGGGATTGGCTTAACATTATTACCGGTACTTTATCGTTTTAGTGGTTTTGGTCCTTTACCCGCAAATGATGGTCAAAAGCGCTTTATTAATTCAGTTGAACAATTCAATCAACTGGTTAGTGACTGCTTTACCTTAAGTGCACATTATGAAAACACCAATGTTGGCATTGCGCCTCACTCGTTAAGAGCGGTTGACAAAACGTCGCTAGAGCAAGCGGTAAAACATGTTCGTAGCTTAGATGATAAAGCGCCGGTGCATATTCATATCGCCGAGCAGCAAAAAGAAGTTGACGATTGTGTAGCGCATTATGGTCAACGTCCGGTGGAATGGTTATTAAATAACGTCGTATTAGACCGGCAATGGTGTTTAATTCATGCGACACATATCAATGAACAAGAACGCCAAGGAATTATTGCCAGTCAAGCGATTGCAGGAATTTGCCCTACCACTGAAGCAAATCTGGGTGATGGTATTTTTCCGAGCAGTGAATTTTTAGCTGAAAATGGCACCTTAGCGATTGGCTCCGACAGCCATATTTCAGTGAATCCTATAGAAGAATTACGTTGGTTAGAATATGCCCAACGATTAATTAAGCAACAGCGTGCTATTTTGGCAACAGAAAAACAACCGTCAGTTGGTCGTCATTTATGGCAACAAGCGGCGTTAGGTGGCGCTCAAAGTACTAACAGTAATACCGGTGAATTAGCGATAGGCAAGCAAGCAGATTTACTGGTACTTAATGCCAAAAAAGTGGCTTTATTTGCTCACCATGATCAACATTTATTAGACAGTATGATTTTTGCGAGTCAGCAGAATATGATTAACGACGTGATGGTAAATGGCCACTGGGTGATTAAAGCCGGTGTTCATCACTTAGAGCAAGTGTCTGAGCAAGCATTCTCTACGTTATTGGCGAGTCTTTCTGCTTAGCATTACACTGTTATCGAGTATCTAAACTTTAGGGTTTCTCGATAACAGTTCTTTTACCTTCAATAGGTTATTAATGTTTATCTGCCTATAACAGCGCACTATACTGGGCAATCGTCTGACAAACTTTCGCTTGGTTTTCACTGTGAAAATGAGGGGATTGCTGCTTAGCATTACAAAAATCAGTAAAAAAGGCTTTTACGGCTTTTCTATCTCGGGTTATTTCTTTTAAAAAGTCCTGCTCTTCACTGCTGAAATTGGCAAGTTGACTCTTTAAGTCAGTATAAATTTTATCTGCTTTTAATCTCACTTTGGTATCAGTAGCTTCTGAAAATGCATTAGTAATGACGTTTTTCTGTTCTGAAAACCATTGGTCTACTTCTGGTTGTGGATAAAAGTGTAAAAATAATGCAGCGGCAACGATTAAGATCAATAAATTTTTCATAATTTTTTATATAATTGAATGATTATATAAGAATAATCAATTTTGGGCTTATTCACTAATATTAATTATTTTATAACGTATTTTTAAGTAAATATCGTTATAATCTTGGGGCTCTCGTATATCAAGGATTTATCGTGAAATCAGAAGACAAGATCAAAAAAGCACAGCTACAAATTCCCGTTAAAAATATTAAAATACATCAACCCAATCAGGTAGAAACCTACCAGCCCCGTGATCAAATTTATGTGCGTAAAGTAAGTGGTATTTTCCAATTACTGAGACAGCGGATGAACTTTTTTTTCTTAGCCCTTTTTGCGCTGCTACCTTGGTTGCGATATAACGATCACCAAGCCATTTTATTTGATATCGCAGAACAACGTTTCACGCTATGGGGATTAACCTTATGGCCACAAGATTTAACCTTACTCGCTTGGCTTTGTATTCTTAGTGCTTTTTTACTGTTTTTTGTTACCACCTTTTTAGGGCGTGTTTGGTGTGGGTATTTATGTCCACAAACTGTCTGGACCTTTATTTTTATCTGGTTTGAAGAAAAAATTGAAGGTACGGCTAATCAGCGTAAAAAACTGGACAGTCGCCAACTTGATTTTGACAAATTCTGGCGTAAAGCCTTAAAACATACTTGTTGGTTGTTTTTCTCGATACTAACGGCACTAACTTTTGTGGGTTATTTCGCACCGGTAGATGAAGTGTTTATTAACTTTTTTACTTTTCAGGCTTCGTTTGCTTTAGCGGCTACTGTTTGGTTCTTTGCTTTTTGTACTTATGGTAATGCTGGCTGGATGCGTGAAATTATGTGTCTACATATGTGTCCTTATGCGCGTTTTCAATCGGCGATGTTTGATAAAGATACCTTAACGGTTTCATATGACTTTAATCGCGGTGAAAACCGTGGCGCACGTTCTCGTAAGATAGCACACGAATCGTTAGAATTAGGTGACTGTATTGACTGCAACCTTTGTGTGCAGGTCTGTCCAACCGGTATAGATATTCGTAATGGCTTACAATATGAGTGTATAAACTGTGGTGCATGTGTCGACGCATGTGACGGTGTTATGGACAAAATGAATTACCCAAAAGGGCTAATACGTTACACCACCGAACATGAATTACAAGGCAAAAAGGTTCACTTTATTCGTTCAAAATTAGTAGGTTACGCCATAGTTCTCGTGGTTATGTGTAGCTTGCTGGTATTAGAGATTGTAAATCGAGCTCCGGTGACGATGGACATTATTCGCGACAGAAATGAATTGGCTAAAGAGAAGTTTAACGGTGATATAGAAAATGTCTACACCTTAAAAATCTTAAATAAATCACAAACCGATAATGTTTACCGCTTGTCTGTTAAAGGCATTGAAAACACTAAGTGGCATGGCGAGCAAGAAGTTATGGTAAAAGCGGCTGCCGTGTATACTTTACCGATGAGTCTGTCCGTCGACCCCTATGAACTAAAAGGCTATATGACCGATATTTCATTTGTTATTGAGTTGGTTTCAGAGGAAGATGATGTTTCTCTTGAACATGAAAGTAGGTTTTTTAATAAACGCTAATGTCTGTATTTGATTTTACTACCCTATCGCCCGACTTGATCTTAGATGGCCTAGAAAGTACTGGCCTCTTTGTTGATAGTGGTTTGCTAGCTTTAAATAGTTATGAAAACCGTGTTTATCAATTTCATGATGAAGATAAGAAAAAATACGTTACTAAATTTTATCGGCCGCAGCGCTGGACAGAAGCCGAGTTGAGGGAAGAGCACAGCTTTGCTTTTGAACTGGCCAAACATGAATTACCACTTGTTGCACCGATAAAAATTGGCGGAGAGTCACTTTTTTCTCACCAAGGTTTTCATTTTGCTATCTATCCTTGTCGGGGTGGACGTATTTTTGAAGTCGACAATTTAGATCAGCTTGAATGGATGGGACGATTTTTAGGGCGTATTCATGCCGTCGCGGCAACAAAACCTTTTAAACATCGCCCGACCTATAACAAGCAAGAAATGCTCTTTCAGGCCACAGATATTATAAAAGATTCAGGTTTTGTGCCACACTATCTGAGCAAAGCTTTTTTTACTATCTTAGAACAAGTTGTTGATATTGCTGCTCAACAATATCAACCTAGCCATGAAATACGTTTACATGGCGATTGTCACGCTGGTAATATTTTATGGACAGATAAAGGTCCACACTTTGTCGATTTAGATGATTGTCGAATGGGACCGGCTATTCAAGACCTCTGGATGATGCTTTCAGGTGATCGCCAGCAGCGGTTATTACAACTGGATACTATGCTTTCGGGATACGAAGAATTTTATTCATTTGAACCCAAGCAACTTATTTTGATAGAATCATTACGTACTATGCGTGTTGTTAATTATATGGCTTGGTTATGTAAGCGTTGGCAAGACCCAGCGTTTCCGCATAACTTTCCATGGTTTAATACCGATAAATATTGGGAACAGCAAATTTTAATGTTGAAAGAGCAAGTGTCTGCGCTTCAACAGCCACCATTAAGTTTATTACCTGCATAATTATTAATTGTAAATAGCGCAGGGCTATTGTTTGAGGAAAAACGTTAAATGAAAAAATTAGTGAGTTTATTTGTCATGTTATTATTGCCATTAATGGCATCAGCGGCAAATTATCAAGAAGGTACGCATTACACCATCGTTAGCGAGCAAGCGACCAAGAAGCCTGAAGTACGTGAATTCTTTTCATTTTACTGCCCACATTGTTTTAAGTTTTCACCGTTCATGACCAGCGTGAAAAAGCAGTTACCAGCAGGGGTTAAATTTGAATTTAATCATGTTGATTTTTTACGTGGTGCTTCTCAGGTTATGCAGGAAACGTTAAGTAAAGCGGTAGTTGTTGCCGAACAAATGGACATGGAAAGTAAGCTAATGGCTGCACTTTTTAATTATATTCATGTGCAGCGCGCAGTCTTTACTTCTGAAAAAGATATCCGTAATGTTTTTGTGTTGAATGGCGCTGATGGCGAAAAGTTTGACAAATTAATGAAAAGCTTTGGCGTAAATAGCCAAGTAAAACAAATGAAGAAAAAGCAAACTTATTACGCAAAAAGTGGTGGCTTAACAGGTGTTCCAGCCGTTATTGTTAATGGTCGCTATAAAATTGAAAATGCAGCTTTAGACAAAAATAACTTTGAAGCTGACTACAACAACTTAGTGAAGTATTTGTTAACTCTCGACTAAATGACAAGGTTAGACTAATAATAAATTTTATAAAGGGTTAAACATATTAATGTTTAGCCCTTTTTTAATTTATTGGATAAATATTTGCAATACATATTTACTTACACTAATGTTTCTACGTTAAGTCGTATAAATTTTCAACAAAATCATATATAAGGATATAAATAATGAATTATTGTTCATTAAGAGCAAATAGGATGCTATTGCTCAGTGGTAGCTTATCGTTTTTACTTATTTCATGTGGTGGTGGAGGAAGTGACGCAAAGTCAGCCGCTGTTATACCGCCCCCCAAACCTGAACCCACTCCAACTTACCAAAATATTACGGTTATAGATGGTTATATTCGTGGTGCTATCGCTTACATTGATCTAAATGATAATAAAGTGTTAGACGATGATGAACCCTGGATTGAAACGGGCGCTAGTGGCTTTGGTCAGATAGACACCACGTCATTAGGACTGCCACCTGAAGATATAAAAGTTATTGTCACTGTTCCTGCGGGGGCGGTAGATGAAAGTACTATCACGAATGAAAATCCTGACGGTATCGCGATTACCGAAGCAACCGCTTTTCAAATGTTATCTCTTCCTGGGGAAAATATTGCTACGCCATTAACTACGCTGGTCTCTATCTCCGCTGAAAGTAATGGCGATATTGAAGCAGCGAAAACTGCAGTCGCTGAAAGTTTAGGGATTTCTACCGATGATCTTTTAAGTGATTATTTAGCGGCTGAAAATCAACAGTTAACGGTATTAACCGAGCTTATTATTGCTAACCAAGTTATCCCCAAAGACTTAACCAATGATGTCACTGCGGGAGAACTCTTAGTCGCAACGAGCGTTTCTTCACAAATATCATCTATTGTGCAACAAGCTAACGAAGCGGGTGTTTTAGTTGAAAATAGCGCAGCCATTACGGCGGTTGCTAATGCTACGGCAACTGCTGTTATTAATTTTGTTGAAGGTAATGCTAGCGCATTAACAAATGATACCAATGATAATTTTACTGCTGTTATTGGGTTATTAAATGAAAATACTTATCATTCTTTTGCAGCAATAGTGACAGCTACCGAAGAGGTTTCAGCTGAAGATATCGCCCAAGCTAGTCAACAAGCCAACGTAATGGGAACTGTTATTGCGGATTTATTTGTTGAAGAGCTCAGTTCTAGCGATGCTATTACAGAAGACGATATTGCAAATGCTGCTGTTATTATCGAGGTTATCAATGAAGTTGTTACCGCGATGATTACTGAAAATGGTGATGGCACTTTAGATATAAACTTATTGACTGAGATTGCAGTCATTACCGCAGAAGCGGTAGAGGAACAGTTAGAGGTACTGGAAAATAGTGGCTTAACTGATGAAGAAATTGCTGAAGCCCTTGCTGTTGCTGCTGCCGAAACTGCTACTAATCTAGAGGAAGCCGCAGAGAGTGGTATTGTACTTGATGATTTCGATGGTGATGGTATTGCCAATGAAAATGACACTGATATTGATGGTGATGGTGTTTTAAATGAAAACGATGCTTTTGATTATGATGCCACTGAGTCTGTAGATACCGATCTCGACGGCGTAGGCAACAATGCGGATCCTGATATCGATGGTGATGGTTATTTAAATGACAATGATACTTTCGCACTAGATGTTACCGAATGGGTTGATAGTGATAACGATAACCTAGGAAATAATGCGGATACTGATGATAATGGCGATGGCTTCAATGACACAGCATATAAAGTTACCGCTCAAGAAAAAGATGGTTTGATTGAAGGCGCTCAAGACTTTGTAGTCAGTGCCGATGGTAAGTTTATGTATATCGGCAGTGAAAATGGACTGCTGATTGTCACGTTAGATGAAAATGGTAAACCAACCGACAATACCGAGCTTGTTAGCTCTACTGAGTTAGGTTCACGCTGGAATAGTTCAAGCTTTTATATCGATTTTTCTCCCAATGGCAAGTTATATTGGGGTATGCAAAGCGAAATTAATTATGTTCGAACTAATGTTATGAGGGTGTTTGATGTTGATACGCAAACGGGTAGTGTTACATCAACCCAAACCGTTTCTTTTGAACAATCATCGGGTATTGCGGCCAATCAACCTGAAATTTTTAAATTTTCTTCAAATGGTCAGTTCCTTTATGTAACCATGCATTACGGGGATGCGGACAATGAATTGCTTATCTATAAAGTTGACACTGAAAGCGGTCATTTAAGCTATGTAAGTAACTATGATTTAGATACTTTTGGTTACCCAGACTACGAACACAATTTTGACATCTCTTTTGATAATAAATATTTATATTACGGTTACACTAATTACGACTTATTTCCTGCAGCACCTGCTTTAGCCGTTATGAAACTTAATACAGAACAAGGCTTTGTTATAGATTCTTGGGTACAAGAATTTGATATGGAATCTAGCGGTTTATCCTTTGTTACTTCTAAAGTCAGTGATAAAGCTTATATGACAGCGGGCGGCGATTTTATGGTGCTAGATGCAGAAGCCAATGGTGGTTTCTCAATTGCAAGTTCAATGACTTATGATTCATCAAAGCCAGCTTCTTTCGCGCTTAGCCTCAATGAGGCCGAAAACTCAGCTATCGTATTTAGCAGCAACTCTACTACAAGATTGAATCGACTTGACCATATAACCCTCGATGAAAATGCAGTTCCTGAAGTGACATTTTCAAAAGTTGCGCTAAAAGAGTTGTCATTATCACTACACTACTCAGGTAATGATAATCAAATTAATTGGCTTGGTTATTACAATGACATTTTATACAGTCTTGATCTAAGTGAAGAAACAACTGATATGACTCCATTTGGCTCACAATATCTCGATGGATTAAAAGGTACATTACTAAACGAAAACAGTACTTTATCAGTTAATAATCAAGGGTTAGCGGTAACAATTACCGACTCAGATAGTGACCAAGGATTAGTTGTTAACCATTATCAACAGCCTGAACTTATTGGTTTAGTCAGAAGTAGTATTGCCCTTGATCAATCGACCTTACTGTTCATAACCACTGATTATGAAATGGATAAGCCTAGGACTATTTATGTGACCGCGTCTATTCCTGACGAGGGCTCGGCTTTACTAAATCCTGTTACGCGATTTCTAGGCGATAGCGATGCAGGCTATCGTATTTATACTGTTGTTAAAGTGCCCGGTAAAAATCAGATTTTGGCCTATGAAAGAAGTGTTAATACTGAGCAAACACTAGGTTATTCGCTTTATACCGTTGAATCTGATGCGAGCTTAACTTTTGTCAGCGCTTTAATTGGTGTTAACGGCAATTTGCCTAATTTAAATAATTTAACATTTGATGGTGGTGATTTTTATAATGGTGGTAAAGCTTTTAGTTTAATAAATGATGTAATAGTACAGCTTGATGAATTACCAAGCGATACTCACCAATTTATTTATGCTAAGGACAAAGCGTTTTTCTATAACCTTGTTGATGAGCAATTAATTAGCTATGAAAATAACAGCCAAACAGGCGAATTAACTCAAATTTCAGTAGTAGAAATGCCAGGTACTTGGAGAATGACTAAGGTATCAGAGCAGCACTTTTTAATTACATCACTAAATAAAAATCAAAATATTACGGTAAAATCAGTACAAGTAAATGAAGACGGTAGTTTAGCTTTTGTGTCAACTTCTTCAGTTACCACTGAAAGCGATACAGAGTACTTTGTTAATACTTACCCCGTAGAAAATAGCGATGTTGTCTGGTTATTTGTACAAGGTGGTTTTTACGATGTCATCAAAGTTGAACTTGCTGCTGATACTGATTCTGATGGCGATGGTGTCTTTGATAATGCCGATGTATTTGACTTAGATGCAACAGAAACAACCGATTTAGATAAAGATGGTCTTGGTGACAACTCAGATCCAGATATTGATGGTGATGGCACCTTAAATGACGATGATGCTTTTCCATTAAACCGTTTTGAATGGCTAGATACCGATGGTGATGGGCTGGGTAATAATTCAGATCCTGATATCGATGGCGACGGTTACTTAAATGAAGATGACGCCTTCCCACTAGATAATACCGAATGGGTTGATAACGATGGTGATGGCCTAGGAGATAATACTGACACTGATGATAATGGTGATGGGATTGTCGACTCTAACATTACAATAATGGCCCAAGAAAAAGATGGTCTAATTGAAGAAGCTCAAGACTTTGTTTTTAGTGCTGATGGTCGATTTATGTATGTTGGCAGCAAAAATGGCTTAGTTATTATTACGATAGGTGATGATGGACAAGCAACAGGAACTTCGCAACTAGTAACACCAAGTGAACTTGGCTTAGAGAATATCTCACACACCACCTATGTAGACTTTTCACCTGACGGAAAGCTTTATTGGGCCTTATATGCCAAAACACCAAATGCCAGTGCCAGTACTGGTGCAATGATGGTATTAACCGTTGATAGCGCTGAAGGCACGGTCGTTAGTTCGCAGTTCAGTTATTTATCAGAAATTACTGATGTTTCTGTAAACTCAGTTGAAATGTTTCAGTTTTCTTCAGATAGCCGCTTCTTATATGCTACGGCACATTATGGTGATAGCGGTGATAATTTACTGGTTTACGGAGTTAATACTGATACCGGACATTTAACTTATATTTCTGCTTTTCCACTTGATCAATATCCAGATTATGAACATAACTTTGATATTTCTTTCGATAACCAATATTTGTATTACGGGTATTCAACAGGCATACCTAATGTACAAATATTAACTTTAGATCAAAACTCAGGTGAAGTGATTAGCTCAATAACTCAAAGCTTTGATCAGTATAGTTCTTATGGAATGTCGTTATTAACATCGAAAGTAACGAATAAAGCCTATATAGCCGCTGATGAATACTTCATGACGTTAGATATAGCAAATGATGGTAGTTTATTTGTGGATGAAACGATTAACTATAACATTCCTGGCTCTTTTGTTACGGCTATGGATATTGATGCTACAGACAGTAAAGTGGTTATTATGAGTAACATTAATGGTCGAGATAAAATCAATTATCTAACCATTAATAACTCAGCTATTACTCATCATTTTGGTAACTCTGATTTAGATGATAATGTCTATGACATTCATCTTAATAATGAAGGTAGCAGAGCAACTTGGATTGGCTTCAATAATGATATTGTTAATAATATCGATTTAACTGAAGAAGAAACGATTAACCAACATAAATTTGGCGCTAAAGGCCTTGATAATTTAACTAACTTTAATGTGGTTAATGATAGTGTTCTAGCCTTAAACCGCCAGGGTAATGTGGTAAGCATTGGATACTTAGGTAATGGCTTAGGTTTAACGACCAATGCATTTCCTAGTTTGGATCTGAGTAGCGCTAATGTCCGTTCTTCCGTTCTTTTCGATGAAGGAAAAGTGATGTTTTTTACTGATGACATTTCAGTGGCAGAAAGGAGAACACAATATACTGTGGCAGAAATACCAACAGCTGGCAGTGAACTTGTAAATGTTCAAACGTATTACCTTGGAGATGGTAGTGGGCGTTATACCGTTTATAAGAGTCTTTTACTGCCAGGAAACCGTTTATTAACTTTTGAAAATAATAATAACTTTAGTTCTTACTTGGGTTTAGCGTTATATCAGATTGAAGATAACAACCAACTGACCTTATTAAGTAGCTTTGAAACCGCTGAAAATAATTATGACCCTTATTATCAATGGGACAACTTGACAGTGAATGGCTACGATATTCACCTTAGCGGTAAAAATTATACTTATGAAAATAACGTTATAGCGGTTAAAGAAAGTGTCTTCCCAAGTTTAACCGCGTTTGTTTTTTCCACCGACAGTGCCTATGTGTTCAGTCTTGAAGCTAACGATGATAATAATGATAAACTTGTAACGTATACTCATAATATCAACACTGGGGCTTTAGTAGAAATTGCTGCCGAGGTACTTGTGGGACATTGGAGTATATCATTGCTAGATAGCGAGCAAATACTTCTCGTAGCCAGTAATATTGATAAAACCATTGCTGTTAATTTAATGGATATCTCAATAGGCGGTAATATTACCAGTGTTGCTACCTCAACGGTTACAACAGCAAGCGACGTTGAGTATAAAGTAAACGTTCGAAGCTTCGAAGATACCGTGTGGCTATTTGTTGCGGGTGGATATTTTGATGTTATCAAGTTAAGAATAAATTAAGGTATTGATGTAAATTGGTATATTAAAAAGGAGCTAAGTCGCTCCTTTTTTATTGCGCTTCTTTTTTTTTCTATATAATAAATACCCAAAAATTAAGGCAACAACGAGTAAGCACAGGCTCAGTACTATTTGTTGGTTCTCTCCAACTTTAATACCTGCGCCAAGTAATGAAAATATCAACATCTGTGGAATAAAGCCAACACAAGTGCCAGTAACGTAAGGGATAAATTTTACCTTAGCAATACCTGCCAGTATGTTGGTTAAAAAGTTAGAACCCGCAGGTAACAAACGAATAACTAGCGCCTTACTAAAGGTATCTGTTGAGAAAAAAGTAGACAGCACCGTTACTTTGTCGGGATAAGCGTCAAGTACTCTTTGTCTAAAAAACGTTTTTGCGATAAATAAAGTTAGCATACAACCAAGTGTTGCCGATAAAGTGGCTAGTAGCGTTCCGTAAAAAATGCCAAAGATGTAACCACAAGAAAAAGCAGCGACTTGCCTGGGTAAACCGATACTGGTCAGTAATGCCAATAGGCTTAAGACCATTAATACCCCCAGATATCCTTGAGGAATAAATTGATCAAGTAGCGGCTGTAGGTTGTTGTTTTTTAATACATCTAAAGAAAATAGCACGCTAAAAAGAATGGCAATACTAATTAACGTCGTTATTAAAAAAAGTGTTTTAGTTTGTTGGCTCAACATACACCGATATTAAACCGTCATGTCCGATAAAATTTTAGCCTTAGCTAAACTAAATTCTTCATCAGTTAAAAAGCCTTGTTGCTTTAAATCAACAAGCTTGTCTAGGGCATTTATTAATTCAGAGTCATGGACGACTATGTCGTGTAACGCTGCTGCAGTTTGCTTATTAGGTAAAGGTTCTTCTATAACGGGTATTTCAATCGCGTCAGGCTTGTTCTTGGCTTTCTTAGTGACTTTTTTTATGGCGCTCTTAACAACCGTAACTTGTATTGGCCGTGTTGCTGTCGCGTCTGGGTTCAGTTGCTTGGCAATAAACCAACTCCAATCAATTAACGATTCTAAAGTATCAAAATATTTAGTTTTGGTTAGGCGTTGGTTACCTTCTCTAAGATATAAACATACAACATATATTTTAGCGTTTTTATCAGTTAAATAAAGCTGCACTTGTCGAGTCTCATCATTAATAAGCTTATGCCGATGTGCTTGATTAAATGACAAGCGTAGCTGATTCTCGTATTGCTCACTATAACCATGGTCGATATCTTTATTAATAATACTGACGTTACTATCGTTTATTAAAATTTCGCTCTTAGCAATATCGTCAATAGCCAATTGGCTGTCTATTTCTGACTGATGGCGCTTGTAAAACAATACCGCTGTTTGGCTACTGTCGAGTTCAAAGCGGGCAAACTGACTTCTTAACTTGGCTTTTTTATTGATCTTTTTTGGCCGTAATAGATAGAAGACCACCGCGATAACCAGTATCAACAAGGTAAGCAGTAGTTTGCTATAAGCGTTACTGTTTACTGGCGATGTTTGTTCATCGTTTTTATTATCGGCTTTAATATTCTTACTGTTATCAGTTTTTAATGGGATAGCCGTTACTGATAATAGTTGCTTGCTGGTTAAATCTAACAGTAAAGGTTCACCACTATGATCAAAGAGCAATGATACGTTATTTTTAGGAGAGAGTTCATTACTACTAAACGACAAAATAGGTAATGCCGCAGTGCCATTTTTGGTCTCACTATTTTCCCTTGTGGTATTTAATTGGGCAAGTTGCCAATTTTTTGTATTATTAATAAGATATAAGATACTGCCTACTGACGCTTTTAGATTTCGGCCATAATAAGGGAGAATATTTTCACTAGACCCTTGCGTCGATTTCAGCGGAAAAACAAGGTTTTTTTGGTAGGATTCACGCCAGTCAGCACCTTTACCGGCAACAACAACTTGGTGATCGCCATCGTAATCATGCTCTACAAGTAATGCACCATAATGCTGTTTTGACCACGAAAAAGAACGGATTTTTTGAGCCCCTAAAATAAAAATCTCATTATTAACATCATTTGTTTTCACAAAAGGGTTACTACTTGGCACCCTATAATTTCTTAGGCCAAATTTTTCAGGATTAATACGTAATACAACGCCTGAATATAAAGCCGCTTTATTAATGTTTGGCAGGCGGCTGCTGTCAGATAAAGCAACATGCATTAAGCCATAATCGTCGTGCCATACTTTATTGTAGGGATTAAAGGCAATTTTCTGGATCTGATGTGTCGCAGTGGGCACTGCAATTCTTATCACTTCTCTGCGCTGCTGGACATTAATTTTATTTTGCGCTGTGCTGTCGTATTGCCATTGCGTTATAACTGCGTCAAATGGTAATGCCACCGGATCCGCTAACAGTGTTAATCGTGCAACATTATTATTTGTTTTAGCGGGTTCAATATGCGCGGTAAAAAAACGTTGGTAACCGGCTTTATCTGCTAACGCAAAACTTGGATGTAAGGTTAATGTGGTTAATTTGACTTGTTTATCGGTGCTGTGATTATTTAAAGGTAAGCGAGCTAAAGAAGTAAGTGTGGCGTCGTTAAGTAAAGATAACTCGCCGGCTTCGTCTGCAATTAAGTATCGATGTTTATTATCACGCTCATTAGGTAATGCAATAACGGTTATTTTATTTTCTGCACTTAGACTAGGTAACTGCGCTACAACCTCGAGCCGAACGTCTTCAGCGAGCGCTGTTAAAGACGTTAACAGGCAATAAAAAGCCAACACCATTGGAAGTGCTCGCTGAGTTGTTTTTTTTATATAATGAAAAACGTCCATATTTCGCCAACAATCCAAACTTTATAAAATTATAGGGAATCAGTTTTAATGTTTCAATAAAATGACTTGGTGTGAATCAATAAATTGTGATTTTTTACTATCATTGAGATAGCTTAACCTACCGTCAACAACTAATTGGTCGCCTAGTTCGGCCTTATCCTTAATATATTGTGCTTGTTTTCCCCAAATATGTACCGAACGTTCAATAGAAATATTTTGGGTTTGCTGCGTTATCGGCGAATACACTAAGTTATTAACAGTTAAGTTGAGCGCAACTAATTCTTTATTATTCTCGGTCAGTACTAAATTAATATCACTGCTTATTTCACCACTCATATGTACTTGGTTTATTGATTGCGCGTAACCTTTTGCAAATGTTTGTGCGTAAGTGGCGTGTAATATTTCACGATTAGCTTTTTTACTATTAAGTAAATAGCCTTGCACTAAAATAACATCGCCTTTTTGCGAATGAATAAGCGAACGGTCAACAATATCACCAATAACTTTAACCGTATGATAACTCGTCCATTCTTTAAATTGTTGGCTGGTCTTGTCAAACCATCGGCTATGGGTTGCTAATACTAACTCAGCTACAGCAACGACCGGGTTTGCTTGATAACGAATATCAGGTTTAGCAACTAAATTCCCTAATAAGGTTACTGAACATAAATGATTTTGGCTTAGATGATTTGTCATGGCAATTTAATAAAAAAAACTATAGTGCTAATTTACTGAAAATCATCAGATTAAGCAAATACATGGCAATAAATAACGATAATTTTCTGTACATTGATCATAAAATTGTTAGTATGCCGAACAAACCAAGGGGTGCAATAAAAAGCTGTTGTTAATAGGCTTTTGTATTGCTGAGAATTTTTACCCTTAATACCTGAAACGGATAATGCCGGCGTAGGAATGGTTAATATGTGAATACTTATCATAAACACTTAGTTTAAGTGGTTACTTATGGTGTATTTGTCTTATTGCTCTTTTTTGCTTGCATGCCATAAAAAGAGTGCTGTATGAACGTTATAAAATCTCCCATTTCAATCGCGGTAACCACGACTTTATTGACTTTTGCTAGTGTCACCCAGGCAAATGAATCAAATGATATTGAGCGTATAACTGTCACTTCAAGTTTCAATAAGCAATCTTTAGCGCAAGCCCCTACAAGTATTGCAATCATCGACCAACAAAAAATAGCTGAACAAGGCATTCAACATTTTGAAGAAGTTATTAGTGGTGTCGCCAACTTAAACTTCTCTGGTGGCACGTCTCGTCCGAAATATTTACAAATTAGAGGCGTGGGCGAACGCTCTGAGTACCGTGGCGCGCCAAACTCATCAGTGGGTTTCATTGTCGACGATATCGATTTGTCGGGCTTGGGCATGGCAGCTTCTATGTATGATGTTCAACAAGTTGAGATCTTAAGAGGTCCACAAGGTACACGTTTTGGTGCCAATGCACTCGCGGGTTTAATTTATATCAAATCAAAAGACGCAACTCAAGTACCCGAACATGGTTTTAAAGTAACGTTAGGAAATGACGACTTAATTAATGTTGCCGGTTATAGCGCTGGTGCTATCAGTGAAGACTTGAACTACCGCATATCATTAGAGCAACATCAACAGAACGGTTATCGAGACAACCTTTACTTAAAGAAAGATGATACTAATGGCATTGACGAATTCTCTGGAAAGTTCAAATTGCAATATACGGCAACAGAAGATTTAACGGTTGATTTTACTTATATATTTGCTGATAACGATAATAGTTTTGACCCATGGACTCTAGATAACAACGGCTTTAATACGCTAACGGATAACCCCGGTGTTGATAATCAAAAATCGCATGGCAGCGCACTAAAATTTAGTTTTAATGGTTTATCATTTGCAAAATTCGAAGCGATAAGCAGCTATACCACCACAGAGCACCAGCACGCCTATGACGGTGATTGGGCAAACGCAGATTATTGGGCAAGTAAAAATTGTGATGGTGCGCCATGTGAATACAGTTACCTGTGGGATAAACGCGCCGATAGAGATGTTTGGTCACAAGAGTTTCGCTTATCATCAAATGATACATCAAGAATTTTTGACAATACAACGGCTTGGTTAGTTGGCACTTACCTTAGCAAAATGAATGAAGATAACGACCTTGACTCTTTTTATAATGGTTGGGCAGACGAAGTACTGGACTCGACATATTCAGCTAATAATTATGCCATTTTTACCCAGTTAGACAGTGTTCTTAACTATGGTCATCAGTTATCAGTAGGTTTGCGCGTTGAAAAACGTTCAACCGATTACAGCGATAGTGCTGGCGATGAGTTTGATCCGTCTGAAACCATGTGGGGCGGACACATCGCCTTAAGTAAAATTATTAACAATGAGCATTCTGCATACGTTCGTGTCGCGCGTGGTTACAAAGCGGGTGGCTTTAATATGGATTTACCCGAGCAATTAATCCAATTTAAAGAATTTGATACCGAAGTATTAGTCAATTACGAATTAGGCCTGCAATCGAATATGCTAAATAACACCTTAGTCAGTCGTTTAGCCTTATTCTATATGGACAGACAAGATCAACAAGTTAATGCTTCTCAACAGAACCCTGATAAACCACAGCAATTTACCATTTACACAGCAAATGCCACCAGTTCAAGCAGTTATGGTTTGGAACTTGAATTAAGTTACCAAGTTAATAATAATCTAACGATCGACTCAACAGTGGGCTACCTAAACGCAACATATGACGTTTATGGCTATTCTGACAAGTACGGTACAAACATCGACATTTCAGGACGCGATTTAGCACACGCACCGAGCTATACCTTTAGTCTTGGTTCTACTTATCGTAGCGATAATGGCATTGTCTTCAATGTGAACTGGTCAGGCAAAGATGAATTTTTCTTCTCTGACAGTCATGACGAAAAAGCGTCAAGTTCTAACTTATTGAATGCAAAAGTTAGTTATGAACTTGCTGATTGGTCTATTTCACTTTGGGCTAGAAACATAACCGATGAAAGAATTGCCACACGTGGCTTCTTCTTTGGCAACGAACCTAATTTAGATTGGGTCGCTAAAAAATATCAACGCTTTGGCGCACCAAGACAAATTGGCGTAACGTTTGATTATAACTTCTAAAGCTATGAACTCTTGATTTAACAAGGTGTCATCGTAAATTGACACCTCGCCATGTTGTGGTAGCTTGTCGTCATGCTGAATTTACATCTCGTCATGCTGAATTTACATCTCGTCATGCTGAACTAACATCTCGTCATGCTGAACTAACATCTCGTCATGCTGAATTTATTTCAGTATCTGTATTTGTTGTTTAGAGTAATGAGATCCTGAAACAAGTTCAGGATGACGGATTTCTCATTCAGGATGGCGGGTTTTTTGTTCATGATGACAGAGTTGTCGTCATGCTTAACTAACATCTCGTCATGCTGAATTTATTTCAGTATCTGTATTTGTTGTTTAGAGTAATGAGATCCTGAAACAAGTTCAGGATGACGGATTTCTCATTCAGGATGACGGGTTTATCGTTCAAGATGACGGATTTCTCATTCAAGATGACGGGGTTCTCATTCAGGATTAGCGATTTCTCATTCAAGATGGCGGGTTTATCATTCAGGATTACAGAGTTCTTGTTCATAGAAAAAGTGCAACACTATTAGGAAATAACATGAAAATATCAATTGAAATTAGCTTGTACCCACTAGCTGAAGAAAAATTTAAAACTGAAATCTGGGCATTCATTAAACGACTACGTAATGTTGCGGGCTTGAATGTGGTGACTAATGGCATGAGTACACAAGTATTCGGTGACTACGATTTAGCGACCAGTCATGTCATGGCAGAAATAAAACATGTCCATCAAACCTTAAATGCTGCTGTTTTTGTGTGTAAGTTTATTGGTGGCGATCGCTCAGAAGTAGAAGCTGAAAGCTAATGGTTGAATCTTTATCAGCAACAGTAAATTATTTTACGCATTTGCCTCTCTGGGAATTATTAGCGGTAATTTCGGCATTATTTTATGTGGTGTTAGCGGCAAAAGAAAATATTTGGTGTTGGCCCGCTGCATTAGTCAGTACCGTTATATATAGCGTTATTTTTTATGATGTATATTTATGGATGGACGCCTTATTGCAGGTTTATTATTTAGCGATGGCTGTATTTGGCTGGTATTGCTGGCGTAACGTTTCGCCCGCGCAAAATAACGCAACAAATAACCGTAATAAAAGCACGGTATTAACCATTCAAAGCTGGTCGCTATTATTCCATCTTAAGGTAGTGGTATTACTAACTGCTTGCTCTTTGGCTGTCGGTTGGCTAATGGACAATTACACGCCAACACATTTCCCTTATTTAGACTCGGCAACTACAGTCTTTGCGGTTTTTGCGACCTATTTAGTTACTAAAAAGGTCTTAGAGAATTGGTTGTACTGGATAGTCATCGATTTTGTGTCTATTTATCTTTATTTAGAAAAAGGCTTACAACCTACCGCGGTGTTATTTGGCTTATATGTAGTAATGGCTATGGTGGGTTATGCAATTTGGTATGGTAAATATCAAAAGAGCCACCAACCAGCAACGGGCAACATAGCCTCTGCGACTGAGTAGTTGAGTGGCGGCTTTAATCAATCAAAAAATTAACAGTCTTTCTGAAGAAATTAAAGCTTTGCCTTATTTTGTGAATGGCGATTGTAAAATTGAGCGATTAACTGGTGGTGAAAGTCATCAGTGTTTTAAAGTCACGGTTAATAAAAATGCTATCGAAAAAAGTGTTTTTGTAAAGTCTCTCACCGGTCATCAACAAACAGCACAAGCCGAGATTGCCAGTAACTTAGTAGCAGCAGAAAAGGGTGTAGCACCCGCGATAATTTATTATTCAGCATCATGGCTGGTGGCTGAATTTATCACGGGCAATTCCTTAACAGATTTTTATCAGCAACAAACTGGCAGTGCAACTATGAACAAAGTTACGGTGGCGATGAACTTAATGGTAAAAACTCATCAGTTAACACCGCCGGTCAATCATCCCATTCTGGCGATTAAAAAACTGCTTTATCGTCAAGCCTCTAATATAAAACTTTCTCAGTACCAGCATGTCGCACTAGATAATATAATCGGTGAAATAACCCCTCTGCAAACCAAACATAGTAACTTGGTGCTTTGTCACGGTGATGTTAATTATGAAAATATTCGTTTAAGCGCTTCGTTTAATGCTGAAAACCCACTAGAACATGCTTGGTTAGTTGATTTTGAATGCAGCTCTTTAGCTGAAGCTGAATATGATATCGCGATGTTTATCGCGATTAACAAGCTAGGTATTAAGGATATAAATGCTGTAATACATGACTATCAGCAATTTTCTCATGCAGCAGTTAACGAAGATAAAGTGCGCGCTTATCTCGCTTGTTGTTATCTCATTAATGGTCTGTGGTATTTTGAAGCTGGTTATCAGCACAAACAAGCGCAAAGATTAATTGCCAATGCACACCAGCAGCTTATACTTTTTGACCAATTAGGTTTGTTAAAAGAAAAAATAACATTACTATTTTAATGCGCATTATCTTGGTTATCGTCGGTAATCCGCTTAATAACAGCTATTTTTGTAAAGTAGCTATGTTGATTTAATTACTTATTATTTAGTCGATAACGTTGTTTTTTTTAGCGCGGTTTTTTTGGTGTTACAGTTATTTACTTAAGTTATTGAACGGGCAGTACTGTAATAAAAAGGTAATAAATTAAAAGAAAGACTTAAGATTTTAATAATTCAAATTAGCCATTAAATATTTATTTTATTGTTATTCTTTTTTGTTGATCAGCCGTGATGTCGATGCTAATATTTACTACAAAGATCATTCTGTTGTTTATATATAACAAGGAATGTTAGGTTTTTTACTTTCAAATCAGGGATTAACAATGAATAAAATTATGCTTACAACGGTTGCTGCGGCAATTTCTTTGACTTTATCGGCCTGTTACCAAGATGACGGTACTGTTCTTGCGCCAAACAAAGCGCCGCCAGAGCCTTCTACATTAGATGTTTCAGGCTCTGGTATCAAAGGTGTATTAGCTAACGCTTTAGTTGAAGTTTTTGCTAGCTCAGATTTAGAAACGGCTCTAGCTAACACTCAGACCGATGAAAATGGCGATTACACACTTTCAGTAACTGATGCTTCTGGTGATGCAATCACAGGTACTTTTTTCGTACGCGTAAGCGCTGACGAAGATACTACAATGATTTGTGATGCTACAGCTTGTGGTGACGTAGTTCGCGGTGGTGTTGTTCCAGCTTCACAATTAGTGGGCTTAGAGCTTTCAACGATGAGTAATTCAGACGGTAGTGGTGAAATTTCTGCTGAAGTTAATGCACTAACTACACTTGCAACAGAAACTATTTTAGCTGTTATTGAAGACGATGCAGACATCGATCTTTCTGATCCTGAAGTTTTTGCAGCGTTTCAAGTAGATGCATCTCGAGTTATTGGCGCTACTTTAGGTTTAGACTTGTCTGAAACTAACATTTTTGACGTTGTTATTGTTGATGCTTCTGTATCTGCAGATGTGTCAACAGAAGATATGCTAGCAGCAACGTTAACGCTTATTAACGGTTCGCTTTCAGGTTTAGAGCCAGGCACTGATGAAACTCTTGCTGATGCAATAAAAACTTATATAGCTGCTGTTAGAGTGGTTACTAAAGCGATTATTAATAACCCTGGTGCAGCATTAGATGCTGATACAGTTGCAGCAATGGCAAGAATCAATGCTGTTCAAGCTACAGTTTCGCAAGCAATTAATGACTTAGCGGTCATTATTTCAGGCGATACCGGTGTTACAGTGGGTATTGTAAATATTCCTGACGTGATCAACCCAAGTGATATTGCAGCTTCTGTTGATCTAGACGACGACATTACTGGCGGTACTGGTGGTACTGGCGGTACTGGCGGTAACTAATCTTAGTAACTGTTATCTACATAAAAAACCGATAGATTTATCTATCGGTTTTTTTTGCAAAAAATACTCAATAATAACGATATATATAGATAAATAGACCCGCATAATCAGCTAAATATTTAATTGCAGAGTAAACCCGTCACCGCCATAATCATTGTAAGATAGTGATATTAAATGATACTAGCATAGCGGTTGTAACAGACACTCTTATCTAGGTTGTTTGAGCTTAGTTGTCCAAGTTAGCTTTAGCCTAGCTATGGTGAGTTTATTGCAGGCTAGTTATAACCTAAGTTATTTAGTTATTTCGCTATTTCATTTTGGTTTGATATAATTTTTTGTAAGATTTCGACATCAAAAATGTAAAATAGGGCATATATGAATAAGAATAAATTAACACATTTAAAAGCACTGGAAGCTGAATCCATTCAAATAATGCGTGAAGTTGCTGCTGAATTTGATAATCCCGTTATGTTGTATTCAATCGGGAAAGATTCTTCTGTTCTATTGCATTTAGCGCGTAAAGCTTTTTATCCAGGTAAAATTCCCTTTCCATTAATGCACGTTGATACTGATTGGAAATTCAAAGAAATGATTGAATTTCGTAATAATCTAGCAGAAAAGTATGACTTTGATTTAATTGTTCATAAAAATCCTGAAGGGCTTGCCATGGGTGTAGGTCCGTTTACTCACGGTAGTGCAAAACATACCGACATCATGAAAACACAAGGTTTAAAGCAAGCATTAGACATGCATGGTTTTGACGCCGCTTTTGGTGGTGCCCGTCGTGATGAAGAAAAGTCTCGTGCTAAGGAACGTGTTTACTCATTTCGTGATAAAAATCATCGTTGGGATCCTAAAAACCAACGTCCAGAGCTTTGGAATATCTATAACTCTAAAGTTGATCAAGGCGAAAGCATTCGTGTGTTCCCGCTATCTAATTGGACCGAACTTGATATTTGGCAGTATATTTATCAAGAAGATATTGAAATGGTACCACTTTATTTTGCAGCCAAAAGACCTGTTGTTAAACGTGATGGCTCGTTAATCATGGTAGACGATGAACGCATGCCTCTAAATGAGGGCGAAGTGCCTGAAATGAAATCAGTACGTTTTAGAACACTAGGCTGTTATCCACTTACCGGCGCTATTGAATCGACGGCAACAACATTACCTGAAATTATTCAAGAAATGCTGTTAACAACCACTTCTGAGCGACAAGGCCGAGTGATTGATAATGATTCAGCCGGTTCAATGGAAAAGAAAAAAATGGAAGGGTACTTTTAATGAACAATGAACAAACATTATTGGCAACAGATATTGAAGGTTACTTAAAACAGCATGAAAACAAAGATATGCTGCGTTTTATTACCTGTGGCAGCGTAGATGACGGAAAGTCGACATTAATAGGCCGTTTACTCTTTGATAGTAAAATGATTTTTGAAGATCAGATGGCGGCCATTGAAAAAGATTCTAAAAAGTTTAATACCACAGATGGCGACTTTGATTTAGCGTTACTCGTTGACGGTTTACAGTCTGAACGCGAACAGGGTATTACTATAGATGTTGCTTATCGTTACTTTGCTACTGAGCAACGTAAATTTATTATTGCCGACACTCCTGGCCATGAACAGTATACGCGTAATATGGCAACGGGTGCTTCTACATGCGACTTAGCTATTATATTAATTGATGCCCGTCATGGCGTGCAAGTGCAAACCCGACGTCATTCATATATCTGTTCATTATTAGGTATTAAGCATGTGGTTATTGCTATTAATAAAATGGACGCGGTAGATTATGATCAAAAAATATACCAAAAAATTAAAAGTGATTATCGTGAGTTTGCTAAATCATTAAAAATTGAAGATGTTCGTTTTGTGCCTATTTCAGCTTTACGCGGCGACAACGTAGTCAACGAAAGTGAACATATGCCTTGGTACCCAGGCTCACCTTTACTTAAGTTATTAAATACCGTGCAAATTAGCGGTGAAAAAAATAGTGCTTTTCGTTTTCCTGTTCAATATGTCAGCCGTCCTAATTTAGATTTTAGAGGATTTGCTGGCACCGTTGCCTCAGGTGAAATACGTGTTGGCGATACCATTGTTGCCTTACCTTCTGGCAAGCAAAGTAAAATAAAGTCGATAGTGACTTTTGATGGCGAACTCGAAACGGCTTATGCTGATATGGCGGTAACGCTAACGCTTGAAGATGAAATAGATGTTAGCCGTGGCGATATGATCGTGCGACCACATGAGCAACCAGTTTCTTCAAACACGTTTAGTGCTGATGTTGTGTGGATGGATGAAGCCGCATTGCAAATAGACCGTGAATATATTATTAAAGTGGGTACTCATACTACCTTTGGCTCTGTTGATAAAATAGCATACAGCGTCAATGTTAATACCATGGAAAAGCAAGACGTACAGCATTTAGCCTTGAATGAAATAGGGCGATGTAACTTTACGTTAAACGAACCTGTGCAGTTTGACGCTTATCAAGAGAACCGTCAAACAGGTGCTTTTATTATTATTGACCGTTTAACCAATGCAACGGTTGGCGCAGGTATGATAGCTTCACAACTGACGCAATTGGAAAGAGCGCAGCCTAAAAAGTACAGTGATTACGAACTTGAACTGAATGCTTTTGTTTGTAAGCACTTTCCTCATTGGGGAGCTACAAATTTAGCTAAAAAGTAACTAGGCTAAAAGATGTAAACTAAGGGCAATGAGGAACGAGTGAGAAATAAGATGGTAGCATTTCTGTTTCTTGCTAAGCCGCTTTGCTCTTAGTTATTATTTGCCGTTAATTTTTCCTTAAAGTTAGCCGTTAAAAGTTAACAGGATTTATATATTTGAATATAGATGCAGCATGCGTATTATTAATTTTTATTAGTACGATTATAGGCTTATTGAAGTTTCAGAAGCAGCCTGCAAAGGTGTTTGGCTTTACTTTTTTTGCCTTGATTATTAGCGGCCAAGTTTCAAATGAAGCTGTGCTAGCCAGTATGTCTAATAAAGGCTTAATAACGCTTATTTTGTTGATACTGTGTTCTTTAGCTTTAGAAAAAACTCGCTTACTACGTATACTCGCCAGCAAAGTTTTATTCTCAAGTTATGCCAAAACATGGATCAGACTTTTTAGTCTAACGGTTGTTTCTTCAGCCTTGTTAAATAATACCGCCGTTGTCTCTACCATGCTGGCACCGATTCGAAACAACCCTTATCATTCTGCTAGTCGGTTATTATTACCCTTATCTTATGCGGCTATTTTTGGTGGCACGCTCACCTTAATAGGCACTTCTACCAACCTAATTGTTAATAGTTTAGTGTTAAATGCAGATCTGCCAACGTTAGGTTTTTTTGATTTTTTTCCGGTCGGAATTTTTATAGTGATCACTTGTGGCTGTGCGTTGTGGTTTTTATCTAAATATTTACCCGAGACAGATATAAATTCAACGTTAGAAAGCTATTATTTATTAGATGCTAAAATAGAACCTAACTCGACGTTGGTTGGCAAAACGGTGGAAGAAAACGCTTTAAGGCACTTAGACTCTTTGTTTTTAATTGAAATAATACGTGCTGGGCAAACCATTACACCTGTTTCACCCGACCAAGTTATTTGTGCCAACGACAAGCTAATTTTTAATGGTGACGTTACTAAAGTAAACCAGCTTAAGCAATTTGATGGCTTAACTGTTTTTGCACATAAACAAGGTCTGTCTGATGACAACTTAACGGAAGTCTTTGTTCGTACTGAAAGTGTACTCATTAATAAAACATTGAAAAGTGTTGGTTTTAGAGCCAAGTTTGATGCCGCTGTGGTGGCAATGAAAAGAGACGGGCAAACAGTTACAGGTAAACTCGGCGATGTAAGCATACGTCCGGGTGATTACTTAGTGCTAGCCACAGGCCAAGATTTTAAAGCCAGAAACAATGTTGATAAAAACTTTATTGTCGTGAACGGCGTTGAGCCAGAATCAAAACTTACCGGAAAAAAAGAACCTTTTGTTATTCTAAGTTTCTTCTTAACCGTGGCGTTAAGTGCACTAGGGATTATTTCTTTATTTAAAGGAATGTTGGTGCTTTTTGCTTTCTTCTTACTGTCGAATTGCTTGTCTAAAGACGAAGTGATCAGACGTTTCCCGATACAAATTTGGCTGATTATTTCTACCGCGCTAATGCTTGCCAGTGCGTTAATAAATAGCGGGTTATTAACGTCTCTTGAAACTATTACTTCTTTTTCGGGCAGTCTTTCGCCGACCGTTGCCTTGATTATTATATTTTTATTAACGGTATTATTAACCGAATTGGTCACAAACAATGCCGCCGCCGCGCTAATATTTCCTATAGCTTATAGTATAGCGTTGAACTATGGCGTAAATATTACCCCCTTTATTATGGCGGTAGCCTTTGGTGCCAGCGCTAGTTTTATTAGTCCGTATGGATATCAAACCAATTTAATGGTCTTTAGTGCCGGGCAATACCGGTTAATAGATTTTATAAAAATAGGTGTGCCAATTAGTGTTATATATTGCATTACAGCGATATGTAGTATTTTATATTTCTTCCCTTTTTAGCTATTAATAGCGTTCAATGATAAATGTGAATTATGAAAAAAAGTAACC
This sequence comes from Colwellia hornerae, assembly GCF_007954355.1. Classification (GTDB taxonomy): domain Bacteria; phylum Pseudomonadota; class Gammaproteobacteria; order Enterobacterales; family Alteromonadaceae; genus Colwellia_A; species Colwellia_A hornerae. The sequence continues at coordinate 41,756 of NZ_VOLR01000022.1, forward strand.
CAGCAAGTCCTTATATAGAAATAAACAATACAGAAAAATCGTCAGACGTTGTTTGGCATCAACAGAGTGTAACCGCCGAACAAAAGTCTCAATTAAAAGGCCATCAAGCGGTATTGCTATGGTATACCGGCTTAAGTGGTTCGGGTAAGTCTACCGTTGCCAATGCGGTTGAGCAAAAGTTACTGGAACGTGGCTGTCACAGCTATTTACTTGATGGTGACAATGTTCGTCACGGTTTAAATAACGATTTAGGTTTCACCGACGAAGACCGTATTGAAAACATACGCAGGATAGGTGAAGTTGCTAAGTTATTTGTAGACGCAGGTTTACTTGTTTCAACGGCCTTTATTTCGCCTTTTCAAAAAGACAGAGACCAAGCAAGAGCATTACTCAAAGATGCGTTATTTTTAGAGGTGTTTATTGATACGCCTTTAGATGTTTGCGAAAGCCGAGATCCTAAAGGTTTATATAAAAAAGCAAGAGCGGGTGAAATCGCTAACTTTACCGGTATAAGTTCGGCTTATGAAGCACCTGAAGCTGCTGAAATACATATTGAAACAGCGCATTTGTCTATTGAGCAATGTGCTGATTTAGTGATAGACGCGTTAATAAAAAAACAAATTATAAAATCGTAGTTTTTTAGCTATGGCTTTATCACAAAGCCATTATTGTAAATAATAATAAAGGATTTATCTGTGAATTATGACGTATTTAATGGTGATGCCGACGGTATAATCGCTTTGCTGCAATTGCAACTAGCTAACCCAACATCAACGGTGAAAATTACCGGCGTTAAACGCGATATTGCTTTGCTGCAACAGGTCGTTGAAAAAACAAATGCCCAAGGCAAAAGCATAGATGACAGTGTTATTCGCGTTTTAGATCTTTCAATGGAAAAAAATAAAGACGCATTGAATACCTTGTTAGCTGACGGCGGCAACATAACCTATATCGATCATCATCGTGCCGGTGACGTTCCTGAACATGTTAATTTACAAGCGCATATTGATTTAGACGCAAATACTTGTACGGCTTTAATCGTTGATAAGCTTTTGGCAGGAAAGTTTCATTATTGGGCAATTTGTGCCGCTTTTGGTGACAATCTTATTGCTAAAGCGACCACATTAGCCAAGTTAGCCGGTTTAAACGATAACGAGTGCAAGCATTTAGAAACGCTAGGTACATTAATTAACTACAATGGTTATGGCTCACATATAGACGATTTGCATTTTCATCCGGCAAGGTTATATGAATTATTGTTAGCTTATTCCAGCCCTTTTGATGCGATTAAGGAGGGAGACTCTCCTTATTATATTTTACAAAAATTATATAACCAAGACCATTCAAAAGCCGTTAACACCAAAGCATTTTATGACACAGAGCGCCTAACCGCATTTGAATTACCGGATGAAACATGGGCCAGAAGAATAAGTGGTGTTTTTGGTAATGAATTAGCCAATATAAATCCAAATAAAGCACACGCTATTTTTACAATAAACACAGACAACACTTATACGGTTTCTTTAAGAGCGCCGTTAGTCAATAAACAAGGTGCTGGTGATATTTGTAGTCAGTTTGCCACCGGTGGAGGACGTGCCGCTGCCGCTGGTGTAAATGCGCTTCCTAAAGAAAAGATTAAAGACTTTTTAGCCGCGGTAGAAGTTTATTATGGCTAATGAGTGACGTAGTAAAAGAGATGAATAACCACTGTAAAAATGAAACTGTCTATTTAAGCTGGGGTTTTGCTCTAAGGAAAAAAGTGGTCCACCCGACAGGACTTGAACCTGTGACCTCACGCTTCGGAGGCGTGAACTCTATCCAGCTGAGCTACGGGTGGTTTGCTGTGTTAAGCGCGGCAAATACTATAATTAATCGTGAAAATTGTCTAGCTTTGTCGTCTTTATTTTCCGTACAGCAGGTAATTTTATAATTCTTAATCAAGCTAAGGATAAATAATGGAAAAAGATGTACTTTATTGAGCAACAACCCTAAAGTATTGGCTATAATAAAATCAGTTAATTTAACGCGTTATAGAATTGCATATGAAATCATGGAATAGTTTTATTAAGTTTTTGATGATTGGAATAACACTTTCAGCATCATTTCCTACCTTGTCGCAGAGTTATGATTTTCAACAGGTCATTGTCGAACCTTACGCCGACACCATTAAGCGAACCGGGAAACTCGATTTTAAACGAACATTAAATTTGTCATTCAAAAGTAGTGGATATTTAGCTAAGCTAACCGTTGATGAAGGGCAATATTTTGAAAAAGATCAACTCATCGCCTCTTTAGACACCACCGAGTTAGGGCAAAACAAAAACTCTACTTATGCGCAATTATTACAAGCTAAGCGTGAAGTTAACCGCCAAAAAAGATTACTCGAAAATAAACTAAGTTCAGAGCAAGACCTTGATGTGGCTCTAACTCGTGTTGAAACAACCCGGGCTGCTTACCAAGTTGCCTTTTATCATTTTGAAAAAGCGCGAGTCTTTGCGCCTTTTTCTGGAGTGGTGTTAAATCGTTATACTGAATTAGGTGAACTGCAATCTCCCGGCCGTGAGATACTGAAAATTGCCGCTTTAGAACAAAATTGGGTGGTAAAGGTCGCCTTAACAGGTAACGAAGTCAGCCAAGTGCGCTTAGGTCAAAAAGTGAATGTTACTTTACAAGCGCTTGGTGGTGTTGTTGGCGAGGTAAGCAAAATACCCGCTATTGCGAATACCGATGGCAATATGTTTATTATTGAAGTGTTACTGCCAAATATAAATTTGAAAAGTGGTATTGTTGCCGGACAAATCGCAGAAATTATTATTAATTTCACCAGTAATAACTTTGTTTATCGCTTACCAATATCAGCATTGGTTACTGTTGATGATAATGGCCAGGCTGTTGTTATTGTGAGGAATGAGCAAGACCTTACTTATCAATCTTATGATATTTATCGTTTAGATAATCAATTTGTTTATCTGTTTGCTTCGGTTGATGACCAACCCTTGCAAATAGTGACTAGTGGTTGGCAACATATTTCAATAGGTAAGTAATTTTATGCTACTACCTAAACTCGCTATAAAAAACGCTCAATTTACCCTAACGGTAGTGGTGCTATTAGTACTGGTTGGTATCGTTTCATACTTTCAAATGCCACGTTCAGAAGACCCACAATTCGATATGCCCATCACCTTAATTGAAGTGATTTATCCTGGCGCATCACCCGCAGATATTGAAACTTTAGTGATAACCCCCCTCGAAGAAGAATTTTCTGATATAGAAAACATTAAAAAAATTGAATCGCAGGTCAAAAATGGCGGGGCTCGTATTGAAATTACCTTTTTATATGGCACAGACTCCGAGGCTACCTTCAACAAAGTAAAACAAGCGGTTTCATCAGTTAAACCCAGTTTACCTCAAGGTGTTCATGACTTACTTGTTTTAAAAGCAACGCCCTCTAGTGTCGCTATTATGCAACTGGCACTGTGGCGTGAGCCGATTGACTACAAAGTTATGGAGTTTTACGCTAAACAGTTAGAAAAACGTTTAGAAGCGATTAACGATGTTCGAAAAGCGAATATTTGGGGATACCCTCAGCAAATCGTCGCGATTGACGTTAATTTAGCCTTATTAAAACATTACGGTTTATCTGTTACCGATGTCAACGCTACTTTGCAAGGCCGGGCAGTAAATATTACCCCAGGTTATGTTGATGCAAGTTCAAGGCGCTTTAATGTAAAAGCCAGTGGTAACTTTGTGCAATTAGCCGAGTTAAGGGAAACGGTTATTCGCTCAGATGACAGCTTTATACTGCGATTAAAAGATGTTGCTACCATAGAGTTTTCAGGCTTAGAGCCTAATTATTTAGCATATTATGACAATAAGCCGGTTGTTTTTCTGACCGTAGAGCAACGACCCGATACGAATATTTTTGCGTTAACTGAAAATATCGATAATGAAATAGCTAAATTCACTAAAAGTTTACCTGATAACATGAACGTTGATGTGTTGTTTAAACAAGCGGATAGTGTTGAATCAAGAGTTAATGGTTTTTTTGATAACCTTTGGCAAGGACTGGTCTTAGTTGGCATTATGTCGCTAATATTTTTAGGATTACGTGAATCTTTAGTGGTGATTGCGGTGATTCCGTTGTCGTTTTTAGTGGCAATAGGTTGGTTAGACTTTATTGGCTTTGGTTTACAACAAATGTCGATTGTTGGATTGATCATCGCATTAGGTTTACTGGTTGATAATGCCATTGTTGTTACTGAGAGTATTCATCGCGAAAAGAAAAAAGTCACCAATCTTAGTGACGCGGCAGCATCTGGTACAAGCAAGGTTGGCTGGGCAATAACCAGTGGCACTGTTACCACGATGTTAGCGTTTTTACCTATGCTAATGTTAGCGAGCAGTACCGGTGATTTTGTTCGCTCTATGCCTGTTACTGTGGTTTTAGTGTTACTCGCTTCTTTATTAATTGCACTAACATTAACACCACTATTAGCGAGTCGATTTTTTGCGGCCAATACCGAGAAAGATAGCTCTAAGATAAAGACCTTACAGCATTATGTTAATATATTTGCCGAGCAGACTTATGCCAAATGGCTAAGTCGGTTTATCAATTTACGCTGGATTGTTATCGCTATTGCCGTTTTATGTTTAGTAGGCATGTTGTCATTATTTGGCAAGGTGGGCGTGAGTCTTTTCCCGAAAGCGGAGAAGCCAATGATCATGCTTGATGTTGAAACACCGCCTAATTCATCGTTAGCTTATACTGATAGAGTCATGCAAAAAATGACTAAAATCATCGAGAAAAATGATTTAGTAGAAAAAGTTGCTTTAAATGTTGGTAGTGCCAACCCGCGTATTTATTATAATCAAATTCCTAAACGCGGTGTAGCCACTTATGGCCAGGTTATTGTTGTCTTGGCTGAATATGACGCGGTAAGCGTCTCTAGTTTTGTTAATCAACTTCGTGAAGAGTTTGGACAGTGGCAGGAAGCTAAAATTACGGTCAGCGAGTTTACGCAAGGTCCGGTTACCGACTTACCAATAAGCGTTAGGTTAATGGGTGAGTCACTGTCTGATTTAGAACAGGTTGCTAATGATCTTGCCAGCATGATGGCAAATACAAAAGGCATCATAAATATTGATAACCCAATCGGTATTGCTAATACCGAACTTCTTTTGGATATAAATTATGAAAAAGCAGGTTTAAGCAATATAGATATCAATACCCTTGATACCACTTTACAGACGATACTCTCTGGTACTTCCGTAGGGCAATTTAATGATGATAACGGTGAAAATTATCCCATTGTTGTACGTCGTAAAAACCCAGACATTGATGGTTTAGCCGATATTAATGTGACTAATCGTTTAGGTGAAGCTATTCCCCTTAATCAATTTATTACTACTAAGCTGCAAAAAGGTCGTACTGAATTTTACCATTATCAAAAGTTACGTATGGCAAAAGTATCTGCAGATGTAGATAAAAATTACACGGTCAGTGAACTTACGACTAACGTTATTGAGTATTTAGATGAGTATAAAATGCCAAATGGCGTCAGTTATAATTTGGGCGGAGAAGAAGAATCTCGTCAAGAAAATTTTTCTGGGCTCACTCAAATCATGCTGGTTACTGCTATTGGTATTTTCGCTGTGCTGGTCTTGCAGTTTAAGTCTTTTTTACAACCCATCGTAATTTTTACTTCAATTCCCTTTGCTATGGCAGGCTCGGTAATAGGTTTATATTTAACCGGACAATCATTTTCAATGATGGCATTTATTGGTTTAATCAGTCTGTTTGGGATAGTGGTCAATAATGCCATTATATTAATTGATACCACCAATCGAAACCTTGCAGAGTCAGCTAACTTAAAAGAAGCCATTATAACTGCTAGCGCAAGCCGTTTTACCCCAATATTATTAACAACGCTAACAACCATTGGTGGGCTGTTGCCCTTAACTCTTTTTGGTGGTGCGCTATGGCAGCCTTTAGGCACGGTTATTATTTCAGGTTTATGTGTATCAGCTATTGCGAGCTTTTTATTAGTACCGGTATTAACTGACGTATTTACTGAAGATAAAAAACAAAACAACGACTAAACAAAAACTCAACAAGAAGTTTATATTATGGATTCATTAGGTCTATTTGGTTATTCATTAGCCGGCATTGCATATTTGGTTTTTGCGCTACTAATTTTTGCTGCACGAAATAAGACAACGCTCGCTCGCTGGGTATTAGTTTCTGTATTAGTCACTGTTATTGCTAATGGGGTGGCTGCCTTGCAAATAAAACTAGGTTTTAGCTTACAGTGGGCGATGCTTGCCGATGGCTTTAAAGTAGCTTGCTGGTCGTTATTAATATTGCTTTGTAACACAGAACAGCGCTCTTTTCGGGCGATGATAGCTAATTCACAAATTCGTCAATATGCAAAAGTTTGGAGCATGTTAATGGTTGCTTGTTGGCTGGCAAGTGTCTTATTGAATTACTCCTACGAATATATATTCTTGCTTTTTATTGTACTTAATTTATGGAGCCTAGTACTCCTTGAACAGCTATACCGTAGTGCAGATTCACAAGTACGATGGGCTATATGGCCGTTGGTTATCGCCTTAGCCAGTGTGGCGATATTTGACTTTGTTTTATATGCGCAAGCCACTATGGTTGATAGTATTGATTTTGATTTTTGGTTTAGCCGAGGCTTTATTTCTTTTATTGTCGTGCCTTTGTTACTCATTAGTACTCGACGTATCCGTAATGGCGCGGTAAGAATTTTTGTTTCTCGACATGTGGTTTTTTATAGTTCAATGTTGATGATCGCCGGTATTTACTTGTTGGTTATGGCCTTTGCCGGGTATGTTATTAACTACATAGGTGGAGAATGGGGCAGTGTTGTTAGCATTAGCTTCTTAATGTTAAGTGCCTTGGTATTAATCGCTTTATTGATTACTGAGTCGTTACGCCGGAGATTGAAAGTATTTATAGCAAAAAACTTTTTTGCCAATAAATATGAATACCGAGATGAGTGGTTAAACCTTATCGGTAAAATAGAAACTACCAATGCGGAAAGTTATTACCAAATGGCAACCCAGATTATGATGTCAAAAGTAGCGGCTCATGCGGGCGCTATTTTGAAAAAAGTAACCGGGCAACGATTTAGTGTTCAATATTCTGAAAAACTCATCATAGATGACATCTTTAATCAGCAACTGGTGGAGTGTAGTCACTTTTGTCAACGCCAAGGCTGGATTATTGATATTGAAGAATATCGGCAAACACCGACAGTTTATCCTGAGCTGAATCTCGATTTATCATTATTTGATGCAAAAAATATCAGAATTATAGTGCCTATATTTATAGGTAAAGCATTTTATGGGATGTTTATCCTAGCGGGCAAAAACGAAATCAAGCAATTAAATTGGGAAGATAGAGATTTACTTTTTGCTATATCAAAACAATTAGGAAACTTCGTTTCTTTACATGAAGCTAATGATAAATTAGCAGAGTCAAAGCAGTTTGATGCCTTTAATCGGATGTCTGCTTTTTTAGTACACGATTTGAAAAATGTTCAAGCTCAGTTAGCACTGATCACCTCTAATGCAGAAAAGCATCGGGATAACCCGGAATTCATTGCCGATGTTTTTGAAACGGTAGAGTCAGCGACAGAACGCTTATCTAAAGTGCTTTCGCAACTACGTAATAAACAAGCCGCTCAATCTAAAAGTGAGTTGGTAGATATCTCAGAAATTATTAGCAGTGTTATAGAGCAACGAAATATTGATTTACCTAAGGTGATTTTTAATAAATTCGATCATTGTGAAATGGCTATCGATAATGAAACGTTTCATTCGGTGCTCAATCATTTAATACAGAATGCTCAGGAAGCGACAAGCAATGACGGTTGGGTTAAAGTAGAACTTACTCAGATAGAAAACCATATCGGCATTAAAATTTCTGATAATGGTTGCGGTATGTCGACAGACTTTATCAATAATCGACTATTTAAACCCTTTGATACCACTAAAGGCAATGCAGGTATGGGTATTGGTGTCTTTGAAGCGAAACAGTTTGTTGAAGGTATTGCCGGAATAATTAAGGTCGAGAGTGTCGAAGGACAGGGTACTGTCTTTATAATTGATTTACCGATCAGTCCGAGTTTATAAATGGCTTATATTGACTGAGATCCTGAAATAAATTCAGGATGACGTTCGTGGCTTCAGGATGACGTAGTTGATTCAGGATGACGTTCGTTAATTCAGAATGACGTAGTTGATTCAGGATGATAGTTTCAGTATTAGGGCTTTTTTCCCGTCATGCTGAACGCGTTTCAGTATTAGGGCTCTTTTTCCGTCATGCTGAACTCGTTTCAGTATCTGGGCTAAGATCCTGAAATAAATTCAGGATGACGTTGGTCAATTCAGGATGACGTTCGTTTATTCAGAATGACGTAGTTGATTCAGGGTGATAGTTTCAGTATTCGGGCTCTTTTTCCGTCATGCTGAACGCGTTTCAGTATCTGGGCTAAGTTCCTGAAACAAATTCAGGATGACGTTGGTCAATTCAGGCTGACGTTCGTGGCTTCAGAATGACGTAGTTGATTCAGAATGATAGTTTCAGTATTCGGGCTCTTTTTCCGTCATGCTGAACTCGTTTCAGTATCTGGGCTAAGATCCTGAAATAAATTCAGGATAACGTTCGTGGCTTCAGGATGATAGTTTCAGTATTAGGGCTTTTTTCCCGTCATGCTGAACGCGTTTCAGTATTAGGGCTCTTTTTCCGTCATGCTGAACTCGTTTCAGTATCTGGGCTAAGTACCTGAAACAAATTCAGGATGACGTTCGTTGATTCAGTATGACGTTCGTGGCTTCAGGATGACATTGGTTAATTCAGGATGACGTCGTTGATTCGATAGTTGTTTCAATTACGCGCTTAAGTAAAGTGTATAAATAATAAAAGGGTTTTAGCAGTATGGAAAAGTTACTGATCATTGATGATGATAAAGGAATACAAAAGCAACTTAAGTGGAGCCTTTCTGACTATGAAGCAGTATTAGCAGGTGACCGTGAAAGTGCTATTGCCGCAGTTCGTCGCTATGAACCCAAAGTTGTTACGCTTGATTTAGGTTTGCCGCCAGATGAAGCGAATGCCACTGAAGGCTTAGCGGCATTACAGGAAATTTTGACTATAGCTCCCCATACTAAGGTGATAGTGATCACCGGTAATGATGATCGTACTAATGCGTTAAAAGCTATTTCAGCGGGTGCCTACGACTTTTATCAAAAACCAATAGATGCTGATGTGATTAATGTCATTATTGCTCGAGCTTTTAGTGTATCGGTAATCGAAGAAGAAAATCGTAAGATGCGTCAAGTTGCTGGCAATGATATTGGCATTATTGGCAACAGCGAAGCTATTGACCGCCTCCGCATGATGGTAAAGCGCATTGCACCAACGCAAATCACAGCTTTGCTGTTGGGTGAAAGCGGCACAGGTAAAGAAGTAACAGCTAATGCTGTGCATATTGCCAGTGAGCGCAGTAATAAGCCCTTTGTTGCGATTAACTGTGCTTCTATCCCTGAAAACTTATTAGAAAGTGAATTGTTCGGCTTTGAAAAAGGAGCTTTTACCGGTGCTCATCGCGCAACTAAAGGAAAAATAGAGTGTGCGGAGGGTGGTACGTTATTTCTTGATGAAATTGGTGATATGCCCTTCAGCTTACAAGCAAAGCTATTACGCTTCTTACAAGAAAAAACCATTGAACGTCTTGGCGGTCGACAAGAAATTAATGTTGATGTTCGAGTGGTTTGTGCAACCAATCAAAACTTAGAACAAATGGTGAAGGATAAAACTTTCCGTGAAGACTTATTTTACCGCGTTAGTGAAATAACCTTAAATATACCGCCGTTACGCGACCGAGATGAAGACGTATTGATACTCGCTCAATACTTTTTACAAATGTATGCCCTCGAATATAAGCGTAATGTAAAAAGCTTTTCAGAAGATGGTTTAAGCGCAATTAAGGCTCATAAATGGCCGGGTAATATTCGTGAATTACAAAATAAAGTAAAAAGTTCGGTAATTATGACGACTGGTACACAAGTGACTGCCTTTGACTTAGGCTTTTTTGATCATACGAGTACTGAATTTGAGTTATCTTTGAATTTACGTTCGGTGCGAGAAAAAGCAGAGTCACTGGCTATTCAAAAAGCGTATGCGTTAGCCGAAGGTAATATGTCAAAAGCTGCAGAATTACTGGGTGTTACTAGACCAACATTGTATTCATTAATTGAAAAATATGACCTAACAATTAACGAAACCTAGATGATCTGAAACTATGGAGAAGGTTTTTTTATAAAATCTTCTCCACTAATTAATCACGTTAACTCTTATTGTTTTCACTACTTGGTTCAGAATTAGCACTTACAGTTGTATCAGCCGTTAGCTCTGAGATAGCTTCAACACTTTCATCGATATTATTTTCAGCATATAAACGACTCTTCTGCTTAAGTAGTTTATCAACGTAACGCGCCATTTTAATTTTCTGCTTAATCGACGACTCCAATATCTCTTCGACTTCTCTTAATATTTCTTTCATGTTTTCAACATTCTCAGTTGAATTCACGATGAGCTGTGCGCTTGCCTGGCTAGGTTCATTACTAGTTAATTGTACTTTATGAAGTGAACCGGTTAACTCTACTTGCATCTCTAACGCGACTTCGTTAATCGCGTCAACATCAATACAAGTTAGCTCTTCTAAAAAGCCAAACAATAATAAACGATCAACAAAAATATTGATTTTTCTTGGAACGCCTAAGGTTTTTTCATGAATAACTTTAAAACCTTCATCTGAGAAGAGTGCCTCTTTAATACAGCCTGCTTGCTGCAATCTATGATTAATGTATTCTTTAACTTCGTCACTAGTGAGTGGCTTTAAATGCGCAGATGCAATAATACGTTGACGAAATTGCTCCATATTAGGTGCTTGAATAATATCTTTAAGCTCTTCTTGACCTAATAAAAAACTTTGTATTAATGGCTTATTATCCAGCTGAAAATTAGATAACATCCGCAATTCTTCAACAGTTTCTATTGGTAAGTTTTGTGCTTCGTCAACAATCAATAACGCACGTTTGCCTTGGCGATTCAAATCAATAAGAAACTGTTCAATCGACTGTAGTAATTCAGCTTTGCTTTTACCTTTAACGGCGATCTTAAATTCAAAAGCGACAAGTTCAAGTAATTCTTGTGGGTCAAGCTTAGTCGTAACCAATTGAGCAGCAACAATTGAATCGTCAGCAATATTATTTAAAAGGTTACGCGCTATTGTTGTTTTACCTGTGCCTATGGGCCCAGTAACCACGATAAAGCCTTCGCCTTGATCTAAACCATATTGTAAATAAGACATTGCTCTTTGGTGGTTGCTTGACGCGAAAAAGAAGCGTGGGTCGGGACTTAACTGAAAAGGACGCTCTTTAAAACCATAATAATTTTCGTACATACTGCTAAAAACCTTTACTAAATTTGAGGTAGACCCGGTCTTCCTGATAATTGAACGACTGCGCAGTTGAACTACGATTAAGATGGCTTAAACCTAACTTAATATTTAATCGACTATTTAGGGACTTATCATATTCAAGACTATAACGCCGGTAGCGATCTTGGCGCTCATTTTCTTGTGCAAGTAAAAAGTGATTATCGTTATATTCAAGCTTTAATTGCAAGTTTGATTTACCACTTACTTTGCGTTTAATGGCAAATGAAGCACTTTGATTTTTACTTTTAAGTCTTGTGTTTAAATCTTCTCGGCTTGAGCTTGATACCAAAATATTAAATATTGTTCTGGTAAGTGTTAATGCCGATGACCATTTTAGTTCTTTATTTAGTGATAAACCTAGATCTTCCACTAGAACAAAATCATTTAAATTTACCAGCTGATAATCATCAATATTAATATTATCATTATTACTAAGAAAACAAGCCGAAGTGTCAATTATCTCGCTCTGGGGACAATAATAACTTCCTAGCGCAACGCTTTGGTAATTATTACGGGTAAACGCTCTAACTTCTTCTCCGTAGGTAATTGAATTAGTTAAGCGTTTGTTTTTATGCGTAAAGTCGAGTCCATAGCTTTCTCCGTAAAAGCGTTGTCCGTAATCAACTTTTAATGATGTTCTTTGACTAGGTACCCAATGAATTGAAGCCGCTGTATAGTCTTGTTGCTGTTTGCCATCGAGGTCTAATTGAGTGCCTGTCGGGGTATTATAAGAGACATCTAACAGTAGTTTCGGGCTTATTAACCAACGTAACCCACCTCCATAAGAGTCTGATTCAAGTGATGAACTATTATTTCTGGTAAGATCACCCTCGTTGGTCTCATCATAGTAGCGTAAAAACGGCGTGATTTTATAATTGGTGATCAAGCCTATTTTAAGCTCCCCTTTAAAAAGCGTGCCAACTCTACCTTGGTTAGTATAATCAGCAAATTCAGATGATGCATCCCAGTATATATGTCGCGCAGCAGAACCATTTTTGCTTAATAAGTTCGCACCATAACCTTGTCGTTCGCCTATGGCATCTTGTGATTTAGTGGTTCGGTATTGAATGATTGAATTGATACTGAAATCACTATTATTAATTGTGTACTCAAAGCCAGCGGTATAATTTTCGACCCTAGTCGTATCGCCAGAAACAATATCAGCTAAAGCGTTATTAGATGAATTTCTAGATTGATTCGATATCGAAGCGCTGCCAATTAAAGCCAGTCCATTAGGGCCTAACTTCAAGCGAAAATTACTATCTAAGGTATGAAAGTCATCATCAGTATCATGGTCATGGCTATACATTGCATAAACGCTGCTAGAATTTAGGCTGAACTCTAATTTTTTTGATGAGAATAACGTACTGAAATCAAGGCCTGCTTGAGTGACTAAACTAGATGTTTGGTCACTAACAGCTAAATTGACATTATCTGTATAGGTTTCATCAATAATTAGCTGAGGTGTAAACTGCCATTCCCCTGCGAAAGTGTTTGCAGACAAAATGGCAAAGATTGCTACAGCAAATTTTTTTTTATTTTGTGCCGTATCCATAACCATAATAGCCATACATATCCTTGTGAGATCTGATTGCTTTATTTAGCACTAAACCGAGTGCTAAATCTTCATTGAGGTTTTCTGTCGCTTTTTCAATGTCTGCTAAGAGCGTTTTTGATTCTTCAACCACTACCAACGCTTGTCCCATTAAGTTTGCCAATACCAAGGTTTCTGTAACACCAATTAATGGTGGGCAATCAAATATCACAATACGGTCAGGGTATCGCTCTGCCAGCTCTTTAGCTAAAGACTCCATACGATCACTGGCCAGTAATTCATTGGAAAGATGATGAGGTTCACCGGCTGGTATAACTTTAAGTTTATCAATATTGGTGCTGTATATTATTTCAGAAATATCATACTTCTCACCCAGCAAGTATTCAATTAAACCAGGTACTTGTTTAAAGCCTAATTCTCTATTCATGCTTGGGCGTAGCACATCGGCGTCGATTAACAATACCGTTTTATCCTGCTCTAAGGCGATACTCAGGGCAAGGTTAATCGAGATAAAGGTTTTGCCTTCATTTGGCTTAGAGCTACTGACCATCACCAAATTACTGTTGTTAAGGGTTTTAGAGCTAGCACCGAAGGCATTGTTTAATAGTTTACGTTTAATTTGACGAAACTCATCTTTAATGCTTTTTCTTGTGCCGTTATCAATTAAAAAACCACGGCTTTCTAGGTCTTTTTTGTCGAGTTCTAAAATTTCATTATTGCTATGGTTTTCTGAACTTGTATCCTTCGCTACGCTTTCTGCTATTTTTTGTGGTGCAGCTGTAACTACATCCTCAGTGGCTGTAGTCGGCGTATTTCCTTGTTGAGCAATTTTTTGCTTTGCGAGCGCTTTTTCTATGGTACTCATAAATTAAAAATCCTATGTATCGGCGCTTGTATTGCCTCTGGAAATAATGTGTAAGCGACAAAAAAGCACAAGAGTAAAATCAGCAAGCTATTAGAAACAACAAACAGAATGGTTTTACGTTTATCTTTACTTTGCAGGCCTATATTTTCCGTAGCAGAAACAATACCAAAAATAGGAATACCGGTTGCCTTTGCCACTTGGCTACTCGAAGTGACCACTGGATTAATTTGACTAAATAAAAATGAAACGCTTAAACCCACGCCAACCCCTAAAAAGGTGACAACGGCATAAAATAAAATACGCTTAGGTCCGGCTGGTTTTAAAGGTGCAAGAGGAGGGTCAATCACTTTGAAATTGATTTTACTAGTGGTTTCATCAGCAGATTGGCCTATCAAGGCTTTTTCTTTACGGTTTAGTAAATCTTCATATTGCTTTTTAGTGATATCGTAGCCACGATCAAGCGCGACTAATTCAGCTTCGATTTCTGGTAGAGTATGAATTTTGTTTTCAAGTTCTCTAACGGTGTTTCTATAGTTATTTGCTCTAACTTCCATAGAAGCAACTTGACCTTCGAGCTGATTTACTTGAATTTGAATTTCTTGAATCACCGGGTTCTGACTAATCGGTGCGTAGTCATTATCATCACTACTGTTCGATAAGTACTGTTCGATTTCAGCATCTCTTTGTTTAGATAAATGCTCAAGACGACGTTGAACTTCTTTTACATCAGGGTGCTGTTCGGTGTATCTAAGCTGAAGTGAGTCCAACTGGCCTTCTAATTCTGAAATTCGATCATCGTAGGTGGTTTTAACGCTATTTGAATCGACAATATTACTTTGCTGAGAAGAGTTTGCGGCAGCGGGTTGTTCTAACTTGACTTTTGAACCTGCTAATTGTGTTTTTGTTTCTAATAAAATAAGCTCAATAGTCTTTAACTGCTCTTTTGCATTATTGAGTTTTTGGTAATAACCGCCGTATTGATTAGGCAGTACTTCACTATATTTTTGTTTGAAATTCGTTAGCCGGGCTTCTGCTTTTAATAAGCGATTCTCATATTCATTTATTTGGCTATCAAGAAATTTTTGCGCGGAATCAGAGTCTCGTCGGTTCTCACCGCGAGTATTTTCAATAAAAACAGTAATGACTGATTGTACAACATCACGAGCCATTATCGGATCTTTATCGGTAAAGTTTATGGTGAAGATATTGTCCGTTTTACCACCCGTTTTTGTTATGGATATATTGTCTTTTAGGCGGGTAATTAAATTTTCGAACTCTTGTGGGGTATTGGCTTGCACATCTAAATCGGTCATTCTAGAAATACGTTCTAGATTGGGCCGACTTAATAAGGTTCTCACCATTAAACGAATTTGAACATCTGGATTTGACTCAACGGTCATGCCTTTTAACAACGGTCTTAAAATTGATTGAGTATCAGCAAATACTCGCGCCTCTGACTCATAAGTATCCTGCAGTTGTGAAACAACTAACCAACCTAAAGGGCAGATAAGCCAAGTCGCTATCATCAGGTAACGGCGTTTTATCCACATACCTTTTAAATAATCTAAAATTTGTTCAAGTACTTCTTGCATTCCCGACCTCTAAATACAGGCAATTAATAAAATAGGTGTTTGTTTTCTTGTTAACTAAAAACTAAAACCACGTTTCTGGTATTACAATAATATCACCGGGTAAAACATCAATATTTGCACCGATTTCACCATTTTTAATTAAATCTTCGATGTAAATTTCATACTGTTTCTGTTCGCCATTTTCAACCCGGACTAAAATAGCATCATTACCATCAGCAAATTCAGTTAAACCACCCACTTGAATCATTACATCAAGTAGTGTCATTTGTTGTATGTAGTTAATTGATTTAGGCTCTGAGGCTTCACCTATTACGCGAATTTGTTCACTAAATGGACCTACAAAATTATTCACGGTGACAGTAACTACTGGTTCTCGAAGGTAAGTTGCTAGAATTTCTTCAATGGTACGGGCAAGTTCGGTTGGCGTTTTACCTGATACAGGAATATCTTCAACTAAAGAGGTGGTTATCATTCCGTCAGGTCTAACAACAAATGTGCCGGAAACTTCTGGGTTACGCCATACAAATATATTAACAACATCCCCTGCACCGATAAGGTACTTATAAGAGTTAACATCAACTGTCGTAGATTGATGAACGGTCGCGGGGGGTAATGTTAATGTACTACAACCTGAAATAATAAAAGCTAAAATTAATAGTGTTGCAGTTTTAAGTTTACCGAACATATACTTTTCCATGGTTTTAACCTTCTTTATACATCGAATTTATTAGATTGATACTAAGCTACCAGATTGTATGTGATTTTTACAACGGTTGCACAACATTTAATAAGTGTAAAATATTTGAAATTTTTGTTACCATCTTACATGTCTATTTTTATTGGACTTCTAAGTCAACGGGCTGTGCTGAAAATTACAAATGAGTGAGTTGATTTTTATACCATCAAAGGGAATAATTATTTTATATGTCTAGCCCAAAGTTTCGAGATCTATCCTCGGGTAGTAAATCTTTAGTTATTATCGAGCTGATTTTTTTTGCTGGTTCATTGTTATTAACTGTCTATTTAAACAGTTTGTTCTTATTTGTTGAACACCAAAACATCCCCACTAATTTACTGGCTATTTGTGCGATTGTTTTTGCCCTTGTTGTGCAACTATCGTTATTAGCCTTAGGCTTGTATAACTCAAAGCTTCGTGAAAATTATCGTGGAATTGTCAGGCGTTTACTTGTTTCAGTAGCGATTGGTTTTTTCATCGTTACTTTAATCAACCCTCTATATGGTCAACACGCCTTAAAAATTGAATTACTTGCAATGGCTGCATTATTTAGTCTTATCATTGATAGTGCTTTTCGTTATTTTACCCTGCAAGTGGACTTTTTTGGCTTTAGTAAGCGGGTAGTGTTAGTACTTGGCGCTGGCGACAGAGCATCTATTATTGAAAAACGCATGCGCCGAGATGTTGACCGACAAGGGTTTTACATGCACGGCTTTGTTATTATGCCAGGTGATACAGAAACAGGTATCGTCAACGAAAACCGTATTGCATTAGAAGGGTCACTGGTTAATTATGCACTTGAGCATGGTATCGACGAAATTGTTGTTGCCAGCGACGAACGCCGTGATAACTTACCCGTTGATGAACTTTTTGCCTGTAAAATACGTGGCGTAGAAATTACCGAAATTCTCGATTTTATCGAGCGCGAAACAGGCCAAATAGCGGTAAATCTTATTTATCCAAGCTGGGTGATATATTCAAATGGTTTTGCTTCAGGCAACCATTTACGTAATACCTTAGATTGGGTCTTTAATGCGGCTATTGCTGTTGCTTTAACCTTGGTTACTTGGCCGGTCATGTTAATTACGGCCATTCTAATTAAACTCGATGAAGGTATGAAAGCCCCTGTTTTTTATTTACAAGAGCGGGTCGGTTTAGATGGGCAAGCCTTCAATATATATAAATTTAGAAGTATGCGGATTGATGCGGAGAAAAATGGCGCACAAATGGCCTCTGAAAATGATGATCGTACGACATCTATTGGTAAATTTATCCGTAAATATCGGGTTGACGAATTACCACAAATTCTTAATGTAATACGTGGTGATATGGGCTTTGTTGGTCCTCGTCCTGAACGCCCCGAGTTTGTTCAGCAGCTTATTAAAAACCTACCTTATTACAACGAACGTCATAATGTTAAGCCCGGTTTAACCGGCTGGGCACAACTAAAGTACCCTTATGGCTCAACAGAAGAAGATTCGTTAGAAAAGCTCAAATACGATTTATATTACATTAAGCATCGTAGCTTTATGTTGGACTTACTTATTTTGATAAGAACGGTCGAAATTGTCTTATTTGGTAAAGGAAGATAACGTTGAAGCAAATTATTAATGCAATGACCGTTGATGTTGAAGACTATTTTCATGTCTCGGCTTTTGAAAACAGTATCGATAAAGCACATTGGGCAAAAATGCCACTGCGTGTTGAAAAAAACACTTATCGCTTACTTGAATTGTTTGAAAAACATAATGTTAAAAGTACTTTTTTTACACTTGGCTGGGTAGCTGAGCGCTGTCCTAATCTAATAAAAGCAATAGTGGACCAAGGACATGAAATCGCCAGCCACGGATTTGCACATCAGCGTATTACCGAAATGAGCACAAGCGACTTCATTGCTGATGTCACCAAAAGTAAAGATATTTTAGAGCAGTTATCAGGTACTGAAATTGTTGGTTACCGTGCGCCAAGCTTTTCAATTAATGACTCTAATACCTGGGTCTATGAAAAATTAATCGAATTAGGCTTTAAATATAGTTCTAGCACTTATCCTATAGAACATGACTTATATGGTGTACCCAGCTGGCCTCGCTTTATATATGAACGTTCAGAGCGCTTCGAAGGACAAAAAATAATTGAGATACCTATACCGACACTGCGTAAAAACGAACTAAATACTGGTATTGGTGGTGGTGGCTATTTTCGTTTATATCCGTATTGGTTGTCTAAAAAGCGTATTGATAAATTTCACCAACAAGAGCAGCAACCTTATAGTTTCTATTTTCATCCTTGGGAAATAGACCCCGAACAACCTAGAATTAAGAATGCACCGTTAAAGTCAAAATTTAGACATTATATTAACTTGTCGAGAATGGAAGGTAAGTTAGAAAAACTGATGAAAGATTATCAGTGGGACACCATGAAAAGTGTTTACCTAGATAAAAATTCGCAAGAGAATGGGATCAGCTAACTATGTTTAAAAACAGATACATGACTAACCTTGTTCTAATTAGTGGCATATTATTGTGCATGTTTCTGGCCTTTAATAGCTCTTTTAGTCGGCTTATTGATATTTGGCAAAGTTCTAATACTTATGGTCACGGTATCTTAATTTTACCCATCGTATTGTGGTTAATACATCGAAAAAAACATTTGCTTGCCGACATTGAAGCCAAACCTTCTGTGTTTGCACTACTTCTGGTAGGTCTCACCTCATTATTCTGGTTTGTTAGTGTTCTGTCGTATATCAATGTTATTGAACAATTCGCATTATTTAGCTTATTCGTCGTATTAACCTGGGCTTTTTTTGGTTGGAAAATAGTTCTTTCATTAAAATTTCCTTTAGCTTTTCTCTATTTATCGATTCCTGTTGGCGATTTTTTAGTACCATATTTACAGTTTATTACCGCCGATATATCGGTATTTATGATTCAAATTTTAGGTATTCCTGTTTTTAGAGACGGTATGTACATACAAATACCTAATGGAAACTTCTTGGTTGCAGAGGCATGTAGCGGTATTCGCTTTTTAATTTCAACGATTACTATTGGTGTCTTATATTCCTACCTAAACTTTAGCAAGTTATACAAACAAGTGCTTTTTGTTTTGCTATGTTGTGTTGTTGCTATCATTGGTAATGGCTTAAGAGCCTTCTTAATGATACTTATTGGCCATTTATCTAATATGCAAGCAGCAGTTGGCTTTGACCATTTTGTTTACGGTGGCGTGTTTTTTGTTATTATTTTAAGTATATTATTTGTGATCGGCCATTACATGTCTGACCCATTAACCGATATTGAAGAAATCACTGAAAAAAACAATCAACCTGCCTTGCAACAGTTCCCATCACTAGTCTTTATTATTATTACATTATTATTACTATTGATAGGACCCGTACTAAAATTCAAATATGAAAGTTATATCAATGTAATGGCATCACAACAAATTACTCAGCAAAGCACGCCAGCTTCGTTGAGTTCAACCACTATTACTAAGTTTAACCATAATTGGCTACCAGACTTCCCCGACTCCGATAGCATTTATACCTCAGCGCCAACGACGAACGGCATAGACATATTTGTCGCTAAATATAATTATGAAACCGACAGCAAAGAAATTATTAGTTATAGAAACAGGCTGTTTGATACAGACTTCTGGTCAATCAAGGGAATTTCGTCTAGTGAGTTATCAACAAGGGATGATAAAATTATACCCTATAGCGCTTACACGATTGTAAATATGCAAGGCGAAGAGCGAAAACTTAGAGTGGTATATAAAGTAAACGGTATTTTGTCAGCAAATAAAATTCAATTTAAGTTATTACAACTAATGAATAAAATAATGATGACTGACTTTGGTGGAGAGGTTATTGTATTATCATCAGCGAATAAACTTACTGCTGACAAAGATTTAGATACATTTATGTCTCAGGATTTTTTTCAAATAAAGCAATACATTAACTTGGTTAAATAGGGAATAAACTAAATTATGCTCATTTCTACTGTTATTCTTTCTTATAACTCCGTTGAACCAATACAGCGTTGTTTAGATGAACTGATAAGCTCTTTAGCAAAATTTGATGAAGAGAGTGAAATCTTTATTGTAGATAATGGCTCAAAAGACGGTAGTGTCGAGTTAATTAAACAATACGAGAATAAGTATCAAGAGTTACAGCCAGCGTTAATTAAGCCGATATTTTTTAGTGAAAATACCGGTACCACTTATTCTAGAAATGCAGCACTAAAAAGAGCGCAAGGTAAGTTTACTTTAGTTTTAGACTCAGATGCTTATGTTAACTACAACGCACTTAAAAGCTTAATAGCGTATCTAGAAGATCATCATGACGTGGGCATGGCTGTTCCAAGACTCGCATATAATAGTGGCAACTTTCAATTATCATGTGACGTTTTTCCAACACTTATTCATAAGCTTAAACGTTTTTTGTTTTTGAAAAAAATAGAGTCAAAACCACATGAATTACAAGCAACTAATATCCCTACGAACGTAGATTATGCTATTTCAGCTTGTTGGTTGTTAACAAAAGATGCGGTAGACAAGATAGGTTTATTTGATGAAAATATATTTTACTCTCCAGAAGATGTTGACTATTGCCTACGTGCTTGGGAATGTGGCTATAAAATCACTTATATACCCGGTGCTGAAGTGATCCACGACGCACAAGAACTGTCGCGTGGTTTCAAGCTTTCTATGTTTCATTTTTCACATTTAAAAGGACTTTTTTATCTTATGAACAAACACAAATATTTTTGGGGTTTAACGAACCTTTATAAACGATTAAACAGATTTAGTTAGGCTTACTCACTAAATGTGCGGTGTTGTTGCTATTTTTCATCATGATCATTTATTTGATATAGATAAAAATACTGTAGAAAAAATGAACCAAAGCCAAAATCATCGTGGACCTGATGGTAATGGCACCTATATCGAAAATGGTGTAGCTTTAGCGCATACCCGTTTGTCGATAATCGATATAGAAGGTGGTAAACAACCTTTATTTGATCAAACTAATAGAGTCGGCATTACCTTTAATGGTGAAATTTATAACTATAAAGCGTTACGCAGTGAATTAATAAGCTTAGGTTATAAATTTAATACCAACAGTGACACAGAAGTAATCATAAATGCTTGGCTAGAATGGCACACCCAGTGTGTAGATAAACTCAATGGTATGTTTGCATTTGTACTGTTTGATAAAAATACCAAACAAATGTTTGCCGCAAGAGACCGTTTAGGGATTAAACCACTACACTGGGCAAAAACTGCGGATAATCAAATCGTTTTTGCATCAGAAATCAAAGCACTTAAAAAACATCTAAAAATACCGTTAAATATTAATTTACAATCAATCGAAGATTACATGTCGCTAGGCTATATTTTAGAGCCAAAATCCATCTACTTAGCGATAAATAAATTACTCCCCGGGCATTATATTCTTGTAGATCAAAACTCGCCTGACATGTTTATAAATCAAGCTTATTGGCAGTTAAAAGATCATATATCAAGTAACACAAATGATTATGATATTGATGATGTTCACGCTCAGCTAAGCCAAGTAGTACAAGACAGGATGATAGCAGACGTGCCATTAGGGGCATTTCTTTCTGGTGGCTTAGATTCAACCGCCATCGTTGCCTTTATGAGTCAGTTAACGGCTGAGCCCATTATAACCAGTTCAATTGGCTTTGACCTTTCTAAATATGACGAATCTTATTTTGCTGAAAAAGTAGCAAAACATTTTAAAACCAAGCATTCAAGCACCAATGTGTCGGTAAACGACTTATCACTTGTCGACTTAGTGGTGGATATTTTTGACGAACCTTTTGCTGATAATTCAGCGATACCTACGTTAATATTAAGCAAAACCACCAGAGAAAAAGTAAAAGTTGCGCTATCAGGTGATGGTAGCGACGAGTTGTTTTATGGTTACCGTAATTATCAAATGTTAACTTTTGAAGAAAACCTTCGTGCTATTTTTGTAAATAAATTAACCAAACCGGTATTTAGGCTGCTGGCTAAATATTATCCTAAACTAGGCAAGGCGCCTCGCTTTTTACGGGCGAAGTCTACCTTTAAAGCGCTGACAAGTGATCCTATTACAAGCTTTCATAATGCGATGTCTTTAGCTGATAGCGACACCTTAAATAAATTATATTCATATCAATTTAAAAATAAGTTGGCAGGTTACAGTTCATTAAAGCAATTTAAATTATTAGCCAACGAAGTCAGTCATTTAAGTCCTGTTAAGCAAGTGCAGTATATTGATTTTAAAACATATTTACCCGGTGATATCTTAACTAAAGTAGACCGAGCAAGTATGGCTTGTTCTTTAGAAGTTAGAGTACCCTTTTTAGATTATAAACTTGTAGAATGGGGCTTAGGACTTAATGAAAAACTTAACCTTAAAGGGCAAAAAGTAAAACAGGTGTTAGCAAACTCATTGAAAGGTTTAGTACCCAATTTTGTCTTAGAAAGAAAAAAAATGGGCTTTACTTCACCGTTAGACGAATGGATCAGGCAAATACCTCAAGCCACATTAGAAAAAAGAATACTATCAACAGCATTGGTATCACTCAATATTTTTAATATAAATGAATTAAAAGCAATTATTGTCGCGCACCAAGACAGAACGACTAACCATGGTGTGTTAATTTGGGCGCTATTGGTATTAGCCTCATTTTTAGGTAAAGCGCTAAAAGAGAATTAAAAGACGTTTCAGTAATATATAAACTGAAAGCTAAAGCGTAAAGTTGTTCAACAATGAACAACAGCATCTAAATAAAATAATAACAATGATCACTATAAAGAAATGTATAGGCATAAATAAACAATGAAAATACTTTATCATCACAGAATCGCTTCAAAAGACGGACAATTCGTACATGTTGAAGAGCTCACCAATGCTTTTATTGAGCAGGGGCACGAATTGAAGTTTGTAGCGCCTTCGCTAAACGAGAACAGTGACTTTGGCCACGATGGTGGTTTTGTAACTAAACTTAAAAACTTACTACCCAGAGCGTTGTACGAGATATTAGAGCTTACTTATAGCTTTTGGATCTTCATCAAGCTCGCTATAGCCATAAAACAGTTTAAGCCAGAATTTATTTATGAGCGATACAACCTCTATCAACCTGCAGGTATTTGGGCAAGCAAACTCTTTAATATTCCCTTAATACTAGAAGTTAACGCGCCCTTGGTATACGAACGCAAAACCTACAGTGGTTTATCATTGGTAAAATTTGCTAAGTGGATAGAAAACTATACCTGGAAAAATGCAACGCATACCTTGCCCGTTACTGATGTTCTAGCGCAGCACTTAAGAGATGTTGGCGTAAAAGAAGAAAACATTACAGTTATTCATAATGGTGTAAATCAAGTGTTTATTGATGAAATGCTTGCTAAACCCATTGATAACAGCAAGAAAGAAATTGTTATTGGCTTTACTGGCTTTATTCACCCGTGGCACGGTATGGACAAAGCCATTAGGGCAATCGCAGAGCATAAAAGCTTACCATTAAAACTGATATGTGTTGGTGATGGTGACATATTACCTGAGCTAAAAGCACTAGCGAAAGAATTAGGCATCGTGGATAAGATTGAATTCGCTGGCCTAGTAACACGCGATAAAGTATTAGATTATGTTCAGCAGTTCGATATTGCATTACAGCCAGATGTTACCGCCTATGCTTCACCTCTTAAGATGTTTGAATACATGGCTGTTGGTAGCGTGATAATTGCACCAGATTGCCCTAATATACGAGAAATACTCTCAGATAAAACCGCGTTATTTTTTGAAAAAGGTAAACAAATATCATTCATTAAGAAATTGATATCCGCGATAGAGAATATCAATGAGTTCGATGAACTTCGTCTTGCCGTGAGAAACTCTGTGGCCGATAAGCAATTTATCTGGCAAGAAAATGCGACAAAAATAACCCAATTAGCTTCGGTATATAATAATTCAGCAGCAACTTATAAGGTTAATAATCAATGAGCTCAGTCGTATTTCTTATTAGTATGGGCTTTGTTATTTACTTTTTAATTAAAGGGCATAAACAAGATCTTGTTGATAGAAAACGTGAAGAAAAAGGTCAATTAAAAGAAAAAAAAAGGCGTAGAGGCTAATACAATGAAAGATTTATTATTCATATTAATGTTTACTCCCTTTATTTTTTTAGCTTTTCGCAATCCTTTTCTAGGTCTGTGTGCATGGGCATGGACTATTATGGCCGTACCAAAAAACATGTTGTGGGGTTTTGCGTCAGATATTAGATACACTTTCTTTTTAGCTATAATTACCATTGTTGCAATTGCTTTCAATAAAGATGTATTTCGTAAATCACCTGCGAGCGCAATGTTTACTTTAATGGTCTTATTTTTAGTCCATACGTCGATATCAAATATATTCTCTATGGGTTCTAGTAATGCATCCTGGACGGTGTGGGGGGATTTTGCGAAAGCTATTACCTTTAGTGGTTTGATTATTATGTTACTTACCACTAAAAATCGCATTAATACATTTTTAATTACTCTGTTATTAGGCGTTGGTTTTAATGTGTTTTTTGAAGGAATGAAATTTTTAGCGACCGGTGGATCATATAAAATAATTGGAATTAAAAGTTCAATGATGACAGATAACAACTTGTTTGCATTAGCGGTATTAATGGTCATTCCATTGTATCTATATATTATTCCTCAAATTAAACATAAATATTTAAAGTTAGGTTTTACTGGCTTAGCGGGTTTGTCGGCGGTATGTGTTATTGGGTCATACTCTCGCGGTGGTTTTATTGGTTTGCTCGTTGTTGCAGGTCAACTTTTTATGAAAACGAAGCGTAAACTGTTGTTTATTATATTCGCAGCTTGCTTTGCTTCTGTTGCAATTTATACTGCTTCAGATAAGTGGAGCGATCGAATTCAAACGATAGAACACGCGGATAAAGATTCTTCATTCTTAGGTCGATTAACTGCTTGGAAGCTTGCAACGCTTGCTGCAATGGACAATCCACTTTTAGGGGTTGGACAAGATTCTATGCAATATTATCATGTGTGGGGTTATTATTATGATGATCTTGATAAATTTGATTTTATATCGGATGAAAATACACCTAGAGAAAAGCCTAAAGCAGCTCACAGCATTTATTTTCAAGTATTAGGTGATGCAGGATTTGTCGGTCTTATGTTATTTTTAATAATCTTATTTAAAGGTTTTTTTATGAGCCGCTTATTGGCTAAAAAAGCTACTGAAGAGTGGGTAAGAAATTTAGCAAAAGCCATTAACACTACCTTAATCGTTTATATGCTATCAGGCGCTTTGTTAAGTTTGGCTTATTACGATTTGCTTTACGGTTTACTTGCTATATTAGTTTGTTTACAGAGAATAGATGGAAATAAAAAAAATAATGAACATGCATAGTAAAGTCATAAAATACTTAAGTTATTTCAGCAGTAATATTTTTGCTAATAAACCCAAAAAAAATATTTTTGTATTCAGTCATAAACGTGGTAGAACAACATTACTCTCACATATTTTAGCGTCACACACTCAAATTTGCGGCTACAGAGAGTTACACTGCAAGTACGAGAATAAATTAGATCTACTGAAATCTAAAGTGGCATTATATGAAGATAAGAAAGCTTATAAAGAATCTGATTATATATTAGATAAAATCTTGCATAATGAATGGGCTTTTGATGAAAAATTATTTGATATAAAAAATAATTTTTATTTATTTATTTTGAGAAATCCAGAAGCCACTATGTTGAGCATGATAAAAAGGCATGTGCAAAATAACAGTATTGATACCGTAGGTATGCAGTCAATATATTATATTAATCGTTTAAAAGAATTAAGGATATATTGGACAAGTCTTAAGGGGCCAAAGTTAGCCATCGATTCTGATGAGATGCTTTATGACACCGATAATACGTTAGCAAAAATATCAAAATTTTTAAAATTAACGAGTCCCTTAATGCCAGAATATAATACATTTAAGCAAACGGGTGTTGCTGGAGCGGGTGATATGTCTGATAACATTAGCTCCGGGAAATTGAATCAGGAAAAAGTGATCATGAAAGAGGAAGATATAGCCTTGTTAAAACATGTTGATATGGTTGAAATTAATAAAGAATTTGGTTTGACGTATCAATTATTATTTCCAAATAACTTTTAATTCGTATATGCTCCCATTAAATTAAGAAACCTCTAATATGAATAATTCAATAAGTACTATACCTAAAAAAATATGGATGCTATGGCTACAAGGTATTGATAATGCACCTCATATTGTACAGTGCTGTTATCAATCTTGGAAAAAAAACAATCCTGACTGGGAGCTTATTGTATTAGATGAAAATAACTTGTCGGAATATGTTGATCTCAATTTATCGGAGAAAAAAAAGAGTAAGTTATCTTTTGCAGGTTACTCTGACTTAGTACGTGCTAAATTGTTATCTGATAATGGGGGAGTGTGGGTCGACGCGACAAGCTTTTGTGTTAAACCGCTAGATTCATGGTTACCTGAATATACTCAGTCGGGTTTTTTCGCTTTTAGAAACCCAGGAGCAGATCGTTTGTTATCGAGTTGGTTTCTTGCATCTGAAAAGCATAATTATGTTATTGATACCTTATATCGAGCCGTAGATTCTTATTGGCGTGACAATCCACTTTCAAATAAAAGTAAAGGCCCACTTATTGCGCCCTTTGATTATTTTTTAAATCGAAGTGTAAAATATACTAAATATTGGTTTCATCCTTTCATTACTAAAATTTTAGGTATTTTTCCTTATTTTTACTTTCATTATATGTTTGCTAAATTACTTGCTGAAGATCAAAGATTTAGTGATATCTGGCAAAAAACGCCAGTAATGGGAGCAGATATACCCCACAAAGTTTTACACAGTAAAATGTTATTACCTATAACAGATGAAATCAAAGCACATATAGATAATAAAATAGCACCGTTGTATAAATTGTCGTGGAAATTTGATCAATCAAAATTTAGAGAAGGCTCGACATTAGATTATTTGTTAAAAACAATTGATAGTGCTGAATAATATGATTTGTATATCATTTAATGCGAATGTATAAATGAATAAAACCCTTGTTAGTAACTCATTGTTGCTATCCGCTGGACGATTTATTAGTCGCTACATCGGACTGATCAACACCATTATTGTCGCTCGTCTTTTAGCACCAGAAGATTATGGTGTGATTGTAATAGCAATGTTAGTGCAAGATTTTGCCCTGAAAATGCAAAATATTGGTTTTGCCCAGAATATTGTCTCGTCAAAAGAAACATCTTCTAGTTTTTTATCTGCTGTTTATTTAACGCGTTTATTTGTTTGTTTTGTTATTAGTTTATTAGTTTTTTTAGTTGCGGAACCGTTCGCATTGTGGATGAACTCGCCTGAGGCTGAAAGTGTTTTAAAAGTTATTTGCTGGATAATTACAATTAATGCGTTAAGTAATATTAATCTTGTTATTCAAGCGAAAAAAAATAACTTCATGCCTGAAATAAAAACCACCTTATTATCTAAATTTATTTCTGTTGCGGTGACAATGTTTTTAGCCTTTACAATAGAAAATTATTGGGCATTAGCCATAGGAATGCTGAGTTCATCTATAGCTACCTGTGTATTGAGTTACTACTTTGCATCACCAACTCTTAAATTGTCGACAACACTAAGAGAAATTAAACACGTTCTTTCTTTTTCTCGTTGGTTCTTATTCCAGCAGTTAGTAGAGTATTTTAACAGGAAAATACCTCACTTTTCGTTAGGTCAATATTTTTCGGTGAAATTACTCGGCTTCTACTCAATGGCCTCTAGTATTGGTTATATGTACGCACAAGAAGTCTCTGCAGCATTTGATAAAGCTAATTTATCACATCTATCAAAACAGTTAAGAGAATACGCAGATAATGAATATATGTATCGAAAAACGTTATTTGAAAATGTTTCTTATATTATTCATTTTAAAGATATTTTAATTTGTCCTGTTTATGCAGGTTTGATTTTTTTTAGTGAACCAATCATTTTGTTGTTATTAGGTGATGCTTGGCTTGAAATGAAATACCTGTTTACCTTGATGTGTATATCGGCTGTTTTTGTTGCATACCAGTTATCATTTCGAGTGATTTTTAATGCCATTCGTTTTCCAAAATTTCACTTTTATACTTCAACTATTAGTTTATGCATTTATTTGCCTTCGGCTTATGTATCTATAGCTTTTGATAATTATTTATATATGGCCTACGGTGTTATTGGTAGTAATTTTTTGCTTGTTACTTTTAGTGCCCTTATGATGTATAAGCATTGCCATGTGAATGTCATTAACTGCTTAATAAAGTCAGTTGGCTTTTTAATGTTTTTTTGTTTATTAGCCTTTTTGGTTTTATGGTTACCCATTCCAGATATGGTCGGAGTTTTTGTTTATGGTGCTTTAGCACTCTTAATGTTATTACTAAAAAAATTAACTTTCGGCGACCAAGTTATAGATGATTTAATGTTAGCTGTTTTACCGAAATTAAAGTCGCTATTACGTATAAAGAACAAACCATCAAATACCTAGATATATAAAAGCTATAAGGAAAGGAACAAAAATGATCATGAGTGATTCATTTAAACATTATAAAAGTAAGTTGTTACATAAATATTTTGATTGGGATGTCAAAGATGCCTTAAAAATCAAGCCTCTAGACCGTCAATCCAATATAAAATCAGGTTTATGCGTATTATCGATGCTGTGTAAACGCGATTTTTATCAATATATTGTATCTATCTACAGTTTCACTCAGTTATTAAATCCTGAGAAAATAGTCGTCGTAAATGATGGATCTTTAACACAAGAACATCTTGATATACTACTAACGATGATCCCAGATCTCACTGTATTAAACGGAACGGATTATATCGATGAGCGTGTCCCAACATATACCTCATGGCGTCGGATGCTAGCGTTAGAAAGTTATATTGAAAGTTATTATGTAGTGCAATTAGATGCTGATCTGATCTCTCGTTATGATTTAAGCGAAATTGAACAAGCTTATAGTGAAAATCGCTCTTTTATTCTAGGAACAGAAATAAAAGAGCGCTGGACTATTGAAGATGCGCAAGAAAGAGCAAGGGCTCGTAAAAACCCTAATAACAAACATGTCCAGCAGCTTGCGGAAGAGAATTTAGAGTCATTGAAAGCCATTAATTATAAATATTATGTTCGAGGATGTGCTGGTTTTGCAGGGTATGCTAAAGGCTCTTTTTCAATTGATACGTTAATCGACATTAGTAATTGTATGTTCGGTAGCATAGGTGATACTTGGCGTAATTGGGGCTCAGAACAAACAGCAGCAAATATTTTAATTGCAAACCAACCATCATCTATTATTTTACCTTTAGAGCTTTATGGGAGCGTTGCTCGGTATGATGAAAAATTAAAGCTTATTCATTTTCTAGGAACATGGCGCTTTGATGGATTTTTATATAATAAAATAGCAAAAGAGTTTATCGGTAAACAACTCACGATAACATGACAGCTTATTGTCTTGCATTACCAAATCACGCCATTTCACTGTTAAGTGTAATAATCAGTGACTAAGAAGAGAAAAATGAAATATCAAAAGGAAATAGATGGACTGAGGGCATTAGCAATAATTCCTGTTTTGCTATTTCATTTGGGTATCCCTTTTTTAACAGGTGGCTATTTAGGTGTTGATGTTTTTTTTGTTATCAGTGGCTTTTTAATCACTAAAATTATATTAGATGAAATAGTCGATGGTAACTTTTCGCTTGTTAATTTTTATGAGCGAAGAGTAAGGCGCATTATGCCTGCTTTAGTTATGGTGGTCGTTGTAGGTATTACGTTACCCTTTTTATCTGTATCACCTGTGTAATATCAGATTATGGCACTAGCTCAATAAGTGTGATGTTTTTTGTTTCTAACATTTATTTTTGGCTTGGTTTTAGCTATTTTGGTACTGCCTCTGAGTTATCTCCGTTGCTTCATACATGGAGTCTTGCGGTTGAAGAACAATTTTATTTATTCTTTCCTATTTTTGCTATGTTGATCTTTCCTAAAAGTAAGACGTATTTTTTAATTTGTCTTCTTATTCTTGTGGTAAGTAAGGGTATAGCTAACGGCACCTAGCCGCGCTCAATGTTCCATGGTAACAGCGACTCAAGATTATTCGGTTGCTCAGCAACATGCTGCAAGCATCTTGAGATATAGTCATGCACGACTAGGCCATT
>NZ_VOLR01000023.1 GCF_007954355.1 Colwellia hornerae
TGACGGTGGGTTTTGATAGTCTGACGGTGGTTGTTTAATCCCCTTGTCGTCATGCTGAATTCATTTCAGTATCTGGTGTTCGTGGTTCGAAGTACAGATCCTGAAACAAGTTCAGGATGACGGTGGGCTTTGATAGTCTGACGGTGGTTGTTTAATCCCCTTGTCGTCATGCTGAATTCATTTCAGTATCTGGTGTTCGTGGTTCGAAGTACAGATCCTGAAACAAGTTCAGGATGACGGTGGGAATTCAGGATGACGGTGGGGAGTCAGGATGACGGTGGGAATTCAGGATGACGGTGGGGAGTCAGGATGACGGTGGGCTTTGATAGTCTGACGGTGGTTGTTTAATCCCCTTGTCGTCATGCTGAATTTATTTCAGTATCTGGTCTTCGTGGCTCTAAGTACAGATCCTGAAACCTTCATGCTTAACTCGTTTCACTATCAAGGTGACGCTTATTTGTATTATCGTTATAATGATTTCATTATTACTTTGTAAAAACCGCTTGAGGTTGTATGTCATCAATTATTGCTGAAAATGAATTTGGTCAAGTTAAGCAAGTTCCGCTTACTGATCAAATGAATGCACTAGAAATTACCCACCACACTTGTACAGCAAAAATAAGTTTATATGGTGGCCACGTTCTCGCTTGGCAACCCGCTAACCAAAAGCCGGTATTTTGGCTGAGTGATGACGTTATTTTTGAACAGGGAACACCTATTCGAGGGGGCATCCCTTTGTGTTGGCCATGGTTTGGTCCGTATCAAGCGTCTAGTGGTGAAAAAGCGGGTAATCATGGTTTTGCTCGTCAACGAAATTGGCAATTTGATGAAGTGATCATTGCTAAAGATAGTGTTACGGTGACTTTATGCTTGTCTGGAGAAAATGAACACCCATCATGGCCTTATCAATACCAATTGAAGCAGCAGTTAATTTTTTCTGATCAATTTGAACAAAAATTATTTATCAGTAATCTATCATCTCAGGCGTTTGAATATTCAGCGGCATTACACAGTTACTTTGCTGTTAGTGCACCAGAAAATATTACGGTACCACCGTTAGCTGAGTTTCCCTTTGATGATAAAGTTACTGGTAAAGAACAGCAGTTTGCTGCTTTAGAAAATTGTCTGGGTGAAGTCGATCGTATTTATTACACTAACCAACAATGCTTAATCGAAGATAAACAATGGCAAAGAACTCTTAAAGTATCGTCAACAAATTGCCAGCAGTGGGTTTTATGGAATCCAGGTGTTGAGGTTGCTCAGCGAATGAAAGATCTTCATCTTGGCGCTGAAAAAGAATTTGTTTGTTTAGAGGCAGCCAATACTGACAGGCAAGTTGTCCAAGCAAATAAGACCGTGATGATCGGCCAGAAAGTCACGCTAACATAAACACATAAATAACAGCACTCAATATAAGCCACTAGACTTTGTCGCTATTATCCTTTATCTTTTGGTGATTAGTGAACAGGTAATACCAGTTGGTATTACCTTTTATAATTGTGGTGTCTGTGTGAATACAAGTCGTAGAGAATTCTTTAAAGTTAGTTTACTTGGCAGTGCCGTCTTGTTAGTTGGCAGTAGTTTGTCTGCTTTCGCACTGGCAAGCCCAAGTACAATAAAGCTACAAAAATTTGATTTTCTTCAAGCTTCTGATGCTGATTTTTTATTAGCACTCGCTCCTGTTATGTTAAAGAGTAACTATCCTGGTGTCTTAGCCCAAGACGCTGGACCGCGTTTATTAATGGCTGTCGATCAACAAATAAGCACTTTAGGTGAACATTCCCAAAAGCAATTACGGCAACTGTTTGATTTAATGTCATCAACGACATTACGTTATCTTGCTGGCGCACCGACCAGTGATTGGGCGGCAACCTCAACTAAAGAAATTGAAAGCTTTCTACAAGGTTGGAAAAACAGCCTATTTTCATTAAAACGTACCGGTTACGCTTCTTTAGGTAAGCTGATTATTATGAGTTGGTATGCTCAGTCAGAAAATTATTTACAAGCGGGATACCCAGGCCCTCCTAAAATATATCCACCGCAGGAATAAAACGTGAAAATAGTCTCTGAAATTCGTGGTATTAGCGATCCCTACTCAGCCAATAAAGCGATCACTAAGCAAACAGTGAATGCTAATCAGCTAGATACAAATATTATTAGTGCCGATGTCATTATTATTGGCACTGGAGCGGGTGGTGGCACCAGCGCGGAAATACTAGCGCAGGCCGGGCTTAAGGTGTTAATGATAGAAGAAGGGCCATTAAAGTCGACCCGTGATTTTAAAATGGATGAACGAACTGCCTATGCTGACTTGTATCAAGAAAATGCCGGGCGAGCCACAAAAGATGGTGGTATTGGTATCTTGCAAGGGCGCTGTGTTGGCGGAACTACCGTAATCAACTGGACCTCAAGCTTTAGAACGCCGTCACCAACCCTTGATTATTGGCAGAAAACATTTCAGGTAAAGGGCTGCAGCACCAGCGATATGGTCCCTTGGTTTGAAAAAATGGAAAAACGCTTAAATGTCACGCCATGGCAGGGCGGGGCGAATGAAAATAATTCGGTGCTCAAAGAGGGCTGTGAGAAACTCAATATTCCATGGAAAGTTATTCCGCGCAATGTTAGAGGCTGCTGGAACTTGGGTTACTGTGGTATGGGTTGTCCGACCAACGCAAAACAATCGATGCTAGTTACCACTATCCCTGATGCGCTTGAGCATGGTGCCACATTGCTTTATCAAGCTCGTGTCGAACGGTTAATTATTGAGAATAAAAAAATAACAGCGGTAGAATGTTTTGCGCTTGATGAGAATAAGAAAAAAACAGCGAAGAAAATCA
This sequence comes from Colwellia hornerae, assembly GCF_007954355.1. Lineage (GTDB taxonomy): Bacteria > Pseudomonadota > Gammaproteobacteria > Enterobacterales > Alteromonadaceae > Colwellia_A > Colwellia_A hornerae. Next base: position 2,838 of record NZ_VOLR01000023.1, read on the forward strand.
TCGCCAAAGCACCTTATATTATTTTAGCAGGTGGCGCGATTAACGGCCCTGCACTGATGTTACGCTCTAAAGCGCCAGATCCAAATAATCGTATTGGTAAAAGAACCTTTTTACATCCAACTGTTTTTTCATTCGCTCAATTTGATAAGGAAATATCACCTTTTTATGGTGCGCCACAAACTATTTATAGTGATCATTATCAATGGCAAAATGGTGCTACCGGGCCTTTAAGTTATAAGTTAGAGGTACCGCCATTACATCCGGCTATGTCATCAATTATGTTAATGGGGCACGGCACTAAACATGTTGCCGATATGGCAAAACTTAATAATACCCATGCAATGTTAGCGTTGTTACGCGACGGCTTTGACGCTGATAGTGAAGGTGCCAATATAACGCTTTCTGATGATGGTAGCCCGATTGTTGATTATCCGATGAATGATTATTTATTTGATGGGGTAAAACGCGCTTATTTATCGATGGCTGAAGTGCAATTTGCTGCCGGCGCAAAAAGAGTTCGTCCGGCACATCAACACGGGCAATGGTTTGAAAGCTTTGAGTCTTTTAAGGCTGGTTTTAATCAACTTGAGCATGAAGTTAGTAACAACTTAATTGGTAGCGCTCACGTTATGGGAGGGCTGGCAATGGGCGAAAACAAAGCGTTATGCTTAGTTGATAGCGATTGTAAGTACCATTATTTAGATAATTTATGGGTATTTGACGGCTCTGTTTTTCCTACATCGATTGGCACTAACCCACAACTTTCGATTTATGGCTTAGTTTGTAAACAAGCGACCAAGCTTGCTAAAAAGCTGAGCAAATAATAAAGGTCTTATTTTTGGCGTTGAGCGATTTAACAGCTAAACTTACGCTGAAACATAGCCTTGATTATGATATTTAGCCCTCTTGTCGTCATGCTGAGTTTAATCCAGTATTTGTGTGTTTGTGGTTCGAAGTACAGATCCTGAAACCGTCATGCTGAACTTGTTTCAGTATCAGGATGACGGGGCGCGTTCAGGTTGACAGTGGTCGCTTTATACTCTTGTCGTCATGCTGAATTTATCTCAGTATCTGCTGTTTTTGGTTCGAAGTACAGATCCTGAAACAAGTTCAGGATGACGGGGGCGTGTTCAGGTTGACGGGGGTTGCTTTATACTCTTGTCGTCATGCTGAACTTGTTTCAGTATCAGGATGACGGGGGTTTGTTCAGGATGACGGGGCGCGTTCAGGTTGACGGGGGTTGCTTTATACTCTTGTTGTCATACTGAATTTATTTCAGTATCTGGTGTTTTTGGTTCGAAGTACAGATCCTGAAACAAGTTCAGGATGACGGGGCGCGTTCAGGTTGACGGGGGTTGCTTTATACTCTTGTTGTCATACTGAATTTATTTCAGTATCTGGTGTTTTGGTTCGAAGTACAGGATGACGGGGGTTGCTTTATACTCTTGTCGTCATACTGAATTTATTTCAGTATCTGGTGTTTTTGGTTCGAAGTACAGGATGATGGGGGTTGCTTTATACTCTTGTCGTCATGCTGAATTTATTTCAGTATCAGGTGTTTTTGGTTCGAAGTACAGATCCTGAAACAAGTTCAGGATGACGGGGGTTTGTTCAGGATGACGTGTTTGTATGTTCAGGATGACCGTGGTTTTGTGTTCAGGATGGCGGGTGCTTGTTCATGTTTTTGGCTGGGGTATTTGAGATTTTCTTTGTTCAAAATAGCTCGCCAATATACATGCTAATGCACTTGTTTATTTGTTAATTTAATACCCTTTATATATTTATTCACATATTTAGAATAAACCAAAGCTATATGTATATTGTATATTATAGTGGTTTTTAACTCGCTAGCTCAGCAATATCAGAATACTATATTGTATACAATATGGTAAATATACAGTTTTTAGTTAATAAAGTGCTAAAAAAACTGAATATTTACTCTAATCTATATTGACACAAAATTATTTTTATGAAACTGCAATAATTAGTTTGCTTTTTAGGCATTGGAGTGATTATTCTACTAAAACTTTTTGTTTGAATGAGACTTTTCATGGAACACCTAAACCAATTATTTGTAGAAGCGGGCACGTTAATGTTTGCTGGCATGGTCTTCGTTTTTACCTTTTTGGGATTAATGATTGTTTTTATTAATGTGGTTTTAAAACGCCTCGCCATCAAATTTCCAGATGCGGTTATCCAAACAAGATCGGCCCGTACAAATCAAAAAACAAAACAAAATGTTGATGGTGTTTCACCTAACGTGGTGGCGGCAATTACTTCTGCTGTAACGCAATACCGTAAACAACATAATCAACCCTCAAGCACCCATAAAACTAAATAGGAATAAACTCATGACAAAGCCATTAGGTATCACTGAAGTTGTTTTAAGAGATGGTCATCAATCATTGCTCGCCACTCGTTTACGTCTTGAGGACATGTTACCCATTGCGCCAAAACTTGATGAAATTGGTTTTTGGTCAATTGAGTCTTGGGGTGGTGCTACTTTTGATTCTTGTATTCGTTATTTAGGTGAAGATCCTTGGGAACGTTTGCGCGCATTAAAAAAAGCGATGCCAAAAACTAAACAGCAAATGTTATTTCGCGGTCAGAATATTTTAGGTTACCGTCATTATGCTGATGATGTGGTCGAAAAGTTTGTTGAACGTGCTCATGTTAATGGTATTGACGTGTTCCGTATTTTCGATGCAATGAACGATGTACGTAATTTACAAACCGCAATTAAATCAGCCGTTAAAGTAGGCGCTCATGCGCAAGGCACATTAAGTTATACCGAAAGCCCAGTGCATACCCTTGAAGGCTGGCTAACGATGGCTAAGCAAATTGAAGATATGGGCGCGCATTCTTTGTGTATTAAAGATATGTCTGGTTTATTAAAACCTTACGATGCTGAAGAATTGATTGGTCGCTTAAAAGAAACGGTTTCTCTTCCTATCGCTTTACATTGTCATGCGACCACAGGTTTAAGTATCGCTACTCACATGAAGGCGATTGATGCGGATGTAGATGTTATTGATACGTCTATTTCGTCAATGAGTATGACTTACGGCCATTCACCAACAGAAACGATTGTTTCGATTGTTGAAGGTACCAAACGAGATACTGGTTTAGACATGGTTAAGCTTGCTGAAGTTGCGGCTTACTTTCGTGAAGTCCGTAAAAAATATGCCAAATTTGAAGGCAGCTTAAAAGGTATCGATGCGCGTATTTTACTTGCACAAGTTCCTGGTGGCATGTTAACAAATATGGAAATGCAGTTAAGAGAACAAGGCGCTGCAGACAAGCTTGATGAAGTATTAATTGAAATTCCAAAAGTCAGAAAAGACTTAGGTTATATCCCCTTAGTGACACCAACCTCACAAATTGTTGGTACGCAAGCGGTATTAAATGTATTGACCGGTGAACGTTATAAGACAATTACCAAAGAAACCGCCGGTGTCTTAAAAGGTGAATATGGCGCAACTGCCGATAAAGTTAATGCCGAATTGCAAGCGCGTGTTTTAGATGGCGCAGAAGCGATAACTTGTCGTCCTGCTGATTTAATTAAACCTGAGCTTGATAACCTTACTGCAGAATTAGAAACGCTTGCTAAAGAGAAGCAGATTGAATTAGCAGATGAAGTGATTGATGACGTTTTAACCTATGCATTGTTCCCGCAAATAGGACTGAAATTTCTAGAAAATAGAAATAACCCTGATGCGTTTGAACCTGTGCCTACGATTGAAGACGCGGTAGCAGCCTCTGCACCCGCTAAAAGTTCAACCGCGCCAGAAAGTTATGCGGTCAGTGTTGATGGTCAGGTATTTGACGTTGTTGTCGCACAAGGTGGCGATATTAGTCAAATAACTCAGTCTAGCAGTAGCGAAGTAACTAAACAGCCGTCATCAACGGCTGAAGCTTTAAATGCACCACTTGCGGGCAATATATTTAAAGTGTTGGTTCATGAAGGTGATGAAGTTGAAGCCGGTGAAGTTGTCATCATCATGGAAGCAATGAAAATGGAAACTGAAATTCGTGCAGTTAACTCAGGTACTATCACTTCATTGCATATTAAAGAAGGCGATTCTGTGACTGTTGGTCAAGCTTTATTGGGTTTAGGATAGATAATAATGGATTCATTAAATAAACTTTGGTTGTCTACCGGCTTAGCTAACTTTGAGTCGGGTCAGGTGATCATGATGATTGTTGGCTGTTTACTACTTTATCTTGCGATAGCGCGTAACTTTGAACCGTTATTGTTATTGCCGATGGGCTTTGGTGCGATATTAACCAATATTCCATTAGCAGGGTTTTCAGAAGTTGGTGGTTTATTACACTTCATTTACTATGCGGGTATAGATACGGGGATATTTCCGTTGATTATCTTTATGGGGGTGGGTGCAATGACCGACTTTGGCGCGTTAATCGCCAACCCTAAAACCTTATTACTTGGCGCTGCTGCTCAGTTTGGTATTTTTGCCACTTTATTTGGTGCGATTGCTTTAAACGCAATACCCGGTATTGAATTTACCCTTAAAGATGCATCAGCTATTGCTATTATTGGTGGCGCTGATGGTCCTACCGCGATATTTTTAGCCTCGAAATTAGCCCCAGAATTATTAGGTGCTATTGCCGTTGCTGCTTATTCGTATATGGCCTTAGTGCCAATTATTCAGCCACCTATTATGCGTGCATTAACCACTGAAGATGAACGTAAAATTGAAATGGCGCAGTTGCGCCCAGTCACTAAAATTGAAAAAATAGTATTCCCGCTAGGCGTTCTCATGATGACTATTTTCTTTTTACCATCAGCAACACCTTTAGTAGGCATGTTCTGTTTGGGTAATTTGATGCGAGAATGTGGCGTGGTTGACCGATTAAGCTCAACAGCGCAGAACGAGTTAATTAATATTACCACTATATTCTTAGGTTTAGGAGTGGGCTCTAAATTAAGTGCCGAAGCTTTTTTGAATATTGAAACCTTAGGTATTTTAGGTTTAGGCGCCGTGGCATTCTCAATTGGTACCGCTTCTGGGGTATTAATGGCTAAGTTAATGAATAAACTTTCATCAACACCTATTAATCCTCTTATTGGTGCTGCCGGTGTTTCAGCTGTACCTATGGCGGCACGTGTTGCTAATAAAGTCGGCTTAGAAGCTAATCCACATAACTTCTTATTAATGCATGCGATGGGACCTAATGTTGCCGGTGTACTTGGTTCTGCGGTTGCAGCAGGTATATTACTCGCTTTAGTGGGATAGACACTGCGGTAGGCTTAACGCGTTAAATAATAAAAAATGGGAAGCTTAGCTTCCCATTTTTGTTTGCGCTTTATCGAAATAACTAACGCCATTGCTCGACACTAAGTGACATCTTCGCTAACTGCTCTACTTTTCTATTCAATCACACCATTATCAGGCAATTGGGCGTATGGGGTTATTTTTTTAAAGTAGCGGCTAGTGTTTTCATATAGCAGCTCATCTAATTGTTTTTTCAGCCTTGCTCCTGCTTCATCGTTTGCAACAGCAAGACTCGCCGCAATAATTTTAAACTTTTGATAATAAATTTTTTGTGGGCTTTCGGGGGAATTGAATTCAATAGGAATTTTAGTGTTTAGATCATTTTGTAATTGTTTAATCGTCGACATCATAGCGACCCGTTCGAAAAGTATGACTTTGAGTCTCCCGCGTGCCATCATCATAATTAATTGCGCTAAACTACTGACCTCGACAAATTTCTCTCTGGGTACTTGCGCTAATTCAGCAAAAAAATCAGCATTGCCAATTAGCGTACCAATACTCCCTTCGGGTAAATTTTTGATGTCAAAGTGAGTGGGGGACGTTGAGTAAAGATCGACAGTAGTGTCAAAGTGCCAAGCTAACTCCTGTGCGTATTGGTAAAAGCTTTCTGTTTCATTATCTTTAGGTGTTAAGCCGACCATATCGATACGGTGACTTTTTAATTCTCGTTTTGCTCGAGCATAAGTCATTATTTGATAGTTAAAACGTAGTGTTGAATTTTCTTGTAGGCTATTAAGCATATCAATGACAAAACCACTGCCGTCTTCGTTTACTAACGGCGGAAAGGGCTCTAAACCTACTAAGGTTTCGCTATGGCTGGCTAATGGTTTAACGCTAAATAAAGCGGATAAAACAACAACGCCGATAACTTTATATAACACTGATATGTTATTCAAATAGACATCCTACCAATTTAAGGGTTAACGATTAACGATATGGGGAAATTATTATCGATAAAATGTTCACATAAACACCTTTAAAATATCATTCATTAAGGGTTTAATTTAAATTGACGCCATAGCACCTTTTTATCATTTTCATTTTCATTTTCATTTTGCTCTAGTTCAAAGCAAATTCGGTCATGCAAGCGATTAGCTCGACCTTGCCAAAACTCAAGGTAATGAGGTTTTATTCGCCAGCCACCCCAAAATTCAGGTAATGGGACTTCTTGGCCTGCAAATTTTTCAGTGTAATAAGCTTCGCTCTGCTTTAATGCTTCTTTACTGGCAAGTGGTGAACTTTGCTTTGACGCCCAGGCACCAATTTGGCTACCACGGTCTCTGCTATGAAAATATTGCTCTGACTGTTGATGGGTCACTTTTTCTACAACACCTTCTATTCTGACTTGGCGTTGCAGTACATTCCAATGAAATAATAAGGCGATTTTACTATTCTCGTTTAAATCTTGGCTTTTACGACTGGCGTAATTGGTATAAAAAACAAAACCATCGTCATTAAACTCTTTTAACAACACCATGCGAGAGCTAGGCTGCCCCTGTTTATCACAACTACTGACCGACATAGCTTCGGGTAATAAAATGCCTGACTTTTTCGCGTCATCAAACCATTGACCGAATAATTCAATGGGCTTTGTTTGGTCAGAAAAATCGGGTAGTGGCAAGGCAACACCTTGACCAAAGGTTAATAAGCAGCGTAATTTTTCAAATAATGTCATAGCGGTAAATTAAAATGATGTTAAGGAGAATGAATTCATTAGATAGTAGCATGAATGTTTTATCCGACAATAAGAGATTATCGGCTTAATGTAATCGAATGTTAGAACAGTGATGATTAAATATCCCAATCATCACTGAAGTCTAATGCTTCACGAAGGCGTTTTTTTTCTAGCAAATCATCGATACGCTTGCGTACCTTACTATTCTTATCTGCTTTTTTACCGGTGGCGAGATCTTTATCGTAGTTTTCAGACTCGTCATTTGCTATATATTCATCTGCCATTATCGTGTTTTTCTCACGGTTAAGTATTTTTATTAAAAGGGATTAATTTCAAGATAGGCAACAACTGAGGAAATTTCAATAAAATTGCTCAATCGGCTACTTTTGGTACTATTAATTTTCAGTAAAATAACCGCTGATAACAAATAAAACTATTTGAATTGTGCTAGCAGATTGATAAACTGATTTATCTTTAGCTCTACAGAATTTAGCGCCTGCTTATGTCTAACCCTAATTTCGTCGAATGGCTTGAACAATTGCAATGCCAGGCGTTGAGCAAATTTCAGCGACAATTGGTGTTACTTGTCGGTGATGCTTGTTGGGTAAAACAGTTACTGCAACTCAATGAAAAAACTCAAAGTAAAAACGCTTGGCTGGTCTTTAGCCATCACCAAGAAATACCTGCCACGATAAACAACAAACATTTTGCTCAACAATTGGGTAGCGAGCATAGAAAAATCCTATTTTCAGGTGTTGAAAATACCGACTGTGCAGCGCTTAATAGCATTAATTTAGATGCCTTTGCGGCACTCTCTGGCACGTTAGTCGCTGGTGGTGTTATGTTTTTATGGCTTAAAAAACCGTTAATACAAGCGATTGAGCAAACAAAGTTAGCTTCACTTAAGTATTTTTATCAACAATTACTCGACAATAAAACCCTGATAACGATTACACAAAATGACAAGCAAACTTTTCCGTTGTTAGATAATATAACGCCAGCAATCCCTGCTACGGCAGGTGATTTTTTATACCACTGTAAAACCAAAGAACAACAAATAGCCGTAGAGCACATAATTAAAGTTAGCCAAGGTCATCGAAATCGGCCCTTAGTGTTAACCGCTGATCGTGGACGAGGTAAATCATCGGCGCTTGCTATCGCCTGCGTTGAGCTCATCACAAACAATACGGCTATCGGCAATGAGAAAATTGATATTGTTATTACCGCGCCTCACGTTCGTTCGCTATCGGTTTTTTATCGTCAACTTGCTTGTTCATTAGCGACGCTTGACGAAAAATTCGACTATGTTAATGCCAGTAAAACCGCTTTGGTTCATCGATTGGGTTCGATAACCTTTGTTGCGGTTGATCAACTCCTTCGCCGCGATGATGCATTGAATGTTTCGCTCTTGCTGGTTGACGAGGCCGCAGCCATTCCGGTGCATTTATTAACAAGCTTAACCACTCGTTTTTCTCGTGTTGTTTTTTCGAGTACAGTACATGGTTATGAAGGAGCAGGGCGCGGCTTTACGGTAAAGTTTCAACAAGAGTTAACAAAGCAAGTACCGCAATGGCGAAGCTTTCATATGCATCAGCCTATTCGCTGGCGTCAAGAAGACCCATTAGAAGTCTTTGTTTTTGAAAGTTGTTTACTCAACGCCAAGTTAGCAGAGCTACCGGCAATAACTCAGCCTGTATTAGCTAAGCTTGCTTTGAGTAAGCCGGCCCTGAGTGAATCCTCAGCAAAGCAGCTAACTAAAGCGTCTTTGTCTTTTAGCCAAGTGTCATCGACGTCGCTGATTGAAAATACGGCGTTATTAAAGCAAGTTTTTGCTGTGCTGGTAACCGCTCATTATCAAACGTCACCGAACGATATTACGCTATTACTTGATAATAAAGCGCTGCAATTATTTATCGCTAAATTAGGTGACGATATTGTTGGTGTTGCCTTACTACTTGAAGAAGGCTGTAATAAAGCCGCCGATATTAAAGCGATAGCGACCAATCAACGTCGACTAAAAAATCAGTTTATTCCTCAGTCTTTACTGACTCACTGTGGTTTTAGTGAAAGTTTTAATTATCAATATCTTCGGGTTTTACGTATTGCTATTCATCCGCAATATCATCGTTATGGTTTTGGTAGCTGTTTTATTAAGGCGCTAGAAACCTTTGCTAAAAAGCAACAAGTTGATTTTATTGGTGCAAGTTTTGGTGCAAATGCGCAGTTACTTAAGTTTTGGCAAGATGCCGATTATCAAATTGCTCGAATAGGTTTTACTAAAGACCAAGCCAGTGGTGAACACTCTGCGTTAGTGGTTTCTGCGATGAGTGACCGAGGACAATTTTTTGAACGAAAAATTGCCAGTGAATTTTATAGTTCATTTGATTATTTACTCACCGATGAATATCAAGGCTTGTCGGCTAAATTAGTTTGGCAAATATTACATCATTATCCTGATAAAAGTTTACCCCAGCTAAGTGCCCATCAATTGAGCAGCATTAACGATTTTATTCTGCAAAAACGGCAGTTTAGTCACTGCGTAAAAGCGTTACATTATTGGTGTCTTTTACACTGTAAAGAAAATTATCAAGCAAAGGTCTTGTTGTTAATCGAGCGTATTTTACAGAAAAAGCCAGTTGATGAAGTGTGTAAAAATCATCAACTAACCGGTAAAAAAATGCTAAATAAGGCATTAATTGATTATATTGCACAGGTTCAGGCGTACTAGCTAGTTAATTGCTTAGGCAATCTGCTGCTGCCAAAATTTGAGCATAGTAAAATAATGACAAGGCTGGCTGGCGAAAGCGGTGAAGTCGTCATGTTTGATAAGGCGAGTTAAATAATAGCTAATCACCTTGGCTAAACCATTACTGGGATGCTGCGCATAAGTCTTGGTTAATACGCTTAACCAATCCTCTATTTGACAAAGCTCGCTTGAATAAGCAATCGCGCAATGAATACTGTCTTTATGAGAGTACGCTGAATAAGTTAACGACATAGCGGTTGCTCTCCTTGCAAACTGCTTTGTAAAAGTGACTGCCATAATGTTTTACGTGCAGCATCATCTAGGCATCTACACTCATTACCGGGTAAAGCGCCAGACAAAATTAACTTCTCCAATAAAATTATTGGTAATTCAACTTGTGCTTTCTCAGTATGTATCTGGTGATAACTTTCTTGGATATTTTTCCTATTGATAGAATATTGCTGTGTACCCATGATAAAACTCCTTTGCTTTGCCGATGACGTTATATTTAATTTAATATAACAACCACCTTAATGCAAATGATAATTGTTATCATTTGCATTATTTGGTGTTTTATTATTTTTAGTGATGTGATTTTTACAAATATCGCATTACAATAACGCGCAAGCATTCGGTATTATTAGGAAAGTTATGACGCAGGGTCAAGAACGGGTAGGTCAAACAAAAAACGATGTTATTGAAGTTAATAATTTAGTGAAAAGTTATAAAGGCGTACAAGCGGTTGATGATATTAGTTTTACCATTACTAAAGGTCATTGTTTTGGTTTGTTAGGCCCTAATGGTGCAGGAAAAACAACCACCATTGAAATAATGGAAGGGATAATTCCAGCGACCAGTGGTGAAGTGCTTTACTCAGGAAAAAGCATAGGTAAGGATATAAGTCAGCAAATAGGCATTCAATTTCAAAGTACTGCTTTACAAGATTTTTTAACGGTACAAGAAACCTTAAATTTATTCACCGCGTTTTATGACAATACTTTGCCTCATGCGCAATTGATTGAACTGTGTGGCTTAAAGGACTTTTTAGATAGGGATAACCGTTTGTTGTCGGGTGGACAGCGGCAACGATTATTATTAGCACTGGCATTAATTAACGATCCTGACATTATTTTTCTCGATGAACCAACCACGGGGCTTGATCCACAAGCGCGCCGTAATTTTTGGCAGTTAATAAAAAATATTAAAGCCCAAAATAAAACGGTTATTTTAACAACTCATTACATGGACGAAGCGGAACAACTTTGTGATGAAGTGGTTATTATGGACAATGGTAAAATTATTGAAAGTGGCACACCCAATCGATTACTCGCTAAGCATTTTCAGGAGGTCTTTATTTACCTGCCTAAAGAACAAGTACCACAGGAGCTCATTGAAAAACATCAGTGGACTATAGAACACGAGCGCGTTGAAATAACTACGCAACATGTGGAAGAAACGATTAGCTTGTTAATTGCTGAGCAAATTCCGTTAGAAGGTTTACAAGTAAAGTCTCCAAATCTTGATGATCTTTTTCTAAAACTAACTGGCCATTCGTTAAGAGAGTAATACTAATGAATTTCAAACGTTTTTTTGCGGTAGTAAAAGCCCGTAATATTGAGTTTTTTCGCGATCGTTCATCGTTAGGATGGAATTTATTTTTCCCTATTCTAATGTTAGCAGGTTTATCTTTTGTTTTTTCGGGTGATGGAAAAGCCGTTTATAAAGTGGGGGTTATAGACAGTAAGACTGTTCAATCAAGCTTTATGGACACACGTTACGTTGACTTTATCGACTATCAAGATAAAGCCTTAGCAACCGTAAAGTTAGAACAACATGCTATTGATTTTTTAGTCGACTTTAGCCAAAAAAGTTATTGGGTTAATCAAGGTTCACCCAACAGTTACCTGGTTGAAAAAATCTTTTTAGGACAGCACAATAACTTTCAACGCTTAGAAACCTATGGTAAGAAAATTCGTTATGTCGATTGGGTGTTGCCTGGTATTTTAGGCATGAACATGATGTTCAGTTGTCTATTTGGTGTTGGCTACGTGATAGTACGTTATCGTAAAAATGCGGTATTAAAACGTTTAAAAGCGACACCGCTTTCAGCGTTTGAATTTGTATCAGCACAATTGGTGTCACGTATTTTTATTGTGATGTTTATGTCGAGCGTTGTTTATATTGGCTGTAATTTCTTTTTTGATTTTTATATGTTGGGCAGCTACTTGGATCTATTTATTATCGCGGTTTTAGGCGCTATTAGCTTAATATCTTTGGGTTTACTGGTCGCGAGTAGAAGTAAGAGTGAAGAGCTTATTGGCGGCTTACTTAATTTGACCTCATGGCCAATGATGTTGCTGTCTGGTGTTTGGTTCAGCCTAGAAGGTGCACCGAATGCGGTAAAAGTTTTTGCTGACTTTCTACCGTTAACCCATTTAGTGGCTGGCGCGAGAAAAGTGATCACTGAAGGTGCAACGCTTGCGGATATCAGTTATCACCTGACCGCGCTGTTGATTATGAGTTCTATTTTCTTAGCGTTAGGTTCATATTTATTTAGTTGGAATACCGAGCGCTAATAACAGCTTCTGTTTTATAGCGAGACCTATTAATAATCATACTAGGTCTCGTTGCACGCCAAAAACCGTCTTTAACACGCCTCTCATAGCAGAGGTGGTCATCGATAAAGTCTCGTTGTTGAGCAAAGATAAGTTTGTGGTAAATCAATTAAATTTAAAGTGTTTAAAAAAAATAATTTTTTTATTTTATAAAATATATTATGCTTAATTGGTAGCAGTTAAGGATAGTTATTAGTGATTACCAATCGTGTGTTTATTAAGTTTATTTGCCTTTTAAGTGTGTTTTTTTACTGTAATAGCAGTATTGCGACAGATATATTGCGTGTTAGTATTCCTCAAATGCCGGTTCATGCGGTTAGTCAAAATGAAGGAGTATTGGTCGATTTTGTTAAAGTACTTGCCAAAAAACTAGACCAAAATATAGAAATACAGATAGTGCCTTTTTCGCGCTCAATCTATTATGTGGTTACCAATAAAGTTGATTTTCACCTACCCTTTATTAAGCCTAATGATGATAGTCTGCCCAAAGATAACTTTATTTACTCAGACGAAACTATTTTTCATGTCAATTTTGTGCTTTACACCCACAAAGATAGGCTTGTTGATATAAGTAAGCTAGCAAATTACCATATTGAAACTGACAGTGCCCATCTGCCTTTTTTTGGCGAATTAAAGATGGGATCTAGTTGTATTCTTTGTAGTTTAAAAAAAGTGCAACATAAAATGACCGACGGTTATATTTTTGCTGACTCTTCCACCGATCCTTTATTACGTGAAAACTTAGCGTTGTTAGCTGGGGTTAAACGTCAACTTTACAAAAAATTTGCAGTTAAAATGGTCTTCCCCAATACGAAAAAAGGGCAAGAGCTCAATAAAACACTCAGTGCAATTATTAATGAAATGCGCTTGTCAGGGGAGCTAGAGCAGTTATTATTCTCGGTTGACTTTGTGTATAATGATTGGCAAATATAATGAATGAACTGTTAGCACAGAGACTCTTGAAACTTACTGGTATGTTATTTGTAGGTCTTGCGCTACTCGGTGTAGTGTTGCCGATTCTTCCCACCACACCTTTTCTATTAGTTGCCGCGAGTTGTTTTGCTAAGTCTTCGCCACGTCTATATAAAATATTACTTAGTCATAAAGTTTTCGGGCCATTAATTCACCATTGGCAAACATCAGGCAGTATTCCTAAAAAGGCTAAAACAATCGCTTTAACTACTATTATCTTAGCCGCCATTGGTTCTTGTTATCAATTAGACGATAACTTACTGCGCGTGTTAGTTATCGTTTTAGTTGCAGGGCCCTTTATTTTTCTATGGCGTTTGCCTCTTTCAGCGGAAGATCAACAAACTTAACCATTAACTGTTAGTCAGCGAGTGCCTTACCCACTAAGGTCGCTAAGTGACTAGGTAGTGTTAACGAAAGCGCTATTTCGTGGCCACGTGCTGACATTTTTCCCCAAGTCTTTTTTACTATCCTAATGATTTTAGCTTCGTTGTCTACTTCGGTGTATTTAGCGGCAAAAGCGTCAAAGTAATATTGTAAAAATACTAAGCAAGCGACATCTTCTAACGTTTGTGTGTCAGTATTTGTTTTGAGCTGTTCTTTTCTTAAAATACAAGCGGTCAATTCAGCCTCATGCTCAGGGTAATCATTCTCTAACATTAATGACTTCGTGAGCTGAGCATGGAACTTTCCTTGGGCAATACGCCATTGATAATAGCCCGCTTTACCTTCATCAAATTCGGTACGCTTTAAGTCCCAGCGTTTAATATGCTGTGCCCGCACTGCTATTTGTAATAATTCATTTGATTGAGGAAAGTATTGCTCAAGGCAAGAAGTCATGTATTGACCATACAGTAATTCATTGGCTTGAGGATGCCCATTAACAAGTGTTTGATTGGGATCTTCACTATTTATTTTATCGATAGCACAAAGTACGGCGGTTAAACGAGATGAAGTCATAGAAGGTATCCAATGCCTAGGGTTAATTAAAACAATATGTTAGCTTTTTATCGATAAAATAAACACAAGCATTAAATATTTTTGTCAAAATAACAGAAATTGATCTGTTGATCATATTGTCGTGGTAGCTAGTTTTAAGTATAATGTTTTCCCGTCCTGCTAGGTTGGTGCGTTTTTCAAAATCATGACTAAACTTACCTCATTATTCGCTAATTAATTCGTATAATAAGCCAGCAAAACAACTTAAGTAAAACACACAAAATTCCTGCTCACTCTGACTTTTGGTATCACATGACAACTAGATATATTTTTGTAACCGGCGGCGTTGTATCGTCTCTTGGTAAAGGTATTGCCGCGGCTTCTCTTGCTGCAATTCTTGAAGCGCGCGGCTTAAAAGTCACAATGTTAAAACTTGACCCTTATATTAATGTTGACCCAGGTACGATGAGTCCTATTCAACATGGTGAAGTGTTTGTTACTGAAGACGGCGCGGAAACTGATTTGGATTTAGGGCATTATGAACGATTTATTCGTACCAAAATGACCAAGCTTAATAACTTCACCACCGGCAGAATATATCAAGATATTCTTGCACGTGAGCGCAAAGGTGAGTTCTTAGGTGCCACTATTCAAGTTATTCCTCATATTACTAACGACATTAAACGTCGAGTTATCGAAGGCGCTGAAGGTTATGACGTTGCTATGGTTGAAATTGGCGGCACGGTCGGCGATATTGAATCACAACCCTTCTTAGAAGCTATTCGTCAGTTAGGTACCGAATTAGGCCGTGAACGTGCGATGTATATGCACCTAACCTTAGTACCTTATATTAAAACAGCCGGTGAAATTAAAACAAAACCAACTCAACATTCAGTGAAAGAGCTACGTTCAATCGGTATTGTTCCTGATATTTTAGTGTGTCGAAGTGAACGCACTGTGCCCGCTAATGAGCGAGCAAAAATATCTTTGTTCACCAATGTTGCTGAAAAAGCAGTTTTATCAATGCGTGACGTTGATAGTATTTATAAAATTCCAGCGCTACTTAAAGCACAAGGTATTGATGAACTAGTCGTTAAGCGTTTTGGTCTTGATGTGCCGCCAGCAGATTTAAGTGAATGGGAAAAAGTACTTTATCAAGAAGCTAACCCGTTTGGCGAAGTCACCATAGGTATGGTCGGTAAGTACATCGAATTACCAGATGCTTATAAGTCTGTTAACGAAGCATTAAAGCATGCCGGCTTGAAAAACCAAGTAACGGTAAACATTAAATATATTGACTCACAAGATCTTGAGAGCAAAGGAACCGATATTCTAGGAACCGTTGACGCGATATTAGTGCCAGGCGGTTTTGGTATTCGTGGCGTTGAAGGTAAAATTTTAGCGGCAAAATATGCCCGTGAAAACAAAGTGCCTTACTTAGGTATCTGTTTAGGTATGCAAGTGGCGCTCATTGATTATGCCCGCAATGTTGCTGGTCTTACTGACGCTCATAGCACTGAATTTAACTCTGAAACCCCACATCCAGTGGTTGGTTTAATTAATGAATGGTTAGATGAAGAAGGCCAAGTTGAATACCGTCATGAAAATTCAGACTTAGGCGGCACTATGCGTTTAGGCTCACAATTGTGCCACCTTGTGAAAGGTACCAAGGCATATGACGTATATGGCAGTGAAACAATTTATGAGAGACACCGTCATCGTTATGAGGTAAATAATAACTACCGTGACCAAATCAGCAAAGCTGGTTTGGTGTTCTCGGGGTTATCTACGGATAAAACATTAGTTGAGATGATTGAAATACCAGATCATCCTTGGTTTATTGCTGGGCAGTTCCATCCTGAGTTTAATTCAACTCCACGTGATGGACACCCATTATTTGAAAGCTTTATTGCTGCTTCATTTGAGCATCAAAAACAGCAATCAAGTTAAACCTGAAAATTAATAAAACCGTAGCATAGTGCTGCGGTTTTGCTTTCTGGCATAATTATTTATGGCAAAATGTTTTATCAGTAAAATGTAAATTAAAAATTATTAGCAACTTAATAGCGGTTCATTCGCTGTAGTGCACTCAATTTAAAGGAAT
Organism: Colwellia hornerae; assembly: GCF_007954355.1. GTDB lineage: Bacteria > Pseudomonadota > Gammaproteobacteria > Enterobacterales > Alteromonadaceae > Colwellia_A > Colwellia_A hornerae. Next base: position 19,183 of record NZ_VOLR01000023.1, read on the forward strand.
TATAATGTCGAATATCAGTAAAATTATCGCCCGTGAAATTATGGACTCTCGTGGTAACCCAACCGTTGAAGCTGACGTGTTTTTAGCATCGGGTGCTTGGGGCCGTGCTGCTGCACCCTCTGGCGCATCAACCGGTTCACGTGAAGCGTTAGAGTTACGTGATGGTGATAAGTCTCGCTATTTAGGTAAAGGCGTATTAAAAGCGGTTGCGGCGATAAACAATGACATTCAAGCGGCGTTGATTGGCCAAAGTGCTTTAGAGCAAGCAACTATTGATCAAATCATGATCGACTTAGATGGCACTGAGAATAAAGAAAAATTCGGTGCTAACGCGATTCTTGCGGTTTCATTAGCAAATGCAAAAGCAGCGGCAATGGAAAAGAAAGTACAATTGTTTGAACATATCGCTGACTTAAACGGTACACCGGGTCAATACTCATTACCTTTACCTATGATGAATATCATCAATGGCGGTGAGCATGCAGATAACAACGTTGATATTCAAGAATTTATGATCCAACCGGTAAGCGCTAAAAACTTTAGTGAAGCATTACGTATGGGCGCTGAAATCTTCCATGCCTTGAAAAAAGTATTATCGGCGAAAGGCTTAAATACTGCAGTAGGTGATGAAGGTGGTTTTGCACCAGATTTAGCCTCAAATGCTGATGCTTTAGCTGTTATTAAAGAAGCGGTTTCTGCTGCCGGTTATGAATTAGGTAAAGACATTACGTTAGCGATGGATTGTGCTGCTTCAGAATTTTACGATAGTGAGAAAGGCATTTACGACCTTAAAGGCGAAGGCAAGCAGTTTACGGCTAACGAATTCTCTGATTTTTTAGCAACACTATGTGAAGAATATCCTATTGTTTCTATTGAAGACGGTTTGGATGAGTCTGATTGGGATGGCTTTGCTTACCAAACAAAATTATTGGGCGATAAAATACAAATTGTTGGTGATGACTTATTCGTCACGAATACTAAAATATTAGCACGTGGTATTGAGCAAGGTATTGGTAACTCAATTTTAATTAAGTTTAACCAAATCGGTACCTTAACCGAAACCTTAGCGGCGATTAAAATGGCGAAAGATGCCGGTTTTACTGCTGTTATCTCTCATCGTTCAGGCGAAACTGAAGATGCAACGATTGCTGATTTAGCGGTAGGTACAGCGGCAGGCCAAATTAAAACCGGTTCACTTTGTCGTTCAGACCGTGTTTCTAAGTATAACCAATTACTACGTATTGAAGAGTACCTTGGTGATAAGGCTATATTTAACGGCCTGTCAGAAGTTAAAGGACAATAATTTTAATTTTTTTGCTAATTATCTTTAATAGCTGCATCGCTCGTACTCATTGACTATCGTCAACTCCGTGCGACCGCTTTGCTCTAAAAGCAATTAGCGGCTAAATTAATAATTATTCGTTATTTTAATTCTTTATTTTAGTTATAAAGATAGTGATAAAAAACCACTCATTTGAGTGGTTTTTTTATGCGTTTAATTTATGGTTGAATGCAGACTTATCTAACCATGGTACTAAGTTTGTGAAATCAAATGAACATCGCGTTGTGGGAACGGGATCTCGATATTGTTTTCTTTTAGGGCTAAGTATATTGCTTTGTAGGCTTTGAATTTAGCATCATAATAATTAGCGGTAGGTGTCCATAAACGTATCGAAATATTGATCGAGCTGTCAGCAAATTCGTTGATCCCAATTTGTGGCTCGCGCGATTCGCCAACGATATTGAGTTCATCTATAATTTTTTCTAAAATAGTGATCACTTGTAATGGATCTTCTTTATAGGCGATACCCACCGTTAACTCTAATAAGGAGTCATGTTTGGAGTTGTGTAATATCTCGCCAACAATATGTTTGTTCGGTATGGTAATCGCAACACCGTCTTGGTCATGAATTATGGTATAAGCGAGCAAAACTTCTTTTACTATACCAGTAACACCGCGTACCGTTATGGTATCACCCACCACGAACGGGCGAATAATAATGATATTAAAACCAGCGGCATAGTTGGCTAATAAACCTTGTAAGGCTAAACCCGCGCCAAGAGAAATCGCACCAATGGCGGCTATAAATGGTGTAACACTAATACCTAACTTACTTAGCGAGATAACGGTTATCATAATGACAATAAGCATTCTGGTGGTGCTGGCCAAGAACTGACTTAAGGTGACATCAAGTTTATGTTTTGTACATAGTTTCAATACCACGTTTGATATTTTTCCGGCGACGATATAGCCAAGCGCAAAAATAATGAAGGCGCCAATTAATTGGAAAGTATAATTAGCAAAAAAATCAACGATAATATTATAAACATAACTGACCTGATCTAGTTCTTGTCGTAATAAATCTGCTGGCGCTAAAGAGAGTGTTTTTTCTACTGCTGGGGTTTCACTTGCTACTTTTTCAAACATATATTTCTCATGAATTTTCAGTGTTAGGGGATGTGAGTTCAATTAACAGCACAGCACTATTGGTTAATGTTAAGGGCGATAAAGCCGACAACGTGCATGGTAATGGGCGTAAATAAAGAATATAGCTTTATTTTATCTTTTTCACACAATAGGTTATGCTTAAACTACCGGTTGAATTCTACCCAGTAACGTATTAAAAAGCACTCAATTATTCATGAATGAACAAACCTCGATATGGCAAAGGGATTATCAATCAGCTGATTTTGCTGAGCTTTGTAATGCGCTATACGAAAGAGAGTTAGCGCAATTGAGTGTCTATTCTCTTTCATCAGCTGCGTCGATTCAGGGGCGACTAAAAAGTTTACCTCATTATATTAAGCGTACGGCAAATTCAATGCTACAAGTACAAACACCCCTAAAGCTTGATGTGCAAAATGCCACTTGGTCAGCTAAACAAAGCCTACACATGCCTCTAAACGGTCAAGATAGCGAGTCAGTGAATCAGTGGTATTTGTCGACGCCATTACACTATGGTCTAGTGGTGCCTATTGCCAAAGATTCCACTATATTATTAGACTCTATTGACAGAATTGATCTTGAGCAACAGCGTTTTAGAACCAATCTTCATGGTTGGTTCTATTTAACCACCCTTGAACAAAACCAAGCTACAGGGCAATTACTCAAACCGAATAAGAAAGTGATGACGGCAGCTTGTAGTGGCCACTGTTGGTTAAATGCTCATCGAGCAAACCCTTTGACGCCGAGTTTGCGTGAGTTGTTATTATCGTGTGCGATTAACTGGCGGAACTTTAAGCAATCGTTAGCAATTTAATTTTTAAAAACTATAAATACGTTAATAATGTTTACACCAGCAAACACCTATTTATAATGGCAGTCGCACTGGTACTTCTCTCACTAAATTTTAGGCTTTACATTAGGTTTTTATGCGCGCTATAACCGTACTTTTACTGGTTTTTCTGATGTTATTACAATACCGACTCTGGTTCGGGAAAAATAGTGTGCCTGACTATCTTGCTTTAGAACAAGAAGTACAACGTCAAATAGCAGACAACGACAAGCTCAAGCAACGTAATAAATTATTATATGCCGATACCGATGATTTAAAGTCAGGCGTTGAAGCTATTGAAGAGCGTGCTCGAAATGAGTTGGGGATGATAAAAGAAAACGAAACATTTTTTCGTTTAATACCCTCTGAAAAAAATACCATGCAAATAGACCCGGAATAATAATGTTATGCTAATTAAGCCAATAGAGCTTACTCAACAATTTATTGCTGTTGTCCCTGCCGCAGGCGCAGGTAAACGTATGCTGGCCAACTGCCCTAAGCAATATTTAACCATTGATAATAAAACCATTTTAGAACACACCGTTGAACGCTTGTTAAGTCATCCGTCGATAAATAAAGTGATTATTGCGCTCAGTGCTAATGATGAGTACTTCCCACAAACATCATTAATCAATAATGTTCAGGTTGAAACCGTTATCGGTGGCAAAGAGCGAGTTGACTCGGTACTTGCCGGATTAACCGCGATTGATCCTGAAGACTATTCTTGGGTATTGGTGCATGATGCTGCCAGACCTTGTGTCACTCATGATGATATTTCAAGCTTAATTACTCATTGCCTAGCAAAAGAAGTGGGTGGATTATTAGCAGCGCCGGTGCGAGACACCATGAAACGATCAGTTTTGAGTACGTTAAATGGTCAGCAAGTTTTATCAACGGTAGCGCGAGAAAATTTATGGCATGCGCTAACCCCACAAATGTTTCCAGTGAGGGAATTAAAAGCGGCAATTATTAATGGCCTTAAGCAAGGTGCTGAACTTACCGATGAATCATCAGCGATTGAACGGGCTAATTTACCTAGTTTGTTAATTTCGGCAAGCAGTGAGAATATAAAAATTACCCACCCTGACGATCTCGCCTTAGCCACTTTTTTCTTAGCTAAGCAAAAACAACAGCAACACAAACCAACACAACAGGAAACACCATGAGAATAGGCCACGGCTTTGATGTCCATAAATTTGGCGGTAAGGGTCCTATTGTTTTAGCCGGCGTAGCAATAGATTACCCGCAAGGTTTTATTGCTCACTCTGATGGCGATGTGGCTATTCACGCGTTATGTGACGCAATATTGGGCGCGCTTTGTTTAGCCGATATTGGTAATCACTTTCCCGATACAGATGGCCAGTATGAAAATATCGATAGTCGAATTTTATTAAGACACGTGGTTGGTTTGATGATTGAAAAGGGCTATCAGCTCGGTAATGCCGATATTACTATTGTTGCACAAGCCCCTAAAATAGCGCCGCATTTATTAGCGATGCGCACTTGCTTAAGTAAAGACTTACAGGCAGAGCTAGATCAAGTTAATGTTAAAGCTACCACCACTGAAAAGTTAGGTTACGCAGGTCGTAAAGAAGGCATCGCTGTTCACGCTGTGGTCTTACTAACAAAATCTTCTGCTGCCGTTAAAGAGAATAATCAATAAAATGAGCAAGCCATTACAATATTTATATACCCAGCCTAATGCAACGGGCCAACTTCGTAGTGAAATGTCTGACTTTAAGGTCTTTGAAAAATTACCTTTTGCACCTTGCGGCGAAGGTGAGCATTTATTTATTCATCTGAGAAAAACTGGCGCCAATACGCTGGTTGTTGCCCGTGAGTTGGCTAAATACTTTAAGGTAAAAGAAGGTTTAGTATCTTATGCCGGCTTAAAAGACAGATTTGCTGTTACCGAGCAGTGGTTTGGTATTCACCTACCAGGCAAAGCGATTTATGATTTAAGTAACTTAGCCATCGAAGGTGTCGAAGTTCTTTCCCAACAACGTCATAACAAAAAATTACGCATCGGTGCCTTGTCAGGTAATCACTTCGAATTAGTGTTACGTAACGTCAGTAATCCCGATGATGTCTTACGCCGCTGGGCTGCGGTTAGCCAATTTGGTGTGCCTAATTACTTTGGCGAACAACGCTTTGGTATTAATGGCGGCAACCTTGAAAGAGCATTGGAGTTATTTCAGGGTAAAAAAGTAAAAGACAAAAAGAAACGCGGCCTGTACTTATCGGCGGCTCGCTCAGAAATCTTTAACCAAATAATCAGCACACGTATTGAAAATAATCAGTTTGAAGCTTTACAAACCGGTGATGTTTTTATGTTAAGCGGTACCCAATCGGTATTTTTGGCCGATGAAATTGACGCAACCATTCGTCAACGCTTTCAAGAAAAAGATATCGACTTAACCGCAGCACTGTGGGGCGCTGGTGAATTAATGTCTCAAGGTGAATCACAAAACCTAGAGCAGCAGGTTGCAGAGGGTTACGCTGACTTTTGTCAAGGTTTAGCTAAATTTGGCCTAAAGCAAGAGCGACGTAGAATTAGGTTGTCGTTAACCCAAGGCAGTATAAAAGCGGTTGATGACACTATAACATTGAGCTTCTTTTTACCTTCTGGTTGTTATGCAACCACCATTTTGCGTGAATTAATCAGTTATCAAGATATGACAGAGCGAGCGGTAAACTAATGAAAATATTACTCAGTAACGATGATGGTGTTCATGCTTTAGGCATTAAAGTTTTACACGACGAGTTAGCAAAAATAGCTGAGGTAACGGTAGTCGCGCCCGACAGAAACTGTAGTGGTGCCAGTAACTCTTTAACGTTAATGAACCCGCTACGTATTCAAACGTTAGACAATGGTTTTATCTCGGTAAACGGCACACCAACAGATTCAGTTCATTTGGGTATAAGTCAGTTGGTTACGCCTGATTTAGTCGTTGCCGGTATAAACTGTGGTGCAAACTTAGGCGATGATACTTTATATTCAGGTACGGTAGCGGCGGCAACAGAAGGCCGCCATATGGGCATGCCAGCGATTGCTGTTTCATTGGTAGGTCAAAGTGAACAAAATTACCAAACGGCTGCCGTGGTTACGGCAAAATTTATTCAACGTTTACGGTCTCACCCATTAGCTGTCGATCAAATTATCAATATTAACGTCCCGGATATTCCACTGAGTGAATTAAAAGGTGTCAAGGTGACCCGTCTAGGAAATCGTCATAAAGCAGAGATGATGGAAAAAACGCAAGACCCATGGCAACGTGATATCTATTGGTATGGTCGATTAGGCCAAGAGCAAGACTGTGGCGAAGGTACCGACTTTCATGCTATTGCTAATGGTTATGCATCGATAACTCCGTTAACCGTTGATATGACCGCCCATGATAGTTTGGCCTCGATCACTCGTTGGGTTGGCGATTTAATTATTTAGATATCGTTGAGTTGTCGTTAAATTTTAGGTGAATCGCATTTTAATTTAAGATAAAAAAATAAAAAGAGCAAGTTATGAATGTAAGGGTAGGGAGCAGTGTGAGCGGTAAATCACGTCGTAGCGGTGAGCTATTAGCGCAAAAATTATATGCAGAAGGGATACGTGATCAGCGGGTATTGCAAGCGATTGCTCAATCACCTCGTCATATTTTTGTTCCCGAAATATTAGCGCATAAAGCATACGACAATACGGCTTTGCCTATAGGGCAGGGACAAACTATTTCACAGCCTTATATTGTCGCTAAAATGTCAGAATTATTATTGGCTGATGGTGTGCCAGACAGTATTTTAGAAATAGGGACAGGCTCTGGCTATCAAACCTCGATACTTACACAATTGGTTGCTAAAGTTTTTTCGGTCGAGCGTATTAAAGCATTACAATGGCAGGCGAAACGTCGCTTACAATCAATAGATTTAAATAACGTCTCAATGAAGCACGGTGATGGCTGGCAAGGGTGGAGTAGTAAATCTCCTTTTCAAGCCATTATTGTTACTGCGGCGCCGACCGAAGTACCTAAGGCATTATTGGAGCAGTTAGCTGATGGTGGCCGCTTAGTTATTCCTGTTGGCGTAGACACGCAAATACTGAAAGTGATTACTCGTCATGGCGATGAGTATAAAGAACAACAAGTGGAGATGGTTAAATTTGTACCGCTTGTGCCTGGCGCGTTAATTTAACATATCATCGCTAGATATAATGGTGGTTGTTGTATTTCTCTGGCTTAATGCTGGGCTACCTGCAGAGCATTGCTGTCTTTGCATAAATAAACTAAACAATATTACCAGCTCTTTATTATTGGATAAAAGGTATGATTAATTGAAAATTTTTTCAAAGATGTATGAATGGACACTTCGTTTTGCTGAACATAAATTTGCGCCAAGAATGTTGGCACTCTTAACTTTTGCCGAATCTATATTTTTCCCTATTCCCCCTGATGTGCTTCTAGCACCAATGGTGCTCGCTAAACCACAGAAGGCATGGTCTTACGCAACGTTAACAACGATAGCGTCAATTTTGGGCGGCTCGGTTGGTTATTTGCTCGGTTATTATATGTTTGAACCTTGGATACAACCGGCAATTACTGCTATGGGTAAACAAGAAGCGTTTGATGCCGTTGTGTTGTGGTTTCAGCAGTGGGGTGTTTGGGTGGTCTTTATTGCTGGATTTTCACCGATCCCTTATAAATTATTTACGGTGAGTGCCGGCTTTTTACAGATGGCTTTTTTGCCGTTTTTAATTGCTTCTGCAATTGGTCGTGGCATGCGATTTTTCTTGGTGGCTGGTGTTATTCGCTGGGGTGGCGCAGCCATGGAACAAAAGATAAGACAATGGGTAGATATACTGGGTTGGCTGATTGTTGGGCTTATTATTGTGGCTTATTTTGTTTTACGTTAAATCAACACAGACAATACTAGGATGGTTTTTTGATTTTAAATCGTGAAAATTATGTTCTATTAAGCAGTAAAAAAATCACTTCTGTGGTTTTTTTACTGCTTAGTTTGTCCGTGGTCAGTTGTTCTTCTAACCACAGGCCAGCGCCTGTGGTTGATGTTCAAGGCTCAGTTCCTTTAAGTAAGCGGGTTAAAAACAGCTTAAAGGGCCGTGAATATATCGTTAAGAAAGGTGAAACCTTATATTCTATTGCTTGGCGAGCTAATGTCGACATTAGTAGCTTAGCGACTTTTAATAACCTCGCATCACCCTACAAAATTTTCCCGGGACAAAAATTATTTCTGGTCAAAAATTCGACTCAAGCCAGTAGTAATATAGCGCGCAATGAAAAGCAGAAAAATAACACACCTACTAGGGTAAAAAAACCTGTTGCATCAAATAAAAAGCAGGCGTATGGTAAAAATGCAAGAGGGCAAAAAGTAAACAATAAAACCTCTGCAAATGGCACAAGTTTTTCTCAAAAAATTAGAAATTGGTTGTGGCCAGCTAAAGGAAAAGTTATTGAAGGATTTTCTACAGCAAAACAAGGTAATAAAGGAATAAACATCGCAGGTATACGTGGTGACTCGGTTAAATCGACAGCAGATGGCGTGGTAGTCTATGCCGGAGATGCTTTACGAGGATACGGACAGTTAATTATTGTTAAACATAATGATGATTACCTTAGTGCTTATGCTCATAATGATAGTATCTTAGTGAAAGAACAGCAGTCGGTAAAAGCGGGTCAGATTATTGCGAAAATGGGTGATACAGACGCTGAAAGAGTCATGCTTCATTTTGAAGTTCGCTTTCGTGGTAAATCAGTAAATCCTATGAAGTACCTGGCGAAATAACAACAAATAATAATAATAATAAATTGGAGTTAGTGTGCATATTTAATCATTGATAGTTGGCTTTGCTAAATATTTGGGAGATACAGCATGGGTATAGAAAAAGAATTGGTAAATACTAGTGTAGATAAGAAAGAATCAACTAGCGCATCATCTAAGGACAGAGACGATGTACCCTCGAATTTAGACGCCACTCAATTGTATTTAAGCGAAATCGGATTTTCTCCGTTATTAAGCGCTGAAGAAGAAGTATATTTTTCCCGCCTTGCTCTTAAAGGTGATGAACCCTCAAGAAAACGCATGATCGAAAGTAACCTGCGTTTGGTTGTTAAAATCTCCCGTCGTTATAATAATCGTGGTTTACCCTTACTTGATCTTATTGAAGAAGGTAATTTAGGCTTAATTCGTGCGGTAGAAAAGTTTGATCCCGAACGTGGCTTCCGTTTTTCAACTTATGCAACTTGGTGGATACGTCAAACCATTGAACGTGCCATTATGAATCAAACACGCACTATTCGTCTGCCTATCCATGTTGTTAAAGAACTTAATATTTATTTACGCACCTCGCGTGAATTAGTGCAAAAACTTGATCACGAACCTACCGCCGAAGATATCGCCGAAGCACTTGATGTACCGGTCGCCAATGTTACTAAAATGCTACGCTTAAATGAACGCATGACCTCAGTTGATTCACCTTTTGGCGGTGAAAACGACAAAGTTTTACTTGATGTTATCCCCGATGATAAAAGTGGCGGTCCAGAAGGTAGCTTACAAACCTCTGACATTAAAAATAATATTATTCACTGGTTAAATGAACTTAACTCTAAGCAACGTGAAGTGCTTGCCCGTCGTTTTGGTTTATTGGGCTACGAGGCAGCAACATTAGAAGATGTTGGTGTAGAAATTGGTTTAACACGTGAACGTGTTCGTCAAATTCAAGTTGAGGCGCTTAAGCGTTTACGCGATATTTTAAGTCAACAAGACTTATCTATTGAAGCCTTGTTTCAAGCTTAGTTATTTTCGCTTCGATAAAAAAAACCAGCAATCGCTGGTTTTTTTGATTTATTACTAACAGTTACATTTTACTTTTAAACTCAAATAATAAATCTAATGCTTGTTTGGGGGTTAAATCGTTTACATCAATTGATGACAATGACTCGAGTACGGGGTGAGTATTATCAATAAATGACAGTTGTTCAAAGGGTTGTTGTTCGACATTGATAACAGAAGGTGCTTGTTGTCTTTCCAGTTCAGCCAAGCGTTGTTTAGCGCGTTGAATAACCGTCTTAGGCACACCGGCAAGTTGTGCAACCTGTAAACCAAAGCTCTTACTTGCAGCGCCCTCTTGAACGGTATGCATAAAGACGATGGTATCACCATGCTCAACCGCATCTAAATGCACATTAACCAAACTCGGTATTTGTTCTGCTAACAGCGTTAGTTCAAAATAATGACTGGCGAACAAAGTAAAGGCCTTAGTTTTAATTGCTAGCATTTCAGCGCAAGCCCAAGCAAGAGATAAACCGTCATAAGTACTGGTTCCTCTACCTATTTCATCGAGTAACACTAAGCTTTTTTCTGTCGCATTATGTAGAATGTTTGCGGTTTCTGTCATCTCAACCATAAAGGTTGAACGACCACTGGCTAGATCGTCAGAGGCGCCAATACGGGTAAATATTCGATCAACCATACTAATGCTGGCCTCATCAGCAGGGACATAACAGCCAATATGAGCCAGTAAAACGATCAGCGCTGTTTGGCGCATATACGTAGATTTACCACCCATATTAGGGCCGGTAATAATCAACATCTTACGTTCATTATTCAATGTGACAGGATTGGCAATAAAGGGGTCTTGGGTCATTAATTCAACGACAGGATGGCGACCGGCCTTAATCTCAATACCGTTATCTTGACTTAAACTAGGTTTTACATAATTTAAGCTTTCGGCACGTTCTGCGAAAGTATTTAAGACATCTAACTCTGCAACAGCTTGAGCAAGTAACTGCAGTTTTTCTAACTCAGGTAACACTAAATCGAACAGTTCATCATATAAGCGTTTTTCTAAGGCAAGAAACTTACTTTGTGCACTGAGCACTTTTTCTTCATGTTGCTTTAGTTCATTAGTGATAAAGCGTTCGTTATTTTTTAGGGTTTGACGTCGAATATAATCATCGGGTACATCATTGGCAGCAGTACGACTCATTTCAATAAAGAAACCATGAACCCGGTTATAGCCTACTTTTAATGAACTGATGCCGGTACGTTCTTTTTCACGGGCTTCGAGCTGGGCCAAAAATTCGGTGGCACCATCACTTAAATCACGTAAGACATCTAGTTCCTCGTGATAACCTTTTGCAATAACGCCACCGTCACGAATGAGCACAGGCGGGTTTTCAACTAATGCATGTTGTAATAAGCCGTGTAACGCTGGTATCGGTAGGGTTTGTGCGGCTAATTCTATTATATGGGCCTGCTGGCAAACTTGTAGATGTTGTTGCAACTCAGGTAACTGACCTAACGCATTACGTAAACGAGCAAAATCTCTTGGACGAGCAGAGCGTAAGGCAATACGTGAAACAATACGTTCGATATCACCAAAAGATTTAAGTTGGCTAAATAACGCGCCGGTTAAGTCTTGTGATAATAAATCACTAATCGCATTTTGTCGTGCACTTAAGATAGTTAATTCACGTAATGGGAAATGTAACCAACGCTTCAATAATCGAGAGCCCATCGGTGTTGCTGATTTGTCTAACACCGACGCTAAGGTATTTTCAAAGCCACCTTGTAAGTTTTGGGTCAGTTCTAAATTACGCCGCGTTGCCGCATCTAAAATAACACCAGAGGCAGAAGATTCACAAATAATGGCTCTAATATGAGGAAGAGCACTGCGCTGACATTCTTTTACGTATTGAAATAAGCAACCAGCAGCCATTAATCCTAATGATTTATCACTAACACCAAAGCCGGATAACTCTTTCGTGCCAAATTGGCTATTAAGTAAATTAACGCCAGTATCTAAATCAAACTCCCATTCAGCTCTTCGTCTTAAACCTTGGTAGTTTTTCAGTAATTCTGGCGCAGAGAATGATTCACTGTAAAGTAATTCAGCAGGCGATAGTCGTTGCAACTCAGCTTGTAATTGTTCAATGGTGTTTGGCTCGGTTAATACAAAGCGACCACTGGTCATATCAAGATAAGACAGCCCAAAGCGTTGAGATGACTTATTGTTGCCTTCACTCACCGCAACAATTAGGTTGTCATGCTTATCAAGTAATAGCGCTTCATCACTCACCGTACCTGGGGTAATAACTCTGACAACTTTACGCTCAACCGGGCCTTTACTGGTTGCTGGGTCACCAATTTGTTCACAAATAGCAACAGATTCACCCAGTTGTACTAACTTTGCTAAATAATTTTCCACCGCATGATAGGGGACGCCCGCCATAGGTATCGCATTGCCACCAGTCTTGCCACGAGCCGTTAATGAAATATCGAGTAAATCAGAGGCTTTTTTCGCATCATCAAAAAATAACTCGTAAAAATCACCCATGCGATAAAAAATTAAAATATGAGGGAACTCAGCTTTAATCGTTAAGTACTGGCGCATCATAGGTGTGTGTGAGGAGAGGTCTAAGTTTGCAGTGGTCATTTCTATGCGGTAACTCATAAGTTCAATGAAAGAGTAAGGTCGCAATTATGCCATAACTGGCAAATTTAGACTCTATTTATTTAACGAAACTTTTTACTGATTATTAGAAGATTTATTCAATGGTTTTTCAGTGACAATATAAATAGTAACTTTTTTTCTGGTGATTGTTAAAAGTTATTCGTGGTAATTATTTTGTTATATATCAACGCTTTAAAAGTCACCTCGTTTTGTTTTAAATAATATAATTAAAATAGTTGTAAAAAAGCTTGATACTGTACGGTCATACAGTATACTTGCTTCATCAAAACGAAATCTTAGCAACATCGGCGGAACAAACATGAAAGATGATAAAGAAAAAGCATTAGCAGCAGCATTAAGCCAAATCGAAAGACAGTTTGGTAAAGGCTCAATTATGAAGCTTGGTGATAATAACACCATGGATGTTGAAACAATTTCTACAGGTTCATTGGCGCTTGATGTTGCACTCGGTGCGGGTGGTTTGCCACTTGGGCGTGTTGTTGAAATTTACGGTCCTGAATCAAGCGGTAAAACAACGTTAACCCTTGAAGTTATTGCTGAAGCACAACGTAATGGTAAAGTTTGTGCCTTTGTTGATGCCGAGCATGCACTTGACCCAATTTATGCTGAAAAACTAGGTGTTAACATCAACGAGTTACTTGTTTCTCAGCCTGATACCGGTGAGCAAGCATTAGAAATTTGTGACATGCTAACGCGTTCAGGTGCTATAGATGTGATTGTTGTCGATTCTGTCGCGGCACTGACACCTAAAGCAGAAATTGAAGGTGATATGGGTGACTCTCATATGGGTTTACAAGCTCGTATGCTTTCACAAGCGATGCGTAAGTTAACGGGTAACTTGAAAAAATCAAATACCATGATTATTTTCATTAACCAAATTCGTATGAAAATTGGTGTGATGTTCGGTAGTCCTGAGACCACAACCGGTGGTAATGCACTTAAGTTCTACGCTTCTGTTCGTTTAGATATTCGACGTATCGGTGCTGTTAAAGCCGGTGACGAAATTATTGGTAATGAAACTCGCGTAAAAGTTGTTAAAAACAAAATAGCGCCTCCTTTTAAGCAAGCTGAATTCCAAATATTATATGGCGAAGGGATTAACAGCTTAGGTGAATTAATTGATTTAGGTGTTCTGCATAACATGGTTGAAAAAGCCGGTTCTTGGTACAGTTACAATGGCGATCGTATTGGCCAAGGTAAAGCAAATGCAGCTAAGTCTTTAGCAGAAAAACCAGAGATGGCTAAAGAACTTGATAAGCGTTTACGCGACTTACTGTTAATTAAAAGTGTAAGAGCAAGTGACAAACCAGCTAAAGTAGAAGAAGCAGCAGAATAAGCTTTAAAAGTTAAACAATCAGCAAGCCACTGTATTTACGGTGGCTTTTTTACATTCAATTAATAACTTCTCTGTCATTGTATTGCTGTTTAATAAGCGTGTTTACTAACCTGATAACTCCCCATTTTTGCTCGTTATCATTCTATTAAGCTAGTTACGCCAATATTTGGCTGGTAAAGCTATAGATGACAAATAATATTTAAGTAAAAAACGTTATAGACGTCTATACGTTTAGATGTTGACATAGCTAAAAATCCACGTACCATCAAATGACAATATTTGTATATATCCGCTATCATTCTTCGTGCTAAAGCACGCTGAAACCTGTGTTTTTATTGGTAGCCGCAATATAAGTTAATACGTTAAAGTAGAGAACGAAGTGTTCGTACTTGTTTGACATTATTTGATTAGGTAGAAGCTATGCCCATTAAAATCCCAGATCAATTACCTGCTTTATCTATTTTAGGTGAAGAAAATATTTTTGTAATGTCTGAACGCCGGGCGGCAAGTCAAGAGATCCGGCCAATGAAAGTAGCCATTCTGAATTTAATGCCTAATAAAATTGAAACAGAAGTGCAAATATTACGGGTGTTGTCTAATACACCCTTACAAATAAATGTCGATTTTGTTCGTATTCACGCCAATGAATCCAAGCACACGCCCAAAGAGCATTTAGATAATTTTTATCGTCTGTTTGATGATATTAAAAATACTCAATACGATGGCTTAATTATAACCGGTGCACCACTGGCGTTAATGGAATACGAAAAAGTATCCTTTTGGGATAAAATTTGTGAAATATTTGATTGGGCGGAAGAAAATGTCACCTCAACGATGTTTTCTTGTTGGGCCGCTCATGCCGCACTTTATCATCACTATGGTTTGAGGCGACATCTCAGAAAAGAAAAGTTATCCGGTGTTTTTCAGCACAGCCCCGTTGACCAAAAAGAACAGCTTACCCGCGGTTTTGAAGAATTTTTTAATGTACCGCACTCACGATTCGGCTATATTGATAAGTCTGATTACTTATCAATTCCTGAATTAAAAATTATTGCTGAATCGCCAGAAGCAGGCGTTTATGTGGTTGCGAGTAAAAATAAGCAACAAGTCTATTTAACCGGACATCCAGAATATGACTCAACCACGTTAGATGAAGAGTTTCAACGTGACCTTAAAGCTGATATCAATGCAGTTATGCCCAATAGTTATTATATTGATGATGACATAACAAAAGTGCCACACAGCTCATGGCGTAGTCATGCCAGTTTATTATTTACTAATTGGTTAAACTATTATGTCTATCAGATCACCCCGTATAAGCTAGACGCAACAAATATTAAAGCAATACACCCAGACGCAGAATTATAAACAGTGTCGGATATATGTAGCCATTCAATAAAGTTTGAAAGTAAAAGTAGAGAAATAGCATGAAAAAATCAGCATCATTTAGCCGTCTTGAGCAACAAATACAAAAAAGAATTCTTATTTTAGATGGTGCTATGGGCACGATGATCCAAGCCTATAAATTTGAAGAACAAGATTATCGTGGTGAACAATTTGCTGATTGGCATCTTGATGTCAAAGGTAATAATGATATGTTGGTGCTAACACAACCCGAGGTCATTAAAGCTATTCACCATGAATACCTTGAAGCGGGTGCTGATATTCTCGAAACGAATACTTTTAACGCCACCACGATTGCGATGGCAGATTACGATATGCAGTCGTACAGTGCGGCAATAAATTTTGCAGCGGCTAAAATAGCCCGTACAGCCGCGGATGAATTTACCGCTAAAAACCCTGATAAACCACGTTTTGTTGCCGGTGTTTTAGGGCCAACGAATAGAACCTGCTCTATTTCTCCTGATGTTAACGATCCTGCTTATCGTAATGTAACTTTTGATCAATTAAAAGATGCCTATATAGAATCAACTAAAGCCCTAATTGAAGGTGGCTCAGATATTATTCTTATTGAGACTATCTTTGATACTTTAAATGCTAAAGCGGCTATTTTTGCGGTAGAAACTGTTTTTGATGAATTGCAATTACGCTTACCAGTGATGGTTTCAGGTACCATTACAGATGCATCAGGTCGAACGTTATCTGGGCAAACTACCGAAGCTTTTTATAATTCATTACGCCATGCTAAACCTATTTCATTTGGTTTGAACTGTGCATTAGGCCCAGTTGAGTTAAGACAATATGTTGCAGAGCTAAGTCGTATATCAGACTTTGCTGTTTCAGCTCATCCTAATGCCGGTTTGCCTAATGCCTTTGGCGAATACGACTTTAGCGTTGAAGACATGAATGTTCATGTTAACGAATGGGCTGAGTCGGGATTCCTTAACATTATTGGCGGCTGTTGTGGTACAACGCCGGCGCATATAAAAGGTATGGCCGATGCGGTTGCCAATGTCAAACCAAGAGAGATCACCGCCAGGAAAATTGCTTGTCGTCTTTCTGGACTTGAAGCGTTAACGATAGAGGAAAGTTCATTATTTGTTAACGTTGGTGAACGTACCAATGTTACCGGCTCTGCGGTGTTTAAACGCTTAATTACCGAAGAAAACTACGAACAAGCGGTCGCTGTTGCTTTGCAACAAGTCGCCAATGGCGCGCAAATTATCGATATAAATATGGATGAAGGCATGCTTGATTCAAAAGCGGCAATGATCCGCTATTTGAATTTAATTGCCGGTGAACCGGATATCGCGAAAGTGCCGATTATGCTTGATTCTTCTAAATGGGATATTTTAGAGGAAGGCTTAAAATGTATTCAGGGTAAAGGGGTTGTTAACTCAATTAGTTTGAAAGAGGGCGAAGAAAACTTCCGTAAGCAAGCTGAACTATTACGCCGCTATGGTGCCGCGGTTATTGTTATGGCCTTCGACGAGCAAGGTCAAGCCGATACACGGGTGCGTAAATATGAAATATGTAAACGTGCTTATGAAATTTTAGTCAATGAAATAGGTTTCCCAGCAGAAGATATTATTTTTGATCCTAATATTTTTGCGGTCGCAACGGGTATCGAAGAGCATAATAATTATGCAGTGGATTTTATTGAAGCGGTTGCCGATATCAAAGAAAATCTGCCGCATGCGATGATTTCGGGCGGTGTTTCTAACGTATCATTTTCATTTCGTGGCAATAACCCGGTACGTGAAGCGATTCATGCGGTGTTTTTATACCATGCAATAAAAAATGGTATGGATATGGGCATTGTAAACGCAGGCCAGTTAGCCATTTATTCCGATGTTCCTGACGATCTCCGTCTTGCTGTAGAAGATGTTATCCAAAATAGCGATGACGAAGCTACAGAGCGCTTACTCGATGTGGCCGAGTCTTATCGCGGGCAAGCCGGAAGTAAAAACAATAAGGCTGACTTAACCTGGCGTGAGCTACCGATTAAAGAGCGCTTAGAATACTCTTTGGTTAAAGGCATTAATGAATTTATCGTCGAAGATACTGAAGCAGCAAGGCTTGTTGCTGAACGTCCGCTTGATGTTATTGAAGGACCATTAATGGATGGCATGAATACCGTTGGCGACTTATTTGGTGCTGGCGAAATGTTTCTGCCACAAGTGGTAAAATCAGCCCGAGTGATGAAACAAGCGGTCGCGCATTTAAATCCCTTTATTGAAGCTGAAAAAACTGAAATAAAATCAAACGGTAAGATTTTACTGGCGACGGTGAAAGGTGATGTTCACGATATTGGTAAAAATATAGTTGGCGTAGTTTTACAATGTAACAACTACGAAATTATTGATTTAGGTGTCATGGTTTCTTGTGATGATATCTTACGTGTCGCGAAAGCCGAAAAGGTCGATGTGATAGGGTTATCAGGTTTGATAACACCGTCACTTGATGAAATGGTTCATGTCGCTAAAGAAATGAAACGTCTTAATTTTGACTTACCGTTACTGATTGGCGGCGCGACAACATCAAAAGCTCATACTGCGGTAAAAATAGAACAACAATATCAACATCCAGTGATCTATGTGCCTAACGCGTCGCGTTCAGTGTCAGTAGTTAGTACCTTGCTTTCAGATGATAGTGCGAAACGCGCGGCATTTTTAGCACGTCAAGATGATGAATATGTGCGGGTACGTGAGCGTCATTATAAGAAAGGACCGCGTTCAAGCTTAATATCATTAGAAGATGCCCGTGCCAATGCTGCGCCGATTAGTTTTGAAAACTATATCCCTAAAACACCTAATAAACTCGGTGTTACGGTATTGGATAATCTCGATTTAACGGTCATTCGAAACTACATTGATTGGACGCCATTTTTCATGACTTGGCAGTTATCAGGTAAATATCCGCTTATTTTACGACACGAAGTGGTTGGCGAAGAAGCAACTAATCTATTTAATGACGCTAATGCTTTACTAGACGATATTATCAACAGTAAAAAGTTAACCGCAAAAGCCGTTTTTGGTCTGTTTCCCGCTCATCGTCAACAAGATGATTTAATATTGTTTGCCGATGAAAACCGAGATAAGCAATTGATGAAACTACATCAATTACGTCAACAAAGTAAAAAACCAGCCGGGCAATTTAATCGGTGCTTGGCAGATTATGTCGCAGATAAAACGTCGGGTATTAAAGATTATGTCGGTGCCTTCGCGGTATCTGCAGGTTATGGTTGTGACGACCTAGTGAAGGAGTTTGCCGCTCAACATGATGACTACAATAGTATTTTAGTTAAAGCCGTTGCCGACAGACTCGCAGAAGCGAGTGCCGAATATCTCCATGAAAAAATTCGCAAAGAATATTGGGGATATGCCGCTGAAGAGTCGCTTGCTAATGATGATTTAATTCGTGAAAAGTATCAAGGTATTAGACCTGCGCCGGGTTATCCTGCCTGTCCAGAGCATACTGAAAAAGGTTTGTTGTGGGAGTTACTCAATGTTGAAGAAAACATCGGTATGGAACTCACTTCAAGTTTTGCCATGTGGCCTGGGGCTGCGGTTAGTGGTTGGTACTTTGCTCACCCAGAATCTAAATATTTTGCGGTCGCGAAAGTCGCCAAAGACCAAGTGATTAGTTATGCTACCCGCAAAGGCATGACCTTGCCACAAGCCGAGCGTTGGTTATCAGCTAATTTGGATTATGAACCTGAATAATTCAAGTTAGCCCTTTTAATCGAGTGATAAGATTTCAACGGCCTTAAATTTTTAATTAGTTTTAGGCCGTATTTAATATTATTTATTTTATCGTTGTGGCCTATCGGTCAACATCTCTATTAAAAGGCTCTTTCGACAAACCAATAAATAGCAATAACAGCGATAAGCGCACTTAACGGTATCACCACATATTGTCTATATTGAGGCTTTTTAGCAAACCAGCGCGTCGCTAATAAAGCTAAGGCAATGACCGTTATTTGACCGAACTCAACGCCAATATTAAATGAAATTAAGCTACTGACATATTCACTTTTGGGTAAACCCAGTTCAACGAGTACTGCAGCAAACCCTAAGCCGTGCAGTAAACCAAAAGCAAAGATAATCGGCAAGCGCCACTTTGTTAGTTTGTGATAAAAAATATTCTCGATAGCCACGTAAGCAATTGATAAGGCAATAAGCGGCTCTACAATACTGCTGGGTAGGTTGATAATACCAAATATACCCAAAGCTAGTGTAATGGTATGGGCAAGAGTAAAGGCGCTGACTTGCCAGAGCAGCGTTGATGTCTTAGTGGCTAATAAAAACAGTGCGATTACAAAAAGAATATGATCAAGCCCTTGCGGCAGAATATGTACAAACCCCTGATAGATATACTCAACAATATTAAGTAACTTGATTTCGGCTATTGAAAGTTCACGTATGCCACCATTGATATCGTCAATAGAAAAGTTATGGCTGTTCTGACCAGATAACACCAAAGATTTTTCTGAATGACTGACGGTTAATAAGACATCCCCTAAAATAGGCGAGAATACCAACGCTGCGTTGTTATTTTTTTGTGGCAATTGACCCTGCGAAAATAGCTTAATGGTTTTAGTTGGTGAGTCAGCGGCAAGTATTGCTTTTAATTCAAATACCGTTAGCCCTGAAAAAGGGGCAATAAGCACACTTTTTTCATCAATAATAAAAGTGCTTTGTTGATTTATTATTTGCAATATTTTTGAGAGTAATTGCTTTGTTTCAATTAAAGAGAGGTTTTGCAGATGATTAATTAAATCAGCTTCATCGACTGATGACTTTTGATAATTTTTAATGGCATGCAAAACATCAATATCGATACTAAGTTGGTAGTTATGCTCTACAAGTAATTTTAGCTCTGCTTGGTTAGCTTCATTGGTGTGAGCATTCACTAGTGCAGGTGATAAAAGTAGTAATAGGGCAAAAGTTGTTTGTAAAAGGCGCGTAATCATAAAAGTAATATCGGCTAGTCATTGATAAAAATAAAGCGACAAATTAACGTATTCAGCATGAAATTAACAGTAGTCAAATTATTATTTCAGTATTGAATTATCAACTGAAAAGCTTATACTGTATTTTTATACAGTCTAGGTTAGGTTGCCTATAGCGATAATGTGCTTTTCTTTTTCACAACGAAATAAGAGACTTTTGATAAACATGACTATTATAACTAAGACATGACGCAAAGCCGAAAAATAATACATATAGATATGGACTGTTTCTATGCTGCTGTTGAAATGCGTGACGATGAGTCTTTACGCAATGTGCCACTCGCGGTTGGTGGTACAGGACCAAGAAGTGTCTTGTGTACCTGTAATTACCAAGCAAGAAAGTTTGGTGTTCGCTCGGCAATGCCAGCAATTAAGGCAAGGCAACTTTGCCCTGAGCTAGTTATTGTTTCCGGCAGGATGGCCGTTTACCAAGAAGTGTCTGCACAAATAAGGGCAATATTTCAACGTTACACTCAGCTCATTGAACCATTGTCGCTTGATGAGGCCTTTCTTGATGTTACCCACAATAAAGAATTTAACGGCAGTGCAACGCTTATCGCCGAGCAAATACGAAGTGATATTTTTAATGAGCTAAATCTAACCGCCTCGGCGGGTGTTGCTCCTAATAAGTTTATCGCTAAAATTGCCAGTGATGAAAACAAACCTAACGGTCAATGTGTAGTTACGCCGGCAGACGTTAGTCGTTTTGTTGAAAATTTACCGTTGAAAAAAATTCCGGGTATCGGCCCTAAAACCGCAGAAAAGTTGTTGGGTTACGGTTTCTCGTCATGTGCAGATATACGAGCAAGTTCTGTCGCCGTATTAACACCCATTGTCGGCAAGTTTGCCCCAGCATTGTATCAACGCAGTTTTGGTATTGATCATCGTCAATTAGAAACCGACAGAGTAAGAAAATCACTTGCGATAGAAACCACTTTTTCTCAAGACTTGTCTTGTGAAAAAGAGTGTGAAAGTGCCGTTGAGCTTTTATATGAGAAGCTTTTAGTGAGACTAGAAAAGCATCAACATATGGTCATTAGCAAGCAAGGAGTCAAACTTAAGTTTAATGACTTTACCCAAACAACGGTTGAACAGCAGAGCAGTCATTGTGATGAAGCTACCTTTAAACAATTACTGCTAAAAGCACTGCTGCGCAGCCAATCTAGGGGAATACGTTTGATAGGATTAACCTTAGGTTTTGCTGAGCATAGTAGCAAAGAAATACAGCAACTTTGTTTTATTTTATAAGCAGTGATCACCTAATGTGAAGTATGCTAAGTCAGTACACATCGCTTATCTTTAGTCCTTGTTATAGGGCTTGTTTGGGTTTAATGATTTCTTTAACCGCTAGTTCTAACTGTGGATCGGCAATATTTGAGCTGGTTGATTTGAAAACAACTTGTCCACTTCTATTGATAAAAAATGTCGTAGGTGTACCTTTTACGCCATACAAATTGGCGACTTTATCACCTTCAACACCGGTAATAAATTGGTAACCTCGTTGAGTAATCGAGTCTTGTGGTTTGGCTCCTTCATCTTCACTAAAACTAATTGCGACAATCTCAATGCCGGTATCCTGATACTTTTCTTTTAGCTCGACTAACTTAGGCTGTAATTTTTTACAATAGGGACACCATGTCGCCCAAAAATGTAAGATCACCGGTTTACCTTGATAGTCTGCTAATGAGATTGTTTTTCCTGCTTGGGTTTTTAGTGTCCAATGTGGGGCTTGGTTGGCTTT
This sequence comes from Colwellia hornerae, assembly GCF_007954355.1. Taxonomy (GTDB): domain Bacteria; phylum Pseudomonadota; class Gammaproteobacteria; order Enterobacterales; family Alteromonadaceae; genus Colwellia_A; species Colwellia_A hornerae. The sequence goes on from NZ_VOLR01000023.1 coordinate 41,431, forward strand.
ATTGTTACTTGCGCTCGCGTTGAATGACATTAAGCCAATGAATATTAAAAAAATTGATAAAAATGCTTTCATGAAAGAACCTACTTTTGTCTATTTATTTGGGGATACTAACTACTGTAGCAGACCTTGAATACGGGTAAATTCTTTCGCGCTTTTTATTAACAAAAAAGCCTATCGTATTGATAGGCTTTTATGACATTTCATTTTAATTTCAGCGAGCTATAAACCTAAAACTTGTTTACCTTGCTTAAAAGTAATATCAACAGGAATATTAGCGGCTTCAATAAGGGCTAGGTCTTCTGCTAAATCGGCTTTGATAACACCACTTTTTGCAACAAGCGCAGCAACGCCATCATAATCACCATTACCTTGTAGGGTTAAAATGAGCTCAGACAATGAATCAATGGCGGCAGTCATCTTATCAATGTTAACAGCGTATAACCCTTGTGAGTTACGAGAAAAAGCCCCTTGCTCAGCAAAGTAATTAAACCGTACCATATTGGCTTTACCGTGAGCCGATGTTGCGCCAAAGCGCACTGAACGGAAAATTCCCGCTAAAAAGGTTGTGTAATAATCTTGCAAGGTACCTTCTTCAATGGCGCCTTTAATGAGTAATTGTCGGATCATATAAAGACCGAGAATATCGGCTTTACCTTCTTCTAGTGCTGAAGCATGTTCTTTTAATGATTGGCGTACTGTGCCCTTATCATTAATGGTGTTTTTGATACCTAAACCATGGGCAACCTCATGAAACATTGTATTAGCAAAGAAGGCATTGAATGTGACATTTTTACGTTGCTCAGCAACGATTAAAGTACTAGCAATGGGTAACATAATATTATCGAACTTGGCTTGCATGGCATTTTTAAGTTGTAAGCGGCGCGTGCCTTTCTCAAGCTGTACTTTCTCGTCATTGGGGAGATTAATCGCAATGGTTTTACTACCAGCATTAGAATGCCCGGCATAGTAAATGACATCGTAAGCGTTTAAGTCTGCATCAGAGCCGGGTACTTCTTTTTTATAGGCTTTTTTAACGGGTAAGTCTTTTTGTAATTCGGGTAAATATTCAGCATATTTAGCCAGCTTTTCACTCCAGGCTAAATCTTTTATGAGCACATAAGATTCAAAAGCAGCGCGGTAACCATACAGTTGATCTTCGTAGGTTTCTATCGGGCCAATAACGACATCAATAGGGTTGTTTTTCATATCCATCCAAGCAAAATCAGATGCTTGAAAGTCGTCATGACGGATTGCTGTCGCACGTAAATTTAAGTAATTTGCAAATTCTTTATCATCAGCAAAGCTTGATGCTTTTTCTAATATAGCCGCAATACGATTAATGCTATCGCTATAAAGCTCAGAAAAAGCCACTGACGTTAATCGGCCGTCGCTGTTACGCTTAACGACCGAATACAAGCCATTCTTGTCAGCAAAATCTGCTTGCTCAAACTCAGCTTTGGTTAAGTCATTTGGGTAAAACTCTGCGCCAGCTGCTTTTGCTTGATATCCAGAAAGGAAAGGTTTATCGCCATCTAATCTATCCCACGGACCATAATTGATACGGGCAAATTCACGGACCTTTTCATCTTCAATACTAGCAAGGAAGCTTGCTTTGTCTTCACCAAAAGCCTGTTGCCAGAACAGTTCATCAATAATATCTGAAGCTTCAATAAGCAATACGATCATTTTTTTCTGGTTTTCAGACAAGTGGCTCAAATCAGCACTAAGTGTTACTGGCTTATATATGTCTAAACGACTTTTGGCTTCTGCTAATAAAGTAGGCGCTGAATTTTGTTGTTTATTATTTTCACTACAAGCGCTTAGTAGGCTAGTGGCAAGCAAAAGGCCAGTAGCGAGTTTTGTTAGTTTCATTTTTATTCTCACGTATTTTTTGAATATGTATATATAACGCGAAGAGATTACCAAAAATAGCAGGATGCGCAAGGTCTTAATCTATGGGATATGATTAGGTTTCAGTGAATTTGTTTTATTGGTGGTTGAAACAACATTAAATAATAGGCAAAAAAAAACCAGCATAAGCTGGTTTTTTAATTCAATAACAAAAATTAAAGCGCTTTAATAGCAGCGTTTAAACGACTCTTACTACGAGCAGCTTTATTTTTGTGAATAAGACCTTTGCTTGCAAAACGATCTAAGATCGGTTGTGCAGCAGCAAATTCTTTAGATGCTGTGTCTTTGTCACCAGCTTCAATTGCAGCGAGTACTTTTTTGAATAGAGTGCGCATCATTGAACGACGACTTGCATTATGTTGACGGCGTTTTTCTGATTGAACCGCGCGTTTCTTCGCCTGCTTTGAATTAGCCAAGGTGAACTCCTAAAATATGATTGTATATAGCCTAAATTTAAGGCGAGGAAATATGCCTTTTTTTAGCTCGATTGTCAAACCTTTTACCGGTTTAATTTACTTAATAACGATGAATTTACCATTATATAATAATTATCATTATTGGTTACTAAATAATGGCGCTATTTTACCTGTTATTTACAGGATTTAAAATAGATTAAAAACTTCTTTGCATTTACTTGTTTATCACAGGTAAAAAGCTGCATAATATTAATGAAAAATTACATCGTGGAATATGATGATTTATATCGATTTATTGGAGCTATGCATTGAGTAAAAAGTTAATAAAATCAGGTCTTATAGTGAGTTTTATGACCTTGGTTTCTCGTGTGCTCGGTTTGGTTCGAGATGTTGTTATTGCGAACATTATTGGTGCAGGTTTAGCGTCAGATGTTTTTTTCTTTGCCAATAAAATCCCTAATTTTTTACGCCGATTATTCGCCGAAGGCGCTTTTGCACAAGCTTTTGTCCCCGTGTTGAGTGAATACCATAGCAAAGATGAGGCCGATGGGCTGAGTTTAAAAGAAGGTGAGACACGTAAATTAATCGCTCAAGTTTCCGGCACCTTAGGCGTGATTATTACCATAGTCACGCTTATTGGCATGATAGCCTCACCGCTATTTGTTATTTTATTTGGTTTTGGTTGGTTTGTTGATTGGCTTAACGATGGTCCCAAAGCCCAGCAGTTTGAGTTAGCCGCATCACTACTGAAAATTACCTTCCCCTATTTATGGTTTGTTAGCTTTACCGCACTTGCTGGCGCGATTTTAAATACCTTTGGTCGATTTGCGGTTTCTTCTTTTACACCTGTCCTACTTAACGTCTGTATTATTGGCTGCGCCATCTACTTGTCACCCTTATTCGATAACCCTGCTTTTGCATTAGCTTGGGGAGTATTTTTAGGAGGGTTAGCTCAGTTCTTATTTCAAATACCTTTTTTGATTAAAGCCGGTGTCTTTGTTAAGCCACAATGGGCTTGGCATGCGAAAGGAGTAAAAAAAATCCGCAAACTTATTGTTCCTGCTTTATTTGGCGTTTCCGTTACGCAAATTAATTTACTGCTTGATACTTTGATAGCCAGTATCTTAGTGACCGGCTCGATTAGTTGGCTTTATTACGCCGACCGTTTGTTAGAATTTCCCTTGGGGTTATTTGGTATTGGTATCGCTACCGTTATTCTGCCCAGTTTAGCTAAATTGCATACAAAACAAGATAAAGAAGAGTTTAGTGGGACGATTACCTGGGGCTTAAAAATTGTCTCCTTATTTGGTTGGCCTGCTCTTGCAGGGTTAATGGTATTGGCTCAGCCAATTATTATGATTTTATTTATGCGTGGCGAGTTTTCTCAAGAGACGGTCTTACAAGTCTCTTATGCTTTATTTGCTTACCTCTCGGGTTTAATCAGCTTTATGTTTATTAAAATATTAGCACCGGCTTATTACGCACGCCAAGATACCAAAACCCCAGTAAAAATAGGTATTAAAGCGATGGCGGCTAATATGGTTTTTAATCTAATGTTGGCACCTTTTTTTGGTTATGTAGGCTTAGCTATCGCGACAGCTATGTCGGCAACACTCAATGCGTTAATGCTTTACCACGGTTTAAAAAGCAACAATATCTTTGTATTGTCTAAAGCAACTTGGTGGTTTTTCGCGCGGCTTATCTTTTCCGCAGGGATTATGGCGGTCGTTGTTTTTACGTTATCACCACCGTTTAATGTTTGGTTAGCGATGGGAACCACGTTGCAAATTCAACAGTTATTGATTTGTATTACTTTAGGCATACTCAGTTATTTTATTTCTATTGCTGCGCTGGGAATTCGAGTGAAAGATTTCAAAGTTAAAGTAACTGAAAAATAAATTGATGAAATTAGCTTCAGGTGCTGATTCTTAAGCCTGAGTGATATATAATTTATCGGTTTTTATTCATTAATGGCGACACTTGTACACTAATGTCAGTCAAATTTAGGTTTTTTAATTAAATGCAGTTAATACGCGGTATCCACAATATTCAAGCTGAAGATCATGGCTGTGTGTTAACCATAGGCAATTTTGATGGTGTTCATTTAGGACATGCTCGCGTTATAAAGGCTTTAATTGCAAAAGCTAAAGCATTGAACTGTAAACCAGCAGTGATGATTTTTGAGCCTCAGCCGCAAGAGTTATTTTCTCCTGAGACGGCTCCTGCCAGATTGACACGTTTAAGAGATAAATATTTTCTTTTGAAAAAGTTGGGTGTAGAACGTTTAATTTGTGTTAATTTTCATCGAGAATTTGCCAATAAAAGCGCGTCAGAGTTTATCGAACTGTTATTAGTTAAACAACTAGGTATTAAACATCTCATTATTGGTGACGATTTTCGCTTTGGAAAAAACCGTTTGGGTAACTTTAGTTTACTTAAACAAGCCGGTGAAAAATTTGATTTTGCTGTTTCTGATACCGCAAGTTTCAAACTTGAAAACTGTCGGATCAGTAGTACCCAAATACGTAATGCTTTAGAGCAAAATCAATTAGCTGACGTAGAAAGAATGCTAGGTCGAGCGTATTCTATTATTGGTCGAGTTTTTCATGGCGATAAACGTGGCCGAAAACTAGGGTTTCCTACCGCGAATGTTTTATTAAAAAGACGAGTTTCACCTATATCTGGTGTTTTTGTGGTAAAAGTGAATACGATTAAAGATTGTTTTTATGGTGTGGCTAATATTGGTTCAAGGCCAACAGTGTCTGGTATTAGGCAACAGTTAGAAGTACATATTTTTAACTTCAATGAAGACATTTATGGTCAAACCATTGAAGTGGTTATGCTCAATAAATTAAGAAATGAAATAAAGTTTTCATCACTAGATGAATTAACGAAGCAAATATCACAAGATAGTGAGCAGGCAAAAGCCTTTGTTCAAGATTTATAAATAAACAGATACGTGAGTTAATAGTAAAATTAATATCAAGCCAATGTCGATTTTACTATTAACTTATTAGAGGCTAACCACCAGTTAGCGAATATAACAACGGATAATGATTTAAATGAGTGATTATAAACAAACCCTAAACTTGCCCGCTACTTCTTTCGCGATGAAAGGTAACATGGCAAACCGTGAACCAAACATGCTAAAAGAGTGGGCTGAAAAAGATCTGTATGGCCAAATTCGAGCGGCTAAAAAAGGTAAGAAATCATTTATTTTGCACGACGGTCCTCCGTATGCAAATGGTGATATTCATTTAGGTCACTCTGTTAACAAAATTCTTAAAGATATTATTGTTAAATCAAAAACCTTATCTGACTTTAACGCACCATTTGTGCCTGGTTGGGATTGTCATGGTTTACCGATTGAATTAATGGTTGAGAAAAAAATAGGTAAGCCAGGCCATAAAGTGTCTGCTAGTGTTTTTCGCGAAAAATGTCGTGAATATGCCGCCAAGCAAGTTATTGGTCAACGTGAAGACTTTAAACGCTTAGGTATTTTTGCTGATTGGGAAAAACCTTATCTCACCATGGATTTTGGTACTGAAGCGAATATCATTCGTGCTTTGGGTAAAATAGCTGAAAATGGTCATTTACATCAAGGGTTTAAACCTGTGCATTGGTGTACAGATTGTGGCTCTTCTTTGGCTGAAGCCGAAGTTGAATACAAAGATAAACAATCACCAGCGATTGATGTGAAATTTACTGTTGTTGACCAAAGTGTTGCTGATAAGTTTGATCATCCTGAAAACCACGAAGGTGAAGGTGAAGTTTCCGTGGTTATTTGGACGACTACGCCATGGACATTGCCCGCTAACCGTGCAGTTTCTGTTAATGCCGAGGTTGAATACACTTTAGTACAATGTGAAACCGAGCAGGGCAAAGTACGTTATATTCTAGCGTCTGACTTAGTGACAACGTGTATGGACCGTTTTGGTATTGATAAATACCATGCCTTAGGTTTTTGTAAAGGTAGCGATTTAGATTTAGTGCAACTTAAGCACCCATTTTATGATTTTACCGTGCCAATGATCTTAGGCGAGCATGTAACGACTGACTCTGGTACGGGTTGTGTACATACTGCACCTGGTCATGGTGTTGAAGATTTCGTGGTCGGTAAACTCTATAACCTTGAAGTAGCCAACCCGGTTGGCGCTAATGGTGTTTATTTAGAAGATACGCCATTATTTGCCGGTCAACATGTTTTTAAAGCGAATGCCAATGTTGTTGAAACATTGAAAGAACATGGCACCTTGGTTCACCACCATGCGATAGATCATTCTTACCCTCATTGCTGGCGCCACAAAACACCATTAATTTTCCGTGCTACACCACAGTGGTTTATCAGCATGGATAAAAAAGGTTTACGTCAAGACTCATTAAACGAAATTGAAAAAACTCAATGGATCCCTGATTGGGGTCAACGCCGTATTGAATTGATGGTCGAAGGTCGCCCTGATTGGTGTATTTCACGTCAACGTACGTGGGGCGTGCCAATGGCATTATTTATTCATCAAGACTCGGGTGCTTTACATCCACGTAGCATTGAACTGATTGAAACAGTTGCTAAGCGTGTTGAAGAAAAAGGCATTCAAGCATGGTTTGACCTAGATGCTGCTGAGCTTATTGGTGATGACGCTAAAGAATACATTAAAGTACCAGACACTTTAGATGTATGGTTTGACTCTGGCACGACTCATTACTCGGTGGTTAATGCCCGTGAAGAATTTGATGGCGTTGCAGATTTATACCTTGAAGGTTCAGATCAACATCGTGGTTGGTTTATGTCGTCAATGATTTCATCGGTAGCGATGAATGGTAAAGCGCCTTATAAGCAAGTGCTAACCCATGGTTTTACCGTTGATACTAACGGTCACAAAATGTCTAAGTCATTAGGCAATGTTATTACGCCAAAAGAAATCACCAGTAAGTTAGGCGCAGATATTTTGCGTTTATGGGTAGCTTCGGTTAACTATACCCAAGAAATTACTGTCTCGGATGAAATTTTCAAGCGTCAAGCTGATGCGTACCGTCGTATTCGTAATACCTCGCGCTTTTTATTATCAAACCTTAATGGTTTTGATCCTAAAACTGATTCAGTCGCTTTTGACGATATGGTGGCACTTGACCGTTGGGCTGTTGATAAAGCCGCACAATTGCAAAAAGAAATTGTTAGCGCTTATGATGACTATGAATTTAATGTTGTTGTTCACAAGCTGATGAACTTCTGTACCACAGAATTAGGTGGCTTCTACTTAGATATTATTAAAGACCGTCAATATACCGCGAAAGAAGACAGTACGGCTCGTCGTTCTTGTCAAACCGCTATGTATTTAATTGCTGAAGCGATGACGCGCTGGATGGCTCCTATTTTATCTTTTACTGCACAAGAAATTTGGCAAGCGCTACCAACACCCTCTGGCGAAACGCGTGACGAATTCGTTTTCACTGGTGTTTGGTTTAATGGTTTGCCTAAGGCAGAAACAAGTAATACCTTAAACAATGATTACTGGAATGAAATTTTACTTGTGCGCACCGAAGTAAACAAAGCACTAGAAAATGCCCGTAAAGAAAAGCAAGTCGGTAAAGCACTTGAAGCGGCTGTTATTTTATATACCAATGCTGAGCTTGCCGAAAAATTACAACAACTAGGCGAAGAACTTCGCTTTGTTTTGATCACTTCTAAAGCTACGGTTGAAGTCGTTGACAATGCACCAGCTGGCGCTTTAGCAACTGAAATTGAAGGTTTATGGTTAACGGTTGCACCAGCAACAGGAACCAAATGTGAGCGTTGTTGGCATGTAACTGAAGACATTGGAGAGGATGAAAAACATCCTGAACTTTGTGGACGTTGTATTACTAATGTAGAGGGTGTGGGCGAGACACGCCAATTCGCCTAAATATATAATAATATCATTGCTATTTAACGTTATAAGCGCAACGAAAGTACTTACTTAGTGAACTAGGCTAAGTGCTTACGCTTTGTTATAAAGCTGAATAGCTTCGATATTTTTAGTATGGTAATAAGCTCATTATTATTTAAATAACAACAACTATTAGCACAGTAGAAATATGAAAATGAATAAACTTTTTACAGAAACGGGTTTTAAATGGTTATGGTTAACCGTTTTATTTTTGATTATTGATCAAGTCACCAAGCAACTGGTTGTTAACTCATTTGATTTATATGAATCGATGAATATTTTACCTTTCTTCGATTTGAGATATGTACAAAACCCTGGCGCAGCCTTTAGCTTTCTGGCCGACCAAGATGGTTGGCAGCGCTGGTTTTTTACCATTATTGCCGCTATTGCCAGTGTGGTTTTTTTAGTGTGGTTGGCTAAAACGCCAAAGAATAATGCATTATTAAGTATCGCTTTAGCGTTTATGCTCAGTGGCGCAGTGGGCAACTTAATTGACCGGGCATTATTTGGCTATGTTATCGACTTTTTAGACTTTCATGTTGCGGGTAACCATTGGCCAGCCTTTAATGTTGCAGACTCTGCTATTTTTATTGGCGCGGCATTGATGATTTTTGATTCCTTTAAAAATGGTGATTCAGCCAAGAAAGCTGAAATTAATAAGACAAAAGTAGACGAGAAATAAAATGACAATGTTAATTACTGATAAATCTGAAGTTATCGCTCATATCACTATGAAATTATCTGATGGCTCAGCGGCAGACAGCACCAAAGTAAACAAAAAACCCGCTAAAATAATTATGGGCGATGCCAGTATTTCTCCTGCCTTTGAAGCGCAATTGTTAGGCCTTGCCGCCGGAGATTCTAAAGAATTTACCCTCGAAGCAAAAGATGCTTTTGGTGAGCCGAACCCAGATAATTTCCATTACGTTGATGCCGATAAATTTGGTAGTGACGTGCCAGCAGAAGTGGGCAGTATCATTACTTTCACACAACCTGGCAATATAGAGTTACCCGGTATGGTCAAAGAAGTGATCGGTACATCGGTCACTATTGACTTTAATCATCCGCTAGCGGGACAAGCAGTAACATTTGTTATTGATGTTGTTGAAGTTTTATAATCGTTAACTCTTAGGACTTTTAAAGTCTTTCAGGAACAAATTATGGAAATTATTTTAGCTAACCCGCGTGGTTTTTGTGCTGGCGTAGACCGAGCTATTAGTATCGTAGACCGAGCGTTAGACTTATTTGGTGCGCCTATTTATGTACGCCACGAAGTAGTACATAACAAATTTGTTGTTGATGGCTTAAAAGACCGCGGCGCAATATTTGTTGATGAACTTTTTGAAGTTCCTGACGATAATACTGTTATTTTTAGTGCTCATGGCGTATCGAAAGCAGTACGTAAACAAGCTAAAGATCGTGGCCTAAAAGTATTTGACGCTACTTGTCCGTTAGTGACCAAAGTACATATGGAAGTGTCACGTACCAGTCGCAAAAATATTGAATGCATTCTTATTGGTCACGCTGGACACCCTGAAGTTGAGGGTACTATGGGACAATATGAGAGTGAGCAAGGGGGGATTTATTTAGTTGAGTCGGTTGCTGATGTAGCAACACTTGAAGTAAAAGACCCTACTCAATTGTATTATTGTAGCCAAACGACTTTATCCATTGATGATACCTCAGAAGTTATCGACGCGTTGAGAAATAAGTTTGCCTTAATTAAAGGCCCCCGCAAGGACGATATTTGTTATGCAACACAAAATCGTCAAGATGCGGTACGTACCATCTCTGCACAAGTTGATTTACTGTTAGTTGTTGGCGCCAAAAATAGCTCCAATTCCAATCGCTTACGTGAGCTCTCTGAAAAGTTAGGCACACCTTCCTATTTGATTGATACTTTTGCCGATATTCAACCGCAATGGCTTGAAAATGTTAATAAAATTGGTGTTACTGCTGGGGCTTCAGCACCGGCAATACTTATCCAACAAGTTATTGATGCGTTAAAAGACTTTGGTGGTCAAGAGGTTATCGAATATCCTGGCCGTGAAGAGAATACAGTATTTGCGGTACCTATAGAATTGCGCTAATCTTAAAATATCAGGTTAAGTGATTGAATATAATTTTATCCTTTATATAAGCGGTAAATTCAAAGCATTTTAATGACAATATTCATTACTTAACCTTATTACCTGAATAGTAGCTGTGTGAATTGGCTATTCAATAATAGATTTTTAAGGTATGGGTTAATGCGGTTCACGTTAGTGATTTTTAACACATATAAGTTCCCCATAGAATTCTTAGCGCTGCGCTTAGTTTCGTTTTTGCTTGCCTTTAAAATTTTATTTTTATTTGTCTCTACTTTTCTTTTATCACTTAAAAGTATACTCATCGGTGCTGTTTCTTTTATTTATCTTTCTTTGACTTTATATTTTAAAGTATTATTTTTCTGGATAGTCAGCAATTGTTGTCAGTGTATTAAGGAATCCCATGGGTAATAACGCACTTAGGACGAGTCACCCTAAAAGAAAAAAATCCCAACTACAAAAGGGCATGACACTAATAGAAGTTTTGGTTGCTTTGGTTATTTTAGTGACGGGAATTTTTGGTGCTGTTGCCATGCAGGCCTCAGCTAAGAAAGGCAGCTTTGACGCTATGCAACGCTCTGTCGCCTCTGCGCTAGCACAAGATATTATTGAACGAATGCGCAGTAATGACTCAGATATTCTTATATTAGAAAGTTATCAAGGTGTTTATGGCGCAGCGTTAAATACACCACCTACCGTTAGATGTAATTCAGTGGATTCTTTATGTACCAGTGCACAAATGACCGCCAATGACTTATATGAATGGGAAGTCAAACTCATGGGAGCTGATGTAACTGCCGGAGGCAAAAACGCTGGTGGCTTAGTTGGCGCTGTGGGTTGTATTGATCATAATAAAAATGCAGTCACTGTGGTGATCAGCTGGCAGGGCAGGGTAGCAACGGCTGATGGCTATGATGCCGATAACAATAGTTCAACAGCAGCAACACTGGCTAACGCTTGTGGTACGAGTACCAGTAAACGTCGACAAGTTAGCGTAGAAGCTTTTGTGTATTAAGGGAACCATCGAAGTGTTTGTCAACGTTTACTGTGGCGGCTATGCTTGGATTTACAGATAATATCGATTTTGTTCAGTAAGAGATTATAATGGTTAATGCTCAACGAGGTTTTAGTTTAATAGAAATATTTATATCGCTTGCGGTAGGCTTAATGTTGTTACTTGGTGTCCTTAGTGTTTTTGTGGGGATGAAAACAACAACGGTTGAGACAACCAGTTATGGTGAGTTACAAGAAAATGGCAGGTATGCGATTAGCTTGCTTAGCGATGATTTATTACGACAAGGTTTTTGGGGCGATTTGTCAGGAAATCTCGATGTAAGTGGCTTGATAAGTTCTCCAGTACCGACAACGGTTGCCGGTGATTGTATTGGCGAAGGCGTTAATAATGCGAGTTTTCCTGCCGCCATTGGTCATTTTAGAACGTTGTGGGGCAAAACAGTCAACAATGCCAGCTTGATGGGCTGTATTACTAATGCAAAGCTTGGCTCCGATGTAATACAACTTAAACGAGCTGTGTCAGCAACGACAGCGCTAGGTGATATTTCTAGTGATAAATACTACATTATTTCAAATCCTAATACGGCGGGGATATTTGCGGGCGGTGCTGCGGTACCTACTTTAAATTTTGGTCAGGTTTGGGAATATCAACAGCACATTTACTATGTACGCGAAGATAATCAAGGCACCAACAAAGTACCGGTATTAGTGCAAGGGCGTCTGCAAAATAAAGCTTCGGTGATGAACCTTGATATGGTTGTTGAAGGCATTGAATACATCCGTTTTATGTATGGCGTTGATACGACTAACAACGGTGTTGTTAATGCTTTTATTGCTGCTGATGAAATGACAACGGCTTACTGGGATAATGAAAGTAATGTAAGGATACTTGCCGTTAAAATTTTCGTTTTAGCGCGAAATATCTTACCTGACCGCAATTACGAAAATTTGAATAGTTATCAGCTTGGTGATATAGCCCTCGATTTTATTGATGGTGACGGTAAAGGTGATAATTATCGACGTTTATTATTTAGCTCTACCATCACACTTTATAACGCGAGGGTCGACTCATGGCCATAATATTGATGAAAAATAGGCAGTTAATTTATCCTAGCCACTCAACACTGCGTGATAAACAAAGTGGTGTTGTTCTGATCGTTTCGCTGGTTTTTTTAATTGCTTTGACTGCGGTTGCTGCTGCATTGATGCAAAATACCACCATAGATATGAAAATGTCTGGAGCAAGTGAAGAAAAGGTAGTCGCTACCCAAGAGGCGGTCAGTGCTATTGATGAAGTTATTTATAAAGAAGTGACACAAATAAGTGGCACCAATGCTTTTACTTCTGAAATCGCCAAATTTCCACTCTCACCCGCAGTGAGCAGTGCAAGTAATACCAGTGCAACAATTACGCTGGCTAACCCGTATAATATTCAAGCCGATTGCCCCCACTCTCGAGCTGCTTCTTCTGTACAGGTATTCAAGTGCAATGTACTTAAAGTACGGGTCACTCGACTGTATGGTCGCACTAACAAAAGCACCATTGAAGTTAATTCTGGTGTATCGCAACAATTACTTAATGTGGGGAACTGATCATGAAAAAGTTATTATTATTTGGCGCATTGATATTTACATCGCTTACTTCTTATAGTGAAGATATTGAACTTTATATTGGTGATGCAGCGCAGCGTAGTGGTAATAAACCACAAGTACTGATTATTTTTGATAACTCGGGCAGTATGAATAGCTTAGAGTCAGTTGATGAACCTTATAACCCTGCTACTGTTTATCCCGCAGTTGGCAGTGATAACTCCCTATCAGATAAATTTATTTATTTTACTAGAGGCGGCATTGACGGCGCCGCTTCTCTGGTCCCTGATAGTCCGAGTGAAAGGCGCCGCTTTCTTGATGATATTAATAGCTGTGCAACCGCACGCGAACGACTAGCGTCGGTTGGCTTTTATACCGGACACATTCGTGAATATGCTTTTCAAGGAAATTCAGGTAGCTGGCAAGAAATCCCCGATAATAATGGCGCCAATATTGAAATAATCGACTGTGAGGATGACGTTAACCTGATACCGGCAAACCCTGAAGTGAATGCGGGTATCAAAAAAAATGGCGGAACCATTGAAAGTTTACCCGATGGTTTTCCCATCGATGGTGAAGGCTCTAAACAAAGTCCGGTTTATTATACAGCAAATGCTGCTAACTCAAATGTGATTTGGTCGGGCGAAGTTGTTACCCTTTATACCGATAACTATTTACGTTGGGCGAATAGTGATTCGCTTGAACAAGTTAACCGTACCCGCTTAGAAATAGCGCAAGATACCGTTACTGACTTAATAGAATCGGCACCTTCTGTTGATTTTGGCTTACAAGTTTTTAATTATAATCACTCAGGTGAATTTGTTCGTGATGGTGGCCGAATCGTTTTTGGTATTCAAGAAATGACTGCTGCGGCGCGCGCTGATTTAGTTAATATTATTGATTTAGAAATTGATGGCGAAACAAATACCCCGTTGTGTGAATCTCTTTATGAAGCGTCACGGTATTTTAGTGGTCAGTCGGTAGATTTTGGTGATAATGATTCAAATTCTGGCAGTAGATATCGAGGTAATACACCACCAAGAGACACTTCAATTGAAGATAGCGGTGTTTATAAATCACCGTTTAGCTCATGTACCAATGAAGTTTATGTGATTATGATTACCGATGGCGAACCGACTCGCGACCTTGCCGCTAATACTTATATTCAAAGCTTACCTGATATCGGTTTACCGTTTGACGTTAATGGCACTAATAATTATTTAGCGGCACTGGCGGGTTGGATGCACACCCATGATTTACATAGCACTTTACCCGATGTGCAATCAGCAACATTGTTTACTATAGGTTTTGGTCAAGACGCTATTGACGATGCTGGCGCGTTATTACGCGAAGCCGCAAACTTGGGGGGGGGGCAATATTACCCGGCTAAAGATCCCAGTGCTTTACTTTCTTCATTGCAATCGGCGCTAACCAATATTTTAGAAGTGAATACTAGTTTCACAGCACCCTCGGTTGCCTCAAATAATTTTGATAGAACTGAAACCTTAGATTCGGTTTATTACGCGATGTTTGTGCCAGACCATGGCGCAAGATGGCAAGGAAATTTAAAAAAGCTTAAAGTGACCGATGGCCAGCAAGTTGATCGAACCGGCGCTGCCGCTATTGATAACAACGGTAATATTTCAAAAGATGCCAAAACTTTTTGGAGTACAGATACCAATCCTGACGGTAATGATGTTAAAAAAGGTGGCGTAGCTGAAATGCTTCGCACTAAATCAACACGGGTTATCATTAGCGATCTCGGTTTAAATAATGCTTTAGCGCCGCTGAACAGAACGAATGCTGAAACATCCTACGGTGATGCTGCAACCCTAGCGCTCGAATTAGATGTCACTGTTGATGAAATTGACAATATGCTTAATTGGGCCAAGGGTATTGATGTTGATGATGCCGATAACGACGGTTCAACTACTGATATTCGTCGCGATGTTTTTGGCGATCCATTACACTCTAAACCTTTGGTGGTCAATTATGGTGGCTCAAGCAACAATCAAGATATTCGTATTATTGTCGGCACTAATGCCGGTGTTTTACATATGTTTGACGATAACGGTGCAACAGTTGATGAAAACTGGGCTTTTTTACCAAAAGAATTTTTCTCTAAAATTAAAGTTTTACGTGAAAACTTCACTTCATCAGGAAAATCATACGGCATAGACAGCCCAGCGGTTTCATATTTATTAGATGTCAACGGCGATGGTTCAATTGATAGTGCCAGTGGCGATAAAGCTTGGATCTTTTTTGGTCTACGTCGCGGAGGCTCTTCATATTACGCGATGGATATTAGTGACCCTGATTTACCTAAATTATTGTGGCATATAGATGCAGACTCTCCAGGGTTTAGCCATTTAGGACAATCCTGGTCTCAGCCAAAAATCGGTTTCTCTGCACTTAATCTTGATGCAAATGGGGCACTCAAACCGGTATTGTTCTTTGCTGGCGGTTATGATACTACCAAAGATAATTTATCTGTCGGCGCAGATGATGAGTTAGGTCGTGCCGTTTATATGGTTGATGCGGCAACAGGAACACTTAAGTGGAGTTTAAGCCCAGAAGTAACCACTGAGATTAATACCCAATTTACTGACTTCACAGATAGTATACCTTCTAGTCTTGCTACCTTAGACAGTGACTCAGATGGTTTAACAGATCGTCTTTATTTTGGCGATACTGGAGGTAATGTTTGGCGAATCGATATGCCTGGTAATAACCCCTTTAGTGGTATTACACCATGGACTGCTTTTAAATTAGGGGAGTTTGGCGGTACGACTCATGCCACAGATCGTCGTTTTTTTAGTGAACCATCAATTGCTCGGACCTTTATCTCAGACACTATCGAAACCACATCTACTGATGTTAATGGCGTTAGCACAACAGTGATCACTAAGCAGGAAAGGCCTTATGAAGCGGTACTTATCGGTAGTGGTGATCGCTCAACCCCTGCCGCTAGTGATACTGACGATAAATTTTTTATGATTAAAGACGCAAATATTATCACTACGTCATTTGTGGCTTCAGCTACGCACCCACAACGTTTGATACCTGCAGCTATTTTAGCAACAGATCTTTATGATTATACGAATAATCCTTTTGGGCAGACTTTGACTGTGGCCAATCGTCAGACACTCGAAATAAACGTCGGTAATAAAAAAGGTTGGTTTATAGATTTCCTTGGCGATGGTGAGAAAAATACCGCCTCAGCCATTGTCATTAATGGCGTTGCTTATTTTACCTCGTTTACGCCTGCAGCGGTATCTGCTGATGCTAACAGCTGTGAATTAAGTGATGGCTCCGGAATTTTATATGCCGTTGACTTAGCCTTTGGAACTACTGTATATGACTGGAGAACATGGGAAATTGCGGCGGGTATTCCTGATACCCCTTCCATTATCATTACCAAAGATCCTCAAGAGCCGGTAGATCCATGTAGCGAAAATTGCCCTCCCGAAGATGAAGAAGGAGAAGTGATTGCCACAATAAAACTATTGGCTGGTAAAATTATTCCGTTAGGTATTAGTTTAGAAACTTCAAGAATCTACCTTTATGTAACGGAGTCAAATTAATGATAAATTGCAAAAAAACACAGCGGTTCAAGGGTTTTACCTTGCTTGAGCTAATGATAGCTGTCGCCGTGGTGGGTATTCTAGCTTCGATTGCTTATCCGTCTTATATTGATAATATTTCAAGAGCAAATCGTAGCGAAGGTCAACGGGAGCTACTGCGCTTAGCAAGTTTGCAAGAACAGTATTTTATTGATCATCGAGCATATACCACAGATATGACAAAGTTAGGTACGCCTGCAGACCCTTATATTACAGATTCTGGTTTTTATAGCATAGATGCTGTGGTTGTTGGGGTAACATATACCCTTGAAGCAACGGCGAAAAGTACCCAAGCCACTAACGATTCTTCTTGTTTAACCTTATCGGTAACCGATACGGGTAAGAAAGCGGCAACATCAACAAACTGCTGGGAGTAGTATGATGAAATTATTATTTAAGCATTATTTAGCGCTCAACTTACTATCTGTAAGCCTACTTTTTATAAGTGTTGATAGTGTGGCAAAGGCGACAGACAAAGCGTCAAAGATTAAGGTTAAATGCCATGTTGAATTGGTCGGCGGTAGCGACATTATTCACTTTGGCATTATTCAAGCTAAAGGTTTGGTTAAATATTCTACTTGGTTAGTCGGTAAAAAAATAGCGACAGGGTTTTCAAAGCAAAAACAGCAAGTTCATCAAGTAAAGGAATGTGTTAAATCAAATGATGATTTTTCCAATGCTCTTTCAAAAAAATTAGATGAAAACACTGCTCGTTAAAGAGCAGACTTAACTGCAAGTAATCTCATTGCCTGAGCGATCTTCATCAATGCCGTCGGTGTCGGTGTCTGAGGTGACGTATGAACGCCCAGAGGTACTTACTGTAATGCCTCTTGACTTGGCCGGGTAATCTTTTGGGCAATATTTAAAAGGGCTAGTACTAACGCCACCCGTTATGCTGCCTGTAGGTGTGTATATAATGCTATCTTGGCCGTACTGCAGCTTGTCATTCGTATTTATTTTAGCCTTTACTGCAACTACTCTTTCGTCAGTAGCGGGTTCATAGGTTTTATCACCATCAATATCAATAAAAACACTCACTTCATTTTGCCAATTAGTATCACAACGGTTACTTGCATTCAGTGGACATATAGTCACGATTTGTTCTGCATTTATTGCGGTATTTCTTGCTGTTAGTAATAGCCGTTGTAAATGAGAAATTTCATTGTCGACGCGTGTTTCAACCAGAAAATTATTGAAGTTTGGTAACGCTATCGCCGTTAACGTTGCGCCAATAGCAATGGTGATCATCAGTTCGACGAGTGTAAAACCCTGTCGCTTGTTGTGTGATTGCAAATAATAACTCTTCATCATATAAGCCTTAATTTCTTGTTATACCGAAGAAAGCATTTCGTTAGTCTTATTGGTATTACATCTTGTCACAAAGGGGTGATAATATTTAAGATGACTAAGTTATATCACTTAAGCCACTATTTCGCTAGGTTGCCGGCATTGATATTAGTAGTTGTTATCGTTTTGATAAAATGACTAAGATCGAACTTGTAAGCACTTGCAATCCCGGCTAGTGACAGCTAATTATTCGACCGCTACGATTTTCATCTGCTCCATCCATGTTCTGGTCAGTGGATAAATAGAAGCGACCAGCGCCTGAAATAATAATCCCTCTTGATTTACCACTGTGAGATTTTGGACAGTAGCGGAAAGTACCATTACCTCCCCAAACTGCAAGCCGTCCACTAGGTGCGTAAATTAATGCTGTTCTACCCTGAGCATACTGTAATTTGTCGCCTGATTTTATGGCTGATTTTATTTTTATAATCACTTCAGCACTTGAGGCATCAAGCGTTTTATTCTTATTATCATCATAAAATACAGTAAGCGTTTTATGCCATTCGTTCGAGCACTGCCCAGACGAATTAAGAGGACATACAGTAACGAAACGTTCTTGGTTAACCGCATGATTCCTTGTCAGTAATAATAAACGATGTAAGGCTGAAATTTCATTATCAACACGTATTCTTATCCTTAAGTCTGCAAATGTAGGAATAGCGATAACAGTGAGAACAATTAGTATAGCAAGCGTGATTAGGGTTTCAATGAGAGTGAAACCCTTTATTTTTAACGTGAAATATAACATAACAATAAGCCGTCCGTTGGCTAGAG
Source organism: Colwellia hornerae (assembly GCF_007954355.1). Lineage (GTDB taxonomy): Bacteria > Pseudomonadota > Gammaproteobacteria > Enterobacterales > Alteromonadaceae > Colwellia_A > Colwellia_A hornerae. The sequence goes on from NZ_VOLR01000023.1 coordinate 60,116, forward strand.
TAGATGTATTACTAGGTATAGCTGTTAACGTTAAATTTACAAGTTTTACGTTTACCAGTATATGTTAAGCGTAAATTGTTGGAATAGGTAATCGCTTATGTTGGGTTTTTTGATAAATATTAATGATAAGTGCTTGCACCTCTGTTGTTACTGGCTTTCCTTCCAAGAAATCATCTAATTGATCATAACTCATGCCTAATGCATCTTCGTCAGTTTTACCTGGATCCAAGTCTTCTAGATCAGCTGTGGGTGCTTTATTAATTAATAAATCTGGCGCACCTAAACTTTCTGCTAACAATCGTACTTGGCGTTTAGATAAACCAAATAAAGGCGCTAAATCACAGGCGCCATCACCCCACTTAGTGAAAAATCCGGTGATGTTTTCTGCTGAATGATCGGTACCCAAAACAAGTGCGCCAACAATACCTGCAATATGATATTGCGTTACCATTCGGCTTCGAGCTTTGGCATTCCCTTTCGAAAAATCGATTTTTGCATCGTCAGCCGATAAGATATTTGCTTGGTTGAGTGCGTTAAGCGTTTCAGTGTGAATGCCATTAACTGCATTTAAAATATTTGTAATTAAACTATGTGTCGGTTGAATAAAGTCCAAAGCAAGTTGAGCATCGTCTTCATCTGCTTGTACGCCGTAAGGTAAGCGAACAGCTATAAATTGATATGGCGTTGATGAATTATTATCGGTGATTCTTTCTGCCATATTAAGCTCATCAACGGCAAGTTGTGCAAGACGTCCACAGGTAGAAGAGTCAACACCACCACTAATGCCTAAAACTAAATTTTTTAGTCCCGAGTCCTTAAGTGTTTTTTTAATAAATTCAATACGGCGCTTTATTTCAAACACGGCATCTATCTGAGGTAAAACTTTCATTTCATTTATGATCAATTGCGGATCCATTCAACGTCCTTTGATAGTTATTCGATAAGTTAAATTATCCTAGTGTAACGTATAGCTGTGATACTTCAAAATATAGGAAAGCTGCATTGTGCTGTTTTATCGACATCTAAAATAAATATGACTGAGAACAAATATAGCGCTTGGGTTTATTTGATATAATTGTGTACAATTCAAAGTATATTTCGCGGTTAATGGATAACAACAATGAAAAAAATAGAAGCAATTATCAAACCATTTAAAATGGATGATGTGCGTGAAGCATTAAGTGAAATTGGCATTACAGGAATGACTGTTTCAGAGGTAAAAGGTTTTGGCCGACAAAAAGGGCACACTGAGCTTTATCGTGGTGCTGAATACATGGTCGATTTCTTACCGAAAGTAAAATTAGAAATTGTAGTCACCACAGAGCAAGTTGAACGCTGTGTTAATGCCATCATTGAAACAGCACAAACGGGTAAAATAGGTGATGGAAAAATATTTATCACTGACGTTGAACGGGTAATAAGAATCCGTACGGGTGAAGAAGACGAAGCCGCTATTTAATTGGCTAAACTCATTATAAAAAAAGCCCATAGAGTGTTGTTACTCGATGGGCTTTTTTACTTATTTAAGCGTTATTATTGAAGCTGCTGGTTTTCTACCCTTTCAACTTCAATGGTAACGACCCGTTAACTTAGCGTGTTATAAATTTATTATTTGGATAATTTGCTACTAAGACTTGCTTAGCATTGGTTTGTAAATCCATTAAACCTAACTTATCGTAACATTCAATCATAATCTCTAATGCTTGTTCAACTTCTAGGCTGGGCGAGAAGTATTCAACAATGTATTTGCCACGATTTGCTGCCGATGCCCAAGCATCACGTTTCATATAAAAACGGGCGACTGATAGTTCATACTTAGCTAAACGTGATTTTATACTGATCATACGTTTACGCGCATCAGCGGCATATTTACTTTGCGGGAGATCTGTCAAAATTGTTTTGAAATCTTTGAATGCTTCGCGAGCAGCCGTTGGATCTCTATCTGAACGGTCAATGCCGGCTATTTCTTGAAAAAGATTCTCTTCAGTTGAAATATTGATTAACGCTCGCATGTAATAAACATAATCAAGATTGACATGATCAGGGTTTAAACGCAGGAAACGATCGGACAAAGCAATACCTTGAGCTGAATTACCACTTTTGTAATAAGCGTAAATTAAGTCTAATTGCACTTGATGAGAGATAGGACCAAATGGGAAGCGTGAGTCAATTGCTGATAAAATTTGGATAGCTCGTTGATATAAACCACTATCAAGCGCAGTTCTCGCATCGGTGAACAATGCTTGTGCTGACTTGTCTGGTACTTTTTCAATGTCGGTTTTGTTTGATGATGAACACGCCGCTAGCCCTAATGAAAGCACTAGTATTATCATTTTTATTGTCAAATTTTGCATAGACTTCTGTATCACTACTTTGTTTTAGTTAAAGGTATTAGTTAAATAAATATACGCCCTTTGCAAATTACTTAATGTAATTAATAGAGCAAAGAGGTAAAATAAACACTGGCATTCTAACCTAGCATACTTGCCTTGCACAGCGCTAATTCATAGTAAATTTATAGAGAGTTAAATAGAAATTTTAATGGCTGAAATAATTCAACATACAGATACGGTTCCTGAAACTTGTTTAGGTAAACGATTCGACCAAACATTAGCTGAGATGTTCCCTGAATATTCTCGTTCTCGCATAAAAGAATGGATCTTAGCAGGTCACGTTACTTTAAACGGCGCTATTTTGATAATACCTCGCGAGAAAATGTTTGGCGGGGAAGTTATCAAAATATCAACTGAAGTTGAAGGTGACGTGCGATTTGAACCACAAAATCTTCCTTTAAATATTGTCTATGAAGATGACGATATTATAGTTATCAACAAACCTGCTGGTTTTGTTGTTCACCCAGGTGCTGGTAATCCTGATGGTACGGTACTTAATGCTTTATTGTATTATTGCCCACAGCTTGATGTCGTACCTCGAGCGGGTATCGTTCATAGACTAGATAAAGACACAACGGGTTTGATGGTTATTGCTAAAACAATTGCAGCACAAACAAACTTAGTTGATGCTATACAAGAACGTGAAATAACGCGTGAGTATGAAGCGATTGCTAATGGTCTAATGACAGCCGGTGGTGTGGTTGATGAACCTATTGGTCGTCATTCAACCAAAAGAACGCACATGGCTGTTAGTCCTTTTGGTCGTCCATCGGTAACGCATTATCGTGTAATGGAAAAATTCCGTTTACATACACGTTTAAGATTACGTCTTGAAACGGGTCGAACACATCAAATTCGTGTTCATATGGCGCATATTACCCACCCATTGATTGGCGATCCTAATTACGGTGGTCGTCCTCGTCCTCCTAAGAATGCGACAGAAGATTTGCGCGATTTACTTCGTAGTTTTAAACGCCAAGCACTACATGCAGCAATGTTGTCATTGTTTCACCCTATAACCGGTGAAGAAATGACTTGGCATGCACCTATTCCAGACGACATGGTGAATTTAACAAATGTTTTGCGTGAGGATTCAAAACTTAACGCAACAGACGATTATTTATAACCGTCTCTATAATGTAGAATGGCCAGTACATAATGTACTGGCTTTTACTACGACAAGACTCCATCCTCAAAAAGAAACGTTATCCCCTAATCATTCATATTCTTCAGTATACGACCAATTTAATGTCGGCACTCATGTCGGTGATAATCTAGAACGAGTTAACCGTAATAGACACTCTTTATTAGCGTATTTACCAAAAAAAACAAATATTCAATGGCTTGAACAAGTTCATGGTAATAAAGTTGTTACCATAGAATCTCATTCAATAACGCCTTTAGTGGCTGATGCGATAATCACTCGACAAAAAAATATTGCCCTAGCAGTGATGACCGCTGATTGTTTACCGATATTATTAACCGCGGTAGATGGCAGTGAAATTGCTGCAATCCATGGTGGCTGGAAACCCTTAGCTAAAAATATTATTACCAATACCGTGAATGATATGCAGACTGCCAATGAAAATATCATAGCTTGGCTAGGACCTTGTATTGGTGAATATGCTTTTGAAGTAGGCGAAGAAGTAAAATGTGCCTTTGAAAGTCAGTCAGAAAAATTTACATCGGCTTTCTCTGTCACGCGTGAGCAATTAACTTTGCCAAAGCCTGCAGATAACGGTAAATACCTAGCAAATTTGGCAATGATCGCTAAAATCCAATTAAATGCGCTCGGCATTCATCAGGTTAAGCATTTAAACCATTGCACTTATGCTGATGAACAGCAGTATTTTTCTTATCGTCGAGACACTATCACCGGGCGAATGGTTTCAATCATTTGTCGCCAATAAGTGTAAAAACAAGCTAAATCTTATTTCAAATCAAAAGCTTTTCACTTCGCTCCTTGAAAAATTTCAATTTTATCCTTATCTATAAGGTATAAAAGAATATGTTTCTTTGTTAAGTAGGAGAGTCTCATGCGTTTAGACCGATTAACCCAAGCATTTCAAGTAGCTATTTCAGACGCCCAGTCAATAGCCTTAGGTCGTGATCATCAATTTATTGAACCCGTTCATATCATGTTAGCGCTATTAAATCAGAACGCGAGTAGCATTATTCCCTTGTTGAAAAGTGCGGGTATTAATGTTCGTTCACTGCGCTCACAAGTTGAAACTGTTATTGAGCAACTTGCCCAAGTTTCTGGTTCAGGTGGCGATGTACAGCTTTCTTCTGCTATGGGGAACTTACTTAATCTTTGCGATAAATTTGCGCAAAAAATGGGTGATAAATATATATCTTCGGATGTTTTTATTCTTGCCGCTATTGAAGACAAAGGTAAGCTAGGTCAAATATTAAAGTCGCTCGGGGCCAGTGAACAAAGGGTTCAAGATGCAATATTACATGTACGTGGTGGTCAAAAAGTGGATGAGCCTAATGCTGAAGACGTTCGACAAGCACTCGATAAATATACGGTAAACCTAACTGAGCTTGCCGAACAAGGTAAACTAGACCCGGTTATTGGACGAGATGATGAAATCCGTCGCACCATTCAGGTTTTACAACGCCGTACGAAAAACAACCCGGTATTAATTGGTCAGCCAGGCGTAGGTAAAACAGCCATTGCCGAAGGCTTAGCACAGCGTATTATTAATCACGAAGTGCCCGAAGGTTTAAAAGGTAAGCGTGTATTATCACTGGATATGGGGGCTTTAGTTGCTGGCGCAAAATATCGAGGTGAATTTGAAGAGCGTTTAAAGGCAGTACTGAATGAGCTCGCTAAAGAAGAAGGCCAGGTGATTTTATTTATTGATGAACTTCATACTATGGTTGGTGCAGGTAAGTCTGATGGCGCTATGGATGCCGGAAATATGTTGAAACCTGCTCTTGCCCGTGGCGATTTACATTGTGTTGGCGCGACTACATTGGATGAATATCGTCAATATATTGAAAAGGATGCCGCCTTAGAGCGTCGTTTTCAAAAAATATTAATCGAAGAACCTAGTGTTGAAGATACTATTGCTATATTGCGTGGCTTAAAAGAGCGTTACGAACTGCATCATAGTGTTGATATTACTGACCCAGCTATAGTTGCAGCGGCTACTTTGTCACATCGTTATATAAGTGATAGACAATTACCCGATAAAGCTATCGATCTTATCGATGAAGCAGCTTCTAGTATTCGCATGCAAATAGATTCTAAGCCTGAAGATTTAGACCGTTTAGAGCGGCGTATCATTCAACTTAAATTAGAGCAGCGAGCATTAGAGAAAGATTCAGATGAGGCTACTAAAAAACGTTTAGGATTGATCTCCTTAGATCTGAGTGTATGTCAGACTAATTTTGATGAGTTAGACGAAATTTGGAAAACTGAAAAGGCCGCATTACATGGTACACAGGCTATTAAAACAGATTTAGAGCAAGCTCGGCTTGATTTAGAAGCTGCCCGACGTTTGGGCGATCTTAACCAAATGTCAGAATTACAATATGGCAAAATTCCAGAATTAGAAAAACAACTCGACCTAGCAAGCCAAGCAGAAATGCAAGAAATGACCTTATTAAAAAATAAAGTCACCGAAGTTGAAATTGCCGATGTATTAAGTCGAGCAACGGGAATTCCTGTTGCTAAGATGCTCGAAGAAGAATGCGATAAGTTACTGCAAATGGAGGATAATTTACATCAGCGTGTTATCGGACAAAGTGAAGCGGTTATTAGTGTCTCAAATGCTATTAGACGTTCAAGAGCAGGGCTTGCTGATCCAAGTCAGCCGATAGGATCGTTTTTATTTTTAGGTCCTACCGGTGTCGGTAAAACCGAACTCACTAAAGCGTTAGCCCATTATCTTTTTGACAGTGAAGACGCACTTATTCGTGTCGATATGTCTGAATTTATGGAAAAACATTCAGTTTCTCGATTAGTTGGAGCTCCTCCGGGATACGTAGGCTATGAAGAAGGAGGGTATTTAACTGAAGCGGTTCGACGCAAACCTTACTCGGTTATTCTTCTGGATGAAATTGAAAAAGCGCACAGTGATGTTTTTAATATATTATTACAAGTGCTTGATGATGGTCGTTTAACTGATGGACAAGGGCGTACCGTTGACTTTAAAAATACGGTTATCATTATGACTTCCAATATTGGCTCTGATCATATTCAAAAATTTGCAGATGACGGTCAGTATGAAGAAATGAAAACAAAAGTGATGTCAGAAGTGAGTTTACATTTTAAGCCTGAGTTTATTAATCGCATTGATGAAACAGTTGTATTTCATCCATTAATTTCACAACAAATAGAAAAAATAGCAGCAATACAAATTAATAGTTTAAAAGAGCGGTTAGCAGAGCAAGATATCAAGTTATCAATTAGCCAAGAAGCACTAGCACTGATTTCCTTGGCTGGATTTGATCCACTCTTTGGAGCAAGACCGTTAAAAAGAGTGATCAGGCAAAAAATTGAAAACCCATTAGCTCAGAAAATACTGTCAGGGGCCTTTAAAAACAAAGCAAAGATAAGTATTGAAGTCAGTGACGGTGAATTAATTTTTAATCACTAAAAAATTGGGGGCACGGCTATTCACTTAAAGACGCACAGTAAACTTCTGTGCGTTTTTGATTTATCGCTAATTGCTGTTGCTTCTCTGTTTCAGTTAATATCTGTTTACTGCCTTTTTCATCTGTATATTGCACCTTATCAAAAGCGGTTAACATGGCCAGATTCTCTTGTGCTTCTAGACATTTTTTCGGCATATCAATAGTCGCTGCGATGTTATCTGTATTTTGTTGAGAGGCTATATCTTTATCTGAAACTAGAGGGCCAGTAATAAGATCTGCGCGACTGCTTATACTTGATTGATTAGAAACTAAAAATTGAGTGTATTCATCACCAATAGGCTGATGTTGACTGAAATGAACAACATTGTCTTTATCTACCCAGCGATAGATCATAAGTTCACTTGCCGAACAATAGCCAAAATAAAAAATAAGCCCTAATAAGAGTATACGAAAATTCATTGGGTCACCTAATAACTATATAAAGAAAAATATCCTAGTACTTTATATAACAATACAATTGAAACTTTACAAATTATAACGAGGAATTATCATGCTATTACTCTCTAATATACCCGCGATGGTTATTTATGTTAGATTTAATTAACTGTACCAACATATATTCTTAAACAAGCGTAGTCATAATAATGAATGATAAAAAAACAGATACCAGTAAGCCCTCGAAAGGTATTTACCTATTACCTAACCTATTAACAACCGCCGGGCTATTTTCTGGTTTTTTTGCCATCGTTTCTTCAATGAATGGTGATTTTATTAGTGCGTCTGTAGCAATATTTATTGCCATGATATTTGATGGTTTAGATGGACGCGTTGCTAGGATGACTAATACGCAAAGTGAATTTGGTGCAGAATATGACAGTATGGCTGATATGGTATCTTTTGGTATAGCACCTGGACTTGTTGCTTATAATTGGGCGTTATCGAGTTACGGAAAATTTGGCTGGTTAGCTGCTTTTGTATTCGTTGCTTGTGCAGCATTACGTTTAGCTCGCTTTAATACACAAGTTGGTATTGCCGACGCACGCTTTTTCCAAGGTTTAGCAAGCCCTGCAGCAGCGGCAGTTATTGCTAGTTTGGTCTGGGTGGGGGCAGAATATCAAATAAATGGTCAAGACTATGGGATTATTGTTGGTATCATTACTATACTTGCAGGATTATTGATGGTCAGTAACTTTCGTTACAACAGCTTTAAAGAAGTCGATTGGAAAGGTAAAGTTAATTTCTTTGTTGTTTTACTTATTGTGCTCGCCTTCGTCATTATCGCTTCTAGCCCTGAAAATGTTTTACTGATCGTATTTGGTTTCTATGCTTGTTCTGGGCCATTTACCACTATTCGCTCTGTAAATAAGTTGAAATTAGAAGATGTTGTCGGTGACGACAAAGATGAAGACTTTAATAGTGTTGAAGACATGAAGGATAAATAGCATCGGCAATTAACTGTTTATAGCGCTAATCTTGCAAATCAACGGCCTTTATTGCTAGATTTAGACACAATAAAAAAATGTTTGTACGTTAAATGTGCAATTAAGTGTTTATTTTAAAGTTATTACAAAAAAGGGTTGACGCCCAGCGAGAAATGTCTAGAATGCGCTCCAGTTCCAAGGGGTTCAGTCAAAACGAACCACGAAAGAGCTGTTTTGATAAGTTATCTACATCACTTTAGAGTAAAGTAGCTAACTTAACGTTTTAAAAGTTAGGTTTGAATCTTCAAAAAGAAACTTCAAATTAAATTAAATAAAACGTTGACATCGAAACTGAGACGCGTATCATGCGCATCTCGCTTCAGGCAAGACCTGCAGCAACGGAGCAAGGCTCCAAAGGTATAAACGAATGGGTTTTATATCTAACTCTCTACTTCAAGTAGATGAGTTTTTCTTTAACAATTAGTTATCATGCAATTTGTGTGGACACTCACATTACATTGATTTTACATAGTCGGTTCTTAATTCTCTCACGAGAGGCAAGGAAAGACGTAAAACAGTTTAATAATGATGTCACA
>NZ_VOLR01000024.1 GCF_007954355.1 Colwellia hornerae
TGGTTCGAACGTCTTGTTAGAAACATTGGATGTTTACCATTCAATATTCGTAACCAACAGGAGCATGTTCCACCTAATCTAATAGTAAGTTACTTTATGAGATTAAGTGGCTTGGTCGAACTATAAGCCATAATAGCTGATTGGCTTGAATAACGTTTGTTTTAGCCGCATATATAACCCAATACTCTTTTCTAGGAATAAAAACATGACTCAACATTTTGACTTTCTTGCCATTGGCGCAGGAAGTGGCGGTATTGCTTCTGCAAATCGCGCAGCAAAGCTTGGTAAAAAAGCAGCAGTAATTGAAGCTAAGCAAATTGGTGGCACTTGTGTCAATGTAGGTTGTGTACCGAAAAAAGCGATGTGGTATGCCGGGCAAATTGCCGATGCGTTACATTACGCTGCCGATTACGGTTTTAATGCACCGTTGCAAGGTTTTAATTGGAGCACATTAGTTAAAAACAGAGAAGCTTATATAGAACGTATTCACGCGGCCTATGCGCGCGGTTTTGCCAGTAACGGTGTGACTGTTATTGATGGTTTTGCAAAATTTATTAATAAAAACACCGTAGAAGTTAATGGTGAAAAAATTACTGCTGACCACATTGTTATTGCTACCGGTGGTCGACCTAGTATTCCCACCATTAAAGGTGCTGAGTACGGTATTGATTCAGATGGTTTTTTTGCCTTAACAGAACAACCAAAAAGTGTTGTTGTTGTTGGCGCGGGTTATATTGCCGTAGAACTTGCTGGCGTATTTCATGCTTTAGGCACTACGGCTCATTTATTAGTGCGTAAAGAAAAGCCGCTGCGTGGTTTCGACGATATGCTCAGTGACACCTTAGTCGAACAAATGGCAAAACATGGTCCAACACTTCATAACCACAGTACGCCTAGCCATGTTGAAAAGCATGATAACGGCCAACTGACTGTCCATTTAGAAAATGGCAAGTCTGTGGGGCCGGTTGACTCCTTAGTTTGGGCAATAGGTCGAGAGCCGGCAACAGATAAGATTAATTTAGAAGCGGCTGGCGTAACAATGAACGAGCAGGGTTTTATTACAACAGATAAATACCAAAATACTAATGTTAAAGGTATCTATGCAGTGGGTGATAATACCGGTCGTGCACAACTAACACCGGTAGCTGTTGCCGCTGGACGACGTTTATGTGAGCGTTTATTTAATAATAAACCTTATGAGCATTTAGATTATTCAAATATTGCCACTGTGGTGTTTAGTCATCCTGTTATTGGTACTGTTGGTTTATCAGAAAAAGAAGCGCTTGCAGAATATGGCGTAGAACAGGTTAAGGTTTACAATTCACAGTTCACTGCCTTGTATCAGGCGATGACTGAAGATTATCGTGATCCTACGCGTATGAAGCTTATATGTGTCGGCAAAGAAGAAAAAATAGTCGGTATTCACAGTATCGGTTTTGGCAGTGATGAATTATTACAAGGGTTTGCGGTTGCGATGAAGATGGGTGCGACTAAAGCGGACTTTGATAATACTATTGCGATACACCCAACGAGTGCTGAAGAGTTTGTCACTATGAATTAAGTGGCGTTAAGCACTCCTTTAAGTAAGTGTTGGCGTCATCTTCGCGAAGTTAATGATGACGCCAATACAACTTTATCGTTGGTAATAAATAGGTTACTTACAGTGTAAAACGCTCTACTGAACTTGTTAGCGAGTGCGCTAGGTTATTCACATCTTCACTTCTTTTGTGCATATTACTGGCTTCCATGGCATTCTTATTTGCCGCATCAGCTGTTTCATTCATTGTTTGCTCAATTTGTTCACTATAAACCAACTGTTCTTGTGCCGCAGTGGTAATGCTTTTACTCATAGAATCAATCGCTTTTAAGGTATCCTCAATTTGGTTAATGGCATGGCTTAATTGCTGACTTTGGGCAACACACTCACTGGCTTGTGTTTGACCTTCAGAAATAGCCTTAACCGCAATAGAAGTATCTTTTTGTAAATTATTAATCATCACTTGTATTTCAGCGGTGGACGCTTGAGTACGAGAAGCTAATGATCTTACTTCATCAGCAACCACTGAGAAACCACGACCTTGCTCTCCGGCTCTTGCCGCTTCAATAGCCGCGTTTAACGCCAGCAAGTTAGTTTGCTCGGCAATACCACCAATGGTATCTAAAATACTTCCTATGCTCCGGCTATGCTGGCTAAGTAATTCCATAACTTCAACCGACTCACCCAGTCGAGTTGATAACTGCTTAATACGCTTGCTGTTATCGTTAGCAATATTATTAATATCTTGGCTGCGTTGAGATGCTTCAGTGACATGTGAGGCGGTAATAACTGCTTCATCCTTCACCATACTTGAACTGGCAAACATTTGTTCAGCAAGCTGCTTGGCATTATCGATACGGGTAATTTGTTGACTGGCCGATTCGGAAATAAACAAACTCTGTTGGTTGGTTAACGCCGCAGATTCATCAAGCGAATGAGCGTCTTTATTAATGGTGTTAAGTAAATGAGTCAGATCATCAGATAACTTATTAATATTAGTAATAAGCCCGCCAAATTCATCATCACTGCGCTTCTCCATGCGCTTTGATAAGTTGCCGCTGGCAATTAATGCTAAGGCTTTATTCACTGCCTGTAATGGGCCAATCATTGCTTTAGTGGTGACATAAGTAATAAAGGTCGCCATAACAATAAAGATTAACGCTAAAACGATGGCTAAAGTTTTTCCTCTTTCAATTTCCTCTTGGGCATTATTTTGAAAATGGACAAAACGTTTATTAGCTAATAGAACTAACTCATCAAGTTTTGCATAGCTTAAATTATAAGATTGGGTTGCTGAAAGATAAGCTTCCTTTGCTTGATGTTGCAGATTGATTGTTTGCTGTTGTAATTGGTATAAACGACCCGGCTGTTGAATTGATTCTTGCATTATAGTCAAGTTTTGCTTGAAGTCATTTAGCAGTTCATTGGCATTAAGTGGTTCAGCTTGCTGGACTAAATAAGCAAAATTAGTTTCAATATTATTGATTAAAAAAACCATATCTTCTTGGTGCTTAGTCACTAAGTCAGTTAACGCTATGCGGTCAAGCCCTGACATAGTGTTGCCTAAAGTAAAAAGCGAGTCATCAATACGCGTACCTGTGCCGATAACCTCATCAAGTAATTTTTCCTGACCGGTCGCTTCAAGAATTTCTAAATCAAGCATGTGCGTGCTTGCTTGATAGCGAGCGTTTTCAAAAGTTTTATAGTCATTTTGAAAGTCTATCGTCGCTTGCTGATGCCCTATTTTTGCAGAGAACATTGCTTGTATATCGGTTGAATATTGTTGATATTGCACTTGCGCTTCTTCAAGAGCCGATTGCATTTGTGCTTGTTCAGTGACTTTTAAGCGTAATAGCTGAACCGTTTGTTGGTAATCCTTTTGTAGGAGATTAAACTGTTTTAAGCTTTCTTGTAACTCATTAGCATCAGATTGGGTGTAAGCAACAGCCGCTTGCTTCATCATTTTGAGCAATTGAACTTGTAAGGTACCACTTTGTTTTTGTACAGGAACCGCTAATGTTTCGACATTATTATTAGCGTCAGAAATTTTATTTAATGAATAATAAAAAAAGCTACTCGCCGTTAGTAATAATAATCCAATCGTGGTGAAACCAAAGATGATTTTTTGTTTTATGGTAAGATTCAGCATTAATTAAGCCTTGTGTTTCGTTGCTCATCCTTTAATTGTAATCCGATATTTACTTAACGTGATAAAGATGTGCATTTATTATTAAAAATGTCTTAGATAAAAGCGTTTTACCTAACAATTAAATCAAATTAAATTAAAGGGTGACCTACTGGCCTAATAGACATCCGTTTCTTATGTGTAATTACAATATCACGGTAATCTTCGCTACTCAATAAAGGTATGACCAGATGCGCGCACTAAAAATATAACTATATTGCATTTAAAATTAAATATTATTTATGAAAATAAAGCAAGAACAATCAAGTGATATTTTTTTGTTAAAGTTCGCGCTTTATTCAACTTATAGATAAATTAATTTTGCTTTTTTTTTATCTTTTAAATCGCGCAAAGTCTTACTGTGATTCGCTTATGTTTTTTAGTTATTTAAAGCGATTTTATACCACTAAAATAATTTAATAATTGTCTGGTATTGAGAGAAAATTCTGGTACTCTCTTACCTCGTTTATTTGAGCAGCACAAAAAACACACAATTAATAAGATGCTGAAAACGTACAGGATAAAATTTTTATCCACATAAATAAAAATAATAATAAATATGTGAAAAAGGAATTTCAAAATACCTTTTCCCAGTAAAAACAATAAACTATCGATAAATTTACCGTAATAGCTATTTAGTTGTTATGGATTTCTACGTTGTTTTCAACATACTTATCCACAATTTTAACGATCTTTTGCGACTAATTTTATAGATTAAGTGGAGAGAATGTACTGAGTATGGCATCCTTAGCCAAATTTCCTTCTAGTCACATATCATCATGACAAATTCTGCTTTATCGCCACTCATTTTAGTAGATGGTTCTTCGTACTTATTCCGTGCTTATCATGTTCCATATTTACAAGCGTTATCGACAAAAGATGGTCAACCTACCGGTGCGATTACTGGCGTGTTAAACATGCTAAAAAGTCTGAAAAAAAATTACCCAAATGGCAATGTAATTGTGATATTTGATGCGAAAGGTAAAACCTTTCGTAATGACATGTATCCTGAATATAAAGCTAATCGACCACCTATGCCCGATGACCTTCGTACTCAAATTGCACCGATACATGAAATTGTTGCCGCTATGGGGTTACCGCTATTAGTGATTGATGGTGTCGAAGCCGATGATGTTATTGGTACCTTGGCAGAGCAAGCGAGCAAAGCAGGTATCGACACCGTTATTTCAACAGGCGATAAAGACATGGCGCAGTTAGTTGATAAGCATGTCACGCTTATTAATACCATGACGGATGTAAAAATGGATGTTGCCGGTGTTATTGAAAAATTTGGTGTTCGCCCTGATCAAATTATCGATTACCTAGCGTTAATGGGCGATAAGGTTGATAACATCCCAGGTGTAAATAAATGTGGACCTAAAACTGCAGTTAAGTGGTTGCTTGAGCATGAAAATTTAGACAATGTGATGGCTAATGCCGGTAACGTAAAAGGTAAGATTGGTGAGTATCTACGTGAAGCACTTGAGTTCTTGCCACTCTCTTATGAATTAGCAACCATTAAACTTGACGTACCGCTTGAGCAAACCGCAGAGCAATTACAGCCAGGTGTTGCCGATGTTGAAAAACTCACCGAACTATACACTCGATTTGAACTGCGTCGGTTATTAGCAGACTTACAAAATGGCGAATCCGCTGTTGCCAGCTCGCCAGGGCAACAAACTTCAAGTGTTGACACTATTGAAGAGGAAACGCCTCTAGTCGATGATATTGAAACTGACTATCAAATTATCTTTAGTGAAGCTGATTTTACTTTATGGTTAACGAAGTTAAAAAATGCTGAGCTCTTTGCCTTTGATACCGAAACAACCAGTGTCGATTATATGAAAGCAGAGTTAGTAGGCTTATCATTTTCAATAGCAGTAGGGACTGCCGCTTATGTGCCACTTATGCACGATTATCCCGATGCGCCTAAACAACTCGACCGTGAGTGGGTATTGGCGCAATTAAAACCTCTGCTAGAAGATAAAAATCAAGCAAAAGTCGGTCAGAACTTAAAGTATGATGCTAACGTGCTTTCTCGTTATAATATTGAAATGAAAGGTATTACCTTTGATACCATGATCGAGTCTTATTGTTTAAACAGTGTCGCCACTCGCCACAATATGGACGCGTTAGCGACTAAATATTTAGGCTACAAAACGGTCAGTTTTGAAGAGGTTGCTGGCAAAGGTGCTAAAAAATTAACCTTTAATCAAATTGAAATTGAAAAAGCGGGTCACTATGCCGCCGAAGATGCCGATATTACCTTACGCTTACATCAAGCCATTTATACTCAGTTAGAAAAAAATAAAGACCAATTATCAGTCTTTACCGATATTGAAATGCCCTTGCTACCTGTTTTAGCCCGTATGGAACAACACGGTGTTTTAATCGATTCTGATTTGTTGAATGAACAAAGTCATGCACTTGGCATGCGCTTACAAGAATTAGAAATTCAAGCACATGATATAGCAGGACAAACGTTTAACTTATCATCACCCAAGCAATTACAAAAAATATTGTTTGAAGAGTTAAAAATCCCTGTTATTAAGAAAACGCCAAAAGGTGCTCCTTCAACTGCTGAAGAAGTGTTACAAGAGCTGGCGCTAGATTACCCTTTACCGAAAGTTATTTTAGAAAATCGAGGTTTGAGTAAGTTAAAATCGACTTACACCGATAAACTGCCTTTATTAGTGTGTAAGTCAGGCCGAGTACATACTTCTTATCAACAAGCCGTTGCAGCGACTGGTCGCTTATCGTCGACCGATCCAAACCTTCAGAATATCCCAATTCGTAGCGAAGAAGGTCGAAAAATTCGTTTAGCGTTTATTGCCCCCAAAGATCATAAAATTGTTGCAATAGATTATTCCCAAATAGAACTGCGTATTATGGCGCATTTATCTGATGATCCCGGCTTAGTCTCAGCCTTTTCAGAGGGGCGAGATGTCCATAAAGCAACAGCAGCGGAAATATTTGCTGTCGATTTAGCCGAAGTGACGGTTGATCAACGTCGGAGCGCTAAAGCGGTAAATTTTGGTTTGATTTATGGGATGTCAGCGTTTGGTTTAGCAAAACAACTTGATGTGCCTCGTCATCGTGCACAAGAGTATATGGATAAATATTTTGAACGTTATCCTAATGTGATGGCTTATATGGAGGACACGCGTCAGCAAGCGGCTGAACAAGGTTTTGTAGAAACATGCTTTGGTCGTCGTTTATATTTACCTGACATTAAAGCTAAAAATGCGATGCGCAGAAAAGGCGCTGAACGTGCCGCTATTAATGCTCCGATGCAAGGCACTGCCGCAGATATCATTAAAAAGGCGATGTTAGCCGTAGACGAATGGATACAAGCTCAGCAAGACCCACGTATTCAAATGACAATGCAAGTACACGATGAGTTAGTGTTTGAAATTCATCAAGACATCGTTGAGGAAACAACGGCAAAGCTTGTTGAAATTATGAATGGTGCAGTGAAGTTAAAAGTACCACTTATTGCCGAAGCGGGTATAGGTGATAACTGGGAGCAGGCGCATTAACTATATAAACTTACTTTTTTGGTTTTTTAGAACCAAAATGTAATTAAATTACATAAAGTGCTTTACAGAAGTAGAATGATTACTCTATAATATATTTGTTCTTTTGTGAACGCTTGTTGTAATAATTTGTATATTTAAGCTCTCCTCATAGCTTATAAGCCGATGACCTTGTCATCGGTATTTTTTTGCCTAAAATATGATGAACTTACTTTATGTAATTATATTTCATTAAATGAGATGCCAATGCCACTTAATAACTGATCACTATTAGTCATTAATTGAATGGAATTGGCTTAACAATATTAGCTTTTAGGATCAACAATAGCCTCTATCGGCTTAGGCTTAGTCCGGCCAGACTTTCGTAATGCATCACGCAGCACGTACTCTATTTGTGCGTTTAAACTGCGTAATTCATCATCAGACCAACGTTGCATCGCAGACAAAATCTCTTCATTGATACGAAGAGGGTATGCTTTTTTTGCCACAATATTTCTCCCTCAATTGATGATTAATACAAGCTGCCGGTATTCACTACGGGTTGAGCCGCTTCGTCGCTACATAAAACGACTAATAAGTTGCTAACCATCGCGGCTTTTCTTTCTGCATCAAGTTCGACAATCTGACGCTCTTCTAATTTTGTTAACGCCATTTCAACCATACCGACAGCACCTTCAACTATGGTTCTACGTGCGGCAATAATTGCCATAGCTTGTTGACGTCTTAGCATAGCGTTGGCAATTTCTGGTGCATAGGCTAAATGACTAATACGAGATTCAATAACCGTGACCCCGGCTTTTTCTAATCTGTCTTGTACTTCAATTTTTAATGCCGCTGAAATTTGCGTGGGATCGCTGCGTAAAGAGATGCCGTCATCTTCGTGATGGTCATACGCATAACTTGTCGCTAAATTACGTAAAGCAGATTCACTTTGAATAGACACAAAATCTTCATAATCATCAACTTGAAAAACAGCCTCGGCGGTATCGGTTACTTCCCAGACAATAACGGCAGCAATTTCAATGGGATTACCATTTTTGTCATTAACTTTAAGTTTACTACTTTCAAAATTTCTAACCCGTAAAGAGACGCGCATTTTTGTGTAAAAAGGGTTGGCCCAACGTAAGCCTGAATCATGAACGGTGCCAGCGTACTTACCAAACAATTGCATCACTCGAGCTTCTTTGGGATTAACCATAAAAAAACCAAACCAGCAAATGAAAATAGCGAGGGTAACAAGTAAACCAATAATGGCAAGCGTGACATTGTTATTTATTATGTTATTAATTGAGAAAGTGAACGCAGCAATCTGTGATGCCAGTAAAACAAAAATAAACATAATACCATTAGGGGCTTTGATCTCTTTTTCTGTAATCATATTATTCTCAGTAGGATTTCTATAAGTGATATCATTATGATATCACTTTTGATTTATTGCAAGTATTAACAGAGCAATATTAATTGAGAAGATATTTATCGAAATAGTCGAGAGTCAGCACAATAGTAAAGTTATTCGATCTTTGATGATTTCGATCAATTTTGACGAGTTCAGGCTTAGCTATAATCTTACTATCATTATTCAACAGGAAAATATAATGGGATGTTGTGGAGGCTGTGGCGGCGAAGGTCACGAACCAGTGAAAACTGAAACACAAGAACAGCAAGAACAAGATAATAAAAAAGAAGAAGAGTAGCGAAAACGCTTACTGACATTAATTGAGACAACAAGGGTTGTCTTTTTTTTATTTTGAATTTAAATGTTAACAAATAAGTAACAAATTATTGCAAAACAGAAATATCATTGGCAAAGCAAGTGAGCAAATCATATATTAGGGGTAGATACTGGCGCAGAAGCTTAGCGCGAGAAAATATATTTATATAAATAATAAAGCCACCAAGGAGCATAAATTGAAAAAATGGAGCATTCCACTGCTATTAACTTGTTTAGCAGCATGTGAACAAACCGCGCCAACTACCACCATGGCTGAAGTGACATTACCAACAGGTGTTAATTTTGTTGAGCAAGTAATGGCAGCAGCGGGTAAAACTGTTATTCCTTATCAAAAATATACCTTAAGTAATGGTTTGACGGTTATTCTTCATCAAGATGCTTCTGATCCCTTAGTCCATGTTGACATGACCTATCACGTTGGCTCTGCTCGCGAAGAGTTAGGTAAGTCAGGTTTTGCTCATTTTTTCGAACATATGATGTTTCAAGGTTCTGAAAACGTAGCCGACGAACAGCATTTTAAATTAATAACTGAAGCTGGAGGTACCTTAAATGGGACAACTAACGGCGATCGAACTAATTATTTTCAAACGGTTCCAGCTAACCAACTAGAAAAAATGTTGTGGTTAGAGTCTGACCGTATGGGCTTTTTGGTTGATGCGGTAACGCAAGAAAAATTTGAAGTTCAACGTGAAACTGTAAAAAATGAAAGAGGACAAAGTTATGATAATCGTCCTTACGGTTTATTAGGCGAGAGAGTTGCCGAAGCGTTATATCCGGCAGGTCACCCTTATTCATGGCAAACCATTGGTTACTTAGAAGATCTAGACCGCGTAAATGTTAACGACCTAAAGGCCTTTTTCTTAAAATGGTATGGCCCAAATAACGCAACCTTAACCATAGGTGGTGATATTGACGCGAAAGAAACGTTAGCCTTAGTGGAACAGTATTTCGGATCTATCCCACGCGGACCTGAAATCGCTATGCCTGAAAAACCTACATTTACTATTAACGAAGATCGTTATATTTCCATGGAAGATAATGTCCATTTACCTTTAGTGTATATGTCTTACCCAACAGTTTCTGTTCGCCATGCAGATGAAGCTCCACTTGATGTTTTATCCAGTATTTTAGGTGGTGGTAAAACATCTTTGCTTTATAAAAACTTAGTGAAAAATCAATTAGCGGTTCAAGCTTCAGTGGGACATCCCTGTGCAGAATTAGCGTGTACCTTTACTTTATTAGCGTTACCACACCCCGCTTCAGGAAAAACATTAGCAGATATAGAAAAAGTGATTCGCGACAGCTTAGTTGAATTTGAAGAGCGTGGCGTGGAAGACGACGATCTAGCGAAAGTTAAAGCGAGTATGGAGGCAAGCTTTATCTTTGGTTTACAAAGTGTTTCGGGCAAAGTGAGTACACTTGCGGCTAATCAAACATTTAAGGGCGATCCAAATTATATTGAAAAAGATATCGCACGTTATGCCAATGTTACTAAGGCCGATGTTATGCGGGTCTTTAAAAAGTATATTAAAGGCCAACATGGGGTGATCATGAGCATAGTGCCTAAAGGTAAACTTGATTTAATTGCCGCGCAAGACAATTTTATTCCTGCACCGCGCAGTAAAGGCCAAGCATCTAAAACCTCAGCGGAGAGTTTAGTGGTGCGCAAAGCTAGCGATAACTTTGATCGCAGTAAAATGCCAACCTCAGGTGCCAATAAATCTGTAGCAGTGCCACAGATGTGGAACAAAACTTTAGCCAATGGTATTAAAGTCTTGGGTACGCAAAGCATTGAAACCCCAACAACATCATTATTGTTAAAAATACCTGCAGGTCACTACTACTCTGAGAAAGATAAAGCGGGTGTTGTTTCGTTACTTGCTAGTGCATTAAATGAGTCGACCACTAAACGTAGTGCCGAAGAAATGAGCAATGAATTACAAAAATTAGGTAGCTCAATCGCTATCTATGCAGGTAATCAATACTTGAATATTAATGTCAGTACCTTAACCAAAAACCTTGATGCGACGATGGTACTGGTTAATGAAAAATTAATGCACCCAGCATTCATTGAAGCAGAGTTTTCACGTAACAAAAGTAATGCTATTCAGGGCGCGATTAATAGTAAGAAAGATGCAGGTTATTTAGCCTCAACAGCTTATCGTCAATTATTGCAAGCTGACAACATTGCTGCAACATCAAGCCAAGGTACTGAGCAAAGTCTTAATAATATTACCTTAGCGGATGTTAAAGCCTTCTACCAACAGCAAGTAAAACCCAGCGATAGTCAGTTAATAGTCGTTTCAGACCTGAAAGAAAAAGCGTTAATTAAATCACTTAACGTCTTTTCTACCTGGCAAGGTAAAGGAACAAGCTTAGTGTTAACACTGGCTAAACCTGAAACAAAAGCGGGTGTTATTTATTTAGTAAATAAAGAAGGCGCAGCACAATCAGCGATTCGCATTGGTAAACGCTCTATGACCCAAGATATTGTCGGTGAGTATTACAAGTCTTATTTAATGAACTTCACTTTAGGTGGTGCATTTAATAGTCGTATAAACTTAAATCTTCGTGAAGATAAAGGCTACACCTATGGCGCACGTTCTGGTTTTAGTGCTGACAAATTTTCTGGTACGTTTACCGCTTCTGCTGAAGTTCGTGCTGATGTGACCGATAAGTCAATTGTTGAATTTGTTAGCGAGATAAAAGGCTATCGCGAGCAAGGCATTACCGCGGAAGAATTAAGTTTTATGCGTAATTCAATTAACCAAAGAGATGCGTTGAAATATGAAACACCACGGGCAAAATTAGGTTTCTTAGCACAAATCCTAGAATACGACTTAAAGCCAAGTTTTGTGCAAGAACGAGCTGAGATTGTTGAAACAATCAGTGCCGAGGAAATCAATGAGCTAGCGAAGAAACACTTAAACTTAGCAGAAATGTTAATGGTTGTTGTTGGTGACGCTAAAACATTGAAACCCCAACTGAAAGCATTAGGTTATGAAGTGATTGATTACGAAATCTAATCTCACGTTGTGCTCTTTGAGTCATTGATATAAAGCCTTAGCGATAAACGTTAAGGCTTTTTTATGTTCAGGATTAACGGTATGTCGCGGTGCCATGGATGGCAAGGAGCGACGATGTTCAGGATGAACGGTCATGACAGCTCTTAGGCATCCATGCCTTCGCTGCATTAGTGCCTCCTGCACGTCATTTTTGTTCCAGACAAATCATAAGTACCTACATCCATGTAGGCAATGTCGCGGTGCCATGGCCGTTTTTTGACATCCATGTCATCACGGCATTAGTACTTCCCTATACGTCGATGGCAAGGAGCGACGATGTTCAGGATGGCCTTTCTCAGACTTCCTGTCTTTCAAGGCATTAGTACATCCATGTACGTCAATGGTCATGACAGCTCTTAGGCATCCATGCCTTCGCTGCATTAGTGCCCCCTGCACGTCATTTTGTTCCAGACAAATTATAGTCCCTACATCCATGTAGGCAATGTCGCGGTGCCGTGGCCATTTTTTTGACATCCATGTCATCACTGCATTAGTACATCCATGTACGTCGATGGCAAAGAGCGAGACGGTGAATAGACACGGAGTTGAAACTCACTCATAAGTTGTTAAGGCTGAATGAGCTGTAATGATCACTTTGTGCGCACTGCCAACAGCAGCGTTTATAATATTAACCTCCTAAACAGTTTACAGTGAAAAATTAACTCATAACGGGAATGAACTTGCATATGATTGTTCACATATCATAAATAAACTCTTATAATACAATGCGTATTGTGTTTAGAGGTTTATATGTTAAAAGCAGTTTCAAGAATTTTTGTTATAGCGATGATGCTGGTCGCCTTTGTCGGGCAAGCAATCACCTTTAATACCTCTATGTCTTGTGAAACTTCAGTTAACTCTCTATCTTCTAACGCCAGTGAACGAGTAAAGCATTATGATTTAAACACCCTTGATACCGTTAGCCTAGAAGATTGCTGCGGTATTGAATGTTGCGGTGTTAATTGCACTTGTATTGTTAATGCATGTTCATCATCTGTATATTTTAATACGGTAGTTAACTCAGCTAAAACAGCTGTTTTAGCTGAGGTTTTTTATATGCAACAATCTGAACAGGCAAAATTTATTTCTCCGTTACTTTATCGCCCTCCCATTTTTACCTCATAAGCACTGAGCACACCAAAAATTGTACAATTTATAACTTTTCAAGTTGATCAGCGCCATTGTGCTGAATGATTATTAAGTCATACCCGAGGTAAAAAATGTTTAGAAAGTCATTAAAAACGGCAGTAGCAATACTGTTGATACCTGCGTTTGCTTACGCGAATGAAAATAACAATGTTCACGGTCACGATAAAAAACAAGAGCACCATGAGCATCACGATAACAAGATTGAAAAAATTCAAGTAAACGCTTCTCGTTTAGGGCGTATCGTCACCGAGTCGGCAACACGAACCGAAATTATTAACGGCGAAGAAATACAAGAAAAAGCGCTAATGCGCCCAGGTAATATTTCTATGTTAGTGGCTGAAACCGGTGGTGTTAGAGTGCAAACCACTTCGCCGGCGTTAGGAAGTTCTAATATTCGACTGCAAGGAATGTATGGCCGTTATACACAGCTGTTAAGTGATGGCCTACCTTTATACGGTGGTCAAACCGCTTCAATTGGCCTGTTACAAATTCCACCTACAGACCTTGCCAATGTTGAAATAATTAAAGGGTCTGCTTCTTCTCTTTATGGTGGCTCAGCACTTGGTGGGGTGATCAATCTAATTTCACGCACGCCAGCAGATGTTTATGAAGGCGAAGTGTTAGTCAATGCTACCTCTAAAAACGGTCAAGATATTACTTCGTACTTTGCATCACCGTTAACTAACACCTTAAGTGCATCAGTAACTGCCGGAATACATCATCAAGAAGAACAAGACTTAGATGATGATGGCTGGATCGATTTGGCTGGCTACGAAAGGCATAGTGTCCGCCCTCGTTTCTATTGGCAGGACGACAATGGTGCAAATCTTTACCTTACCTTGGGGGCAATGAAGGAACAAAGGGATGGTGGCACTTTAGGTGAGGCTACTTTACCTGATGGTAATAAGTTTCCTCAAACACAGGATACCCTTAGAACTGATGTTGGCTTTATATACGACCGTCCATTAGGAGAGGTGATGTCTATTAATGTCCGTGGCTCTGCAATGAAACAAAACCACGCGCATGAATTTGGTCCTGTTCAAGAAGACGACAGCCACACAAGTAGCCTTATTGAGTCGAGTGTATCAGGGTATTCTGATAAAGCGGCATGGCTAGTTGGCTTAGCACTTCAGTCTGAAAAGTTCGAATCTGATACCTTTTCTGAATTTAATTATTCTTATCAAGTGCCTGGTCTATTCTCGCAACTAGATTATGAAGTAAGTGATGATATTTCTATGTCGCTTAGTGCACGCGCTGACTGGCATAATGAATATGGCACGCAAGTAAGCCCTCGAATTTCATTATTGTACCGCCCAGAAAACTGGACGGTTAGAGGGGCATATGGACAAGGTTTTTTCGCGCCAAGTCCTTTCATTGAAGATATTGATGAAGCAGGTTTATCTCGTCTTGCGCCGCTAGAAAATCTTGATGAGGAACGTGCATCTACCGCTTCTATAGATATTAGCTATGTGCTGGACAGCGTAGAAACTAGCCTGACATTATTTGCATCAGATATTGAAAACGTTACCGAATTAGAGGTCATTAATCGTGTTGATGAAGCGTTGGGGAAACAAGTTCATATCGTAAATACTGCGGGTGAAAGTAAAATTAGTGGTGCTGAATTATTATTACGCTATCGCTGGCGAGATATTAAATTTACCGGTAGCTATTTATATACAGACGCGACTAAAGAAAGGGATTCTGACTTTGCCCGAGTACCCTTAGCGTTGACCCCTAAACATTCTGCTGGCCTAGTTGTAATGTGGGAAGAGCATGGCAGTCATATGGTAGGGTTTGAAGCTTACTATACGGGTACTCAGCAACTTGAAAACAATCCGTACCGAGAGCGAAGCAGCCCTTATTGGCACTTAGGGCTATTAGGTCAAATTACCATCGGACAAGTAAGCTTTTTTGTTAATGCTGAAAACTTGTTAAATGTGCGACAAACTAAGGAAGACTCTTTAGTGTTGCCTGAACAAGCACCTAGCGGTCGATGGACAACAAACATTTGGTCAAGAAACGATGGTTTTACTGTTAATGCTGGTTTACGTTTTAAATTTGGCGGATAAAACCACACTAGATTAGTATAACGATTTGTTGAATTGACTCTATTGTATTAAGGGTTTTAGGGGGAATTAGTTTTAGTTACCCCCTAATTCCAAAAACTGGTGTCTTCTGTTGTCTTAAAATGATCACGTTAGGGATCTGTGCCTCTATACGCGTCGATGAATATTCATGGCAAAGAGTGACACTGTTCCTACCTTTATTGTGGCTGAGTATAGTCAGCTCAGCTTAATCCTGTCACAATAAATATTCTGCTTATCCGTGTTTAAAAAATATGAAACGAAGTAACTACATTACCCGAACAGGCTGGGATCGCTTAGATAAAGAACTAAAGTATTTATGGAAGGAAGAGCGTCCTCTCATCACTAAATCGGTCTCTGAAGCGGCTGCTCAAGGCGATCGAAGTGAAAATGCAGAATACATTTATGGTAAAAGGCGTTTGCGTGAAATTGACCGACGGGTGAGGTTTTTAGTTAAGCGTACCGAAGACTTAACGATTGTTTATTATGACCCTAAACAAGAAGGTAAAGTCTACTTTGGTGCCTGGGTCTCGTTAATTAATGAAGACGATAAAGAAGTCATCTATCGAGTAGTTGGCCCTGATGAATGGGACGTTAAAAAAGGGGAGATAAGCCTGGATTCACCCATGGCAAGAGCATTAATAGGTAAGCGTGTTGATGACGAAGTGGTAGTACAGACTCCCGAAGGTGAGCGCGTTTTTGATATAATAAAAATTTGGTATAAGTAATCAGCACACAAAAGTACTAAGGCTTGTCTAGCTTGCGCGATCTATTGTTCTAATGCTAGCCTGGCTAAGAGTTTTGCGCTTAATAACAGTTTACATTTTTCTTCACTAGAACGTAAATAGTTCAATAATGACTGTTGTTGTAATATTAAGGTCGCTTAATTTTACGTATTATTCAGCTAACTTTTATTTAAATCTGCTATATTTAGTTGATATTGTTGATTTTGTCGTTTTTATAACTAGAATGCTAAGATAACAAATTCATATAAAAGGATGTAATGATGACAAGACAAAAGCAATCGACAATTGATGAAGAAGTTAATTTTGAACATGGGGTCGAATTAATTTCAACAACAAATAAAAAAGGTGTCATTACCTATGCAAACCCAGACTTTTGTAGAATTGCCGGTTTCTCCCTTGCTGAACTTGTTGGACAAAATCATAGTATTGTTAGGCACCCAGACATGCCTAAGGCTGCCTTTAAAGATTTATGGACTAATTTAGAATCTGCTTTACCTTGGCGAGGTGTTGTTAAGAATCGCTGTAAAGATGGTCGTTATTACTGGGTCGATGCTTTTATTACCCCTGTTTTTGAGTCAGGTCAGCTAGTTGGTTTTCAATCGGTAAGAACCCGCTTAGACGAGAAAACTAAAAATAATGCAATATTGTCTTATCAAGCACTCCAATCAGGTAAGTCGTTAAATAAGTGGTACGAAAATGCCAAGGTTAAAAATGTAGCCTATTTTGGCGCGAGTATAGCGACACTAATCAGTGCCCTTTATTACCCATACATGATGTTTTTATTACCTTTATTACCCTTTGTAACCTATAAAAATGAACTTATAGATACGCCTAAATATTTTAAAAAACTCAGCAAAGAATATGACAGTCTTTCACGGCTAATTTATTGTGGAAGCAAATCGCAAGGCATTGCTGATTTTCATTTGAAAATAGCTGAAGGTAAAATCAAAACAATTCTAGGCCGTATTACTGACAGTAGTAATTTACTCAGTGCTGGTGCTAGTAATCTTGAGCAAGCAGCCCGAATAGCGAAAGAAGGTGTTGAACAAGAAACGGCTGAATTACATCAAGTTGCAACCGCTGTCGAAGAAATGGTTGCGACGATCGATGAGGTCGCGCAGAACACCACATTCACCTCACAAAAAGTTAATCAAGCACATTCAGATTGCAAAATTGCCACAAAGGCCATGCACACCACCATGGCAAAAGTAAATGTATTGGCTGAAGAAGTCGCTAACTCGGCGTCTTCGGCAACAGAGCTCGCCAGTGAAATTGAAAAAGTTGGCAGCATAATGCATGAAATACAGGGTATTGCTGACCAAACAAATTTATTAGCGCTCAATGCGGCAATCGAAGCTGCACGGGCTGGAGAACATGGTAGAGGTTTTTCGGTGGTGGCCGATGAAGTTAGGGCATTATCAAGTAGAACCCATGCGGCAACAGAGCAAATTCAAAGCTCAATATCCGAAATGCAAAATACACTTTTATCATGGGTGCAAACCATGACAAAAGGAAAAGAGTCTGCCGATAGTTGTGTAGAAAAAGCGACAGAAGCTCATGATGTTGTTGATAAAGTGTATTCGCTGATCACTGATATTTCTGATTTAGCCATACAAATTTCTACGGCATCAGAGGAGCAAAGTATGGTTTCTCAAGAAATCAGCCGTAATATCATTAATATCAGCGATGCCTCTCAAAATAATCTTCATCAAACCAATACTGTTGAAAGTGAGACCGTGAACATTAAAAAAAGAGCAAATGCGCTTAGCGCTTTAGGGCAAGCATTTAATGGTTAGGATGATGTTCGATGCCTTGGCTATAAAAAAAAGACAAGATACAGCCATTTTTTATGGTTAAAAATGGCTTCGAATGCCCCCCTTAAAATTCACCCTATTATTGAAGGCTGGTAATCTTTGCTCGCCAATTAGAGTCATCGACACTAGGCATTGATTTAACTAAAGTAGACAGACAAAAATCAGCAAACGCGATCAATATACTAACTGTTATTGGCAATATTAGTCTTATGCCAGACTAGATAGTCACTTTTAGTCATAGGTTTGGCGATTAAATAACCTTGAATAGCATCAATATGCAGAGACTTGAGTAACTCGTGTTGCGCTAGTGCTTCAACTCCCTCAGCAACCACTGTTATGTTAAGACTTTTAGCCAAGGTTATTATCGTCTTAACGATACTAAAGCCAGTCGCGTCATCCAAAACCTTATCGATAAAGCTTTTATCAATTTTCAGTTCCTTTACCGGGAAAGCACTTAAGTGTGTTAAACAAGAGTAGCCGGTACCAAAATCATCTATTGAAAAGGCAAAGCCTTTTGCTTTTATTTCTTCCATTTGTTGAACCGTATTATCAATATCACCAGCCAACATCGATTCAGTAATTTCTAACTTAATTTGTGCTGGCAATATATCAAAGCCAGCAATGGTATTAAGTAACTCAGTTTTTAAAGTAGAGGAGTTAAATTGGCAATGACTTATATTGATTGAAACACTGAACAACTCGTCAATAATATTTTCGGTACGCAATTGCGCAATCAATATACAAATATCACGTAAGACAATGTTCTGTAATTTTTGAATGAGTCCGTATTGTTCGGCAATGGGTATAAATTCATTGGGCGCTACCAGTCCTTTACTGGGATGATTCCATCGAATCAGGGCTTCTGCTCCAATGACTTTGCCTGAGCTACTTACTTGTGGCTGAAAATAAGCACAAAATTCATCACTGGCTATCGCTCTAACAAGGTCAGTTTCAAGTTCTGCCTGCTTTTCTAATAAGGTTTGTAATGCAGGATCATAGAAACTATAACTGTTACCTTTTTTCATTTTTGCGCGATACATAGCAGTATCTGCAAATTTTAATATATTATCTATTAATGAATTACTCTGATTAACTAAGCTAATACCAATACTACAACTGACTTGAAATGCTAATTCCCCTAGCTCAAACTTTTCATCAAATACGCTGTGTAGTTTTTGAGCGATGACTTCAGATTCAATGATGGCTTGTTCATTATTTTCTCCGACATATTCCAATAAAATAATAAACTCATCGCCACCCACTCTCGCTAAAGTATCAGAGGATCTTATAACCGCACTCAGCCTTTTAGATAGCTCGACTAAAATTTCATCACCGGCACTATGTCCTAATGAGTCATTAATTCTTTTAAAGTTATCTAAATCCAAAAATAATAAAGCACCGGTCTTACCCGAGCGCTTTATTCTCTCAACGCACATTGTTAACCTTTCGTTGAGCATTCGCCTGTTAGGAAGATTGGTTAATGGGTCAAAGAAAGCTAACTTTTCTATCGCCTTCTCTGCCTCTTTACGCACCGTTATATCTCTAGCTATCCAGACAATATGTCTTTTATTAGGAGTGCTTGGCTGATAATGGTCAAGGGGAGCGGTTCTTCCCTCAAAAGTAAGATGACCTTTTTGAACGTCAAGCTGATATTCAAATATTTGCACTTCATTGGTGGCTAAGGTTTTGTTAATCACCGCCATAATCGGCTGTGCATCTTTTTGAGGTAAAGCGTTATTTACATTTTTGTTAATGAGCTTGCTGACTGAACCATATAGTAATTCATCAGCTGAGCCATAAATATCGGTATATACACCATCTTCACTCAATATTAAGGCTAAATCAGGCATAACCTTACTAAAAGCTTGAAATTTTTGATTACTTTTTTGTAAATCAGCAATCAGTTGTTTGGCGTTTAGTGACTCAACATTTTTCTCTAAGGCAATGCTTGAAAAATGCACGAAATAGTCAATTAACTCTAAGTCTTTATCTGTCGGAGATTTAGGAGAGCTATGATAAATAGCAAAGGAACCAATAGTTTTTAATTGTGTCGAAATAATGGGGGTTGACCAACACGATTTAAGGTCAAAGCTCAATGCTAGCTCTTTAAAGTCTTGCCATAACGGCGATATTGCGATGTCTTCGACAATGACGCGAGACTTTCGATACGCCGCGGTTCCACAAGACCCTACCTTGGGGCCAATATATACGCCATTAATTGCCTGGCAATACTTATCATCAATATTTGGCGCAGCACAGTGAAAAAGTTGTTCTCCCTTTAGCGATAATATTGAACACCTCGCTGACTTGTCATCAATAAGTTCTTCAATAGATAAACAAATATCATTTAGCACATTATTTAAAGGTCGACCTAAGGCAATTTTAGACAAGATATCTTGTTGGTGAAATAATAATTTTCTTAATCTAGCTATGTCCATATCTCACCAAAATTGGTAATTGCCTTAGCGGTTAATTTATAGCAAAACATTTTCAAGGTCAAAGCCATCTCGTCGTTTAAAGCAAAAGCTTTAGTTAACTATGCGGCTTTTCACTGGGGTTTGGCAAATATCTAAAACGGGTGGTGGTTTTTTGTAAAAAAAGGCATTTTCTCGTCTTTTACGTTTTTCTATCATTTCGCTAAAAGCGGGGTGTTCGGTATTCTTTACCGCTAATAATATTTGTTGTTCTTTTGGCACATCACTCATCATTTTCATGCTTGTCATAGAGGTATAATTTTTTTCAGCAACAGGCGTATCACCTTCAATAACTGATGTTCTAGTAATGGCTTGTACGTGATTCATGCCATAAACCACACGGCCAAAGATAGTCATGATTCGATCTAAATAGCGAGTGGCTTGACCATTAACAATATAAAAATGACTTGAGGCGGAATCGGCATCATTACTTCGAGCCATTGCGATAACACCAGGGCAATGTGTTAGCCAGGCTTTTTTTTCACTTGGGTTATGAGCTAACGAAAATCCGTCTTTAAAACCGGTTTGTTCAGCGAATAAATCATCCTCTTGAATTTTAGTGAACTGCCAGTTTTCATCGGTAGTAAAGTCACCTTCCATGGTTAATGTTGGTACTAACTTGTCTTGACGACTGCCGTCTTCAGGACCACCTTGCGCAACAAAACCGTCGATCACTCGATAAAATTTATTACCATCATAATGACCTGCCTTAGTCAGTTTTATAAACTGTTCAACATGCTTAGGCGAAAATTGTGGTGCCAGTTCTATGACAACTTTTCCGTGTGGTAATGTCAGTAGTACGGTTCTTTCACTATCTAAAGTACGCCATTGATCCGCTATTTTTGATGTCTGTGCAGCGGCGCTAAAAATAGTCAGTAATGTACTCATTACTAAAATAAGTTTGATTTTCATGGTGTTTCCTTAATATTTATCCTTTACCCGTTACTATACAGTAAAAGAGTTGGCGCAAAACCATGCAATTGTTAATATAGCGCGATAGAAACAAACACTAATTTTGAGGTACTCAGTGAATAAAAGTTTTATGACTAATATCATCGCCTTGCTTGCTACTTTAGCGGGTTATTTTTTCGAGCAGTCTTTACTCTTTACCATAGGCTTATTTGCCTTGTCGGGGGCCTTTACCAATTGGATTGCTATACATATGCTTTTTGAAAAAGTGCCCTTTTTATATGGTTCTGGTGTTATTCCTGCACGCTTTGAAGATTTTAAAAAAGCAATTAAAGAGCTGATGATGGAACAGTTTTTCACTGAAGAAAATATTGACCGATTCTTGTCGGGTGGTTCAGGTGGCATGGTGTCTTTAGACTTAACGCCCGTCATCGAAAAAATAGACTTGAATCCTGCTTTTGATGACTTAGTTGATGTTATTGAAAAGTCATCGTTTGGTGGCATGTTAGCGATGGTTGGAGGCAGTGAAGCATTACAGCCATTACGAGAGCCCTTTATTGAAAAGATGAAAGTCACTGTCGCTAAAATCTCACAAAGTGAAGAATTTAACAATATCCTCAAAGACGAATTAGAGCAGCCGAGTGTTATGGCGGATATGCGTGAAAAAGTCAGTGAAATTATTGATCAAAGGCTAAATGAATTGACACCACAACTGGTGAAGGAAATTATCCAAGCGATGATCCGCAAACACTTAGGTTGGTTGGTTGTTTGGGGAGGTGTATTTGGTGGTATTATTGGCTTTATCGCCGCCGTTACTAATAATTTCTAAGATTTTATCAGCTATTCTTTCGCAACGAACTCTGCATATAATTCGTTGCGAAATTTTTCATTACAGGCAACAAGGTTATACTTGTTATTCCTTAGTCCCTTTTGTGCTATTAGTTCCGGCAACTTTTTAGTTTAAACGCTTTAATTTTCACCTTATTGGGGCTATGCTTGCGCTTTAAACACAGGGATTTATTTCTCTTGTTGTGCGAAATCGCCCAATTAAGAACATCCCGTCATTGAATAAGGTAACCGGAGACATGTTTGGTAGCTTAAAGGCTTTGCCTGCCGATCCTATTTTAGGCTTGTTGGCTAAATATCGTGAAGATTCAAACCCACATAAAATTGATTTGGGTGTGGGCGTTTATAAAAATGAAGCAGGTCATACAGCGATCTTAGACTGTGTGAAAACGGCGGAAAAATATCGTAACGATCACGAAGATACCAAAGTTTATATTGGTCCTACCGGCTCACCTGTATTTAATGAAGAGATGAGCAAATTAATTTTTGGCCACCATAAAGTGCTGCTCGAAAATAGAGCGCGCACGGTTTCTACTCCTGGAGGCACTGGGGCATTACGTGTTGCGGCTGAATTTATTAAGTCGTGTAAAGCGGGCGCCACTATTTGGGTGAGTAATCCAACCTGGGCAAATCATACGGGGTTGTTTGAAGCCGCCGGTTTAACCGTTAAAACCTATCCGTATTACGACCACGAAAACAAAACCCTTGATTTCGATGGTATGTTAGCGGCATTAAAAGAAGTTAGCAGCGATGATGCTGTGTTGTTACATGCGTGTTGTCATAACCCAAGTGGTATGGACTTAAACAATGAGCAGTGGCAACAAGTTGTTGAAGTAGCTAAAGACGTTGGCTTTTTACCTCTTATTGATATGGCATACCAAGGTTTTGGTGTTGGTTTAGACGAAGATGCCTATGGTCTACGTTTAATGGCTGAACATGCAAAAGAAATGATTGTTTGTAGTTCATGCTCGAAAAATTTTGGTTTATATCGCGAACGTATTGGTGCCTGTACTATTATTGGCGAAACATCAGCCGCAGTTGATGTTGCCCAGTCAGTATTACTTTATGTGATCCGTGTTATTTACTCTATGCCACCAGCACATGGTGCGGCATTAGTTGAAACGATCTTAAGTTCTGATGAACTTCGTACCCAGTGGCATGCAGAATTAAAAGAAATGCGAGACCGTATTAATGGTAACCGTCAACTATTGGTTGATAAGTTAGTAGAAAATGGTGTGACTCGTGACTTCAGCTTTATTACCCGTCAAATGGGCATGTTCTCATTCTTAGGTATAACCCCTGAGCAAGTGCAGCAGTTACAAGATGAGTATAGTATTTATATGGTGGGTTCAAGCCGTATGAGTATTGCCGGTATCGCGAATAGTAATGTTGATTACTTAGCAAAATCTATCGCAAAAGTTTTATAAACGCTAAAGCACTAAAATTTTTTAAGCTTAATAAAATAATTAAAGCCAAAACATCTAAGTGTTTTGGCTTTATTGTTCTTGGCTATCTAGCACATCTATAAAGTGAGTAAGCGGCTATATTTAGAGGTGAAAATTTCCATCCTCATTAAGTGATATTTTTTCAACCTCGGTAACCGCATTGATGTTTAATGGGCCATATATATGAGGGTATAAACCACCACTAGCAGGTTCCCACTTTATTTCGGGTATGACTAACTCTTTATCAACACTCAAAATAAGTGGCTGTTCTTTATCTTTATAATATTTATTGGCAAGACGGTTTAATTGACTTTTGGGTGTCGCATGAATAAAACCTTCGCTGGTTAACGAATCACGTGTTAGCTTACCTTCACTCAGCGCTTGTTGATATTCAGCATTTGATGAAAGTAAATAGATAGCAGGGTCACTTAGCCCGCCATACATGCGAATAAAAGTATTTGTTAGTACTCGTTGCTCATCTTTTGCGTAAAGGTAGTCAACACGAAATATGCCTTTAATATTATTATTTTCAATAGACTGACTGATAATGCTTATTTCTGCTCGAGCAGTCCAGTCAGTACCTGTTAACCATAAAGGAACATTGTCAGCAAGATGTTGATGACCCTTTCTTTCAAATGGATAGGTTTTTCCACGTACTAACTCTGCGTAATCATCTGAACGTAGAATTGAATTGTTTGCAATTTTAAAGCCCATGGGTTCTCCTGTGTAAAATTGTTGTTAGCGATAAAGCTATTCGTTGTCTATGTTACCGATAAGTGGACACGCTTGAAATGGTAAATAACAAAGAATATATATGTTGTCGTATGGCTATTACCAATCAATATATATTTTGCTGAGTTTTGAATGGTAACGGCTAGATGTAAAATTATGCTACATTAATGGCGTAAATTTTTAGGGAAATAAAAAATGACTGAACAAAGCAATTTTAAACATATGCAACTGGCCACCTTACACGAGAGTTTAACTGATAAAACTCATGTCATTGTTGATATTCGTGACGCGGCTTCTTTCCAAGCAAACCATATTCCTGGCGCTATTCATTTAAGTAATGAAAACTTTGCTGACTTCATTCGTGAAGCCGACTTAGATGCACCCGTAGTTGTTTGTTGTTACCACGGTATTTCTAGCCAACAAGCCGCACAATTTCTTATTAGCCAGGACTTCACTGACGTTTATTCACTGGACGGTGGTTTTACTGATTGGCAATTACGTTTTCCACAAGACATAGAACACTAGATAGTTGAGCATAATGTCGGCATCTAATGCAACAGATGAGCTAAGCCCGTTAATACAAGTCAAGCAACATAATATTGCCTTGTTGTTTGCGAATTATTTAACCAGTTTAAATATCGATGCGAAAGTACAAAAGAATGACAGTGATTATATTATTTACTGTGCAACGAGTAAAATCGACCAAGCCAAAGAAATTTTTGCTGAATTTATTGCCGACCCTTACCAAGAAAAATATCAGCAAGCCGCATGGCAAAGTGGCCAAGTTGCACAAGTTCAAGACAACTCACCTTCATTAATAACAAGCTTTAAAGAGCAATTTTTTGCTCATGCAGGCGGGGTAACTTTAACTATTTTTGCCTTGTGCTGGTTAGTGTTTATCGCGAGTTTATTGGGCTTTGCTCGTCCTACTTTTGAGTTGTTACATTTCTATCCTAAGCTAACACTTGAGGCTTTTTTTGCTTCGCCATTACGTTTATTAGGGCCTGCACTTTTTCATTTTTCATGGTTACATATTGTTTTTAATACCATGTGGTGGTGGCAATTAGGTGGCAGTGTCGAACGGACTTTAGGAAAAGGGGCGTTAATTAATTTGTTTTTGATCACCGCACTTGTCTCTAATCTGGGGCAATTTATGGTTTCAGGTCCTAATTTTGGTGGTCTGTCGGGTGTTGTTTATGGTTTAGTGGGTTATGTTTGGTGGTATGGCTGGCTAGCTCCTGAAAAAGGTTTAATGATCTCTAAACCGATTATTGGCTTTTTACTGTTTTGGCTTTTACTAGGCTACGCTGATGTTTTGCCAGTTAATATGGCAAATACTGCGCACTTATTAGGATTAATCAGCGGCTGTTTGTTAGCCGCAGTTAAAGTGTTATTGATGAAAGGCACTAGATCTTAATCAAAAGTTCAAGGTTCTGGGTTAATGTTTTGCTAGTTAATATGGCAAATACTGCGCACATATTCGGATGAGGATTAGTCAGCGGCTGTTTGTTAGCCGCAGTTAAAGTGTTATTGATGAAAGGCACTAGATCTTAATCAAAAGACCAAGGCTCTGGGCTGATTTCTTGCTGGTTAATATGGCAAATACTGCGCACATATTCGGATGAGGATTAGTCAGCGGCTGTTTGTTAGCAGCAGTTAAAGTGTTATTGATGAAAGGCATTAGATCTTAATCAAAAGATCAAGGTTCTGGATTAATGTTTTGCTGGTTAATATGGCAAATACTGCGCACATATTCGGATGAGGATTAATCAGCGGCTGTTTGTTAGCCGCAGTTAAAGTGTTATTGATGAAAGGCACTAGATCTTAATCAAAAGTTCAAGGTTCTGGGTTAATGTTTTGCTGGTTAATATGGCAAATACTGCGCACATATTCGGATGAGGATTAGTCAGCGGCTGTTTGTTAGCCGCAGTTAAAGTGTTATTGATGAAAGGCACTAGGTCTTAATCAAGGCTCTGGGCTGATTTCTTGCTGGTTAATATGGCAAATACTGCGCACATATTCGGATGAGGATTAGTCAGCGGCTGTTTGTTAGCCGCAGTTAAAGTGTTATTGATGAAAGGCACTAGATCTTAATCAAGGCTCTGGGCTGATTTCTTGCTGGTTAATATGGCAAATACTGCGCACATATTCGGATGAGGATTAGTCAGCGGCTGTTTGTTAGCAGCAGTTAAAGTGTTATTGATGAAAAGGCATTAGGGCTTTATTAAAACCGTAGGTCGAATTTTACTGACCTACGGAGAGTCTTTACTGTTAGTTGTCTAGCCACTGAGTAAATAACAATTTTTTAATTAACGGTTGACCTGTTTCTTGTGTCAAAAGATTCTTCACTTTTTCTTCACATAAACGCTGAATTTCGTGACGACCATTAATCGATTTTACTTTTGCTTCAGGTTGTTGGCCAATAATAGCAATAATGGCATCGCGTAACAGTGGTGCATGATGTTCAACCGTTTCATAGTTTGCCGAATCTTCAATCATCAATTCAACGGTGAGACGTACATAGCCTAGCTTCTTCTTTACCGCAACATAGTTAGTGATAATCGCGGGTTCGAAGCCAAAATAAGCATAATCTGCAGCTTTCACTGTAGATAAAGGTAAAGAGAATGACAATAATGTCGCTAATATTAATAAAGTTTTTTTCATTTTGTCGCTCTATTTAACTGGAGAATCGAAAAGTCTATCGACTATATTACAATGAATCTTTAGCTTTTATTAGCAAATTTGTTAGCTTTATTTATTTTTATAACGCCAGCGTTAAAAATCCCTTAATGATAACTCGCTTGATAGACTAACTTATCCGGCGCAACTTATTGATACTGGCTTATGTAACGTTGCAGTTCCCCTCTTGAATTTGGGCAGGTAACGGGCGCTAAATTACCAGCGGCATAAACCAAACAATACTGATATGATATATCGGTTATTGTTTAATAAAATAGTTATTAATTAGTTGTTATGAGCCAGTCACATCCATTATTCCCCATTGCTATCAATACCACATGGCAGTCTCCTTTAGGAGTATCGCTTAATGAAACGCTATTAAGTTGGTTACTCGACCCTAGCTCGTTGACTGCTCGATTAAGCCAATGTTGCCAACATTTTCGTGTAGAAGTCTTAGGGCAAAAAATTCAACCTTGCACAGCAGAAGAAGCAACCGCAGACATTGATGTAGGCGAGCCGGTCTTAGTACGTGAAGTGATATTATATTGCGATGACGTGCCACAAGTCTTTGCCCGTAGCTTATTGCCCTTAAAAAGCTTAACCGGCGAAGACCAGCAGTTAGCGCATTTAGGTAACCAATCGTTAGGACAAGTGCTGTTTAGTAAAAAAGAGTTAACCCGAAAATGTATTGAAATCTCGGCTTTTTCTCCAACCAGTTCTGTCTCAGTACTAGCGCGACATCTTAAATTACCGCTTCACACTGAACTATGGGGCCGTCGTTCAACGTTTATGCTACATGATAAACCTTTGTTAGTTGCTGAAATTTTTTTACCGAATGCCTTCGCTTATCAAAAAAATCTATCACCAGAAATAAAAAATGTTCAGGAAAACATATGACAAATTCTTTTGTAGGTAAGTGGCAGGGTATTGTAAAAATTACTCGTGTCGATAAAATTTTGTTAGTTACTGAGATTTTTTACCGAATGCCTTCGCTTATCAAAAAAATCTATCACCAGAAATAAAAAATATTCAGGAAAACATATGACAAATTCTTTTGTAGGTAAGTGGCAGGGTATTGTAAAAATTACTCGCGCCGACAAGCCGATCGGTACCTACTTGCTATTATGGCCAACCTATTGGGCGTTATGGATAGCGGGCGATGGCTTCCCGACACTGCATTGGCTAGCTGTATTTACCTTGGGTGTTTTTGTCATGCGCAGCGCAGGTTGTGTTATTAATGACTGGGCAGATCGCAACGTAGACGGACAAGTAAAACGTACCCAGCACAGGCCATTAGTTACCGGTATATTAACGCCAAACGACGCGTTATCGTTATTTGGTTTACTGATTGGCATCGCACTCGGCTTAGTTTTAACCTTAAGTTGGTACACCATTCAACTGTCAGTGGTTGCTGTGTTACTGGCAGCAAGTTACCCTTTTATGAAACGTTATACCCAATTACCTCAAGTGGTACTAGGTGCAGCGTTTAGCTGGGGGATGATTATGGCGTTTGCCGAAGGCATGGGTGAACTCCCCACGGTTGCTTGGCTACTTTTTAGCGCTAATGTATTATGGACGGTAGCCTATGATACTATGTATGCCATGGTTGACCGTGATGACGATTTAAATATTGGCGTTAAATCAACCGCCATTCTATTTGGCCGTCATGACAAACGTATCATTCTATTTCTTCAACTGGCTACGTTAGCATTGCTGATGAGCGTAGGTGAAATGCTCGCCTTTGGTTGGCCTTATCAACTGAGTCTTATTGTCGCAGCAGGATTTTTTTGTTACCAACAAATTTTAATTGTTAATAGAGAGCGTGATAAATGCTTTCAAGCTTTTTTGAATAATCATTTTGTAGGTTTAGTCATTTTTATTGGTATATCGATAGAGTACCTCTAGTCACCACAGCCGAAAATAGTCATGACCTCGGACGTTATTCTTGTAATGCGCCATCCTGGCATTTGTTCAGGATGACGATGTAGCCTGCTTTATTATTGCTAGGGTTAACGAACAATACTCTCTAAAACCTCAATATCTATCAATTGAGTGACCGACGACTTTAACAAGCCTAAAGTACTGCTATCAACGAGTTGGTCGTTTTCATCTTTATTAATATAGCCTTGTTCAATCATAGCTTTAATTAAAATACCTTGCGCTTTTTTATCGATAAACTCAGGAGCATTAATATCATTTAATACCGATAAACGCTTAGCAATAGCAACGACTTTGTCTTCTAGATCATTTTTACTAATCGGTGATAAGCGACTTATTAACGAACAAATAATAGTAAAGCGCTGTAAAGTTTCATTAATACATTCACCAATTAAGCGAATATTACTGGTCAGATCAACGTTATTTACCACACTTAAAGCGCCGCTTTTACTTTTTCTAATAAGACCTTCGGCCAGTAAAAAATTGATCACTTGCTCTGTTTGTTCAACTACATCGTTTTCGCTTTGCCATAAAAACAAATCAATTTTTACTAAACTGATGATCCGTTGCACTTGCTCTAATAAAGTGTCGATATTTATTTTGCTCTGGCGTTCTAATACCCGGCAAATGAGCGCAGGCAATATATAGCTATGTAAAATATTATTACGGTAATAACGCATCTCTAAAGTGGCTGTTTCAGACAATGAAATAATGTCGCCATAACTGTCTTGATTAACCGTAACTTTATTAAGACAGATAACCTCTTCAAGCAATTGCTGGCCATCTTCACAAGGGATGGTCAATTGCTGACTATAAGGTGCGTTGCGCTGCAAGTTTAAAAATAAATCAAGCTGACTAATCAATTCTGTTTTAGCGAGTGCTTTATTATCGCAAGCATGCAGAATAAGGGCCACTAAAGCAGTACCGTTAATGGCGGCACTTTGGTTGATATGCGTCATTACTTGATCAGCAAGAATATTAACGCTCGGTGTTAACCAGGTTGGTTTTTGTGGGTCGATATGGTCGATATCGTCTTTCCAGTTAGGAACCTGTTTATTTAAGAATTGGTTAATATTGATAGGTTCACCAAAGTTAACGTAACCTTTACCGTAATTTCGTAAATTTTTAATGGCTTTAATAACGCCAAAGATAGATTCTTTTTTCTTCTTACTACCACTTAATTCTTTATGGTAGGTGCCAACTTCCATGACATGTTCGTAACCTAAATAAACCGGTACTAAGGTTAGTGGGCGATCAATGCCACGAAGCAAGCTTTGTATCGTCATGGCAAGCATACCCGTTTTAGGGGGTAGTAAACGGCCAGTTCTACTGCGTCCACCTTCAGAGTAATATTTTACTGAGTAGCCGCGTTCAAATAACAAGCCTAAATACTCACGAAATATGGTGGAATATAAGCGATTACCTTTAAAGCTACGACGAATGAAAAATGCACCGGCTTTACGAAAGATAGGTCCTGCTGGCCAAAAATTTAAATTAATACCTGCGGCTATTCTAGGAGTCACTAAACCTTCTTGGAAAATCACGTAGGTCAGGAGTAAATAGTCCATGTGGCTGCGGTGACAAGGCACATAAATAATTTCATGGCCTTCTTGAGCAAGATCTCGCAGTACTTTGGCATTATTAATGTTGATACCGCTGTACAAGCGATTCCACAGCCAAGTTAAAATACGTGCACCTAAACGAACCATAGAATCGCGGTAATCACCGGCAATTTCATCCATGATGACGAGTGCTTGTTTTTTTACTTGCTCTTCACTGATCGCTTTGCTTTTAGCTTCGTCACTGATCAAGCGCTTTATCGACGGATTAGCAAGCAGAGTCGCAAACATTTGTTGGCGATGCATCAGCCTTGGGCCTGTCACAGCAATAGTTTGGCGGTAAAAATGGAAACGAGCAATACGCATTAATTTTTGTGCGCTTGCTTGTGTTGTGCCATGTTTGTCTGCCATAAAACGAAAAGAAATCGCCTCACTAAAGCGAACGATGGAGTTACGTCCTAAAAATAAAACAATGAAAAACTTACGTAACCACGAAGGTGATTCCTGATCCGCTAGAACGGTACCTATACTGGCATTATTATGTTCTTTGGTTGGTGTTCGGCCCCAAATAACATGAGCAGGTATCAGCTGTGCATCTAATTTTTCGTCGACGCTGTGCTGTTTTAATAATTCAAAGCCTTCGGTGATCGCTTTGGTATGGCCTGCTTTTCGCCAACGAAAGAGCGGTGTAGGTTTTTCTAAGCACAATAAACGTGAAAATTTTTGCCCGTTAATCGTCACTAGGCTAAGTGGGTCTGGCAGTTTTAATGCTTTACAGGCTTTTCGCAAGGCAAGTAAATCACTGGCAGACTGATGACGAATAACATAAAACTGTGGCTGTTCGAGTTTTACTTCTTCTGACTCTAAATAGTTGTCAGGAACAATTTTACTGCGCACAAGAAGTTTTATTGGGAAACGTAATAAGAAATAGAATAATGAACGTATGGCTGACATCGAGTTTTCTCTGAATTATTATACTTTTAGACGTGTTTTTAATAGTAGCTTTATTGTAGCATGTTGCCTATGGTTTTTGGTAATGGTGGTCATCACCAACATCCTTCCTTTAACATCGAGTAATAAATGACAGCCCAACTGAACAGAATAGCTATATTTGTAGATGTACAAAATATTTATTATACCACCCGTGATAGCTTTCAAAGGCAGTTTAACTACCGCAAGTTTTGGCAACAAATTAGTGAGCAAGGCGATATTGTTATCGCCAATGCCTATGCAATTCAACGTAGTGACGATGCCCAACATAAATTTCAAAAAGCGTTAAAACATATTGGATTTGAGGTAAAGCTTAAGCCGTTTATTCAACGCCGAGATGGCTCTGCCAAAGGTGACTGGGACGTCGGTATTACCATTGATGTCATGGAAAGTGCTGCCGATGTAGATACCGTTATATTATTATCTGGCGACGGTGATTTTGATTTGCTACTTCGTAAAGTTAAAGAACGTTATGGTGTAACCACGCATGTTTATGGTGTGTCAGCTTTAACCGCTAACTCATTAATTAACGCGGCGGATGATTATTTTCCAATTGATGATGGGTTGTTAATGTAACTTGTCTGGTCGAAATAACTTTAACTATATGGCCTAGTGATTATTAATGGCTATTTCCTCTAAAAAATTAACCTCTCCAAGGAACGGTAATATCACTTACCTGTCTCTCTATTAGTCT
Source organism: Colwellia hornerae (assembly GCF_007954355.1). GTDB lineage: Bacteria > Pseudomonadota > Gammaproteobacteria > Enterobacterales > Alteromonadaceae > Colwellia_A > Colwellia_A hornerae. The sequence goes on from NZ_VOLR01000024.1 coordinate 32,115, forward strand.
CAGCTATTTCATTTAACGGTCGTATTAAAAAATGATGCTATAAATTTTAGTTCTTAAATGGCTTCCCTATAACTATATAATAAAAATATTTAGCCTAGGGTGTAATAAAGCTTTACTTCATGCCACTAACTAAGCAAAACACATCAACACAGAGCAGGGTTTACATGGGAAGTGACTTTTATCAATTATCTATACTGCCTTTTGCGGGGATCATTATTAAAATTTGCCGAGCTTACACCAACAGCCAGCAAGATTTTGAAGATTACTATCAAGAGGTCTGTTTACAGATTTGGCGCAGCAAAGACAATTTTAATCAAGAGAGCGAATGGTCAACATGGATTTACCGTATTTCACTTAATGTCTGCTTAACTTATTTGAAACGACGAAAAGATGGCGATAAAGCGATCGTTTCAGACGCTTTACCAGAGGAAGCAATAGATGACAGCAAAGCCTTTGTAAGTGATGAGATTAATGAGCTATACAACGCTATCAAGCATTTGTCTGAAACTGACAGAGCGATAATTTTACTCTATCTCGAAGAAAAAACATATGAAGAGATAGCCGATATTATTGGCAGTAATACTAATAATATTGGTGTTCGCATTAAGCGTATAAAAGACCGTCTTAACAAAATTATTAATCAAAAGGATTAACACGTGACTAAATCAATAGAAATGATGTGGAAAGAAGGCTTTGTTAACGAGGCAAACTTAACGGCGCCAAAGATAAATGATTTATATAATCGTAAATCGCAAAACATTGTTGATAAGCTGCTAAATATGTTCGAACTCAATATTAAAGCTGTCATAGTTGGTAGCTTGATAATGCTGGTTATGATGAGCCTTATTGGCGCGCCATTTTTAGGTTTATATATTTGCTGTTTACTAGCGCCATTGCTCATCATCGCTAAAAAAGAACTAAAAAATTCGGTTAACTTGTCTAAAGGACAAAGTAGTTATGACTACCTAATGGCTTTTAATGATTGGCTAAAAAATTCAATTGAAAGGTATTCTGGGTATTACAAAGTATTTTATCCGCTGTTCTTTCTGGGTATGGCTGTGCAAGCGATTGTTAGTAAAGCGGGAGGCAAGGTGATTTCATTATTAGTTGATGTGTTGCCAACGGATATTTTTATCTTAGGTCAACCCTATTATTTACTTGTTGCTGTCGCTATAGTCACGCTGATTTTTGCACGCTCCGCGGAGACTATTTATCACTGGGATCTAAATTTAGTTTATGGCCGCCAATTTAAAAAACTGGATGAACTCATTGCCGATATGGAAGAACTGAGAAAATAACATTATAAAACCCTGTTTAATAATGGCTAACGCTGTAAATTACCTTTGAGCGTTAGCGAACAAAAATTATCTGCTTTTCTTAAAGATGTGCGATAGTAGTTACATTATAAAAATAAAATGATTAGACAATGAAAATTTTGATATTACTGATGCTTTTTTTACTAACATCAGCCTGTAGTCAACAAGACGTCTATAACTCTGCCGCGGTTAGCAAAAGTAATTACAGTAAATCAGTGATAGCAGCCACGGCACTATCAGATGATGGCAAGTTAACAGTTGTTGTTAATAACCAGGGGGTCTGTCTTTGGCAAAATAATCAGCAATCTACAATGCCACAATGTCTGCCAGCTGACCACGCACAGCATATTGAAATCGCTTATATTAGTAAAAATAATCAGTTTTTATATCTTTCTAATCGTGTCTCGGTAAAGCAATATACTACTGATAATCTTCAAATAGTCGGTGAGTGGCAAGTCGCTGATAATATAATTAATGATATTTCGGCATCTAAAAGTGGTCAGTTACTTTTACTGGGATTTCGTAGCGGTAAAGCCAGTATTATTGATACCAAAGCCAATAAAGTGACAACCTTTCAAAAGCATCGTTTAGATATAAACGCCGTGAGTCTGTCTGAAAATGGTCAAATTGCCTTTACTGGTTCAAGTGATAAAAAAGCGCAACTATGGAACACCTCAACAGGTAAAACCTTGTTTGAATTTAGCCATGCTAGCCGAGTTAATCATGTTGATATCAGTAGCGACGGTTTGGTTGGTTTTAGTATTGATGCTATTAAAGATCGCAAATTTTGGAACTTACAAACTGGCCAGCTCATTGCTGAATTAGGTACTTACTTAAAATTTATGGAGGTTAATGATTCTGTTTTTTCTACTGACAAGCAGCTATTCTTAACCGGCTCACCAAGACAAGTACTACAGTTGTGGCGAGTTGCTGATGGCGCATTACTCGCTCAGTGGCAGTCAGTAATGGAAAATGGCCGAGCATCGGTATTAAGTGTCGCAATGAATGTAGGGCGGAGTGAAACGATCGAAAATGCTAAAAGTATTAAGTCTATTCATGCCAGTAATAGTGATGGAATTGTAGAGCTGTGGCATTTTCCTGTCGATTAAATATTAATTTTATAACCTTTTAGGTTAGAGGTACAACTTTGTCTAAGCCCATTCCAACGACTTTTTTTGATATGTTACCACTGCCTATTATTGTTGTTGAGCTTAAGGAAAAGGCGTTAAATCATGCTCTGGTTTATTTAAATCAGCGCTTTACTAATATTATTGGTTGGGATTTAACTGATATACCAGATAAAAACCACTGGTGGCAAAAAGCCTATCCTGATCGCCAATATCAGAAGGTAGTTGAAAGCTTATGGGAACTGAGTATGGAATCAATAGATGCTGAAAAAGATAGCTTTGTTATGGTGACCGTAAATATTCAGACCAAGAGCCATGGTGTTAAGCGATTTAAAGTTTATACCGAATTGAAAAGCGCGCTAATGGACGATTATTATGTGGTCGCATTTGAAGAAATTAATTAATCAAATGCATAAGAGAATTATTGCCTCTATTGATTGCCTAAATTAGCAACCGTCAGCAATAATATCGTAGGCAGGGCCTACTGTTGCTGATTGCGCTTGGGTATATCTAAAATAGCAATTATCATCACTGACTTTATTATTATTGGTATCATAGCCAATAAAGACAAGGTTTGCGCCTTGTTCTTCAAAGACCTTGCCACCAGAAAGCTTAAACTCCTCAGAGACATCAATCTGCTTGTAAATTTCATGATTATCAATATAAGAGTGTAATAATCTTAAATCAACGCCATTAAGGTCAATAACGCCATTACGGTCTATATCTATATCAATTAAATCAGCGCGGCCAGTGACAGGAAAGGTAGAATAGCTTGGCATTTTTGACTTTAAAAAGATTAAATTATTAGCGGCCTTTACGCTGACGCTAAACTGCGTTAGCACCGCTACTTTTGCATCTTTTGATAAGCTGATAAATTTGGGTAATGCGGCGGCGGATAATATGCCTAAGATGACAATGACAATGACAATGACCAATTCAATTAAAGTGAAACCTTTACTACTATTCATCGAGTGTACACGCAAAATTATATATTGTTACTTAACATTACTTGCATAAACGTTAAGTGATATTAGATGCCTGGCACTTTAACAACATAGCAACATAAAATAAACTATTTTAACCATTCATTATAAGTGTAGTCATCGAAAATTGTTGATACCGTTATAGAAAAACTCAGTAGACTTGTTGCTGCACGTTAAAAAGAACTGGCAAAGTAATAATTTGATGACTTTGCCAGCAAGGTCATCAAGCGAGGAGGATATAAACTAATGGTATATTTTACCTAGGTAGAATGTCTTTTTGGGAATTTTGAAAAAATGTACATCACCGCTGTTTTCATGATGAACCCCTAAAGAACCGTCGTATTCATTGATAATTTTTTGGCAAAGTAATTGATTTAAAATCGGTGTTTGAATTAGACCTTCAGGGGGCTTTTCTATGCCAACCGATGTTAGTAATGATGCTTTACTTACAGATGAGGCGTCTTGCACTTCAAAAACAATATCCTCATTTTTTGTATAAAGTCGTATGGTAAGCTCGCCACCGTTTTGTGAGCGCATCACCGCATCATGAGTTAATTGATTGATAACTTGCCCAATTTTTTCTGGAACACATAAGTTTTTAATATCGTCATCAAACGACTTTTTGACGATAATGTTACGTAACTTATCTCTGCTTGATTCTAGGTATAGTTGTGTTGCTATCATAGATTGTAACGAAGATGACTTTAAAGCAGAGCTTTGCATATAGTTAGAAATGGCAAAATAGTTTAAGAAGCTGTCAAAGGTATGTGTTAACTTTTCTTTCGATAACTGGCTAAGTGTTTTAAAATTTTCGTATTGTGCTTTGCTGACTTTTCCCTCTAATAAACAATCATTCACCGTTGTTAACACGTAAATAGGATCAGAAATTTCCTTGGTCATATTATTAATGATTTTTTTATAGTCGTTGAGGGTACATTGATCTCTATTCATTTTATGTGCATTAAAGATCAGTCTTCTGAGCGTCAAGGTAAAGAGTTCATTATCGATTGGCTTGATAAAAACATCATCAGCACCGTTGGCTAGAAATTTAATCGCACCATTTCTATTGCCGGTTAAACCAATAAAAATAAAAGATCGATCCAAAAAAGTTTCCTTTATTTCTTGCATTAATTCGCAGCCATTTTTAGAAGGCATCTCATAATCAAGTATCAGAATATTAATTGTGGGTGTCAGTCTTAAGCGCTCGATCACTTGCTCGCTATTGAGCTCAGTGTCGTTGTTAATAAACTCACTACTCAAAATATTAGCAACAATGCGGCTATCAACTCTGGAGTCATCGACGACCAGTGCGTGCTGAAAGCGATAAATATCGTGTTGTCTGATAAAACCGTAAATAAGCGAACTTAATTCGCTATCATTCTCATTGACCACCATATCAATGTAATGTTCTTTGGCTGTTCTTTCCATTTCAAAATTAAGAGAACGGGTTATCAGTAAAGTGGGTATATTCTGTTTTAATTTAAGTCTGGCAATACTCTCTTCATCAATTGTTTCAATATAAAGAATAAGATAATCAGTGTTTGTTATAGCTATTTTTAAGGGTTGGGTGAGGTCATCAGTAATAAACGATTGGACATGTCCTAAATTCTCCCCTTGTAAGACAGGCAGTAAACTTGTCGTGACCTGGTCTGGTAGGTTTACTAAGAAAATATTTGAATTCATCATAACTACTCCCTGTCTGAAATAAAGCGCCTTGGTAAATAAACGAACGATAAGCGTTCATTAACTATACTCTTTATTTTTATTTTGAACAGTAGCTAGTGTCATCTTTATGAAACCAACAAACATTACACAAAAATGGAGTTAATGATAAGTAATCACTAGGTTATTTATAAAAACTCTCTTTAGTTAAAAATAATTTAATCCCTTTTACTTTTTCCAAGCGTTTTACCTGTATAAGTGGCAACTTTAGCGCTTATATCTGTTACCAGAGCCTATACCAAGAAATGTCGTGACGATGAATGTTGCATCACTGCCTATTGATGTTGTCACTGTTTCAGTGACTGCCGATATCAAACCACCAAGGTTATCTTTGGTGCCACTCTATCAAGAGCAACCAAAATACTCTATTGACGTAATTAGAGCCCAACAATCAGGCACCGTAAAGCTGGCTTATAGTCTTTCGCCACAAGGAGAAGTCTTAAATATTAATACCGTCGAGTTGAATGTTAATCGGGAGCTTAATATCTCTGCTAGAAAGGCGCTATCAAAATGGCGTTATCGTCGAGGAATATATAGCGAAGAACGCTATAAAATTATTTTTGATTTCACGTTAGAGTAAATAATTTATTCAAATTAATTTGAACTTATCAGGCAATAGGAGCTCTTATTATATGAGAGTTTATTTCCCCTTAGTGTTTATGTTTTTATAAAGCGTTTCTTGATGTCAAGAAACGCCTTTTTTTTGCTTTTTTTCAGTGCGATTACTTATTTTCCAAACGATTGTAATCTAATAAACCAAACTCAATACCTTGATCCTTGTTTAGTTGCTGATGCAATTTGTCGGAAAACGTCCAAAAGTCTTTATTGGTACGTCTGACCGCATAACGACTTTTCAAATTAAAGTAATCATCTTTTGTTTTCATATTTTCTATAGCAACAATAAATTCAGCCACTTCTTGCTGACTAATATTGAAAAACGCTTTCGGGTAAGTCCCTATAGCGCCTCTGGCTACGGTGAGCGTGTCTTCTGCTTGCAAGCGACGCTTTTTCTCTGAAAACAAATGAGCGACATTACTATGGGCTGAGTTTCTTAACAGCGTAAATACCTGACTTTTGTTGTTATCATTTACGACAACAAAGCTAACTTCTGGTAGTAAAGAGACACTTTTACCGGTTAGATTTTCTAAGCGCTTGAATTTATAATCATTAATTGACGAAGTTAATTGATGGCTATTATTGTGTGTTGTTGCCGTATGCTCCGTGAGCCGTTGATATAACTCTGCTTGGGGGTGGTCAGTTTGGTATTCAATCCCCGAGTCTGGCAGCTCAGCAAAGTTAGCTAAAAAATTATAGTCATTAACATCTGAACTTGTCTCGCGATACCATAGGTCGTGGGTCTCTTTTCGTACTTTCTTGGGCAGTAACATCAAGAACGCTGATTCACCTTCCATGCGGAGAAAGTCCATATATAAACGGGTTTTTAATTGATGACCGACATCGCCATAAACATCAAACCCAGCAACTAATAAATAATGGATGCGCTCAAGTAGCGGATAACCAATCACCCAAGCAGATTTGGGCGGCTTGCCAACAAAACCTTTAACCACTGAGGCACTGTCAAAATGGCGGAAAATAGTCAGTGCAGCGTTAGGGTTATTCTCACCGCTCCAAACTAAATCAAGATCAATATTGCTAGCATGTAGATCAAGGCTGTCAATAAAGGTTTTTTTCGCTGATACATATTCTTTTTGTCGACTGGCATATTCACGCCAATCTAGAATCGATAATACGCTACTGCTGGTTGCGGCCGGAAATTGTAAGAGCTTGCTGTGTTCAACTAAAAATTTGTTAATGCCAAACATATCAATATTTTCTGGATTTTCAAAGGCTACCCAGAATTGGTCTTCAATAACATTGAGGGCAATTTGACCTCGGCAAACAGGACCCTTAATGAAATTCATAATTGAAAATTGTGCTTCATCAAGCAAAAAACGATAACGAGACTCAAGAGGTAAGGCTTGAAAGGTAATAAAAGGGTTTGATGCGTATTTTAGTTTGTATCCAGGGAGTTCTTCTATTGTGTAATCGGGGCTAAAAAACAGCGCTTTATAGCGAGTAAGTTTCGCTGAATCAAAACGGTAAGGCATATGACGTTTTGCTAGGACTGTGGCTTGTTTTTTCTGTAAGCGGTAATAAACACGCTCGACGTTAGGGTCTTCAAACGGGCGACGCGTGGTAATAATTTGCAGCGCTTGTGTTGGTGGTGTTTTTGAACGAACCATATTAAAAAAGCTTCGCTGGTTGGCATCAAAATATAAATTGGCTAAATATAAATGTTCGTAAAGATATCGGGCAACGAGCTGTTCTTTTTTAGAATCGCCATTTAAAAAAGTTTCCCATTGTTCAACCATAGCGAGTTCAGTAGCCGTTGGTGCAACAGCAGTCGGCATTTTTGCGCCGTCAGCTAACCATAGCGTTAATTGTTGGTACTCATCATCAGGTAAATTAGGCAAAGCGTAGGGCATGCCACCTAAAGGATTATTTTCTTGGTAATGTTTGAATTCATCTATGGTGGGACATTCCTGCTGGCGATTTAGGCTAACATCAAATGCCTTTGATAAAATCACCTCGTCAGGTAATGGATTATTGCGTTTTAGTTGCAGCATCTGATACATCAGACTGCTAGCTAAGTTGGCTTGTGGTGATTGCTGGCGTTCATTTAAAACCGGGTAAAATGCTTCACTGCGCCATTGGTCTATTGTTTTAGGATTACCTTGAATATTGGTTACCGGGATCGCTTGTAAACGCGCGCCATCATAAACCACGGTTTTATTGGCGCCTCGTTCAATACCCGCAACAGATTCCATTTTTAATTGGCAAGGCGCGTCGTAACAGCCATGACAAACAATGCAGCGATTTTCTAAAATCGGGCGTACTTGATTATGAAACAATGCGCTTTGTTGCGGCGTTATATCTGCAACATTGCTGCGCTTAATTGGGTTTGAAAAGCCATAACGATCATCAAGCTCAATATAAGTGATCGTTGCACAACCAGAAATAAAGATGAAAAGTAGTAATAATTTAAAAAAACGCATTAAAATCCCAAAGCATAAAACGTGCAGGCAGTCGCTGCTTAAGCCAACAATTTTAATATAAATAGCCAACAAGGTTAAGCGCTTTTTTATGAGGCTGTTTTTATGCCTAAATAATGTTGAATGAAGACAATGTTATTCATCGTCATTGCATTGATTAGCTGGGCTACTTTTTTTGCTGTTGAGACCAGTAACAATGATCAGATAATGAGTGGCTAAGGTATAACGACTCACACCGTTTAGCTATATTGCTTGTCTTTTGCTTTTAGATGATGATAATTACAACTTATTGATGGGATCTATAGTGATTACCAAGCATCAAGGCTAATGTCTTGTCTTATAAAGATAATCAAAAGTGGTGGCTTATATGTATTTTGGTCAGTGTCTGTGTGGCACAATAAACCTTAAAATTAGTGGCGCAATAAGCGATATTATTCACTGTCACTGTTCATTATGTCGAAAGAATAGCGGGTCGGCTTTTGCCACCAACGGTTTTATTAATGCCGCTGACTTTGAGATCACTTCAGGTGAAGATTTTTTAACAACCTTTGCCTTCAAGCCTGGTAGAAACAGTCACTTTTGTTCAAAATGTGGTTCGCCTGTGTTTAGTTCAAATGAGCAAGATCCAACAAGACTGAGACTTCGTTTAGGTATAATAGATTCTGATATTTCAGCAAGACCAAGCTCACATAATTTTGTTACTGCAAAAGCAAACTGGGAAGACCTGGATGCAAACCTGCCCAGATATGATGGTTTTGAACCTAACAGGCAATAAAATTAACTCATCAGTATTAACAAAATTCCGCTTGAACTGATGAGTAAATGTGTTTGCGCTAGTTCACTAATTGGCTTTCTAACCAACTCACCATATAACTGGCTAACTGTGTATCGCTAGCAAGTAAGGGATAACCGTGAGCCGAGCCTTTGTATGCTATAAATTTACTGCTAATATTTGTTGATGACCTAAATATTTTTTGTGCACTCTCAAAAGTACCGGTATCTTTTTCTGAGGCTATGATCAGGGTTGGCTTATCCACTAAAGCTTTTTGATAGCGAGCAATGTTTTCTGCAGATTGTCCGGAAGAGAAAAAACCAATAACACTGACCGGATTATTCTCCGCTAAAGTAATTGCTTGAGAGCCGCCACAACTTGCGCCGATAACACCAATAATACCTTTATCTGACATTTTACTTTTTAAATAGTTATAGGCTAGCTGAACATCGTTAGGCCAATATGCAATCAATGCTTGCCAAGCGACACTTCGTTCTTCTTTGGTTAATGCTTCAAATGTTTCTGGCGTGAATTCACCGCTGGCGCTGTCACCATAGCCTCTGAAGTCTAAACTCAAAGCATGAATGCCTTTGTCTGCTAATTGTTGTCCGATGTCGTTATACATAGTTCTGTTGTAATTACATTGATGTAATAACAAAACCCCACGATCACTTGTTTGATTACTTTGGTAGTAACTGGCTTTTAAGGCGTAGCCTTGTTCGGTTGTTAATGTCAGTTCATTGGCGTGACTGGCTGTGTTCAGTATTAACAGCACTGCCGATATTATTTTTATCAATGCGTTCATAAATTTCCTTGTTGATTCGATTAAGCAGGGTAAATGAGCGAGAGCCTGAGCTTATTAAAACAATAAAGTGCTGAATTGTCACAAAACAAGCCTTAAAAAATGTAAGGCTTTATGTTTTTATTAGCTAAATACTTAGTTCTTGTTATGCCAGTTAAGTAGATCTTGCTGAGTGTCTATATCTTTTTCAGCGTGAGCAATACTGACAGTTTGTAGCTTGTCCTTATTGTTATACAAAATAGGTTTAGCGCCTTTATCGCCTTTCAACTGAGCTAATTCAGTAAAATATGCGCGAGGAAAAATAGCGGGGGGCATTAACTCTTCTCCTGCTTTTGCAGACACTAATTTATTTGGTAACGCCACCGATTGTTCAATCAACGAGATATAGTCGTTGGCATTCAAGGCAACTTGGTCAGTCAAAGCAATCATTATATGGCTGATATTGTCATTATCATCGAGTAAATGCTGCACCGACTGCGCAATAGTATGACCTAAGCCTAAAGCCGCACTTTCGCAATAATCTAAGCGGTCGGGATCGGCTAATAATTCGCTTATTTGTTGATGATAACGTCCGGTGGCGACACGAATGTTTTTGTTACTGATATTAAGAGTCTTTAGTGCCAAAGACAGTTGCTGTAAAGCATGTTCGAGTAAAGTAACCGATGATTCTTGTTGTTGTACTTTTGCGAGCACCTTAATGCCGTTAAAGCGTTCACTTTTACCTGCCGCCAGCAGAATAATTTTCAAGTGATAATCAGAGGTTCTCATCAAGTTATTGTTCACCAGCTGGTATTAAAGTACATGGCTAATTGACTGAGCACTTTTGTTAAATAGGCTGGCATGGCACTCGGCAAGTATTGACAAGGCGATACTTTCTGGCAAGGTGCCACCTATTTCAAGACCCGCAGGGCCGGCGAAGGTAAACGATAAAGACTGCTCGACAACTTCAGCCTGAGTAATAACTTGCTGTTTTCTATTGTTTGGCCCCAGCAAAGCTAAATATTGAATGTTGGTGTTAGCCAAAGCTTTTAGAGCCTGTGCATCAATCGAGACATTATGGCTCATCAATATGGCGGCGTTAACATCTTTTTCTGCAGCAAAGGTGGTCAGTACTTCGGCTTCGCCTTTTATAATATGGTTAACATTTGAAAAGTATTCTTTTCGAGCATTGGCGGGACGTGGATCCCACAATGATACTTTCCAACCCAACTGTTCAGCCATATTAACCAGCGGACGTGCGTCAATACCCCCGCCAACAACAAGCAGATGAGGCTCGGGGACAATCGGCGTTGCTAGCCAGTTAGTTTCGCCATCGTTATTTAACGGGGAAGGAATTAATGTCGCCGTTGCTGCTATATTCGTTACTTTTGCCGCTTCGAAATAAGCTTGTGCGTCATTGCCTTGCTCGACAATGCTTTGATAAAGGTAGCCAGAAATACGATGTTTAAGTGCGTTGTAGACGTGCGCCAAGGATAAATAGTCATTAGCCGTACTCACTTGCTGCAGCATAATATAAATCGTGCCGCCACAACCAATACCCAGATGAAAAGATAAATCATCTTCGTCTGAGCCGTCATAGCAAACCAACATTGACTTGTTTGTTTGCATAACTTTTCGAGCATTAACGCCAATATCTGACTCTAAACAGCCGCCACTTAACATGCCTAATTGATCACCTTGGCTACTAAATAACATCATAGCTCCGGGTTTTCGGTAACACGGGCCTTCGGTCTTGTAGATAGTAGCAAGTACCCAATCAGCGTTATCTCGATGCGGGTACCATTGTGCTAATAAATGCGATAAATGATTGCTCATAGGAAATATTCTCCAGTGAGCAATGCCTGTTGTTGCTTTAAATGGCTACAACAATATAAAAACATTCGTACTAAAACTTTCATTTAATCCTTACACTGACATAGGTTTAAAAGGTAAATCTCTATAACGCTTACCTGATGCGGCAAAAACAGCGTTACTTAATGCCGGTGCAAAAGGAGCAACACCGGGTTCGCCTAATCCTGTCGGGCTTTCATCTGAGTCAGGAATATGTACCCTAACATTTGGCATATCGGTAATGCGCATAACGGGGTAATCATGAAAATTTGAATTAACCACCGCGCCTTCTCGAAAGGTTATCTCGGTGCTTAATGCTAACGACATCCCCATAACAACCGCGCCTTCCATTTGCGCTGTTGCGCCATCAAGATTAAGTACTTGGCCACAATCTATCGCACAGTCTACATTTAAGACTTTAATATCATCACCGTTGACTTCAACATGTACTGCCATGGCAACAAAACTTTGAAAACTATAGTGTACCGCTAGCCCAATAGCTTGGCCTTTGGGTAGTGATTTACGGTTCCCCCAGCCTGATTTATCAGCAGCAATGGCGAGAATATCTTTAGCTCGTTTAACGTTTGCTTGCTGTTCTTTATTTTTATTGTTATCAAAAAGTTGATTAACAAAAGACAAAGGGTCTTTACCTGCTTTGTACGCTAATTCGTCGGCAAAGGTACTAAAAGCAAAACCATAGAAAATAGCATAAACGGCCCGGTACCAACCAATACGGGTATGAGCTTTGGCATCGCCTGATTCAACACGACAATTCTCAATACCAAATAAATGATTAGTAATATCTTCTAAACTATTCGCTGGTGTTCTCACTAACGAAGGGTCAAATAAGGTTGATATTGACGGAAAAGCGGCGCGATGTAACCAACCGGTCACGTTTCCTTGCTCGTCCATAGATGCTTCAATATGTTGGGCGTTTATCGAGTGATAATAACCGGTACGCATATCTTCTTCGCGGGTCCACGTTAGCTGAATTGGCACGCCAGTCTTTTCAGAAAGAACGGCGGCTTCATGAACGTAGTCACATTTAAATTTACGGCCAAAAGCACCACCGGCCATTGCTACATGCACGACAATATCTTTTGGCTCGCGCTTTAAATACTGCCCTAATACTTTTTGGATATCGGCAGGGCTTTGTGTTGACGCCCAGACTTCACAGGAGTCTTTTTGTACCCATACGACACTCGCATTAGGCTCCATCGGGGCATGCGAAAGATGACCTCCGGTATAAGTGGCTGACATTTTATGCTTTGCCGCGCCAAACGCTTGTTCAATATCACCACGTTCAGCGGCTAACGTTGCTGGTTTTTCAACATTTTTAACCAGTTGCTGTTTATATTCTTTGGTATCGTAAATGGCATTCTCGCCCAAATCCCAAGCTATTATTAATTTTTTCACCGCTTGTTGTGCCGTCCAGCTATTGTCAGCTACAACTGCTACGCCGCCAATAGAGCCAAACGGGATGTTAAAACGTGGAATTTCGATAACGTCAATCACACCTTTCATTTTTAAAGCCTCGGTTTTATCAAGGCTTTTTAAGGCACCGCCTAAAACAGGGCAATGGATCATGGCTGCATACTTTAAGCCGGGTAATTTAGTATCGACACCATAAATACGTTTACCGACCACTACTGCCGCTTGATCATGACGAGGTAATTCTTTACCTATGTAATTAAAGTCACTTTTCTTCTTAAGCACGGGTTTTTCAGGTACCGGCATATTGGCGGCAATACTTGCTAATTCACCATAAGCGAGTTTTTGTTGATTGGTTTTATTAATAACAAAATGTGCTTGGGCAAAACAGTTTTCAGCAGAGGTTTTCCACACTTTTGCCGCTGCGGCAATTAACATCGCTTTTGCTGTCGCCCCAGCTTCACGCATCGGCTGGTACATGACGCGGATACTCGCTGAGCCACCTGTTGCTTGCGGACCATATTTTTCGTCAGCGTCACCTTGTTTTACCGTAACACGCTGCCAATCAGCTTCCATTTCATCAGCGACAGCAGAAGGCAGGGCAGTACTAATACCTTGGCCCATTTCGCAGCGGCCACAATAGATAATAGTATCGCCATTTTCAGCCAGGTGAATAAAAGCATTAAGTTCATCACCACTGTCTTTGATAATGCCCTTTTCTGCTAAGGCATTCATCGGTAAAGCAACACTTATTACTAAACCACCGGTCGCTAAACCGGCTGTTTTTAAAAAATTACGACGGCTTACGTTTGAAATGGTCATACTAAACCTCCTTACTTAACGTGTCAGCAGCTTCAACGATGGCTTTTTTAATGCGTTGGTAGGTACCACAACGACAAATATTACCTTGCATTGCGGTATCAATTTCCGCTTCAGTGGGGGCAGCATTTACCGCTAACAAGCTTGCCGCATTCATAATTTGTCCGGCCTGACAATATCCACATTGCGGGACATTATTATTTAACCACGCTTTTTGTAGCGGGTGGTCACCCTTTTCGGATAGCCCTTCAATGGTGGTGATTTTTTTATCAACCAAGGTACTTACTGGCGTAATACATGAACGTATGGCTTGGCCATCAACGTGAACAGTACAAGCACCACACAAACCACTACCACAGCCGAATTTGGTACCAGTGAATTCCAAATTGTCTCGAAGAAACCATAACAGTGGCATATCGCCATCTACCGTAATTTCATGGGCTTTTCCGTTGATTATCATCGACTGTTTCATAAGTGCTATCCTATTTTTGTGTAATGGTAGATTAGCCTGATATGGCCCATTACACAAAAGTAAAATCGGTAAACAATCAAATATCTACGGTCAAAGACAGCTTGTGCTGTTATTAGCGCTAAAAGTAAGGTTTTCACATTATTTTTAGCAATAGTTAATGTTAATTTTAAACACTCTGCTGAGTGGCTGACTAGAGGGTATTTACAATTTCTGCTTTTATAATAATTGTCATTATTGTCTATAATTTATTGAAAACCTGTCTATAGTTAGTGCAATATTGAAACAAAACAAAACAAAACTCTAAGGATTACATGTATAACAAGAAAAAACTAATGCTGTTGTTATTCATTATTTGTAACCTACTGACGTTTACGTCCTCGCAAGCGCAGACTCTTCGTAGTGACGAACCGATAAAAATTGTTTTAAACGATTGGACAAGTCAGTTGGTATTATCTCATATTGCAGCCGAATTATTTGAGGGTATGGGCTACTCTGTTATTTTCTCAAAAAAAACCACTGGTGCTCAATGGGGTGCACTGCAACGTGGTTTAGCACATGTACAAATGGAAGTGTGGCAAGGCACCATGGAGAAAATGTATACCCGCATGATAGATGAAGGTGGCATTATCGATGCTGGCTCTCATGATGCGACAACGCGTGAAGAATGGTGGTTCCCTGACTATGTGCTAGATCTCTGTCCGGGTTTACCCGATTGGCGGGCGCTAAATAGTTGTGCGCACTTATTTGAAACTAAAGAAACCTCACCGAGGGGACGCTATCTTGGAGGACCTTGGGAGAAACCCGACGGGGCGAAAATAAGAGCACTAGACCTTAACTTTAAAGTAGTTACTGCTAACAATAGTGATGAGCTTTGGGAAGTACTCGATAAAGCGATACGCAATAAGCAACCCATAGTGTTATTTAATTGGACACCTAATTGGATTGAAGCAAAATATAAAGGGCAATTTGTTGAGTTTCCTCGTTACCACTCTGACTGTGAAACAAAACCTGAATGGGGCGAAAATAAGAATTTTTTGCACGATTGCGGAAACCCTACCGATGGTTGGTTAAAAAAAGTCGCTTGGCATGATATGCCAATAAAATGGCCGTGCGCATTTGAAACACTCACTAAAATTAACTTTAGTAACGCAATGTTAGCTAAGTTGGCGTACGAAGTAGATGTAAACAAATCGACTTATCAACAAGCAGCAAGACAATGGCTGGCAGACAATCAACTGCTTTGGGAGTCTTGGATTTCACCGTCGTGCCAAATAACAAATAAAATAACAGGTTAACTCGAGTGAAAAAAAATAAAATTTCAATTAATCATTCCATTGGTTTTACTCTACTGCGTGGTGTTTTTTCTATTTATATTATTGTCGCGATTGTTGTCACTTTGACGCATATGACAATAGAATATTTCAATGTTAAACAAATGATTAAAAATGATCTCGCACTTTATCAATCCACTTACGAAAAGCCTTTATCTGATGCTCTGTGGGATCTTGACGAAGACCGCATAAATACCATCATCGATGGCGTTATTAAACTGCCTTCGATTACATCGGTGCAAATATTTGATACCAACAATAATATTATTGCTCAACGAAAAAGTGACGTTCACCTTGCCACTAACGAAATCATTGCGGTTGATTTTTTAATAGATCATTATTTTGATATTGAATATCGTCGTGAAGACGAAAACTCATTAGTGGGTGTCGGCGTATTCTATTCAGATAGAGATGTCATACTGAGTAAGTTAAGTACCGGCTTTACGCTAATCATTATTAACTCAATTATTAAAACGCTGGCGCTTTGGGGGATATTTCTTTGGTTAGTAAGACCGATGTTAATTAAACCCCTTGAAGAATTTAGCCATGCTGTAGAAAAATTAAATGTTGATGATTTAGACGACTTCAAGTTAAAAATAGACTCTGCTAAACGAAATGAATTACATGTACTTGCCGATAGTTTTAATCATATGGCTTTACGCCTTAACTGCTCTCTTCAAGAGATCAAAGCAAGTGCCTTTGCACTTAATCATGCCAATAATTACCTGGAACAATTACTGTTAAGTGCCCAAGAAATGATGCAGGTAAATGACAAAAAAGCGTTATTTAAGCAGTATGTACAGTTCTTACACAAAGGTGTCGACACCTTAGAATCTAGTCAGTTAACGATTACTTATTTGAATCGGATCACTAAAAGTGCCAATGAATTTACTCATGTAAATTATCAATTAAGCGCTGAAGTGGTAAAAGGCCATTGCTTACTTCATTTTATTAAAGGTAGTGAAGATACGACTGATCAACTACCTGTAAAATATCAACAGTTAGCAGCAAAGGCCTTTATGGTGAGAAATGAGATGTCGTCTGAGCTTGTTGTCCCCTTTATGTCAAAAAACCAGGTATTGGGTGTTATCACACTAGGCTTATTAAAAGAAACTCCACTATCTTTGGCTGATCACTCATATATAGAAACCTTGACTCAACTTTTGGTGCTAATTTTTACTCAGCTTGATAATCAACAATATTTGGAATTTCAAGTAAAAAAACGTACCTTGGAACTTGAACGTTCATATCAAGAAATTGAACAAAAAGCGTCAGAATTAGAAAGGGTAAGTAATTATAAATCACAGTTTCTAGCAAACATGAGTCACGAAATACGTACGCCAATGAACGGTATCTTTGGCTCACTGCAGATTTTACAAAACTCTGTCGACAATGAAGAATCGCATGAAATTATTTTAACCGGATTGTCATCTTGTAAAAGCTTGTTAACCATTTTGAATGATATTTTAGATTTTTCTAAAATTGAGGCAGGCAAAGTAGAGTTTGAGGCCAATTCTTTTGATTTAAAGGAACTGCTCAACAATCTTTATAATGAATTTAAACCCATAGCGGTGGAAAATTCAATCACATTAGCATTGAATTTTGATGATGATTTTCATCAATATTGGCTAGGTGATGTAACAAGAGTAAAACAGGTCTTGATTAATATTATCTCTAATGCACTTAAGTTTACTCATCAAGGTAGCGTAAATATTAATATCAGTGGCTCACAAGAAGTCGTTATTAAGGTAGTCGACACGGGCATAGGCATGTCTGAATATGCCTTGAGCAGTATTTTTGACCGTTTTGAACAAGCAGATAAGTCGACGACCAGAAAATACGGTGGCACCGGTTTAGGTGTTAATATCGCTTTGAATTTATCTAAAATGATGGGGGGTAATATAGAAGTGCAAAGCAAGCTAGATGAAGGGAGTTGTTTCGTTATTTCTTTACCTTTGACTCGAACAAATAAACAGAAGATATTGAAAGAAAAAGCACTTTTGGCGCCACCGCAATTAAACAATATCACTATTTTACTTGCTGAGGATACTGCCATTAATCGTACCATATTTAATAAGTTAATGGCGCCGACCAGTGCCAATATATTAATGGCGAAAAATGGCGCTGAATGTATCGAACTGTTTAAAACTCATCATCCTAAGGTTATCTTTATGGATATCCAAATGCCGGTAATGGATGGCGTTGAAGCCTGTAAAATTATTAGAGCAAGCTCTAATATTCCGATCGTTGCGATAACGGCAAATGTTATGAGTGAAGATGTTGAGTTATACAAAGAGATAGGCTTTGATCGTGTGCTAAGTAAACCGGTGCAGCTACAAGAGCTTTACGAGGCTTGTACTAAATACATTGTATAATGGCATATTTCGATTTTAAGCTATGCTGAGCAGGCGCGATAATACTTTGATTACCTAGTTATAAAACAATAAATTTAAAATTTTGGAAAAATTTGATTTCTGCCCGCACTTTTCGCTTGGTAAAGCTGCTTATCTGCACAGTTGATCATTTCATCAATGCTTTGATTGTCTTTGAATTGCTCAATGCCCATACTCATTCTGATATTAATATCATGGCCTTCATAATGAACAATATGGTGCTGCAGTTTTGCTTGGATTTTTTCTGCTAAAATATTGGCACTTTCGGCTTGGGTTTGCGGTAAAATAAATAAAAATTCTTCTCCGCCCCAACGAGCAATACAATCTTGCTCCCTCATACTATGAGTAAATATTTCTGCTAACTCAATTAATACTGCATCACCGGCATTATGGCCGTATTTATCATTAATTTTTTTAAAGTGGTCAATATCACATAAAATAATCGATAAAGGTTCTTTACTTCGAACGACCCGTGCTTGCTCTCGCTTTAAAATAGTAAGCGCAGCACGGCGATTAGATAATTGGGTTAAGGGATCTAAATGCGCCAAGCGTTGATATTTCTCACTTAATTTTAAGGTGTGCTGATAAGATTGATCTCTTGAGTATTCATATAGAGCAGAAAGAAAAGTCACCGTTAAAAAAGAGTATAACAAACGCAATTTAAATTCAGTGCTGTAGACCGTATGAGGAATAATTTCCGCAGGTATACTCATAATAGCGATAGAGATTATTACAAATAACATCAGTTCTATCAGGCCACGTTTTAGGCCATGCACAAATACTGAAACAGGAGCAACAATAAATACCCATAATGGACCTGTATTTTCAACACCACCTGTATACATAAGGTAAAACATTAATATATATAAAGAATATAAAATAATCGCTGAGCTTAATTTAACATTGTTAAATTTTTTATAGGTATAATAACCGATAAAATAAATAAAGCTGGCGATGAATAACGATATCGCTAAAACAAAGTTTTTGTTAAAAAGCCCGATAAGTCCCATGATAGCCGTTATCGACATGCCCACCAATGCAAATAATGAAATGACATGAGGTTGATGAAATTTTTCGTTATCAATATGATTCATTTTAGCTTTTTCTCGCAAAAAATCCTTTTGCAGCGATGGTGTTCAGGCGCTGTTTATTCATTGACTATAACAGCTTATAAAATGGTTTTAAACGTTTACAAATATCTTAATATCGGCAACTTATTCGATGTTCAATACTTTTTTTAATGGTGCTAAGTAAGGTTCAAAATGACGCCATTGTTCGGTGGCACTTTTATAAATTGGTTGACGAACTTGCTCAGAGCTTGGTGTCTTAATAGTACGTTTAGTTTTATGAAAATCAACACAAGATTGTTCAAAGTTTAAGCCACAAAAATCAAGTATTCTTCTGACCTGTTTTTCCAAATCATCAACAACATCTTCGTGATTAACCGTCAAGATAAAGCCGGGTAATACCTGCTGCCAATGCGCCATTAATTTCAAATAGGCCTGGTAGTAACGACCAATATCTTCAAGGCGGTAACTAAAATCTTGCCCTTCGGCAAATAATTGCTTAAAACCACTAAAGCAACACGCCATTGGTTGGCGTCTAGCGTCAATGATTTTCGCGTTTGGCAGTATTAATTTAATCAAACCTATATGTAAAAAGTTGTTAGGCATTTTATCAATAAAAAGGGGTGCCTGTTCACGATAGACTCGTGTTTCATCAATAAATTGTTGACCGAAACGTTTAAAATATGTCGGATTAATTTCAGCTAAATTTTTGGGGTATTGGCTTTCTTGCTGATTTTCTTGCTCCTTCTTATTACTCTCTCGCCCGCGTAACCTAGAGGCTAAGCCTAAAATGTTGTGCAATTCCATAGTGCCATCAACTTGACTGTGTGAAGCCAGTATTTGTTCAAGCAGGGTCGAACCTGCACGGGGTAAACCAACAATAAAAATAGGGTCAGGTGAGTTGAGCCCTAAATTGCGACGCAGTTCAAATAGCTCGTGAGTACAGTATTTTATTTGCTCAGCGACTTGTTGTTCTATTTTATTAATGTCAAAGCCATTGCTAGCATGCTGTAAATCATTACCTTGCTGATAAGCTTGAAAGGCTCGCTGATAGTCTTCTCTGTCTTCAAAGGCTTTACCGGTAGCAAAATGTAATTGCACTTTGTCGGCTATCGCTAAATTTTCATCTGTGCGCTGGCGTTGCATTTTGGTGATTTCTTCATCACTAAAACGGTAGGTTTTCGTATTGGCTAAACTCCAAAATGCATCCCCGTAGCTGGGGTTTAATTGGTAAGCTTTTTGGTAAGCAGCGACCGCTTTTTTAATATCGCCTTGAGCTTTAAGTGCATGGCCAAGCTGTAAATAGAAGCCAGGAATTTTATCATCTTGTGCGATGGCTTGCTCAAATAAAGTAATGGCTTGTGCTATTTTACCTAAGCCCGTTAAGGTGTTGGCTTTGGCTATCTTATAGCTAAGATTGTCTGGCTGTGTAACCAGTAATATTTCCACCTGCTGCTCTGCCGCTTTATATTTACCTAAACGGATAAGGAGGTTTAGATATTGAGAGCGAGCATGAATATGGTTAGGGGATAATTCAAGGGCGCTAGCCAGTAAAAATTCGGCATCGTCATATACTTTTAGTTCCATGCCTATTTCAGCAAGTAGGCACATACCATCGACATGACGTTTGTTATTTTGTAAAAAATGTCGACAAATTTGCTCAGCTTTTAATAATTTGCCTTCATGCATTAACTCGGTAACCGCCAGTAAAGCCGGTGGCAATTTTTTCAACCTTTCGAGATGGTTAGCTGCTTTTTGTACTTGTTCTTGTTGGCCGTATTGTCGGTAAAGTTGGATCAACTCATGCCAGCTGCCGACTAAACTTGGGTTAAGTTGCACGGCTTTTTCAAAGGATAATTTAGCTTGGGTAGCCTTGTTTAAGGCTAGATAGGTATAACCTTGTTCTTGACTTGCTCGGCTGTGCAGAGCATCAAGTTCAAGTAACGCGTTAATACTGGTTAGTGCTTGGGTAAATTCTTTGCCATAGCGCTGGGCAATAGCCATTAAATACCATAATTCAATGTGATGTTGTTGTTCGGTGACTTGTTGTTGCAGTGCTTTACTTTGTGCAATCGCTTCGTTAAATTTTGCCGTTTGGATTAAGGTTTGAATCGATTTTAAGTGTGTTTCAATCGGGGGGACAGTTGTGTTATTCAACGATTTTGCTCCAAGGCAGGTTAACAAGTGGTCTTGCTCTGATGAGATACTCTATCAATAAAAAGCCGCTTGATACAAAGTTCAAGCGGCTTTATTTAATTTTTATTTAAAAGTTAACTAACTTTAACGCTTAATAAAAATCATACGAGAATCTAAAACCTACGGTACGAGGTCTGTTAGAAACAACTTTTGGCGTATATTGTTGAGTATCTACGTATAGAATGGCACTTTTATCGGTTAAATTATCGATAAACAATTCGGCTTTCCATTCGTCGTTAGTCACACCAAAGCTTAAGTTGGCTAAAACGTAACTATCTTGGATGTAACGACCACCAGCAAAGGTTTCTCCGTTACTACTTTGATAGTTAACACCTTTATAAACATCCGCTTCTTTTTGAATGCTTAAACCTGAGCCTGTGCCATAAACTAAATTAGTCGCATCTTCGACCATATAAGCGTCCATTGCCATGCCGGCAAGTCTTTCACCGGTATAACTGATTGAACCGTTAATATAGCCGGTTAAGTCGCCAGAAATATTATAGTAATACTCTGCTTGTAGGTTACCTGAAAATTTAGCTGAATAAGGTAATCTACTACCGACACTTGGTGCAATACCATCAAGCACGTCATTAACCGATGTTAACTCAGTATCAATTACGCTAAAGGCGCCCGAGATAACCAAGTTGTCAGTAACGACCCAACTAAAGTCACCATCAATACCTTTAATTTCTGCATCACCTACGTTATCAGTAAATACTAAGAAACTAATGTTGGTCGGATCATAGCGTGAGGTTTGTAGATCAGATATTTTTGAATAATAAGCGGTCGCATTAAAGCGTAATGATTGGTCAAACAAGGTTGATTTAAAACCGACTTCAATGTTATCTAAACTATCTGTTGTTGAGTACACTGGAATGCGGAAACCTTCAAACGCGCCTTCTTGGTTTGCAGCAGAACCACCACCAACACGGTTAGTAACCGGCGGTCTAAAACCTTCTGAATATGATGCAAAGACCATGATGTCGTCTGTAACTTTCCAATCAACAGAGGCTTTAATAATCGTATCATCTACGGTTAATTTACCACTATTGTCAAGTAAGCTTGTGTCTAACTGACCGCTGGCAATAGCGTCTTTAATGGCACTTGCCTCTTCTTCACCAAAAAACTCGTTTAAGGCAGCATCACTTCCGTCACCAAAAGCGCGTAGTCGACCACTAACATCGGCGGTTGTTGTTGCCCCTTTATAAATGTCATCAATTTGATACCAACGAGCACCAAAACTTGCAGTAACTGTGTCGGTTATGTCATAAGCTAACTGACCAAATACGGCCACTTGATCTATGGTGTGGGTAACATCATTAACAAAACTTACTTCAGCAGGGAAAGGTCCGCCATTACTGTTAATACCTTCAGTACCAGCAAGTGTTCTTTGTAAATCAGGAAAAAGTTCAGTATTGGCTATTTTAAATTGACCCACTGATGATACTTCTTGAGTGTCATAAAAAACACCAGCGGTAACACGCCAGTCTTTATCAGCCGGCGTATTGAAACGTAGCTCGTGAGTCGAACGAGAAGTACTGGTTTGTTCTTTGTAAAATTTCGTTGGGTCAAGACATTCTTGCGCTTCAGGTGCACTTGCATAGTTACAAACATAATAAGCAGAAAATTGACCACCATTGGTATAACCGGTGTAATCAATGGTTGAATTAATATCTCTGTCTAAGTAACCGCCAGTATAAACGATATCTAGTTGCTCAAGGCGACCTTCTAGTGTCCACGTGGTTAAACCAAAATCATCATTGTTATTTTCTGGTACAAAACGGTTTGTTGATGTTTGACCTTCAAGATTTGGATCATAAGAAAACACACCTTCAGTATCGAGAGACTGCTGAGTGTGTTGAACTAAAAGGTTCCATTCGTCATTGATTAAGTAAGAGACACCAAAACGTGCACCAGCATAATTGGCGGTGTTAAAGTCGTCTTCCACTAAAGCATCATTTTGTGGTGCGGTAGTTGGCGTGTTTTCTGGATCGGCTAATTTAGCGAAATTAGCCGAAATTCTATCAATAACAACCGCACTGCCGTTGTAACCACCTTGGCCGGGTACGTTGCGTATATTATCTATCCAACCGCCTTGGTAGTCATTGTAAGTAGCAACACGAACAGCAAGTGAATCCGTTAAAGACATATTGAAATAAGCTTCAACAGAATTACTTAAATCACCGCCTTTTGTGGTACTTGTGCTGGTATCAAAACCGGCAGAAAATCCATCGTGGTTTGGTTTTTTTGTAATTAAACGTACTGTGCCTGATTGAGAGCTAGCACCAAAAAGTGTGCCTTGTGGCCCAGGTAAAACTTCTATACGCTCAACATCGGTGGCGTAAACATCTAAGTTACGTCCTTGCATAGAAACGGGTTGTTCGTCTAAGTAAAAAGCAACAGACGGTTGCAATGCTTGTACCGATGAAACAGATATATTGGTTTGTGCCGTAGCCGCACCACGTATATATATTTCATTTTGTCCAGGGCCCGTGCCCTGAAAAACAACATTAGGAAGAAATTCTACGTATTCGTCAAAATTTGACACCCCAAGTTTCTCTAAACTAGCACCGGTTAAGGCGGTAACAGTAACAGGAACATCTTGAATGGATTCAGTGCGTTTAGTTGCAGTAACTTCAATAACTTCTATCGTTGCTTTTTGTTGCTTTGTGACTTCCTCAGCAGAGAGAGAGCCTGATGCAGCTAGTGCTGTAAGCACAGCATAATGCAACTTAGTGAATTTCATATTAAGTATCCCTTGGTGTTTGATTATGTTTTGAGTTGATATTATTAGAGTTCTAACTATATTTATTCACGCATAGCTTAACAAAAAATAGGACTTATAGACAATTTTTACAAATCTTTATATATTAGTTGGTGTATTTGTGTTTCTAATAGGGCATTTATTCGTCTTTACATTTTCTTGTGTTGTATACAGAATTGTTTACAGCATGGCTTAAGTCGATATAATATCAATACTAATTAAAATCAGGGGAAGAATTTGCCTACAACCGTTAAGAGTCAATTAAACAAGAAGGTATTTGGCAGTGCCTCCGCTATTATTATTGCCTTGTTACTTTATACCGCAGCGCTACCTCAACAGGCGCAAAGTTTATTCACACTTATTCAAACGAACATCATTGAAAATGGCAGTTGGTTTTACGTACTAACCGTCGCATTCATCTTCTTTTTTGTTATCTTTTTAGGCGTTTCTCGTTATGGCGATATTCGTTTAGGCCCAGATCATTCAACACCCGATTACTCTTTAGTCTCTTGGCTTTCGATGCTATTTGCTGCAGGAATGGGCATTGGTTTAATGTTTTTTGGTGTTGCCGAACCCTTAATGCACTATTTGTCACCACCAACAGCAGAAACAGGTACGGTTGAAGCCGTGCAAGAAGCCATGAAAATGACATTTTTTCATTGGGGACTTCATGCCTGGGCTATTTATGCCATTGTTGCTTTAGTATTAGCGTACTTTAGTTACCGACATAATTTACCGCTAACGCTACGCTCTGCGCTATATCCTTTGATTGGCGACAAAATTTATAAATGGCCAGGACATTTAGTCGACATTTTTGCTGTGGTGAGTACGGTCTTTGGTGTCGCTACTTCGCTGGGCTTAGGTGCCTCACAAGTTAATGCGGGTTTTGGTTATTTGTTTGGTATTGAGGTCTCAGTCACCAATCAAATAATTATTATGTTTGGTATCACGTCACTTGCGGTTATATCGGTTGCCACCGGATTAGATAAGGGCATTAAAATACTCTCTGAAACCAACATGGTTTTAGCGGTAATCTTGTTATTGTTGATTTTTGTGCTCGGGCCAACGGTATTCTTATTACAGGCCTATTTACAAAATATTGGTGATTATTTAGCGGATATTATCCATAACACCTTTAATTTATTCGCATACAAAAAGACTGACTGGATCGGTGGTTGGACAATATTCTATTGGGGCTGGTGGTTGGCGTGGGCACCTTTTGTTGGTTTATTTATTGCCAGGATTTCCCGTGGCCGTACTATCAGAGAATTCATTATCGGCGTTATGTTAATACCCACAGTATTCACTTTATTTTGGATGACCATTTTCGGTAATAGTGCGATTGATTTGGTTTATAATCAAGGCATTGTCGAATTAGGCGAGATGGTCAGTAAAGACTCATCTGTCGCCTTATTTGTCTTTCTTGAAAACTTCCCATTATCCTCGGTGCTGTCGTTCTTTAGTGTCCTAATGATAGTGATATTTTTTGTCACCTCTTGTGATTCTGGCGCTATGGTCGTTGATATGCTTTGCTCGCATGGCAAAAATGATACGCCGCTTTGGCAACGTGTTTATTGGGCGGTAGGTATTGGCATTGTTGCAGCAATATTATTATTGGCAGGTGGTCTTAATGCCCTCCAAACCATGACTATTGCCAGTGCGTTACCCTTTACTATCGTATTATTGCTTGCTATTACGGGCTTGATAAAATCGTTGAGAGTTGAAGCTTTTAAACAGGATAGTCAGCTAATCGCCGCGATACCTCACTCAGGCAATGAGAACAGTGATAGTTGGCAAATGCGCTTAAAGAATGTTGTCGATTTCCCCAATAAAGTTAATGTCAGTAAATTTGTTAAGCAGACGGTAGTCCCGGCATTTGATTCTGTTGCTAAAGAGCTACAAGCTAATCAAATCAATGTTGAGATTTCACATGATGATGGGCTAACGTTAATTGTTGACCATGGTGAAGCACAAGAATTTGTTTATCGGGTGCTAGCGCGTAAGTACTCTCAACCTGATTATGTTATTGAAGCTAATGAAGCTGAAGATGAGCAAAGTTATTATCGTGCTGAAGTTCACTTGGGCGAAGGCGGGCAAGACTATGACATTATGGGCTGGTCGAAAACGGCAGTGATCAATAATATTATTGATCAATACCACAAGCATTTACATTTCTTACATTTGCTACGCTAATTGATTACAGCTCGGGTTAAACCGAGCTGTTTTTACTTATTAGGTGTGTCAGTTTTATTACTAGAGCTGGCGCTCATCGCATCAAGCGCTAATAACGGAGCCGCATCTATTTCATTTGCATCCATCATTCCGGCCAATCGCTCCATAGATGAAAGCAACTGTGACTGCTCCCATTGCGCTAAATTCGAAAATTTATTGATAAAATGCTCTTGCAAGGCTTGGGGAGCATTGAGTAAAAGTGCTTTACCATCCTCGGTTAAATATAAGCTCACTCTACGCTTGTCTTGGGTACTACGTACTCGTGAAACTAGGTCTTTATTCTCTAGCCTATCCAAAATATTGGTCACGGTAGCGGCACTTAAATTAACATTTTTTGCTACTTGGCTTGAATTTATACCAGAGGTTTTATCTATTTCCAGCATAATTAGTAGTTGTGGGGTCGTTAAACCTGAGGTCTTATTCAGTTGTTTTGAATGTAAATCTATTGCCCGGATTACTTTCCTTAAGGCAATTAATAATTCTTGATGTTTTTCCATTACAGTGTGCTTCTTACTTTAATTACTATTAGTTTAATCAAAAAAATCAGCAACACCTAGATAAATTAGTAAAACAGTTGTTATTACCTTGTTTTAAGAGGAATTTAGAGAAAATAGCTTTATATAAGGGACTTGTACCGACGGTAGTTGTAACACAGGTGGTTATAGTCGTCGGTGCTTTTCAGCTATATTTTTATTAATTATTGAAGGGAAATAGCTGTACTAAAGCAACCTAAACTTAGGGTAATTGATAGTGTCATTACGCTATTATATTCAAAATAGCATAATTTACTTATCTAAAAAATCTTCGCTGACAAGAGTATTAATTACACCTTTGTCGCGGCAGGAACAACCAAAACCCAAGTAAAATAATCTAATCAGTCGCGGTATTTCACACAATAAAATCATCTGCGATGGTGCAATACAAGCACCAGTAAATGTGTATTAATTGGTGCTCGATTTAGTCGACAAGATATTTGCTCAGAGATTAGATTTTTGTTATGATTTTTTAATCAAGGAAGATGAAGTATTGTTGTATAAAATGGATTTAATTGATCATAATTGTTCAAACCCTATCGTACCTATCCTTTCTTGAATACTTTAATAAGAATTTTTGTATGTGTTTTCTGTGTAGATGCCAACTAAGCATTTACATGGTATTGACGACTCTATTTTTCTAAAACTCAATAAAAAAGGAATATTTATGGGTACTATTCGATGTGTCAGTAAGTCAGAGGTTTTCAAAAAAATTGCTCTTGTAACTTTTTTTACCTCAATACTTTCTGCATGTGGCGGCAGCGACGAGCCAGTTCAGCCGGCACCTCCAACACCTAATCAGGCTCCCACTGCGGACGCTGGATCAGACCTTACAATAGATGAAAATACCAGTGGTACGCTGAATGGGGCCGGTACCGATTCAGATGGAACCATAAGTACTTATCTTTGGTCACAAACTGCAGGGCCAAGTATTAGTCTATCTTCAACATCTATTGATTCGCCAACTTTTGTTGCTCCTGAAGTAGATGCGGATACTACTGTTAGCTTTGATCTTACTGTTACTGACAATGGCGGATTAACAGCAACCGATAGTATTGAAATTACCATTATCAATTTAGTACCTGCCAACATTCCACCTACAGCAAACGCTGGTGTAGATTTTACAATAGATGAAAATACCAGTGGTACGCTGAATGGGGCCGGTACCGATTCAGATGGAACCATAAGTACTTATCTTTGGTCACAAACTGCAGGGCCAAGTATTAGTCTATCTTCAACATCTATTGATTCGCCAACTTTTGTTGCACCTGAAGTAGATGCGGATACTACTGCTAGCTTTGATCTTACTGTTACTGACAATGGCGGATTAACGGCAAGCGATAGTATTGAAATTACCATTCTCCATTTAGAGCCAGCCAACATTCCACCTATTGCCAATGCAGGTGTCGATTTGCAAGGTATTATTGGCCAAAGTGTTGACCTTGATGGCAGCAATAGCAGTGATGATGACGGTACTATTAGTTCTTATTTGTGGTCACAGGTAGACAACGGTTCGCCACTTTTATCGCTGACTTCATTGCAAGCTATGTCAACCAGTATAGTTATCCCTGACTTATCTGGAAATATTGAGTTTGAGTTTCTACTTACTGTAACCGATAACGACGGCGACACTGCCACCGATACAGTTATCGTTTTAGGCCGACCTATCCCTTTATTTATCGTTGGAAATGTCATTGGCAATACAGCAAGTGTTAATTCTCTTGCCCAATTTTCAGTAAAAATGGGTAGTCAGCCAAGTGCAGATGTTAGTATTAATGTTGCCTCTTCAGATGAATTAGAGGGTATTTCGGAGCAAAGTGCTTTGACGTTCACATCAACAAATTGGAGCACACCTCAATTAGTCAGTGTTTATGGGCAAAACCCAAATGTTGTAAATGGTGAACAAGATTACCTAATCGAGATCTCTGCAGCCACTTCAACGGATACACTCTACCATGGAATGGATCCCGAAGATGTTGCTCTAAAAGGAATTGAGTTGGTCATTACAGTACAAACCAACGCATTAGCAATATTGCCAAGTGTACCTTTTGTTTACCAGGTTGATCCAAAATATACCGGCAACAACCCATTAACTTACTCTTTGAGTAATGCTCCAGCGGGCATGACCATAGATTTCAACGACGGTGTAATAGGCTGGGTTCCTCCTGCTACGCTCGCTAGCGGTGACTTGTCTGTAGATATAACGGTTAACGATGGCAGCAAGTTTTCGAATGCAACTATTGCTTTCAATGTAGGGCAAACCGATGCGCTATCTACAAGCTATGATGATACCACCTCACAGTTAACAATCACCGAAGCTGACTCTACTCTAAATGGTGTTCGTTTACAGCAGGTTGAGCTTGGGGATGCAATGGCGACGTTGACACTCAGAAAAGTAGATAAAGTCGACATAGCCGATTTACCCTTTGGCGTGGTTGCGCTTACAGATGGGGTGATTGTCAATGACATAATCGACGCTGAAGTTGATATTCGCTTTTCTTTAAGTGACCTGCCAAGCGGTGTTAAGCTAGATGATGTTCGTTATTATATCTTTGGAAAAGTATCAGAGTCTGTTGAGCCAGTTTGGTCAGTTGGCGGATTTAATCGTCAGTTTTCCGGTACTGAACAGTCTCCTTTTGTGTCGTTTCAATTCTCACAATTGCCGGCGCTAGGATTTTTTGGCTATAAAGAGCAACCCGTTACTAGCACAAGTTTAACGGCTAATGCTACCAGTAATGTTGCAAGTAACCGACTTGTAGAAACTGTTAGTGAAGCAGGTATTAGCTGTGCACAAAAGACATTTCTTACTGTAAACATCGATGAATTTGAATGTACTAGTACTCTTGATACTGATGTAATTATTACCGTGGAGAACTGGGGCAGCAATACTCTGCGTTGGACCAATGTCTCTAAAGAACTGATGGTTTCATGGTTAGTTGATGCACGACCAGAATTTACTCGTCAAAACTTGAGTTTTGACGATGAGTTTACAGTGCGCATTGAAACTATGAATTATCTGGGCTATGTTAATCCAGCTGAAAATAGCAAAATTCTGCACATCACGGATCGCAATACTTATTCGTCTACGATGATACAAGGTACCTCAGTGCATGAATACTATCACCATGCACAAGGTCATCCAGACTCAGAACTGCCTAACAAGTCATTAGTTATTAATGGTAGTAATGGCAGAACAGCTTGGTTATATGAAGGAACGGCTCGTTGGGTTGAAGATGTTATATTTGACAATATCAATTCCTACAAAGAGAAAGAAAGATCGGGACAACGTATACTTGAAATTGGCTTAACAACAGGTTTAGGAAAAGATCGACACCGTCCTTATCAGCGATTTTCGTTTTTTAAACTTTTAGACGAAAAATGCCCAACTATGACTGAAACTATGCAAGAAGTCTTCAATCATACCGCCACTTCTGATCCACTGGCATTAAAGAACCTAAATGGGTTGTTGAGCGGTATGGGTTGTAATTTTGGTGACCACTTCGAGGCCAGCAATAATGCAACCTTGGCTGCTGCATTAAGTTTTTACAGTGTTGCTACGCAGCTTAAAAATAGTATGACAGCATTGGATGCCAATGAAACTAATGTAGGTTTTAGTTTTGACAAACCTAACTATCGCTTTTCACCGAGCATAAGTACTTCGTTAGCCGATGTGATTGCCCAACCAAATGGAACGACTCACACTTTGCAGAATGTTGCTCAGGTAAAAAGTGCCGGTGCTATTTCATTTGAAGTTCCAGCATTAACGGGGGCTATGCCTGCTGGCAAAGTTGCTGAGATCTTAGTTCAATCAACTTCACAAGTGTATGTGTCTATCGCCAGTAACGACTCTGGTTTCGTTAGTACCAATACCATTGATGGCGTACCTCATACCTGGTTTAGTACATCTGTTCAATCAAGTTTTGTGTATGGTGAAGAGGGGAGCAATTTGCCCAAGCTATTTGTGACTTTGGTTAATGCTGATGAAGATGCCAATGCAACCGTTAGCGTTACCTTTCGAGTTCGCGATGAACTGAATGTTGATACCATTATTAACAGTCATCAATCGGGTGAAGCTGTCGACGATCGTGTTGTTTCTATATCAGGTAGCATACCAGCAGAGGGAAGGGAGTTTACTAATGACGTTCACATTACTGCAAACGGTATTACTACTGTTGTTCCCATGAGTACAAATGGGGATTTTTCTGGAGATGTTGTGATGTCTCTGGGCGCCAATAATGTTAAGGCTCAAGGCTTCAATGGTAATACACCAACAACTCGTGAAGAAATTATTATTTTGAACGGTGTTGCTGCCGGCTCAACAGGTGTGAATGCCTTAATTGCATCACGTGTAGTATTTGTACTTCGTTGGGACACAGCAACGGATATTGATATTTACTCTAAAGATCCATTAGATGAAACTATTTGGTATCGCAATAAGACCGCAAGCTTAGGCAATTTGGATCGAGATGATATTAGTGGCTTTGGCCCTGAGGTTATTTCTTATCGCGCAGAAGGTAATGCTGCTTATAACAATGGACAATTTGATATTGATGTTCATTATTATAGCGGTAGCCCAAGTACGAATTACACGATTGATGTGATCCTCAATGAAACAGAAGGAGCAAACCGTAGAAACTATCAGTTTAGTTCTCTGACACCTTTGACTGATTCCAGCAGTTCTGAAGCGGGTGTTGATGATACCGGCTCTTCACGATTCAATGATATTTTGTTTATCTCCTGTAATGCCGCTAGCGTATGTGGTTTAAGTAGTTTCGACAATTCTAAACTGTCATTAAGCACAGGCTTTGGAACTAGCAGTATACCAAATGCAACTGTGGTAGAAGTCATTGAAACCCGAGCTACTGAAAGTGCCTGTGAAAATGCTAAAGCCGTAGTTGTCGAAAAATATGGTTTTAGCCCACAAACTTGTGAAGACAAAATACTAAAATAGCGATTTTGATAGTTCGACAAGATCAAAAAACCCAGCTTTCGCTGGGTTTTTTTTAATAAAGAATAGGTAAAGCAATGAGATGGCTAAAGGGACTTGAACTCGATAATTTCTGCTTACGTTGGGATGATAAATACCCACAAATCAGTCGTTCTTGGCGAGCGCATTGGGCGAACCTAAATACGCTATTCAAATACCCTCAGGATATTCGCAAGGCCATCTATACAACGAATGCGATAGAGTCACTGAACAGTGTGATTCGAAAGGCGATTAAGAAACGTAAGCTATTTCCGTCTGATGATTCAGCGAGAAAAGTGGTTTATCTAGCGATAGATGCGGCATCCAAGAAATGGACGATGCCGATAAGAAACTGGAAAACGGCCTTGAATCGATTTATGATTGAATTCGAAGACCGCTTAAAGGACTTTATTTAAAACGGGCAGTTACACAAAATCTGTTACAGGCTCTTTGTTACTCATGTTATAGCTTGGAATATAACGTAATCAATTGGTTTGGTAAACTCACAGAATAGCACCAGATTACTTTATGGTAATTGCATTAGTCTTTCGCTTCGCCACACCCTGATTATTTGAATATTCGTATCGTTTAATACATAAACGATACGAAAGGGAGAATGAATTAACTCTCTGATTGATGACATAGCAAACTCAGGTACCTGTCTGCCTATTTTAGGGTTATCAGGTAATGTTTCAATATGAGCTATTATTGCAGAAATAAAACTCTCGCCAACAAGCGGTACTTGCTGCTCTGTGTAATATATTCTGATGTCCTCTAAATCATATATAGCTGATTCTGAAAACTCAATATTCACAATGATAAACCAAGCCTTGCTTTAACATCGTTGAGACTAGATTTATTACCTTCTTTAATATCTAACATGCCTTTAGCTATCGCTTTTGTAAAAGCGAGTTCTTCAATCGCTTTTTCATAATCATCTAAGCCTTGAACAACAGCGATACCACGGCCACGACTTGTTACTAATATCGGTCGATGTGAATCTTTAGCATGATTAACTACCTTACCCGGATTGATTTTAAGATCTGATAATGGAATGACATCTTCTGAAAATTTTGATTGCATAATCTAGTCCTAATGGTCACTTAATGATACCAGTTTACAGCACCTGTTTGTTTTTATCTATAAATGAAACGCCCAACACGTCCTTTTATGGGCAGGGCTTAGCTACAGCAGTTGGTCCATTAAAACTGAGTGCTCATTACGCCATCAAATTTAAGGTGTAATGACTTACTTACCTAAAATACACTCCACTGAAAGACGACTTAAATATACGGCTGTCGGTATGAACAACCAATATCCAAGGAAAATAATCTAATGAGTAACAACATTTCAGATAGCGCTATGAAAGGAGCAACGACTGGCGCATTGATAGGTGCTAGATTTGGTCCACAAGGCATAGTCATTGGTGCCGCCATTGGGGGGATTGTTGGTTTTATCTTGGATGATTAATAAAGCCGAAAAATTGGTTAACTTTATTTGTTAGCCAATTCTTCAAATGGACATGTTGGGCGTTTGGACGTTATGTTTTATAAAAGTTTAATAATTTATTTTTTCGCTTTGTGGTCATCGTTCACTTGTGCCAAAGGCTGTGTGAAAACTCCCTGCGTAAATTTTTTATGAGACGCTACGTAAATTAACAGGTGGTTTTACATCAGACATACTACAGAATTTACTCTACAGAGCCTTTTTTCGTCCATATTATCGAATTACGTTAGTTTAAAATAGTTTTCACACAGGCTGGCCACATTGCTAAACCTTTTTATTACTGAAAAATCGACCTGAAAATAGTCAGCAAAGTTAAGGTTTTTAGATATCAGCCACAGCACAAGTCTACCCACTAGCTCATCATCTGACGGCTGATGTCTAAAAGGCCTTCAATGTGGAAACCGCGGGAACCAAACTCAGTGCTATGGGGATTGCTTAATTATCTCTTACTCTAAACAGGAAGGAGTGTTTGCGAAGGCTACGTTAGATTGTTTTACTACACTTTTCGACATGTTCATTACCTCTCATACGTTTTTATTTTAGCCTAGTTTCGACACGTTTGCGTAAATTGGACAGCGTTACCCCTTATCAATCTCGTCAATAAATTTATGCTCCTGCTAATCACGCGCCCGGCAATAAAGGCGGCGCTCGCGGTAAATATAAGTGTGGTAAAACTTCGGTGACTTCCATCCCTGCGCCACAGCACGGACAAATAAACGTTGGTGCTTGATCATGTGCGTTTTTATCATCCATTTCCTTTTCAGCCAATGCCACCACAGGCACTTTGACATGCAGTAATTCTCGCGCCTTATGCAAGTTCTTTTTACGACCCGTATTAGCCGTCAAACCGTAATGCCGAATACGGTGAAAACCACTCGGCAATACATGCAGTAAAAATCGCCGGATAAACTCATCTTGCGTCAACGTCATCACGCGGTGTCGGTTTTGCTCCTTAACCCGATAATTCTTCCACTTAAAACTCACCGTGTCATTATCCATGCTCACTAGGCGAGAGTTCGCGATAGCAACTCGATGAGTGTATCGAGATAAATAGGCCAATACCGCTTCGGGCCCTGCAAACGGCCGTTTGGCATACACCACCCAGTCTATTTTTCGTTGACGGTTTAGCCAAACCAAAAAGGTTTTTTCTTCCTTAAGAGGTAAGCACTCACCAAAGAACAGCAACTGATTATGCTCGAAGGCTTCGCGTAACGTCTCAAGGTATAATCGCCGAAATAAACGTGATAACACTCGTACAGGTAAGAAAAATCCTGATTTACATGATATCCATTGTTCACCATCGAGTGATAATCCACCGCCAGGAATAATGCCATGCACATGTGGATGATGCGTCATGGCACTGCCCCATGTATGCAAGACAAACGTCACACCTAAGCGAGCACCTAAATGCTTGGTATCTGCGCCAATGGTTAACAACGTTTGTGCCGCTGCTTTGAGCAATGCCCCATACATCAACGACTTATTGTAATAGGCCAAGTCACTGATAGGCTGCGGCAATGTAAACACCACATGATAATAGTCGACAGGCAATAGCTCTGTTTGTCGTGCGGCTAACCACCGTTTCGCTGCGCTCGCTTGGCACTTCGGGCAATGCCGATTGCGACACGAATTATACGCAATTTGAATATGCTCACACGCAGGGCAATGTAAAACATGACCACCGAGCACCTCACTGCGGCAATGTTCAACGGCAGACATCACTTTAAGTTGGTCTACACTGACATGTCCTGCATGACTCTCACGCCAATGTTGACCATTCGCTCGAAATACATCGGCGACTTCCCGTGTTGGGCGAGGCATGAGCGGCTCAATGCTTTATCGACAAAGCATCTAATGGGCTAATAACCTGCCTGAGTAAGTCTGTCGCTACCTGCGTATATCTCGCCGTAGTACTCAGTTGAGCATGCCCAAGCAATACTTGAATCACCCGAATATCGACACCTGCCTCAAGTAAGTGAGTCGCAAAGCTATGACGTAAGGTATGCATAGAGACATTCTTCTCAATACTGGCGGCATTAGCCGTTTGCTTACATACTCGACTCAGGTGACGAGCGGTCATGTGGTCGATAGGGTTCAAGCCTGGAAATAACCAGCTACCTTTAAACATTTGCCCTTCATGGTTCGCAAAACGCCACCAATCCCGAAGGTGATCAACCAGTGCGGGTGATAACAGTGCATAGCGATCACGACTGCCTTTACCTTGCTCAACATGTAGGAGCATACGGTCACTATCGATATCACTTACTTTTAACGACACCACTTCACTGACACGTAAACCCGAGCCATAAGCGACGGCTAACGCGGCTTTGAATTTAGGATGCGTCGCACAAGATATAAAGCGCTTAGCCTCTTCTAAACTCAACACCACAGGCAATTTACGCGCAACCGTCACGGAACAAACCCGTGCGACGACCTCAGGTTTATCGAGTGTGATCCTGAATAAGAACTTAAGTGCCGATAGCGTGGCATTGACCGTTATCCCTGAAACACCGTGATTAACCATGAAGAGTTGAAATTCGCGTAATTCTTCTTGGGTGGTGGTTTCAGGTGAGTGCTGTAAATGGTCGCAGAGATTATTGACGCCACGGATATACGCAATTTGTGTTTTAGTGGCTAGTTTACGCATGGTCATATCTTCGTTGATACGTTGGCGCAATATTACTGAAAAGTAAGGACTGATGTTCATGAGATATTCTCCTAAATGATGAAGCGGTATGCCTCAACATTAAGTTTAGGAAAATAGATAAGAATTAGGAGTATAGCGTTAACAGCGATCTCCAATACCGCGGAGCGGTTTAGTTCTTTGATACGAAACCGGACATTAGCCTTTGCTCATTTAATTATGACCATTTCGACAATTATTCGTTTAAAGGATAGGTTATGTATGGATGATTGTTTGTCAAAAACTATAAAAATGACACCAGTAGTGCC
>NZ_VOLR01000025.1 GCF_007954355.1 Colwellia hornerae
ATCCAAGAAATGGACGATGCCGATAAGAAACTGGAAAACGGCCTTGAATCGATTTATGATTGAATTCGAAGACCGCTTAAAGGACTTTATTTAAAACGGGCAGTTACACAAAATCTGTTACAGGCTCCACAGCTGATTTAATTATCCACTAGTTATTTGCCTATCATTCGGCGTATCGGTACAAAAATTAAATTTAAGGTCTTTACTTGCACTCTAGCGCCCCCAACCCTGACAGATATAAAGCTGGCTCGTTGTGATTAGGCGACTAAACAATTAAATACTAGCTAATAGGAGCTGTTTATACTTAAGGGTTTCTTCGTATAAGGGTTCATATTCAGAGAATTCATGCCACTCTTTTTTATATATTAGTAAGCAGTTTTTCCTAGATTCGATGAAAACACCATCCTTTTTTGCCAATATTTTCATCAGTTCATGTGGAAAAAATTTTTCAATTTTTTTTCTCTCTAACGAGTGTAATGCATAACGTTTAGAGAATTCTTTGAAATCAGCAAAATCAATATCTTCATAACCTATTGTTTGCTTAAGTTTGTCATAGAAACTCTCAGGTTTCAGATCAAAATTATATAATAAATCATTGGAAAACTTTATAAAAACGACGCGTTGAGTAGCGAGTTGAGTAGCTTGGTTACTTGTAGCATATTTATAGTCAAATATATAAGTTTCATCTGTTTGATTCACTTTTTTCAGTATATTTTCAATCAGCTCATAATCACCTAAATCAAATATACTAAAACCGTTTTTGTAAAGTTCAGATGAGATAGTGATAACTTTTTCAAACTTATATGCCACCAAAAATTTATTCGATAAAACGTTGAATGTTAACTTACCTTTTGTTGCCATTTTAGTGGTAAATATTAATACTATAAATAAGAACCCTAAAAATATAAAGTCTCCGGTACTTATCTTTCCTCCTCTTGGATAACGGCATATCAGCAACTGAGTATAGCTTTTAACGGCTATTAATATTTCAAAGTGCTACGTATACGTAAGCTTATTTTTAAAAGTCTAGGGCTATTAACAATTTCATCACTAAAGACATCTAAACAAGTCATTAAAGACTCAGTGTTTTGAGAGTCTTTAAAATCCAATAATAACCATTGTATGCCACAACGTTTAGATATATTGCCTGGTTGTTTAGGTAAAATATAATCAAATAACCAATTATTAAAACTCCGAGTGCTTCTTGAATATTGGTAAACGCCCATACAATAAAGCATCACCACTACATATTTAATTATAAACATAACGACCTACCATGACCTTTGCTTTTAAAAACGACTGCTGCGATAAAGCTTAAATATCATTATTCTGTTTATATAAACTTTAAACCCGATCAATACTTTAAGCAAAATAAAACTAAAAACCCCAACACTTTAGTTATTTTTATTCTGTGTTATAAATTGACTTACCTTGTTTGATATCGACTATTTTTGAGATATTTATCGAATCTGTCGAGAAAACCCACTGATCGACGCGGAGCGGCGTCGGTGGGTAGTTCACCTATCTCTGTCAAGAAGAAATCACTTTAAAATGAGGTGAATGTCAGGGGGGTGTTTAATTTTCCACTGATGCATGCAGACCAGATTACCAATAGACATAGAAATCCCATTAAGTTCACAGAAGCTTGACAACGGTGATTACAAGTGTAATATCAGTACATCGATTACAACTGTAATATTTAAAATATGTCTGAAATTACTAATACAGAATTTGAAGTTTTAGAAGCGTTGTGGGCTAAACACCCAGCTACAGCAAATAGCATTATTGAACAACTTAATAAACATAAACCCTGGCACGATAAAACAGTGAAAACGCTGATAAGTCGTCTGGTCAAAAAAGAGGCGATAGGTTTTGAAAAACAAGAACGCCATTATCTTTATTTTCCATTACTTGAACGAGATGCCTATACGGAAGTTCAAAGCCAAAGTTTTATTGAACGGTTATTCAGAGGAAGAGTATCACCATTAGTTGCTGGTTTTGCGAAAAAAAACAATTTGAAGAAAGAAGATATTGATGAATTAAAGCTACTCATTACAAAATGGGAGCAAGAAAATGATTAATACCCTCTTTACTTTATTGCTGCCCTTAACATTGTTGCTAACTATATTATTAGTTGGACATAAATGGCTGATACATTATTTAGGCGCTAGTACTACCTATTTACTGTGGTTAGTCGTGCCATTAGGGCTGGTAATATATAGTTTACCACTCCCTTGGCAGCAAAATAGCCTATCAAAAATATTTGAAATAAAACGTTATTTGATAACTCCAACGGTTGAACTTCAACAAAGCCTTTCGCTGTATTGGGCTTTCTATGTTTGGCTAATTGTTGCGGCTGCCATGATAACTTATGGCTTATTAACTTATCATATCTTTAACAAGCACCTTCAGCTCACCGCTATTAATAAGTCTATGGTGCCATTAGTGTTACCCGCAAATATATTGCTTTTCCAAAGTACAGCTACTTATAGCCCGATGTTGGTGGGTTTGGTAGAGCAAAAACTTATTATTCCAGAAGATTTTTTTGAGCTTTACAGTAGTGAGCAACAAAAACTAATTCTAGAACATGAAATTTGTCATTTTGATCGAAATGACATTTATTGGAACCTAGTTGCGCTAACTTTTTTAACGTTATTCTGGTTTCACCCTCTTGCTTGGCTCGGCTATTTTAGGTTTCGTCAAGATCAAGAACTCTCCTGTGATCAACTCGTTCTGGCGCGCAAACCAAAAGAGAGCAGGATTAACTATAGTAAAGCGCTGTTAGTGGCGGCTCAGTCGACGCCTTCATTAGCATTTGCCCAACTATCATTTAAAAAATATGGAGATAAAAAAATGATGTTAGAACGAATTAACAATTTAAGAACTAGCCAAAAAACCTCAAAATTAATACTGGCTACCGCAATATTAACCACGGTTACCCTGCTTTCAGGATTAAGTTACGCAGGAAACCAACAGGAAAGTCTTGGAGATAAAGTCGCAGAGTCAGTTCATCTTCAGCCTATGCAGCGTGTTAATCCTCATTATCCAGCAGAGGCAGCAAAAAATAATATAGAGGGTTCAGTCGTACTAAAGTTTGATGTCATGGCAGATGGTACGGTTGAAAATGTAGAGGTAGTTAATGCAAAACCTGCCTATGTATTTGACCAAGCCGCTTTAACAGCATTAAAACAGTGGAAATACTCGGCCACTGGCCACACGGTAAAAAGTGCCTTAGTTCAATTAGATTTTTCAATGGACGAAAGTACAAAACATGAAAACTTAATTGAGCGCATTCAGATAACTAAATAAAGTTAGAGTAATATTATAAAGAGGTTACTCAGGTAGCCTTTTTACATTTAAGTGAGTATATCCTATGCTAGAATTAATCACTTTTGCTGTAAACCTTTCCTAACCATGTCTATTTTTTGCGACTTGAAAGCAGCTGTACCGTTAGGTACAATGAAGTGAGTTAATTTTATAGGCTAATATTGTGATAAAAGGTAAAAGAAGATCCTTCGATGAGAGTACCGCATTAAATGCTGCAATGAATGTTTTTTGGCAAAAAGGCTATGTTGGCGCATCACTCACCGATTTAACTCAACAGATGGGTATTAACAAGCCAAGTATGTACAGTACTTTTGGTAACAAAGAAGCCTTATTTGTTAAAGCCACACAGTGCTATATTGAGACTAAAATGAAACCTCATATGGCATTACTATTTACACCTGATCTTTCCTTAAAAAATCGTTTGAAAAATCATATGATGTCAATTGTAACTATGCAGTGCAGCGATGACCTAGCAAAAGGATGCTACTTAGTTTTATGTCAATCAGAACTGGTAAGTGGTGATATTCCTGAACAGGCAAAAATGATACTCAAAGATGCTGAAGTCATTCCTAAACAATTGTATGTTGATTTCTTTAATCAAGATTTAGAGGCCATCGCTTTAGGGCTAAATAAAAATGCCGACGCAAACAGTTTAAGCCTATATACGCTATTAAAAGGCACTGCTTCTATGGCTCGTTCTGGCGTAGCTAAATCACAACTTGAATATACGGTAGATAGTATGCTTAAAGGTATCGGCGTTAACTAAAGAGATTACTCTTTTATAAACGAAAATTACAAGGCTATGCACAACTAAAAATGATGTGCTATTTACTTTTATTTCTCTGAGTATTTAAAGTTTTACCTTCCGCCAATACGTCACTATAAGACCTCCACTTCACTCTCAATTACCCTTTCGTTCTTGAGTATAAGTAATCAGCATAGGTAAACACCTTATTTACTTATTAACATGACTTAATCTCTAGCACTTTAAATCGATAAAATTTATTTTATTCATTACGATTGACCTTAATGTACCGATCGGTACAATATAAAAATCAAGACATACCGATCGGTACGTTGTTTGTAAATAAGCACCATAGACATGAAATAATTATTCACTGTGAATTTTTAATCTGGTCAATAAAATTAAATTAATGATAAGGAAAGTAAAATGACAACTTTAACAATACATACCATTGAATCTGCTCCACAAGCAAGTAAGCCACTTTTAGAAGGCTCAGTTAAAGCTTTTGGCATGTTACCAAATTTACACGGTGTACTTGCTAGCTCACCTCAACTACTTGAAGCTTATCAAAAACTTCATGAGCTATTTACAAACACCTCATTTGATGCAGAAGAATTGACTGTTGTTTGGCAAACAATAAATGTTGAGCACGGTTGTAATTACTGTGTACCCGCGCACACCGCTATTGCTCATTCAATGAAAGTAGACGCAGCAATAACCGAGGCTTTGCGTAATCAATCGCCAATGCCAACGGCTAAGTTACAAGCACTTCAAGATATGACCTTGATCATTGTTCGTAACCGCGGACACGTTAGCGATACAGAATTAGCAAATTTCGTAGAGGCTGGGTATGGTGAACAGCAAATATTAGAAATAATATTAGGGCTGTCTCAAAAAGTGATCAGTAACTATACCAATCACATTGCGAGTACGCCAACAGACGCACCATTCAAAGAATTTGCATGGCAGAAAAATGCATAACTAGCGCTGGGCAAAAGGCTAAATTAATTATTGTCTTGGCCATTCCCCCAATAAATGCTGAATACTTTAATAAAGTACTAATAACATCGATTTATTAGTACTT
This sequence comes from Colwellia hornerae, assembly GCF_007954355.1. Lineage (GTDB taxonomy): Bacteria > Pseudomonadota > Gammaproteobacteria > Enterobacterales > Alteromonadaceae > Colwellia_A > Colwellia_A hornerae. The sequence goes on from NZ_VOLR01000025.1 coordinate 5,157, forward strand.
TTATCAGTTGTTTTTTTGGCAAGTTTTTAACTTGTTTTGCTCAATTTTATCGTTTTGTAATACTTGTTTCAAATCTTCACTACGTTGTTTAACCGCTACCCCATAACTTTTATCATCACCCCATTTATCAGCCAAAATTGTCATTGACTCAGTATCATGTTCAGTAAAAAGCTCTCCTGCCCTAGCCGATTCAACCGGATCGTTGCCAAGTAACACTAATGCTTCAATACCAAAATTTACCGCAGAGTCAAAAGTTTCTCGTTTAAGACTTGTTACCCCAAGCTGCATAATTTGATAAGCGTGTCGTCGGTCAATCGCACGTGCAAGAATTTTTAAGTGCGGATAGTGTTTGTGAGCTAATTTAATAATATCTAAGGTTTTATCGGGTTCGTCTACGGCAATAACAAGCATTTTTGCGTCTTGGGCCCCTGCAGCTGCTAATAAATCTTGTCGAGCGGCGTCACCATAAAAAACTTTGTTACCAAAACGTCTAAGTAAGTCTATTTGGCTTGCACTGTGATCGAGAATCGACAAATGGTAGCCTTGAGCCGTTAATAGACGACCTATTATTTGGCCAAAACGTCCATAACCAGCAATAATAACATTTTTTGTCGGTTCGAGGTCTTTTATGGCATCAAATTCAGGGGCAGCAGACGTTTTTCTAGCCAACACCTTCTCATATACAATCAACAGTAATGGCGCACAAAGCATTGATATAGCAACGATAAGTGTAATTAACTTAGTCTGCTCTGGCGTGGTAATAAGTAGATTACTTGTTAATGAAAGTAAAACAAAAGCAAATTCACCTCCTTGTGCTAAAGCTAAAGTGAACAGTATCTTTTGACTGCCTTTCATCTTAAAAAAATGTGCCAAGACAAAAAGAACCAGTGCTTTAATCGTGATAAGGGCTAACACCGTTAGCGTAACTAGGGTAATTTTATCAAAGAGTAAAGGAAAGTCTATTGAAGCACCTACGGTTATAAAGAACAAACCGAGCAGGAGTCCTTTAAAGGGTTCAATATCAACCTCTAGTTCGTGCCTAAATTCGCTTTCAGCCAGCACGACACCCGCTAGAAATGTACCTAGCGCAGGAGACAAACCTATTTTTTCCATAATAAGTGCGATGGCAATAACGAGTAGTAATGCCGCAATGGTAAATATTTCACGTAACCTTGTTTCGGCAATATAACGAAATAATGGCGATGAAATGTATTTACCCGCTAAAATAATGGCTGCAATGACTGAAAGAGAAACACCAACCTGACCATAAACAGGTAAGTGAGCGATTAAACTATGCCCAGAAGACTGTGCGGTACTTAAGTCTTGAAAAGCAAGTAGTGGTAATATCGCGAGAATAGGAATGACCGCGATGTCTTGAAAAAGTAGTACTGAGAAAGCATTTTGACCCGCGTCTTGCTTGATCCAACCTTTCTCTGTCAATGTTTGCAAAACAATCGCCGTTGAAGACAGTGCCAACATTAACCCTATTGCTAACGATGTTTGCCAAGGCAAACTGAATAAGTAAAAACAAAGTGCAAAAATAAGCGCGGTGGTTGCTACAACTTGTAAGCCGCCTAAGCCTAGAATAGAGTGACGCAGTTTCCATAATCTGGCGGGTTGTAATTCTAAGCCAACTAAAAATAGCATCATCACAACACCAAACTCAGCAAAGTGCATAACACTGGTTTGATCGCCAACCAAGCCGAGTAAGTTAGGGCTAATTAAAATTCCCGCTAACAGGTAACCTAAAACAGACCCCAAGCCGAGTCTTTTTGCGACTGGCACTGCAACAAGTGCTGCAACTAAGTAGATAACTGCTATTTCTAACATCTTTAAATATGCTCCTTTTGCTAGGCCATCATCGAATGGTTAATCCTGGGACTAGTCGTGTAAATTATAAGTATTTTATCAATATTTTAAAGCTGATGCGACAACCTAATACTGATTCATAAACAACTAACAAATTTATCATCTGAATATTAATGATGAAGGTAATAAAATGATTTTTCAATTTAAAGGGTGTGTAGCAATTTGCTATTTGTTGACTGTTGATGGCGATAACAGCACTAATGGTATGTCTGATATCACCAAAGTAACTTATACTTCAGTCTCGACTGAAGAGCCTAAAGCTGTCAGTTTATCAACAAATCACTACATTATGTGAAGGAACTCAAACGCCAATAATACAACTAGGAATATATGTTCTTCTCTGTATACCGTTAGCAAGGTTATTAGAAAATGTTGCTCAGCATATATTAGTTTGCTTCATGGCGAAGATCTTGTACTGCACGATTAACAACATTTAGTTTTACTGCTAATGTTGCTTTTGATGGTCTTCAGATAACATAAGTAATGAGCGATGATAGTTAATTTTAGTGATACTTGATTGCTAACATCAATTATTATTTTTCAACCAATAACTAATCTTCTCTTCCAATAGTTTAGGGTTTATCGGTTTAGAAATATAATCATTCATACCCGATGCTAAGCATTTTTCTTTATCACCCTTCATGGTATTTGCTGTCATTGCAATAATAGGGATAGTTGAGAACAAAGCACTGTCCATATTATTTCTTAGATGTTCAGTGGCTTGATAACCGTCCATCTCTGGCATTTGGCAATCCATTAAAATAAGGTCATAAGGATGCTCTGGATTTTGCTTTTCTAAAATATCGATTGCATTTATACCATTGACCGCTATATCAATAGAATAATCAAACTTTCTTAGTATACCTAAAGCGACTTGTTGGTTAATTCGGTTGTCTTCAACTAACAATATTTTTGCTTTCGCGGTCTGGCTTTTATTGTCTAACATATGACTTCCAGGGCTAGCTAAAACGCCAGCCGTCTTTTTTAATAGCGATGCCTTGTTAAGCGTAACATCTAAGATATTAAGTAATTCATCAATGACTACAGGTTTTAATAAATAATCTGAAGATCCTGACGTTGATGACAAAGGACCTTTAACGATCTGATCCATTGAGGTTAACATCACTATTTTAAGCTCATCAAGTGACTTAATTCTTCTGATCTCAGCACTTAGCTCACTACCTGACATGCTCGGCATTTTCATATCAATAATAGCCAGAGTAAAATAATGGCTATCGTATTGCTTCAATATAGCCAATGCCTTACTACCACTGTTAGCTTGAATAACTTTAGCCCCCAAAAGACCGAGTTGTTTGCTAAGGACTTCAAGATTAGTAGGGTTATCATCAGTAACTAGAATTTTGATCCCATTTAAATGAGTACCTAACTGAGTTTGCGGCTTTTCTGTGCTTGGTTTTAATTGGATATTGAAACTGAACTCGCTGCCTTGCCCAAAGACACTTTGAACAGTAATGCTGCCCCCCATTAATTGACATAATTGTTTTACAATAGATAAGCCTAAACCTGTACCGCCATACTCACGTGTTGTCGATACATCGACTTGAGTGAACGCATCAAAAAGTATCGAACATTTATCCGTTGGTATACCAATCCCTGTATCTATAACACTGACACTTAAGGTTATATCTCCATTGTCATTTAAAGCTGTCTTTGCTTTAACAACAATTTCCCCCGCGGGGGTAAACTTTATTGCATTGCCAACTAGGTTAGTAATTATTTGTCTTAATCTACCGGGATCACCTATGACCATTTGGTGAGACACACCAGTGACATCAAGAATAATTTCTAATTCTTTCTCTTTACTGCTCATCGATAAAGACTGGACCAAATCGCCTAAATTTCTTAAAACATCAAAAGTAATCAATTCAACTTCAAGTTTGCCGGCTTCTATTTTTGAAAAATCCAAGATATCGTTAAGAATATGAAGCAAGGTATCGGCACTTGAATGCGCTAATCGAGTAAAATGAGCTTGCTCTTGACTTTGCTGAGTCGTTGATAATAAATTCAACATGCCTAAAACACCGTTCATTGGCGTTCTAATTTCATGACTCATATTAGCCAAAAACTGTGACTTTGTTCTATTAGCTAATTCTGCCTTTAATTGTTGCTTTTTATTATCATCGGCGAGACTTTTCAACATTAATTCTTTTTTAACCGAACTAGAAACATCCTGGATAAGAATTTCACACAAGCGTTCATTGGGGCAAGTATTGATACTTTTAATCGATATTTGTTGTTGTATACGGTAATCGCTATCACCGACATGACTTTTATGAAATAAAGCTAAAGGTTTAGGATTAAAAGTATTAGAAAGTTTTGTTGGCAATCCTAACGTTAACGCTTCACTACAAGCATCACTTAAGCGAGAGTCGTTGAATCCCTCTAAAATATCACCAAGTTTACAACCAAAACCTTTATCATCAGCTATAGCAGAATGATCTTTTATCCACTGATTATAAAAAACAACCTGATGATTTTCATCAATAATGATAATGCCAAGAGAAAGCTCATTGACAGAACTAAACAAAATATCTTTTGTTAAATTATTCATAGCAGTGCTAGGCTTCACTTTTATTGGTAATGCCAAAAACAAATTTTCGCACAGATTCTTGAAAAATCTCTAATGAGGTAATATCCATAATAAAAGAGATAAAACCTTCAATATTATCATCAGGCAAAGTGAATTTAACTTTTATATATAAAGACCAATCATTTTCGCTGCTATATACATAGACTTTATTAATATCTCCTTGTATAAACTCCGGCATTTCAATTTTAATTGAAGATTTTAGAAAGTTGATAACCGTTCCAAAACAAGCATTTAGAATCACATTACCTATTTCAACTAAAGAGTCTTGCTCAAGGTCAGACAAAGCCTCAGGAGGGAATTTATTACCAAGTAAAGTACTAACTAATTGCAAACCACTTTCTTTACTAAACATTAATATGGCTTGGCCCTTAAAGTCACCTTCAAAACGTTGAATTACAGCACTAATTTCCGTATCACTAGCAAATTGCAATTTAGACTTGGCTATTTTATTAGAGACAATTTCAACTTTTGGGATAGTTAAATCAACCGGCTGAGATACCATTTTATTCAGGGAGTTAGCAGCTCTACCAATACCAATGTTAAATATTTCGGTGAGGGCATCAATTTCAAGTGGAGATAAATTATCCTTCATGTTATTTCCTAACTATTTAAAAAATGGCTAATGAGTTCTTCGGTTATAGGTTTATTTAAAAAAACAACACCCGCTTGCTCAGCTTGCTGTTTTATTTCATCTTGAATATTTGCGGTTAACAAAGCCCGCTTAGGAATTGAAATTAGCTTATCTAAAGCAGAAATCAATTCAAAGCCTGTCATTCCAGGCATATTATAATCAAAAATTGCAATATCAATTTTACTGTCTGCTGTTATTTGGCTCAAGCACTGCTCTCCGCCTCCAGTTTCAATGATATTGACCCCAGGTATATAAGATTTTACAATTTCTTTAAGCATCATTCGAGAAACAATACTATCGTCAACAATTAATACAACTTTACTCATTTAAATACCCAATTATGTTTTTATCATCTTCACCCTAAAAGCATATAAACGAATGTGTTTATATGCAAGCTAATATATTGAAATATAATTAGTAATTTGAAGAAGGTCAAACATCCTGCTTAAATTTTAAATTCATCGCCTTCATCAGTGCGTGTTCTTTGTTTGAGCGTCCTTTCAAATAATATATTTTTAAAGAGGTAAACTTAGTTGCCGCGCTAGGGTTTATTACAAGATTTTTAAAGTAAAAATTAGTGTTATGGCGTGCGATGAAGTGAATTTTTGTTATAAAAATGATACTTTATCTTTGCAACACGGCTAACGTAAACTTGTTATTAAGGTTAACAAAAAACTAATAAAAAATGGTTATCCCGAGATTAAAGCAAAACATCCAACATTATTAGCACGTTAGATATTTTGCTAAAAAGTGCACACAGAGCGACTAAAAGAAGCACAGCAAAGCCTAACTTTTCGGACGTATAAACGGCATATGTCTATTTACATCTTTATATAATAAATATCTAAATGGACCTGGGCCACCTGCATAGCAAGATTGTGGACAAAAAGCACGTAACCACATAAAGTCACCCGCCTCTACTTCAACCCATTCACCATTTAAATGATAAACGGCTTTCCCTTCTAAGACATATAATCCGTGTTCCATAACATGTGTTTCGTCAAAAGGGATCACGCCACCTGGCTCAAAAGTGACAATGTTAACATGCATATCATGGCGCATATCTGATTGTTCAGTAAACCTGGTGGTTTTCCATACACCGCCGGTATTAGGCATTTCAATAGCTTCAACTTCATGGTCACTGGTTACAAAAGCTTCTGGCGCATCGATGCCTTCAACAACTTGATAGGCTTTGCGGATCCAATGGAATTTTACATTTTGTAAACTATTGTTTTTAAGTGACCATTTAGCGCCAGCAGGTAAATAGGCATATCCGCCTGATGCCATATGATGGTTTTTCCCTTCAATAATAACATCCATTTCACCCTCAACGATAAAGAGTACACCCTCAGCATTTTCATCAAGTTCTGGTTTTTCAGAACCGCCATTTGGCGCTACTTCTACTATGTATTGAGAAAAAGTTTCTGAAAAACCACTCAATGGACGAGCCAGCACCCACATCCGCATATTATTCCAAAAGGGTAGATAGCTGATAACAATATCAGTTAATACACCTTTAGGAATAATTGCGTAAGCTTCGGTAAAAATAGCACGATCAGAGATCAATTGTGTTTGTGGTGGCAATCCACCTGTCGGTGCATAATATGTGCTTTTATTCGACATTTTAGTTTTTCCTTGTTGTTTGGGCTTCATTAAATTCTTTCCGATAAGCGTGAAGTAAAGGCTCGGTATAACCATTGGGCTGTGTTTTTCCTTTAAAGACAAGATCTAATGCTGCCTGAAAAGCTAAACTACTGGCAAAGTCAGCAGACATCGCCTGATATAAAGGATCATGGGCATTTTGATGGTCAACAACGACCGCCATTTTTTCTAAGGAAGACCTCACTTGAGACTCAGATAAAATACCATGTGCTAGCCAGTTACAAATGTGCTGACTAGAAATTCGTAATGTCGCTCTATCTTCCATTAAGCCAACATTATTAATGTCGGGGACTTTTGAAGCGCCCATGCCTAAATCAACCCAACGAACTACGTAGCCTAAAAGACCTTGGGCATTATTATTAAGCTCTTTTTCAATAGTATCTTTGCTTAATTGTTCAGGGTTATTTAATAAGGGTACCGTTAATATATCATCTAAACTTGCGCGTGGTCTTTTCGCAATATTTTCTTGTACTTCAAATACATCCACTTGATGATAATGCATTGCATGTAAGGTAGCACCAGTTGGTGATGGTACCCATGCCGTATTAGCACCCGATAAAGGATGAGCAACTTTCATTTTCATCATATTAGCCATTTCATCAGGAATAGCCCACATCCCTTTACCTATTTGAGCTTTACCCGAAAAACCACAGGCTAATCCTATATCTACATTGCAATCTTCGTAGGCTTTAATCCAAGGTTGTGCTTTCATCTCACCCTTTGGCACCATAGGTCCAAGTAGCATACTGGTATGAATTTCATCGCCCGTTCTATCTAAAAAACCGGTATTAATAAATACAACGCGACTTTTTACCGCTCTAATACACTCTTTAAGGTTTACTGTTGTGCGACGTTCTTCGTCCATAACTCCAATTTTAATGGTATCTCTGGCAAGATTTAAACCATCTTCAACAGCATTAAACAGTTTATTAGCAAAAGCCACTTCATCAGGACCATGCATTTTAGGCTTAACAATATAAACACTGCCTTTTATTGAATTACGATGAATATTGTTTTTCTGTAAATCGTGTAAGGCTATTAAGGTGCTTATCATGGCGTCCATGATGCCCTCTTGAATTTCTAAGCCCTCTTTATCGAGTATCGCAGCGTTAGTCATTAAGTGACCAACATTTCGACAGAATAATAAACTGCGTCCCGGTAAACTCAAGGTGCCTCCGTTAAGGTCCTGATAAATTTTATCAGTTTTTAATACTCGCTGAGTTATTTTACCGGCTTTATTGATGGTTTCACTTAAGTCACCTTTCATTAGCCCTAACCAATTGCGATAAACATGAATCTTTTCTTTGGCGTCTACTGCAACGACCGAATCCTCAAAGTCTTGTATTGTGGTTAATGCTGATTCTAAAGTAATATCTTTTATATGCGCAGCGTCTGTTTTACCAATAGCCGAATTTGCATCTATTTCTATCGCCACCCGTAAATCATGATGGTTAAGTAAAATTGAGCTGAGCTTATTTTTATCCCCCTGAAAGCCAATAAATTGTTCAGCATTTTTTAATAGTGAAGTACGACCATCTACTAAGGTGACCACAAGCTTTTTATTGTCAATCGTATAAGCACATGACTGCTGATGTGAACCGGTAACGAGGGGAAAGTGTTTATCTAAAAATTCACGGCCGTAAGCGATAACTTTTTTTGCCCGAATAGGATTATGAGTCGCTGTTTTTTCAGCGCCATTTTCATCACTGATAACATCTGTACCATAAAGCGCATCATATAAACTTCCCCAGCGAGCATTGGCAGCATTTAATGCAAATCTAGCGTTGGCAGCAGGCACCACAAGTTGTGGTCCCGCTTGTGAGCTGACTTCAGTGTCTACGTTGCTTGTGGTGATCAGAAAGTCTTCGCCTTCGGGAATTAAATAGCCGATAGCAAAAAGAAATTCTTTATATTCGGCGATATCAAAATGTTCTTGATGCGCGATATTCCAATCATCGATTTTTTTTTGTAGTTCAATTCGTTTAACCAACAAAGCTCTATTTTCAGGCCCCAATTCATCGGTTATTGTTGATAAAGATTTCCAAAAGGTATCTGCTGAAAGATTTAAACCGAGCAAAACCTCTTCTTCTATGAAGTTAACTAGGTCAGCATTGACTTTTAGCGAGTGTTTTTGTTGATATAGTGTCATTTATTTAATCATTCTCTGATTATTGGCAGCTAACGCTTTAATGCCGGTAAATGTATACAAACCAGTAACACCTGTCAATAAAGACAACCAATTGAAAACAGTATTGTCAACAATGCGAATTGAGCTTTAACCATATATACAGAAAATTTTTTATTTGGACCTAAAGAGAAACACGAAAGAGAATAAAGGGTAGTAAGTGGCTAATAGTTCCAGACTATTATTGAGCGTCATCACATGATAAAACCTAATAACAAATGACATGAATCAGAGTGTTCCATGAAGTATTATTGTTAATATTAAACACCTAATACAAGGTGAATTAACAAAAGGGTTATGACCCTTGCTATTTTTCATAGAAATGAGGAAAGATTAGTCTATTGTTAGCGTTTATCAGCATGTGGCATACCACAGCCTTTTAAAATAATATGTTTTATCGTTCTTTTCGCATCATCAAAGTCTGTATTGGTTAGCGGTCGGTCTAAAGCAGCTTCTATTTCAACTGAAAAATTAGCATAATGTTGAGTTGCCCCCCAAATAGTAAACAACAAATGGTAAGCTGATATTTGTTCATCTAACTTACCTTGCGCTTGCCATGATTCAATAACGTTAGCTTTGTCAGCAATCCATTGCTTAAAGTCTCTTTTCAAATATTGACTTAAATAAGGTGCTCCATGCAGCAACTCACTGGCAAAAATAATTGATGCAGTAGGATTAGTTCTTGAATACTCAATTTTCGCATCTATATAGCTTGCAATCGCTTTTGCTGGATCATCGTTTGGTTTTATATCAGCAAAAGCTTGATTCCATAAATTGATAATATTACTCAGCACCGCGCCATAAAGCGCTAGCTTATTAGTGAAATAATAATGAATATTACTTCTGGGTAGCATTGCTGTTTCGGCAATACGCGCAATGGATGCGCCATTAAAGCCATATTGCTTAAATTCTTGTTCAGCAGCTTTTAATATTTTATTTTTGTTTAATAGCCTAGCTTTTTGTTGTGTATTTACTAAGTCATCATCAGTAATTTTTATTTTCACCATATTTAAATCAACCATTCACCTTTAGCTAGCTAACGTTGTTTAAAAATATCAACTAAATCACTAGTAAACTCTTTGCCATTTAACTTTAAACGAGCCTCAATACTTTCAATATGCTGATGCATAAGATTTGTTGCTTCTTCAATGAGACCTTTTTCCATAACATCAATAAGGTCAAAATGTTCAAGGTGCGAGCATTTGGGCGCGTCTGGGTTTTCATATAATACAATGACTAAAGAGGTTTGTGGTATCAAACTTTTTAGGATGTGCTCTAACGTCTCATTTTTAGATATCTTCGCCAGCATCAGATGAAAGTCTCCACCGAGTTGAATACCTTCAACCATATGTTCATGTGCGATATTATCTTCTTCTGATTTAACTATTTTTTTTAATAAGTCAAAATCACTTGGTGTTGCATACTTGATGACATCTTTAACAATTTCTACTTCAATTAACTTTCGAGCTTCAAGAATATCTTTACCTTGCTTCGCTGTAGGGCTTGCAATAAAAGCGCCCTTGTTTGGTTGGATTTCAATGATGTGATCTTGTGAAAGTCGCAATAAAGCACTTCGAATAGTTGTACGGCCAACATTGAATATTTTGGATAAATTTTCTTCAGTCAGCCGAGTACCTGGGCGCAAGCGAAATGATAATATAGCATCAAAAATTTCTTGGTATATTTCCTTATCGCTAATTTTTTTTATTTTCACGTCAGATTTCAACTTTACTTTCATCACATTCCTAAATACAAATAAACTGCTTGGGATAATTCTCTTGGATTATAGTACATAGCGTTTTACGTTGACTAGTCATTGATCTTTATTCACATTAATAACCTTATGACTTATTTTAATAAATACGATATTGCCCTACCCCTTTAATAATTAGATTAAAAGAGTAGGCTAAACGTTTCAATGTTATATCTTTAGTTTGTACAAACTAAAATTAATGTTAACCACATGATGAGTGATTTTTACGCTAAGTTAAGCTAATTCCTCATTAACGGTAACTAATGCCCAAAAACCGACCTAATTTAGCTGTCAACTGACATTAGAGTATGATTGCATTGTAAGTTAGCGGATCATTAACAGTTGAAGTTTCTGAAAACATTGAAAGTTAACTCATGATTTACTGTGTAATAGTTACATATTTATCTAAAAATCAGGCGAATAACTAAACTAGACCTATACTAAATTTATCTACATTCAATTTATTCATTATATGAAAAATTATTTTAAATGTATTCTCATTTGCCTAATAGCTGTGTTATCGACTCGCTCATTTTCAGAAACATTTACCTCTCATTGCCGTGATTATCGTCCTAATATTTTTTTGATGGTAACAAATGTGTAGGTCCAGTACCTGACTTAGTTACCGATATTTTTAGTGAACTGGGACACAAGATTAAATGGCTAAAAGTGCCTTGGATACGTTCGATTGAAGAAGCCAAGCATGGTAAGGTTGACCTGTTAATTCGTCACTCTATGACACCTGAACGAGAACTTATCCTACGTCCAATACCTTATGCTTACTATACAAGACACCTTTCATTTTATAAATCGCCCATGTTTAAAGCAGATATAAAGTCTTACAAAGATCTAGAAACTGTCAATATTGGCGCTATACGTGGTATTTTTTTACTCGCCCCGTTTTTCAGTTATCAATGCAAGTGAACTCACACTGGTAGGTAAAAGTGAACAATTATTAAGAATGCTTGAAATAGGAAGGATAGATGTAGTTGTTACATCGGCATCTCATAATCTAAAGTTATTTGAAGATAGTTTTGAAAAGATGACTTTTGTAGACACATTTGATAATCCTCTTTACATCAGTATTCCTAAAAACTCTAGGGCTGAAAAATTTTACAAGGATATAGCTGATCTGATGCTTGAATACCGTAAAAGTGGCAAAATTGAATCGTATTTTGAAAGATATGGAATATCAGTACCTAAGCAAGTTTTCGAATAATATACTTCACTTTCAAAGAAAAGAGCTGAGTGTATTATTCATCTAAGCTATTTTCACAGAAAAAGTGGTCTCTTCATACTAACGTTAATACAGAGACTAAACATTTTTTTGGCCTCTGTATGTCATAACAGCATTGTTCCAATGCGTATATTTTAGTAGATACTCTCGTATTTTAGTGATCATTAAACGCGGTGATTTTTAACAACAAAAATAAACGTTTTGATAGATCATTAACAGACAGTAACACACCCTAATCACCTGTTATGCTTAACTTTTAAAAAGTAGTATTTGTGTTTAGTACTACCACCAGAATTTACAGTCAATAATTTTTTAACTCAAGGTTATTCTTAATTACCGGTATTATTTTGTACTGACAAATTAAACGTTTTTACATCACAGTTACTGAAGGCATCACAACCTCTTATAATAAACCTTAAGCTTGATAGGTCTTTATCTTGAAAAGGCTGGCTCCCGACAGACTCGTTGCCAAAAGAGCAAGATAAGCTGTTGTTATCAATTTTACATTGAACTTGACCTGTAGCGTTTGGGCAGAGTGAGAAAGAAGCGCTACCACATTTAAGCCCGGCTACTTTATTATTATCAGAATATACTTCACCGTTAATCGATAAGTATAAATCTACTCTGTAAGCTGCAGAAGTCGGTGATACCCACTGAACTTCAAAATGAGTACCTTCTGTAACAGTAAGCTGCTCTCCTTGATAATAATCTCTTGAATCAAAGCGAATATTTTGTAAAGTAAAGCCCCCATCGCCGGATGGCAATACATTAATCTCTGGTGTTTTTTTATCAGCACCGCCCCCGCAAGCACTTAGCACTAATAAAATAGTGGTTAATAAAATATTTTTCATAAATGTCCTTATTATTACATTAGATGTATTCCATTCTCGGCTACTCTGTCGCCAAAGAAGACATTAAGCTTTCTAGTTCGTCACGTCAAAAAAACGTACTAAAATCATCCTAATTAACTTAGTGTCTGGTGGCGTTTTGCCAGTTACAGGACGTTTTATATCGTAAAATCAGCAGGTTAATTACTGCTATTAGTATTTTATCTGTTTACGCTTATGAATTACACGATAGAGTCATTCGACTCTATCGCATTAGGATTACCATAAGACTTCTAATCGCTAAAGACGGTCATTTAAAATGCTCGATTAGTAGACATCCGCTTGCGCTAAAATACCTTTGTTTATAAGTTCACTAAAGACATAGTTACACTTTATTTTTAAGTGCTCTCTAAGTAGGCGAACTGCCGGTGTAATGGTCTGTCTACTTGGGCAAATAATCCATAATTCTGTTGGCTTAGGTACAAAGCCAGTTAACAGTGTCACAAGTTGGTTACTTAGCAAGTCATGTGACATATCTAAACTAGATTTTACAGCTATTCCCTTGCCACTTACACACCAACGCCTTACTAGATCAGCATCATTTGAAAGGCGATTACTTTTCATTTTGACTTTAATAGACTCACTTTTATAAGAAAATTCCCATACATCATGAACAATGTCATGTAACTTATATAAAAGACCGTTATGTGTGGTCAAATCATTAGGATGCTTAGGTGTACCATGCGTTTTTAAGTACTGAGGTGTTGCACAAATCACTCGTGGCACTTTACAGATTTTAAAACCATAAAGGTTGGCATCGTTTGGTGAACCATAACGCAAGGCAATATCAACGGGATCTCTATAAAAATCGATATTACTATCACTGACATGCAATTTAACACTGATCCCTGGGTGCTCTTCCATAAATTCATCAAGCCAAGGTAATATTAAATTTCGGCCTAAATCTGAGGGGATAGATATTCTTAACTCACCGTCAATAATGTCTAAATCATCCTTAACGTTTTGCTTAGCTACGTCGAGCATTTGCAAGGCTTGCTGACAATTTGGAATATACCTTTCACCTGCAACAGAGAGTCTTAAGCTTCGAGTTGTTCGTATAAATAGCTCAACGCCAAGCACACGTTCAACTCTTTTTATTGCTGCACTAGCTGTTGCTGTATGCATGTCTAAACTCTCTGCCGCTGCAGTAATACTGCGAAATTCTGCAACTTTTAAGATAACATTAAGATCTTCTAATAGCATGATTGTCAAAAATTATTTGATAAAGATTCAATTATTATGCTGTTTCTATTTGAGTGGTCAAGTCATATCATTGTAATTAGGATAACAAATAACGTTAAATCCCCATAATTAACAATTTTAAAGCTTTGGAGAAAAACCATGAAAGCAGTTGGCTACATGCAATCATTACCAATTAGTAATCCAAAATCATTAATAGACATTGAACTACCGCAACCTATAGCTTCGGGACATGACTTATTAGTACGTGTTATGGCTATTGCTGTTAACCCTGTCGACTATAAAATCCGTCAAAATGTTGCAGCACAGAACGATGAATATAAAGTGCTTGGTTGGGATGCTGTTGGTGAAGTCGTCGCCATAGGTGAGTCAGTCAGCAACTTTAAACCTGGCGATAAAGTCTTTTATGCCGGAGATTTAAATCGCCAAGGAAGTAACGCACAATATCAATTAGTTGATGAGCGTATCGTTGGTCATAAACCAAAAAGTTTATCTGCTGGTGAAGCCGCCGCATTACCATTAACTGCGATTACCGCTTGGGAATTATTGTTTGAGCGCTTATTAATCAAACAACAACATCCTGAGATAAAGAAAAAATCAAACGATATAATTTTAATTGTTGGCGCGGCGGGAGGTGTTGGTTCGATTTTAGTTCAGTTAGCCAGTGCACTAACAGGGGCAACTGTCATTGCTACGGCGTCTCGTGATAGTTCTGCAAAATGGGTAAAAAAATTAGGGGCAGATTATGTTATCGATCACTCCAAACCATTAACAGCACAAATTGAACAATTAGCTATCGGGCAAGTAACACACGTTGCTAGTTTAACCCATACCGACTCCTATCTAGACAGCTTTGTTGAACTGTTAGCTCCAATGGGAAAGATAGCCTTAATTGACGATCCTAAGTCGCTTGATGTTAGTAAACTTAAGCTTAAAAGTTTGTCACTGCATTGGGAGTTTATGTTTACGCGTTCAATGTTCAAAACAACTGATATCAATGAGCAACATCACTTACTTAACAAAATTTCAGACTTGATTGACCAAGGGTATATCCAAACTACGGTTGGTCAAAATTTAGGAAAAATTAATGCTAAAAATCTAAGAGCGGCCCATAAAATACTTGAATCGGGACAATCCATTGGAAAAATTGTTTTAGCCGACTTTTAAAAGCGGCCCTGTAAATGTAAGAGACTCTCTAAGACGATTAAGTATAATGATTAATAACTTAATAATAGGTATAAAAATGAAAAAATTACTTACAGTAATAGCTTATAGTATAGCATTACTTACTACCGCGACTGCATTAGCCGATAACAGCGACCTTCACACAGTCGCTACATTCGATGCTCAACACCCGCCAGGTAACATTGCTATTACGCCATCGGGAAGGAAATTTTTGTCGATACATGGGTTTTACGGACAAAAGCAAAAGATCATGGAACTTTTGGCCGACGGCACCACAAAACCTTATCCTAATGAAGAATGGGCCTATGCTTACAATAATGGTAAAGGTTTTTATGGTGTTCTGGGTATCAATGTATCAGCCGATGGTGTGTTATGGATGCTAGATACGTCAGGTCCTGATCATGCGGGGCGATTAGTGGGTTGGAATACGACTACTGAGCAGCTTGAGAAAATCATTTATCTAGCAAAGCCAACGATCACCGATACTTCGTTTCTAAACGACTTAGCCGTTGATAACAAGAATGGCTATATCTATATTGCTGACACGGCGCAAGGCAGCCAAGCGGCAATTATTGCTGTAAACCTTAAAACGGGTACCGCACGAAGAATACTGCAAGACAGCCATTATACTACTGCCGAAAACATCGACATAGTTATTGAAGGTCGGACAATGAAAATTGGCGGGCAAGCGGCGCGTTTGGGAGTAAACCCAATCACCCTTGAGCCAAATGAAGACTGGTTATACTTTGGCTCTATGTCGGGCACATCGGTATATCGTGTGGCCACAAGCGCACTTATAAATGAAAGTCTGTCGAATAAAGAGCTAGAGGAAAAAGTTCAGCACTACGGTACTAAGCCTATTTCTGATGGTATTATTGTCGATGGTGGCGGTAATATATATGTCACCGACATTACTAACGGCGCTATTGGTGTGGTTAAACCTAGTGGCGATTACCAAGTATTATTTAAAGATGAACGTCTTGTCTGGCCTGATGGTTTTAGTTACGGAGCCGACGATAAAATTTACGTTACGGTTAATAAACTTCACCGTTCGCCGATACTCAACAAGGGTAAAGATGACAGCCAAGGGCAATATAGCGTACTTTCTTTTAAGCCCCTTGTTAAAGGTAAAGTGGGTCGTTAATGCCCCACTCCTTGACTTATCAACACTAAGAAGCCTTTTTGCTGCTTTTAACCATTAAAAGACTTAGGATAATTATCAATACGAACGTCTACTTTATTAATAAAGCAGACGTTCTATCCTAATATTGTCGCTGATAATATTAACGACCATATTGGAGATTTAATTGTCAATTTTTATTAATAATTGATAATTAATATTGATAATTAAATGGGTCCTAAACCTCAGAGATAACGATAAAATATCATTAAGCAACCTTTCGGTATTAATTAAAAAATTTGCTTAACCGCTAATTCAGGTGGTACTAAAGGTGCAATATCATTAACATAAAAAGTGTCGCTAGAGGCTTGATCCCACCACGTTAACCACATTCCAGTAATACTTTCTTGCGTTAACTGGCTCTCTTTTAGTTCGGGTACTGTGTGTGTATTAGATTCTAACATGCCGTTTGGTGTTCTACGTTTTATCATGTTGTAAGTTAACTGAGAAACATCCTCTAGTCCCATGCTGCCCATTAGTTCAAAGAAGCTATTTAGGGTGTGATGATGAAATGAGGTTACACGTTTGCCTTTGACTGCTATATCGATGGCTTTAGAACGGTTTTTATCTTGTGTAGCAACACCCGTTGGGCACATATTGGTATCACACTGCCTAGATTGAATACAGCCTAATGACATCATAAATGTTCGGGCCGCGTTGACAATATCAGCGCCAAAGGCAACCTTGTTAAGCATGTCAAAACCAGAAGCTGTTTTACCGGCTGAAATCACCCGTATCTGTTTACGTAGTCCTAATCCAACAAGTGCCTGATGAACAAAATAGGTTCCTTCCAAACAGGTCATACCAAGTCTGTTACTAAATTCCACTGGTGCGGCCCCTGTGCCCCCTTCTGCGCCATCAACCGTAATAAAATCAAGGTATATGTCACTTTCCAACATGGCTTTGCCAAGACATAAAAATTCAGCGGGGTTCCCAACACAAAGCTTAATGCCAATAGGCTTGCCACCACTTAACTCTCTAAGTTGGCTGACAAATGCAAGGAGTTCAAATGGACTATTGCATTCAGGGTTAATCGCCGGAGAGACACAATCTTCTTCTTTACTAACACCTCTGATCAGTGCTATTTCATCGGTTATTTTAGCTTTAGGCAATACACCACCATGACCTGGTTTAGCGCCTTGTGACAACTTTATTTCAATCATTTTTACTTGTGCTAATTGAGCCGTTTTAGCAAACATCGTAGGATTAAATCGCCCATTTTCATTTCGACAGCCAAAAAGCCCCGTACCTATTTGCCAAACCAAGTCTCCACCATGTTTTAAATGATAAGGGCTAACACCACCTTCACCAGTATTATGGTAAAAGCCACCCGCACTTGCGCCTAAATTCATCGCTTCGATAGCTTCTGCACTTAAAGAGCCATAACTCATTGCTGATATATTTAATCTTGACGCTTTATAGGGTTTTAAACATTGTAGCCCACCGACTGTAACGTGCTTAGATTCATCCTTTATTGTTTTTGGTGCTAACGAGTGCCATATACTTTGATAGTTAGTTTGCATTAAATCTCGTTGAGTGCCAAAAGGAATGGTGTCTGTTACCGACTTTGCACGTCGATAAACGAGATCTCTTTGTTCACGATTAAAAGGCATTTCTTCGGTGTTATTTGCGATAAAATACTGTTGAACTTCTGTTCGTATCGATTCAAAGAAGTAACGAAAGTAAGCAAGAACAGGATACAGTCTATTTAAGGTATGCTTACTCAGGGTAAGATCATAGGCACCTACTATTGAATAGATCAGGGTAAAAAACACCAAAAAACCAGGGAACCAGCCACCGATAGTATAAAGTAAGATAAAGCTGGCGATGTTACCTAGGGTTAAAACTTGCCAATAAAATTTTTGAGCTGAAGTCATTTTTAAATATCCTACTATATTTCTAATTTGCTTATTTAAACCCATTAATCAATGGGATAATATTATTTTTTGGTGCATGGAGTTAATAAATATGTGTAAGGTTTATAGACACTGAAAATCTTTATCAACAATGATTATCACCCACCAGCTAGTGTAATTTCAGGTTAGGCCTTAACGCTCTATTAACCCTGCCAACAAGGACAATGAGTAAGGTTTTTAACACACCAAAAAGGCTCACTTGGTGCATGCGGTATAACCCAATATAAACAAGTCTTGCCAACTTACCTTATGAACATGCTGCGTTGATTAATGTTTCCCATTAGGCTACCTACTGCCGTATAAGATGACAATGACACCAAGGAGCCATAATCGATATATTCATAGGCGACCAAGGGTTTTAATGCTAATTTAGCAATAATATTGGTAAAGACAGTCGATGCCATTTGATGTGCTGCTTGGGCCCTAGGGGGAACTTTTATCCCTTTTAATGTCGTGCATGAGGCGCAGTCGCCAAGGGCAAATATATCGGTATCTAAGGGCGTTTGCAGGAATGGATTAACCAGTAATTGATTGTTCTTTGCACTTTCCAAACCACCAATAGCTTGCATGAAATCAGGTCCCTTTATACCCGCGGCCCAAACAGTAATGCTGCTAGCGATTTTACGACCATCTTTTGTTATTACACTGTTAGCCGTAACTTCAGTAACCGTGGTGTTAGTATTTACGGTAATACCAAGCGCCTCTAGTTCTTGTTGCGCACTTTGCGCTATACGTTCAGGAAGTGCAGCAAGGATGCGAGGTCCTGCTTCTACAATATGAATATCTAGACTCTTTTTTGACAAATGGTCATATCCATAATTTTTCAGTAATTCAGAGGTTTTGACTATTTCTGCAGCAAGTTCTACACCTGTAGCACCACCGCCAATAATAGCAATATTGAGACTGCTGCGCGTTTCATCCCCTTTAAGTCGTAAAAAAGCATTGAGTAATTCAGTATGAAATCGCTCCGCATTTTCACAAGTATCAAGAAATGTACAATACTCTTTTGCCCCTAACGTATTAAAGTCATTCGTTACAGACCCCAACGCAAATACTAATAATGAGTATTTCACTTGGTGGGCAGGAAAGATTAAATCGCCGTCTTGGTCATTTAATTGTTTTAAAAGTACGTGTTTAGACTCTCGATTGAGTCCATCAACATTACCTAGCTGAAACAAAAAACCATTACGTGCACCATGGGATAAATAGTCAACACAATCTATATCTGCGTCAAGTGAACCTGAGGCGACTTCATGTAAAAGTGGTTTCCAAACATGTTTTCTATTTTGGTCGATTAAAATAATTTTTTGTTTGGTTTTGCGAAAATACTTACCCAGTTTAGTGGCAAGCTCTAAGCCTCCTGCACCACCACCAATTATAACAATGGGGTCTGAAGCAAGGGTTGGTTTACGCCACCAAGGCCTGATTAACATTTTATTCGCTGATCCTTAAACTACAATAAGCCAACATCATTAAAAGCTAGCGTCATCGGTATTATATATACCCCAAGCTTAATCTATGCTTAAGCTAGAGGTATATAATAAACTATCATGCTACATTTATGAATGCATTAAGGATAAAGAGTGCCTGCGGGTTTATTTTAAATATTAGTCATTTCTTATTGCCTATAAAGTCGTTAGTGTCGAGGCTAAATGACTTGTTCACTTCATTAGCGGCCTCATCAGCTAAAAGTTATAGATCTTTTATGTTGTTAAGATAATTTTTGTAGTTAGACTTTTTATCTTCGAATAACTTCAGTAAATCTAAAGTGACAAAAATACCATGTTGCTGATCGCTATTAGTGGTTAAACCAAAAGAATAAGTATTGTTTATGTGAAACATAACCCCGTGAGATACCGACTTAACTGAAACTCTATCGGCGTAGGTAGAAACGACTGAAAGTCCCAAAGGTATCTTTAACTGCCAGTAATTAATTCCCGCCCATTCGATAGCAAGTGCTTCTTTCATCTGTTCGCCATGGTCAGCATCAACACTATAATGCATGATAATAGAGGGATGCAGAGCAAAGTACTGTTTATTGGGCGGAGGAAGTAAACGGTTTTCTTTTAGCTTATCTTGGTAATACCAAGTATTAATGGCTAAATCTATAAAAGTTTGCGAGCGCGAATTTTCAAAATAATTTGCCCATGCGGTGTTCTTTAAAGCTATGTTTATACCTGCTTTTGAATTGGCATATTGATAAGAAGATTCAAAAGGAGCAACAATTGCTTTATACAAATTATCAAAGAGGATCCTACAATTTTTGGGACCATAATCCTTACAGTCGACATTATCTAAAACTGCAATTTCATCATTATTGTACTTGAGATGATATTTTCCAGTTTGGGTGTTTTTTGAGGCATTAATATTTTTAGGGTACGACAATGTGATTAACGATTCATAAGCATTATTAATGATCAAGTCACTATCGACACCAAGTTTTTCTAAGGGTTTGACATGAAAAGAGAGTTTTTCCTTCCAGTTAATAAACCAAGCCTTCATCGCTTGATCGACCTCGGAGCCATCAAAAAGTTTATTACATATTTTCAAAGAAATATCATCGACCCCCTCATACATATCAGTAAACAATGTCCCTTTTGCAGGCGTGCGTTCTTGACAAACAAGCTCTTGCGAAAAAGAACATAAAGATATCAAGGAAAGAAAAATACCCATCAATAAATATTTCATTGTTTATCCTCTTTGAAATATCGAATAAACCCGGTAATAGCTGTCACTAATCCCTTAATGTCAGCGGTAAAATTGCCTGTTTGTTGATAATGTTTAATTTTATTTAGCTCTCCTTGATAATGTTTAAATGCCTTATTAGCTTGTGTTTGCTCAGTCGAGCTGGGGTCGAAGTCATCGAGAAAAGCATAAAGTAAAGGATAAGATACTTTTGGATCTTCAATATAGCCTTTGATTGAATGGGTATTCTTGCGGCTAAATGCTTTGGTGACTATTTTTCGATATGCATTATCAAACGCTGCTTTACTTATCCAACGACCATTATTTTTAGGATCGAAGCGTCTAAATAGATCAAAAGCAATAGGGTCACACTCATGATAGATATTATAAAATTCATTCATTATTCCCCCAACACCGGGTTTAACAATAGATTGATAAGGTGAAGTTAAACCCGAGGCCCACGTGACTAAATCGCTAACATTAGCGAAACTCCAATAGGTAGATATTTGCGGTTGGCCAAGCGGTTTTTCATCGGGAAAGAGTTTATTTAATGAGTCATGCATTACTGACGTGCCAAGAGAATGCGTTAAAAAATGATAAGTCGTACCTGCGCCGTATTGAGCAAATATATTGACTAACTCTTTGATAACAAAGCCCCTAACGCTTTCACCAAATATAGACAAATACAGGATAACATCTAAGGCATGGGTATTTTCAAAGGTATCGCCACCCAAGTTGGCATCAATACCTATCAATTTATTCATTAAGTCAGGTGTATCGACACCCGCCAGCTGAGTTTTAATGAAGTGCTCAACCGTTTTACTGCTAGTTGAAATTTCCTTACGAATTTTTTCAAATAGATGATCATAACTAATGCTATGAATGATCAATTCATTTTCAATTTTTAGTTTTTTATAACTTGGGTACCTGGCTAGGGCATTGTTAATAGATTCAACAACCTCTTCTTTGAAAGAGTCAGAGGTGTGCATTCCAATGCCATGCATTAAAATTAAGACGGGCTTATCGCTCATTTTTTTCTCCAAATATCGACGTCAATGTTAAATTAAATAGACTTTGCGAACGTGAAGATTCAGCCAAGTAAAAAGGAAAAGCGCTATCCTAGCTAAGTCAAATTGAATCCATTTAAGTTCAGTAACCAACTATAGGTGCAGCTTATAAATTAAACAACAATACAGCACCATTAGTGCATGTTATATAGATTTTTTATAATAATCATAGCCTTAGCCGCTGACTGATTATCGCTTTGTTGAAGTGTACAATATCGCTATTTTGCGGTGAGTAATTCGCCATGCCCACTGATAAAAAGTTGACATGACTTTTACTTAAACGATGATTTGATCCTTAACGCGCCTGATAAATTTTATTCAGGGATAGCGCTATTAGTGGGATTTTTCACATGTATATCTAACCATTGATATTGTTCCCACAGCATATGGAGCAACGATTCTCTGGCTCGATAACCGTGTTGCTCATGGGGTAGCATCACCAAACGAGCATTACCACCCAGTCCTTTTAGCGCAGCAAACATTCGTTCTGATTGCATTGGAAATGTACCCGAATTTGGATCTTCTTTCCCGTGGATCATCAACATAGGCTCATTAATTTTTTCTGCATGAAAGAACGGTGACATCGATGCATAGGCGGGTTGCCCCTCCCAAAAACTACGCTCTTCTCCTTGAAAGCCAAAGGGCGTTAAAGTGCGATTATAGGCACCGCTTCTGGCAATACCCGCTTTAAACAAATCACTATGAGCAAGTAAATTAGCCACCATAAAAGCACCGTACGAATGACCCGCAATAGCAATTCGCTCTTTATCTGTAACGCCTTTTTCAACTAAAACATCAACAGCTGCTTGTGCACTTGCAACTAATTGCTCCCTAAAAGTATCATTAGGCAATTCACCATCAAAACCAACGATCGGCATTTTAGCACCTGAGAATACAGCAAAGCCTTGAGCTAAGTGCGGCATCGGTCCCCAATAACTCACGCGGACAAACTCATAAGGTGAATCAGAAACTTGGCCAGCAACTTCCTTGTCTTTATATTCTCTTGGATAAGCCCAAATTAAAGTGGGTAAAGGTCCTTGGCTTTTATCATAGCCGGCAGGTAAGTAAAGTGTGCCACTTAATTCCACGCCATCTTTACGTTTATATTTTAGCTTTTCTTTACTAATACCGACAAAGGCAGGTGTTGGATGCGGAAAATCAGTAAACTTTGTTAACGTATTTTTACTTAAATCACGGACAAAAAAGTTAGGTTGTTCGCTAATAGATTCTCGCAAGGTCATTACTTTACTGGCTTGGTCATTGAGTAATAAAACAACACGTTCATAGTAAGGCGCTTTTGATTGCCAGACCTTTGTTTTCTTTTTCGTACTAAAATCATATTGATTTAAAAAAGGAATATTACCTTGCTCAGAAGCGCCTCTGCCAGTTAAATAAACTTTATTATCGTTATCAAAGGTCTTAATAACCTCTAAACCAAATTGATTTCGTTCTTTAACAAAACGACCGGGGTCATTGTAACGATCATTATAAGAGCGCTCTTGAAAAAGTTCCATTTTAGCATTGGCGTTACTTGGGTTGAATTTCCATTGCCTGATTTGACGATCACTAAAACGCCAATCACTGATCATGGCGAAATTATTATTCCCCCAAGTTATATCATCGAAGCGACGTGCTACTTTTTGAAATACTTGTGGGCTATTTTTAAAAGGAGCGGTCCAGGTATAAATATAATCGTGGTAGTCGACCACTGTTTTCATATTGCCGCCATCTTGAGCTTCAGCCCAAACTAGCGTGGCAGCTACATCACTTCGCCAACTGATATCTCGTCGACCGGCTCGAACTGAATCAAATCCCTTAGGAATATTTTCTCCTGAAGCTAAATCAGCGACTTGGGTCACTAACTTACCCTTTACTGTCCATACTTGTGTTTCTAAAGGGAAACGACTGGCGGGTACCAAATAAGAAAAAGGCTTTTTAACTTGTGAAACTAGCAAATAGTGACCATCAGGTGAAATGTTAAAACCTTTCACCATACTGACTTTACCGAGCTTATTTATTTTACCGGTTAAGTTCATTTCAACTAATTGAGAACGCGTTAAAAACTCAAAAAGTGCTTCATCATATGGCGTTTTCAATAGGTTTGAATATGTTCTTACTGCGGCTTTTTTACCTGAGGTAGTTTGAATAACTGGCTCTATAGTCGCTTTAGACGCAAGAGGCTTATCGCTTGCGTTAGCAACTGTTAAACGTGTGTAAAAACCACTTGAATCAGGTTTCCAACGATATTTAGTACCGCCTAGCGAAGCATTAATTGTTTGCTTACTCACTCGCTTAGTTTTTTTCGTTTTGAGGTTATACTTCCATAATGTTAAACCTTGTTTATTTTCTAAGATAAAGGCTAAGTATTGAGAGTTAGGAGAAAAATTAACACTCATTATTTTTCCAGCGGGCAAGTCCTTAATCTCAATTTGTTTAGCGCCATTAACGCCTTTAAGACTAATCCCGGTATAACCACTGGAACGACTAGGTGCAAAGATATGGGCATTAATCCTTAATCCTGCGAGTTTTTCTTCAGCCTGAGCAAGCTCTTCAATAGTCTTAGCGCCAGGTCGAGCTAATAGCGCGACCCATTGTTTATCTGCCGAAATCATCACACTTGGTTGTCTTGGAGCATCAACAAGATCTGCAAGTTGCTTGGGGGGTGTTTTGAAGCCGCTATCAGCAAAAGCACTTTGGCTTAACATAAGCGTAATTAATATAAAAAGTATAGGTTTCAATTAGATATTTCTTTTCTTCGGTTGAAATTCTAATTTACAATACCATAGGTAATTTCAATTTTGTGGTCTTTATATCAACGTTTTATTTACAAAAAACCTATGGTCACAATAATTATTTTATAATTAAGCCAGAAACGTCCAATAGCACTTCAACTTAATCTTGCTTAGGTTACAATCTAGCAAGACATAAAAAACCAATCAATTCGTTCTAAGGAAATTCATGAATCAGTTACTACGTGCCGACGATAAAGGTACATCACTTTTTATTATCAACAAAAATAACTATAACGACTGGTTAAGCGAGCAAACTCAGCAAAACCAAGCATGGTTAGCCAATACTAATTATAAAGCTGAAGGTTTAGCGTTATTACCTAATACTCAAGGAGAGTTGTCTCTGGCGGTATTTGTTGTTGAAGATGCCCGACACTTCTTTGCCTGTGGCGAATTAATTAAGCAACTTCCTCCTGGTCAGTATTTGTTACACGCGACAGATGAACACCAACAAGCTATCTGTTTTTCATGGCTAATGGGTGCCTATAAGTTCGATCGTTATGTAACAAAAAACAAAAAAAATGATCCCCTGCCCTGCTTAGCCGTTAATAACAAAACCATTGTCGACAGCGCCATTAAATATGCCGAGGCAACCGCTTTAGTGCGTGACTTAGTCAATACACCAGCAGCTGATATGATGCCAATAGATCTTGGTGACTGTGCGCAAAACTTGGCTGATAGGTATCACGGTAAAGTTCAGCAAATTATTGGTGACGAACTGCTCGAACAAAATTATCCAACCATACATGCCGTTGGTCGCGCGAGTGCGCATGCACCTCGCTTAATTGACTTAACTTGGGGTAAGAGTCATCACCCAAAAGTAACCTTAGTCGGTAAAGGCGTTTGTTTTGACAGTGGAGGTCTCGACTTAAAACCTGCTGCTGGTATGCGTAATATGAAAAAAGATATGGGCGGATCGGCACATGTCCTTGGATTAGCTCAGTTAATTATGTCGCATAACCTCCCTATTAATTTACGCGTATTAATTCCCGCGGTAGAAAATGCGGTATCGAGCAATGCCATAAGACCGGGTGATGTTATTACTACACGCGCCGGTATTACCGTTGAAATTCACAACACGGATGCAGAAGGTCGCTTAGTATTGTGTGATGCTCTAACAGAAGCCGACACTGAACAACCTGATTTAATTATTGATTTTGCAACCCTCACTGGCGCAATGCGTGTTGCTTTAGGTACAGAATTACCAGGTTTTTTCTCAACAAGCGATGAAGTTGCCACAGGTATTACCCAAGCGGGTAGCAAAATTAGCGATCCGGTCTGGCGTATGCCGCTTTATAGCCCATACGGCGATTTACTGAAAAGTTCTATTGCTGATATGACCAATTGCGCCGCAATACCCTTTGGTGGTGCGATTACCGCAGCATTATATCTACAAGAGTTTGTTAAAAAAGACACTGATTGGCTTCACTTTGATGTGATGGCATTTAATATTAGAGCCTTACCAGGGCGTCCTCTTGGCGGCGAAGCTTTTGGTATTCGCGCCGTCTTTGATTACTTACAAACCAAGTATAAATAACCAATTAAAGCCAACATACCATAAAAATTAATAACTGCGGTGCTTTTGCGCCGCCATTATTCATAAATGTCTGTTGCTATCAAAGCTAGTTTTTATTGACACTTTCCCATTTTTCTACCGGTACCTCAATCAACAATACCTTGCTTTTTCATGAACTGAGTACCCCACTGAACCATCAACAAAAAAAGCCACAATATTCAAAATAACACTTGATCTAAATCAATAAAGGTTTAAACTTTCAGAAATTACTGAAAGTTCAGAAGACTTAATTATGATTATGACAGCTAAAATTGAATCGTTCGTTATGCACTGTGGTGAAATGGGCAGTCGCTGGGGCTTTAACCGCACTGTCGGTCAAATGTATGGTTTATTAATTATCCACAATGATTCACTCACTGCGCTACAAATATCAGCAGCCCTTAACATTTCTCGCGGTAATGTCAGTATGGGCATTAAAGAATTACAGTCTTGGCGCTTAGTTCAAGTACAACATAAACCCAAAGATCGCAAAGAATATTACTCACCTGCTGGGTCTATCTGGGAAATGGCAATTCGTGTCTTTGAAGAGCGTCGCAAACGTGAGGTTGACCCTACTCTGTCACTATTACGCGATAATCTTTTAGATGAACCCGCTAATCCTCAAGAACAATATGCACAGCAAAAAATGCATGAGATGCATGACCTACTTGAAACTATTACCCATTGGGCGTCAGAACTACAAAGTATGAGCCCAGAAAAACTTAATACATTGATGAAACTTGGTGCCGGTGTCAGTAAAGTTATTGATATAAAAGATAAACTTTTAAACAAAAACTAAATTGTCACTTTGACTTTTTTAAAGCTCCCCCATTAATGTTATAAAAATTGTCATTTTAAACGTTAAACCCATTGATACCAATAGTATTTTTAGGGTTTATGGAGTAAATCATGTTAGAAACCTTAATGCTTTCACGCATCCAATTTGCCGCTAATATTAGCTTTCATATCCTGTTTCCAACAATAACCATCGCACTGAGCTGGTTTTTGTTTTATTTCAAATTACGTTTTGACCAAACCAATGATCCTATCTGGATGCGGGCCTACCGTTTTTGGGTCAAAATTTTTGCCCTTACCTTCGCAATAGGTGTGGTTACCGGTATTACTATGTCGTTTCAATTTGGCACTAACTGGCCAAAGTTTATGGAAACCGTCGGTAATATCGCCGGGCCGTTATTAGGTTATGAAGTACTCACCGCTTTCTTTTTAGAGGCTGGCTTTTTAGGCATTATGTTATTTGGTATGAATCGAGTTTCGGCTCGAGTACATACGTTATCAACGTTAATTGTTGCTTTTGGTACCAGTTTATCGTCATTTTGGATCCTAGCACTTAACTCTTGGATGCAAACGCCTCAAGGTCATGAGATGCGCAATGGTGTCGCATTCCCCGTTGACTGGTTTGCTATTATTTTCAACCCGTCATTCCCTTATAAGTTATCTCATATGCTGGTTGCATCTGGGCTAACCGCAGCATTTTTAGTTGCAGGGATCAGTGCTTATCGCCTACTAAAAGGTGATAACAAAAAAGCACCACAATTAACGCTAAAAATAGCGTTAACAGTCGCTGCGGTGCTGGCACCGGTGCAAATATTGTTAGGTGATATGCACGGTTTAAATACCTTAGAACATCAACCACAAAAAATTGCCGCTATGGAAGGTATTTGGCATACCGAAAAAGGAGCACCGCTGTTATTATTTGCACTTCCTGATGAAGCGCAAAAAACCAATCATTTTGAAATAGCCGTTCCAAAAATGGCCAGCTTTATTTTGACACACGATTTTGATGGCGAAATTAAAGGGTTAAACGAATTTGAAGGTAACCACCCCCCTGTTGCACCAGTGTTCTTTGCCTTTAGAATCATGGTGGCTTTAGGTCTCTTGATGTTTATTGTCGCTTGGTTTAGTCGTTTTCAATTGTGGCGTAAAAAACAATTGCCCCCTTGGCTATTAAAAGTGCTGGTTGCGATGAGTTTCTCGGGTTGGGTCGCCACATTAGCGGGCTGGTATGTCACTGAAATTGGCCGTCAACCTTGGTTAGTTACAGGCATTTTAACGGTAAAAGATGCCGCGACAGATATAGCGCCAGCAAATGTAGGAATCACACTTACACTCTATTTGACTTTATATGTTGTCATTATGGTTGCCTACCTACACACCCTATTTACGATGGCAGGACGAGCGATTGAAATTGAAGAATTCAGTATCGATGAACAAGTAAAACCTGTTATTCACACACCTAGCAAAACAATCGAGGGATAAGTTATGTTTGAAGAAAATACCTTAGCGCTAATTTTTGTCTCATTAATGGGTTTTTCAATCTTACTTTATGCAATTTTAGATGGCTATGATTTAGGTGTAGGCATCATGCTACCGCTCGATCAAACAGACAATGCAGATACTATGATAGCTTCAATAGGTCCTTTTTGGGATGCTAACGAAACTTGGCTAGTCTTAGCGATTGGTTTATTGCTGATTGCCTTTCCTGCGGCGCACAGTTATATATTTAAAGAGCTCTATTTACCCACCGCGGTATTATTAATTAGTTTGGTACTGCGTGGGGTTGCTTTTGATTTTCGTGCTAAGGCAGCCTTTGGTCATAAACCTACGTGGAATAAAGTCTTTAAAACGGGCTCGTTACTCGCTTCTTTAAGCCAAGGTTACATGCTGGGTATGTATGTTATGGGCTTTGAAAGCACTGTTGCCGCTTATTTTTTTAGTGTACTTAGTGCCTTTGGAGTTGCGGCCGCTTATAGCTATATTGGTGCCTGTTGGTTAATTATGAAAACTGAAGGCGAGCTACAAATACAAGCAGTAGCTTGGGCGAAAAAATCAGGACTGATTTGTTTTATTGGTATTATAGCTGTTTCTTTTGTTAACCCGTTAATTAATCCAGGTGTTTATGAAAAATGGTTTACTTGGCCCAACACTTTACTGGTATTAACGTTACCGATAATTTGCTTTGCATTATTTATTTTTAGCCTAATACAACTAAAGCAATTACCTAAGATGAATGACAAAGGCTGTTGGCGACCTTTTGTTGCGGCAGTGATCATCTTCACTTTATGTTTTTTTGGTTTAGCCTTTAGTTTTTTTCCATATATAGTGCCTAACAAGCTGACTATTTGGGAGACAGCCGCGGCGCCTGAATCTTTGAGCTTTCTCTTATGGGGAACGTTAATTGTCGTGCCAGTAATATTTAGTTATACCGCCTTTTCTTATCGAGTATTTTGGGGCAAGGTACGAGAGCTGAGATATTATTAAGCGTTTATTGCTAAGAGTTGTTATCAGTTAAAAACCAGCGATAAGGCTGGTTTTTAACAAATCTAACTAGACTTCAGTTATAACACTAGGCGTTAATAGGCAAGCGCATTGGTCTTTTACCTAATATCGCCAATGCGTTTGCTACCGCTGGGGCAATAGTGGGTACGCCAACTTCACCAAAACCACCGGGTTCATTAGCACTTTCAAGCAATTTTACCTCAACAATCGGCGCTTCAGCCATTTTAATGATAGGGTAATCATGAAAATTGCTTTGTTTAACACCACCATTTTCGATATCACAACGGCCATACAGTGCCGCCGTTAATCCAAAGAGCACGCCACCTTCCACTTGTGCTATTGCTGAATCTGGGTTGACCACCACACCACTGTCAGTCACTATCCAAACACGGTGAACACGAGCTTGGTTATTTTGCAGTGAAACTTCAGCAACGGTAGCAACCATAGTGCCAAAACTTTTTTGTACAGCAACGCCCATCGCTTTACCGTCGGCGCTCACACCGTATTGCCAATTACACAGCTGCGCCACTTCCTTTAAGCATTTTGCATGACCATCGTTCTTATCAAGCAGTGCTAATCGATATTTAATGGGATCAGCCTGTGCTTTTTCAGCCAAGATATCGATAAAACTCTCGTTGAAAAATGCATGCTGGCTATTTTCGACGCTACGCCAAAAACCAATAGGTATAGGAGAAGGATGATTGGCAAACTGCACCTTGATATTATCAACATTATAAGGAGGCATAGAGGCTGGCGCACCACCTTCACTGCCATAGCTTGCCGATTGCCAGTAACGTGGCTTAGCATGTTCGTCTAGCTGTGCTGAAAATTTTGCCAGTACTGCCGGTCGATAAACATCTTGCCTAGTATCGGCCTCGCGCGACCAAGTCAGTTTAATAGGGAACTGGTATTTTTTCACTAAAGTGACAACTTCATCAATCCACATTAGCGGGTTGTCTTCACTCATGCTAAAACCAACACGACGACCAAAACCTCCTCCCATTGAGTGTGCATGAAAAACAACATCTTCAACGTCCATATTAGCGATTTTCGCCGCATGAACACGCGCATAAAGTGGATTTTGTACACCTGCAGCAACATGAAGCTTATCGCCTTCTAACCAAGCGCTCGCATTCATCGGTTCCATAGTAGCATGTGCTAAATAAGGTACCCAAAATTCAGCTTCAACCGTTTCACCGCTACCGCCTAATACAGACGCTATATCGCCAACACTGTGGGCATCACTCAACTTTCCTTGTAAACTTTCACGTTGAAAAGTTTCAATACTCGCTGAACTTAAATCACTATTTTGATGAGATACTGCCGTTATTTTTAAGGCTTTTACCGCTTGCTCTGCTCGCCAAGGATTATTAGCGATAACAGCAACAGATAGCCCCATATTTTCAACACCTAACACACCCCGCATCGAGGTGATTTCAGCTAAGTTATTAATAGTAGCAACATTAGCGCCAAAGACACCGCTGTGCGCAATAGCTGCATAGCGCATCCCTTCCACATGACGATCGATACTGTATTGTGTTTCAAGAAAAATTTTGTCAGGTAAGTCATGACGAGGCATTGCCTTACCAATAAACTTACGCTCACCTTTTGCACGAAGTGTGTAGTTATCAGGTACGTCTAAAGTTGCTGCATGCTCAACCAGTTCGCCATAACTCCAGCGGCTGTCGCCATCAACAACAAATCCAGCATCGGTCGTGGTATTAATGCTTGCGCCGTATTTATCGATGGCTGCGTTAATCAGCATTTGACGTGCGGCTGCAGCGGCTTCACGCATAACTTGCCAGCCAGTAAAACGAATAGAGGCGCTGCCTCCAGTCATTTGCATATTAAGTAAATCGGCTAGACGGTTAAAAGCATTGCTAGCAATATGCTCTGCCCAGGCTGGTGGCTTTCCAATCATTTCACCAACAAAGCCTTCAAAAACACCACCATTTGAAAATTCGCTGGTCGCAGGCGCAAGCTCTAGTTTGATTTGCTGCCAATTCAAGTCAAGTTCATCAGCTACTATTTGGGTTAAACCCGTACCGGCACCTTGACCAAGTTCAGTATGCGGAGAAAGTAGTGTAACGGTATTATCTTTGTTGATACGAAGCCACAAGTTGAGCAAGGTATCTTTGCTGTTGCCCTCTCGTTGCACACCAAGGCGATCATGCATGGCCAAATGTGTCCCTAAACCAATAACCCCTAGCGCTAATCCGCCGCCAATCGCTGCACCACCAAAAACGAACATCCGACGAGTAAGACTCATAAAGACATCTCCTTTGCTACATCAAGAATGGCCGCTTTAACTCGACTGTAAGTTCCGCAACGACAGATATTGGTCATTGCTGTATCGATATCGTCTGAACTTGGATTAGGCGTGCTCTTTAATAATGCCGCCGCTGCCATCATCATTCCTGACTGACAATAACCACACTGAGGAACTTGGTGTTTTATCCAAGCAGCCTGTAAGGCGTGCGGAGCCTCTTTTGAACCGAGAGTTTCAACCGTATTCACTTGCTTACCATGGGCTGCGACTGCTGGATACATACAAGAGCGAACCGCCTGATTGTCAATGTGTACCGTGCAAGCACCACATTGCGCTATGCCACAGCCAAACTTAGTGCCGCGAAGACCTGCTTCTTCGCGGATCAACCAAAGCAAAGGCATATCATCTTCGACATCAAATAATTGTTCGCGGCCATTAAGGTTAATCGAAATCATAAGGTTTCCTTGCTAAAAGATTATAAAGGGGGATAAAACAACTCCGCTAAAATTAATCGACAAGATTAATCTGCGAAATAAAAACGTGTGGCTATGGTATATGGGCTAGCGACGATACGCGCAACCTCATAAAAGTGATTGACGTTTGTTCAATAAAGTAAATATTATGTTGCTTTCTATTTTGAGTCAATAATTACCTTATAACCACTAAATTTCTTAGAGAACAACGACTATTGGTTGTTTAATATCATTAGATTCTGGCTGTTTATTTGAGTAAGTAAGGTATTATTTCATTGAAGATAGTGCCGATAAGCTTACTTTAATATCTTGTAAAGCATGCCTTGAAATTAACGATATCCTCTCCCTTTATTAACAACGACCTGTGATAAATTTAACTATTGATTAAGGAAGTGCAGATAGTTTTAGACCGAACTAGGAGATTAACAGCAATAAATACCTGATATTTTTTGCCCACTAAAAGGTAATGTTAATGTTAATTTTAACGGTTAACTTTTAATTGAAAAATATAGACTAAACGCTTCTTCTCTTCGGCTGAACATATTCTAAAGTAGCTGAAAGTAGAGATTAAGTGCTATGGCGCCTTGGCCATAGCACTAACGCGTTCAAAACTAGTTGTTGGTCAACATTATGTTTTTAAAATTATATCAGCTAGGCAGGGGTAAATAAGGACCTGATTCTTTGTTTATAAGAACTTACTATATCAACCCGCTTTAAAGCCGATTCTAAAGCCTCCCCAATGTTTGCCATTGACAAAAATGGGTGCGGAAACATCATGCATGATTTCCCCGGTATCGCGCTTATAGGTTTGTAATAAAAATTTATCTGTGTGTTTTCCACAGCGAATACCTGTGGGATCATTAAATAAACGTTTAGTGCGATTATTAATAACATCTATTGCTTGATTACCGGTTAGCGGTTTTGAGAAACATTGGTTATGCGTAGGAAAATAACCATTAATATCGACAGCGCCTGCGTAAATCATGTTAGAGAATTCTACTAATAAAGGTTCTTGAATGGCGGGTAGATGTTGGTCTGTGAATTTATCAAAGCCGGTGGTAAATTTTTTCGGCTCGGAAAGTCCCAAAGGTTTATAATTAAAATCAAATAACTGTAGTTCTGTTATCTCATTATTTTGAATACTTTGTTCAAATAATTGACCAATTTTACTGGCTGTATACTGCGCCTGACTGCACATATTGCTTATTAAAGTCTCACTAGAAAAAGAAGATATATGCACAAATATTGACTCGGTGCCATTGGACAATGTCGTCGCTTGTTTTGATACAGACTTAGTTTCGTGGCTTTTATCCACTAAAAAGTCATGTAAATTTATAATAGCGGAGGAAATTTCATTAGCGGCTAAGTCTTGTTCTTTTAAAGCGTGACTTATCTGATCACTCGCGCCCGATGAATCAGCCATAAGCTGATCAATTTCTTTGAAACCATGTGATAAATCAGTCATGGTGATGACAACACTATCAGTTTTTTCAACAATCTCCGCTATTACTTGGGTTGTTTCAGTTGTTTCGTCACTAATTTGTTTAAGCATTTCACCTATTTTTCGAGTTGCATCAGCAGTTTTTCCTGCCAGTGCTCTGACTTCATCGGCAACAACAGCAAAGCCACGACCTTGTTCGCCTGCGCGAGCAGCTTCTATAGCCGCATTTAAAGCCAGTAAATTTGTTTGGCTTGATATGCCATCTATTACATCGGTAATACTCTGTATTTGCTGTGTTTTGCTGGCCAGTGATTCAATTTTTTTTGTCGCGCTACTAACCGCATGATGAAGCTCATTGACGGTATCAATGTTGTGGCTTAGCTTTGCTGAACTTGAGCTGCTAGCGGTCATTGCTAGACTCGCTTGCTCCGAGGCTAATGAGGCATTTTCATTTATTTGTTTACTGTTGGCCGACATTTCTTCTGCTGCAGTCGCTAATCGGTCAACATCTTCACTTGATATTTCTATTGCTTGGGCCAATTGATTTAAAAAGAAGCTTACCTCTGCAGAATTAATTGCTAATTCACTGGCGGTATTACCGATAGATTGGCCTATATTGGCAAGAGATTCTGTTGTTAAATTATCACGCTGCTTTTTTGTTTCGTCTTTTTTTATAGTATTATGTAAGCGGCTTATAACGATGAATACAGCAATAAAACTGACGATGGCTACACTCAATGAAGAAAGCAATACTGATGAAAAAGCCTTATGGCTAGCATACGCAATTAAAGTGATCATTATGGTAATGACTAATGAAACAAGCACTGATTTCTGTAATTTATTTTCCATATGACTACTCACTATAATATTACGTTATTGATATCAGACATAAGAGATAGTTAATTTGTCTTTAATAACTACATTAATACCTGATTATCAAACAATATGCACTGTAGACCTTAGTGTTATAAATACCATTGTATTACTGAAGTCTCACCGTTAACGTTTAGCACATCATAGTAAATATTTCCTGGTTCTAAAACTTTTCTCCTAAAATAAGATGGTGCACTTGGGGAAACCAGGTAAAAGACCCAACCAACCTTTAGTTTTATTTAATCAGCTATATATTAAAAAAAGATTTTATATAACTATTACAGCTAAAGTAGCATACTAAACGATAAGCTTATGGCTTACATTGCAGGGGCGTTGCATATTGCATAGGTAAATAATGTATGAATAAACAAAACTAAGCTTGTGGCTTAATTAGGTTTATCGGCTTTTAGCAAGGTTACAGCCTATTAAATTAAATAAGATTTATGTACTTTTCGTTGACCTTACCTGGACTTGATATTCTTAATATTTATGAAAAATAATTTATCGCTTGTTAGTCACATTATCTGCTTTGTTATCCTATTTATTGGAACTATTGCTCCAGCTTATAGTAATGAATCGCCTTCAAAGCTCATTAATGAATACTCGGTTAAAATGCTGACCGAGGAAGATGGCTTTATTTCTTCTGAGATATATTCAATTATTCAGGATAATCAAGGGTTACTCTGGTTTGGTACCGCTGAAAATGGCGTTATGCGCTATGATGGTCGAAAAATAACCCTGTTTGAATTTGATAGTATGAGTTCAAACGGTTTATCGCATAATGATGCTGGAAACCTGATGTTGGACCACGCCGGAAATATATGGATTGGCACTTGGGGCGGAGGCGCTAATCTATATGAACCAAAAACAGGAAGCTTTAGTAACTTCATTCATGACCCGCTTCGCCTTGCTTCTATTTCATCTAATCGAATTCAATCCTTGTTTCATGACCAAGAGGACAATATTTGGTTAGGGTCATATGATAAAGGGCTAAGTCGATATCTAGGTAATAATACCTTTGAGCATCTTACAAAGACTGATAATTCGTCATCAAGTTTATCTCATAATAGAATATGGGATATTGAAAACAACAATAGTAATAGCCTCTGGGTTGCAACTAGCTTTGGCTTAAATTTATATGATAAAACAACGAAAAGCTTTTCTCATTTTTTCCCAGCGCCAGAAAATAAAACACCAACAGGTGCAAATGAAATACGCAATATTTTAAAAACGTCAAACGACAAGCTTTATGTCGGTACTCAACAAGGACCATTTTCCTTTGATAAAGAAAATGGTCTTTTTACACGATTAAAAACACTTGATAATCAATATTTAGATCAAGTAAATTCTATGATAGAAGACCAAGAGGGTTATGTCTGGTTCGTCACTAGCAAAGGCTTATTTCGACAATCAAACACCGGCCCTCAAATCGAACAACTTGACCTTGGCAATAACGATGGTTTGAGAATAATTTTCGAAGACAGCTCTAAAACCATCTGGGTCACTAGCGAAACTAACGGTATATATAAGTTAGTACCACATCGAAAATTCAAGTCAATTAATAGCCCTGAACTGACCGCACCAAATGGAATAACAACAGATACTAATGGTGATCTTCTCATTGTATCTTCGTCATCGCAGTTATATAAGTGGCAGATATCATCACAAAAGCTAGCGACATTATCAGCACCCATCTTTAGTGATAAAAATGGCTATGGCGCTAATAGACTATTAGAAAATCCTGTTATATTTCTTGATGCTAATAATAGTTTATGGGTTGCACAAGATGAAGGTTTAGCTAAATTCAACTTAGACACTTTGCAAGTTGAGTTATTAACCTACCCTAAAACAGATCCAAACCATAAAGAGTTCAGGGAGTTACGAGCCCTTAATATGGACCAATATGGACATCTTTGGATTGGTACTTATAAAAATGGTGTCTATCGCTATAACCCTTCGACTAAAACCTTTACGCATTTAAATGAATCTTTGGGATTGTCTCATCCCGAAGTTTTAAAAATATTAAAAGATAGTGAACAAAATATGTGGGTTGGCACCGGTAACGGTGTAAATCTTTGGCAGGGGGACGAACAAAAGTTCCTCTCATTTAAAAGTAATAAAAATAAATCTAATAGTTTATTAGGAAATATCGTCCAGGATATCCATCAAAGTAGAGATGGAAAAATTTGGATTGCTACGCAAAAAGGACTCAATTTATATCTTCCAAAAACAAAAACCTTTAAACATTTTGGTAAAAAAAATGGATTACCTACCTCTTTAATCCGTGCAATTGCGGACGATAAGAATGGTCATTTATGGCTAACGACCAATAAAGGCATCTCAAGATTAAACCCTTTATCAGGAAAAGTGGCTAATTTTGACAGCTATAACGGCTTATTAGGAATAAATTATTATCCAAATAGCTTAGTAAAAGGTGCAAATGAGACACTTTTCACCAGTAGCCAACGCGGTATTGAGTATTTTAGCGCTTCAGATATAGAAACAACCAGTGACGAATTCAATCTTGTTTTAACCGGCTTTAATAAAATGGGTCAGCCGATAAAGCTTGATAGACCTTATTCTTATGTCACTGATATTGAACTGACTTATCATGACTACTTTTTCTCTTTTGAGT
Organism: Colwellia hornerae; assembly: GCF_007954355.1. Classification (GTDB taxonomy): domain Bacteria; phylum Pseudomonadota; class Gammaproteobacteria; order Enterobacterales; family Alteromonadaceae; genus Colwellia_A; species Colwellia_A hornerae. The sequence continues at coordinate 42,557 of NZ_VOLR01000025.1, forward strand.
TCTCTGTTTTAGATTTTATTTCACCTAACAAAAACAACTATGCTTATAAACTTGAGGGCTATGATGATAATTGGATTGAAGTAGGTAATAGAAATATTGCTTCATTTACTAATCTAGATGGAGGTACATATAAACTGCTTGTCAAAGCGACAAATAGTAGCGGTGATTGGGGGAAGAAGTTACTGTCGATTAACTTGTATATATCACCACCGCCTTGGAAAACCTGGTGGGCATATAGTTTATACGTATTATTAACCTTAATTTTTGTATCTATTACTATTTATCTAAGAACGCGTTTTCAGCAGACAGAAATAGATAGACAAAAACAATTTGTTTTAACACTTGAAGAACAAGTAACTGAGAAAACAGCTTCCCTAAAGACGCAGGCTAAGGACTTAATTGCAGCATTAAAAAAATCTGAAGAAGCAACACAACTCAAATCAGAGTTTTTAGCTAATATGAGTCACGAAATAAGAACACCAATGAACGGAGTTTTAGGCATGCTAGGATTACTTATTGATAGTGACCTAACAAAAGAACAAGCCCAAAATGTAAGCATAGCCAATACCAGTGCCCACACTTTATTGACACTTATTAATGATATTCTTGATCTTTCAAAGATTGAAGCGGGTAAAATAGAACTAGAATATATAGATTTTAATTTACGTAATTTGGTGGGAGAGCTTGCCGAGTCTATTTCACTTATCGCGCAAAGAAAAGGCGTTGAAATCATACTTGATTTAACCGGCATACCCTGTTCTTTCATAAATTCAGATCCGGGGCGAATACGACAAATTCTGACTAATATTTTAAGTAATGCTATTAAATTTACCGAACAAGGTGAGATAGTCATTAAAGCTAAAGTCGAACCTGCAGAAAAAGAGCATCACTTTATATTCAGTTGCGAAATTCAAGATACCGGTATTGGTATTCCAGATGAAAAAATATTTTTACTGTTTACCTCATTCAGCCAAGTTGACGCTTCAACGACAAGGAAATATGGGGGCACGGGCTTAGGGCTAAGTATAACCCAAAAATTATGTAAGCTACTTAATGGTGATGTGACGGTCTCAAGTAAAATAGGCAGTGGCAGCTGTTTTAAAATAACCTGCTTAGTACAAGAAAGTGAATTATCGACTCTGGTAGCACCATCGACAAAAGACTTAAGCTTAAATATTCTAATTGTCGATGATAATAAAACTAACCGTGAAGTACTTCGTAGACAATTAGAGTGTTGGGGCATAAAGGTCACTGACGCTAAAAACGCTGAAGAAGCTTTACTTCATTGTGACAAACGTTTCTCTTCATCAAACACGCCAATATTTGACCTTGCATTAGTGGATATGGAAATGCCATCGATGAATGGAGAAGCATTAGTTAGAATAATCAGAGTAAATAAAAACTATGATGCCATGAAATTAGTAATGATGACGTCAATCGATGAAAAGCAAGACGCTCAACACTTTACAGAAATAGGCTGTAGTACTTATTTTCCTAAGCCGGCAACAACCCGCAATTTATATAACGCTTTGGCGGTTATCAACTATGATGCTGATGCATTAATTACGGCTCATAACAATATCGACCTACCGACTATAAATAAACCCAACATTAGTGAAATGAAAGATCACTGGCCTGAAAAGATGCGGGTATTACTTGTTGAAGATAACAGAGTCAACCAAATGGTAGCATTAGCTGTATTAAATAAAATAGGCTTGATAGCCGATGTTGCGGTTAATGGTATTGACGCTTTAAAGAGCTTAAAAGAAGCCGCAATGAGTAAACCTTATACGCTTATTATTATGGATTGCCAGATGCCAGAAATGGATGGTTATGAAGCGACCAAGAGAATAAGAGCAGGAGATGCTGGTAAAGAAAACACTTCAATTCCGATCATTGCAATGACAGCTAATGCGATGATTGGTGATAAAGAAAAGTGTATTAAAGCGGGAATGGATGATTATTTAACCAAACCAATAGAACCACTTCTTGTACTTGAAAAGTTAAAGTTATGGCGACATAAATAAAGATATTGACTGGCTTGAGCAGTGATTAAATTTAGAGTAACGGTGTTTAGTATTGTACTGTTTATTTATTACGGCTACATCTAGTTTAGTTTGTGTTACAGAGCACATTAGATGTATTCATTAAAAAGTCCTGTGTAAAAATCAACGTAAAATTAAGCCATATATAATGTGGAAATTAGATAGGCATTATCATCAAATGCAGCTATGCGTCATTTTTAGTCGTATGATTGTGTTACCGTTTGTTCATTATAAAATTAACCTGATCTGCCATGTCATCTTCATTCCAAAGAAAGCTTGATTTATTAGACCATATTCCACGTTATCCTCAGAAGATTTCCACAAGACAGTTGCTTAACCGCCTTGAGTCTGACGGCCATGAATATTTAATGATCAGAAAAGTACAGCGAGATCTTGAATCTCTTGAAAAGCTTGGTATGTTCGGATTAGAAGTGGATAAACGTTCAAAACCATATGGGTGGTCAATAAACTTGAACTGGAAAAAACTTAATATCTCTTTAATGGATGCGAACTCTGCCCTCGCCTTCTCTACCTTAAAAGAAGTCGCCAATGAACTATTACCGGTGTCAACTTTAGACGACCTTTCTGCATACTTTACTAAAGCTCAAACAATACTTGCAAGTGAAAAGTCACCGTTAATTTCTCATTGGAAACGCTCTGTAGCACTTATTAGTAGTAACAACCCAGTATTTTTACCTATGCCAGATAAACTCGCACTCAGTGAAATAAAACAAGCAATTTTTCATAAAAAACAGATAAATGCTGATTTAAAGCGTTACCTCGTTGCCAACCAAAACCCTCTTTGGAAGCGTTACCGTAAAATAAATCCCCTAGGATTAGTGCAACGTGAAAATATTATGACCTTAGTTTGTTCTTTTGGTAGCTTTCACCAAAAAGTATATAAATTTCCCATTGCTTTCATAAAAAATGTCGAAGTAACTGATGACAAATGTAGGCCTCCTACAGATTATGATTTTGAGATAATCAAGCAGTCCTACTTTTCGTCAAATAGCACCAGTAATGAAATAGCATTATGTTTATTGATAAGAAAAGACAGCCCTTTTATTCTCAGTAATGGTCAATTCAATCAAGATCAAACTATTACAGAAACAGATCAAGTTGAAATGGTTAAGCTCAATGCAACCGTTTCAGATACGCCAAAATTGAAAGCGTTTCTGCGCGGTATGGGTAATACTATTGAGGTTTTAGAGCCGCTTTACTTAAGAGAATACTTCAAAGAATTAGCATTAAGTTTATTACAAAAATACCGTTAACCGATCATAGTTATACGCTAAGTTATTAATTAAATTTTTAATAACTGTTTATAAAATAAGACTCAATGTGCTTTATTACCCTTTATCTACCAAGTCATTGCGTAACGTGTTCACTAAATTGATTGATTAAGCCGTTGCAGCTTTCTAACAATTGCCGGTATATCGGTAAAAGAAGGGCTATTCGTTAGAAACTCTAAGTGCTCATGGTCAGAAATAAAACTTAAATCGTCTCCAACATAAGATTCACCTAGTTCATTTAATGCTGTTGGACTTTTTTGATTTGGTAGTGCTTTTGTTGAAATACCCGAAGCAATAATTAATATCGTTAACTCTGTTGTTAGCTCAGGGTCAAGCGATACACCGGCAACAATTAAGGCTGAATCATGTTTTAGTTTTTTTCTCACGTTGTTCACTAAACCGTCGTAAGTTGATAACTTAATATCGTCTTTTTTACAGCAAATATGAATAATAATACCTTGGGCTGAATCAATGTTTTCAGCTGATACCAAAGGGTTGTTGAGTGCTTGCTCTAGGGCTGCAAAAGCATCTTCTTCTGTTTCGGCTTTACCTACTCCCAATACTGACTCTCCTTCAAAGGATAAGATTCTAGCAAAATCATTAATATCAACATTCATGTGCCCTGTTTGCGTTAGCATTTGTACCAAAGCAGTTAATAAATTATTGAGTACGTCATTACTTTGTTTAAAGGCTGAAAAGAGCCCAATATTCTCCCCTAAGCCTTTAAGCAACAAGTCATTAGATAAAGTAATGTAAGCTTGTGCAGGCTCTTTAATAAGCTCGATTCCCGCAGTCGCATAGTCCATGCGCATTTTACTTTCAGAGCCAAAAGGTAAGGTCACGACAGCAAGGCAATTAATATCTAGGTCTCTCGCTAACTTTGCAATAAAGGGGCTAGCACCAGTTCCTGTACCGCCACCGAAACCTGCGGTAATAATAACAATATCACTGTCTTCAATAGCGGCTTTGAGCACTTCTTCACTTTCTTCAGCAGCCTTAAGTCCTATGGCAGGATCAGCACCTGCTCCATAACCATTAGTCAGGTTTTGTCCAATTAATATCTTACTTTCAACCGTAGAGTGATTCAGTACCGCCAAATCGGTATTAACGGCAATTAAGTTAACCATGCTACTTAAATTATTTTCATGTAGCATGTTAATGGTATTACAACCACAACCGCCAACCCCTATCACCGTAATAAGCAAGCCTGGTCGAGATGTTAATAACTCTTTCATTGGGGTAAACCTATCAAATTAATCTATAAGCTGAGCATAAACCACCCTCACGACAAAAAGTGTCGCATAAGGTATTTTCGCTGGATGATGTGATGATGTGATGATGTGATGATGTTAGGGAGTTTAACGGCCACGCATAATAATAATAATAAACTGTAAATCTAGATAATTAATTAATCTCATCCGATAGATTGAAAGCTAAGTCGACAACTCACCATAAAAAGACAGACAACCTATAAAAGGGTGTTAGTTTTAATCAAGCATTACCCTTGTTAGATGTAGTGCATCTAGCGCAAACTAACCGTATAATGCCATACCACTAAGAGTGTACTATCAAGGCCTTGTTTAATGTCATCGACTAACCAAACCCGTTTAGTAGAACTTGCTGAGCCAATAGATAATCACCAGCACTTCAAAATATTTAAGCCCTATGGTTTTTTAAGTCAGTTTTTACCCGAATCACGAAAGACAAAACATCTGCTTGGTGAACTATTTAATTTCCCCAAAAAAACGATGGCTATTGGGCGATTAGATCACGACTCTGAAGGGTTATTGTTACTAACAACCGACGGAATGATGAGCTACAAAGTAAGAAGTAAAGATATTGAAAAAGAGTACTATGTGCAAGTTGATGGAGAAATCACCTTAGAAGCATTGTCACAGCTGCAAAATGGTGTTGATATAATTTTAGACTGTATACTTGAAGAATACCCTTAATAGTAAACTTAATTTTTGATAGAAATCCCATTTTTGATTACCCTAAAATATCATCATAACTATCAAAAACTTGATAGTCATGTATCTTAATTTTTATCGCTATTCTTTGACCCAATGTTAATAAAAAATTGCTATAAAAGCTCAACTGTTCAAACGACAAAGATAGGTCTCTATCAATACTACTCAGTAAATAGTGAAAGCCATGTTCGGTGATAGAGATATTATCAACTTGAACATTATTTTTTTCAAAACCACCCTCATAGTATTCAATAGCTTGGGACTTTAATAACAATTGCAGTTTTGGAGAATATTCTTTGTATTTCACTGTATTCTCCTCTAGATCAATATCTTCAGTTGAAGGTAATTCTCCAACAGCTGATTGAAATTGGCCATTTATTGCTTTTACAGGTATCCAGCTACCCAATTGCAAAAAGTCAGCAACTTGCCAACTGTTTGGTGATTGACAAACCTCGGCAGGACTGCCTATTTGAAGGATACTTCCTTTGTGCATTACTGCAATTTTATCAGCAAAAGTAAATACTTCATCTTTGCTATGAGTAACAAATATCGCACTCATTTTTAATTGCTTTAAAATTTGGCGCATTTCTAACATTAATTCATTGCGTAAACGCGCATCAATATTTGAAAAAGGCTCATCAAGCAATAATAAGGTAGGCTGAGGCGCTAAAGCTCTAGCAATCGCAACTCTTTGCTGCTGCCCACCAGATAATTGATGTGGAAATCTTGCTTCTAACCCAGTTAACTTAAGTAAGTGGAGCAAATCAGTCATTCTAGACTTCTGTTCACTTTTGGGTAATTTATTAATACCAAAACAGATGTTCTTTTCAACAGATAAATGAGGGAACAAAGCATAATCTTGAAAGATCATACCGATATTGCGATGTTGAGGCTCTACATGGCTAAAGGGCGTGATGGTGAGCACATTTTCTTGAACGACTAGATTCGCACTGTTTGAATTATTTCGCTTTATATTCAATTCACCCGTACTGGGTGTATTAAAGCCCGCAATAGTGTTAAGCAATGTGGTTTTTCCACAACCACTAGGTCCTACCAATCCAAGAATATCACCAAAATTGAGTGTTAAGTGAGTGTCTGACAATATAACATTATTATGTAATTTAACCGAAAGTTGCTTAACGCTTAATAATTCATTTGCGCCCATTTACGATAACTCCTTACTTCTGTTGAGCCAAATAATAGGTAATAGGCCTAATAAAACAATTAAAATAGCACTCAAGGCTCCCTGCTCAAGCATTTCGTCCGATATTAATTGATAAATTTGTATACTCAAGGTATCAAAATTAAAGGGCCTTAGTAATAATACCGCTGATAGTTCTTTCATTGACTCAACAAATACGAGTAACCATGCTACAAAAATAGAAGGCCTAAGTATTGGCAGGTGTACCTTTTTTAACATTTGTCCTACACCCACCCCCAAACTTGCAGGGGCAAGATCAACAGAATGAGGTATTTGTTTGATACCACTCGATATTGTTCCATTAGCAATCGCTGAAAAACGAACCACAAAGGCAAATACGACAGCAAAAATAGTGCCTGATAATACTAAACCGGGCTCTTTAAACTGGAGAGTTCTTGCTATATCATTAATAAAATGATCTAGGGGTCCAAAACTGGCCAATAAAGCCATGGCTAAGACTGTTCCAGGCACAGCATAGCCAATCCCCACTAAACTTGAAGGAAGTATTCGCCATTTATCGATGCTTAATCGATGATATAAACCCAATAATAATGCGAAAAAAGTGACAATAGTTGCGGCATAAAATGATACTTCAATACTGTTAAGACCTGGTGAAACTAGATTGGTTAACTGAGCCATATTGCTGTATTCAACGGCCATTATAACAAGTAAAGCGAAAGGTAAAAGAAAACCCGCTAACACTAATATCCAACAAAAACCGCTAATAAAGAGTTGTTGAAATAATGATAGTTTAATAATTTCAATATGCTGATTGGGTCTATTCGATTGATGGTTTTGACCCGCCCTTGCACGTTGCTCTGCAACGACCACAAACAGAATTAACAGCATTAATATACTGGCTAAAGCATTTGCTGTTGCTAAGTCATCATAGCCCAACCAAGTATCATATACCGCTGTAGTAAGTGTATTTACCGCAAAATAATTTACCGTAGCAAAGTCAGCCAAGGTTTCCATAAGGACTAAACTTGCTGATATCGCTATTGCTGGTCGCGCCAAGGGTAAAGCAACGCTTAAAAAACTTTTTGTTGCTGACAACCCTAATAAACGTCCAGCCCTTAATAAGTTTTGATCTTGTTGCTCAAGTGCAGTACGCGTTAACATATAAACATAAGGAAACAACACTAAAGAAATTACAATGCCAGCTCCAGGTAAAGTGCGTATATCAAAAAACCAATAATCACTCGGCGACTGCCAATCAAACCAGCCACGCAAAGTGCGCTGAATAGGTCCTGCGTAATCAAACATATCAGTATAAAGATAAGCAACTAAATAGGCGGGCATAGCTAAGGGCAATAAAAGTAACCATCTCAGAAACTTTTTACCAAAAACGTTGGTATGAACAATGAAAGCCGCACTAAAAGTACCAAAAACTAAAGATAAAAAAACGACCAACACACCTAGTACTAACGTGTTGGATATATAGACAGGTAATACAGTTTGCCAAAGATGGGAAAACAAATCACTTGACGAACCCAAACTCGCAAATAGCATAACTAATACAGGTGTTATGAGTAAAAATGCTATTAGCCAGCAGACACTTCGCCAGAGTTTGTTTTTTAACGGGGCTATCAAGAAATAATGATCATCTTTTATAAATCAAATTTAGCTTTATCTATAAGTTTAAGCGCTTCTTTTCTATACTTTGCGATCGATTCTAACGATAATGAATCCGCTTTAAAATCACCCCATGAGGCAACTAAATTAGAGGGCATCACATCAGTTCTCACTGGGTATTCCATATTCGTTTCAGCATAAAGCTTCTGTGCATCTTTTGATACCAAAAATTCCATTAACGCTTTAGCATTTTCATTATTAGGTGCATATTTTGCCATGCCCATCCCTGATATATTCACATGAGCACCACGGTTATTCTGATTAGGAAAATTAATGTATACCGAATCAGCCCATAACTTTTGCTTTTCATCAACCAACATTTTGCCAAAATAATAACTATTACCTAACGCTATATCACATAGATTTTGATGAATGGCTTGTACTTGTCCTCGGTCATTACCCTGAGGTTTGCGGGCCAAGTTTAGTTTAAATTTCTCTAACCAAGTGAGGGTATCAGCTTCACCATGGGCTGCAATCATAGAGGCAACAAGTGCAATATTGTATGAATGTTTACCGCTTCGGGTACATATTCTTCCTTTGTATTTAGTGTCAGCTAAATCTTCATAATTAATATCTATAGCACCCAAACGTTTAGCTGAGTATATATTACGTACTCGTGTTGTAAGTGCATACCAGGTATTGTCTGTAGCACGATATTGACGAGGAATGACATCAAGTAGTGTTTTCGAGCTATAAGCTTGCAGTAGATCACGGTCATGCAATTCAATGAGCCTACTAATATCCGTTGTTAGTAATATATCTGCGGGGCTATATTTACCTTCTCGGGCAAGACGTTCCGCCATGCCTTTTTTAGCAAAAATAACATTGACTTTAATCCCCGTTTTTTCTGTAAAAATGTCAAACAGCGGCTTAACTAAAAATGCCTGACGATAGGAGTAAACATTCACCTCATCATTAGCTTGTAAAGATGATGAAATAAATATAAAGCCAGCAAAAATTAAGAATAAATTTTTTCGGATCGACGTTATTTTTTGCATTATATTACCCTGGCAATATAATGCCAGTCCCAATCGTAAATGTTTATAGGCTGGCAATATTAAAGAAAACATTATAATTTGTCAATCCATTTGAGAATAATTCTTATTTAGATTGCTGTTCTATAAGTAACTTCGCCTAAGTGAGAGCAAGCCCCCGAATATATTGATGAGTTTCATTTTAGATTTGGACACTAAAGTTTTTCAATTATTTGATATCTATAAAGCTTAAAATAATACTTCTAAAGTAATTATTTATCAGTGATAGTTTGGTTTGTGTACCTTATTGCAACTGATCATTATAACTAAAACTTAGGGATAAAATTTAAATTAGCTACCGTTGATGTGCTAAAAAAAACGAAAGCGAAAACGTAATTTTTTATACACGTTGATAAAAGGCTGTGAATATATCCCAATCAACGACTTATGTAATTCACCTTCTTTACCTATGCCAAAAGACAACGGTCCCACCTCAGAAGCGCGTATAAAACAGTTAAACAAGCGATCCCAAAGGGATAAAACTGTACCAAAGTTTTTATCAAAATGCTTAGCGTTATCACTGTGGTGAATTTGATGCTGTGCAGGGCTTAAAAATAGACCTTCCAATTTATTCCCCCAACTTATCCTGATATGACTATGACGTAAGTTTGAGCCCATAATATTAAACGCAAAGACAAAAACATTGGCGCCAATAATATCAATCATTTTTAATGTGGGTCCGAATAAGTAATAACACAAGCCAACAACAAAGCCCTGAGTTAATGCCATACGACAAGCATAAAGATAATTTTCAACGGGGTGTGAGCGATATATAGTAAAGGGTGTTAGTACTGTTGCTGAATGATGAACTTTGTGAAACTCCCACAAATAATGACTTTTGTGTAAACAGTAATGCAATAAGAAACGCGTAAAATCATCAAAAATAAATAATAGTATGGTAAAAACGACCATAATACTTGCCGATGATAGAGTAAAGTGATCTATAGGCCCAAATAACCATTCTATTGCTGATGAAATACCTAAAGCTACAGGTACCATTGTTAAAATAATAAAGGGAAATAATGCTGCCTTAAAAAGTTTATTTACGATAAACAAGGCATAATCATTGACTGCTGAGCGCGCTAAAAAAACTTTTTTAGGAAATAAAAAGCCTACTAACCCTAGTGGTTTTTCTTGCGTTGAACCAGACTTCAGCACCTTCTTTAAATTAATAAAATACACTATGCTGGCAAATATTAATGCTGATAAAAGATAGCCCCAAAATAATCGTTGATTAGGATCAAGGATATAGAGGGCTAATTCTTTAAAATTTGAGCTGAGAAAGTCCATAAATAACTTTTCTTAATAAGGTTACAAATAAAAACGATAAGTATAACACTTAACGCTTTTATTTAATCTTAAACACTATTAATGCTAATTAGAAGCTATATTGATAACCAATAGAAGCAGTTCTAGGTTTACTAGGTCGGGCTCCATAAGGACGTCGACTGACTATTTCTTGATCATCGAGTAAGTTATCAAGTTTAAAGTAGATATTGCCCATATCTCCTAGTTCATAACTTGCAGCCAAATCAACGATAGTTAACGCTTGAGTTGTTACGCCAGACAAGAGAACATTTTCACCTGATGCTTCTTTCATTTCATCAATGTAGCGAGTGATTAAATTAACTTGCCAATTATTAGCCGCCAAACCGATATCAAGTGTTAATTGATTTTCAGGTAAATACGGCAACGTATCTCCTACGTTAACGTCTCCCCACATACTAAAGTCAGAGCTAAATGCACTATCAAACTCGCCTTTGGTGTAGGTATAACTCAATAAAATGGGCAAGTCATAATCCGCTGATAGCTCATAAGTATGTTTTGCACTCAGTTCAAGGCCTATAACACTTGCTTCACCACTGTTAAATTCTCCGTCCGTGTTATCTTGACAAAGTGAGGCCGTTGAAAATGAGCAACTTTCTTTCAAATTCTCTATATCGTTGTAAAATATAACCGCTTCAAGTTGGCTACTCTCGTCATGATAACGAGCACCTAATTCATAGTTGATACTATTTTCAATTTTCACACTTGTTGGCTCTTTTGGACTCGTTGGCACAAAGCCTTCATGAACACCAAAAAACACCCCTGAATATTCAGATAATGTATAAAATCCACTTAAACTTGGTAACCAAATATCTGTGCTTTTCTTTTGCCATTCACCTTCTTTACTTGGCGCATCGTTTTGGTAGTCGGCCTTTATAAATTCACCACGTAGACCTAAGGTTAAATCTAATGCCCCTAACGTCATCGTATCTTTAAAAAAAACAGAAATAGCCGTAGTTTTTTCTGTATTTGTATCTCCAGCAAGTGTTGCACTACCATCACTCACTAGTTTACCTGAAGTTATTGTATAGGCATCAGTAGTGTGGCGTCGCTCAATTTGGTCTTGATGAACCCTAAAGCCAATATTAAAGGCATGTTTTGCATCGAAAACCTCTTGGTAAAGGTAGAGCTCAGATTGAATACCTTGCGAATAATACTCTCTTTGGTTATCACCTAGTATAATTTTTTCATATTCTCTTTCGGTGTCACGTTGGCCCGTTAACACCTGATAAAACGGTGCATTAGCGTCGGTTTCAGGATTCGTTAAAATATTTTGTAAATCAGTAACGACTGCTCCTGCTTTAAAACCCTTAATTTTATCCCATGAACGCTCAAAGTCGTTACGGTATAAGCGAGTCGTTATATCAAAGTTATCATTACCAATAAAATGCGTAAACTGTACTTGCTGATGCTCCCAATCCATTAAATCTTTTTGGCTGACGACATAACGGCGATTAGCATTTTGCTTAAAATCAGTGTCTGTTAATCCTAGGTAGGTTTCATGAGACTTTTCATTAGCATAGGCTAGCTTCATTTCAACAATTTGACTATATTGGCTATTAGACAAATTATATTGAAACTTAGTCATAATATCGTTTTTATCAAATCCAGTATCACCACCGCCGTCTAACGTTTTAAAACCATCCGCTTCGATATGCACAGCATCAATCAAATAGCCAAAGTTGCCATTAGTAGTGCCAAAGTACGCTTTTGTTTTAGCATATCCGTCAGCTCCAAAAGCAAGGTCTATTGCACCTTCTTTGTCCTTGGGTATTTGACGTGTTGTCATGTTCAATGCACCAGCAACAGTATTAGGTCCATACTTAATTGCAGAAGGACCTTTAAATACTTCTAATGCCGTCATTTTACTGACCATCGGAAAGTAATAGGCTGCAGGTGCAGAATAAGGTGCAGGACCGATTAATACACCATCTTCCATGATGGTGATTTTTTTACTGCGCTCTGGTGTCGCACCACGAAAGCCTATATTGGGTCTTAAACCATAACCATCTTCTTCGCGAATATTGACGCCAGGTACGCTATATAACACACGGTTAATATCGTCAAATTTGAATTTTTGTAATTCAACTTCACCAATTAACGTAGCGGCACCAGCTTCAGTACGCAATTTATCATTATGGCCAATAATTTGAACACGTTCAGTGTATTCAGCAGGGGTGTCGCTAGTACTGTCGTTAGCATTAACATTAGTATGTAAGGTAAAGGCAAAAACAACCGCAATATATTTATGCGCGTTAGTATTCATTAATCGTTATCTCCTGCGGAAGTCGCGGGTAATTTCAGCGATAAACTGGTAATAAAATCTATTTTTAGTCTATCCGTAACTTGTTTAACATCGGCATGCGTTTGTGTTACTTGCGCTTCATTATTAACAAGTGCGTCAGCTAAACTATTTTGGTAACTCTGAACACCATCAATAGCTAGTTGAACGTCTGTAGACATTGAGTCTGCGGTATCTGGGTCGCCAACGTCAATTAAATAATGTGTAAAACCAGTCCCCGTTTTGCCTGTTAAAAGTTTTTGAAATGCCAATAAGTTGTTTTCAATATTAGTGACAGAGTGATGTGCATATACTGATTCCACAACGTCAGGACAGGCTTGTGAGCCACAGCTATTAGCCTGAAGCCCCAGCGGAGTCGCTAACTTGCCATCTTTAGTGAATGTATCTAAATAAAACAATCCATCGCTGATCAAATTAATCGCTTCTAATTCAGTGCTAAATTGGCTGCCTATACTACCTGCCGCTTTTAGCGTACTTGCATAACCATTATTGCCAGACCAGGCGGTTATTAATTCTTTCGCACTATTATTAACATCACGTGCAGCTTCAAGTGCAAACTCACAACGCGCTATTTTTCGATATCCATCTGTTTGATTGTCCCAATTTTCAGGCTGAGTACTTGTCATACAACTATGATTAAGTTGCTCGTTAAACAGTAAATATTCTATCGCTGCTAAGCCACGTCGAGAAGGGGTACGTTGAGCAATATTAAATGGCTGTCCATTGACAACCCCTGCTTTAAAGTTTACCACTTCAAAATCAACAGAGCATGAATTAACCACAGGCCACGAATAAATTTTATCACGTAACAATCCTTCATTATCAGTTAAAGGACCCACTTTCATGACTTCGGCTTGTTGCCATACATTCATGGTGTTACGCCATGCCGTCCTTGCATTATCACGTGTAGCGTTAACTTGCTCAGTAGTTGCATTGCCTAGAACTATATCTTTTTCCATTTTGCAGTAGGCTGCTATCTCTGGGATTTGTGTTGCTGATACTGTAGCGAATTGTTCAAAAACGGGGGTGATTATATTATCAGTAATGTTTTCAAGTAACGCTTGTTGATTAAAATTACTGCTGGGATTTGGCGCAGGGTTTGGCGTAGTTGCTAAACTGGTACCAAAGCTTTCACCACTACTACTACTGGTACTTTCCCCGCAAGCACTCACTAATAAACCGGCAACGATGGCTATAGAGAGTGCGGTGTGATTAATGTTAACTGACATTTTTTAACCCTATAATGTAAATAAAATGAATGTTATAGATATTAATGATTTTTATTAGTGAATAATCTATAAAGATCATTCACTAATAAAAAACAGCCAAGCCTTGAGTTGAAACAACTTAAGGCTTGGTTTGTTATTAACTTAAAATATTACCAGTTAGCAACGTTGTCAGCATCTAAGCCCAGTGCTTTTTGCAATATATCACGCGCTTTTGCTAAGTCAGCAATGTAAGTAGTTACAGCCGTTTTATCCGCAGAGCCAAATGGAAGTAATACTGGTTTTTGTCCAAAGTGAACATGGATCTCAGCAAATTGTGCATCAGTGATCGGCGAATAAGGATTAAATTGTAAGCCTAATGCAAAACCTTTCATTTCAGACCAGTGCTTAGCAACATTTTCGTAGTTATATTCATCGCCTGATTTAGCTAAATCTGCACGAAGATCATTAATATAATGAATAACAGTAGCAGCAATGGCTTTTTCCCATGCATTAACAACATTATCACGCTGTGTTTCAAGTGCGGTTGTTTGCTCTGCTGTAAACACAGTCCCTACATTATCATTGATGATTTTACGAGCCGCTAAAAAGGCTTCCATGGCATCTTTAGTAAAATCAGTTGGGTTAGCATTAGTTGAAGAGCCGATATCACGCTTAGCTGCATTAACCGAGCTACCTAAATTGACTTCTGACGTTAAATCAAAAAGAGCATCACCATCAGTGTCGTGTTTACCATTCCAATCTGCGCGGCCTGTCGTTGCATCATCAGCTTTAACTTTTCCAGCAATTTCTTTATCGGTATATTCTAAGTAATTGCGAGCAGCGCCAAAATAACCAAACCCTTCATCAAAACCATGTTCAAGGGCAGTATCTGCTTTGCCTGTACCGCGAGGATCGATATTGTCTATGGCTAAGCCTTCATCTAAATAATCATCAGTGCCCTGCGAATAGGTGACGCTCATCAATAAGAACTTTTGAAGTAATTGTTTTAAGTCAGTACCATCTGTATTGACATAAACTTTAGTGATTGGGCTGTTTGTCGCTTCATCGAGGCGAATATTCGCATCAACCGCGTTATCAGCCAATTGGTTAAAATAAGCATCGACTAAGGTTTCTGGTGTCATGTTAGCGCCCGCGCCAACAAAACTAGTACCATCAGTCCAGTCTTTACGCATACGACTAGCATCACGACCGGCTATTTTACCGTCTAAAGATTTAGCGCTCGAAGAGATATCGGTAATGAATGGTTGTTTCGTATCAGATAAGAAGTTTAACGAAAAGTTGTTCTCATATTGATTACTCGTGGTACGGAAATATGAATTTAACTTATCAAGTACAGCTTGCTTATCTATAAATGCATTCGCGTCTATGTCAGCTTGTAAACCACTACCAATATAATGAGCTAATTCAGCTATCAAAGCATGACGAGCAATTTGCCCGGTATAACCAACACTTGATTCACCTGCGATTATTTTACTTTCAAATTTATAAGTATCTAGTAAGTCATTAACAGTAATAGTGAGTTCTTTTGAATATGAAAGACCACCATTGTCTGTAACGGTAATATTGGCAGCTAGTGATTCAGCATTTTCAAAATTTGCCATTGTATCAGCTTTCAAACTTAATTCATTACCCGTAACAACAAACATGTCGCTATCTGTTGTAAAGGTAAAGGTATCACCTGAGTTTGCATCAGTCGCAGATAATGTTCCAATAGCTGCTCCGACAGAATTTTCATCTACTGTAATATTAGTAATCGTGACATTTGTTGGAGCCGAATTAGTTGGTGTAACAGGATCTGAAGCTGGTGAACCCCCACTTGAACCACCACATGCTGATAAAGTTAAAGATGCTACGATTGCAAGCGTTATAATATTAGTTTTCATGAAAGACCTTAATGATGTAAAAGTAATGTAAATTTAAATGTTGCTTTTTTATTGGAGTAACCTTAACACTAATATTAATACGAATCGATATCATTCGTAAATATAATTCATTATTAAACACTTCAAATCATTTGAAATTTGTAACTTAGATAAAGTGTTTGTTTCATCTGCCAAATTTAAGAAACTAATTTCTTTAATTACAAACTTTCTAATCAAAACGAAAAACCCAGTTATTACTCAAATTAAAATGAGCCAGTTAAATGCAACGCCTAATTTTGAACCTCTTTAAAACTCAATTAACATCAACGATGGACTTCAATATTTGATTAAGTATTTTCTCAGCTCAGCAATTATATCTGTATTTGTTAGTGGTTCTACTAGGCAAGTTTATAAGAGGAGCTAAAATTAAATAAATCGTTCAATTAATAACATACTAAAGAGATAAAACAAGAGGTTAAATATAGGATAATCATAGATTTATTGATATTCGAATTTTTATACATACTTATTAATTCTCCAACCCAATAACAGATTATATGACGAAATAGAATTACAGTTCGTATTCATCAGTCCCAAATTTAAACGTTTTTGGAGTGACAGTGAAGCGTTCAGTAAAATGTTTTTAAGACCACTCTGTCAGGTAGCAGGTGTTCGATATCG
This sequence comes from Colwellia hornerae, assembly GCF_007954355.1. Classification (GTDB taxonomy): domain Bacteria; phylum Pseudomonadota; class Gammaproteobacteria; order Enterobacterales; family Alteromonadaceae; genus Colwellia_A; species Colwellia_A hornerae. The sequence goes on from NZ_VOLR01000025.1 coordinate 59,134, forward strand.
AGGAATTGGTCAAGCGCGAAATACCTATGGAAGCCAACTTGTCACAGCAGGCATTAATTTAAACTGAATTGCCAAACTAATGTGGCATAGCAGCATTTAAATGCTAGAAAAACATTATGGTCGATGGATGGAATCAGAAATACCAAATATGGCTAAACAAGTATCAAATAAACTAAGAGATAAAAATGATCTAGCAGCGAACCATAAAAAACAAGAAAGCCTATAACTCATTAAGTTATAGGCTTTAAATTTGGTGCAGATGGAGAGACTCGAACTCACACGACCTAAGTCACCACCCCCTCAAGAAGAAGGGTCAGAATACAATTTAACCATTACAATACAAATGGTTAGTGCGTACTTTAGCACTTTTAGGGTAGTGAAAAATCAGTAAATCAAAGCAAATATGGAAATAAAGGAAATAAAGGAAATCAATAAGTTACTATTTTTTGTTTTTTAATAACTACTGTATAATGGTTCGTCTTTTTAAAGTGTTATACCAAATACATTAATTAACCACCCAAATTTAGCCAGTCTCTAAAACACATGTTTTTCACCCGTTTTATATCACTTCTAAAGCTATTCCATGCAGCACTGCAAGATTCAATAATATCGTGATAATCTTTAAAACACTTGTTCGCTAATTCATTTTGCCGTAACCACTGCCATACTTGTTCAATCGGGTTTAACTCAGGTGAATAAGCAGGTAATTTGAGGATGCTCACATTATCAATTTCATCTACAACATTCTCTGTATGCCAACCCGCACCATCCATTATGACGACACTATGTCTACCTTTGGGCGTTGCTTTTGATATTTGCTCCATATGGATCTTCATGCCTTCTTTATTTGAAAATGGCACGACCAAAGCTTCTGTATTTCCATTAGCTGGACAAACTGCACCAAATATATAGGCGTTTAAAAACTGTTGCTGTTTGACCGCTCTAGGCCGACTCCCTTTTTTTGCCCAGAGCCTCGTGGTTGTATTCTGTTGACCAAACCTTGCTTCATCTTGAAACCAGATATCTACACTATCTAGGGCTTGATCTTTAGGGAGCTTTTTGATCAATGTTATTTTGAATTTTTTTAAAATCATCTTGGATTTCTTGAGATTGCTTAGGATGACGAGAGCGGCTTGTTATCCAAGAAAAATTAAGTGCATGCAATAACCTGTAAACATTCGTTTTACTGTATTTAACGCCAAATTTTTCATTAATAACTGAAACAAGTGTTTCAGCATTTAGTCTACCACCGCTCTCTTTTATGCTGTGGGATTGAACGTATTCTTTAAGCTCAGATAATTGAGCTGTTGTGAGTTTAGAGCGTCGTCCAGACCTTGGTTTTTCATTTAATCCATGAATACCATGATTAAAGAAATTCTTAGCCCAATCATTGACAACTTTCCTGCTTACTTTCAAATATTTAGCGGCTTGGGTTCTATCAGCTCCGTCTTTAATGTGTGATAAAGCTAATAAACGAATTCGCATTCTGCCATTGCTTTCTTGAGCAATAAGCGTCTTTAAATTAATGGGTTCTAATTTCTCAGACAATTGTTTTTGAGTAATATATTTCATACCTGCAATTAGATCACAAAATTAGTGTAATTGGTATTACTCTGTTTTTTCCAGCGTCTCTAATAACTTCTTTTAGGATAAAGTTTAGCCCAATTCCGGTCTAAAATCGCTCAGAGAAAATATTTAAATATAATAAGATCATTTAAAATTAGACATAAATTAACAAGCTTATACATAACAATATAATCTTAAACTAAATGGCACGATTATGATAATACCCTATAATCAAAGGGTCAAAATATAGGCTTAGATTTTTATGTACGTTTTAATGTACATAATAGTTTTAGGTTATCCCTCCCCTTATCAATGCGCTAAACATAACTAAAGTTTTCATTAAGCATTATTTAATAATTTTCATTTTAACTTCTAAGTACATTTCTCAGGAGTATAAAAATCAGCGACCTGATAGATTTACTTACCGCTTCATATTTTAAAGCTTATGAAAAATTTTTAATGTCTAAGTGTAATTTGACAAAGAAGTATCATATTTTAGACCCATTTGGACAGGTTGCTATGGTTATAATATTTGTTTGTAAAGACGGTTTTTTTTATTTACAGACATTATTATCCACGAATACTTTATGACTTCAATTAGCTAAAAGCTGACGTTAGCTTTTGTAAAATAACAAGCATATTAGGGGGCAATTTCAACCAGAAATCACTAGAAGTCTGAGGGACTGCTGAAAGCTCATTATAGCCGTTTGTATTTCACATATTAACGCTAACTAATATCACAATATAGGCATTGAACATTAAGAAGTTAATGTTGATTCGGATTAGATTTTGTATCGATAGCAACTTAAAAAAGCCGATTTTACTGACATGGGTGGCAGGAGATACCTGTATTAATTATTTTTTTTAATTAACAGGCGAGCGATGCTTGGGTCAGACTTTCCCTTATTTGGTATACTTACTCAAAATCGATTTAAATTTTCCTGAACGTTTTAATTTGTTAACTTCCGATTCAAAAAAAAATTTCAACTCATCAGAGTACTTATAATTTTTAGAAATCATAAGATGGAATGATTCGGGTGGATTATTAGGTACAGGATTTAAAATCAACCAATCATCGCCAATTATATTCATATTAAGAACTCTGTCCCATCCAGCCAATATTTCATACCTGACCAATGAAATATCACAGCGTAAAGCCAACGTTTTTTTAATCAGAAAATGATAATCTGAAGATCCCATATCAACTTCTTCATTTTTTTGCCCAAAGTTGACATAATTGAAACCTCGAACTCCACATAGTTGGCCGTATTTTTTTAGATCGGATGGAACTTCAACCTTTACTCCTGAGGGGAACTTCTCTTTCACGTAGATAAAAGAAGGCACAACAGTATAATACCCTTTAGTCGTGACATATTTGTCTCTTCTAGAGTCATTAAGTCCCGCTCCAAAAACAACATCATATATTTCCCCCTTCATTGCTTCGTGCAAGCATCTTTTCCAAGGAAGTAGTTCAACTGAGTAATGAATCCCATTTTTGGTAAAAATCTCATCGAAAATATCTATATCAACCCCTATGATTTCTTCAGTTTTTTTACCATCTACGCGCTTAAAATAATGATAAGGAGGCCATTCATGAGCGCCAGCGCATAAAGGAATCTTATCTGCGTTAAAACTCATTGTTTGAGATATAGATGAGTTAGGAAAATAAACAACAATTAATAAAGTACATAACCAAAATCTATTCATAGCAGTTTTTTATGCCCATTTAATTTACGATCATTAGGGATCAAGTATAAAGCTCTTTTTAATTAATAATAGCAGTGTTTCGGTGTTTTTTAAGACAGTTGTCGCCTAAATTGTTAAGCAGCTTCTTTGTTTTGCTCTGGATTTAACTCCACAGCGCCTATTGGCTGCCAGTTTCTCGCTTCTTTTGACCATCGCTGTGGATGTTCATTTCTTTTTGTCTGATATAACACTTTTCGTTTCGCTAGTATTTCAACATCAAGACCATCGTGTCTTTGGCTCGGAGTTACAAATTTTATTCTGCTATGGCGATGTTCATTGTTGTACCAATAAACAAACTCTTTCACCCATTTACGCGCTTCATCTAACGATTTAAAACCTTCGCTAGGCCAACGAGGATGATACTTTACCGTTCTAAACAGTGATTCTGAGTAAGGGTTATCGTTACTTACCCTTGGGCGACTGCGTGAGGTAACAACACCTAAATCGTACATCTTAGCTCGCATCGTCAGACTCTTCATAGGCGCACCATTATCTGAGTGCAACACTAAGTCTTTCTTCAAGCATTTTTCTGACCAAACACTACGCTCTAGTAATGCTGCCGCTTGCTCACCTGTTTCATTATGGTGAACTTCCCAACCCACTACTTTACGACTGTAAATGTCTTCTATCATATAGAGGTAATAGTGTTTACCTATAACCGATGTGGGCATGTAGCTTATATCCCAACTCCACACTTCATTCTTCTTTTTAGCCGTATAACTTGTTGGCTTTTTATGGATATTTCTCGGCTTAGCTTTACCGCGATGGTGCAGCATGTTTTGGGCATGCAATACACGGTAAAAACTCGATTCCGAAGCAATATATTCACCTCTATCAGCGAGTATAGGTACAATTTGGCTTGGCGGTAATGAGGCAAACTCTTCGCTGTTACAAACATCAATCACGGTTTGTCTTTCCGCTTGACTCAGTTTGTTCCCAGGCTCCGGCCTCGACGCTGTTGGCCTTTTATCTGCGCCAATAACCCCGTCTATTCGCCAACGCTGTAAGGTTCTTGTTGAGAATCCAATCACTTCACAGGCCTTGTCTTGCCTCGCCCCCGACGTTACGGCGGTGCTGACCAACTGTGCATGCTTTTGCCTATCGGTCAGCGAAATTAGCTGCCCTCTTTTTCCTTCCAATAGGCATCAAACTTTTTTCCTAATACAAGTAATGCGGCAGTTTCGGCTAAGGCTTTTTCTTTTCTGCGCAATTCACGCTCTAATTCTTTAATACGATTCTTGTCAGACTTTTGCTCAGGCGTAGTTTTTACTCTTTTTACCTGTTTAGTAGCAGTGTTACCTGCGATACAAGCTAGTTTCCAAGCTTTGATTTGCTCAGGATACAAACCTTTCACTCGACAATACTCACTTAACTCTACTGCCGATAGTGTGGCTGTTTCCAGTACAACTGAAAACTTTTCCTCACTTGACCATTTATCTGATGAACTTACTTTTGTCACGCTTAAACCTGAGGTATTAAATTGCTTTTGCCAACTATACAGGGTTGAAAGGTTAATGCCTTCTTGCGCTGCAAACTTTCGAACTGACAAACCACTTTGACTGAGCTTAGTTAATATTGCTTCTTTAAATTGACTTGAAGACCTTTGATAATCCACTAATTTAAACTTACCGCCCCCTGTTTATTTATAAATTAATTGAGGCGACAACAATCCTGATAATCATATAGAAATCTCATCCGTGTAAGCGGTTCGTTTTTCGTCTCTACAGGCTAAACTTAATGATCACTGTAATGAGGAGTTAGTGATGAAACTATATGGTGGAATAGACACCTCAAACTTTTTGACTGAAACAAGAATGGCATCACAATGAAACAACCATAATTTGAAAGTTAATAAAATCAATTAATTTAAGTAATATTAATAGGTTGCTTATATATTCGATTCTTAGATTAAGATTGTACGTTAGATGAAAATTTAGTTGCTCTTGTTAGCCGTCTTTTTTGGTGTGTTTAGAAGGTGTTTAAAGAGAGAGTGAAATACGTTGGTTACAATGTTTTTGAAAACAGTAATCGAGTGTCCTCCCATGAACACGTTTTTACATATATATTATCTTGTATGAAGGAACATGTTTTTTCAGTCTTAAGAAACATTATGTCGCTGTGTATATCTTGTATGAAGGAACATGTTCGTGAGATTTTCAAATAAAAAAATAATTTTTTTTTGACAAGAATATGTCTGTTTCATACAACTTGTATGAAAGAATATGTTTTTAATTTATTTATATCGAAAAAAACACGATTTTTGTTGAATTAATCTGTTTTTTGACAAGATTGTGTCGATTTTATTATCTTGTATGAAGGAACATGTTTTTCGTTATTTCTGATCTGATGCAGATTTGAGCTCAAAAGCCCCCTCATTACTGCTCACTATTTGCCCGATAGACGCCTAATTAGCGACCACACTTTCTTAGCCTATTAAATTAGCTTGCTAAGAAGGCATTCATACATTTCAAACCAAGTATTATGTGTAGGCGTCCTGGGGGCGTCCTGCAGGACGCCTAGGAAAATTTAACAGCTAATAATGAATATGTTTGCTTTATTGCAATAATTAAAAACTTCGGAGATATTTAACATGAGAAATAACTATTCTAATTTTTGATACTGATCTGATCATCTCGTATCAATAATATTCAAAATTTCTTTATTATACCGTGCCATTTATTTGAAATGCATGATCCCACCCTGGCATTATCAGTATTATGATGAATGACCACAGAGTAACTTTTGTGACGGTTAGACTATAAATAGTTACTTTGGTTTGTGCTCAAACTTGATTTTTTGAACACTCACAGGACTTATACCTAGCTCTTTTGCTACTTTTCTAATTGATAGCCCTTGTTCTAAAAGTTCCCAAACAGGTCCGCGATTTATGGTATTTGGTTTACCTTTATATTTACCTGCTAGCTTTGCTTTAGCTATCCCCTCCTTTTGTCTTTCTAAAATCATTTCTCTTTCAAACTGATAGACAGCACCAAGTAAAGTCAACATTAAGTTATTTATGGGATTTGATGAATCATGACTAAAAATTAGGTTTTCTTTATAAAAGAGGATAGTCACTAGTTTGTTATTAAAAAATTTAATTAACTCGATAAGATCTGAAATATTGCGAGCCAAACGGCTAATGTCGTGAACAATTATAGTATCCCCTTCTCTTGCGTAATCTTTAAGTAGATTTAACGCTGTACGATCGGAATTTATTAGACCCTGAGCATTTATCTTCAAATACTTTATCGAGTTCAAGCCCATCTAATTGCCGTGCTGTGTTTTGTTCAATGGTTGATACGCGGATATAACCTAACTTCATAATACCGTCTCATTTAAAATCTTAAACAAGACTGTAACTGTTAAAGTCAAACGCGCAACTGATGTTAAGTGATACGGATTTGATTAATTTAGAGTGTTACAGTTTGGCTGTAATCAAAATATCCTTTATTGCTATTATTGTAGCAATAAACTAAGATAAACAAAGGTATTAGCTACTATAGTAGCATTTAATTTTATAGGACGTGTACATGCTCTCATTACTAACCCCTTTTGATGTACAGTTAGAGTTCAGCAAGTTTTCTAAAAAAACTCGTAAAATGAAGGGGTACAGCACGCAAGATTTCTCAGCAAAAACAGGCGTACCTGACAGTACAATACGCAAGTTTGAAAAAACGGGGGAAATTTCTTTTCGGCAGTTCCTCATGATTTACGCAGAAATAGGTAAGCTCACAGAATTACAAAAACTCACTCAATTGTCTGATGCTCCAAAAAATCTAGATGAGGTGCTAAAAGATGCTTGATCATAAACTCATTGTTAAACGAAAGCTCTCTAATGGTAATGCTGTAAAAGTAGGTGAACTCGCAGAGAATAGAAATGGGATATACTTTCAGTACAATGACCAATACCTAAACAATTATTCCAATATTTCGCCTTTTGCGATAGAAGAGTCTCTAGAAGCCCAACTCGCCCCACAGATACCTCATAAAAAACTCCACGGTGTTTTTTCAGATAGCCTCCCTGATGGGTGGGGACTGCACCTAATGGATAAAATCTTTAGAAAAAATGATTATGATCCTAAAAAGATTACACAGCTTGAACGCCTCGCCTTTATCGGTGATAACTGCTTAGGTGCATTGTATTATGAACCAACGATAGAATTCGCCACAGAAAGGTACCAAGGTTACTCAATTCGGGAATTGGGTAAACAGGCTGTAAACGAATTTGAAGGCACTGAAACAGAACTAATTGAAAGCTTAATGAATACAGCAGGCTCAGGCGGAGCTAGGCCGAAGATCAATGCCACTCTTCTCTCCGATGGTTCATATACTACAAACAGATACGTAAAAGGGAAGCCTAGTATTATCAAGCTGACTTCAGAAAAGTTCGATCTTGCTCATGAAGAGAGTTTAGTCGAATATTGCTGTATGACGTTAGCAAATCAATGCGGCATAGAGACTTCTGGCTTTGATTTACTCGAAGCTGAGCCTAATAGATTTTGGCTTAGACAGGATAGGTTTGACTGTATTGGCGATAATGGACGACTTCATATGATTTCCGCAAGTGGTCTTCTAGACGCATCATTTAGTGAACCATCTCTTGATTATGTAGACCTTATAAAAGCGACTCGTATGATGTGTGGTGTTACAGAAGCAAAGAAAATGATCAGCAGAGCATTGTTTAATTATCTAATTTGTAATCAGGATGATCATGCTAAAAACTTCGCCTTTTTATGCGATGATGATAATAATTGGCGCTTATCCCCCTTTTATGATGTGGTGTACTCTCCATCCCCATATAAAGAGCATATGACTTCGTTTGCAGGAGAAGGTGAAAACCTTAGTACAAGATCACTTGATCTTATGTCAAGACAGGCAGGTATCAATCCAAAGGAAATAAAACCAATGGCCCAAAAACTGATGGATAATATGTCAAATATTAATGAACTTCTAAATAATTCAGGTGTATCCTCAAGTAGTTCCAAAACCATAAGTAAAACGGTGGAACAAAAATTAATGTTTTTAGATAAGCAGATTTAAAACGTTTTATTTAATTTGAAGAGAGCCTGTAACAGATTTTGTGTAACTGCCCGTTTTAAATAAAGTCCTTTAAGCGGTCTTCGAATTCAATCATAAATCGATTCAAGGCCGTTTTCCAGTTTCTTATCGGCATCGTCCATTTCTTGG
>NZ_VOLR01000026.1 GCF_007954355.1 Colwellia hornerae
AGGCGGCTTTATTACTGAGTATTTTACCTAGATGAGTTGATTTAGCGCCACGTTGGTCTTCAATATAAGCGACTTCAGTAAATGTTTTATGGGTATCTAAGCCAATGAAAAGTATGTTATGTTTTATCATGCTAGCCTCTGTTTGATAATGTTGACACATATATTATGGCTCTGGTTTGTAAAACTAACCCACATTTAGAGGCTAGCACCTTGTGGGGAGTCATTGTGTCTATATGCAGTTCAAGGATCCGAGTAGTGAAGCTGTTAAAAAATAAAATCAATAAACTAGCAGAAATGAGTGAAGCGTTTAATTGGAAAAACGGTAGTAAAAAGCATGATTCTCTAGAGCTGACTTTTGGGGGGCATTCACCTACGTGGGATACATGGGTAAATGATATAGAAAATATTTTGAAACTAACAGTTAAGCCAAATTCAGAACCTTTTGTTTATTTTAAAGCTGCAAATAATTCAAAGGTAAAAGGTAATAGTGAAGATAAATTTGAGTTTGCAAAAGACAGTTATATTAAAGCATTAAATGCGTTGATTTCGTTAATAGATGAAGGTGATATATTTAATGAATTATTAGTTTCAGGGCCACCAAAAAAAATAAATAACCCCAATGGCTCTCCTGAAAAAATAAAGGCATCTTCCTCCCTAGTACCAAGAAATAATAAAGTATTTATTGTTCATGGACATGACAATGCTTTAGAAATTGAATTAGCACTATTTCTTGCACAGATTGGAATTAAGCCAATTTATTTGCATGGAGAAATTGATGGTGAGCAAAGTATCATTGAAAAACTTGAAGCTAACAGTGACGTCTCCTATGCATTCATATTACTTACCCCTGATGAAGTTTTGTATACGATTGAGCAATCTAGTGTTGTAGATGTTGATAGAAAAAAAGTCATTAGAGCAAGACCTAATGTCATTTTTGAGTTTGGTTATTTGGTTGCTAAGCTTGGTATAAAAAATGTCTGTGTTCTTCACAAAGGTGATGTAGATATACCGACTAATTTAAGCGGTTTTATATATAAAAAAGTTGATGATAATATTGATGAAATTGGGTTGTTTTTAATTAAAGAGATTAAAGCAGCTGGTTTTAAGCCTGAATTATAATAGTATTTATGTAGTTACTTAAGCGGCCAAAAAGCACATGCTGCTGTTATTCCTGTTCTCATGGATAGTTATTTTTACAAGCTTAATAAAGTGTTTTATGGCAAAAAATTATGATTGTAGATTAGAGTAGTCACAACGACCCAATGCAATAAATGCGGTTTGAAATATAAAATAACTTATCCTGTTTTTCCCCATCATATCTTTAAAAACAAGGGGGCAAATCATTAGTGATATTCATATTAGACAATCAGAGCAAACGGAAAAAGCTTAAGTAAAGGTAGGCAGTTTTTATATTTAGCAATTATTCTAGCTTGCTTTTTAATTGTGTTATTTTAGTTTGCTGTTAATCAAACGATAAGCTATTAAAGAGAGATCAAAACAGTTTTATATTGTGCTCTCACATTTGGAAAATATCTACCATTTTAGCAAACCATTTTTGCCTTTTAATAGGGCAGACAGCAAATTAAACAGGGACAGTACATGAAATCATATTTAGGATTTTTATTTATTTTGGCAAGTTTTAGTTGTTTTGCCAGCGATGATATTTTATCACCGACAAAAAAGGGGCTTTATGATGTTGGCGGCTTTAAACTTTATTTAGAGTGTTATGAAAACGATAAACCTAAATTAATTTTAGAACAGGGTTTTACTCGAGCAGGTTCTGATGGAGCTTGGATGGATAATGTTAAGCGATTAAACAAAACTTTCAGTATTTGTTTATACGATCGTTCAGGCTTGGGTAAAAGTGAGAAAGGTCCTGTACCAGTTACCGTTTTTGATACTGCAAATTGGTTACATGAATTATTAAATGTTGCTGATGTTAAGCCTCCATATTATTTTGCTGGTGGTTCATATGCTGCCTATATTATTCGAGCTTACAATAATATATATACTAGTGATGTCTTAGGCGTTGTACTTATAGATCCAGCTGTTTATGGATATTTTCATACAATGGCTACAAGATGGCCTGACGGCTTTGAAACTAATAATAAAGATTTACGAGATATGATGGAACTTGAACTCAGTGTAAAAGACCCAATGTTTAAAGGTATTCCTGAAAAAGTAGATCACCTTAAAAGTTACGAATTAATCAAATCTTCAAAAACTTTTGGAAGCAAACCTCTTATTGTTCTTTTTTCACAAACGAGTAAAGGATATATCAACCAAACACCTAGATATGATGAAGCTTATTTTCCCGATAGTATTGCTAAACCTATGACTGAGTTGTGGGCCAGTGCTATTAACAGTTTTAAAGCTTTATCAAGTGACACAAAGATTATCTATTCACAATCAAAGAAACATCATTTACACATAGCAGATCCTGATCTGGTTGTTAGTAATATTGAATCATTGGTTAGTGGTAATTAATACCTAACAGCCATTTAAAAGCACAAGTAATCGTTGGCTGTTCAAGTTTACTCAATACTTAGAAAAGTATTATTTTCCTTGGTATTTATTTAGTATAACGGTATCAAAATCTTTGATAAGTAAGCTTGGTGGTTATTATATCTAATAAGGTATTAAAGTCGGGGGAAAACAGTCTGCTGTTTTTTTTCCTCAACATTCCAGTAATTTTTTGCCTCTTAATGGGGGGGCAGATTTAAGGTTCAATATGAGTGATTTAGTTGTATTAATAACGGGTGCTAATAGAGGCATTGGTTTCGAATTAACAAAACAATATCTTATCAATGGCTGGACAGTAATTGCTACCTGTAGAAATAAAAAGACATCGGCTGATTTAATTACATTGAAGGATGAGTTCTCTGAAAAATTGCTCATTGAATTAATGGATATCACTTGTCCAGAAAATATTGAGAGGTTAGCTAATAAACTCAGTGAAGAAAGCATCAAAATAGATTTAATAATAAATAATGCGGGTTATTTAGACCAAGAAAATAAAAGTATTCATGACATTAATTACGCAAATGCTGAAATGAGTTTTAAAGTGAATTCGCTTGGCCCATTGTATTTAACTCATTGCTTTTTATCTTTGATGAATAAAAATCGTCTATGTAAAATAGCTATAATTTCTTCGGTTATGGGATCCCTAACGCGAGAAAGAACTGTCGATTGGTATGGTTACCGAATGTCTAAAGCAGCAGCCAACATGCTAGCCGTGAACTTATCCAATGAACTTGTTAATGACAATGTCGCTGTGATCGCTGTTCATCCCGGTTGGGTTCAAACAGATATGGGCGGTTCTTGTGCAAGAGAAAATGTTAAAGATTCGGCTCTTGGGGTTATGAAAGTGATTCTAAATTTATCTCTTGAGACCACAGGGAAATTTTATGATTTTAAGGGGGAAGAATTACCGTTTTAATCAGCTGTTAAATAGGGACAATAAACGGTTGTTTTTTCTCCTTGAAAGTCTTTAGCTAATGACTTTTTTACCTATGAATAGAGCACAGTACTTTAAAGGATATTTATGAAGCAAAGAGTTATGGGATTTGATCTTGCTAGAGCATTAGCAATCTTTGGAATGGTTATCGTTAATTTTAAACTTGCGATGAACTCTGAAACAGGTAACGAGTTTTTACTGTGGTTCTCTGCGCTGTTTGAAGGAAGAGCATCTTCTCTTTTTGTTATCCTTGCAGGAATTGGTGTTACATTTTTAACCAATAAAGCTAGAAAATCAGAAGATAGCCTGATTATATATAAATGTCGATTATCGCTAATCAAAAGGGCCTTATTACTTATAACCATTGGGCTGATGTACACACCAATCTGGGAAGCCGATATACTGCACTTTTATGGCTTTTATTTTATGATTGCTGCGATTGTATTTATGGCGAGTAATCGAATTTTGTTGATCGTATCTGCTTCAATTGCCTTATCCTTTCCTATCTTGATGTTGTTGTTTAATTATGACCAAAATTGGAATTGGTCTAGTTTAACATATATGAATTTATGGTCTTTTGATGGAATGATAAGGCATGTACTCTTTAATGGTTTTCATCCTGTATTCCCTTGGGCTAGTTTTCTTATCTTTGGGATGTGGTTAGGGCGAGTCGATTTATCGCAAACCATCACTAGAAATCGATTACTTATATGGTCTCTTATTACCTTAGTAACGACTGAGCTTATCTTTTACTTCGCTCGTGTTTATATTGGAGATGGTGCCGAGCTTGGACTTTCGCCAGAAGAGATTACCGCGCTTTTTTCAATCTCAATTATACCGCCTTTTCCTCAATATATTATTTCTGCTGGCAGTTCTGCCTGTATAGTTTTGGTTGGCTGTTTATATTTTTCGGATAAGTTTAGAGAAAGTAAAATAAATGTATGGTTATGCCAAACGGGTCAGCTGTCTTTAACTCTCTACGTTGCTCATGTCATATTAGGCATGGGAGCTCTTGATAGTCTAAATAGGCTAAGTAACCAGACTATAGATTCATCTTTACTTAGTTCATTAATCTTTTGTGTTTGCGGCGTTGCTTTTAGTGTTTTTTGGCTTAAATATTTTAAAGCTGGACCGCTAGAATTGCTGTTTAGAAAGCTAACAAAGGTTTAAAACGAAACAATACAGTAGACTTTTTTCGTTCAACATTTTAATCAACAATGATTTATCTCTACATTCGGCTGTGCGGATTATGGAATTTACGTTGTATTTACCACTAATTATCACCAGTACCTTTTTATCGAAATAGACGAGAAAACCCCGTGATCCGAGCGAAGCTAAAGTCGCGGGGTAGTTCACTTGTCTTACTCTTTGCTCACTTTTGGTTTTTATAATCACTCATTAAGACGTTAAAAACTAATAAACCATTTAAGTAGCATAAATAAAATTTTGGGGGCCAATGGCTACTTATTTTAACTAACAATGTTTAACTACTTAGTAAGATTTTGGGTGTAATGAAGTATCTAATTGTTATATACAACAGCGCTAGTTTTGTAGCTTCATTGTGGTGTCTTTCGGCAATAACGCCTTTACTACTTTTCGTGGCTAATGATATTTATTGGATGTCGATAGTTGCTGTTGGTTTGATTATTCTTTATGGCTCTTCAATATCCTTATTTAGCAAAGAAAAAATAACTCAAGGCTGTTGGTGTAAATCTGATGTTTTTGCATATATTGTTGTTCCAGCGTGTCTATTTACCTATGTTACTTACATGATGTTATCTAGTGTAAACGCCTAAGTTACTCAAAATTTAAACAGTGACTTACCTTGCATTTAACTCAACCATTTTTTACTTTAGATCAGGTGTTATACTGCAGATGAGTATTGGATATCTCATTGAATTTTAATCCTAAACAGTGTTATCAAATAGAATCAACTTTAAAAGGATTTATTGAAGTGCCAGATACCTTCGAATCAAAAATTGTAAAAGCAAAGTTATCAATATCCTTAAACAAACTGGTGTTATTGACTTTTTTAGTCGTGATTGCCTATTTTGGCTATGAAAAATATGCGTTGCATAATACTGAACAAAAACAAGCATCAGCTTTTATTTTAACTCCTCAAGTCAATGATATTTACTTTTTAGACATGAGGTTGATTAATGATAAATTAAACCCTAAGCATAAATATAGATTAGCTAAAGTGGTCAGTGTTAGCGGTGGTAATACGGCTATTGTTTACGGAAGGGTTTTCTATCAATGGCAGAATGCGGTGGTAAATAGCATTAAGTATGATGATTTAAATAATAATAATTATTTTGAGCTAATACCCGACTACATTCCCTTTAGTTCAATTAAACAAATGAGGGCTAATGGAGCTATTTATCTCGTTAAACGCCCTATTCGAAATAGACTCTATGGTAAATTTGTTAATTAAGATGTCTATTGACTCTGCTTAATGGGTTTTAGCTCATGACTACCGTTGGTATTTCACATTTTAATACTCACAAGAGGACAAATAAGGCCTGCTCTTACTATAAATCAGCTCTCTAATAATATCGCTGACTTTTGCAAATATAATGGTCGGAGCTTCTAAACTCGCCACGTAAATGACAGGTTCGTCCTGTCGTTTTATTGAACCTAATAAATATACAGGTGGATTTTACAGGTAAGTAGGCTTAGATAAATACGTTTTAATATTAAGCATTGAGGTTAACTTCTCAATTGTTCTGTTTTTTCAATTAGGTTTTAATATATTTATGAATATCTCAAAGGTTAACCATCTATCAGGGGCGGTAAATAAGGTGATGTTATCGATATTGTCGATGCTATCGATATTACTTTTAGCTCTGGTACTACCGGTATTTTCAACCTTTATTGTCTTTATATCAGGTCTTGGTTCAATATTTTTAGATGAAGTACATACTATTGAACAGCTAAACATGAATCTAGGCTTTAATTTTACCACATCAATAGTTTCGGTATTTTTAATGCTGCCCCTTCTTCAGTATTATCTTTCCACAAAAAATAAAGAAAGTATAGTTAACCGATTAGCTTTAAAATCTATAACGTTAACACGGCTAATCATGACCTTATTAGCCGTGTTAA
This sequence comes from Colwellia hornerae, assembly GCF_007954355.1. Taxonomy (GTDB): domain Bacteria; phylum Pseudomonadota; class Gammaproteobacteria; order Enterobacterales; family Alteromonadaceae; genus Colwellia_A; species Colwellia_A hornerae. Next base: position 6,563 of record NZ_VOLR01000026.1, read on the forward strand.
CGTTCTCATTATTTGAATATTTTATATTTAGTATGGGGATTGTTGAAACACCAAGCTTTATGCTCGACTTTCTAGAGTCAATAGATACGGGACTTGAAATAACATTACTTATTTTAACTGTTGGGATCGTAGGTCCTTTTATTGAAGAAATTATTTTTAGGGGGATTGCCTTCTACAAGTTAGAACAAATCTCCTTAAATCCAATAATCATCATTGTCATTACCAGTTTAGCGTTCACCTTGATACATTCTCAATATCAACAAACAGAGGTATTTATTTTACTCTTTTTATCATCATGCTTATTAGGATCGATTAGATATGTAAGTGGCAATTTATGGTATTGCATATTTGGCCACATGGTCATGAATATTATAGTGGTTGCAGAAAGCTTTTTATAAAAGGGCTAAAACAAGTTCCTCTTAACATTCCTATAATCATAATGCGCTTTTAACATATTTTCTAATGTCAGTTACCTTTAACAGTAATGACATTAGAGAGAGGGTAGCTCTTTCAACAAAATGTTAGTATTAACAACAAAGAAAGAAAGTTTAATTGATAAAATTTTGCTGTTGGCAGCTCTAAGCATAAACGATTAAGCCAAAGCCCAAACAATTACTTGAAATGCATTTATCTTATTGGTTTAGCCAACTAGCTTAATTTTTTTAGATAGAATTGAAAGTTCAGCTAATTCATCTTTGTTTTTTTTGAGAGTTCAGTAAAATAGTGAGTCTTTAACAATTCTGCAAGGTTAGTGATGAAACGCGTTGTTTTATATATTTCAGATAAATGCCCCCATTCTCGTGAAGCTCAAAAATACTTGGATAATAATGGCATAAAATACAGATTAACCAATGCGAAAATGCAGCGCGGTAGAAAAGAGCTTGACGCTATAGGAGCTAGCTCTTTACCTGCCCTTAAAATTGGTAATGAAGTAATGATTGGCTGGAATCTAAATAACTTTAAGAAACTCTATGCCGACGATTAACAAGTTCAATTATCTAATTAGATAATAGAGTGATCAATAAGCGCAGAATGCTTGATCACTCTATTTCGAATGGAGAAAAAATATAGAAGAGTAGGGCATCATATAATCTGCTTCTGAGCATTATAATAATTAATGACCACTTTATGTGTACTACTGCTCAACGAATAGCACTTAATAGCTGTGGTTAGCCATTAGCGCAAACGTTAATCGAAAACGAATATTACTTAACACAGGGTGCTTGTTTGTACCGCAACCAGACTAATGCTGATAACTTTGCCTATTGTGCTTTTCTTTACCACAAAGAAAGGCACGCTAAGGCATCAACAGATGATATTTGTAGCCTAGCTAAAAATCTTTAGTAGGCTACTTTATAGCTAGGCTTATTTTCTTTTTTTTCTTGTGCTATTGGTTCTGTTCGATTTATTTGTTTTATTTACCTTTTTTTTAACTTCTTTAGGCACTTTTGAAAACTCTTTATGGAAAGGCTGCTCTGTAACAACAGGAATGACTTGCCCTATGCTATTTTCGATATTAATTAATTGCCTTATATCATTCTCTACAGCAAATGAAATGGCCATTCCACTTTTTCCAGCACGAGCAGTTCGCCCGATACGGTGTATGTAATTTCTTGGATCTTCAGGAAGGTTATAGTTAATAACTAAAGTAATATTATCAACATCAATTCCGCGAGCAGCAACATCAGTGGCAACTAAGACTCTTAGAGTAGAATCTTTAAAGTTTTGTAACGCCTCCTCTCTAACCGCTTGTGTTTTACTACTGTGAAGGCTAGCGGCTGTTATTGATGCTTTTTCTAATGCTTTAACAATGATGTCAGCGCCATACTTTGTTTTACAAAAGATGAGTACTTTTTCAAAATCAGGTTTTTGTAATATATTAAAGAGTAAAGGTACTTTATTCGCTTTTTCAAGATGGTATACACTTTGATTAACCAAATCGAGAGTAACCGTTTCAGCCGCAATTTGAATTTTTATTGGATCTGTTAAAATTGCTTCTGCAAGTACTTCTATTTCAGCGGGCATAGTCGCTGAAAACAATAGTGTTTGTCGGTTCTTTGGCAGTTTAGATATAATGGTTTGAACATCTTTAAAAAACCCCATATCAAGCATGGTATCTGCTTCATCTAAGACAAATATTTCTAACGCCTTAAAATTTATCTCTCCCGTTTCAATTAAATCCAATAATCTTCCTGGAGTGGCCACTAAAATATCAAGTCCAAGTGCTATCGAGTCAACTTGAGCTTGTCTTCCTACACCACCATAAACAACCTTAGTTTTAAGCCCTAAACCCTCAGAGTAGTCATCAATGTTTTGCATTATTTGCGAGGCAAGCTCTCTCGTTGGCGTTAGTATTAGCGAACGCGTGCTCTTCGCTTGGATATCTATTTTATTTCGACCAAAATTATTGATAATAGGCAGTGAAAAAGCCGCTGTTTTTCCTGTTCCCGTTTGCGCGATACCAAGCAGATCATTACCATTAATAAGAGCCGGGATACATTCTTTTTGGATCGGTGTAGGCTGTTTATAGCCCTTAAGAGTAACGCGATCAATAATCGACTCTAAAAGTGAAAATTCTTTAAATTCTGACATGCTGCCTCGGTGTCCTTAATCAATAGCCGACTATTCTAACAGAATGCTTTGATATATTTAAGACGTATTCAAGGTGGCATTTTAAGGCATAGTTAATTTTAAAGGGATGTATTGACAGTAAACCCTATAAAGTAAAGCATATAGATTGTATTTTCCTTCGATCTTAGGACTATATTCGTATCTAAAATGACCTAAAACGTCTTTAAAGTTAATCTGTATTAGCAAACGTTTGTTGCAATACTGACGGGTAAAGCTATTTATGCTAAGGATCTAATGGTGGATCACTTGTCATTATAAAAATAAGTAGTAACATCTGTTTTTTGTTAATACGCTATTTATGATTGAAAACTAATTAAAAATTAAAAATTAAAAATTAAAAATTAAAAATTAAAAATTAAAAATTAAAAATTAAAAATTAAAAATTAAAGGTTAAAGGTTATTGACAGGGTAATGTCGATGTTTTTAGTGGCAGCAGTCAATGTTAATAACGGGCGGTTCTAATGTAATTAGGGACAAAGCTAAAGCCATTGCTGAGGGGTTTAGCGGGTACACAATATTTATGAATATAGTTATAGTTTCAGATGTTTTTGGTATAACCCCCGCATTAATAAAGCTGAAAGAAAAACTCGGTGTAACCATTATTATTGATCCATATAATGGAAAAAGTATGGATTTTAAAAGTGAAGCTGAGGCATATTCATGCTTTATCGCTAAGATTGGGCTTGATGACTATATTTCAATAGTATTAAAAGCCTTGGCGTCGCTTGATGGCAAAACAACACTCATTGGGTTTAGTATTGGGGCTTCAGCTATTTGGAGAATATCTTTAACGAATGAAAATAATTTTATCAAACAAGCTTTTTGTTTTTATGGCTCACAAATAAGAAATTTCACCCAAATAGAGCCGTGTTTTAAAATAAATTTGCTCTTTCCTAAAAGTGAACCACATTTTGATGTTGTCGAGCTGATAAAAAAGCTTGAAGCCAAAGCTAATGTTAAAATAACACAAGTCGAGTACCTGCATGGTTTTATGAATTATTATTCGAATAACTTCAATAATACCGGTTATCAACGATATGTTACTTTATTGCAAACCATTACCCGTTAGTCTATTGCCACAGCAGACGTTAAGCACTTTTTTTATCCTTTTCATCTTCAATTTCATTTTTTCTAGTCTCATTCGCAAGTACTTTTAAAGATTGGTATAACGCTTCTTCTGCTGCGGATAAAATTTTTGGAAAAACAATTTTTAGTTTTACAAAAAAATCTCCAGCAATTTTTCCCGGTAAGCCCCGACCTTTTAGACGCATTTTAGCGCCACTACTGACCAATTTAGGCAGACTTAAATCAATGGTTCCTGCTGGTGTTGGTACTTTTACTTTTTCACCCAGTGCTGCTTGCCACGGGCTAATAGTAAGCTCGGTGATAATGTCTGTTCCTTCAATGATATATAAGGGATGAGGGTTAAAGCCCACTTCAATATATAAGTCACCATTTTTGGCGCCGCCAAAACCTGTTTCACCTTGCTTTTGTAAACGAATTTTCTGTCCAGGTTTAATACCTTTTGGAATACTTACTTTTAAGGTTCGCGCTTTTGATTGCGCTTGTCCATGTTCATCAACCACTTGATCTTGCAAAGTAAAGCTTCGAGTTGCCCCAGTATATGCATCAGGTAAGTCAATTAATATTTTTGCATGACTGTCTTGCCCTTGCCTAGACTGAGGAGCACGTGATGAATGTGGGTTTGCGTTGAAGCCGCCACCAAATAATGATTCAAAAAAATCACTGAAATCGCCTTGACCGCCGGCATTAAAACTACCATTACCTTGTTGCTGATATTGCTCTTGCCATTTAGGTGGTGGGGTAAAGCCAGCTTGGCCAGCTTGCCAATTACTACCCAGTTGGTCATAAGCTGCGCGCTTTTCTTTATCGCGTAACACGTCATAGGCTTCATTTATGTCTTTAAAGTGAGCTTCTGCATCTTTTTCTTTACTAACATCGGGATGAAACTTTCGTGCTAATTTCCGATATGATGTTTTAATTTCATCCTGAGACGACGTTTTATCAACGCCCATAATTTTGTAATAATCTTTATAATTCACAGTGACCTCCTGCGTAGTAAACCAGCAGATAAATATTGGCTTAATGTTAACTAGTCCAATTTGATGGCGTTATTATAAGAAGAAATAAAAATGATGAATGTCAGTAATGTGACACTTTTAGCAAAATATTGGCTGTAGACTTCTATCTTTCATGCTATTTTTTAGAAAGAAGTAGTTTAATCTCTTAAAGGAAAAATAATGTCTTACACGCTGATACATAACGCAAACGAATGTAAATACGAATACCATATCGATGGCGCGGTTGCTTATATCACTTACGATGATGAAAACGGTAACATGCACTTAACCCACACTATTGTTCCAGATGAGCTCGCCGGCAAAGGCTTAGCAAAAACACTTTTAGAAGATGTTCTTCAACAGATCAAAAATGATAATAAAAAAGCGGTTGCGCAGTGTTCATACATCATCAAATATTTAGAAAAACACCCAGAAGCAAGCGACCTATTTGTATAATTATTTTCGATAAACAGCGCCGTTAACGGTGAACTTTAGTATGAACAAAGTCACTGTCATTTATCGGCGCTTATAATCGATATATGATTGCAACCATGTTGACCATAGTCCTGATAATGTATAACTCAGCCGTTTATTAAGATCAGCCATATAAAATAGTTTAATGGATGCTCACAACGGGTATTTTTAATACTTCTCTTTTTAATATGTTGCTTGCAATTTCAGGCGACACTTCATAAAACTCGTTAACGTATCTTTTAGCCTCGAAATACTGTCTTATCTGATTTTTGACCTTACAGGGGTTTTCGCATGCCAAAGAAAAAAAGAGTTGATAATGCCCCGGACTTTTCTTTGAAAGTGACTTTGCATATTCTTCAGTATCATTCGAAGTACAACCGATTCTAATTACATTTGAAAAAATAGAATGTGTCATGATATAGACATTACCAAAAGAAATATTGTCAAGCGGGTTAGCCGGGGGGACATTTTTTAAGCTCATAAGTTTATGCTCATTGAGGATTTATCGCCTTTATGGTGATTTATGGTGTTATCTATATTGTTATTTTATCGAATATCCTGTCGATAATATTGATCTTGTGCTGCTATTTATGTTGTTGCTATATTATTTGAACCCAGCGTTGATTTGGCTCAATGTTTTAGATAGAGAAAGGGCGGTTAGAGAAGGGCAAGTTAATTTATTGATACAAAAGTGTCGATATGAAAAGAGTTCCCGTTGCTAAAGTTATACGGGTGTTAATTGTTATAAAAACTAAGCGAGTAGACCTATTAAATTTGTCGCTTGTTATTTGATCGAAGCGCTTATTTTTTAAGCGTGATTTTTTGTTCTATTCTATCTTTAATAATTGTTACACAAATTAAGGCAATAATTGCCGTAAAAAGTAGCATTCTGCCTCACTTTATATTAAATTTGCCGCCCTTAATTAGTACAGTTAACAAGAGCGCCTTATGAACGAAAATACTCTCCCACAACTCGAACAACTGATCGAAAAAATCATTGATAAAAATAACCAATTAAAAAGCCAAGTAGCAGAATTAGCAGAGCAAAAAGCAGAATTAGCTCAGCAAAAAGCAGAATTAGAACAGCAAAAAGCTTTGCTTGTCGATGAAAATGAAACTTTTCAGCTTGAAGTCTTAGAAGGTGAAGAAAAACAGAAACAAACAAATAATGTATTAACCGCTTTATTAGCTAAATTGCAAAGTGCAGAAGAGCTTAGTTAATGTCTATTAAAGACTCTAATGGCATCAGCATTGAAATTATGGGTAAGTTACATCAGTTTTCTTGCTCAGCTGAACAAGCAGAGGATTTAAAGGAAGCCGCTAGTAAACTTGCTGTAATGTGCGATGACATAAAACAGCAAAGAGGAAATGCTAGCAGCGAGCGTGCTTTATTAGTTGCGTCAATTAATTTAAGCTATTCATTATTAATAGCAAATAATAAAATTGAGCAAAATCAACATGGACAAGAAGCGTTGATTTCGACACTTAAAAACGCTTTATAAACACTTTCACCTTTTCTAGTATTGCCACTATCGTTGAGTACGTTAAGATAGTGGTAATAATCGTGACTTTATACTTAGGAAAATTTTAGCTATGGCTGATGCTAGCATTGAATTTAAAGGTTCAAGCTTTACCCTGTCTGTTTTACATTTAAAAACATCAAAATTAGCAGATATTCGTACTGATTTAGCAAATAAAGTCGCGCAAGCGCCAGATTTTTTTTATCTCGTTCCTATTGTGGTTAGTATCGAACAATTAGATAGCTCGGTTGACTATCAAGCAATCAAAACATTAATTGAAGAATTTAATTTTACCTTTGTTGGCTTTACGGGGGCTATCGCTAAAGAACAACGAACGTTGATCCGCGAACTCGGTTTTTCATTCGTTAATACGGCGAAACCCCAGACTTTAGATAAAACGGTTAGTGCCGAAAAGCCCGAAGTTGTAAAAACTGAAACACTAGCAGATATACCAGAGCGTAGCCTTTTTAGCGACAAAATACATCGCGGTCAAATTCGTTCAGGTCAGCAAGTTTACGCTAAAGACCAAAATTTAGTGGTTATTGGCTCAGTATCCGCTGGAGCTGAAGTGATTGCTGATGGTAATATTCATGTTTATGGTTCGTTACGTGGTCGAGCCATTGCCGGCGCAAAAGGTCATCATCATGCGCAAATATATTGCCAAAACCTTGAAGCAGAATTAGTTTCGATTAATGGTAACTATTGGCTGAGCGAGTCAATGGAGCAACATTGGGGCTCACCCGTATATATACATTTGACTGACAGTGAATTAACGTCATCAAAACTTATTTAACTTTTAACTTATAAAGGATATTCGGTCTATGGCACGAATAATAGTAGTTACATCAGGAAAGGGCGGGGTTGGCAAAACGACATCAAGTGCAGCAATCGGTCTTGGTTTGGCGTTAAAAGGTCAAAAAGTTGTATTAATTGATTTTGATATAGGCTTACGAAATCTTGATTTGATTATGGGCTGTGAACGCCGTGTTGTTTATGACTTTGTTAATGTGATTAATGGTGAAGCCACCCTAAATCAAGCGTTAATTAAAGATAAACGCGTCAGTAGTTTATCTATATTACCTGCTTCACAAACCCGCGACAAAGATGCGTTAAATAAAGAAAACGTTGGCAAGGTGCTTGAAGAACTTGGCAAAACCTATGACTATATAGTTTGTGATTCTCCAGCCGGTATCGAAGCAGGCGCTATGATGGCGCTTTATTATGCTGATGAAGCGATAGTAACGACCAACCCTGAAGTTTCATCGGTTCGTGACTCTGATCGAATTTTAGGTATGTTAGCTAGCCGTTCTCGTAGAGCAGAGCTAGGCTTAGAGCCAATTAAAGAACATTTATTGTTAACGCGTTACTCACCTAAGCGTGTTGACGATGGTGAAATGCTGAGTGTTGAAGATGTGGTAGATATTCTATCTATACCTTTATTAGGTGTTATTCCAGAATCACAAGCGGTACTTAAGGCATCTAATGCCGGTGAACCAGTGATTTTAGATACTGAAAGCGATGCCGGAAAAGCCTATCAGGATGTCGTCGATCGCCTTTTGGGTGAAACCGTTGATTTTAGATTTTTACATGCCAAGAAAAAAGGCATTCTTAGTCGTATGTTTGGAGGATAACATGGCATTACTTGATTATTTTTTACGTAAAAAAGAAAAGCAGGTAACAACCGCTTCAAAGGCGAAAGAGCGTTTACAAATTATTGTTGCCCATGAGCGTAATAGTCGAAATAAACAGCCAGATTACTTGCCGCAACTCACTGCGGATATCCTTGAGGTATTGCGTAAGTACATTAAAGTAACCGATGAAAGTTTTTCGATAAACCTTGATAATAAAGGTGGCGATTTAAATGTCTTAGAACTTAATATCGAATTAAGTGATGAAAACAGTATTAACTAAGTCGATTTGATTTTGTTTATCAGACCTTATTGGTAAACATAAAAAAGGCGGGTATTCTTTGAGAGGATACCCGCCTTTTTTCATTATACATTACGATAAAATGACTAAAATTATAGCGTCATCTTGTTTACAAAATCTAGTAGGCTTCGGCGATGGCTTGTTCAACTAACTGAGTTAACTGTTCGTAGCCAAAATTAACAAGAGGTTTTCCATTAACAAAAAACTGCGGCGTTGCTCGAACTTCGAGGGTTTTACCGTCTGCGATATCTTGCATTATAACCTTGCTAACGTTTTCGCTACTGACATCGCGCATAAACTGTTCGCTATTCAAAGGTAAGTCCTTTAATAACGCACGAGCGCTTTGTGGTTGAGCAACATGATGGCGAGTCCAGGCTTGTTGTTTGGCAAATAAAATTTCTACTGCCGGCCAAAACTGTTCTTGTAAGTGTGCGGCTTCGAGTAGTTTAACCACTTGATCTGACCCCTTATGGAAAGGGGTGTAGCGCATCATCACCTTAACTTTACCTGGGTAGCGTTTAATTAAATTATTTACCAGAGGGTAAAAAGCTGAACATGTTTCGCAAGCAGGATCGAAAAACTCGACAATAGTCACTTTTGCCTCTAACGGCCCTTTTATAGGCGCGCCAACACGTTCAACGATGTCGAGGTTTTCAACTTTAGTGCTCTGGTGGCTATTGCTTGCTTTAAATATTGTTGCTGCGCCAATAAAAACCAGCAGGATTATAAGGCTAGCGCTAATGAAAAGTGTTTTTTTATTCATGATGATTCCGATTTAGTAATAAAAAATAATAATAAAGCCATGAGACTAAAGGTTAATAAAGACATCATTGGCATATTTAAGAAGCCAAAAACATTGAGGTGTGTTGCTGAACAAGGAATATCTTGCACGCACGGTTGTGCGCTTTTAGGGATAAAACCGGCCACTAAGAGCACATGAAACAGTGCGGTGAGCCAGCCAAATAAAACTAATACACCCACATAGCGCGTCACTTTAATGTCGAATGGAAATAAGGCCATTGGCAAAATAACGACTAAAGGGTACATAGCAATTCGTTGATACCAGCACAAAGAGCAGACAGGGAGTTTAACAACCTCACTAAAAAATAAGCTGGCAAGCATGCTTATGGTGGCAAGTACCCAAACTGAAAAGAGTAACAACCAAGCTTTGGGTAAAGTGTTGTTAGCAGATATATCGTTCATATAATCTCGTTTAGTTAACGTTAAAAATCCAGCCTAAGCCGGATTTTTATAGTAAATAAAATTCAGCTAATTATTCAACTATATCCATTTCTTCAATAAGATTAGTCGCGCCGTCAACATGTTCCATTACCCATAACATGTATTTAATATCAACGTGAATAGATCTGTTTAATTGAGTGTCGTAATCCCAATCACCAATAATACTTTCATAAACACCGTCAAAGACTAAACCAACAAATTCTGCTTTATCGTTAAGGGTAGGTGAGCCAGAGTTACCGCCGGTGATATCTAAGGTACCTAGGTAATTTACCGGCACTGAGCCAAGTTCTTTTTTAGCGTATTCGCCGTAAGTTTTACTCTTAATTAAATCGAGTTGTTTTTTAGACGCATTAAAGGGTTTAACACCTGTGTCTTTTTCTACAATGCCTTCAAGTGTTGTGTAAGGTGTTGCTGTTAGTCCGTCTCTTGGCGAATAACCTTTTACGTTACCGTAAGTAATACGCAATGTGCTGTTCGCATCAGCGTAAACGGGTAGTTTTTTATCGTTAAAATAAGCGATTAACGCTTCCATATATTTAGGACGATAAGCTTGAATATTACCTGACAACTCTTCGTCTTTTTCTTCAAGTGCTTTTCTTACAGAAAAAGTCTTTACGGCAAGTTGAATAAAAGGATCAGCGCTTTTTTCAAAGTCTGCTACCGATTTATTCATCCAAGCAAGGCGAGTTTCTTGGTCAGCAATTGTTGATGTTTGATACATTTTTTCAAGCTTAGCACTCAGTGCTTTTTTATTTAAACCCTTTTCAAGTTCAAAAAACTCATCGATGGCGAGAATACGTGCTGATTTAGGCAATTCAACATAATGCGTTAACATAGCGAATAAAATCTTTTGATCGATATTTGCGTCGTATCGACGATTAAAGGTTTTCATGCTTTGTTCAAAGCGTGCAAGATCACGTTCTTGGTAACCGCTTTCTCTGGCTACGTTTGGTTTGTTTTTTTCTACGGCTAAACGATGTAAACGATAAGCGGTGCTTAACATTTTGTTGTAAGCCATATAACCTAGAATTAGATCGCGTGCTTGAGTTTTTTGGTCTTGTTTTAGTAGCTTATTTAGGCCGGTAAGTGCGTTGCCATATTTAGCTTTTCGCATTTTATCAGCATTGATCCAAGCGCTTAAGTCTTGTTCTAGTTGCTGTTTACGGGCTAACGTTGTGCCTTTATTATAGCTTTTTATCATGCTACCGTAATTTTTTGCGTAGTTAGCTAAGCCGGCTAAGGTACTTTCGTACTTTATTCTTGCTTCACTTTCTGGTGCAGACTCGTTATGAATTAAGTCGATAAGCTCTTCACGATAATTTTTAGCATTAGGGTAAGTCCAAGTAAATTGGTTCTCAACCTCTAGTGCAGTGCGGTAACGGTTGGTGCGTCCTGGGTAACCTAGCACCATAATGTAATCGCCTTCATCAACACTACTCTTATTCACTTTTAGGTGATGCTTTGGCTCATAAGGTACGTTGTCTTTACTAAAGTCGGCGGGTTGGCCATCTTTACCGACATAAGCACGATAAAAACCGTAGTCTCCTGTGTGGCGTGGCCACATCCAGTTATCAACATCGCCGCCATACTTACCAACACTACTTGCTGGAGCATGGACTAAACGAACATCGCGAATAGTTAATTGTTTAAATAAGTAATATTCTAAACCGCCATGAAAATTAACAACACTACAACGATATTTGTCATCACTTTCACATTCAGCCACTAATGTTTTTGAGTTTTTATCTATGGTTTTATAGCGCTCAGAGCCCGACATGTTCTCGGTAATGCTGGCTTTAATTAATGTGGTAACATCATTAATTTCTTCTGTTACATAGATACGACTGCCGGGTGTAGCGGGTAGCTCTTCATCAAAGGTTTTTGCTAGAAAACCATTGGCGAGTAAGTTGTTCTCTGCTGTTGAGTTGTACTGAACAGAGCCATAAACACAATGATGATTAGAAGCAACTAAACCTTTATCAGAAACAAAGGAAGCCGTACAGCCACCAAGGCTGACAATAGCCCCCATAGGAAAGCCAGTAAGATCGGTTAAGTCGTTAGGGTTTAATTTTAAACCTGCTTGGGTAAGTTCTGTTGCAATGCTTGGCAATTGGTGAGGTTGCCACATGCCTTCATCAGCAGTGGCAAGTGTCGAAGCCATTGCTAATAATAAAATCGTTGTTTTTTTCATTAGAATTCTCTGGATTGTATTAATTTATTTTTTAATTTTATAGTTATAAGCCGCGCGTAAATATTGGAAAATACTTAGTTGTAGTCTTTTTATTTATTATTGCTAGTCGACATTATGCCAAAGAAAACTTTAAGGATAAAGAGGACGTTTCAAGCAAAATAAAAAAGGCGCATGACCCTTTGTGATCATACGCCTTGGTCTCTTATAACGTTTACGTTATTTTAAGGTTTGCTTAGCAATTAATTTAAAACCGGTAATAAACCATAATCTTTACCATATTCCAACATCTGTTCTTGGAAATTATCAGGATAAGTAATGTTTACATCAGTAATTTTATCACCTTGATAAACCGCTTCTAATTTAGGATTAACAAAACCAGAATATGGCGCTAATTTAAGTTTTTCATAACGATTTAACACTTCTAAATGCAGTTTTTTGTCAACGTTAACGGCATAGCCTTCAATTAACGCTTGGCCTGCAGCAAAGTCACCTTCAGACTTTATTCGTTGTAATTCACGTAATAATTGGCCAAATAAGCTGCGTAGCTTTTGGTAGTCATTGACAACAAAGAAGGTTTTGCCATCACGGACTCGCTTTTCAATAACATTGTCAGCGGCACCTTTTTCAAACGCCCAACTTGCAATTAACTGTCGATTACGCATATGTGCTTCTTCAATATGCTCACCTTCTTTAAGACGGCGTAATTGCAACATCATACCGTTACGAATATAGCTGTCGTAGCTTGCTTTACCCACTTCTAAGCTTGGCATTGCGCCCATATCAATTAATTTTTGATCCATAAGATAGTACAAGGCAATTAAGTCGGCGCGACCTTCTTCAAGGGCTGACGAGTATTGCTTTAACGTTTCTTTAGGGGTGCCAACGCCTTCGTTAATTTGCCCAGAAGCATGACCAACAACTTCATGTAAATCGGTATGCAAGTGAGACGCTAATGGACCAAACTCTTTGCTACGAGCAAGCTCGGCATCATCCCAGACAAATTCGGCTAACGAGCCGCCTTTTACATTGTCATAAGCACTAACAATATTGGTTAAGCTTACCGACTTTGAACCGTGCTCAGCGCGTATCCAGTTAGCGTTGGGTAGGTTAATGCCAATAGGCGTAGAGGGAGATGCATCGCCAGATTCAATTACCACGGTAATGGCTTTACCGGTAATGCCTTTGACTTCTTTTTTCTTATGGCTTTCAATGAGGGGTGAATTATCTTCAAACCACTGAGCTTCTGCGGCAATTTTAGCAATCACTTTGGTTGCTTCGTGATCTTTTACCGAAACAACCGATTCAAATGAACCCCGGTAAGCTAAAGGATCGTCGTAAACTTCGATGAAACCGTTAACTACATCAACGTCGGAATTAACATCTTTAACCCACGCAATAGAGTAGTCGTCAAAGTCTTTTAAATCACCGCTTTTATAGTATTTTGATAATAACGTTAGCGCTTTACGTTGCTGCTCGTTTTCAGCAACGGTGGCTGCTTTATCTAGCCAAAAGACAATTTCGCTGATGGCTTTGTCATACATACCACCGACTTTCCATACTTGCTCAACGAGCTTACCGTCAATTTTCACTAATTTAGAGTTCAAGCCCCAAGATACCGGACGCTTAGGATCTACATCGACCTTACTTTTATAAAATGCTTCAACTTCTTGTTCGGTAACGCCTTCATAATAGTTAACTGAAGAGGCAACAACATTGTCGATGTCAGCAGACTGATTAACCATTTTAGGTGCAACCGTTGGGTCGAATAAAATTGGCGTTAGTAAAGCCACTAACTGCTCAGCACTTTGGTCTTTATTTAAAGGTAATTTACCTTTTTCGGCAACTGACATAACATAGCTTGCGAAAGTTTCTGGACTAAATTCAGGGCTGAATTTACCTGACATATAATGGTGATGAATGCCGTTAGAAAACCAGACACGTTTTGTGTATTCATTGAACTTTTGGAATTCTTCGCTGCTTTTGTCTCCGGCATAATCGGCGATAACCGCTTCTAGCGTATGACGTATGGTGAGGTTGTATTTGTAGTTATGATCCCAAGTAATATCACGACCAGAAAGCGCTGCTTTATAGAGATAGAATAACAATTCTTTAGTTTCTAGCGGCAACTCTTCAAAACCAGGGACTTGATAACGTATAACACGGATATCAGCAAAACGGTCTACCTGCCATTTAAATTCATTGCTGCTAGTTGCTGTCGCTTGATGAGTTTGCTTTGGCTCTGCTTTACTGTCGCTTGCTTCTTGTTCAGAGCAACCAGAAAGGGCGAGCACAGCTGCTAACGCTGCAGATATTTTTGATAATTTCATGTGGTTTTAATTCCAAGTATTGCCCTGCTATCGAGCATTTTATTATAAGTATTACTTAACGTTAAAATAATACTCACAATGTCGCAATATGTATACCGGTTAACTTTATTGGCAGCAATCAGCATTAAGTTTGAAAGGCGGTTTAACGTACTTATAAAATAGCATTTACGTTTTCAATTATGAAATATACCGGCAATAGCTTGATATATTATCATCGTGGACCTACATCATAGTAAATCCTAACCAGTAAAATTTATTATGTTGTCTTATCTACTTCCCATACTTATTGGCGTTTTACTTATCGGTTATTCTGTCGGTAAGCCCTATTGGCGAGAATATCAGCGCAATAAAATAAGACGACAGCCATTTAAAAAAACATGGCGAAAAATCATTCAGCAAAGAATGCCTTATTTTGGGCAAATGCCAACAGATTTGCAGTTGCAGTTAAAGCAACATATTCAGGTATTCTTGGCGGAGAAAAGCTTCGTTGGTTGTAATGGTGTTAAAATAACCGATGAAATACGTATAACTATTGCTGCCCAAGCATGTTTATTGTTGCTTAATCGCAAGACTAATTTTTACCCTAAATTACAAACCATACTGGTTTACCCTAGGGCTTTTATTAAGCAACAGCAAAATATGGGAACTGATGGCTTAAGATATCAACAAAAAGTAGCATTGGCGGGTGAGTCATGGGACTTTGGTAAAGTCGTCCTATCTTGGCAAGATACTTTAGACGGCGCAAAAATACCTGATGATGGTCGTAATGTCGTCATTCATGAGTTTGCTCACCAGTTAGACCAAGAAAATGGCCGCGCTAATGGTGCGCCTATATTAGATAAAGGGCAGAGCTATCAAGGTTGGTCTGCGGCTTTTTCTTTGCAATTTGAACAGTTAAAGAGGCAAGAAAGAACCGGGACGCCGTCATTATTTGATTATTATGGAGCGACAAATCCCGCTGAATTCTTTGCGGTTACCAGTGAAGTTTTTTTTGAGCAAGCTAAACAGTTTCATGCTAAGTATCCGATGCTCTATCAGCAACTTAAAAACTATTATCATGTTGACCCTGTTCACTGGGCGTAAGATTAAAATAGCAAAATAGCAAAATAGCAAAATAGCAAAATATCATCACCTTACGGTTAACAATACCGAGTAAGTGTATTTTTGATACTTGACAGTGTTTAGCATTACTTAGTCGGATACTATAAAGTTTTCGCCTAATGTCGTGTCACTGTAGTAAGATGTTCATATACTGTTGTTTAAAATTATTACGGTTAATGCAACATTGTTTAACGACAACAATTTGCTTTATCTGTCTTTGATTTTCTAGATATTTCTAAAGATCCCTGCTATGCGTTTATTAAAATCAACGATTCATCCTGACATTCGTGATATGTCAGTGCGCCAATTTACTCGAAAAGCGACTCGGGCTATTGTCTTAAAGGGTGAAGATATTCTTTTACTTTATACCAAGCGATATCATGATTACAGTTTACCCGGTGGCGGTATCGACGAAGGCGAAAGTAATATTGCCGGCTTAGTGCGCGAGTTAAAAGAAGAAACTGGCGCGCATAATGTGCAAAATATTCAAGCGTTTGGTTTATATGAAGAGTTTAGACCTTGGCATAAGCCCGACTTTGAACTTATTCATATGGAGTCTTATTGTTATATTTGCTCGATAGATGAAGAATTACTTGAAACCGAGCTTGAAGCGCATGAAATTAATAATGGCATGTATCCACTTTGGATGAATATACATCAAGCGATCAGTCATAATGAGCAGACCATAGCCAATAGCAAAAAGAAGGGACTTTCTATTGAACGTGAAACCTTTTTGTTAAAGCTTATTGTTAGTGAGCTATTAGTTAAATAGGGTTGAACGGTTAAGTAGCCCTTGTTTAGTCGAGGTAAGGGAGATGCTTTTATAAAAATTAGTGAGTTTACTCTTCACTAGTAATAGCAATTCTTAAGGTTTCTCTTTGTAGTAATTTTACAGCGACCTCTGCCGATACTTGGTAAAATTCGTTAACGTATTCTTTAGCGTTTAAATACGTGCGTATTTTCTTTTTAATAGCACACGGATTGTTGCACGCTAAAGAAAATACCAGTGAGTAATCACCTGGTGAGTTTTTTGAAAGTGACCGAGCATATTCTTCAGCATCATCTGGAGTACAGCCTATTCTTATCACATCTGAAAAAAAGGAGTGGGTCATCACATAAACGTTACCGATTGAAACAGTGTCTTTTTTCATGTTTTTTATAAAATTCCTTATTTATATTTATATTCAATAATTCAAGCGCACTTTATCTTTATAATAAAGTGCCTGATTGAATAATTAATCGTACTGGCTTAAACTATTTTTAAATAATCTTTAATTATCTTTGCGCCATTACTGGCTTGAATCGGCTTAAAGATAAAACCAGAAACGCCACTTGCTTGGCATTCATCGACGAGTCCTTTATCGGTAACCGAAGACAACATTACCACAGGTACATTTGAGCCGCTGGCACGAATAGCTTTTAATGCTTCGTTACCGTTCATCTTAGTCATCACAACGTCCATGAAAAGGAAGTCAGGGGCTTGGTTTTTTACCGCTTCTACCGCGGTACTACCATCGTCTGCCTCAATAACATTTTCATAACCTAAACCAGTTAAAAAGCGTTTTATTGCTTTTCGTATCATCGCACTATCGTCAACAAGTAATATTTTGCTTTCTAATGGCAAAGGCGTGCTGTGTGGGTTCGCAATACCCGAACTTTGCTCTCTTTCAACATGACTGGTTTGAAAATTAACATTACGGACCAACAAATTAAAATAGTATCGACCAACGCCTTCAACGGTAATTGGTACCGTTATTATCTCCTTAACACCTGCTAAGTACTTTTCCATATCTTTAAAATTATGGATGAAATAAGGGCTAGAAAAATCAAATTTTAAGTTGTTGCGGCTCAGTAAATCGGTTGCTCGACCAACAATGGTATTGCCCCATTCTGCTAAGGCATTACTTAACTCGTCATTTATTTCTGTGTAATCATATGCTTCGTCAAACATGTTTTGGCAAACAGAATTACCAATAGCTACTGCAGTTTCTGGGTAATGATGCATCATAATTACCCCATCTAAACAGCCAGTAATATCAGAACAAACGGCATAACCTTTAAAGCGAAAGTCTTCAACTGTATCGATAAAAGCTTCGCCGGCGCTACCCGATAAACTGGTCATCGATTTTAAGCTAGCAATAGATTCGTTGATAAAAGGATGTAGAGTGACTTTATAAATTGTATCAATAGACATGAAATATCCGCATATATTATTTTTATTGTGCGAATAAAATACTAGAGCAAATAAGGTTTTGCAAGAAAATACCCGAGGTGATGAACAAGCTTTAATTTTTTTATTTAATAATATATCAAGCACTAATCGCTTCTGTATTGCTATTGGTGAAAAAACAACCAAAAATATTGAGGATTAAGTAGAGAAAATAGAGTTTTTACTGTATAATGCGCCACTTTATTTTGATGGTCTTAAATATGTTTCTATTTTTGCTATCTTCACCGTTGCTGGTTAACACTTTTAGTTAGCACTATTTAGGAATTTATCTTTGATCACTACATCTAACATTACAATGCAATTTGGCGCAGAGCCTTTGTTTGAAAACATTTCGGCTAAATTTGGCAATGGTCACCGCTACGGTTTGATCGGCGCAAATGGTTGTGGCAAGTCTACATTCATGAAGATACTCAGTGGTGATTTAGTACCAAGTTCAGGCAATGTATCGGTTAGCACGGGCAACAAAGTGAGTACGTTGGGCCAAGACCAGTTCGCTTTTGAACAGCACAATGTTATTGATACTGTGATCATGGGTGATATGCCGTTATGGAAAGTAAAGCAAGAAAGAGATGCTATCTACGCACAAGCTGAGATGAGTGAAGCCGACGGTATGCGTGTTGGTGACTTAGAAAGCGAATTTGCTGAAATGGACGGTTACACGGCTGAAAGTCGCGCCGGTGAAATATTATTAGAAGCGGGCATTGAAGAGTCATTTCATTACGGTTCAATGCAACAAGTTGCCCCAGGTTGGAAGCTTCGTGTACTTTTAGCTCAAGCCTTGTTTGCTAACCCTGATATCTTATTACTCGATGAGCCAACCAATAACTTGGATATTCAT
Source organism: Colwellia hornerae (assembly GCF_007954355.1). GTDB lineage: Bacteria > Pseudomonadota > Gammaproteobacteria > Enterobacterales > Alteromonadaceae > Colwellia_A > Colwellia_A hornerae. The sequence continues at coordinate 25,127 of NZ_VOLR01000026.1, forward strand.
ACCATTACTTGGTTAGAAGCTGAGCTAAACAAACGCAAATGCACCATGATTATCATTTCGCATGATAGACATTTTCTTAATTCAGTTTGTACACATATGGCAGACATCGATTACGGTGAATTACGGGTTTACCCGGGTAATTACGAGTTCTTCTTAGCGCAGTCTGGTTTGTTACGTGAGCAGTTATTAGCCGGTAATGATAAAAAAGTTGCTGAAATTGCTGAATTACAGGATTTTGTTAACCGTTTTGGTGCTAATGCTTCTAAAGCAAAACAAGCAAGTTCTCGTGCTAAGAAAATGGATAAAATTAAACTTGATGATGTAAAATCTTCAAGTCGTATTACGCCAAAAATTGCTTTTGCTCCTGGCAAGAAGATGCACAGACAGGCATTAGAACTTGAAGGTTTAGCCCATGGCTTTGACGGTGTTACTTTGTTTTCTAAAGGTAATTTATTGTTAGAAGCGGGTGCTAAATTAGCCATCATCGGAGAAAACGGTGTTGGTAAAACGACGTTACTACGCTGTTTAATGAGCGAGTTAGAGCAGACTGAAGGTGTGGTTAAGTGGTCTGAAAATGCTTCAGTGGGTTATTGCCCACAAGATAGTGGTTCATTCTTTGATAATGACTTAACGCTGATGGAATGGATGTCTCAATGGCGTAGACCTTGTCACAATGATTTAAGTGTTCGTGGTATGTTAGGACGTATGCTATTCACTGATGACGATGCCAACAAAAAAGCACGTAACTGTTCAGGTGGTGAAAAGAATCGCTTGTTATTTGGTCGCTTAATGATGGCAGATATCAATGTGCTCATTATGGATGAGCCGACTAATCACATGGATATCGAAGCGATAGATGCATTGAACAATGCGCTGAAAGACTTTGAAGGTACGTTAATTTTTGTTAGCCATGACCGTGAGTTTGTTTCTAGCTTAGCAACGCGTATTATCGATATTAAAGATAAAAAGCTTGTTGATTTTCAAGGCTCGTTAGACGAATACCTTGATAGCCAAATACAAGCACAAAAAAGAGCTTAGTGCTCTTTTCGTTAAGCTTATTAATTGTTAAAAACGTCTTTAATGGCGTTTTTAACGCGTTAACTAAGCACTATATATAGACAAAAATGAGTTAGCTAATATTTAAAACGAGTGCGCTATACTTTTTACCATTCTGAAGACAACTCTACTGTTGTCTTCACTTTAACAACGTTCCCTAGGTCTAAACATGATAAACAATGATATTCTTCGTCGCTTAAGTACTTTACTTGGTTTTGATGACGAAAAAACCCGTGCTGTCTTTAAATTAAATGCCTGTGAAATAACAGCAGAGCAATTGGTTTGTTTTTATAAAGAAAAAGACGATGAAACTTATGTTGAGCTACTTGATGTAGAATTTGCCAGCTTCCTCAATGGCTTAATTATTGAGAAAAGAGGTGCAAAAGAAGGACCACAAGCGGTGCCTGAAGATGTTTTAACGAATAACGCTATTTTTAATAAGTTAAAAATTGCCTTTTCTTTACATGCCGATGAAGTGATTGAAACGCTTGAATTAGCAGAGCTGAGCTTAACCAAATATGAATTAAGTGCATTTTTTAGAAGTATCAGCAATAAACATTATAGAGATTGTAGTGATGAAGTTTTATCGACCTTTATTAAAGGTTTAAAAATTAAACTTCAAGGATAGTATTATGCCATTTTCGACACTGGGATTAAGTGAACCGCTTTTAAAAGCCCTTGCTGACTTAAAGTATAGTGAGCCAACAGCTATTCAGAAAAAAGCTATTCCGGTTATTTTATCGGGAAAAAATCTTGTTGCTGCAGCGCAAACAGGTACCGGTAAAACGGCGAGTTTTGTCTTGCCGATGCTTGAAAAACTTAATACCGAACGAAAATTACGTGGCAAACGTATTCGAGCGCTTGTTCTTACCCCAACACGTGAACTTGCTGTACAAGTAGAACAAAGTATCCGTGATTATGGTCAGTATTTAAACTTAAGTTCGATGGCAATGTACGGCGGGACTGATATTGAACCGCAAAGGCAGAAACTCATTTGGGGCGTTGATATCGTTGTTGCAACCCCAGGGCGATTACTTGATATGGCTCATCAACGTGCTTTGCATTTTGATGAACTCGAAGTACTTGTTTTAGATGAAGCCGACAGAATGCTTGATATGGGGTTTATTGAAGATATTAATAAAATTATTGAACGTTTGCCGCTCGAACGTCAAAACTTATTATTTTCAGCCACTATTTCTGATGATGTTCGTGCGTTATCAAAGCGAACCTTTAGTAATGCAACAGAAATCTCAATTGGCAATAATAACGCCTCCAAACCTAAAATTGATCAATGGTTAATAACGGTTGATAAAGGTAATAAATCGGCATTACTGAGTCATTTAATTATTGAACATCAATGGCAACAAGCGCTGATCTTTATCGAAACAAAACATGGTGCAGCTAAACTTGTTAGCCAGCTAGAAAAGCGCGGCATTAGTGCCGAGTCTATTCATGGTGGCAGAACACAAGCGATGCGAGAGCAAGTACTTAATGACTTTAAAGCGGGAAAAATTAAATTTCTTGTCGCTACAGGTATCGCTTCGCGTGGTCTTGATATCGGCGAGCTTACGCGAGTGGTTAATTACGACTTACCTGATCAAGTTGATGACTATATTCACCGTATTGGTCGAACAGGTCGAGCGGGCGCTTCTGGAGAAGCGGTATCATTTGTGGCAAAGGACAACTTTAGAAACTTGTGTGCGATAGAAAGTCGCTTAGGGCATGTTATTAAACGCAAAGAGTTTGAAGGTTTTCCGGTTAAAAAAGTGGTGCCACTTTCTATTTTAAATTACGTGCCAAAAAATAAGCGTTAACTGCGGCTCATTAATTTATTAAGTTTGTCTTGTGCTTGTTGGGGATGAGTTAAATCGATGACGTCTATCATTTCACACTCATCCCTGATCATCTCACTGATATTACTCGGATAATCCCGACAGTCTTCCGGACGGTCTAGATAAATAGCACAAGTATATTTAACCTGTTCGGATGCCTCTTGGTTAGGCATTTTTTCTAGGAAAGGGCACTGTGTTAGTTGTTGGCCAGTTTTAGGGCTAAACCAAATCTTATCTTTTATTACATATTGATGAATGTGCGGGCGAAAAATTTCCCACATTTCAATATCTTCAATGGAAGCGGCTATGCCTCCGTCGCCATATTTTATACAGCACTTGCCACATTGATTACAATCTTTCAATGGTTGCTTGACTCATTTTAGTGTTTAAACAAAAGTGTATCATGTTAGCCTAACAATTATTGTGCTAGGCATTCGTGTTTCTCGATACCATTAATTATCTCGCCTTGTGCTGATTTGATATCCCCAGTATGCTCACCGACAATAAAGCAAATCTTCGAATTAAAGGTAATAATAACAGCGTGAAAAAATCTATTTTAATAACAGGTTGTTCAAGTGGTATTGGTTTAGATGCGGCTCTGACATTATCAACGAGAGGCTATCAAGTTTTTGCTACCGCAAGAAAGCAAGCCGATGTCGTTATGCTGCAAGAAAAAGGCTTAACCGCCTGTCAGCTTGATTTAACGCAAGCTGACAGTATCCATGCGGCACTTGCTTTTGTGCTTAAAGAAACCGGGGGAACGCTAGATTTTCTTTTTAATAATGGCGCCTATGGTCAGCCGGGCGCATTAGAAGACTTACCAACTCAAGCGCTGATAAGCCAATTTGAAAGCAATGTTTTTGGCTGGCATGAGCTGACCAAACAAGTTATTCCGGTTATGCGCAAGCAAGGCCACGGTCGGATCATTCAATGTAGTTCGGTGTTGGGTTTCGTTTCTATGGCTTATCGAGGTGCGTATAATGCCTCAAAATATGCCATCGAAGGTTTATCTGACACCCTGAGGTTAGAGTTGAAATCAGCCAATATCGCGGTAGTGCTTTTACAGCCGGGTCCTATTAATACTCAGTTTCGCGCCAATGCCTTAAGTGTTTTTACAGCAAACATTGATGCTAAAGACAGTGCTCATCACGTTGAGTATCAACAACAAATAGCAAGGCTTGCCAGTAAAACCTCGAATGCAAAATTTACTTTAGAAGCCGCAGACGTCACCAAAGCGTTGATCCATGCCTTAGAGAGTAAACGGCCAAAAATAAGATACAGAATTACTGTGCCTACTAAACTATTTGCCGTATTCAAACGTATACTACCGACAAGTTGGCTCGATAATCTTTTAGCTAAAGGTTAATGAGGTAAAATTACAACAAAATATCCATTCATTTTTAAAAGGTAACTCTGATGAAAAGAACATCAAAAGTAGTTTGTACATTATTAGCCGTATTTACCAGTTTTAGTTTGTTAGCCGCTGATTTAAAAGTGGGAGAGCAAGCACCAGATTTTAAATTACAAGCCACCAATGGTGATTATTACCAACTCAGTGACTACCAAGGTAAGCAAGCTGTTGTGCTAGCTTGGTATCCAATGGCTAACACTCGTGGTTGTACCATTGAATGTAAGTCATTGGTTGAGAAGGGGCATTTGATCAGAGCGTATAATGCAAGTTACGTGATGGCCAGTGTTGACCCATTAGATGACAATAGAGATTTTGCTAAGAAAACCGGTGCAGATTTTCCGATGTTAAGTGATCCAACAAAAGCCACTGCAAAAGCCTACGATGTCTTGAATATGATGCAGGTTGCCAGTCGTGTGACATTTTATATTTCTAAAGAAGGTGAAATCTTGAAAATAGATGATGATATTTCGCCAAGAACAGCGGCAGAAGATATTGCTAGTAACCTTGAAATGTTAAAAGTAGCAAAAGCTCAATAAGATAATAAGAGCAACCAACACTTGTTGGCTGCTCATTATAAGTTACTCAGCGAGTAACTTTTCTATATCTGCTTTAATGCTAGTCGGTTTAGTGGTTGGCGCATAGCGTTTAACCACTTGGCCTTGCTTGTTCACTAAAAACTTAGTGAAATTCCACTTGATGCTCTTAGAACCTAGTATTCCAGGTGCTTGTGCCTTTAAAAAGGTAAAGAGAGGGTGAGTGTTGTCGCCATTGACGTCAATTTTATCAAATAATGGGAATTTGATATTAAACGTTAGATCACAAAACTGCTGTATTTCCTCGTTACTGCCTTTCTCTTGCTGCTTAAACTGATTACAAGGAAAAGCTAAAACCGCTAAACCTTGTGTTTGATACTCACTGTAAAGTGATTGTAAGCCTTCATATTGTGGCGTAAATCCGCAGGCACTTGCCGTATTGACGATGAGCATCACTTTACCTTGATAGTCTTTCAACTCAACGGTTTCTTTTTTATTGTTGATCGCATTAAACTGATAAATCGAGTCAGACATAGTTTGTTCCTTTATATAAACGGCTTAAATTTAGTGAAACTCTTCACAAGCGATCAAAGTGTTCTCAATTAAACTTGCTACTGTCATTGGACCTACGCCACCAGGTACCGGAGTAATATGAGCTGCTTTGGTTTTAGCGATATCAAAACCTACATCGCCAACGAGTTTGCCATTCGCTAAACGGTTAATACCGACATCGATGACAATAGCGCCTGCTTTAATCCATTCTCCCGGAATGAATTCAGGTTTTCCTACGGCAACTACCAGTAAGTCAGCATTACGTATTTTATCTTCAAGATTTTTGGTAAATCTATGTGTGGTGGTTACTGTGCAACCGGCCAGTAATAGTTCTAACGTCATTGGACGACCAACAATATTTGAAGCGCCGACGATCACTGCCTCTAAACCATGAGGGTCTATACCGGTAGTCTCTATAAGCTTAATAATACCTTTAGGTGTGCAGGGGCGCAATCCTGGTTGACGAAGTGCTAACTTACCTACATTGAATGGGTGGAAGCCGTCGACATCTTTTAAAGGGTTGATATGCTCGATGATTAGATTAGCATCTAAACCTTTTGGTAAAGGGAGCTGAACAAGAATGCCATCAATATTTTCATCATTATTTAACTCATCAATTAAAGTAAATAATTCAGCTTGAGTGGTTGTGGGTGGCAGATCATACGAGCGAGAAAGAAAACCAACTTCTTCACATGCTTTACGCTTACTTCCAACATAAACTTGTGAAGCTGGATCAGAGCCGACTAATATCACCGCTAGCCCAGGAGGTCGTAAGCCATTTTTAATGCGTATTGCTACTTTTTCTTTTACTGAGAGCCTAAGCTGCTGAGCAATGTATTTACCGTCTATAAGAGATGCTGTCATGATAGTTTCGATTAACTTAGTTAAATGTGAAAAACAACGCTATTTTCGCATAAAAACCTAGACTGTTATAGCTACTGTTCCTTTAAATGGTCTTTTATTCGGTAATATATCGCTAAATGAAGATATAAAAAATAAAATCCACCTTTAACAGGTGCTCGAGCAACTGAATTTATTGATAATCTAAGACTTGCTATATTTATAGGCAAAAAGTGGTGTTTATCAAGCGGCTTGTTTTAAAAGTGAGCAAACGGTTATTTTTTTATAAAAAAGGTTTGACGGGGCTCAGGCAACTAGGTAATATCCGCATCCGTTGAAAGGGACATGTTTTTAGTTGTTTTTAACCTAGTACATATCGGTGATTAGCGCAGCTTGGTAGCGCACTTGGTTTGGGTCCAAGGGGTCGCAAGTTCGAATCTTGCATCACCGACCACTTTTTTAATTATTTTAATAACTAAAAATTTGGTCTGTAGGTAATGTGCGCCCTTAGCTCAGCTGGATAGAGCAACGCCCTTCTAAGGCGTGGGTCGCAGGTTCGAATCCTGCAGGGCGTACCAAACAGTATTTTACAATGGTGGCTATAGCTCAGTTGGTAGAGCCCCGGATTGTGATTCCGGTTGTCGAGGGTTCAAGTCCCTTTAGCCACCCCATTTTTCTCAAGAAATGGTGTTTAAATATTGTAGTAAAGAAAGTTAAGTAGAAAATGTCGGTGATTAGCGCAGCTTGGTAGCGCACTTGGTTTGGGTCCAAGGGGTCGCAAGTTCGAATCTTGCATCACCGACCACTTCTTATTCGTATATCTGTTGTTTATCAATTCCTCGTTTTATACTTCTATTTAAAAATCATAAGTTTATCTGATATAAATTATTTAATTGCCCGTTAAACCAATTTAATGTGCTTTATGTTTAATTTATTGCACTTAAATAAAGTCAGCACACATTGTTTTTACTCGTTTTATCGCTCATTTAAAAAATAAGTCAAAAATAACGTCATTAAGGGGTCGACTCTTATAACAAGCATCGCTATAATTTCGCGTCATTATTTTAAAATCTAGGTCTTTATCATGCCTTTTAAACCTCGCTGAGCGAGGAACTATTTATTGGTATTGATATTTACTCTGATTTTTCGGGCTTCTGTAGCGTTGGTTATAGGGCTACAAACGTCACACTCTTTGGCTAATTAAGCTGTGAAGTAGTTGTGTTATTGAAAGCGTTACTAAAACGCTAAGTTTTGAGGTATTAAAATGCAAGTTTCAGTAGAGACTACACAAGGTTTGGAACGTAAGTTAACTATTTCTGTTCCTGCAGAATCAGTAGATGTAGAAGTTAAAAACCGTCTTCGTCACATATCAAAAACCCAGCGAATTAATGGTTTCCGTCCAGGCAAAGTTCCTGCGACTGTTATCCAAAAGCGTTACGGTCAATCAGTTCGCCAAGAAGTTGCTGGCGAATTAATGCAACGTAACTTTGTTGATGCAATTGTTGCAGAAAAAATGAATCCAGCTGGTCGTCCAAGTTTTATTGCTAAAAGCAATGAAGACGGCAAAGCGCTAGAATTTGAAGCTACTTTTGAAGTTTACCCTGATGTTGCTTTAACAGGCTTAGAATCAATTAACGTTGAACGTCCTGACGTTGAAGTTACTGATGCTGATTTAGATGAAATGTTTATTACATTACAGAATCAACATAAAACGTGGAAAGAAAACAAGCGTAAAACTAAAGCGGGTGACAAACTTGTTTTAGATTTTACTGGCCGTGTTGACGGTGAAGTTTTTGAAGGCGGCGAAGCTAAAGATTTCGAACTTGAATTAGGCGCTGGTCGCATGATCCCTGGTTTTGAAAAAGAAATTACTGGCATGAAAGCTGGCGACGAAAAAACAATCAAAGTGACTTTCCCTGATGATTACCATGCTGAAAACCTTAAAGGTAAAGAAGCAGAGTTTGATATCGTTCTTCACAAAACTGAAGGTCCAGTATTACCAGCAATCGATGAAGATTTTGCCAAATTGTTTGGTGTTCAAGACGGTGGCGTAGCAGCATTACGTACTGAAGTAAGCACTAACATGACTCGTGAGTTAACCCAAGCGGTTAAAGCTAAAGTTAAAGAGCAAGTCATTGAAGGCTTATTAGCCGCTAACGATGTTGAAATTCCTAAAGCGCTAATCGCTCAAGAAATTGACGTTTTACGTAAGCAAGCAATGCAACGCTTTGCGGGTCAAATGGATCCTAATAACATGCCAGAGCTTCCAGCTGATATGTTTGAAGAGCAAGCTAAACGTCGTGTTAAAGTTGGTTTGTTACTCGGTGAAGTGATCAAAGTTAATGAATTAAAAGTTGACGAAAATAAAGTTAACGAATTAATTGCATCAGCGGCATCAGCTTACGAAGATCCAAAAGAAGTTATCGAGTACTACGCAACAAACAAAGAGCTTAATCAACAAATGCAAAATGTTGCATTAGAAGAGCAAGCTGTTGAATTGTTACTCGCAAGCGCAAAAGTTAACAATAAGAAAGCAAGCTTTAAAGATATAATGAATCCAGAAGGTAAATAAGACCGAGCCTTTTAAGCTTCTTGCCATTGAGCAAAGAAACTTAGTTGTCTTAGTCGCTACCATTTGCTTAGATTTGTCGCACTTTAGTGAAACAAATGTGAATTGGTAGACCTTTTAGATTGACATTATGTCAAGCAATCGCTTAAATGGCTGGTATGGGGACATACGAGCCATTTTTTATATAGAAAGGAAATTTTAGTTGTTTACTTCTCAAAATAATTCTCAGAAAATCACCAGCACTATCGATAGTGCTTTAGTGCCAATGGTTATTGAGCAAACACCTAAGGGTGAGCGCTCGTTCGATATTTATTCAAGACTTTTAAAAGAGCGTGTTATTTTCTTATGTGGTCAAGTTGAAGACCATATGGCTAATTTGATTGTTGCTCAGTTATTATTTCTTGAGTCTGAAAGTCCTGATAAAGATATATACTTATATATTAATTCGCCTGGTGGTTCGGTAACTGCAGGTATGGCTATTTACGATACGATGAAGTTTATTAAGCCGAACATCAGCACCGTATGTATTGGTCAAGCGGCTAGCATGGGCGCATTCTTATTATCAGGCGGTGAAAAAGGTAAACGTTATTGTCTACCTAATGCCCGTGTGATGATTCATCAGCCACTAGGTGGTTTCCAAGGTCAAGCATCTGACTTTGAAATTCATGCGAAAGAAATTCTTTATATCAAAACTAAATTAAACACCTTAATGGCCGAGCACACTGGTCAGTCATTAGAGAAAGTTTCTCATGACACCGACCGTGACAACTTTCTAAGTGCAGAAAGTGCGGTTGAATATGGATTAGTTGACTCCATATTAACAGAACGATTAGATAAATAATTTCACAACTTTGTGATCTAGATAATTTATGAAATACTTAACAGTATCTGTATTAGAAATTAAACAAATTGAGGTTCCGTATGACCGATATTAAAAATGGTGACGGTGATAACGGCAAGCTTTTGTATTGTTCGTTTTGTGGCAAGAGCCAACATGAAGTCCGTAAACTTATTGCTGGTCCGTCAGTATTTGTTTGTGATGAATGTGTTGAACTGTGCAACGATATTATTCGTGAAGAAATAAAAGAAATTTCCCCGAAAGAAGAAAAAGAAAGCTTACCAACACCGATAGAGATCCGTGAAAGTTTAGACGACTACGTTATTGGTCAAGATCACGCGAAAAAAGTATTAGCGGTAGCGGTTTATAATCACTATAAACGTTTACGTAATGGCGACTCTCACAATGGTATCGAGTTAAGTAAAAGTAATATTTTACTTATAGGACCAACGGGTAGTGGTAAAACATTATTGGCTGAAACCTTAGCGCGTTTACTTGATGTGCCATTTACAATGGCCGATGCAACGACATTAACTGAAGCCGGCTATGTTGGTGAAGATGTTGAAAACATCATTCAAAAGCTTTTACAAAAATGTGATTACGATGTTGAAAAAGCCCAGCGTGGTATTGTTTACATCGATGAAATTGATAAGATTTCACGTAAATCAGATAATCCATCAATTACCCGTGATGTATCAGGTGAAGGTGTTCAACAAGCATTGTTAAAGCTTATTGAAGGCACTATTGCTTCAGTTCCACCACAAGGTGGGCGTAAACATCCTCAACAAGAATTTTTGCAGGTTGATACCTCAAAAATCTTATTTATCTGTGGTGGCGCATTTGCCGGTTTAGATAAAGTTGTTGAGCAACGTTCACATACAGGTGCAGGTATAGGTTTTGGCGCAGAAGTTCGCGGCAAAGATAGCAAAAAAACGCTAACCCAACATTTACAAGATGTTGAGCCAGAAGATCTAATTAAGTATGGTTTAATTCCTGAATTTATTGGTCGTTTACCCGTTGTGGCAACATTGACAGAACTTGATGAAGACGCATTAATTCAAATATTGCAAGAACCTAAAAATGCGTTAACTAAGCAGTTTGGTGCATTATTTGACATGGAAAACGTTGAACTAGAGTTTAGAGAAGATGCGTTAATCGCTATTGCACACAAAGCAATGGTGCGTAAAACGGGTGCGCGTGGTTTACGCTCAATCGTTGAAAGTGTCTTACTTGATACTATGTACGAATTGCCATCAATGAATAATGCGATAAAAGTTGTGGTCGATGAAACAGTAATAAAAGGTGAATCAAAACCTATTATTATTTACGATACACCGCAGGAAAAAGTAGCGAGCGAATAGCTGTTCATTGCTAATTTTCTAGGTATTTCGATAGAAAGAGTTAGATGACCTTGGTCATTTAGCTCTTTTTTTTTATCTATCCGTTGAAAGCCTTACTAAAATCCCCATATACTTTTTAACTACAATTTTTTCCCTACTGATTTTCGAGAGAGTAACCTATGACCGAAGAGTTATCTGGTATCAATGAAATTCCTGTTCTAGCCTTGCGCGACGTTGTTGTGTATCCCCAAATGGTGATCCCATTATTTGTAGGTCGCGAAAAATCTATTCGCTGTTTAGATATTGCGATGGAAAACGACAAGCAGGTTTTTCTTGTTGCCCAAAAAGATGCGGCAGTTGACGACCCTACAGCCGATGATGTTTATCGCGCGGGTACGATTGCCACTATTTTACAAATGTTAAAGTTACCTGACGGCACGGTGAAAGTGTTAGTTGAAGGTGCGCGTAGAGCGCGTATAACTCAATTTGTTGAAACACAAGAATACTTCACTGCCGATATCGAGTTTCTCGACGTAGAAACCGTTAACGAAGACGATTGTGAAGTCTTGGTTCGTTCCGCTATTTCTCAGTTTGAAGGTTATGTAAAGCTCAATAAAAAGATCCCCCCTGAAGTGTTAACTTCAGTTTCAGGTATCGATGATGCTGAACAATTAGCGGATACCATGGCTGCGCATATGCCATTAAAGCTCGCTGAAAAACAAAAAGTACTAGAAATAGAGAATGTTGCTCAACGTCTAGAATACTTAATGGCACTGATGGAAGGCGAAATTGACTTATTACAAGTTGAAAAGAAAATTCGTACTCGTGTTAAAAAACAAATGGAAAAAAGTCAGCGTGAATATTATTTGAATGAGCAAATGAAAGCCATTCAAAAAGAATTAGGCGATGACGAAGAAGGCTCAAACGAAGTTGAGCAGCTTGAAAAGCAAATTGAAGATGCGCAAATGCCAACAGAAGCTAAAGAGAAGACTTTAGCCGAAGTACGTAAATTAAAAATGATGTCACCGATGTCAGCTGAAGCAACCGTGGTTCGCTCATACATCGACTGGATGATCAGTGTGCCTTGGAAGAAGCGTAGTAAGTTAAAGCGTAACTTGAAGCTTGCCCAAGATATTTTAGATAAAGATCATTACGGTTTAGATAAAGTCAAAGAACGTATTTTAGAGTACCTAGCGGTTCAGCAACGTGTCAGTCAGCTAAAAGGACCTATTCTTTGTTTAGTTGGTCCTCCAGGGGTTGGTAAAACGTCTTTAGGACAATCTATTGCTAAGTCAACCGGACGTAAATACGTGCGTATGGCATTAGGTGGTGTACGTGATGAAGCTGAAATCCGAGGTCATCGCCGTACCTATATTGGTTCTTTGCCGGGTAAGTTAATTCAAAAAATTGCTAAAGTAGGGGTCAAGAACCCACTGTTTTTATTAGACGAAATAGACAAGATGGCTTCTGATATGCGTGGCGATCCTGCTTCTGCATTATTAGAAGTGCTTGATCCTGAGCAAAATACGACGTTTAACGACCATTACTTGGAAGTTGATTACGATCTATCGGATGTGATGTTTGTTGCCACTTCTAATAGTATGGATATTCCTGGGCCTTTACTGGATCGCATGGAAGTTATTCGTTTGTCGGGTTATACCGAAGATGAAAAGCTCAATATTGCCAAAAACCACTTACTCGATAAGCAAATTGGTCGTAATGGTTTAAAAGAAAAAGAAATTTCTATTGAAGACAGTGCCATTATGGGCATTATTCGCTATTACACCCGTGAAGCGGGCGTACGTAGCTTAGAGCGTGAAATTTCAAAACTATGTCGTAAAGCGGTAAAAGCGATTTTATTAGATAAAAAAATCAAAAAAGTCACCATCAATCAAGATAACTTATCTGAATTTTTGGGTGTACAACGTTTTGATTATGGTAAAGCCGATAGTGAAAATAGAATAGGTCAAGTAACAGGTTTAGCCTGGACATCTGTAGGTGGTGAGTTATTAACTATAGAGACAGCTTCTGTTCCCGGTAAAGGTAAATTGACTTACACCGGTTCATTAGGTGACGTGATGCAGGAATCGATACAAGCAGCGATGACGGTTGTGCGTAGTCGAGCCGATAAATTTCGTATTAATGCTGATTTTCATGAAAAACGCGATATTCATGTCCATGTACCTGAAGGTGCTACGCCAAAAGATGGGCCAAGTGCCGGTGTTGGTATGTGTACGGCATTAGTTTCTAGTCTAACCGGTAATCCGGTCAGAGCTGACGTTGCTATGACAGGTGAAATCACTTTACGTGGTGAGGTACTTCCTATTGGTGGCTTAAAAGAAAAACTCTTGGCTGCTCATCGTGGTGGTATTAAAACGGTCATTATTCCAAAAGATAATGAGCGCGATTTGGAAGAAATTCCGGATAATGTCAAAGGTGATTTGGTTATTCATCCGGTAAAATGGATTGAAGAAGTACTCGATATTGCCTTGGAGCACCCAGTAGAAAAATTTAAATTAGGTAAATGATTTGACAAAAATGCTGTTTTTTTAGTAAATAAAAGAAAAAATAGCAAAAAATTAACAAAAAACAGTGATTTTTGCTTTTCAAACACTGAAACTGTGTTAAGTTAATGTCGCTGATAACGCTAGACCCCCATCCATATATAGGATTAGGGTTTAGTTAAGATAAAAATAAATAATAAATTTTATTTTCTTAAACACAGTACCTGATGTTCAAAAGAAGCTCACTATAAAAGTTTCTGCAGGACGCTAAAACAAATGACGGTACTGAATAATAACAATTGAAGGGGAATACTTGTGAACAAATCTCAACTAATCGAAAAAATCGCTGCTGGTGCAGACATCTCTAAAGCTGCTGCTGGTCGTGCGTTAGATTCATTTATTGAAGCTGTTACAGACGAATTAAAAAATGGTGAGCAAGTTGCTCTAGTTGGTTTTGGTACTTTCTCAGTACGTGACCGTGCTGCGCGCACTGGCCGCAACCCACAAACGGGTGCAACTATTCAAATCGCTGCCGCTAAAATCCCAGCATTTAAAGCTGGTAAAGCATTAAAAGATTCAGTTAATCCATAATTATCTGCTTCATTTTTTGTAGATAAATTAGAAAAGCCTTTTTAAACGAAGGCTTTTTTTATTTTACACAGCCAATAAATAGCTTCATTTATATCACTATAAAAATAATTAAATCTTCGTCTGCTACTTCAAGGTCAGTGATGCTTCTGATAGAATCCTGAACAAAGATATATCTGTCGTAATAAATAGAGAAAAAGATGTTAGAAAATATTCGAGAAGGTTCACAGGGCTGGATTGCAAAATCAATCCTAGGTTTAGTTATTTTAACTTTTGCATTAGCGGGAATTGGTACTTATACCAACTCAGTTGACACATCTGTCGCTGACGTTAACGGTGAAAAAATATCACAAGATGCTTTTAATAAAGCTTATCAAGCACAACGTAATCGTATGGCACAACAATTTGGTGATATGTTCGAAACATTATCAGCAGATGAAAATTATATGGCGAATTTTCGCAACGGTATATTAGATAACTTAATCAATGAAAAACTCATTGATCAAAGTACGGTTGATATGTCGATTCGTGTTTCTGATCAGCGTATTAAGAGCACTATTCGCACGATGACTGAGTTTCAGGTCGATGGTGTTTTTGATAATAACCGTTATTTAGCGATGATTAACCAAGCGGGTTTTTACCAATCTTCAGATTTTCGTGACTATTTACGTGTTCAAATGACGCGTCGCCAATTAACACAAGCACTTGTTGCAAGTGAGTTTAACTTGCCGTACCAAGAAAAACAGGTAAATGCCTTACAAAACCAAAAGCGCAACGTTCGCTATGCAACGATTAACGCTGAACAATTTAAAGCCGGTATTGAGTTAACTGATGACGAAATTAATCAATATTACTTAGCTAATCAAGCCCGTTTTGAAAACGAAGAGAAAGTAAAACTTAACTACATCGCACTTGATGTTAACGATATTGCTAAAACAATTGAAGTAAGTGACGCTGACGTTAAAGCTTATTACCAAGAGAATATCGCCAGTTATCGTCAAGACGAGCAGCGTCGTGTTGCTCATATTTTAGTTGAGTTTGGTGATGATGAAGTTGCAGCGAAAGTTACTGCAGAAGCTTTACTAGCACGTGTTAATGGCGGTGAAGATTTTGCTACTCTAGCTAAAGAAAGTTCAGACGATACTTTCAGCGGTGAAAATGGTGGTGATTTAGAATGGATTGAACGCGGTGCCATGGGCGACGCGTTTGACGAAGGCGCGTTCGCGTTAACAGATGTTAACAGCGTAAGTGGTGTTGTTGAAAGTGACTTTGGTTTTCATATCATTAAATTAACCGACCTAAAAGCTGAGCAAGTGCAGGCCTTTGATGAAGTAGAAGTTGAACTGCAAGCGAAGGTAAGTCAATTAAAAGCGCAAAATAAGTTTTATGATTTACAACAAGAAATGGCACAATTAAGTTTTGAATATCCTGATAGTTTAGACGATGCAGCTAATGCCGTTGATTTAAAAATAATGACGACAGACTGGTTAAGCAAATTTGGCAATATAGCCCCGTTTGATAGCCCTAAAGCAATCGAAGTGGCTTTCTCTGACTTAGTACTGCAAGAGAACTTAAACTCAGACATTATTGAAATTAGTGATACTTTAGCGATTGTTATTCGTTTACAAGAATACCAACCAGCAGAAGTTAAGCCACTTAGTGACGTTACTGCACAAATTCGTGACACGCTAATTAGCGATAAAGCAACAGAACTAGCACAAACAACTGCTGACTCTTTACTTGTTTCATTTAAAGCAGGTAACGATATTAGTGAGCAGTTAACCGCGATTAACGCAACCTTTGTTGAAAAAGTCGATGTTGCTCGCTCAGGTGGTGATATTGCCCCTAGCTTAAGCCGTGAAGCTTTTAAATTACCTCACCCAGCGGAAGGTAAGATTTCAGCAACGACGGTAACATTAAATAACGGCGATTTAGCCTTATTAGAAGTTCAAGCGGTTACGGCGAGTAATGTTGAAAAGGCACTTGAGCCGAGAATGGCACAGCAGCAAACGCAACAACTTGCACAATCTGCTTACCAAAGCTTTGTTGAAGCATTGAAAGTTAATGCTGAAATTACTCGTAAAGTCATAACGGCGCCAGTATCTCAGTTTTAAATGGCTAAGTGACTCTGTCATAAGGCGATTAAGTAAAATTAACAATACTTATTAACGACTAGTATTGCATTAAATGAAGGCTGCAAATTGATTGCAGCCTTTTTTATTATCGATAGAAAAAATAAAAATAAAAAAGATAAAGCTATGCATTCATCCTTGTTGAACAAATATTTACCCGAACTTAGCCGCTATAAAGTTTCATTACCAATATTAGATCTAGCTTGTGGCAATGGCCGGAATGGTCTATTTTGTCTGCAGAATAAATTAGCGGTGAATTTTGCAGACAGTAACGCGCAATCATTAGCTAACGTTAAGCAAACAATAAATAATGCTGCAGATAAATATCAAGCGACTTTAGCTACTTTTTGGCACGTTGACTTTGAGCAAGGTGGTTCCCAGCCATTAGCTGAGCACAGTTATAGTGCGGTGATGGTATTTCGCTACTTACATCGACCACTTATAGAACAGATTAAAGCGGCGATAGTTCCTAATGGTCTCGTTATCTATGAAACCTTTACCTTAAGTCAAGCTGAACTCGGTCGTCCCAAAAAACCTGACTTTTTATTACAAATCGGGGAATTAGCCGAGCATTTTATTGATTGGCAAATTATTCACTATTTTGAAGGAACAACACTTTCAGATACCGGTGATCGTAGTCAAGCGATAGCACAAATAGTGGCGAGAAAACCTTTATAATTGCGCTCAGCGTTTTATTTACCAAGCTAACGAGCTGGCATTTTTGCTTATATAACCCTATGGCGAGGCGAAAAAGATTCATGTCGCCAATTAAGGATCCATAACAAAATCATCTTTATGCGAAATGGCAGCATCCGGTAAGCAAAGTACAAAGCCAGCACCTTAATTGCTAACTGTTATCAATTAAGAAAATAAGTGGGTTTTAGCGTTATTTTAATTATCACTGAAATTCTGCACTTTGCGTGTTAACGGTATACAATGCTTATTTTACTATCCTATAAATATCATTATGTATATTGATCCTAAATGGCGCGTTTTAACGGTTGGCGATGGCGACTTATCTTTTTCTGCATCCTTACTCAAACATCATCAACTGCAACAACTGACAGCAACCATTTATGACAATATGGCTTGTTTACAAGAAAAGTACGGCGATGATTATTATCAGCAGTTACAGCAGGACAATTGCCAAGTAATCACAGAATTCGACGTAACCGATAAAAGTACTTGGGGAGTGTTAGCTAAGAAATCATTTGATTTGGTGATTTTTCAATTTCCATTACTTCCCGCTTTTTCTTCTGAACAAGCTTTTCAAGCTCAGTGCCAACAATTAAGTGTGAATACCTTAAACAGAGCTTTACTGAGAAAATATCTGTTGAACTGCTTTCAATACTTCCTCGATGAAAATGGTGCAAAACTTGCGTTCATCACATCAAAGAATGTTAAACCTTATCTGCAATGGAATATTGAAAAAGCGTTAATCACTGATACAGATATCAACTATATTGGTCGCTTTTTCTTTGACATCACTAAATTTCCAGATTATAAAGTGAGGAATGTAAACAGAGATAAACATGTTAAATCAACACAAGGGACAACTTATATATACAGCCAAGCGTCTTTAGAAAACTGTAAAGCGACATTTGATGCTCATAGCGACGACTATATAACGTATAACCGCAAAAGCAGGGTGCCAGAAGACAGAACATGCCTAGCTTGTCGAACAGGAGCTTTCGCCACAGACCACGACAAGCAAATGCATTTAGCCACCAAGAAACATCAGCAAATGTTCGCCTACGAGCAGCAATGGACTTATTTCTTGCAACAAGAACACGCGGACAACGAAATCTTAAATAGGGTCAATAAAGATGCATAATAAAAAAGTACTGATCCCATTACCGCGCTATGGTTGCGATCCTTCAGAAGTCGCTATTCCTTGGTTATTGCTAAACGAACAGCAGATTGAAATGACTTTTATAACGCCTGATGGCAAGGTCGCGACGGCTGACGATATAATGCTGACGGGAAAAAGTTTGGGCTTGCTCAAGCCCTTATTACAGGCTCGGCAAGATGCAATAAAAGCCTACCGTCAACTGGAAGAATCAGTTGAATTTAATAAGCCCTTATCTTACACCGATGTCAAAGCCAGTGACTTCGATGGGCTATTGTTACCGGGAGGGCATGACAAAGGGGTAAAAGAATATTTAGAATCAGCGGTATTACAAAGGTTGGTGGTTGATTTTTTTAATGAAAATAAACCTGTCGCGGCTGTCTGCCATGGAGTATTAATTCCAGCGAGAAGTATTGATCCTAAAAGTCAAAAGTCGGTCATCTATAATTATCAATGTACTGGGCTATTAAAACGTCAAGAACTTATGGCTTTCCAATTAACGCGACTTTGGTTAGATGATTATTACTTAACGTATCCAGAAACAACCACAGAAGATGAATTAGTGGCAGCACTTGCCAGTAAAACTCAATTTATTGCCGGCAGTTTGCCATTAGCTCGTGATGATTTACAGCACATGTCACGTGGCTTTATCGTTAAAGATAGAAACTACTTATCGGCGCGATGGCCTGGAGATATTTACAATTTTAGTTTGACATTTATTGATATGTTGACAGATTAACCTTGTGGTTAACCTGTCAATTGAATGCTTATGTTGATGTTACTTCGGAGATTCTGAGTAAGGGTTTGAAGCTGCACTCGCTGGTTTTGAGCGTTCAGGTTTTTCTGTACGACGAGCAAAACCCTGTTCATTTTTATCTTTATAGCTACCCTTACTACTACTTCTGCTATCTCGACCGTGTGATGAAGGTTTGTTGTCAGAAAAATTTGACGATCTGATTGTCGGAATAGGCGCTTGTCCTAAAATGAGTACAGCAGGGTCTTTAGGTTTTTGGCGTGCAGGTATCACTCGCAGACGTGGTGGAATTTCATATTGTTCATCATCTGCTTTCGGCAAGTTCTTAAATTGGTACAAATAAAAACGTTCCATTTTTTCACGTGCCCATTCGGTCTTACGCAAAAACTTTAAGCTAGATTCAAGACTAGGCTTGTTTTTAAAACAATTAATATTGGTATATTCCGCTAGAATTTCCCAACCATAATGATCAAACACTTCATTTAATAGTGTATCTAATTTAAGCCCGTGCAAAGGATTATTGAGTTGTTCGTTTTCTAGCGTCATGAGATTCTTTTTTACTAAACAGTTATAGCGATATTATATACGGATATGTTGACAATGTACTCGCCTTTATTGTGTTTTGTTTTTGTAACGCTTTTTTGCTTTTCGCCCTTTTTTATAAAGTGTCGGTCTGAGAAAGCGTCTTAGTGAAGGAAATAGATAAGAAACAGTGGTTAACCAACCGCTTGAACGAGGTAAGGTAATTTCGACTTGCTCACCTTTGGCAACGCAAATTATGGCATCTGTGACTTGTTGCGGACTACTCATTGGCTGAGAAAATACAATATCTTCCACTTCATCAATTTCAGACATAATAAAACCAGTATTGATTGGCCCTGGAGAAACCAAGCCAACGATAATACCTGAGCCTTTTAATTCATCAGCGAGTGCGTAGGTAAAAGCACGTAAGCCAGATTTAGTCGCACAATAGGTTGCTGCACCTTGTAATGGTGTGCGGCCAGCTAAAGATCCAACATTAACTATGCCACCAAAGCCGCCATTAGCAATGCTCCTGCGAATATAAGGTAAAATTAATGTGCTAAGTTCTATGGGCGCACGGAGATTAACGTCAACCATTTTGGCTAATTGCTCAGCGGTGTTATGTTCAACATTACCACGCTGGTGATAGCCAGCATTATTAATAAGATAATGAATACCGCCAAATTTTTCCTGTGCACTGACCAGCATTTTTTGGCAATCTGCCGAATTAGCGACATCCATCGCGATAGTTAACACAGACGTTTCAACTGAAAGTTCTTTGTCTATCTCGTTAAGTGCTTGTTGCCCTCTTGCCAATAAAACTAAATTAGCCTTCATTTTTGCTAATGCTCGAGCGGTTTCTGCACCGACGCCTGCCGATGCACCGGTGATGACGATTGTTTTTCCTTGAAAATAATTATTCATGTTAATGCTTCCAGTCAAAATTTTTTATTTACTTCTCAGGTATACAAGGTTATTTTATTCTGGTCTAACCAGAGGTCAGTATGCCAGAAAAAACTGTATTGTTAACTATCGAAAACAACATTGCTTATGTTGCACTTAATCGCGCAGATAAACATAACGCTATTAATATGATGATGTTTTATCAGCTTGATAAAATTATTAAGCAATTACAAAAAGACAAAACACTCCGTGCGGTAATTGTCCATGGTAAAGGTGTAGATTTCTGTAGTGGCTTAGATGTGAAGTCAGTGATGAAGGCACCTATTAATATCCTAAAACTACTGTTTAAATGGTTACCCGGACAATCCAATTTAGCGCAACGTGTCTCTACGGGCTGGCGAAAAATACCAGTACCTGTGATCATGGCTTTACATGGCAGAGTATGGGGTGGCGGTTTACAAATAGCACTCGGTGGTGACTTTCGTTTTGTTGAACCAACCGCGACCTTATCTATTTTAGAAGCGAGGTGGGGGCTAATTCCTGATATGGGAGGAAGCTTAGCACTAAAAGAACATTTACCGGCTGATCAAGCCAAGCTGCTCGCGATGACCGGAAAAGAAATTTCTGCACAACAAGCGCTTGAATATCATTTGATCACTGAAATATCTTCCGATCCTATGGCTTCTGCAAAAGCGTTAGCAGAAACCCTTATCCAACAATCACCTGATGCTATTGCCGGCGTTAAAAAACTCTACAATCAAGTATGGTGGCGCAGTGATCGTTTTACGTTAGCACGAGAAACTTTTTATCAATTAAAAGTTATGCTTAGCAAAAATCAAAAGATAAAAAGTTATAACCAAACACATGATACAAGTGAAGCTAAAATATTTAAAGATAGGAGTTCTTGGTAGCGTGTGATACAAGGCAAGTAAATAGAAAAAGCATATATCATGCTTTCTTTCAGAGGCTAATGTTAAATTAAAACCTGAAAAAGGCTAAAGAACAAAGCTCCAGCCAAACTAATGGTTGGACACATAGTTAGTGCTTATCACTGCTTTAGTTATTGTGCACTTCAACGTTGAATCTACGGGTTATGATGTATGCTAATTATAAAATCACAATGTTTATAGTGGTTTAGGAGAACTGTTTTAAACGCTGAGAGCATAACGTTCATGCATCAAAGACATTTCTTGAATTAGCTCCTCATAAATATATTCCAGCCCTATTATCCCTTGTAAAACTTCTTTATATTGAGCATTTTTATGTAACTCTAATAACTCTTCAGATAGAGTGTGCATACTCTCATGTAAATTATTAACTTTATTCAAAGTGTTAACGGATTCAAAATAGTTATCACCATATTTCTTTAATAACTTGCTAAAATGGCAATCATGAATATTTTGATACTCATAGTTGTTACTTTCACACTTTAAAAATGCAACTATGTTTTTAAGCCCTAAGCGTTTTTCTACAATAGCCATAAGGAATTTAGATTGCGCATCATTTAATAAACTTTGCTTTGTCCATGAACTGTCTGGCTTCCACTCACCTAGCCAATCGATAAACTTATCACTTGGCATAGGACGCCCTATAACATAGCCTTGAGCAAGTTCACATCCGAGTTGTAATAATATTCTACCATGTTCTAATGTCTCTACACCTTCTGCAATAACCTGCATCCTAAAAGCATCAGAGAGACTAATAACACCTTCTATGATCGCAAGATCATTGGGGTCGTCTAACATATCTCTTACAAAGCTTTGATCAATCTTGATATAGGTTAGCGCTAATTTTTTAAGATAGCTTAATGATGAATAGCCGGTACCGAAATCATCTAGAGCAAAGTGTACGCCAAATTCTCTGCAACGGTTAATGACTTTTGATGCTTTGGGTAAGTCTTCAAGTCCACTTGTTTCAAGGATTTCAATTTCTAGAAAAGAAGGTTTTACATTTGGAAATTCTAATAAAATCTTTTCAAATTGTTCAAAAAAGTTACTTGATAAGAGTTGTAGAGCGCTAATATTAACACTTATTGGTATGTGTATACCCAAACTCTGCCAGTGTTCTATTTGCTTGAGAGCCGATCTTATTACCCACTCCCCAAGAGAAATAGACAATGCATGACCTTCCATTATAGGCAAAAACTCATTAGGCGGTACCAGACCTTTTTCAGGGTGTTCCCAACGAATTAGCGCCTCTGCCCCTACAACTTCACCGGTTCTCATATTGACTTTAGGTTGATAATAAAGCACAAACTCATCGGTATTCAGTGCTTCACGTAAACGTTGAATCTGCTCAAAGCGTTCTCGTACTAAATCATCTTCCTTGGTATCAAAAATATGATAGCGATTTTTTCCAGATAATTTTGCTTCAAACATGGCTTGATCAGCTTGGCGTAACAGATGATCGGGATCAATTCTTTCAGCTTGAGGGTAAAAAGTAATGCCAATACTTGCTGAAACTTGGATCGAGAGTTTATTAATAAAAAATTGTTGTGCTGCTGAATTAAGTAAACGGGTTATTAATGACAAGCTACTTTTAATATCAGGTAAGTTTGACAGTATTATAACAAACTCATCGCCGCCAATTCGAGCAAGCGTATCTTCTTTGCGTAATATTCCCTGCATTTCTTTTGATAATGCTATAAGCAATTGGTCGCCTACATCGTTTCCATAGGTATCGTTTACGGCTTTAAAATTATCAATGTCAATAACAACAACAGCTAACGATTGATTGCGACGTTTTACTTGTTTCATGTTCTGTTGCAGGCGATCTGCTAATATTATACGATTACTTGGTAGACCCGTTAACGTGTCGTAATGCGCCATATATATCAGCTTTTCTTCCGCTATCTTCCGCCCTGAAACATTATTAATAAGCAGTCGTAACTCGAGTGCATTGTAATTTTTTTCGGTAGTTGCACTTAAGTACGCCCAAAATATAGTCTTATCAGGTTGTACAATTTTTAATTCACACTCTGCATGGTTACTAGGTTCTGAAAGTGCTTCGGAAAATAGTTTATAGGTATGTTGATAATCTTTTGCTACAAAACTTGCAAAGGATTTATTTATTAATTCGTTCTGGCCAAGCCCTAACAACTTTGAAGCTGAAAGGTTTGATTCTTGAATCATACCTTCTTCATTAAGGGTGCAATAACCGATAGGAGCTAAATTATAAAGATCAAAATAGCGTTGTTTAGTTTCTTTGAGTTCTTTTTGACTACGTAGTAAACCGAATGTCTTTTTATTTACCATCTGGTCAAGATTTTTATTGAATAATATAAGCTCTTTTTGTTTGGTAAAAAGCTTTATGTAAACTTTTATTTTTGCTAAAAAACTATATTTTTCAATTGGTTTTGTAAAGTAATCAATTGCGCCAAGCTCAAAGCCATGTTGAACAAACTCTTCTTTTTTAAAGGTAGCACTGAGAAAAACAACGGGAATATTCTTTGTTTTAGCATTTGATTTTAAGAATTTAGCCACTTCAAAACCATTCATACTTGGCATTTGTATATCTAAAATAATTAAATCAATATCTTCACTTATAGAGATTTGTAAACACTCCTCACCACTGAGTGCCCTTATGGTATTTAAATTTTCAAGTTTTAATTTATCAAGCAGATTTTCTAATATATAAAGATTCTCATTAAGATCGTCCACGATAAGAATATTTATCTGTTCATTTTTTTTATCTATCAAAACAAATCCATTTTTTTTTCAATTAATGCAGCTATTACTTATGTATATCACGTATTGCATTGAGTGTCAGGACTTGTTTTTTGAAAATTTTGTATTGATTGGGATAAATTTATGGGGATAAAATTTTTAACAACAAAACCAAAAATACCACACCGCTTATCTTGTCTATCTATATAGTTGATATATTCAAAAATAACAAATTTCAACCGTATGCAGTCATCATCTTACCTTTAAGTTTGGCTGGGTTTAGGTTTTTATAATCGGTAATTGGCTATAGACATGACTAAGACTCGCTTCCGTTAATGATTAAAACTGATTGCTTGGTTTTCCACAATTGCCCTGATAATTAGTGCTATAGTGATCATAATTAAAAAAAGGATGTACTAATGATTAAACATACGACACTCGTTAAAAAAGGATGCACTAATGATTAAAGATATGACATTAGTTAAAAGAATATCTCTGCTTAATTTTTTTTCTATGCTGGGTATCATTATAATTTTGACATTAGGTTTATTCAGCCTGAGCGTGATGAATGATAATTTCAATCAAGTTATAGAAAAAGATGCAGCTAAAGCTATATTGAGTAAAGATATAAAAGCAAACCTTCTTGAAATGCATAGGTCGGAAAAAAATGTAATATTATCATTGACTCAAGAAGATATGCGCGGGTACAATAATGATTTTTTAGCCGCTCAAGGTGAGATTGAAAAAAACATTGTCGACTTAACAATAATTATAGATAAGGAAAACCTTGCAAAGCTAGAAGCGATTAAAACCTTCTACGGTAGATATTCCAATGTCTATGAAGACATCTATAATTTAACCATAAAAAATTCAAATCAAAAGGCTAAAACACTACTGAATGTAGATGCTATCAACAAGATAGAAATTTTAGATACACTCACTGATGACCTCGCTTTAATTATTAATAATGAGATGTTAAGCGTAGTCTCAAATTCAAATTCAAATTCTAAAGTTATAGCCTCAAAGCTACAAGCATTAACACTTATCTCTTCTATAGAGTCTACTATTTTAAAATCGGTAAGAGATGCTGGTCGTTCAATTTTATTAGTCGATGCAGATAAAATCAAAAAGGTGGCTGAGCGTTCAAATTTCTCATTATTACAAGTAAATAGAGATGCTAGAAAGCTGAGAGCTATTACTGACAAGGATAAAAATACAAAAATTGATCAGATAATCGTTGCACTTAGAGCATATGAAAAAGTGCAATCAGAAGTACTGAACTTAGCGATTAAAAATACAAATCAAAAAGCACTTGAACTCTCTACAACAAAGTCAAAAGGGTATATTGCTAAAGCAAGTGAACTCATCTCTGAAATAGTAAGCTACAACGATAAAAGAATGAATGAGGCAAAGGTACTCTCTGATACTCGATATAATGAGGCATTTAGTCGTTTACTTATAATTTTTAGTGCTGTTTGTATTTTCTTGATTTACTTTTCTGTTATTACCTATAAATATTTTAATGAAAAACTCGACACGGTTTATAATAAAATAGACATCATTAAAACGGGTAAATTTGAAGATGACAACGATGCAAGTGAATCTCTCGACGAATTAGGCATGATAGCAAGCGCTTTAAGTATTTCAATAAAACTTTTAAGAGAAAGTGATGTTAAATCGACCAATCAAAATTGGGTAAAAGAGGGAGTAAACACATTAAATCAAGAGTTGAGTACTCAAACTGATACTGTTGAAGTAAGTCATAAATCAATTCACTTCTTATGTACCTATCTTAATGCGGGTATTGGTTCATTATATATTTTTGATGAAGAAACAGAAACGTTAAAACAATACGCAAATTATGCTTATGTTCAAAGAGAAGAAATAGCAAACAAGTTTGCATTAGGCGAAGGTACTGTCGGACAAGTAGCACGTCAAAAAAGCCCGATACAACTTAAAAATATTAAACGAACACAACTTGTGGTAGACACAGGCACAACAAGTGAACCGCCTTTAAATACCTATACATTCCCTTTAATTTACCAGAATAAACTTTTTGGGGTCATTGAAATTGGTTCTAGTGAAATATTTGATGCAAATGCAGCAGAGTTTTTCTTGTTAGCCAATGAGATTATTGCCACTGCACTCTCTTCTTCTAAACAGAGTCAAAAAGTTCAAAAACTGCTAGAAGAAACGCAAATTAAAAATCAAGATATTGAAAAAGCAAACGTTCAAATGCAAGAGCAGCAGCAAGAACTTGAAGAAGCAAATGCTCAAATGGAAGAGCAGCAACAACAACTTGAAGAAGCAAACGCTCAAATGGAAGAACAGCAGCAACAACTTGAAGAAGCAAACGCTCAAATGGAAGAGCAGCAACAACAACTTGAAGAAAAAAATCTTACCCTTGAAGAATCTCAGCTCGCTTTAGACAAACGAGCAGATGATTTGGCTATGTCTAGCAAATATAAATCAGAATTTTTAGCCAATATGTCACATGAACTTCGAACACCACTTAACTCCATTATCTTACTTTCCGATATGTTACAAGATGATATGTTTGGACACTTAGATAAAGAAGAGATTAAAAAAGCTTCAATTATTCATAATAGTGGCAATGAATTACTGAGACTTATAAACGATGTGCTTGATCTTTCAAAAGTTGAAGCAGGTAAAATGGATGTTATCGTAGACTCATTTAAATCAAGTACCTTTAATGAAGAGATTGGGGCACAATTTGAACATCAAGTCGAAGAAAAAAACCTAAAGTTCATTACGTCAGATAGCTATAAAGGCGTAATTCGTAGCGATAAAGATAGATTGGCACAAGTTGTGCGCAACCTGATCTCTAATGCTTTAAAATTTACAAAGCAAGGAACAATTTCTTTAGATATAAAAAATGGTGACAATGACAGCATTGAAGTCTCGGTGAGTGATACCGGTATTGGCATATCCAATGATCAATTAAAAAGTATATTTGAAGCGTTTCAACAGGCTGATGGAGGTACCAGTAGAATCTATGGTGGTACAGGACTTGGTCTCTCTATTAGTAAAGAGCTTATCCATATGTTAGGTGGAGAAATTCGGGTAATATCTAAGATTAATGAAGGAAGTACTTTTAGCATTATAATCCCAAATATGAAGAAAGGTACAAATGAAGATACAGATGTAAATAAGCATACAGATGTAGATAATCATCAAGAAATAAAATTAGCACAAACTAATACGTCTATTATCGAAAGTATTGATGATGATAGGGGGCTTTTAACTGCAGTAGATAAAGTATTTTTAATTATTGAAGATGACAGGGGATTTGCTGAGACCTTAAGAGAAAGAATCAATAAAGAAAATGAATATGCACTGATAGCGTTAAATGGTAAAGACGGCCTAGCATTGGCAAAAGAGTATGACGTAAAAGGGGTTTTATTAGATTTAGGACTTCCTGATATGAATGGAATAGATGTACTCAAAGAATTTAAAATGAATCCAAGCCTGAGAAAAATCCCGGTATATGTGATTTCTGGAGAAGAAAGGGCTAAACAGACACTAGAGCATGGTGCTATCGGTTATAGTTTTAAACCTGTTGCTAGGAATGATATTTCACATGCGATAGAGAAGATAAACTCTTTTAATGAGAAAAAAGTAAAAGATCTACTTTTAGTTGAAGACGATGACACGCAAAGAGAGGCTTTACTTGAATTTACTCAAAGTGGCACTGTTAAATCAACAGGAGTCTCTACAAAAGAAGCCGCCCTTAAAGAACTAGATAAAGGCATTTATGATGGCATTATTATAGATTTAGGCCTAGATGATGGCAATGGCTATGAGATATGTGAGTATATTAAAGAAAATAATATTCAAATTCCTATTATCATTTATACCGGAAAAAGTCTAAGTACTGAAGAAGAGCAAAAATTACGACAATACACAGATACCATAGTAATAAAAACGGTAGCATCACAAAAAAGACTTTTAGAAGAAGTTGATATTTTTATGCACCGGGTAAAAGTTAAAAATAAGGGAAAAGTACAAAATATTAATGATATAGATTTAAGTGGCACAAAAATATTGGTTGCCGATGATGATATACGAAATATTTATGTGTTGAGTGAAGCATTAGGCTCTAAGGGAGCAGAAATAATAACAGCAAACAATGGTAAAGAAGCCGTTGATACTTTAGATGAACATAGCGACATAGATGTCATTCTAATGGATATTATGATGCCCGTTATGAATGGCTATGAAGCAACAAAAATTATTAAAAGTAATGCTTCAACAAAACATATCCCTATTATTGCAGTAACGGCAAAAGCGATGGCAGAAGACCAAGTTAAAGCACTTGAAGCTGGATGCGATGACTATATATCAAAACCTTTAAAAATGGATATTTCATTAGGTATAGTAAAGAGTTGGATTAGCTAACTATGGTACATGTTGCATTAGATAATAATACAAAAAAAATACTTGTTGAAGACGTAATTAACGCTTCAGATACTCGAGTATTAAAAAAAGAGCTATCTATTGGTTTAAAGAGTCTTACCTATGAAATTAGCTTTGTAGGTATTGATTCCATCCCTTATTGGCTGGTAAAATTCCTTCTAAAGATGAAGGATAATGTCGCTATTGAAACTACACATAGTGCCTTATGGGGATATTTGTCAAAACTAGGCATAAAAAACAATTTAAAAAATAGCTATGAAGCCGATGCCTCTATAAGCAGGGAGCCGGTTAAAGCGATAGTCTTTGGTGGAAGCGCGGGAAGTATTGAAAAAATAGTCAAATTGATAACGCTATTACCATATACAGACATAGCTATTTTTATTGTTGTACACCTTAGCCCAAATAAGAAAAGTCTTTTAGTCCCTATTATTCAAAATGTAACGCAATATGAAGTGTATGAAGCCGTTCACAACACGCAAGTGAGAACTAATTGTATCTATATTGCACCACCAAATTATCATTTAACCATAATCGATAATTACATGTACTTAGATAAAACGGCTCTTGTTAGTTATTCTAGGCCCTCTCTAACGACAACATTTAAGTCTTTGGCGTATGAATATCAAAGTGCTTTGGTTGTGGTACTATTGTGTGGGTATGGCAGTGATGGAACCCAGAGCCTAGCGGATTTAAAACAAAACAATAGTGAGGTTATTATACTTGACCCCAAAGAGTGTGAAGCTACGGCGATGCTTTTTAATGCTATTGAAACAAATAATTATTCGAAAATATTAACACTACAAGAAATTGCAACATATCTTAAATTACTGCTAAGTGTAGAAGTTGATATTGAAGATGAGATTGAAAATTTTTTAGAAAATATAAAATTGACTTACGGGTATGACTTTCTAAATTACGATAGAAACTCTTTAAGTAGAAGAATAGAATTAACGATGAAGCAAAGTATGATAAATAGCTTTGGAAAATTTAAAAAAAGTGTTTTTGAAGATGAGACCTTATTTGCAAAATTACTCAGTTCTTTTTCAATCAATGTAACCACTTTTTTTAGAAACCCGGAAGTCTTTAAAATGTTGAGGGAAGATGTTGTTCCTTACCTAGATACTTTTCCATCGATAAGAGTCTGGTGTGCGGGGTGTTCTCGTGGTGATGAGCCTTATAGTATCGCTATTATGTTAGATGAAATGGGTTTATTACATAAAAGTTTAGTGTATGCGACTGATTTTAATCCTCGTGTTTTAAACGAAGCAGGGAATGGTTTTTTTTCTAGCGATGATTTTACTAATTTTGAATCAAATTACATTAAAAGTTCGGGTAAAAAAGAATTGCGAAATTGGTTTGAATTTGAAGAAAATGTTATTGAGATAAAAGAACATATCAAAAAGAAAGTCTTGTTTTTTCAGCATAATTTAGTGACCGACGATTCTATTAATGAGTTTCATTTGATTTTTTGTAGGAATGTACTTATATATTTTAATCGAAACTTACAAAAAACAGTGTTCAATACTATAGATGATTCACTTTTTAAAGGGGGAATTTTAGTGCTTGGAGAAAGTGAAAAGCTACTCAAAGAATATGATTATAAGGTACTAGACAAGAAAATATATAAGAAAGGATTGGTGTAGTGAAGTAAGTGCCAATTAAGGTGTGCAGTTATAATGTTAGCTTAGACCCTGTAACAAAATCTGTGTAACTGCCTATCATTAATACCCATATAGGGTTTAGGATAGGCAGACTATGAATAAGAAAGAACTAGAAGTATTTGCTAAGCAAGCAGCCAAAGGTATTAAGTCCGA
>NZ_VOLR01000027.1 GCF_007954355.1 Colwellia hornerae
CCTTAATATTGGCAGAATTACTAAGCCAAAGCTCAGTATCACCAATGACAGAGCAAGAATATCGTGGTATCTATCAAATTATCATTTCAGGTAAAAATCGCCACCTAACATTATTAATGCAACCTTTACTCTGTAAGTAACACCGCCACATACCTTAATATTGGCAGAATTACTAAGCCAAAGCTCAGTATCACCAATGACAGAGCAAGAATATCGTGGTATCTATCAAATTATCATTTCAGGTAAAAATCGCCACCTAACATTATTAATGCAACCTTTGCTCTGTAAGTAACACCGCTACATACCTTAATATTGGCAGAATTACTAAGCCAAAGCTCAGTATCACCAATGACAGAGCAAGAATATCGTGGTATCTATCAAATTATCATTTCAGGTAAAAATCGCCACCTAACATTATTAATGCAACCTTTGCTCTGTAAGTAAAAGCTATTGAAGGTTCTTATTTTCAGGGGCTTTGCTAGCTGCAGTAATTAATTCAATATCGGTAATT
This sequence comes from Colwellia hornerae, assembly GCF_007954355.1. GTDB lineage: Bacteria > Pseudomonadota > Gammaproteobacteria > Enterobacterales > Alteromonadaceae > Colwellia_A > Colwellia_A hornerae. Next base: position 512 of record NZ_VOLR01000027.1, read on the forward strand.
GAAAAAGGTGTTCCCCATTGCTGAATGGTTATCAAGCCCATAACGGCTTTGCCCGTTACTTTGATAACTGCGCCATCTTTTTGGAATTCTTTTTCTAAATTCAACGGTAACCAATGCTTACCTTCTTTAGAAACTAAGCCAAAAAAGCCCCCTTCTAAATTCATATACTTAATTGTCGCAGTAAATGATATTTGCTCGGATTCCGCTTTAGCAGACGAATTTTTTTTAGGCATGATCGACACCTCTGAAGCGGTAATTTCCTCGACCTTAGCTGCATCTCTTTTAGTCACATCTTCAGCCGCTTGCTGGCAGGAAAATAAAAAGCTACAAGTAAAGGCTACACTGACTATTTTTTTAAACATATGACACGCTCATTAGATGATTAATATGAAGAAGAGTAAACAAAAAAGCAAACCCTAAGGTTTGCCTTAAAGTAAGCGACTAATAGCTTAATCGCCTACTGCTTAACCTCTTTTTTAAGCGTTTTAATTTCTTCGCCAATTTTTTGCTTATTACCACAAATTGCTGGTTGTTTGTCATCACGATAATAGCGAATGTCAATGCAGTCAACTTGATAACGACGCTCTAACTCAGTGCGTTTTATAGGTTTGCCTTTAGCGCCGGCTATTTGGCGTTGTAGCGAATGGCACATTTGAATTTGTTCACTCGCGATAGTTATATCTTCGCAAGCATTTTCAGTGGTCGAACAACCCGTTATTGTCATAAGAGTAAGTGTTGAAAAAAGATAAATATATTTCATTGTAATGAGTTCGCTTCATTTATTTTTATTAGCATTAACACCATTATAGCCAGCTATTATTATTAACGATAGCTTTTCTTGACCAGACTAACTGAGTCTAATTTGTCAGTAAATTTAATGAATCGTATAAAAAAGCCATTACAAAAGTAATGGCTTTGATAAAAATACTATCGATTAGTTAACCGTTAAATCACCTGTGTTTTCAGTAATTAGCGGTTGTTTCTTTTTACGCTTAAAGAGCTTTTTCATATCTTCGATAATAAGATATAAGCTTGGGATCAGTACCAGTGTAACTATGGTCGCAAATAAAACCCCAAAAGCTAAAGATATCGCCATTGGAATTACGATTTGTGCTTGGGCACTCACCTCAAAGAAGATAATAGGCACTAAGCCAATAAAAGTTGTTATTGACGTTAACATGATAGCTCGAAAACGTTTAGTGCCAGCATGTATTACCGCATCTTTTAGTCTAACACCTGATTTCCTGGCATTATTAACATAGTCGACCATGACTAATGAGTCATTAACCACCACTCCAGACGCCGCTAATATCCCCATAACCGATAGTGCACTTAAGTCCATACCTAAAAGGAAGTGACCAAATACCGAGCCAATAATACCAAAAGGAATAACGATCATAATCATCACCGCTTGGGAATAAGACTTCAACGGTATAGCCAGTAAAGAGAAAACAATCAACAGTGAGATAATAAAGTCACGTTTTTGATTATCCGCACTTTCCATTTCTTCTTGAATACTGCCAGATACCTCACTTTGAACTTTTGGAAACTTTCTTAATAGTTCAGGAATAAAGTTGTCTCTAATATCATTGGCAACTTTGAATGGTTCAACTTGCTCAGCGTCAACACTCGCCCAGACGTTAATGGTTCGATTACCATTTTCACGGCGAATACTAGTCACCCCTTCTTGTAAGGTAATATTAGCCAGTTCTGACAAAGGTAATTCGGCACCATTTGGCGCTTTAATCATCACATCATCAACATGGCCAACAGAACTTCGTTGTTCAAGTGGGTAACGGATCATCACTTTCACTTCCTCGCTGTCACGTAAAATGCGTTGCGCTTCTAGACCATAGAAACTGTAACTCACTTGTGAAGCAATTTCAGCTAAGGTTAACCCTAAACTATAGGCAAGCGGTTTCAATTCAAACTGAACTTCTTTGGCACTCGTTTGGCGACTATCATTAACATCGCCAATACCTTTTAAGGAATTAAGTTTAGTTTTTAACTCTTTCGATGCGGCGAGCAGTTGTGCATCATCTTTGCTTTCTAATCTAAAGGCAATATCGCCGTCATCTCGGCCAGAGCCAAATAAGTTATCACCAATGGTAAACGATTTTACCCCAGGATAATTGGGAATAGCGGCACGCCATAAATCAGCCAGTTCGAAAGTATTCATCGGTCGTAATTCAGGTATCACTAATTTAACCATCAATTGACCGCTGGTTCTGCTTCGTAAATCAACCTGCATATCAGAGATCATTGACTGGCCATATTGAGCTTCGATCTTTTTATCTATGGTATTAATTACACCTTGAATATTTAATAAGGTTTGTAAAGTCGCTTTTTCTGAAGCATCGACATTCATTTCAACATTAACACGAGGAAAATCATGTGGGATCTTAGGTTGACCAACAAAGCGAACAAAACCACCACTAAACAAGCCCGCACTAATTAACATTAAACTAATAAAAAACATCAATACGCCATAACGATAGTCTAGGAATTTCTCTAACGCTGGACGGTAAACGTTCTGAATAAAAAGCTTTAAACCGTCATCAATAATTCCTCGAAGCTTATCTACAGCTTTAGTAATCCTATCTAAAGGATATTGAATGAACCAAAAGAAGCCATACTCATTCAATTTCTTAAGTTTCGTTATATTAACCTTAGGTTTCATTTTGACCAGATGCGCTGGCAGAATAAGTTTTGACTCAATTAAAGAAAAAATCAAACACAAGATAACTACCGTACCGATGGCTTTGCCAAACGCAGCAGAAGGACCTTCACCAAATAGAAAAGGCAGAAAAACTGCAATCGTTGTTAATACCCCAAAGGTCGCTGGCATAGCAACACGCTGAATACCACGAATAACATTTTCAGTACTATGGCCATGTTGTTCAATTTCGTCATGAGCACTCTCCCCCATAACGATGGCATCATCAACTACAATACCTAACACCAAAATAAAGGCGAACAAGCTAATAACATTAATGGTGACATTAATAAATTCTAATGGCATTAGAAATAAAGTACCAAGGAAGCATACAGGTAAGCCCATCATTACCCAAAAAGCCAAACGAACACGCAAGAATAGCGCTAACATTAGAAAGACTAATATTGCACCACTTTTCATGTTGTCGATCATCATGGTTAAGCGACCTTCAAGGTAGTAGGTCATATCAACCCAAGTTTCTAACTTAACGCCTGCTGGCAGAGCTTTTGACTTTTCACCAACATATTTATTAATGACATCGGCAACATCCGTAATACTTTGATTATTAGCTGCACCAATAAAAATGCTGACCGAGTTTTCACCATTGAATTTTGAATACTGTAAACCTTCGGTAAAACCATCAATAATAGTCGCCATTTGACCTAATAAGACTTTAGTACCATCAGCTAAGGTAATAATGGGGATTTGTTCAAATTCATAACCGCGATAAGCTTGGTTCTCAACGCGTAAATTAATGTAGCCATTTTCTGCACGTATTTGCCCTGCAGACATATTGCCAGAATAACCACGTACCGCTTGCGCAACATCTCTAAAGCTTAAGCCGTACTCACGTAACTTATCTTTGCTGACCTCAATTGATATTTCGTAGTCTAAACCACTGTATAATTCTGCAATATTAACCAATGGCAATTGTTGAATTTCATTATGAACTTTTCGTCCTAACTCTTTAAGCTCACCATTAGTTAAGTCGCCGTATAAGCTGATATACATAACTTCTTGACGAAACTTTTCGCGTTCAACTTTAATGCGTTCCATACCGTCAGGAAAACTTGAAATAGAATCAATAGCTGATTTAACTTCTTCTAAAACAACTTGTGGATCATAATCAAGATCAACTTCAAACCAACCGTTTGAGAAACTACGGTTTGAATAGGTGATCACACGTTTTAGGCCTTGAACTGTTTCCAAAGCTTCTTCAACTTTAATGGTAATACCTTCTTCAACTTCTTGAGGCGCTGCTCCTGGATAAGGTGCTACATAAGAAATCCAATTAATATTAATTTGTGGAAACATCTGTTTGTTGATGGTGCTAATGGTAAAAAAACCACCCACTAAAATAAATATCATCAACAAGTTTGCCGCGACACTATTACGGGCGAACCAAGCAATTAAGCCTTTATTGGTATCATCCATCATCTAATCCTTAGTGCTTGCGATTTGTGTTTCAATAGCATCTTGATTAGTTACTTCACTTTTACTACCTTGCAAAGCTAATTTCATGCCATCAACGGGGTAATCTAACGCTGAAACAATGAGCTGATCACCTTCATTCAGACCGTCTGTTACGATAACATTTGAACCTTCTTGACGAGCGATAATGATGTCAGCATAGTGCAATTTTGAATCGGCATCTAAAATGGCAACGCGATTATTACTAACAAGGTATCGAGGTAACAAAGCAGCACGATTAAGGCTAATACCAAAAATTTCTGCCGTAACATAAGCGCCAAAACGAATAGGATTGTGTTTATGTGTATTTTTTTGAGACTTTAAACCATAGGGGTCTATAACTTCAGCCACTAAATAGGTCATACGACTTTTGCTGTCAACAACACCTTCACTGCGGGCAATTTTTGCTGACCATGTAATATTTTTACCTGCAAATGTTCCAAGCAAGTTAACTTGGGCATTTTCACCTTGAGAAGCTAAAAACTGTAGTTGATCGTCTGCAACCGGTAAGCGAACTTCAGCAACTCCTGTTCCTAATAATTTACCCACTTTAGTGCCGGTGCCAACAAAAGATCCTAAGCCAATCAGACGGCTTTCAATCATTGCATCATAAGGCGCTCTAATTTCGGTACGCTCTAAGTTACGTTTGGCGCGAAGTACAGAGGCTTGTGCCGATTTAACATTAGCAAGTTCTTGTGCTAGTTGCGGTTTACGCAAACTCAATTCAGTAGGAGAAGTGTCTGTAATACGTTTCCACTCTTGTTCTGCTACTTGCCCTTGAGCACGCTCTTTTTCTAGCGAAGCACGTGCCGAGGCCATTGTTGCTTCAGCATCAATTAATGCAGCTTGATAATCATTAGGGTCGACGCGGGCAAGCAATTGATTTTTTGCAACAAAACCACCACGTACAAAAACATCTGCCAGTTCAACTACTTCACCACTAATTTGAGCGACGAGTTCGGTTTCATACTTAGGCTGTACGACACCATATGATTTAACCGTTAAATTCATTGGTGCAACATGAACCTCTTCAACAGCAACGATGGGGGTATTATCAACTTCCGCTTTTTCTTCTGGTGGCGATTTCATGCTTGAAAAGCCAAAAAACAATAAAATGCCAATGATAAGTATGGCAATGGGTATAATAATTTGTTTTTTACGTGTCACGGTTATGTCCTCATAAATGTGATCTGAACTAATAATTCTTTTAATTGTCTATAGGATAGCTAATTAATACTCTAGACAATCAATTAAGTTGTAAATGCTTGTTACAAGATACGCGCCGAAATAAGAGGCTGGGTAAAAAAATATAACAAATAGGTAATTTTCACACTAATAACAATGAGTTAAAATGAAATTTTCATTTACAAATAAAAAAACACTACTGTCTTGAAAAAATAGCATTATAATTTATTAGTACTTTTAGCCAATATTTATACTTTTATAAACAAAACTACTCTATATGACCAAATAATTAATTACGTACTAACTCTGTAAAAAATATCATTTCGTCAACAAGTATTCTGCACGGGTAAACTACGGACATTATATCTAAAGTCTAAAATAGCAATGAGACACACTTTGTTATCAAATATAATCATTATCCGCTTGTTTTATTTACCACTGAACGCAACAATAAAATGATTACTTTATTTAAGGAATATAAATGCTTACTAAAATCAGTTCGTTTTTTCAAAACTTAGCCGATGACTTAACCGAAAACACCGCTAAAAAAAATTCTGAAGAGGTAACAATCGAATTAGCCTGTGCGGTACTATTGTGTGAAGTGATGCGCGCTGATGGGCACTTCGATCAACAAGAGCAAGCTAAGCTGGCGGTATTATTAGTAGAACAGTTTCATTTAGATGAAGAAGAGGTTAAACAAATTATTGATCAGGCCCTTATTCAAAGTGAACAAGCGACTGACTTTTTCCGATACACGTCGAAAATAAACAAACATTTCTCCATTGAACAACGAATATCAATTGTTAAACAGTTATGGAAAATGGCTTATGCCGACGGTGAACTAGCAAGTATTGAAGAACATGTTATTCGCAAAATTGGCGATTTACTTCAGCTACGCCACGCTGAATATATTCAAACCAAACCAAGAAAATAACATCATTCATTTTTGATATGCGTTATTATAGTCCTTAAGATTTTCATATTAATTTACTTGGTAAATTCAAATGGCCGACATTGGCAAATATAATACCCTTTCTGTAGTTGCAGTCACCGAAAAAGGTGCTTATTTAAGTGCTGGAGAATTAGGTGAAGTATTACTACCGAACCGCTTTATTCCTGAAAACTGTAAAGTAGACGACAAACTCACCGTCTTTATTTATGTTGATTCAGCTGAACGCATTATTGCGACCACTGAAAAACCGTTTGGTCAGGTAGACGAATTTGTTTCATTGAAAGTAATACAGCTCAATAAAATGGGTGCTTTCCTTGATTGGGGATTACCGAAAGATTTATTGGTACCTTTCAATCAGCAACACACGCCGATGGAAGAAGGAAAATATTACTTAGTACGTATTTTTCTTGATACCACCACAGACCGTATTGCAGCATCAAGCAAACTCGATAAATATCTTGATATTTGGCCTGCTAGCTATCAAAAATGGGACAAAGTTAAGTTGATGATTGGTGGAAAAACCGATCTGGGTTTCAAAGCGATAATTAACGATAAGCACTGGGGCTTACTTTTTGACAATGAAATTTTTCAACCCTTACGCGTCGGTAAAGTCGTTGACGGTTTTATTAAAAACATCCGTGAAGATGGTCGTATCGACTTATCACTTTCTCGTTCAGGTGAAGGGAAAGTCAATGACTTTGCCGATAAATTATTGGCGCACATTGCAGAAAATGATGGTTTTAGCCCATTACATGACAAAAGCTCACCAGAGCTGATACAACGTATTTTAGGGGTTAGTAAAAAAACCTTTAAAGCAACTGTCGGTAATTTACTAAAGAAAGATAAAATAACCATAGAAAAGTCTGGTCTTAGGTTAAAATAAGTCGCTAAACATACTTTGTAGATGAAGCCTTACCCTCATCTACAAAGCTATTATTCTACCGCTTAAAAACTTCCTCGAATACCAACCGTAAAGCCTCGTGCAGGTAATGGTGAAACATTTTTCAAAAATGAGGTATGCACGCGCGCTTGCTCATTGGTAATGTTATTCACTTTAACAAAAGCCACCATATCGTCACCCACTGCATCAATGAAAAAATTAACATTTGCATCAAGCATAGTATAACCAGCGGTTTCACTTTCTAATGCCGCCGTGTCTGATTGTTTAAAGTAATGTGTCGCGCTAAGCTCGGCAGAATATTTATCAGTAATATAGTTGAATTGACCACCGACACGCATCGGCGGAATTCGGGGTAAATTATCATTGTTATTATCGGTAAGTTTTGCACGAATATAATCAGTGAACAGTGTCGCTTTCAGTGAAGGCGTTACCTGATAAAAAAACTCGGCTTCTACGCCATACATCACCACATTATTTTGTTGGAATACATAGACTGGTAAGCCGGTACTTTCCTCGATATTATTTTCTTCGATAGCTTCATCGTGGCTCTCATGCCCATCTTCTGCAAATAGCCCAGTATTCGCTTGATAATAATAATCGTCTATATGATTATAAAAAGCACTGGCCACAAAACCAAAGTCACCTTCAAATTTTCTCCAAGTAAGATCTAGATTATAGGCCGTCTCTAATGCAACATTTTGGTCAGACATGTCTACATGTAGCTCATGATTTTCTTCATGTACTGAAAATAACGCACCTACTTCATAAGTATTTGTGCCTATGTGTGCCCCGTTAGAAAACAGTTCACTCGCTGAAGGAGCACGCTGGGAGAAAGCAGCAGAAACACCGATATTATAACCTGGTGAATATCCCCATACCGCGCCTAAAGAAGCACTAATAGGCGTAAATTTCTGCTTAATAAAATGAAACGATTCTTCGCTATAACTATCGAGACCATCAGTATGGTCATCATGTAAATCTCCGGCACTACTGGCATTCAACTTTACTTGTTCAATACGTGCACCTACTTGCCATAAAACATTATTTATATGTTTTTCTTCGAGCCAAGCTAGAGCAATTGATTCTGTACTTGAAGGGGGAGTGAATGCCTCTTCTCCAACAGCATCAAAATCACTCTCTTTGTAATGTAATGTCCAAGCCCCTTTCCAACCATCAACAGCTTGATGGTATAGGTCAAAGCGTGTTTCTAACATTTCATTATTAAATTGGGTGCCAACAATGCCACCTTCGATTTCTTGATGTTGGTAATCGGTGTATGCCGCTTTACTTACTAACCGATTAATAAAGCTATCTTCAAAACTAATTTCACTGAGCAACTGATAACGGTCTTGTACTAAATCACCAAAGACAGCAGCTTCACCACCACTAGCAGTGACCATTTCTTGATGTTCTTCTTCGCTGTGCTCTGCATGTCCAGGAATACCATAAGTTCTCTCCATTCGGCCATAAGATAAGCCAACATAGCCTGCATCGAATAAATAACTTGAGCCGACAGTAAAGCCTGATGATTTAGAGGCACTGTTCTCTAGCACACCTTTTGTTTCTTCTTCTGAGTGTTCTTCATCATGGATATCTTCATCATGATTCTCTTCTGCTGTTGCATATCCCGGAATCTTATAATCATTTGACTGACGCCAAAAAGCGTCAAGATGTAAGGCAAAATTCTTATAGCCACTGTTAATATTTAAGGTCGCTTCATTTTCGTCGGCAACATCATTATGTTTAAGTAAATAATCTACTTGGTTATCAGTGGTTTTTGGTACTCTATTATCAACAACATTGACAACACCGCCTATGGCACCACTACCATAAAAAAGCGTTGATGGCCCACGTAACACTTCTACCTGTTGTGCGGTACCGGCTTCTGCAGCAACCGCATGATCTGGACCAACACGAGAAGCATCACCAACGTCTAAACCATTTTGTGTGATCAATACTCTTGGTCCGTCCATACCCCGGATTATCGGGCTGCTTGCTACTGGCCCAAAGTAACTTGAATGTACGCCAACTTCGTTTTTGAGTGTTTCACCTAATGTCGACGCTTGCTTTAAGCGCAAGTCGTCACCTGAAATAACATTGACCGGTAATGCTGACTCAATACTTGATGAATGTAAGGGTGTCGCGTAAACATCGATCACTTCCATGACCGTAGCACGCATTGAAATTGTTACCTCGCTCAAGTCTTGCTCGGTGATGGTGAAGTACTCGTTGACATGACTAAAGTTTTTGGCGCTAACGTGCAGTTCTACTTTACCAGCACCAATATCACTAAAAGTAAATTCGCCCTTTTCATCAGTAACGGCTTTATATTTGGTATTAACCAAAGAAACGTTAGCTTTCGCAATGCTGTTACCATCGGCATCAAGTACTACGCCTGAAAATTTTTGTGCATGACTGGCAGCACCGACTATTAATAACGAGAAGGCACACAAAGGTGCAATTTTATTGATATAAATTGATTTCATTTTTTTTCCAATAGATAAATCTAAAGAAGATTAGCGATTAAGCCAACTTCCTAATATTTTGATTTTTGATTTTTGAACTAACGTTAATTTTATCTATTGAACAGGAGGGGCACGTAACTGCGGTATCAAATAATGTGGTGTGTAACGATTAACTATAATTAATGTTTGCGTGAGTTCTTGGTAGCTGGTGACGTTAACCAGTTTTAATGTGATAGTATTCTTTAGCGTGTCAATGTTGTGCTGACACAGCTTACACTGCTGTAATTCAACATTGTCAGGTATCAATTCACCGTGCGAACTATGACTAAACGTTACACACAGAAATGCAGACATGATCAATAAGCTTATTATTGATTGCCGACTCTGTGAAAAAAACTGGGTGAATAAAAAGTAATTACTACGCATAAGTTGTTACATTATAACAACTGAAGCTGTTTTTCAATCCCCCTTAATAAAAATCGCTATTATTATTTGCTAGGTTATTGCTACTTTAATGTTACGCAAAGGATTTAGCGCTTAGTCGCGCCCATAAAAAAAGTCACCCGCAATTTGTTGCCAAATAGCTGATGACTTTCTTAAAAGTAAATGGTTCAGGGTTTAACTACTGGGTACCACCAATCGTCATTTCATCAATTTTCAAGGTTGGTTGACCGACACCAACCGGAATACTTTGTCCATCTTTGCCACAAACGCCAACGCCAGCATCAAGTTTCAAATCATTACCAACCATGCTGACATTTTTCATCGCTTCAGGACCACTACCAATTAACGTAGCGCCTTTTATTGGCGTAGTAATTTCACCATTTTCAATGAGGTAAGCTTCAGAGCTGGTGAAAACAAACTTTCCAGAGGTAATATCAACTTGACCACCAGCAAAATGTGGCGCGTAGATCCCCTTTTTCACTGACTTAATAATCTCTTTTGGATCATGTTCACCTGCAAGCATGTAAGTATTCGTCATTCTAGGCATTGGCAAATGCGCATAAGACTCACGACGACCATTACCCGTAGGAGCGACTCCCATTAATTTAGCATTATGCTTGTCTTGCATATAACCTTTCAAAATACCTTTTTCAATCAATACATTGTATTGTCCTGGCGTGCCTTCATCATCGATTGAAATTGAACCACGACGATTAGCAATTGTGCCATCATCAACAATAGTACATAAATCAGAAGTCACTTTTTGACCAATTTTACCTGAAAATGCGGACGAACCTTTACGGTTAAAATCACCTTCTAAACCATGACCAACCGCTTCATGTAATAACACACCTGGCCAACCTGAGCCTAGTACAACAGGTAACATGCCAGCAGGTGACTCTATTGCCACTACATTAACTAAGGCTTGGCGAACCGCTTCTTCGGCATAAGCTAAATAACGTGCTTTGCCATTTTCAAGTTCAAAGAAATAGCTATAATCAGTTCGAGCACCACCGCCAGCACTGCCACGTTCACGTTTACCATTATCTTCAACTAATACTGAACAATTTAAGCGAACCAATGGTCGTATATCGGTAGCAAAAGTGCCATCGCTAGCCGCCACTAATATTTTTTCATAAACACCAGACAAACTGACAATAACCTGCTGAACACGTTTGTCCACTGAACGTGCATGGGCTTCAATTTCATGCATTAAGGTAATTTTTTGTTCTTGCGCTAAACTGCCTAAAGGATCGGTTGGTTGATAAACGGCTTTCACTGTTTGATTTTTAAAGGCGAGTACTCGTCCATTTTGGTCAGCATTGGCAATGCCTTTAGCGGCATCTGCTGCTTTTTTCAAAGCGATAGGAGAGATATCATCAGAGTAAGCAAAACCAGTTTTTTCGCCTGAAATTGCGCGCACGCCAACACCACGTTCAATATTATATGAACCTTCTTTGACAATGCCATCTTCTAGCATCCATGACTCATGACAGCTCGACTGAAAGTACAAGTCGGCTAAATCAATGTTACGTTGATATATATTGTTTAACGTTTGATCTAAAAGATCTCGGTCAATTTGGCTATCGGCTAAAAGTTCACGTTCAACACTATTCATATTTTTCACTTATCGTATTAATTTATTTAATTTGGGCGTTTTAATGTGCTTTCAAATTGATTATGTTCAGTAACAGGCATTGCTGCTCTTACTTTATCTAGTTCGTGACGGGAAAATTCAACACTAATACTACCAATACCTTGCTCTATACAGCTAAGTATTTCTCCCCAAGGACTGATAATCATACTGTGTCCCCATGTTTCTCTACCATTAAGATGCGTGCCTTGTTGACCTGCAGCTACAATATACACTTGATTTTCAATAGCACGTGCTTGCAATAAAGTCTGCCAATGTGCTTTACCGGTCACCACAGTAAAAGCACTCGGTACGGTAATAATATCAGCACCTAACAAGCGGAGTTGGCGATAAAGTTCAGGAAACCTCAGGTCATAACAAATTGTTAAGCCAATGTTTACTGTCGCTGCTTGCCAACAACAAATTTTATCACCCGCTTGAGTATAGCGAGATTCTCGATAACTTTTTTCGTTATCTTCAACATTAACATCGAATAAATGAATTTTATCGTACTGTATTAACTCATGACCTTGCGGTGAAAAAACACAACTACTGTTAGTAAACTTATCTTCAATTTTAGCTGAAGTTACCAGAGGAATACTGCCAGCGACCAAAAACACTTGATATTTTTTAGCTAACCTTGCCAGCTTGTCCTTTAATGACCGTTTAGAAACAGCTAACTGCTCCGCGTCTTTTCCTCCAAAAAATAAACAACACTCAGGTAAAACAACAATATGTTCATCACTCGCTGCAGCTGGCGTTAGACGGGCTAATTCAGCATCAATGCTAACCAGGTTTTCTTCAACATTCGGGACAGAGCATAGTTGTATTGCCGTAAGTCTAACCATCTAGGTTCATTTCCTTGTGATCTTTTATACCTTCTATTTCATTTCCCGGAGTGACCGGGGTAATATTGTTTTGATCAGGAATAGTATCAATAACTTCAGGTGGCGTTGAACGGCCAACTTTTATGTTCTGGGTTTTTTTATCAACAACTTTTACTACCGGCAACTCAATAGGGCCAGTAACTTCAATTTTATATTCTGAAACAACTTGTGAGGTAATAACACCATCAAGGGCCAAAGCACCAATAAAGGTTAACGGGTTTAATGTCGCTATCCAGGCAATAGCCGGTAAGCTTGAGGTTAAATTTGGCTTATAAGACATTTTATAATCAAGCACTTGATCGTTTAAGTTGGTATTGCCTTTTATAGATAAGTCGCCTGCCGCGCCTTTCATAAAAGTATTATCGGTATAAACAACACCATTTTTGACCTCAAAATCTCCTTTAATGGCATCGTAAAACATACCATCACTAAAAATATCTCGAAAGTCGAACTTCAATTTACGAACTAGCGACTGCAAGCTGAGTAATGAGAATGCTCGCGCTTGATCTGGTACTTCAGCTAAATATCCGTCTGAAAGTTTAACTTGGCTGGTACCGTTAAAACTTTCTATCGCGAAGTCTAAAGGGCTACCTGTCCAGTTAAAGTTATAGTTCAAGTCCAACTCACTGTCTTTTATTGTTGAAGGGTAACCTAATCTCTCGACTTCTTGGTCAACATTTTTCGCCTTTAATTTACCTATAATGGTGGTTTGCGAAACGTCTGCAGTATGCTGCCAGCTGGCATCAAAACTTAATTGTGTTTTACCGCGTGTCGCCGTAAATTTTTTGATGGTTAACGTATCGACAGCAGATCGCTCAATAGAAAAGTCAACTTCACCAAAATCAAATTTTCCATAGCTACAACTCGCACATTTTGCACGAATAGGTGGAATATTAGCGAAAATAATATTGTTACTGAGTGGCTCTGCTGATGGTTTTTTAACAACGCTTTCAACGGCAAGCTCGTCATTAGGCGTTAGGTGAATAAAATCCGCATCAAGCTCTATGCCTTGTTGATGCCAATCAGGATAAAATTTAGCTTTAATACGTGTTTCTTTGGCTTGTAATTCAAGTAACCACCATTGCTTTTCATCGTTGAGGTTAAAAGAGACCTCGCTTAGTGCTTGTCCAAGAATATCAAGTTTTTCAACCTTGCCACGGATACGTTTAGGCGCACTTAACAGTGCAACATTATCCGCGGTTGTATCTACGGACGCTTGCTCGATACTATCAAGAATATCAAAGATTAATGGTTGCCATTCGGTTACTGAGGCGGTGGCTAAGTTTGTAGTGATATGAAAGCCTTCAGTCGGTAATAACATATGCTCAGTACCTAGTACTAAATGTGCTTTAGTAAATTGCACTTTGCTATGATTTAACTCGCCATAAAAATTCAGTTCATCACCGATTTGTGCGTAAAGTACTGATAAATTTTCCTCTCCAGAAACTTTTACCGCAACATTAAGTACATCATTGGCTATTTTTTTATAAGGCGCAGGTAATGAAAGTGCTATTTTTTCTAAGGTAGAGTCCAGCAATAACTCATAACTAAAACCACCTTGGTGGTGCATCTTTAGCGTTAAATCACCTTGCCACGCTAACAGACCCTGACCATATTTCTCAAGTAATTCTGGTAGCTCTTTTTTCCAAGCGGTCTCTGGCCACTGGGCTTGTAGGTTAATCAATGTTTGATAATATTTACTGTCGGTATCCTGAGCTTTTACCTTAAGTGCTAAGGGCATTTTTCGCCAATTTAACGTGAGTCCTTGCGTCTTTATTACGTCATTTGCGTAGCTTAACTCACCATTCACCTCGGTAAAGTTCATGGTAGGTGATTGCAACGCTATTTTATTATTTTTGAATTCAACCTTACCACTCGCCACAGCACTGTCGAGATCATTTAAAGGTAAATTTAGTGCAAAGCTACCCGAAATATTTTCTGAGACCTGTAGCTGATTTAGTGTCTCGCCAACCGTGTCTGCCATCGGACTATTATTCATCAAGTCGCTTACCGCTTCGGGTTGGGTATCTTTAAAGTTGGCGGCAACCGTTAATATTTGTTGGCCGGCTAAATCATCAATAGCAACCTTAACACCGGTGACATCTAAGCCAGTAAGTTCACCACCTCGACCAGTAATTAGCATGCTGTTATTGGTAAAATTTAAGTTCGCGTCAAAATCATTAATCACCGGCCAACTTGGATCAAACTGAAATTTACTTTTAGTCAATTCAGCATTGACAACAAAAACACCACTATTGTCTTCAAACGGGAATTTATCTAGTGGGCCATTAAAAAGCACTTGAGCTTGTTCAAACTCCCCATCAATAATGGCTAAGTTTAAGTAATCGACCAGATCCTGTCCCATCAGTAGATGTGGATAAAAATAGTTTGCGAGCTTAGCATCACCCTGATGGACATTAGCGAGTAATGCCATCGTGATCGTTTCATTTTCCAGCGCTTTAATTTCTACATCGGCGGTAGCATGAAGTTGTTTTGATATCATTTCGATTTGCTGAACTTTCACCAATAACTCAACATGGTTAAAGTCGACATCAACTTGAGCAGCAATCGATTGGTATGGAATGGGATAAAGAAAGTGTTGGTTAAAATCTAGCTCGCCATTTTCAGCTAACAACTTAATCTGCAAGTTTTGTTGGGCGAAGGAAAGTTCACCACTGACATTTTCAACGCCGGGGATCCCTTGACTAAACGAAGAGGTCACCTCAGAAAATTGCGCCACGGCTTTAATATCATCATCACTATTAAGTAGGTAAACATCCGTTATCTGTCCAACCGGTGCAAGGCCATTTAATAAGGTTTCACTTTCAGGGTGGCCAGAAAAAAGCGGATAAAGATCAGCTAAACCAAATAGCTCTAATGAAGAAATATACGTTAGCAAGCCATTGGCGGTTCTTTTCGTACTGATGCTCAAAGGCTGCCAAGCTTTATTATTAGTGTAGAACTTCAGTGGCGTGGTCGTCGTGGTTATGTTCTCAGCATCATCAAAATTTTCAACCAGTATATTCCCTTCACCGATACGAATGCTGTGTAATTCATCTTTAAAAAGCCAGCTCACTTCATTATCGCCTAACGCGATTTGTAATCTATTGGCTTTACCTTTATTTAGCGTGTACCAAGCACTAAAATTAACCGATGAGTAAGTCTTTTCATTTTCGATAGCAAAAATAGTATCTAGCCAAGGAGTTACATTAAGCTTATTCGCTTCAAAGTATAGTTGACCACTTAAATCACGAAGATCTTGTCCAGATGCATCAAGATTAAATTTAATATTGTTAGACGTTAATCCGTCAATAAGCATACTTCCGGTAGCTCGGTGATGATTACCGTTATTTACCCAAGCAAGCTGATCGATCAGAAAGGTTCGCGTTTTCGACTCGTCTTGCAGGGTAATATTGCTGTTTATTAATGAAAAGCGATTAATTTGCTGGAATAAAACATCGCTGATGGTATCAATAATCGAGCTATCTTTTGCGGTTTTATCTTTTGTTGTTAGCAGTGTTTTATCCAAAAAAACTTGCGCACCAGCCAAAGTTATATCTTGAGAAATCAACTTTTGATGGCGTAAACTTCCCCAAAAATCAAAGGTCAGTTCCATACGAGCCACAAATATATTGGCCGTTTCAGTATCAAGCACATTAACTTTTTCAAAAACTATTGTCGGCCCGTCAACCTCCCATTCCATGCTCAAAGAGCCTATGGTTACATTGCTATCATAAGTTTCATTGAGATAATATTGTAAGTCTTGATGAAAGTTATGTGCGTAGGGCAAGGATAAACGAAACGCACTGATCAGCACCGCAAAAAGCACTAACAAAATTGCCAATACTTTATACAGTCGATTTAACCAACGATTCGAAACAGCTGAAATACTCATAAAACGAATTTACTACACACTCAATTATCTTAATTTTTAACTTACGGTGATTAATCTATTTACCGTAAAATTAGGTTTAGTCTGGAACTATAAACCTGTAGTTCAGGATCTCAATGACACTACTGGCCTTTTATCAATAGTTTTTAATCACATCATAATCACATCAAACTGTTCTTGATTATACATGGTTTCTGTCTGAACTTTAATTTGCTTACCAATGAAAACCTCTAACTCAGCAAGGTGATGATATTCATCATTAATTAGTGATTCACTTACGGCAGAAGAAGCATAAACAATAAATTTATCTGAATCATAGGCGCGATTTACTCGTACTATTTCACGCAAAATTTCAAAACACACGGTTTCAACTGTTTTTAAATGTCCGCGACCTGAGCACACTGAACATTCGCCACACAATATGTGCTCTAAACTCTCACGAGTACGTTTACGGGTCATTTCTACTAAGCCCAGTTTAGAAAAATTACTGATACTGTATTTAACGTTATCTTTCGCCATCGCGACATCTAAACTATGTAAAACACGTTTTTGATGTTCAGTGCTATTCATGTCGATAAAGTCGACAATAATAATGCCACCTAGATTTCTCAGTCTCAACTGTCGAGCAATGACTTGCGTGGCTTCTGAATTAGTATTAAAAATAGTTTCTTCTAGATTACGATGGCCGACAAATCCACCGGTATTAATATCAATCGTGGTCATTGCTTCGGTTTGGTCAATAATTAAGTAACCACCCGACTTTAATTCAATTCTTCTATGCAAGGCTCTTTGTATTTCATTTTCGACATCAAACAAGTCGAAAATAGGTCGTTCACCCGGGTAATTTTCTAAAAAAGGGGTTAAATTAGGGACAAATTCTTCAGTAAACTCGCGCAACTGTTCGAAAGTCAATTTTGAATCGATACGAATTCGTTCAAGATCAATACCAACAAAATCACGAAGGACACGAAATGCTAATGAAAGATCTTGATAAATAGGGGCCTTCATCTGCTTTCTTTTTTTACGGTCTTGCACTTTTTTCCAGACACGGCGTAAAAATTCAGCATCATGTTTTAACTCTTTTTCGTTAGCACCTTCAGCAGCCGTTCGAACAATAAAGCCGTGTTCTTCACTACAATAGGGGGTAATAATATCTTTGAGACGATTACGTTCTTTTGAGGATTCAATGCGTTGTGATATGCCCGCATGATTGGCATTTGGCATTAACACTAGATATCGAGCTGCTACGGTAATATCAGTGGTTAAGCGTGCTCCTTTGGTGCCCAGTGGGTCTTTAATAACCTGTACCACAATTTGCTGGCCTTCATGCACTAACGCTCTAATATCAGGTACGTGGTCAGCGGGCAAATCGTCATTGCTAATAATGAGTTTAGTATTGATGTCTGAAGCATGTAAGAACGCAGCTTTTTCTAGATTAATATCAATAAAAGCTGCTTGCATACCCGGTAAGACTCGAATAACTTTACCTAGATAAATATTGCCAACCAAACCGCGACGAGATTCACGTTCAACATGAACTTCTTGCAATACGCCATTTTCTATTAGCGCAACTCGAGTTTCACTTGGGGTTACATTAATCAGTAATTCACCGCTCATAAAATATCTCCGTTGCTGAGTGGACTTGCTTGGTCTTGAACAGGGGTCGGTAAACCTAGCTCAGCTAATAATTTTGCTGTTTCATATAAAGGTAAACCGACCACCGCAGAATAACTACCTTTAATTTGTGTCACAAATTGTCCGCCGATACCTTGAATACCATACGAGCCTGCTTTGTCTTGAGGTTCACCGGTATGCCAATAGCGCTGAATTTCTTCAATAGACAATGTTTTAAAGGTGACATCTGTAGAAATTACGGCCGATAAAATTTGCTTGTTTTTTACGATCGCTATTGCGGTAAGTACTTGGTGAGTGTTGTTTGATAACATTAGCAGCTGTTGACAGCATGCTGCAATATTTTCAGGCTTACCCAAAATATGATTGTCGAAAATAACGCTAGTATCAGAGCCTAGCACGACACAGTCTGTTGCTTGATTTTTTGAGACTACAGTCGCTTTTTCAATCGCCAAACGTAACACATAATCGCTCGGTGATTCATTGTCGATAATACTTTCATCGATATCGGCAGAAATGGTTTGAAATTGATAACCCAGCTGGCTTAGTAATTCTTTTCTTCGTGGTGACTGTGACGCTAAAATTAAAACGGGCTTCATAGAAAAATTACTCAGTTAACGGGTGAATAGCAGGGGTTAAGTAATACGAAAGTGACGACGTACTTTTCTTAATAATAAAAACGCCCAAGGCCACAGTACGATAGTTGTGATCACCGGATATAAATAACTAGGGAGGAACACGGCATCAATTAAAAATCGTTGCATCCAAAAAACAATTAAATGATATAGCGCCGATAAAACACCAACAATAAGTGATTGTTGCCAAACTGAGAAATTTCTAATTTTTTGAAAATTGCCCGCAATAATATAAACAGCAATGGCCATCGCCATCGTGTGTACACCGAGAATAGAACCCAATAAAACATCAAGCAATAAGCCAACAAAACCAGCGGTAATAACATTAACGCGCGCGGGTAAGGCTAAGCACCAGTATACTAATACCACTAGCACCCAGTCTGGACGAAAGACATCGATACTCGGTGGTAATGGCATAATACTGGCGATTAAAGCGATAACCGTAGTAAAAATAATAATCAAAAGGTTACGTATCGACATTATTTAGCCCTGTGTTATTTTCACTTTTTTTACTATCACGTAAGTTTGGTGTTACTACTTTTTGTGACGGCGCAAAAATTTCTGCTGCTTTTTCTGGCCACAGCAATAATAAATAGCGTAAGCGATCAATTTTAGCGACTGGTTCACTTTGTACTAAAGCAAAAGCATTTGCATCATTTTGTGAAACTTTGGTAACCCGTGCAACAGGATACCCTTCAGGATACTTGTCGCCAAGCCCTGACGTTACTAATAAATCACCCGTGCGAACATCAGTACTGTGCTGCACAAAATTATGGGTTAATCTATCGATTTGCCCTGTTCCTGAGGCGACTAAACGCACACCATTACGGCTAACTCTAACAGGCACTGCATGAGTGACATCAGTAATTAAAATAACTCGACTGCTATTAATGCCCACATGTAAGACTTGTCCAACAATACCCTCATCGTCAATGACCGGTTGCCCTTCAAAAACACCGTCATCACTGCCGCGGTTAATTACAACTTGCTGACTATACGGATCAGAGTCTACTGATATTATTTCAGCGACCATTTTCTTTACTTCACCACGTATCGGCGAAGCCAATAATAAACGTAACCGCTCATTTTCTTTCTTGATGATTTCAAGTGCTAACAATTGTTGATGAAAGCGTAATTCTGCTACTTTATATGCTTGGTTATCACTGAGTAGTTGTCGCCGCGTAACAATATTTTCTGCAGCCCACGTCATGACTTGCTTAGGAGTAGTCGCTAAATACTGTAAGGGGCTGACCATAGACTGTAAATAACCACGAATATTTTCGAAGCTATTCATTTTGTGATCGAAAAAAATTAAAGACGCAGAACAAAACAGCACCAACATGAGTCGGTGCTGAGGAGAAGGGCCATGTTTAAATATTGGATTCATAAATTAAACTTGTATAGATGCTAATTCATTTGCAGCCATTTAATGTCAATACAAGGAGAATGTACGGAGTTGATGCTAATCAATCAGTACATTCAACGCCGTAGTTAGGAAAAATGACAATGAATATTTAGTATTTTATTCGTATGAGCATTTACTCATAAGAAAAGAGGTCGCCACCATGCATATCTATCATCTCAAGCGCTTTACCGCCACCAAGAGCCACACACGTTAGTGGATCATCAGCAACAACAACAGGAATGCCGGTTTCTTCCATTAATAAACGATCTAGGTCTCGTAATAATGCACCACCGCCAGTAAGCACCATACCACGTTCTGAAATGTCAGACGCAAGTTCTGGTGGCGCTTGTTCTAAAGCAACCATAATAGCACTAACAATGCCGGTTAACGGTTCTTGTAATGCTTCTAATATTTCATTGCTGTTTAGGGTAAAACTGCGAGGAACACCTTCAGCTAAATTACGGCCACGTACTTCAATCTCGAGTACTTCTTCACCTGGGTAGGCTGAACCAATTTCATGCTTAATACGTTCAGCGGTTGCTTCACCAATTAAACTACCAAAGTTACGACGTACGTAATTGATAATAGCATCGTCAAACTTATCACCACCGATACGCACAGAAGAAGAATAAACCACACCATTCAATGAAATAATACCGACTTCAGTGGTACCACCACCAATATCGACCACCATTGAACCTGTAGCTTCTGAAACTGGCATACCCGCACCAATCGCCGCAGCCATTGGTTCGTCAATAAGATAAACTTCACGTGCGCCAGCACCAAGTGCAGACTCACGAATAGCACGACGCTCCACTTGAGTAGAGCCACAAGGAACACAAACAAGTACTCGAGGGCTTGGACGTAAAAAGTTATTACTGTGAACTTGCTTAATAAAGTATTGCAGCATTTTTTCAGTAACAAAAAAGTTGGCAATAACACCATCTTTCATCGGACGAATAGCTTCAATATTACCTGGCGTTCTGCCCAGCATTTGTTTTGCAGCGGAACCTACTGCAGCCACACTCTTTGAACCACCAGAGCGGTCTTGGCGAATAGCAACTACCGAAGGCTCATTCAAAACAATGCCTTGGTCTTTTACATAAATAAGCGTGTTCGCCGTTCCTAAATCTATTGATAAATCATTAGAAAACATGCCGCGTAATTTTTTAAACATAAGATCTAAATATCCTAAAGTGTTATAAAAGGAGAGTTAATCTCCTTTGTTCTCAACAAAACATTGAGTTAATCAATGAACGTTTTGTCAAGTTTGTTGATAATATATTATATGGGCTAATCATACCTGAGTGTTTCAAATTTGTGTTGCTTGAATGATAAAAAAGATCACTTTTTTATCATATTTTTAATAAGTAAGCCAAAATCACCCGGATTGTTATTGAAAAAGTGCTAATTCCCAATTTCTCGCCAAGATATAATACGGTCATTGCCCCGATAAATACCGAATATAACTGTTGCTGTTGGGTTTTGATGATAAGGGCCGTCAAAATTATTATCTTCATTTAACCAATCAAATTTCAACCAATCTTGCGTGGTATATTCAACGCCAATACTTCCTTGATTATTGCCGCTAGTTAGCAAAACATTTTGGAACTTACCTTCATTCAAACTGCCACTTGTACCACGGATATTTATACCATTAATGGTGACATTATTTGTTGGATTAGAAAAAGACCAATTTGATGTGTTATTGGTAACTAATGAACAGTTATCGTCGGTATTTACTACAAACGTTCTTGATGCGTTAAGGTACTCTACTTGAAAGTACTGAGCTATTGCCGAGGTTTCAGCACCAAAACTATTACCGAGTACCAGCCGGCCAAAACGTTGAAAACCTCCTGATGGCTTAACCGTTAAAGGGAGAGTCGTAGCAAGATTAATAGCCACGTTATCAGAGTCAGTAATACTATTAATTAAAATATTGTAGTCCACGGTAAATTCAGCGACTTGTGAATAACTCCCTTTGGAATAAGTAAAGGTGTCAGCAGGAGAAAAGTTATAGTCGAGGATGCCATTTGAAAGTTTGCTTAAGTCACCAGCAAATGTTGTCGGTTCAACAACCATTTTAGTGACAAGATCATTGCCATCTTTATCAACTTCATTTTTGCTACTATCCGCTAAAGGGAATGTCCGGCTGACATTATTAACGATTAGTTTTTGAAAGGTACTTTCAGTGTAATTTTGTGTTTTAACCCCTAAAGCATTTTTAGCGGTAATAGTCAGTATAGGAGCATTTAAATAACTAAAAGGCTGGCCAATATAAGTAAAGGTATTTATATCTAAACTGCAGGCATTTTCAAATGAATTATCCGTAACAAAAACATCAAAATAACTTGGTGTAAAACGGCCAACATCTAAAAAGCTTAGGGTAGTAATTTCATTACCTAAGTAATCATTATCTTTTACATTAACACTTATTATTCCAACTTCGTCGTAACTTGCAACGAGTTCTTTCTCCGCTGTATTTATAGCTTGCCAACGAGTATCTGTGGCATTTGAAGCATCGATGGTGCTAGTGCCTAAACTTAACTGACCTAAAACCGAAGTACTTGATGATGGTGCTATTTGCCTTAAGGCTAACACTACAACACTATCAGATTGAGGTTGGTAGTTTGGTGTATCAGTATTGTTATTGCACTGACCCGTAAAACTTAAGGAAAAACCTTCGGCTGCCACCTGCTTTGGTTCACCTGCAGCACTACTATTGTTTAAAAATGTACCATTTGTTTTTTTAGCCACCATAACGAGTTTTGATGGAAAGAAGTCTTTAATTAAGGTTGCACTAGTGACTCCCGATGAAACTTTTTCACTGACAGTAAAACTTAAAGCTCCAGCATCATTGTATTCGATAGGTATAGAAGCTCCACCATTAGCATTAAAACTGATGTTACGAGTTTGACTTTCTCCTGTATTTGCCATGTTGGTGCCGTTAAGTAACGGTAATTTTGTGCCAGTTGTGGGGTTTGAATAGCTAAAACTGAAATCTAAATTTTGGTTGCCAGTAAAAGCAGGAGCGCAACTCACCCCTGAATCACTTAACTTAACCGCTTTAATGTCAAAGTTTACACTTTCACAAGATGAAACATCCACACCTGAATTAATATCAAGTAAAAAACCCGCATTGGCAAAATTTATATCACAACTGGTTGAGGCACCATTTCTACAAGTGTAATTTTGATCTGAGCTTAAAGTAATAGTTTCTTCAACCAAATGACTAAAGCTAGTATCGGTTTTACCTGTCACTGTTATGGTTGTTTTGAGCACACCATTGGCAAATATTTTAACATCTGTTGGCGTTGCAATTGTGTCAGTACAAGCCTCATCAATACATGCTTTTATAGTTAAGGGTTCACCAATACAGGTTAAGCCTTGAGCATCATGATTTATCTCAAAATGGTGGATAGTTTCACAGGCTTGTCGTTTTGTATAAAGCTCATTGACTTCTATAGCGGTGAGTGCGCCATTATATAGATGAACTTCATCAATATAACCCTCAAAAAATCGTGAGGAGGAGCCTTGATCTTGCCCTATTTGTAAAGGATCATTATTTAGCGTTAAATTGTCTGTAAATGTTCTAGAGCCTTTTTCAACACCGTTAACGTAAATAACTTGCCTACCACTTTTGTAAGTAATCGCTATATGATACCAATTACCCGCTTCAATACCGGCTCCAGTAGTTGAAAACGAGTGTGTTTGCCACCACCAAAAAATGTCTCCTGAAGGCTGAAGATGAAACTCATAGTTCTCATCTTTAGAGATAATTGTTTTTAAACCAGAGCTTGGTAATACCTTAGGATTAATCCACACACTGATACTGAGTTCAGATTGTAAATCGAGCCTATTATCATCATTAATTTGAATGTAATCATCGATACCATCAAAAGAACCATAACGACAAGTACCAGGGTTACCGCTAAGTGCCGGTAAAGAGCCAGCAGTTGTTACCCCGTTAAGCGCACTCGCATTAAAATTATCTGTTTGGTCAACAACTTCTCCTGTGCTGCCATCCCAAATAACTTCATCCATTGAAAACTGTGCAATAAGTTCTGAACACTCGGCTGTACTTCGCAGTGAGCCATCATAGTTATTTTTGGCAAGTTCATTCGTATAAAGAGTCGTTATTTCTGCACTAGAAAGGGTTTGATCATAAACCTTAAATTCATCAAGTGGTGTACGAAACCCTTGAGGGGTGTTGGTGTTTATATCATCAAACGACGTACCAATATATTGTAGATTTCCTGATGGTCTTAACGCAACCATGTCTACTAGCGCTCC
The DNA here is from genome assembly GCF_007954355.1 of Colwellia hornerae. Classification (GTDB taxonomy): domain Bacteria; phylum Pseudomonadota; class Gammaproteobacteria; order Enterobacterales; family Alteromonadaceae; genus Colwellia_A; species Colwellia_A hornerae. The sequence goes on from NZ_VOLR01000027.1 coordinate 25,022, forward strand.
GTCAATATATAATGAAGTAGTGTTATTGTTATAGACCAAAACCATATGATGCCAACCATTTGTTAAGTCAGCGAACCAAAAGTTTCCTTCTACTGAGATATTGCCATCGTAAACGCCCCACCGATAATCATTAAAACTATCGAGGTAAAGTAAATCGCCACCATTAGGCATTGCTCCTAAAACTAAATAACGGTTACCGCCATTTATTGAAGGTTTTTTGAACCAAGTAGCAACACTTGAATTACCAATAATTGGGATTGAGGTTTCTATATAATGCTCAGCAGCCGAAATATCAGCAGCGCGAACAATTTGGGCGTCATTCGAGGTGTTAAGATTAGCGAAACTTTGTGCAGAAAAATTTCCTGATTGGTCAATAACTTCGAATGCTGAACCATCATAACTACATTCATCAAAACGATATTCGGCAATAGGTACCGGACTACAATTCACCGCGTCACGGCTGGTGCCATCGGCATTATTGCTAGCGAGTTCATTACTATATAAGTTGCTTATTGATGTACTAGAAAGTACTTGATCATAAATTTTCAACTCATCCATTAGCCCTTCGAAACTTTGACTTGCAGAAAATCTGCCTCCGTAACTGTCTTGCTCTTGCCCGATTACGATACTGTTAGAATAAGGAACAGATAATTGACCACGACCAACACCCGTATCACAATCTTGATTATTACCATCAACATACAAACAAACTTGGTCACTGACACGTGTTATCAATATGTGATGCCACTCGCCATCAGTTAACACGATGTTTCCTTTAAGATTTGTGCTTTCACCTTGTATTTTTACAGAGACCTCTTTATCTTTTTTTAGATAAATTTCTAATTCATCATCTCTAGTACTACTTCCTAACGCATGAAAAATTTCTTGTTGATTTTTCTTTTTATCCGTATTTATCCAAACGGATAATGTAAAATCATTAAGTCCATTAACGACACCACTTGGGACACTTACCCAGTCACGTGTACTATTACTAGAAAGGTCGAGTGACTTATTTATTTGCGCCTCATTAGCTGATTCATTAATGCCATGAATACTTGCATTAAAATTACCCGTTTGATCAATAATTTCAAAGCCAGCACCTGTATAGCTACATTCATCAAAACGGTAGTCAACAATAGGAGTGACTGGGGCAAGAGGAGTATTGTCACACATCCCATTAAAATCAGCAGTTTCTATATAGTTAGTATTATAAGTTGTATCACTACTGCCTGAACCTACTGAAGTAAATGCTCCCTTTCCCTTGGCACCCTTAATAGCCAAAGAGCCTTTAACATAAATGATAGCGTTAATATCTGTACTTCCGCCAGTGATTGATAGGCTCCCACCAACAACAATTATTAAATCTTCTGGGTTACCATTTTGATTAATTTTAACATTTTTCCAGGAAACTGAATTCCTAAAAAATAATCTAGCCGTTGTCTCGCTACCACTAATAGCAGCTACTGAAACTTGATCTTTGTTATCTAATGAAGAACCCGAATAGTAATTATCACCCCGGGATAATATTGTGCCATTAGCAATATTAGCCGATGAATTATTAGCCGGAAAATTAGTTAATTGTTCATTAACACTGGTAGCTTGATTATATGCTGCAGGAAAGACGTCAAGACACTTTGCTGCAAGGACAGTATTTTGAAAAAGAATATATAAAAGAATGGTAGAAATACTACGAAACAGCATCAAGATTTTTCCTAGCAATAAAGTGAGATGTGAAGATTATACAGAATCTACTCTTAACTATTAATGATAACAAGTAACGACTTATATTTATTTATCTAGTACGTCGACTAAAAACTTATTTATATCAACTATGGCTAATGTTGGACAATAAAAAGCCCCGCATTGGCGAGGCTGTTTGGATTTATTTATTACCCAGCTAAATTAGTTAATTGCGCGCTTTCTCATCGATAAAGCGATTAAAGTAATTGCAAAAATCATAATAGTTGATGGCTCTGCTACTTGGGCTGGAGTATTGCGTACGTAGAATGTTTCAAAGTGCCAACCGAACATATTATGACCTAGTAACTGAGTTTCAATGGAACCTTCATTAAAGGAGTCAACCTCTATATAACTTATATCCGTAAGTTCATACTTAATTAGCCCTGCGTGGCCAACACGAGATAAAAGTCAAAAAACAAACGCCACTGTAAAAGGACCTAACACTTAAATTACACTTGATATAAATGTTGATTCATAAAGATGTTATAAACTTCTTGCCTCTATCTGAACAGTTCGAGAAGTAACAACGCCTCCAATTGAACATTGACCAACGCTGGTAATCACATAATATGTTGTACCATCAAAGACACCATCATCATTACAAGTCACTGTTGCTTGGCAAGAAGTCAAACCTTCAACATTCGAAAAATCAGGTGCTGTGATGTTACTCTTACAAGCCGTTTTTACATTAGTGTCGTGCGGAAAAACTTCCAGTAACTGCCATTGTGCTCCTGTCTGTGCTGCCGCATAGGCACGGGTACCTATCACTTCATAAGCAACAGATTCGGCACTTGAAGAGAGTATTTTAACGAGCCCAGCACCCAGTAATGCCATAACAACAATAACAAAGATAGCGACAACAATCGCACTGCCTTTTTGCTTACTTTTAACTTGGCTCAAAGCATATTTGTCATGATGATATTGCTTATGGAACATTGGGCACCTGTATCTCATTATCAAAAACAATTTCTTCAAATAGCCTCATAAAATGTAACCGAACAGACACAATCGCATTACGTTGTAAATTAGCACCATTTGTACTAAATCCTGAGCTATTCATTAAAAATTCAGCCATTACAGCCCGGTTAGTTAAACCAAGCGGTTCACCAGCGTTACTATGATCAGTAACATCGTATCTTATTAAATTTTTATTATCACCACTACCTTCAATACAATACATCACTGAATCATCGATAAAATAAATCCGATTTGTTGCCGATTCTTCAGCAAAAAGCACTGAATCTTCTAAGGTTAACGTATGTGGTACATTAGTAGGATCACTTGAATAAGTCACAATATCGATAGGGTAAAACTTTTTATTCGATTTAAGATAAACATCATCCGCCGCAACCGGATAAACAATGGCATTCAAGCTTATAATATCTGCACTACTCACGGAAGTTGAAGCGGGCACAATAGTAATTTTATCACTTGCAGAATCTGGAGAAACAGGTATATCAACATATATAGCGCTAGCTTTAATCGGCATAAACTCTAAACAATCATTGGTGATTCGTGAGCTATTAGGCAGTGAGGCCCTAAGCTCTCTGTTCAGTCTTTCAATGGCAAAGCGAGCCGACGATAATATTTGATCTCGTGCCGTAGCATCAGCATATATTTGGCTACCAAACTGTAAAAAACTGCTTACCCCGACGGATAAAATGCCCAATAGCACCATAGCAACAACCAGCTCAATTAATGTAAACCCTTTTGAGCAGTAACCTTTTAAGTTAGCACTTTTTATAGGCCCCCCTTTTGATAAAGAAGCATATGTGGATTTATTTTTAATACTGCGTGACTGTCTAAAACGAATCAGCATCAGAAGTTCGCCTTATACACCGAAAAAACATAATCATCGTTTTGTGGGCTACGGACAGTGATTGTAATTAACTTTGCTGTTTTTTCATTATCTGTAGCTGATTGGTATTCACCGCTATAGTCACTATCATTTATCACTGAGACATTCATATTAAAACCGGTATAAATATCAGCAAGACTAATACCTGATGAGTTGACAATTTCATCGTCAAAATTAATTGAGTTGTAATCATCTACATCATTAAAGTTATTACGTTGCTCGTCAGCGTCGGGACCTAAGTCATCTGTCGCGGTGCAGCTAGGTGCCGATATTTCGCCACACCTAACAAAACCACCCGACATATCAGAGTTCTCATCAAACGCTTTACCTAAAATTTCATTAATCATCGACTGGCCTAGTTCCGCGGCTCTGATCTGGTGAACTTGTGCGGCGCTTTGACTTGCCATAGGATAGATTAAGCTTGTTAACACTACATAAGTAATAGATAAAACCACAATACCAACAATAAGCTCAATTAGCGTAAAGCCTTGCTGCTTAGAAATGTTTTTCGCACGAATACGATTAGTTAGCAGCATAAATATAACCTTGCTCGTTAATAGCAACAATGAGAGTTTGTTCTTGACCAACAATACTAACTTGGCAAGGAGAAGAGCAATTAATCGGCCGACCTAAATGATCAAATGAAAATGGCGTAGTACCACCTGCATATTGAAAATTAACAGTATCATCAATAATTTTAACAATAGTTGTGCTGTTGATATTATTATCAACAAAACTGCTGCAACTATCATCTGGAATACCTAGTTTATCGTTGGTAATTAATACCCGATGGCATTGACTAGCTGATGTATCTTGCATGGTGCGTAATTGAATACCACGTAGCTTAGTTACTACTTCATCTTGATAGGTGATTTCTTCAAAACCACCAGAAGCTTGCATTTTTGGAATAATAGTCACGGCAAGAATGCTAATCAGTATAATAACCACTACTAACTCGATTATTGTGAAACCTTGTTCTCTCCGTAATATTTTTTGATTGGTGATAAGTTTATTTATCATCAAAAATCACCTCTTAAAAATTATTATGCTATAAATTAAATACAGTCGAAGATACGTATCACAGGAGCTATATTTTGGCCAACAGCACCTTTATAGGTGACAAGACAAGGAGATGTCAAATTAGCTGGAGCACCCATACTTGCAGGATAAATAGTTAATATAGCTCCCGAATTATTAGAATTTATAACAAAGCCATCATCTAAATTTATCAGCCGACGCCAATACTCTTCAACGAGAGTAGACGTTGGAACAACAGGATAGCCATAACTTATAAAAAGAGGGTCTCCATCTGTTAAAGTAATTGAAGCAGATTCCTCGCCCTGGTTTCCGGCCACGATAGATTTACTATAAACAAGCGCTGAAGCACCTTCTAATGAGCCTTTAACCGCTTGTAATGTTGCGGTATTCGCTTCAGCCGTTAAGTTTATATACTTAGGAACCACAGTTACAGCAAGAATGCCTAAAATAACAATAACGATCACTAATTCAATTAAGGTAAAACCTTGTTGATTTTTTTTTGATTGTTTAAGGGTATTAATAGACTTCATCGGTCTTTCACTTCGGTTAAAATTCAATTAATTTACTATTTTATAGCATATAACACTTACCAAAAAAAATATATCTTACACCTAACAAACAATCTGGTGATAAGACATTGTAAATACTAGTGAACACCATTAATCTTTATATATAATTTTTTTACTGGTTTGAAACCCTTGACCCTTTTCCCGTACTTTCGTTTTTTCCTTATTGTATACTTCTGTTTTGCCATGCATATTGTACTTGAAACGCCTGGTGGTACAGGCTTGTATTTATCATTCAATATTTTTGGTTGGTTAATTACCACAATCCTTATTTCGTTAGGACTTTGGCAAGTTACTTTAAATAAGAAAATAGTAACAAGTAAGCTACAACTTTATAGTTTACTTGGCTTTATTTGTTTATGTATACCGATGTTTTACGGTAGTGAATTTAGTGACCATGCCATTCCACGCTTACTCGGTTTAACGGGCGGTTTACTGTTATTATTTTGCTTATATCAGTTTGAAGCGTTAACCGAAAATCCACAGCAAATTTTATGGTGGATATTAATTGCTGTTGCTATACAAGCGAGCTTTGGTTTAGTGCAGTACTTTATTTTACAAGCGGATGATTGGGGCGGATTTAAACCGGGTATTAGTCGCCCACACGGTAGTTTTTTACAGCCTAATGTAATGGCTAGTTTTATGGCAACGGGTATAGCTATAGCATTATATTTATCCGTTGCCTGCAAAGCGTTTTCAATCAATAAATATCAGCAAGCGTTATGTTATTTTTGTTTATGCTCAGCAACTTTCTTAATTGTGGTATTACAGTCAAGAACAGGACATTTAGCAACCATTTTAGTACTCAGCTTTATTAGCTCATATCTATATTTTAAAAATAAAAGACAGTTGTTTATAAATTTATTTTTTGTAGTACTTGCTGCTATTACAGCTTTGATTAGTTTTAATAATAGTGAGGTATTTAATCGCGGAGAAGATAACTATCAGAAAGCAGGCGCACGTCCAAATACATACCTAGTCACAGCTAAAATGATCCAAGAAAAGCCTCTCACAGGATCGGGTTATGGTCTTTATGAACGTGCATTTTTAGATACCTACAATCGCTATGCTATTGAGCACCCAGAAATAGGTGTTGCACAACAACGCATGGCACACCCGCATAACGAGGTTTTATATTGGGTCAGCGAGGGAGGTATTATTGCCTTACTAGGTATTATTTTTTTCTTTATCGCTTATATGAATAGCTGGCTAAAAATATCAAATAGGTTGGGTAAACGTTTAGCGATATTAGGACTTATTACTCCTTTATTGCTACACAGCCAATTAGAGTTCCCTTTTTACAGCTCGATAAGCCACTGGTTTATTTTTATCATCATACTTTGGTTTACTGATATACAAAGCGGAGCTAATAAAGCGCAAGTTTTATTTGATAAAATCTTTTTACTTCGATTTTTAGCGATATTATTCCCGACAATATTAATTCCTTTCTTGGTAACCACCTTACACACCAGTAACATTATCGTGGAGCATGAAAAGCATGGTTACCAGCATATTGAACGCTTGTTAGATATTGTGAATCCTATCGCTTTGAAAAGCCGACTGGACGCTAATGTGTATAGTCATATATTAATATCAGGTTTGAAAGTAAGAAATACGCAGAAATTACTGCAATATATTGATTGGGGATTAATGAAAGTCCGCTTTAAGCCCCGTCCGAGTATTTATTCAAACATACTGCTTTGTTTAGCAATTTTAAATAGGCACAAGCAATATCAAGAAGTACTCAATGAAGCGAAAAGGACATACCCATTGGTTGATAATTGGGGGGACCAATTAGAGTCGAATAGTAGTGAAGAATAAAAAAACCGAGCTTTGCTCGGTTTTTCTCAAAAAGTTATTTTATATTAATTACAATCAGTTACAACACTTCCAATTATAGGACGGTCTTCTGAGGTGCTTGTGTTATTATTATAGGTTGCTTGACAAGTTGTTCCTGTAGAGGCATCTTTATGTTGGAAGGTACCTGCAGAAGCAGAAATATCAGCAACATCATAAGTTAATAACAAACCGATAGAATCATTATCAGGCCATGCATTAACGAAAGTAATATTTTGATTTGCAATACTAATATCACCGTCACTTACACCCTTCACTAAAGCTTTAGAATGAGCTAGATCGGCTGCAGAGTTGAGTGAACCTTTTACTGCTTCAACTACAGATGAACGTGCGTCACCCGTTAAATCAATAAACTTAGGTGCGGCAGTAGCGGCTAAAATACCTAGAATAACAATAACGATAACTAATTCAATAAGTGTGAAACCTGCTTGTTTTTGTAATGCTTTCATAATTGACCTTCTCTTTTAATTATAATTTTTAATGTGTAACAATTAGTTAGTTACGGCAATATTAATTTCTACACGACTAGTTGCAGGGTAATAAGTGAAATTGTTACCTATATTTGCTACACCAGGGTCGACAAAATCACCACTTGTTGCATCTTTATTCAACGTTTCTTTTAAATAAAATATACAGTGAGAGTCTGCTATATCGCCCGTTTCAGCAACAATATAGTTTGTTGTGCTATTTGCGTTACCAAATATTTCTAACGTTGGGGGCTGTTGGAAAATATTATCCCAGATTTCTTTGCAATTAGCAGCATCAAAGCCACCACCTAAAGTTGCACCATCAGTTAATCCTGTTACATAACCAGGACGTATACCTGTTGCTTCAGTAGTTAATATCAAATTCACACCATCATAAACTGTGGTGTTATTTGTGCCGTTATTGGTACGGCCTTCAGCTTCCCACTGTGCTCGAGCTAGAGAAATACCGGTAGCGAAACCACCTGCCATACCTTCAATATTGGCTTGTTTAGCTTGATCAGTTAAATCAATAAATTTAGGAATAGCGGTTACTGCTAAAAAACCTAAAATAACCACCACAATTACTAATTCAATTAGTGTAAAACCCGCTTGTTTTTTCATCACAACCTCTTTTATCGTTTTACCAGCGCATTGGCTAGTGCTATAAATTGATTCTAACAACGATTTACTAATAAAGTCACTTACTTAGTGCACTTTTATAGCATAAACAACGTATATAAAACAAATTCAATAATTTTTACTAATGTATATTTATTTCACTGACCTTGCCACTGCTTGGGTGATATTCGAAATATTCACCCGTTGGTAAGCTATATTGGCAGAAATATTTTTTTTGCTGCCCCACTTGACCAGTATCTATATTAACGATTACTGCAGAAATAGGCTGTTTAATATAAACCATAGGTGTTGCTAACACTTGTTGCCATATTTTCTGACACTCATTTTCATTACTTACGGTATTTACTGTTGATATATCAACCCAACCCGCTTTATTTACTGCAACACGGTTATTTACCCGATCGCCATTTACTGATGTCGCTTCTTTGATCACCACCCAGCTCGGTTTGTTATCCATAAACCATTGCGCATGAATACCAATAACTCGCGCGGAAAAGGTATTGGCAACGGAATCAAAACCTACGCGGGATAAATGTTGATCTTGTTTAAAAAAATAATAGAGAAATGTCGCCATAAGTAAGCCAATCATCGTAAGTATGATTAGGTTTTCAGCTAACGATTTACTCTTTTTAGCACTTACCTGTTGTAACGTCATATTATAACTAATTTAATCCATATAAATCATTGTGTTATCACCACCTAAAACTAACAGGCTGAATTTATTTACCTTGCAAAAGACCGCTTCATAATGAACAACGTTATCACTTAAAGACGAACACTATTTCCCTTTAAAGGCCGACATCATATCCCACATTGGAGTAAATATACCTAGCGCAAGCACCAATACCATAGCGGCAACAATAGCGATCATTATCGGCTCAATACGAGCCGTTAACGTACTCAATTCGTAATCAACCTCGCGTTCATAGTAATCACCTACTTCTTCTAAAAGCTCGTCTACACGGCCAGTTTCTTCACCTACAGCCACCATTTGTAAAACAAGAGGAGTGAATAATTTACTGGCATTAGCTGAACGTAATAAACTATCACCACTTTCAATGCCACCGCGCATAGCTAAAATTTTATCTCGCATATAAGTGTTATCTACGGCGTCAGCAACTAAAGTCAATCCCGTTGTTAAAGGAACACCTGCTTTGAGTACAATTGCAAATGTATGTGAAAATCGTGACAGAATAGACCGTTCAATCACCCCTCCAACAACCGGTATTTTTGTTTTTAATCGGTCCCATAAATACATACCACGCTCAGTTTTTAAATAATTTTTAAGGCCAAAGAAACCAAATACACTTCCGACAAGCAGATGAGGCCAATAGTTTAAAAAGAAATTCGAGCTGGCAATCAACATTTTTGTTGTAACGGGTAAGTCAGCGCCTAATTTTGCAAACATATTGGCAAATGTAGGAACAACAAAAATATTCAAAATAATCATGGCAATAAAAATGGCGCCAAGGACAAAACTTGGATAACGTAAGGCGGTTTTTATTCGTTTACGGGTGTCTTGCTCTCGTTCAAGATAGTTTGCCAACTTTAAGAAGGAACCATCGAGCTGTCCGGTATTCTCACCAACATGTACTAATGAAACAAATAAAGGTGAAAAAAGTTTTGGGTATTGACTTAAAGCGGTTGAAAGGGTGTAGCCCCCTTCTAATTGACTGCCAATATCGGTTAAAGCAGCTTTTAATTTATCAGATGTACTTGATTCTGCCATACCGTTGATGGCGCGTAATATCGGAACACCCGAACGAACAAGAGCATACATTTGTCGACAAAAGACAATGAGTTCATCCAGTGATATAACAGAGAACCCCAATAATTCACCAATATCAATATTCGCTATATCAGTCGAACCGCTATCTTTTGATTTATTAATAGCCACTGGAATAATGCCTTGACGTGACAATTGCTCAGCAACCGTATTAGCGTTTGTTGCTTCTATTGTCCCTTTAACTTGTGAGCCGCTAGCATTTCTGCCTACGTAACTAAATATAGCCATAAGTAAGTCTACTCTTAACCCTGAACGTCAATACTATCGACTAAACGAAGCACTTCTTCTGCGCTAATAACACCCTGTTTAGCATAATTAAATGCCGCTTGTGCTATCGGTGTGAAAGTAGGATTAGCTTTTGCTAATTCAGTGAATGCTTCAGCATCATCACGCTTTAAAGCAGCCATCATCGCATCATTCATTTCTAATAATTCGAAGACACCAATACGGCCTTTATAACCTGTGTACTGACATGACTGGCAGCCGCGACCTTTTTTATAACTGGCTGTTGTCGCTTCATCACCAGCGAGGTGAGTAAGCCACATCATTTCTTGGCTGTCTGGCGAATGATCTTCACTACAGTATTCACAAATCTTACGTACTAAACGTTGTGCAATAACTGCACGTAATGAACTACCAACAAGAAAACCCGCCGCGCCCATATCAATTAATCGTAAGGCACTGGTAATGGCGTCATTAGTATGCAGTGTTGATAATACTAAGTGACCCGTTAATGCGCCACGTAAACCGATTTCAACCGTTTCTTGATCTCGCATTTCGCCGACCATAATAATATCGGGATCTTGACGAAGCGCAGTACGTAGCACTGTTGAAAAATTTAAATTGATTTTAGGTGCTACTTGTACCTGATTTATCCGAGGTAAACGATACTCTACCGGGTCTTCCACGGTAATAATTTTTTTACTCGCTTGGTTAAGTTCGGTTAACGCGCCATATAAAGTTGTTGTTTTGCCACTGCCTGTTGGCCCCGTAACTAGCACCATGCCATGTGGCCGGGTAATTTGGTGACGAACACGGGCTACTAAGTCGGCCGGCATTCCGATTTTATCTAGAGACAACAAACCTGCAGACTGATCAAGCAATCGCATAACGACCGACTCACCATGCTGCACTGGCATGGTTGACATACGAACATCAATATTATGACCTTTAATTTGCAGGTTAAAACGGCCATCTTGAGGTAATCGTTTTTCTGAGATATCCAAACCTGCCATTAGTTTTAATCGCAAAACCATAGCTGAGGCAATTTTATTTTCTTTTAAAATATTTTCTTGTAATACACCATCGATTCGCTGACGGATACGCAATAGATTTTCATCAGGTTCAATATGAATATCAGAAGCACGCATTTGTACGGCATCTTCAAAGACCGATTGTAACAATTTTCCCACAGTAGCATCGCCGCTATCATCTGAAAATGTTGATGATAAATCGAAATCAGTAGTTTGTTGATACTCTTCTTCTAACTGACTAGCAAATGATTCAATGTCTGCTGTACGGCGATATAAGCCATCAAATGCTTGATAAAGCTGTGACTCCATGACCACAGCAAGATTTATTTTTTTCGGGGCAAGCATTCTTTCAAGCTGATCAAGACCACTTAAATCAGCAGGATCACTCATCCCTAATAAGATACTGTCGCCCTGGTCTTCAATAATTAGCGCGCGTAAACGACGTGCATGAACTTCGGGTAACAATGAGGCGACTTCATTAGGAATACGGCGTTGACTAATATCTAAAAAAGGCACATTAAGCTGTTGCGCTAAAAACTCTTGTAATTGACGCTCGCCAATATGGCCAAGTTCAATCAAGGTATCTCCTAGTTTTCGCCCTGTAGATTTTTGGCTATTCAGTGCCTGCATTAATTGTTCATTAGTAATGATATGTTCGTGTACTAATAAATCGCCGAGGCGCATTTTTAATTTAGGTGCTGACATAATTATTCTCCTAACTCGATAATACGCTGACGGGCAAAATTTTCAGCGCTTCCAGATAACCCGGTTTTATTTAATGCGGTTTGATACGCAGTACTCGCTTGCTTAAATTCACTATTGCTGTCTAAGGCAACACCTAAACCCAACCACCAACGCCCTGAAGAAGGTTCGAGGTTAACCAAAATTTGGTAGGCTTGTGCGGAAAATGAAAATTTCTTAAGTTGCTGTGCTGTTGTTGCGCGTAAGCTCTGATATTCGACGTTAAGCATTTCATTGACATTTGGCATATTATTTAAAGTATCGAATGCTTGTTGTATGCTGTTTTGTTGTAAATAAATTCGAGCTTGCATCACCCGAAATTCGCTATCATTAGGAGATAAGTTAATACCTTGAGAAAGTAGGTTTAACGCCGCTGAATAAGATTGACGTCCAAACCATAAAGCCGCTAAATGTTTTCTCGCTGTTTTATGTGTTGGCAACACTAATAATACATCTTCGAACATAGTCTCTGCTTTAGAAACATCATTGTTAGCAAGCGCTTGCTCAGCGCGTTTTAACTTTTGCTCAGCGAGTTGATTAGGCGTTAGCTCTTTACGAGATATTGTTAACGTTGACTTTTTCGCCACTGGTGGTAATGAGTCAAGTGACGCTTGCTGACTCTTTGAGTCATTAACTAACGGGATATTTAGTTTAGCCGGCTCATCAACCTTACTAGCCACTGCTTCGATTGTAATGTCCTGAGAAAAATTTTGACTTAATTCAGCTGGGTTTAAATCAACTTGAGCCAGTTCATCTTCTTTAAAATCGTTATTTACAGTAGCATTTTTGCTTTTGACAATACCAGTATCATTATTATCGGAAATGTTTATCGGTTCACTACTGCTTAGTAATTTCGCTGAGTATTCAACCTCAGCAGCTTGATTTTCAATTAGATTGATTTTTGGTGTAGTAGACATTTTTAATGTTTGGTTTTCAACATAGATTTGCCAAACAAAGATACCGCCAGCGTTTAATAAAATAATGATCAGTAAACTGATAAAGATAGTTTTTTTATTCGACGACGGTGAAGAAACAGGTAGCGTAAAATCATTAGAACCTTGCTGTTCAGCTTGACGCTTATCTAAATCTTTTAACATCTGGTTAATTACGCTCAAGCGATCACTCCATAATTTTTCAAAACATAGACAATTAGTACCGCTGAAATGACCAGAGCAGCGAGACTTAAAGAACCTTTAACATTGCTTGTTTGAGTTGTTGCTTCGGTATCTTCTATCGCCGCTGATAAATGCTTATTCGTTATCTGGTATTGACCTTGCCCATAACTTAACATCAACATTTTATGGCATAGTACATTGACCAATCGTGGGATCCCTAAACTAACTTTTGCCACCTTCTTTGATATGGCGGCACTAAATAAAGTAGCACCTTTATAACCAGCAACTTGCATACGATGCTGAATATAACCTTGTACTTCTAGCGTTGTCATTGCACGTAATTTATAAGAAAAAGTAATACGTTGTTTTAATTGCCTAAATCTTGTGGTTGCTAAGCGTTCGTCTAATTCTGGCTGTGCAAACAACACAACTTGCAAAAGTTTACGCGTTTCTGTTTCTAAATTAGTAAACAAACGTAAAGCTTCAAGGCTCTCTTCCGGTAAGGCTTGTGCCTCATCGAGTATCAGCACTACCGAATGACCTGCTGAGTGGAGTTCTAATAATCGCTGCTGAATACGTTGGGTGAGCAGTTGCACTGACATGCGCTGAGCTTGTTTAATACCTAATTCAACCGCAACCGCTCGTCGTAATTCATCAGGTTTTAAATAAGGGTTAGGAATATAAGCGGTTACAAAGTGTTCGGGTATTTCGTTAAGTAATTTACGGCAAAGTAGGGTTTTACCGGTACCTACTTCACCAATAACTTTAATAAAGCCTTCACCTGTTTTCAGTGCAGTTAGTAACACAGCTAACGCTTCATTATGCGGCTCTAATCCTACATAAAATGCAGTATTTGGTGTTAACGTAAACGGAAGTTCCGTTAAACCAAAGTGGTAAAGGTACATAAATTTTGGCTATTATTCATTATTACTTGAATCATTAGACTTGCCTTTTTCACTTTGAGAGAAATCATTTTCCTCAGGAAACCATTGTTTCAATAGTGAGCGAGCATCTTGTAATTGATTTTTCCAAGTATCTTGTCCAATAACAATCGGCTTTAACATAATAACCAGTTCTTTTTTCTGAGTGGTTTCGCTTTTGCTTTTGAATAACTCACCCATAAATGGGATATCTCCCAAGAAAGGTGTTTTTGATTCTAGCATCACTTTTCTTGTTTCTATTAAACCACCAATTACAACTATCTCACCTGATTTAGCGCGAATAATAGTATCAGACTCACGCACGCTACTTTGTGCAAGTGGTAAGATTATTTCTTCACTACCAAGCTTTATAACTTTAGTTTGCTCATCTGTTGAGGTAACTGATGGGTGAACATGGAGAATGACTTCACCGTTTCCATCAATTTGTGGCGTAACATCTAAAGCAATACCTGAGAAAAACGGTGTTAAGTTAATTTCAGGTGTGGTGGTGGTTGACGTACCGGTAGTCGTCGTACTTGAAACCTCGGTAACATAATATTCATCGCCACCCACTTTAATTACCGCTTTTTGGTTGTTGGTCGCAGTAATTCTTGGGCTTGACAGTACCTGCACATTACCTTGTGAAGAAAGTAAATCTATAACCCCTGAAAAGTCTTTATTATCAACGACTAGGTTACTTGTACCACCAATAGCATTTGAAATAAAATTGCCAGCGATAGCGCCAGTCGTTGAAAAAGACAAGTTAGTACTACCGATACTACCTAGAACTTGATCCCATTTAATGCCTTGCTGATAATCATCATTGAGCGTAACTTCCATTATTTTAGCTTCAATGATCACTTGGCGGCGTAAATGAGTTTGTGTTTTGTTAATAAAATTCTTAATGACTTTTATTTCTTCAGGTAAAGCGCGAACAGTCACTAGACCTGCTTGCGGAGAAACAAATACTGAACGCCCTTCTTCAGAACCGACCAGTACCGTTAACGTTTCTTTTAATTCGGTCCAGAAGTCAGAGCTGGTCTCAGTATAAATATTGATACCACTACTTCCCTGCTGACTATTTTGGTTGTTACCACCGGAGCCACCTGAATTATTTGAATTACCGTTTGAGCTATTATTAGAGTTATTGCCACTACCTTGGTCATTTTCTGACACGCCACCAGAGTTAATACTCGTACTCGACATGCCTGAACGCTTAACGAACAAATAATTAAGTGGAATAGTTTCCGTTCGAATGCCCGCTGGATAAACTTGTACTACTTTCCCGCTACGTCTAATTTCATAACCATAAACTTCTTCAACAACATCAAGTACTTCATTAAGCGTGCTATTTTTCAAGTTCAGGGTAATCGTACCGCTTACATCGGGATGAACGGCAACACTGTAAGGTGATTCATCAACTAACGCTGCAAAAAACTCTTGCGCACTAACATCGCTGGCGGCAATTTCTAAACGTTTTTCTGCCAACAGCCCATCTCGTGCTTGACTGAAATTGCGCTGCATTAATTCTTGCTGAATAGCGTTGGGCACTTGTTGCAATGCCTTAGGTGCAGGTTTACTTGACTCTTCAATAGCTTGGTCTAGCGCATTAATCATTTCTGTTGGTTGATCTGGCGCCGCTTGGCAACCTATCAAAGTTAAAAGTAAGGTGAAACAATAAAATTTTCTTTGAATGTTTTTCATTTGATCATATCTTTTCATTTTGATTTAACCACGACACTAGAAAAAACACTAAGCTTTAAGCGTTTTTCTGCTGAACGTAAGACCACGCTGGTGTTATTCACCGCTACTAATTGATATTGGCGAATAAAATCACCTACTTTTAACACTTGACCATTAATAACAGCAGTGTGAACTTCTACACCATGAATAATACTCTCTAATATTAATTCTGCTTTTGGTGTTGCTTGTGCTTTACTTATTGATGAGAAGTCAGCACCTGATAGCGGTTTAGTTGGGTCAACATCTTGAGCGTTAACCATAATAGAAGTCAGCAATATAAGAAAAAAAATACTGCTAAAAGTTAAGATTTTAAACACCTATAAACTCCCGTTTAGTACTTAAGCTGTACATTTCTATTTCTAACTCACTCACTGGATATTCTTTTAGTTGATAATTAAACTCTTGCCAAAAAAACTTCCACGATAATCCTTCAAGTTGTGTTAAATAGTCGCGTAATTGAAAGTAGCTGCCACTGAGTTTAATTTTTATCGCATGACGATAAAGCACCAAGGCTTGCTGGTTAGGATCAATTTCAGCAGCTTTAGTGCCAGCAATGTTAGCCTCAGCCGTTGAAGTAGCGATATTCAAAGGTTGTGCTGCAATAACTTGGAATGATTGTAAAGAAACGCCTTTTTGCGTTTTTAACAACTGCATTAACGCGTAACGCATTTGCACAGGGTCTATTAAATCTGAGGTAAGTTTTAATAAATTAATATCAACTTTATTTAATCTTTCTTTATATTGTGAAATTTGTTTATTTAATGATGCGTTCGGATCTTTTGACAAACCTTCTTCAAATATCACTATCGACGATTTAGCTGTTCGATTATCCATGTTAACTTGTCTGATTTGCTTTTCAAGCTGAACAATTTTTAGCGAGTTATCATCAATAAAGAAGTTATAAATAATAAATATAATGGCAATTAACCCCGTTAATAACACCATATATTGTTCACGAGGAGTAATAGTTAAATATTTTTCACTATACGCTTGCCACTGTTTATTCATCAGCGCCCCCTACCTTTGATTTTGAACTAACTAAAAATTCAGTCAGCTTTTGCTCATTTTCGTTAAGAGAAAAATTAATAAACGATTTACCTGATAAAAACTTCGATGCTTCAAACTTAGCTAACCAAGCGGGTACAGCTTCTGGCGTTCGCGCCACACCAGAAAAGGTTAAATCTTGATAAGTAATATTAACATGCTGCAAACTAATATCTTTATGATGCATCATAGACAATTCGGTCATTGATGAGGCAAAACCTGCCACCGAAGTATGAGTGCGGTCGGTTAGTTCACTTAGTAAAGCATTTTTATTTTTCAAAAAAACTTTCAACATCGCTAGTTCTTCAATCACTGCTGAGTCAGCCCGATTAGCTTTGAACTTATTTTCCAGTTGAGCAAGTAAATTGTCTTGATTAACTTTTATCTTTGCAAGCGCAACATGTTGAGCCGTCAATTCTGTTACTTTATAATGATTGACAAAAGTCCAGGACAACATAAAGACGAGTACTACAGACCAAAGCATTACAACACGAGGTAAGGTCACCAGCGCTTGTTTAGGCAGTAAGTCTAGTTGTAGTAAATTAATTGAATTTTTTGCCATTATATTATTGGCTCCATATTATTCAATTTTGTTGCACCTAAGCTAACAGCAAATTCTCGTGAATGCGTAAAACCTTCAGGCATGGTGAGCAAATTTACAGCAACATTGGTATTTTCAGCCAACTTGCGGGCAAGTAACGCCTCATTAGCCATAGGCACAATCACTTCAATACTACGTATAGGCGCTTGTTTTAATTGACGTTCAAAATAATCAGTTGAACGTTGAATTTCAAGATTTAAATTATCAACAATACCCAATGATAACTCTTCTTCTGTTTTTGTCGAAATTTGCGCAAAACCGCGTAAACGACGTGAGAAAAAAACTTTTCCTTGCTTGACAATCAACAAAATTATTTCTTCGTTAGGTTGCTGACAAACCATTAAACAGGCATCATCTTGTACTGAGAGTAAACTGGCAAAAGCAAATTCTTCGGTGGTAATCGATTTCAATGTTAGCCCGTTTTGATTAAGTGGGCCAATCAAGGCTAATAATTCTTTTTTGGAAGCACAGACAACGTTTATTTTTTCATTGCCACCAGAAAGTATTGGACCGTCAAAATAATCAACGACCATATCTTCTGGGGAATGATTAACGAGATCTTTAATCTGCCATTTTAAGGCGGCATTTAACTCGTTTTCGGGAATATTGGGTTTGTCGACTTGCACGATTTGGGTTTGCGATGAAGCTAGCACTAGATGACACTGCCCTTGCAACTGATACTTTTCTTGTTGAATTTTAATCTGTTGGGGATGTTCCGCCAATGGCGAGCTAATTTGTTGAAACTGAGACTCGCCCTGTTCTGGACAAGAAAAAAAAGCAAACGAATGCTGATGTAAACTCACACCTAACACGCTTGTAGACTCAGCTTTTGAGAAAAAATTATTTATTTTTTTAATAAGTGACATTTATCAATATTATTATTTATAGTCAGATCTCTAAAAATCATTATCCCCTATTCCGTTAAAGGCGCAAGTTTTTTATCGAGTAGATACATTTAAGTAAAGAATAACATTACCTTTTATGAAAAAACAATCTCCTTTACAGAAAATTACCCACCCACTATTTGACAGGCACCAGCTCTCTGTTTCAATTAAGCGAGACGACACTATTCATCCGATAATATCGGGTAACAAATGGCGGAAATTAAAATTTAACTTACGCCATGCCAAAGCCCATGACTATATCGGGGTTGTAAGTTTTGGTGGCAGTTTTTCTAATCATATCCACGCCCTCGCCTTTGCTTGCCATCAGCAGGGCTTAAAAAGTATCGGTATTATTCGTGGTGAAAAGGAATATGCGAGTAACTTCACACTTTCGATGGCGCAGCAATGGGGGATGGAATTGCGCTTTGTTAACAGAAAAACCTATCGACTACGTGAAAACACCGAGTACTTAGCTCAATTGCAACTCGCATACCCTGACTATTTAATAGTGCCTGAAGGCGGCAGTAATACCTTAGCATTAGGTGGCGTTGGCGAAGTAATAACTGAATTAAATCAACAATGTGAATTTGATACCTTACTAACACCTGTAGGTAGTGGTGGTACATTAGCAGGACTGATAAAAGCAGATAATAATCAGCATAATCTTTTAGGTATTGCCGTATTAAAGCAAGACGGTTACTTAACAGAACAGGTAAATACCCTGCTCGGTGATAGTCTACATTTCAATAATTGGCAAATAATGCCAGAATTTCACCGTGGCGGTTATGCTAAATTTAGTAAAGAAGATGCTGAAAAAATATTAAGCTTTAGCCAACAAACAGGTTTCATTTTTGAACCGGTATATTCAGGAAAAATGATTTTAGCGTTATTAGACTTAATAGATCAGCAGTATTTCCCTAAAGGACATCGCCTTGTCTTATTACATACTGGGGGGTTACAAGGTATTGGCGGTTTAATCGAACGCGGTTTACTTAATGCTAACGACTGGAGCATGCCTACTTTTGGATAATCTTTTAGAGAGGTAATTATTTAACAGTGAGAGTTTTTCCGGTAAAAGTATTTATACTATCGATAACATTAGAAAAAAAAATACCGCTATTCTTAAAAAGAAATAGCGGTATTTTATCAGCATAATTTAGCGAACTAAATTATGCTTCAGCGATAACAACAACTTTAATGTTAGTATCAACATCGTTGTGTAAGTGAATTGCGATTTCGAATTCACCCGTTTCACGGATTGTACCTAAAGGCATGCGTACTTGAGCTTTCGCTACTTCAACGCCTGCTTCAGTAATTGCATCAGCAATATCTTTAGTACCGATAGAACCGAATAATTTACCTTCTTCACCCGCAGATGATGCGATAGTGATTTCAGCCAATTCAACGATTTTAGCAGCTTTAGCTTCAGCAGCTTTTAAAGTTGCCGCTAATGTAGTTTCAATTTCAGCACGACGTGCTTCAAAATGTTCAACGTTAGCTTCAGATGCAAAAACTGCTTTACCTTGCGGTAATAAGAAGTTACGTGCATAACCAGATTTAACTGATACCTTGTCACCAAGGCCGCCTAATTTGGCGATTTTATCAAGAAGTATTACTTCCATTTTCAAAACCCCTTTTTAGGTTACTTATGTAAATCAGTATATGGTAATAAAGCTAAGTAACGAGCACGCTTGATCGCACGACCAAGTTGACGTTGATATTTAGCGGCAGTACCAGTAATACGGCTAGGAACGATTTTACCACTTTCAGTGATATAGTTTTTCAGTGTAGCAATATCTTTATAATCGATAGAGGTAGCACCTTCCGCTGTGAAGCGGCAGAACTTACGACGTCTAAAAAAACGAGACATGGATTTCTCCTAAATATGGTGTCTTTATTTGGCAGATTAACAAACCAAAAAAAACCACCTTAATTAATCATTTCAATATGTTGAGCATGTAAGACAAGAAGTGGATTACCATTTCTTGATTCATGACGGTTTATAAAACCAGTCACTTTAAGCTTACTGCCCGCAATTAAATCACGAGTTAAGTTTTGTGACAGCTCACCTGTTGCGACAACCTGTATCCGGACAAATGCTTGTCGGTTCATGCCAGCTTCATTTTGTATGGACTTGTGGTCCATTGAAAACTGACAATGCTGAATACCTGCTGGGCTTGTTGATTTTTTCGGTGGTTTTACCACTTCACCTACCAACACAAGGCAATTCTCATAAAGAGAGTTTGTCACGAGTTACTTATTCGCTCGCAGCTTCTTCTGTAGTTTCAGTAGCAACTGGTGCTTCTGTAACAGCTGGAGCATCTTTCTTAACTTCGCGGCGATCGTCGCGACGTTCTTCTTTAGCAGCAGCCATTGCTGACGCTTCTGTTACTGCGTCTTTAGTACGCATGATCATGTTACGAATAACAACATCATTGTAACGGAAAGCTGTTTCAAGCTCATCAATAACTGCTTGTGGCGCTTCAATGTTTAATAAAACATAGTGTGCTTTGTGCAATTTATTGATTGGGTATGCTAATTGGCGACGGCCCCAGTCTTCAAGACGGTGGACTTTGCCTTCAGCAGCATTGATCAAGTCAGTATAACGCTGGATCATGCCAGGTACTTGTTCACTCTGATCAGGGTGAACCATAAATACGATTTCGTAATGACGCATTACGAGCTCCTTACGGTTGTAGCCTCATTAGCTGGCTCAGCCAAACACCAGAAAGAGGCAAGGAACAAAAAGTTCGGGCTGAATTAAGGTCGCGAAGTGTAGTAAATATAAGCAGCGAAGGCAAGACAAATATAAGTATGCGGGGCAATAAACAAAAAAATCACCAAGAAAGTCACTTCTTCGATGATTTTTATTGAGTTTTTCAGCTACAGAGCGACTTAACCGCCGTTAAGTCATGTAAGTATTATCGGCGTTGGCGTACGATTTCAAACAAACAAATGCCGGTAGCAACAGAAACATTTAAACTTGAAACACTACCAGCCATAGGTAGTTTAACTAATTGATCACAGTTTTCACGGGTTAATCGGCGCATACCTTTACCTTCAGCACCCATGACTAATGCCATTGGGCCACTTAATTTCTCATCGTACAAGCAATGATCAGTTTCTCCTGCTGTACCAATAATCCAAACACCATTGTCTTGCAATTGTTTCATGGTACGTACTAAATTAGTGACTTGTACCAATGGCACAGTTTCAGCTGCACCAACAGCAACCTTACGCACTGTTGCGGTTAAACGGGCCGCATTATCTTTTGGAACAATAATAGCCTGTACACCGGCCGCATCTGCATTTCTAAGACACGCGCCAAGATTATGAGGGTCGGTAACACCATCAAGAATTAATAGAAAGGGCGTTTCATCTTTTTCTTTGGCTTGGGCAAGAATATCAACGAGATCATTTTCGGTATAGGTTTTACCCTGAGTAATACGTGCTAAGACGCCTTGATGTTGTTCGCCATCACTTTTTTCATCAAGCACTTTACGACTAACAAGCTGCGTGGAAATCTCATACTTTTTTGACAAATTAATGATCGTCATTAATCGTTCATCTTCACGACCTTTCAGTAAAAAAAGCTCAATAAAGCGTTCTGGAGCACGTTTAATTAATTCATTAACGGCATGAATGCCAAATACTAATTCGTCTTGTTTTGCCATGTTATTCTCTTTTCAACTTCTTCTTTAATTTATCTATATCGCGTTACACTGCTTATCGCCTAACTTTTATTGTTATAACGATACCGACTAATATTATTCAGTCGTTTTACGAGCATTTTTACCTGGACGTTTTTTCCGTGCGGTACGCTTTTTAGCTTTTGATTTTTCGGTTTTCTTGTCTTTTGGCTTCTTTGGCGCCCCTTTGTCGCTAGTTCCTTTGGGCTTATTAAAACCCTGATCGGCGTTTTTTCTCAGCCCGGTACTTTTAGTTTTCGATTTACCTTCAGGTTTACCACTACTTTTCGGGGCTTGTTCACCCGACAAAACGAGATCTATTTTTTTCTCATCCAAATTTACCGCCGCGACATTAACTTCTAAGACATCGCCAATACGATATTTAGTGCCCGAACGTTCGCCACTCAAACACATGCGAACATCATCAAAGTGATAATAGTCATGCCCTAAAGAGGTTATATGAATTAAGCCTTCGATATGTAAATCGGTTAAGCGTACAAATAAACCAAAATTAGTAACCGTTGAAATAACACCGGTGAAGGTATCGCCAACGTGATCTTGCATAAATTCACATTTCAACCAATCAGCAACATCACGCGTCGCATCATCAGCCCGACGTTCGGTCATTGAACAATGCTCTCCTAGTTCAATAACTTCTTCAGGTGAATATTGGTAAAATCCGGCGTTCGCTTCATTACTTTCGTTAGCGCTTTGTGCTTGTTTTGCCAAAATAGCTTTAATCACTCGATGAATAACCAAATCTGGATAACGACGAATTGGCGAAGTAAAATGACTATAAGACTCGAGCGCTAAACCAAAGTGTCCTAAATTTTCACTTTGATAAACGGCTTGGCGCATAGAGCGCAGCAACATAGTTTGGATCAACTCTTGGTCTGGACGACCTTGAACATGGTTTAAAATATTAGCGTAATCAGCAGGTTCAGGTTGCTCTCGCGTTGGCAAGGCTATGCCGAGTTCAGTTAAATAACTGACAAAGTTTTTATACTTATCTTCACTCGGTTTGTCATGAACACGAAATAAGCCCGGCATTTGGTGTTTTTCTACAAATTTTGCCGTTGCCACATTCGCTAACACCATACATTCTTCAATGATTTTATGCGCATCGTTACGAATAAGCGGCACAATCGATGCTATTTTACGATCACTATTAAACAAAAATAGAGACTCGGAGGTTTCAAAGGCAATGGCACCACGATTAGTTCGCGAGGTCTTTAATGCTAAATACATTTGATATAAATTTTCTAAATCGCCAACTAATGGCTGATATTGTTCGCGCAACGCTGCTTTCTCGGTTGCGTCTTCACCCGATAGAATTGCTGCTACTTTGCTATAAGTAAAACGAGCATGTGAGCGCATAACCGCTGAGTAGAACTTACTACCCGACAACTCACCTGACGCACTGATAGTCATTTCACAAACCATACATAAACGGTCAACATCAGGGTTTAATGAACACAAGCCGTTAGATAACTTTTCCGGTAACATCGGAATAACTTGGCTAGGAAAATACACTGAATTACCACGAGAAATCGCTTCATCGTCAAGCGCTGTACCATTACGTACGTAGTAACTTACGTCGGCTATAGCCACCCATAAACGCCAGCCACCCGATTCTTCAGGCTGACAGTAAACAGCATCATCAAAATCTCTAGCGTCTTCGCCATCTATAGTGACTAACGGTAAGTCACGTAAGTCAACGCGTGAAATTTTTGCTTCGTCTTCCACTTCGTCTGCTATTGTGGCAACTTCTTCAATGACAGCAGCCGACCATTCGTGTGGTAAATCATGTTCACGTAGAGCAATGTCAATTTCCATGCCTGGTGCTAAATGGTCACCTAAGACTTCAATCACTTCACCTACGGCATTATTGCGTTTTGATGGGCGATGCAAAACATTGACCACCACCATTTGTCCGTGGCGTGCACCAAGCTTACTTTCGGGTTCAATCAGAATATCTTGTTTAATACGGGCATCGTCTGGCACGATATAAGCGATACCATGTTCAACATAGAAGCGGCCAACAATACCGGCTTTACGCGGCTCGATGACTTCAATTATTTTAATTTCTTGTCGGCCTTTACGATCGGTACGATCGACTAAAATAGCGCTAACAATATCACCATGGAATACCCGCTGCATTTCATAGGATGAAATATAAAAATCTTTGCCAGGCTTCTCACCTTTAGCAATGTCAGGTATAAAAAAGCCAAAACCATCACGATGACCGGTAACTTTACCTGTGATCAAACTATTTTTGGCTGGAATGACATATTGCTTAAGTTTATTGAAAACAAGCTGACCTGCATTTTCCATAGCACGCAAACGTCGTTTTACGCCAACATGATGAGTTTCATCATGATAATTCAAAGCTTTGCATATCGCTTTAAAATTAAGTGGCACAGCAGAGTTTTCTATTACTGATAATAGTAATTCTCGACTCGCCACTGGATTGTCGTATTTTTGTGCTTCGCGTTTTTGATGAGGATCTTTCAGGGGATAAACTCGATTAATGTGTTAATGCAGCAATTATATACCTATACCCGTTACCATTCAAAGCGTTGGTTTTCAGTGGTAATTAAAAACGATGTCGATAGACATTAATTTTATCGGATGATGATGCTATTTTAAAATTTAATAACGCGACAAAAATCGTTTAGGTCCTCGTTAACCAAGGAGTTTATTAGCCAAAGCTATTAAAATAGTAATGCGATAAAAAATATTATCATATAAGAAACAGCTTAAAATTTACCTTCTTTGGCTGAATTAACGACATGCTCTGGCATTTTATCTGCCAACGCTGATAATATTTTTGTAATTTGCTGATGAATTTTTTTATCATCGGTAACCGAGTGATGAAGTTGTGCATATAACTCTGGGTAGTCTAATGGACTACCATAACCTTGTGCATAGATATCGGCCAGACGCATCTGTGCTTTTAAATTATTGACTGCCGCCGCTTCTCTAAGGTAAAAGATTGCCTTTTCTACATCAACTTGCATAAATTTACCGGTATGGTAGTAACGCCCCAGTTGTTCAAGTGCTTCAGGTAAGGCTTGGTCTGCAGCATTTTTCATAAAGTGAAGCCCAAGCGGTACATCTTTTTTTACACAGACACCATACGCCAGCATATCCCCCCAAAGAAATTGGTACGAAGGATATTCTGATTTTGTAGCTCGTGCTTCAATATCTTGTACGAGCTGGCATTCATCGAGCACAACTTGGCCTAAATGTTTATTTTCTTTGATTAATCCCAAAAGCTGGTTATCAGTATAAATTTGCACAGCTTCAAGTTTTTGACCATAGCTGGCATGACTGATAAAGCATAACAAAGTTAAAATTAATAATAAAAATCGCATAAATGACTATCCAAAAATTCAAAAATAAATATAAGCATTAGCTTATTATCGGCTGAACATCAAAAAGGTTAAGTGATAAAAACTGACATTTTTTTGTTGCCAACAACTCTATTTATCAATCATTAAAGGTTAAGCAATATTAATACCACTACATTAATTTACTTTACCGTTCAATATTTAGCTTTTAGCAAGTATCACCATTTCAAAAGGGGATTTGACTAAGCTCTTGCACAATAGCCCTGAAAAGAACACAATTAAAACTGTTTTATACAACAAGAAATATTTATGTCAGAATTAGAAATTGAGCAAATGATCGCCAACTCAAAAGCTAATGAAAACATTGCACTAAAGCTATTTGAAATAGAAAAAGAAATACTTGAGAGTAAATCTTGTGAAGAACTCATTCAATGTTTATTGAACTCAATAAAACAAAAGTTTGATATCACCGCTATTACTCTGCTTTTAGTTGAACCAACACCGATTAGCTATTTATTCAATGAACTATTGCAATCGAATTGGCAACACCGGCATAGCACAAAAATATCTTTAGACCAGTTAAAAGTTTTTCATCATGACAGTAAACCTTTCCTGACTAATGATTTAGATAGTTTGTCCGCTGTTATACCTAATAATTTACTTATAGAGGCACAATCTATTGCGCTTATCCCCTTAATACTAGAGGGTCAACTTTTTGGTAGCTTATTATTTTCTGATAGAGATAAAAGTCGCTTTAGTAATAAACTCGGTACCTTTCATTTAGAGCAACTCGCTACTAAAGTAAGCTTGTGCTTATCCAATGTACTCATTCGAGAACAACTTGAATACATGGCTCATTACGATCGCTTAACCGGTGTAGCTAATCGTCGTTTAATGGAAGTTTTTATTGCCGAAGAATTGGTACGACAACAAAGATATGGTGTTCCTTTCTCACTATTATTTATTGATTGTGATGACTTTAAACAAGTTAATGATCAGTATGGCCACGATTGTGGTGATAAAGTACTGGCTTATATAGCTGCAAAGTTACAAGGTTTAATACGAGAAAACGATCGCTGCTTTCGTTACGCAGGCGACGAATTTGTTGTGGTATTGGCGAGCCAAAAACACCAAGAAGCTGAACTAGCAGCACAGCGCTTGAGCCGGTTCTTTGTCAAGAACCCTATGCCTTACCAAAATACAGTTTTACCCGTTACAATAACTTGTGGCGTAGCGGCAAGTGACGGTAAACGTTCGATGAGCGAACTGCTGAAAGAGGCTGATAGCCATTTATATCAACTGAAGAACAATAGACAATAGGTGTTAGTTTAGCGAGTAGATTACTATGATTATTGAAATTGAAATTTCAGCGTTATTAAAAGGGCATTATGTTGTTGATATAGCGAAACAACGAGGCGCTTATAACTTAACGACAGCGAGTCATATAAAAAATACTCAGGTTATTGGTAATTTACGCAGTAAAGGCGTCGAAAGTTTATTAATTGATACCTGTAAAACACTCACCTTTGATGCTAACAATAATATTATTGGTCGAGTCAAAGACACCTTGTCAGCGAATAAAAAATCGCCCATTATTTTAGAGATAACTAAAGCTAAAAAACTCTTTAATCAATCTAAAGAAATTCAACGGCAAGTATTTTCAGATGCTCAACGAGGCCGCAATCTCAACCTAACGCCCATTATTGAAATAACCAATCAAACCATAGATACCGTATTTAAAAATGCGGATGCTTTAGCCTGTGTTATCAACATCAGACAAAAAGATGAGTACTTGCTAGAGCATTCAGTCTCGGTTTCAGTATTAATGACCATTTTTGCGCGTTTTTAAAAATAGACAAAAAAATTGTTCAGTTACTTTCAGTTGGTGCTTTTTTACATGATGTCGGCAAAATTAATGTCCCTGACAGTATTTTAAATAAACCGGGCAAGTTAACCGAGGCTGAATTTACCGTGATGAAAAGCCACGTAAACCATTCGATAAAAATAATAGAGTCAACACCTGGTATTTCTGAATTGAGTCTTGAGGTTGCTGTGCTCCACCATGAGAAGCTCAACGGTACTGGCTACCCTTTCAACATCCCTAAAGAAAAAATCACTAAGTATGGTAGGATGATTGCCATTTGTGACATTTTTGATGCTCTAACGGCTAATCGTTGTTACAAAGATGGCTATAGCCATATAAAAGCGTTCAGTATCTTACGAAGCTTGGCGCAAAAAGAACATTTAGATCAGCGTTTAGTCGATTTATTTATAAAATGCATGGGCGTTTATCCTGTTGGTTCATTAGTCGAATTAAGCTCAAATAAACTGGCTATTGTCGAAAGCAGAAATGACGGTGACCCAACCAATCCTAAAGTACGTTCATTCTATAATTCTTTAGATGGCAGTTACGTAATGGCTGAAGATATTGATTTATCAGACAATGAAGACTTTATTGTTCGGGGGATTAGGAGCCTGTAACAGATTTTGTGTAACTGCCCGTTTTAAATAAAGTCCTTTAAGCGGTCTTCGAATTCAATCATAAATCGATTCAAGGCCGTTTTCCAGTTTCTTATCGGCATCGTCCATTTCTTGGAT
>NZ_VOLR01000028.1 GCF_007954355.1 Colwellia hornerae
AAAGTCAGCCAAGCAATTCGTTTTACCCAGTAGGCGAGAGCGGCAATATCCGAGAATGCTGAAGTGCTCAAAGAATAGATATCCTGTTAAAAGTAAAAATGCCGTTCACCTTAAGTGAACGGCATTACACATATAGCGCCTCTTTTTTTCGATAATCTATTCACTTAACTTTTTTTGGTCGGTCTTTGCCAGTTTGATATATTTCTTTGCTTACCTCTAGCGACCGCTAGTTCGTCAGCGGCTACATCTTTAGCAATAACAGAGCCAGCACCTATGGTGGCATTAACACCAATAGTAACCGGAGCCACTAATGAGCTATTTGAACCAACGAAGGCACCATCATCGATAGTGGTTTGAAACTTATTAACGCCGTCATAATTACAAGTGATCGTTCCAGCGCCAATATTAACATTTTGACCGATAACAGTATCACCTAGGTAAGTTAGGTGACCCGCTTTACTACCAGCCCCTAGGATTGTTTTTTTCATTTCAACAAAATTACCAACATGCGAGTCTTTATTCATTACAGAGCCGGGGCGCAGTCGAGCAAATGGGCCAACAGAACAGTCTTTGCCTACAACCGCGTCTTCGATAATGCTATTCGCTTTTATTATGCTATTTTCACCTATGGTACAATTTTTTAAAATACAATTAGCGCCAATTTTTACACCACTCGCTAAGGAGACGTCTCCTTCGAAAATACAATTGATGTCGATATGCACTTCTTCTCCAATGACTATATTACCGCGAATATCGATGCGGTTAGGATCACGTAAACTTGCGCCCGCTATCATTAAAGCTTCGGCTTCACGTAGTTGGAAGGCTCGCTCTAATGAAGCAAGTTGCACACGATTATTGGCACCTTCAACTTCAATCTCGGTATCGGGATGAGCAGTAGCTATAATTTTCCCTTCATGATGACATGCGGCAATGATATCGGTTAAATAATATTCACCTTGGGCATTGTCACTTGACAAGTTTGCTAGCCAGCGTTTTAAATCACCACCATTCGCTAATAAAATGCCCGTATTAGCTTCAGTAATTAATAACTGCTCAGCTGAAGCATCTTTTTGTTCTATGATACCAACCACGGCGTTATCTTTACGCACTATACGTCCATAGCCAGTAGGGTTGGCTAAGTTCACCGTTAATAACCCCATACCATGCTCTGGTTTAACTGCTAATAATTTTTCTAAGGTGCTAACTTTGGTTAGTGGTACATCGCCATAAAGCACTAAAACATTTTCATTATCATTAATGAAAGGTGATGCCATATCTACCGCATGTCCGGTACCTAATTGTTCTTTTTGTTCAATAAAGGTTAAATCGTCGCTTGCACTGTTATTCGCGATGGTCGCTTTTAATACTTCACCACCAAAACCATAGACAATATAGATATTATCGGCGTTTAGTTGACGCGCTGCATTAATGACATGGCTAACCATAGGTTTATCAGCAATTGCATGAAGTACTTTAGGGAGTGATGAACGCATGCGAGTACCTTTACCCGCGGCAAGAATGACAACTGAAAGAGACATAGTATATCCGTTATTTATGTTTTTGATGGTAATAACAAATATTGTAACCTTGTTTTAACAGATAAACTATAGTGTTGCTGTGCTATAGGTGTTTGAAATATTTTTATATCATCAAAGTTAATTGTTTAAAAAGCTGCAATAAATTCAACTTAACAGGTTTACCCTAACACTTAATTACCCGATATTTTAAAGACAAAAAAAAAGCGATCTTTACCTTAAGTAAATATCGCTTTTTTGTCACTAAAACTCAGTGCTTTGTCTGTAAAGTTAGACTTTTTTGTTAGACGCTTGTATTACGCGTAATTGCGCTGTTACTCGCGCTAATTCAGCAGCAACTTCAGCATAGTCGACATCTCCGCCATGAGCGTTCATGTGTTCTTCTGCGCGTTGCTTAGCTTCTAATACTGCCTGTTCATCCAAATCGTCTGCACGTACCGCTATATCAGCTAATACTGTCACGTTATTTGGTTGAACTTCTAACATGCCACCAGAAAGATAAATAACTTCTACTGAGCCGCCATGTTTAACAATACGAGCCATACCAGGTTTTAGCGAGGTCAATAAAGGTGCGTGGCCAGGCATAATACCTAGTTCACCTTCTGAACCTGTGATCTGTAATGATTCAATACGACCAGAGAATAATTTCTCTTCGGCACTTACTACATTTAGATTTACCGTCATTGCTGACATTTTGACCTCCTAAAGTAGGTGGTTAGTTCATTGACAGGTTAATACTTGTCTAGAACTAACACACCCAAGCAAATTACATGTTTTTAGCTTTCTCAGCTGCTTCTTCAATAGAACCAACCATGTAGAATGCTTGCTCAGGTAAATCATCGTAGTCACCGGCTAAAATGCCAGTAAAACCTGCGATAGTATCTTTCAAAGAAACATACTTACCTGGAGAACCTGTAAATACTTCAGCAACAAAGAACGGCTGAGATAAGAAACGCTGGATCTTACGAGCACGAGAAACGGTTTGCTTATCTTCTTCAGAAAGCTCATCCATGCCTAAGATAGCGATGATATCTTTAAGTTCTTTATAACGTTGTAATACGTTTTGTACACCACGTGCTACTTGATAATGCGCTTCACCAACCACTAATGGATCAAGTTGACGTGAAGTTGAATCTAACGGGTCAATTGCTGGGTATATACCTAACTCGGCAATTGAACGCGAAAGTACAACAGTTGCATCTAAGTGAGCAAAGGTCGTTGCAGGGCTTGGATCGGTCAAATCATCTGCTGGTACGTATACCGCTTGGATTGAAGTGATAGAACCTTTCTTAGTAGACGTAATACGTTCTTGTAAGATACCCATTTCTTCTGCAAGTGTTGGTTGATAACCAACGGCAGATGGCATACGGCCTAACAATGCAGATACTTCAGTACCTGCTAAGGTGTAACGGTAAATATTATCTACGAAGAATAATACGTCACGACCTTCATCACGGAATTTTTCCGCCATGGTTAAACCTGTCATAGCAACACGTAAACGGTTTCCTGGAGGCTCGTTCATTTGACCGTAAACTAACGATACTTTATCAAGTACGTTAGAATCGTTCATTTCGTGATAGAAATCGTTACCTTCACGAGTACGCTCACCAACACCAGCAAATACTGAGTAACCGCTATGCTCGATAGCGATGTTACGGATAAGTTCCATCATGTTAACGGTCTTACCAACACCAGCACCACCAAATAAACCAACTTTACCACCCTTGGCGAATGGACATACTAAGTCGATTACTTTGATACCTGTTTCTAATAATTCGTTTGACATTGCTTGGTCAGCGTAAGCTGGAGCAGAACGGTGAATTGACCATCTTTCTTCTTCACCAATAGGACCAGCTTCATCGATAGGCTCGCCCAATACATTCATGATACGACCCAAAGTAGCAGTACCTACTGGAACTTGGATGTTTTCACCTGTATTTTCTACATTAAGACCACGTTGTAAACCATCAGAAGTACCCATAGCGATTGTACGTACTACACCGCCACCAAGTTGCTGCTGAACTTCAAGTACTAAACCTGAAAGCTTACCTTCGGTTACTTTTAATGCGTCATATACTTTAGGTACAGCATCTTGTGGAAATTCGATATCCACAACTGCGCCAATGATTTGGACGACTTTACCTGTACTCATGTTAATTCCTCAAATTTAAATTTAACGAAAACTAATCTTTTACCGTTATACGGCTGATGCACCAGCAACAATTTCACCCAATTCTTGAGTAATACTTGCTTGACGCGCCTTGTTGTATACCAACTGTAAATCATCGATCAAGTCGCCTGCGTTATCAGTTGCAGATTTCATTGCAACCATACGAGCGGCTTGTTCACAGGCGATGTTTTCAACAACGCCCTGATATACTTGAGATTCTACATAGCGAACTAATAACTGCTCAAGCATAGCTTGTGCGTCAGGTTCGTAGATGTAATCCCAACGATGTTGTATCTTTTCATCGTCTGACTTAGGTAACGGTAAAAGTTGATCGATTGTTGGTTTTTGCGTCATGGTATTAACAAATTTATTGTAAACAATAAATAATTTGTCAATTTTTCCATCGTCATAAGCATCTAACATCACTTTCACACTACCGATTAAATCGGTAAGTGAAGGCCTGTCGCCTAAACCAGAAACTTGTGCGGAAACATTAGCATTGAGATTATTGAAAAATGAAGTTGCTTTAGAACCAACAACTGCAAATTCAACATCTGCTTCTTCTGCTTGCCATTTGGCTGCATCAGCTAATACTTTTTTAAACAAGTTAATGTTTAAACCACCACACAAACCACGGTCTGTAGACACAACGATATAACCAACACGCTTGACTTCACGCTCTTCCAAATAAGGATGGCGATATTCCAAGTTACCAAGCGCGATATGACCGATCACGTTTCGTATATTCTCAGCGTATGGACGAGAAGCAGCCATGCCTTCCTGCGCTTTGCGCATTTTGCTAGCTGCAACCATTTCCATAGCACTAGTGATCTTCTGAGTGTTTTTAACACTCGCGATCTTAGATTTTATCTCTTTACCACCGGCCATGACTTATCTCCGAAACTTTGTTATGAATAAAAAGTTCTTACCAAGTTTGAGTAGACTTGAATTTCTCAAGTGCTGCTTTCAAACCTGCTTCGATTTCTTTATCGTATCCACCAGTTTCGTTGATTTTAGCCATCAACTCAGCGCTATCGTTGTTGATAAAGGTATGTAATGCTGCTTCAAAATCATTGATTTTGTTTAATTCAACATCGTTCAAAAAACCTTTTTCAGCAGCAAATAAAGAGACTGCAGTATCAGCAACAGATAATGGGCTGTATTGGTTTTGCTTCATCAATTCAGTAACACGTTGACCATGCTCTAATTGAGCACGCGTCGCGTCATCTAAATCAGAGGCAAACTGTGCAAATGCCGCTAATTCACGGTATTGAGCAAGTGCTAAACGAATACCACCACCTAATTTCTTGATGATCTTAGTTTGCGCTGCACCACCAACACGAGATACCGATAAACCAGCGTTAACAGCCGGACGGATACCTGAGTTGAATAAATCAGCTTCTAAGAAAATTTGACCATCAGTTATCGAAATTACGTTAGTCGGTACGAATGCAGATACATCGCCCGCTTGTGTTTCGATAATAGGTAATGCAGTTAAAGAACCAGTGCGGCCTTTTACTTCACCGTTAGTGAATTTTTCAACATAGGCTTCGTTTACACGTGAAGCACGTTCTAATAAACGACTATGAAGATAGAAAACGTCACCTGGGTAGGCTTCACGGCCTGGCGGACGACGTAAAAGTAATGAAATTTGACGGTAAGCAACTGCTTGCTTTGACAAATCATCATATACGATTAGTGCATCTTCACCGCGGTCACGGAAGTATTCACCCATTGAACAACCAGCGTATGGTGCTAAGTATTGTAAAGCAGCCGCTTCAGAAGCAGAGGCAACAACAACAATAGTATTATCTAATGCGCCATGCTCTTCTAATTTACGTACTACGTTAGCAACTGTTGACGCTTTTTGGCCAATAGCTACGTATACACACTTAATACCGGTATCTTTTTGATTGATGATGGCATCTAGCGCAATTGCAGACTTACCGATTTGACGGTCACCAATGATCAATTCACGTTGACCACGGCCAATTGGGATCATTGAGTCAATAGACTTAATACCCGTTTGAACTGGTTGATCAACAGATTTACGTTCGATTACACCCGGTGCTTGAACTTCAACAGGAGAGAAACCATCGTTTTCGATTGTTCCTTTACCATCAATAGGCTCACCTAGAGTGTTGACAACGCGGCCTAATAAACCACGTCCTACAGGTACTTCCAATATACGGCCAGTACCCTTAACTTTTTGTCCTTCTGCTAAATCAGCATATGGACCCATAACTACCGCACCGACCGAATCACGGTCAAGGTTTAACGCGATAGCGAATCGGCTACCAGGAAGTTCGATCATCTCGCCTTGCATTACATCAGCAAGACCATGGATGCGAATAATACCATCTGTTACAGAAACGATAGTACCTTCATTACGAGCTTCGCTGACAACGTTGAATTTTTCAATACGATTTTTGATCAATTCAGCGATTTCAGTGGAATTCAGTTGCATGCTCTGTTCCCTTATCTCTTAAATGCTATGACTGCATTGCTGTTGCTAAACGATTCAGTTTGTTACGAACTGAACCATCGATAACCATGTCGCCGGTTTTTATTACCAAACCAGACACGATACTAGCGTCAACATTGCAATTAAGCTTTACTTTACGAGCCAAACGCTTTTCAAGCGCGGCGCTTAATGTAGTTAATTTATCAGCTGTTAATTCAACAGCAGACGTTACATCCACAATGGCTGTTTTTTCATATTCAGCTTTTAATTCGCTAAATTGAATAACAATCTGTGGTAGCACCAATAGGCGTCCATTTTCAGCTAAAACTTTAACAAAGTTTTGGCCATTGCTATCAAGTTGAACATCACAAACTTTTAAAAATAAGTCCTGTGCTTGTTCAGCTGATGCGCCACCAGAAAGGAAACCTTTAATAGTGTCGTCTTTTGAAACTTCTGCAGCAAACACTAGCATTTCTAACCAGTGGTCTATCGCATTAGCTTCAACAGCAAAATCGAACGCTGCTTTAGCGTAGGGACGAGCGACGGTTGTCAATTCAGACATAGCTCATTCCCCTCTTAAAGTTCAGCTACAAGTTTATCTAAAATGTCGCTATGTGCAGCGGCATCGATTGAACGCTCAAGAATTTTCTCGGCACCAGCTACAGCTAAGACAGCTACTTGTTGACGTAGTTCTTCGCGAGCTTGATTGCGTTCTGTTTCTATTTCAGCATGACCGGAAGCTAATATTTTAGCTTTTTCGGCTTCAGCTTTTCCTGCAGCTTCTTCAACAATTTGCATTTCACGTTTTTTAGCAGCTTCAATAATAGTAGCAGCTTGTGATTTAGCATCTTTAAGTTGTTCCGTCGCTTTAGCTTGAGCAAGCTCAAGATCTTTAGCAGCACGGTCAGAAGCAGCAAGTCCGTCAGCAATAGTTGCTTGACGAGCTTCGATAGCAGCCATAATAGGCGGCCATACAAACTTCATGCAGAAAATTACAAATACGACAAATGCAATTAATTGACCAATTAGTGTGGCATTAATATTCATTTGTGTACCTCCTCATTAGTTATTCGTTTTAAAAAAGACTTAAACTTAGCTAGTAAGAATTAAGCAAGTACGAATAACATGTAAAGACCAATAGCAACACCGATCATCGCGATAGCATCAATAAGACCCGCTACGATGAACATTTTTACTTGAAGTTGTGGTGCTAATTCAGGTTGACGAGCAGCAGATTCTAAGAACTTACCACCTAATAAACCAAAACCAATCGCAGTACCAAGAGCACCTAGACCGATTAATAACGCAACAGCAATGAATAACATATATATCTCCGATATTTAAAGTTAATGTTAAAAGTTAAAAAATTAATGTAAAAGTAAAACTTTATTCAGGGGCTTTCGCCCCAAAAATTTAGTGATCTTCGTGAGCTAAACTAAGGTAAACGATAGTTAGCATCATAAAGATAAACGCTTGTAATGGGATAATCAGCAAGTGGAACACTGCCCATAAAAAGTGTACTGGCAATTGGAATAAACCGATTGTCGCAATAAGTAAAAATATTAACTCACCCGCATATAAGTTACCAAATAAACGTAACGCTAATGATAAAGGACGAGCTAATAAGGTAACCATTTCAAGAATAAAGTTCACTGGATATAAGGTCCAATGTCCAAAAGGCTGAGTGGTTAATTCTTTAATGAATCCGCCAACACCTTTCACTTTAATTGAATAGTAAATTGTAAGTATAAATACACCTAATGCCAAAGCAAAAGTCATATTAGGATCTGTTGTCGGCACTGGCTTCATGTAGACTTGAGACATTTCAACGCCGCCAACAATACTGATTATCCAAGGGAGGAAATCTACCGGCACCCAATCCATTGCATTCATTAACAACACCCAAACAAAAACCGTTAAGGCCAGTGGGGCTATTAAGGGGTTGGTACCATGGAAAGTACTTTTAACGCTGTCGGCGACAAATTCGACAATCATTTCAACAGCACATTGCAATTTCCCTGGTACGCCAGTTGTTGCTTTTTTAGCAACAGAGCGAAAAATGTAAAGAAAAACGAATCCTAAAAACACCGACCAACCAAGAGTATCTAAATGCAAAGTCCAAAATCCATCACATGGATTAACAGAACCAGAATCCATAGAACATAAGCCCTGAGCATCCGCAGTTAAATTGGTTAAATGATGTTTAATATATTCTTGGCTGGTTAATTCAGCAGCTGAAGACATATTAATGTTCCTATGAGTAAAGTTTAAAAATAAGTTTTCTTATTAACAACAACATTAATGTTGATGTTTCAAAATAAACGGTGTTAATAACGGTAACGCCATTACTAAACAAAACATGCTAAAAAATGGTAAAGGCACAATCACTAAAAACTTAAAGGCCAGGGAAAATAACAACGCTGTTACTACCATTTTTAATTTTACGCCGCTAAAAAAGGATTCAACCACTAATTTAGACGACTTAGCCCCAGCAAATCTAAATGCTTTATAGGCAAATATAATATTAGGGATTATACCTATAGCACCACCAGCTAATGCTGAAACTGCAGAAGATAACCCCCAACTAAAATAGGTTACTAAAGTAATAATAAAAACGATGGCTGTTGTTATGCCAACTTGCTGATAAGCGAACTTTCTTCCTGGTTTAACTAATGAGTTTTGTCTATCTAAGCTCATTTAGTACTCCAAGCTACTATTTCAACGAAATAATTCGTAATTATCAGATTTTATTTTTCTTTGTTAATCAAATAAACATTTTGAAAACTAAAGTAAAAACTTTAACTTTAAAAAGTCAGCGCAAGTATACTGACTTATGATGTTAATGCAACAGAATAGGGCAGTTACGCCCCATTTTTGTGCTAAATATTGGATATAATAATGGTTATATTAATGGTACATACTAAAAAGACCTGAAGCGAGCGACTATTCCGTCTAGCTCTTCTAAATTGGTATACGATATAACCAACTTTCCTTTACCTTTTTTGTTATGAGCAATGGTCACTTGCGAACCAAATTTTTCTGATAAGTTTTGCTCTAAACTTTTAGTATCTGGGTCTTTTTCTTTTTCTTCAATCACCTTTTCTGGTGCTTGTATTTTTTTAATCAAAGCTTCTGTTTCGCGAACGGTTAAGTCTTTCGCGACAACTGTTCGAGCTGCATTGCTTTGTATATCATGCTCTAAGGCTAATAGTGCTCGCGCATGGCCCATTTCTATATCACCGTGTTCAAGCAATGTTTTAACATCTTCATTAAGATTATTTAAACGCAGTAAATTAGAAACAGTGGTTCTCGATTTACCCACCGCATTAGCCACTTCTTGATGAGTTAACTCAAATTCTGTCAATAGACGCTCTAATGCAATGGCTTCTTCCATGGCATTAAGGTCTTCACGTTGAATATTTTCAATCAAGGCAATAGCAATGGCAGCTTCGTCGGCGACATTTTTA
Organism: Colwellia hornerae; assembly: GCF_007954355.1. Taxonomy (GTDB): domain Bacteria; phylum Pseudomonadota; class Gammaproteobacteria; order Enterobacterales; family Alteromonadaceae; genus Colwellia_A; species Colwellia_A hornerae. The sequence continues at coordinate 9,637 of NZ_VOLR01000028.1, forward strand.
ATCAGACAAGGTACTTTGTCCATTTTGGCTAATTGCGCTGCTCGCCATCGACGTTCACCAGCGATTATTTCGTAGTTATTTTCACTGATATTTCGAACAACAATCGGCTGTATAATTCCTTGAGAAAGAATAGAATTTGATAAATCTTCTAAAGCTTCAGCCGACATATCTTTGCGGGGCTGGTATTTACCTTGTTGCAATTGCTCTATGGGTAAATATTGTAATTCACTGTCGCGACTAGAAGATAAATTACGTTGAGTCGCATCATCAGTTTCTTTATTTGATGTTAATAATGCATCAAGGCCACGACCTAGGCCTCTACGTTTTGCTGGACTCATAATTTTCCTTCGGGTTTATCTAAATAGTTAATCATTTGTTTTTTCAGGTGTTGTTTTTTTTTGTTCTGCTTTACGTAATATTTCACCGGCAAGTGCTAAATACGCTTTTGCCCCCGTTGATGACTTGTCATAATACATCACTGGCGAGCCAAAACTGGGTGCTTCAGCCAAACGGACATTACGTGGAATAACAGTACGGTAAACCTTGTCACCAAAATGACGTTTCAATTGTTCAGATACGTCATTCGCCAATCGGTTACGAGGATCGTACATAGTGCGCAAAATGCCTTCTATGTGCAAGTCAGCATTCACGACCGATATTAACTGGGAAACTGTGTCCATTAGTGCCGTTAAGCCTTCTAATGCATAGTATTCACATTGCATTGGCACTAATACCGAATCAGCGGCAGTCATTGCATTGACTGTTAGCATATTTAATGAAGGAGGGCAGTCAATAATAATATAATCATATTGGTCACGAATTGGAGCTAAGGCATTCTTTAAACGCTGCTCGCGAGAGTATACTTGCATTAATTTGATTTCAGCAGCAGTAACATCTGTGTTGGCCGCAATTAAATCATATAAACCTGATGTTTCTCGACAAACAACTTCTTCAAATGGTTTCTGATCGACAAGTAATTCGTAGCATGTAGCAGCTACTTCATATTTATCAATACCACTGCCCATAGTGGCATTACCTTGAGGATCTAAATCAATTAATAATATTTTTCGTTTCGTTGCTGCTAGTGAGGCAGCTAAATTAACGGATGTTGTTGTTTTACCAACGCCACCTTTTTGGTTAGCAACCGCAATGATTTTTCCCACAATAACCTCGAAAGTATTTTATTATATTATTATTTTTTTTAGTTCAATAACATGGCGTTCACCTTGCAAATTAGGCACGATTATTTCGCTACTGTCTACAAACTTTATATGTTCTGGCAATTGTTCTATTTCTTCGCGGGGAAATTGACCTTTTAGTGCATAAAATCGCCCCGTTTCATCAGCAATGAGATGTTGACACCAATTGACCATATCTTCAAGTGATGCAAATGCTCGACTTAACACTCCGTCAAAGAGTGCCTCAGGTTGATATTTTTCAACTCTTGATAAAACTGGTGTAACATTTTTAAGTTTTAATTGAAAAACCACTTGCCGTAAGAACGTTATTCTCTTTCCTAAACTATCCAATAAAACAAAATTTCTTTCAGGGTATAAAATAGCTAACGGTATCCCGGGTAAACCAGGCCCCGTTCCAACATCAATAAATGATTGACCTTTTAACTCTTTGCCTACCATCAAGCTATCCATAATATGTTTAACCAGCATATCACTAGTATTGCGGACAGAGGTTAGGTTATAAGCTTTATTCCATTTATTTAACAATTCAACATATTGAATTAATAAATCTATTTGCGTTTCATTGAGTGTTAATTCACTTTTCTCAATGAGTAAGGTCAGTTCAGTTTTAAGTGTCATTTAATTTTTCGCGTTTTAATAATTTTAATTAGGCAGTTTTACGTAATAAACCATGCTTTTTAAGATAAACCAATAATAACGATATCGCTGCTGGTGTAATACCTGATATCCGTGATGCTTTGCCGATTGTTTCAGGTCGAGAATCACTTAGTTTTGCCACAACTTCATTTGATAAACCTGATATTTGGGTAAAATCAAAATCCAGTGGGATCAAGGTATTTTCGTGACGTTTCTTTTTTGATATTTCATCAAGTTGTCTGTCAATATAACCCGCATATTTAATTTGAATTTCAACTTGTTCTGCTGCCTGTTTATTGGTGATTGCAGGTCCCAAGCCCTCTATCTTCATTAAATCATCGTAACGAACCTCTGGACGTCTGATCAGATCTTCTAAACTATTTTCTCGACTGATATCAGCTTTAAGTAGCTCATTGATTTGTTCTACGCCTTGGTGATCTTTTTGGATCCAGGTTGTTTTTAAGCGTTGACGTTCTAGTTCAACCATTTCTATTTTTTGATTAAAGGCTTTCCAACGAGCTTCATCAACTAAGCCCAGTTTATGTCCTTTTTCTGTTAAACGAATATCGGCATTATCTTCGCGTAATAGTAAACGGTATTCTGCACGAGAGGTAAACATCCGGTAAGGTTCTTTAGTCCCTAACGTCGCTAAGTCGTCAACCAATACGCCCATGTAAGCTTCATCGCGGCCTAAGATAAGTTCTTCTTTGCCTTGTACTCGAGCTGCAGCATTGGTGGCCGCTAATAGCCCCTGAGCTCCAGCTTCTTCATAACCGGTCGTGCCGTTTATTTGTCCAGCAAAATATAAGTTTTCAACGAATTTGCTTTCAAGGGTTTGTTTTAAATCGCGAGGATCAAAGTAATCATATTCAATAGCGTAACCCGGTCGAGTGATATGAGCATCTTCAAAACCTTTGATCGAACGTACTAAAGCCATTTGAACATCAAAAGGTAAACTTGTTGATATGCCGTTAGGATATATTTCATGGGTTGTTAAGCCTTCAGGTTCAACAAATATTTGATGGGAATCTTTATCAGCAAAACGGGTTATTTTATCTTCTATTGAAGGACAATATCTTGGTCCAACTCCTTCAATAACGCCAGTGTACATAGGTGATCTATCGAGACCATTTCTAATAATATCATGGGTGTTACTGTTGGTATGGGTAATGTAACAAGGCACTTGTGCTGGATGATCGTCTCTCGATCCCATAAATGAAAACACTGGCCGAGGATCATCACCTGGTTGTTGTTCCATCTTAGAAAAATCTAAGCTTCTCGCATCTAAACGCGGTGGCGTACCTGTTTTTAAACGATCCATACGAAATGGCATATCACGTAGGTTCTTGGCTAAATTTTCACTCGATGGATCACCTGCTCGGCCACCTTGGTAATTATTTAAACCGATATGTATTTGCCCTGCTAAAAAAGTTCCAACGGTTAAAACCACTGATTTCGCTTTAAATTTCAACCCCATTTGGGTAGAAACACCAACAATTTTATTATTTTCTAGAATAAGATCATCACAAGGTTGTTGAAAAATTGTCAGGTTTTCTTGATTTTCTAAAAAATTTCTAACATACGATCGATATAAAATACGATCAGCCTGTGCTCGTGTTGCTCGCACAGCAGGGCCTTTACTGGCATTTAATGTTCTAAATTGGATTGCTGCATGGTCTGTGGCTGTTGCCATTAATCCGCCCAAGGCATCAATTTCTTTGACCAGATGCCCTTTGCCGATTCCGCCAATGGCTGGATTACATGACATTTGACCTAAGGTGTCGATGTTATGCGTTAACAATAAAGTTTTACAACCCATACGTGCCGCTGCAAGACATGCTTCAGTTCCGGCATGACCACCACCCACTACGATTACGTCATAAGATTCTTGATACCACATAAATTTTGACCTTGGTTGAACGTTAAAAATATTTTAATGAATAATTTGCTATTCAAAAATTAGGGAACGTATTTTAGCGCTTTTTTTCGATGAGGGGAATGATCAAATGACTAAAAAGATCTGAGTGTGATCCTTCTTATAATATATAAGATCTTTAAAGAGATCTTATTACTATTACTTATTAGTAAAGCCATTTTCTGTTGATAAGTCCTTTTTCTTTATATATAACAGTTTATTAGTATGATCATAACACTGTGATCATACTTTGATCAAAGGGCTTTAAACCTATGATCAAAATGGCTAGTTATCCACAAGCCAAATAAATTATAATTCTATACACTGAATAATAATAAGAAATTAATAGCTTTTACCCAGACTTATCCACAGACGGTTGTTGTAGGGGACAGTTTTGTTGATAACTTATGAGTAAGATCTTTATAAAAGATCTTTATTATCTGTTAGCCAACGCTGAGCGAGATCCTCTGGATCTATTTCTTCACTCATATCTAAGGTTTTGATCACAACTATTTCATGACAACCTCTTGATAACAATAGTTTTTGTAATTCTTTAGCTGCTTTACAAAAGGTATCGTAATTTGAATCACCCAAGCCTATGATCATAAATTTAACTGGGGATAGATCTATTGTGCTATTCGTAAGATCTTTGACAAATTTTTGAATGTTGTCAGGAAAGTCTCCAGCACCATGAGTTGATGTACAAATTAGCCAAGTTTGATTATCGGTTATTATTTGTTCAAATTTAGGCTGTAAATGTAGAGTTGTTTGGTGATTTAGTGCCAATAAAGTCTCTTCACAGGCCTCAGCAACATACTCAGATCCTCCTAACATGCTGCCAACAATGATTTGAAATGAGCTCATTTTGTTCCTTTATCTTTAAATTTTAAGCAATATTTAGCGTTATTTACCGATACAAAAAGACGAAAATATTTCAGTTAACAAGTCGTCATTGGTAAATTCACCGGTTATTTTATTGAGTTCTATCTGACATAAACGTAATTCTTCAGCCAGAATTTCTCCTGCAACATAAGATTCAAGCTGGTCTAAACCGATAATTAAATGATGATGAGCTTGCTCTAATGCCGCCAAATGACGTCTTCTTGCCATAAATCCGCCTTCAGTACTCCCTTGATAACCCATAATAGTCTTCAAATGGTCTTTGAGCTCTGCTATGCCATCGCCACTTTTTGCTGATAATGTTACCGTAGGAATATTGTTAGCGACTGAAAAACCGGTACTAATACCGTTAATATCTGCCTTATTTTTAATAATACTTAAGCCAATATTTTTTGGCAGTTTAGCAAAGAATTCTGGCCATAACTTCTCAGGATCTTCGTTATTATCATCACAAGCATCGACCATAAGCAGCACTCTGTCTGCTTGTTTTATTTCTTGCCAAGCGCGTTCAATACCTATTTGCTCTACTTGGTCGTTACTTTCACGTAAACCTGCCGTATCAATAATATGTAGTGGCATACCATCGATGTGTATCTGCTCTGTAAGCACGTCACGCGTTGTTCCAGCAATATCTGTGACAATTGCCGCTTCTCGTCCGCTTAAAGCATTTAATAAGCTTGATTTACCGGCATTAGGGCGTCCTGCGATAACAACACGCATTCCTTCTCGAATAATGCTGCCCTGATGTGCTTGGCTTTGGACCTTCTCTACTTGAGTAATAATTTTTTTCAAATCGCCAACAACTTTTGCATCGGCAAGAAAATCGATTTCTTCTTCTGGAAAATCAATAGCCGCTTCGACATACATTCTTAGATGAATAGTGCTGTCGACTAGTTGATTAACCAATTTAGAAAAATCACCTTGTAACGAATGTAACGCACATCGAGCTGCTTGTTCGGAGCTCGAGTTTATTAAATCAGCAATGGCTTCAGCTTGTGTTAAATCTAGTTTGTCATTGATAAATGCTTGCTCACTAAATTCACCGGGTTTTGCCATCCGTACTTTAGGAAGTGCTAAGATTTCTTTTAATAGCATATCTAAAATTACCGGTCCGCCATGTCCTTGTAGTTCGAGTACATCTTCTCCAGTAAAGGAGTGTGGCGCTTTAAAATATAAGGCAATACCTTGATCTAATGCTTGCTGGTTTGCATCGTTAAAGGGTAAATATTCGGCTTTTCTAATTTCAGGTATCTTGCCTAAAATAGCTTGCGCAACACTTTTAACTTCTGGCCCAGATATTCTGATAATACCAACGCCACCACGACCAGGTGCTGTGGCTTGTGCGGCAATGGTTTCTTTTTGATATAAAACTTCGGTCATAATAATTATCCTAGATAGTAGCTTGGCCATTATAAACATTTTTTACTGGAAATAAAAAAGGCGACCATATAGGTCGCCTTTAACAATTTTACGCTTTAGAAATTAATCTTTAGCTTTAGCTAATTTTGCTTTTTCAATACCACTGAAAATAATCTTCATTTGTGCTATTGAAATCATATTACTGACAAACCAGTAAAGTACTAAACCTGATGGGAACCAAGCCATGAATACAGAGAATGCTACTGGCATATACTGCATAATTTTCTGTTGCATCGGATCTTGTATTGTCATCGGTTGCATTTTTTGCATGACGAACATACTTACGCCCATAAATACCGGTAAAATAAAGTAAGGATCCATTGTAGATAGATCTTCTATCCAGAAAAAGAATGGTGCGTGACGTAATTCAACACTTTCTAAAAATACCCAATACAATGCCAAGAATATTGGCATTTGAATGATCATAGGTAAACAACCACCTGCTGGGTTAACTTTTTCTTTCTTGTACATTTCCATGGTAGCTTGTGACATCTTTTGACGGTCATCACCAAAGCGCTCTTTTAACTGTGCCATCTTAGGAGCCAGTTCACGCATTTTAGCCATTGAGGTGTATTGTGCTTTCGTTAGCGGATACATTGCCCCTTTAACCACTAAGGTAATAACAATAATTGCAATACCCCAGTTACTGACTAATGACTGTATTTGTAACAATAACCAAAATAATGGTTTACTGATCATCCATAAAAAACCGTAGTCTATCGTTAAGCCTAAGTGAGGTGCTATATCGTCAAGTACGTATTGATCTTTTGGTCCAACATAAAATATTGCTGATGTAATTGATTGGCTGTTTGGCTCGATCATTATTGCTGGTGATTTAAAACCAATAACGGCTTCACTATTTGATGAGTAGCTAGTATATATTTGGTTGTCTGCTGTCTTGCTTGGTACCCAGGCAGAAACAAAATAATGTTCTAACATTGCAATCCAGCCGCCAGCCGTTGTTACTTTTAATTTAGTTTCTTTAATATCATCAAAATCATATTTTTCATAACGCTCTTCGGTGGTCGAATACGCAGCACCACGATATGTAGGCATCAATGAACTGCCACTTTCTACTACCGTTGATTGTTTTAATTGTGCATACATTTGCACACTAGCCGTTGTTGTTGACGTATTATTAATTATGTATTCAACATTAACGCTATAGCTAGATTTAGTAAAAGTAAAACGTTTAATGACATCTAAGCCATTGGTGGTATATTTTAAATCTACTACTAATGGATTTTCGCCCTCTAATTGGTAGTTTTTGCTGCTAGTTTGGTAAATAGGACGTCCAGATACTTTATCTATCCCTTGTGCGCCTATCAAACCACTTTGCGCGATGTATTTGCGGCTACCGTTTTGCATCACGGTATAAGGAATATCGTTTCCTTGTTCGGTATTAAATTTGACTAATTTGGCATCAATGATATCACCACCACTAGTGGCGATTTTTACTACTAGCACGTCAGTATTAATAGTAATCACTTGTTCTTTTGCTTTTGCCGGAGCTGACATTGGCATTGCCGAGCTTGATGACTCAGGAACAAAGTCGTCATTGCCTGTAGCAATTTGATCTGATGTTTGAGTTATTGTTGTTTGTGCTGCTACGGGTGCATTATCTTTTTGGTATTCAGTGAATAGCAAATAAGTAACAACCATAAGGGCAATAAAAAGAAAACTGCGTTGAGATTCCATAATTTATTATTTCTCTTCTTTTGATGGTGGCACGGGATCTAATCCACCCGCGTTTAATGGGTGGCATTTTAGTATACGTTTGGCTGCTAACCAACAACCTTTTATCACACCGAAGCGATTTATTGCTTCAACAGCATAAAAAGAGCAAGTTGGATGGAATCTGCAGTTATTACCCAGTAGTGGACTAAGCCAGCGCTGGTAAGCTTTTACAATAGCTATGGCTAGCTGTTGTGCCGCTGAATTATCTTTCGCCATATTTTTTCTAATTGTTTTCTTATTTCGGCATTTTCTAACTGATCAGTGCCTGATTTCACCATTACAACCATATCTATGTTAGGTAAGTCATGCTGATTGAGTCGAAAGCTTTCTCTGATTTGACGTTTAATACGATTTCGCTGAACAGCTAATTTAACGCGTTTTTTAGCAATAGCTAAGCCTAAACGATTACGTTCATCAATATTTGGACTAACAAGAATGGTTATGTGGCTAGAGCCGAAACGAAGAGGTTTAGAAAATACAGATTGAAAGTGACCGGGAGTCAACAAGCGTGACTCCCGATTAAATTCATAATTAACCATGATGGTTAAAATATCTCTTAATTAAAGATTAAAGAAGAGATTATGCGCTAAGGCTTTTACGGCCTTTCGCACGACGACGTGAAATTACTGCACGACCGTTTTTTGTAGCCATACGTGCACGGAAACCGTGGTTGCGTTTACGCTTTAATACACTAGGTTGAAATGTTCTTTTCATTACGCTCATCCGTCTGTTGTTGTTGCCCTGGCAAACAGCCGTATTGAGCACACTGGTTCTAAAAAAAGAGGCCGAATTTTATAGTTTGTAGCAGGTGTTGTCAATGCTTATAGTAATCTATTTTAAAAAGATCCTAATAGATCTTTAAGGTTAATTATTTATATCCACAGTTTTATAACATTTGATCAAATAATTATCATAAAAATATAAGCAATCGCCGCTAATAGCTAAATAATATGTAAACATTATTTTAGCAGTAAATTAGTCTAAGAATACCGTTTTAATTGCTTATGACACATTATTTTTATTTATTTTCTCTAAAAGGGCAACTATTTAAAAGTCAATATTGATGTTGTGGATAACTATGGTGATAATAGAGACATTACAAAATACCATATTTACCGACTTTTGTTTTATTTGTCACACTCGTTAAAAGATGATTAAACAAAAGATCGTGTAATTTCAGGAGCATTTGGTTGGATCATTCACTTTGGCAGCGATGCCTTTCAGTTCTACAAGAAGAATTGCCTGCACAGCAATTTAGTATGTGGATACGTCCATTACAATGTGTTGTTGCTGACAATATCATGACTTTATATGCACCTAATCGTTTTGTGCTTGACTGGGTTCGAGATAAATACGTAAGTCGCATAAATGAATTGGTCACTTTACAAGAAAGTACTAATCCTCCTTTACTCAGATTTGATGTTGGTAGTATTCCAAACCAAAGTAGCTCACAGAATATTATTAATACTATTCCTCAGCTTGTTACTTCTAATAAAAAACGAGAAGAGCCACAAAGTAATCTACCCAAAACGACAAATGTTAGAGTCAAATACACTTTTGACAATTTCGTTGAAGGTAAGTCTAACCAGTTAGCACGTGCCGCCGCTTCTCAAGTTGCTGATAATCCTGGTTCTGCTTACAATCCTCTATTTATTTATGGCGGAACTGGCTTAGGTAAAACTCATTTGTTACACGCTGTTGGTAATGGCATTTTACTTAACAAACCCAATGCAAAAATTGCTTACATGCATTCTGAACGCTTCGTGCAAGACATGGTTCGGGCATTACAAAATAATGCCATGGAAAAATTTAAGCATTACTATCGTAGTGTTGATGCATTACTGATTGATGATATTCAATTTTTTGCCGGTAAAGATCGTACTCAAGAAGAGTTTTTTCATACTTTCAATGCCTTGCTTGAAGGTAATCAACAAATTATTTTAACGAGTGATCGCTATCCAAAAGAAGTCGATGTAGAAGATAGACTTAAATCTCGTTTCGGTTGGGGCTTAACTATAGCGATAGAACCACCAGAACTAGAAACGCGCGTCGCCATTCTTAAGCGCAAAGCACAAGAAAGCCATATTAATTTGGCAGATGAAGTTGCTTTTTTTATTGCTAAACGTTTACGTTCTAATGTTCGTGAGTTAGAAGGCGCATTGAATCGTGTTATTGCTAATGCTAATTTTACCGGCCGACCAATTACCATTGATTTTGTTCGCGAAGCATTACGAGATTTACTTGCCTTACAAGACAAGTTAGTTACTATCGATAATATCCAGCGAACCGTTGCAGAATATTATAAAATTAAAGTAGCCGATTTACTTTCAAAACGTAGAAATAGATCTGTTGCTAGACCTAGACAAATTGCAATGGCATTATCTAAAGAGTTAACTAATCATAGTTTACCCGAAATAGGTGATGCTTACGGTGGACGTGATCATACGACGGTCCTCCATGCATGTCGTAAAGTTAAAGCGTTACGCGAAGAGTCGCATGACATTAAGGAAGATTATTCTAATTTAACTAGAACACTTTCGTCATAGCTTTCGTTATAATAATAAGTACATAAAAAAGATAGGTAGATAAATGAAGTTTTCATTAAATAGGGAATTATTACTGAAACCGCTTTTATTGGTTTCTGGTGCCGTAGAACGTAAAAGTACATTACCTATTCTTGGTAATATTCTTTTGGATATAAGTGGGCAGTCACTTACGTTAACAGCCACTGATTTAGAGCTTGAAATGGTATCTAGTACGCAAATAGATAACCAAGGTGAAGATGGTAAAATTACTATTCCAGCCCGCAAGCTTCTCGATATTTGTAAAAGTTTACCTGAAGATTCAATGTTATCTTTTGAATCGAATAATGAAGCAATAATTATCAGTACCGGTAGAAGTAAATATTCTTTAGCAACGCTACCTGCCGCTGACTTTCCTAATATAGAAGAGTGGAAGGGCGATGTTGAATTTCAAATATTTAAATCTGACTTGCTTCGTTTAATAGAAAGTACTCATTTTTCTATGGCAAATCAAGATGTTAGATATTATCTTAATGGTATGTCTATAGAAACTGAAGGTAACGAGATTCGTTCGGTTGCTACTGATGGGCATCGTTTAGCGATTTGTAAAATTTCATCTAATGGCCTGACGTTGCCATCAAGACAAGTGATTGTGCCTCGCAAAGGTATATTAGAGATTATTCGTTTACTTGACCCAGTCGAAGAGAACGTACAAGTTTTTCTTGGTTCTAATCACATTCGTATTATTGATAGTGAATTCTCATTCACCAGTAAATTAGTCGATGGTCGATTCCCAGATTACCGTCGTGTACTACCGCGTAATGGTGATAAAGTACTCAACACCAGTAAAGACAATTTACGACAACTTCTATCACGTGCCTCTATATTATCAAATGATAAATTTAAAGGTGTGCGTTTAAATTTTTCTAAGCATGAACTAAAAATTACTGCCAATAATCCTGAACAGGAACAAGCAGAGGAAGTTTTAGAAATTGACTTTCCTTATGATGAAGTCGAGATCGGTTTCAACGTAAATTATGTGCTCGATGTGTTGAACGCGATAAAAGAACCTGAGGTTAAATTTACTTTAGCCGATGCAAATAGTAGTGTAGTTATAGAAGGCGCTGAGAGTAACGAAGCTATTTATGTTGTTATGCCAATGCGCTTGTAATGAGTATAGAGAAACTTACCGCTTACGATTTTAGAAATTTAGCAACAGATACCATTGAATTAAACGATAATATTAATTTTATTATCGGTGACAATGGCAGTGGTAAAAGTAGTTTATTAGAAGCTATTTTTTATTTGGGTCATGGTAAGTCTTTTAGAACATCGCAAGTTGAAAATTTAGTTACTCACAATAAAAGTAAATTCATTGTTAGTGCTAAAGACGATAAGGGATTACAGTTAGGTGTTGCAAAAGATTTTACAACCGGGCTAACAGAAATTAAAATTGCTGGAGAAAAGCACAGGCAGCTTTCCCAGTTAGCAATAAATATCGCGGTACAGGTGATCACACCAGAAAGTTTTAAATTATTTTTTGGTGGCCCTAAACAAAGAAGACGTTTCATTGATTTAGGGTTGTTTCACGTGAAACATTCATTTTCAGATTATTGGAAAGAATTTTCAAGAATACTAAAACAAAGAAATGCTTGTTTACGTAATAGGTCTGATGTTGAAACCTTAAATTATTGGAGCCAAGTATTTTGTGAAGCATCGGTTAGAGTTGCTAAATTACGCGACGAATATATTAAAGAGCTTTCTGTTGAGCTTCAACCTTGGTTAGAATTGATGTTACCTAGTTTAGCTGCAGGTATATCGATATCTTATAGCCAAGGTTGGAACAGTAAAAAAACACTCAGTGATGTGTTGTTACAGAATAGAGAGAGAGAGAAAAAAGCAGGCTTTAGTTTATACGGTGCACAAAAGTTTGATGTGAAATTTTTAACGGGTAATGTGGTAATAGATAATCAATTATCACGTGGCCAACAAAAGTTGTTTTTACTGGCGTTAACTTTTGCACAAGCAAAGTTAATAGAAAAAGTTAAACGAGTAAAACCAATTTTATTAATTGACGATGTAGGTGCGGAACTAGATTTAAACTCTAGAACTTTATTAAACAACGCGATAAATAAATTAGACTGCCAAGTTATCATCACGGCAATTGATAAAATCGCAGTAGAACCCTTGGTTCCTACTGATAATAATTATAAGATGTTTCACGTGAAACATGGACAAATCTCAGCAATAGGTAAATAGGCTATACGCTATGACAGTAGAAAATGAATACGGCTCAGACAGTATCAAAGTTCTAAAAGGACTTGACGCTGTACGTAAAAGACCAGGAATGTACATTGGTGACACGGATGATGGCAGTGGCTTGCATCATATGGTATTTGAAGTTTTAGATAATTCTATCGATGAAGCCTTAGCAGGTCATTGTAGTGAAATTGTCGTTAAAATACACATAGACGGCTCTGTATCGGTTAGAGATGATGGTCGTGGTATTCCAACTGACATACACCCTGAAGAAGGTATTTCGGCTGCTGAAGTTATCATGACAGTACTTCATGCTGGTGGTAAGTTTGGTGGTGAAGACTCTGGTTATAAAGTTTCCGGTGGCCTTCATGGTGTTGGTATTTCTGTGGTAAATGCTTTAAGCAGCAAGCTAAAGCTGAATATCCGTCGAGCGGGTAAATTATTTGAGCAGATATATCACGAAGGCGTCGCTGAAGCTCCGTTAGCTGAAGTCGGTGTTAGTGATAAAACAGGTACTGAAGTACGTTTCTGGCCAAGTGAAAATACCTTCACAGATGTGCTATTTCACTATGACTTATTAGTTAAACGTATCCGTGAGTTATCTTTCTTAAACTCTGGTATTTCAATTCGTTTAATCGATGAACGTGAAAAGGGCAAAGAAGACCATTTTAAATTTGACGGTGGTATTCAAGCTTTCGTTGATTATTTAAACACGAACAAAACACCGGTCAATGAAGAAATATTCTATTTCGATTTAGAACGTGAAGATGGCATCATTGTTGAAGTTGCTATGCAGTGGAATGATGGTTTCCAAGAAAGTATTCACTGTTTTACCAATAACATACCTCAACGTGATGGTGGTACTCACTTAAGCGGTTTCCGTACTGCTTTAACACGTACACTTAATAGTTACATGGTAAAAGAAGGCCTTAATAAAACTAAGAAAGGTGGCAGCACAGAAACAAGTGCTTCGGGTGATGATGCTCGTGAAGGCTTAACCGCAGTAATTTCGGTAAAAGTCCCTGATCCTAAATTTTCATCGCAGACCAAAGATAAACTGGTATCTTCAGAAGTTAAAACGGCTGTTGAACAAGCAATGGGCGAGAAACTTGGTGAATACCTGTTAGAAAAACCTTCCGTTGCTCGTACTATTATCATGAAAATTGTTGATGCAGCTAGAGCACGTGAAGCGGCGCGTAAAGCCCGTGAAATGACGCGACGTAAAGGTGCTTTAGACATTGCTGGCTTACCTGGTAAATTAGCTGATTGTCAGGAAAAAGATCCGGCCCTTTCTGAACTCTATATTGTCGAAGGAGACTCTGCTGGCGGCTCTGCCAAGCAGGGACGAAATCGTAGAAACCAAGCAATACTACCGTTGAAAGGTAAAATTCTTAACGTTGAAAAAGCACGTTTTGATAAAATGATTTCATCACAAGAAGTAGGAACATTAATCACCGCCTTAGGTTGTGGTATTGGCCGTGATGAATATAATCCAGAGAAACTTCGTTATCATAGTATCATCATTATGACCGATGCCGATGTCGATGGTTCTCATATACGTACTTTATTACTGACATTCTTTTATCGTCAAATGCCAGAAATAATGGAACGTGGTCATATCTTTATTGCTCAACCACCACTTTATAAAGTGAAAAAAGGTAAGCAAGAACGTTACATTAAAGATGATGATGGTTTAACAGAGTACTTAACAACGTTAGCGTTAGATACTGCAGAGATTCATGTTAATGAATCAGCACCGGCTATTTCAGGTGTAGCATTAGAACAGTTAGTGAAACAGTATCGTAAAACGCATGACATTATTAAACGCGTCTCACGTCAAATTCCTGCTGATATATTAGAAAAAATGATCTACAGCAGAGAAATCATGAAAACTGATTTCAACGATAAAGTGTTAGTTGAAGCATGGGTCGCCGATTTAGTGGCACAGTTAGACGAACAAGATGGTAACGGTTCTATCTATTCTGCTGATATAAAGCATGATCCAGAAAGAAATATCTATTATCCAAGTTTTAACGTTCGCCAGCATGGTATTGATCATATTTATGATTGTGGTTACGAATTCATTCATTCAAAAGAATTCGAAACTATTTTTGGCTTAAATACCGCTATCAATGGTCTCATTGAAGAAGGTGGTTATGTTAAACGTGGCGAAAAAATTAAAACGGTTACCACCTTTGAAGAAGCACTGATATGGCTAATGGCTGAATCGAAACGTGGCCAGTACATCCAGCGTTATAAAGGATTGGGTGAAATGAACCCAAGCCAGTTATGGGAAACCACTATGGATCCTGAAACTCGCCGTATGTTACAAGTTACCATTGAAGATGCTATTGCTGCGGATCTGTTGTTCACCACATTAATGGGTGATCATGTTGAACCACGTAGAAACTTCATTGAAGCGAACGCATTAAATGTATCTAACTTAGATATATAGATAAGCTCGCTAAGTTAAAATTATAAATGCCCGGACATCAAATCTGGGCATTTTAACATTCTGCAATACGGTAATAGCTAAAGTAAATTGATTGCTGAGTAAAATTCAAAGTTTGTTAACTTGTTACTAGGTTAATAATAAGTCAATCGGTATACTTAATCTCATTAGCCGTTATCGGTAAAACTAACACGAATAATGAATCGGAAAATTATGAGTACGTTCAATATAAAAACATTTCAAGGATTAATCTTTCAGCTACAAGACTACTGGTCTCGCCAAGGTTGTGTCATCGTACAACCGCTTGATCTTGAAGTAGGCGCTGGTACCTTTCACCCAATGACATTTTTACGTTCTATCGGCCCTGAGCCGATGAGTAGTGCTTATGTTCAGCCTTGTCGCCGTCCTACCGATGGTCGTTATGGTGAAAACCCGAATCGTTTACAACATTACTATCAATTCCAAGTGATGTTAAAACCTTCGCCAAAAAACATTCAAGAATTGTACTTAAATTCTTTAAAAGAGCTGGGCATTGACCCACTTGTTCATGATATCCGCTTTGTTGAAGATAACTGGGAATCACCGACGCTAGGCGCCTGGGGATTAGGATGGGAGATTTGGTTAAACGGTATGGAAGTATCACAATTTACTTACTTCCAACAAGTTGGTGGTTTAGAGTGTACCCCAGTCACAGGTGAAATAACCTATGGCTTAGAACGTTTAGCTATGTATATTCAAAATGTGGATAGTATCTATGACCTAGTATGGGCTGATGGCCCAATGGGCACTGTACTATACGGTGATGTTTTTCATCAAAATGAGGTTGAACAATCAACGTATAATTTTGAGCATGCTGATGTAGAAGCATTATTTAATACCTTTGATCAATGTGAAAAAGACAGCCAGAAATTAATTGCAGCAGGCTTAGCCTTACCGGCCTATGAGCAAGTAATGAAAGCTTCTCACGCTTTTAACCTGCTAGACGCTCGTCACGCTATTTCAGTGACCGAACGACAACGTTATATACTAAGAGTTAGAACATTATCAAAAGCTTGTGCGCAGGCTTATTACGATAAGCGTGAAGAATTAGGTTTTCCTCTTTGTAAGAATAATAATACTGCTGGTGGGAAATCATAATGAACACAGAAACACTATTAATAGAGCTGGGTACCGAAGAATTACCGCCGAAATCATTGAAAAACCTTGCGGTTACTTTTTATCAGCAAATAAAAGATCAATTAGACAATGCCGGTTTAGCTTACCAAGATATTAAATGGTTTGCTACGCCACGACGTTTAGCCGTTACAGTAAGCCAGTTAGTTGATAAACAAGCCGACAAAGAAATTGAAAAACGTGGTCCTGCCGTTGATGTAGCATTTGATGCTAACGGTGAGCCAAGTAAAGCCGCTCAAGGTTGGGCCCGTTCAAATGGTATCAGTGTTGAAGAAGCGCAGCGTTTAAAGACTGACAAAGGTGAATGGCTATTACATCGTGCTACACAAACAGGAAAAACGGTTGCAGACCTAATTCCCGCTATGGTAAACGTTGCAGTAAGTAAATTACCTATCCCTAAACCTATGCGTTGGGGAAGTACTCGTACCCAGTTTATTCGTCCTGTGCATACCTTGACCATAATGTTTGGCGCAGAAGTGATTGCCGGTGAAACTTTAGATGTAAGTTCAAGTAATGTGGTTACGGGTCACCGCTTTCATCATGAGGGCCTCGTTACTTTAGCCCATGCCGATGAATACGAAGAAAAGTTAACCGCCGCATTTGTACAAGTTGACTACCAACAGCGACAAGCATTAATCTTGGCAGAAATTAATAAAGCCGCTGAGCAATTAGACGGTGTTGCGTTAATCGATGACGAGCTATTAGAAGAAGTTACCGGTTTAGTTGAATGGCCCGTGATATTAATCGGGAGTTTTGATAAAGCCTTTTTAGACGTTCCTGCTGAACCACTTATTTATTCAATGAAAGATCATCAAAAATACTTCCCGGTAAATGATAAAAATGGTCAGTTATTGAATAAGTTTATTTTCGTGACCAACATTGAAAGTAAAGACCCTATTCAAGTGATTAAAGGTAATGAAAAAGTTATTCGTCCGCGTTTAGCGGATGCAGAATTTTTCTTTAAAACAGATAAGAGCAAAACGTTAGCGTCACGCTTAGAAAGTTTATCATCGGTATTATTTGAGAAACAGTTAGGGACATTAAAAGAGAAGTCTGAACGTATTGCTTCATTAAGCGCTGTTATTGCTGGACAAATAGGTGAGAACACTGAGCAAGCAAAACGTGCCGGTTTACTCAGTAAAACTGATTTGATGTCTGATATGGTTTTAGAGTTTCCTCAAGTACAAGGTACTATGGGAAAGTATTACGCTGAGAATGATGGTGAAGCACCTGAAGTTGCTCAAGCGCTAGAAGATCAATATCGTCCTCGTTATGCGGGTGATGCCTTACCTGAAGGTAATATTGGTTGTGCTGTTGCTATTGCAGATAAAATTGACAGTTTAGTGGGTATCTTTGGCATTAACCAACCACCTAAAGGTGATAAAGACCCATTTGCTTTGCGTCGTGCGGCAATTGGTTTGATTCGAATTATTATAGAAAAGAAATTGCCATTAGATATCAATAACTTAATAAAAGAAAGTGTTGATTTATACGGTGATAAACTTGCAAATGAAAACGTTAATAGCCAAGTTGTTGACTTTGTTTTAGGTAGATTCAGAGCCTATTACCAAGAGCAAGGTATATCAGTTGACGTTATTTTAGCGGTATTAGCCAATGCGCCTACTGAACCTTTAGACTTTGAAAAGCGTATTAAAGCGGTAAGCCATTTTAAATCATTAGAACAAGCAGCAACATTAGCTGCCGCGAATAAACGTGTTGGTAATATTTTAGCAAAATTTAACGGTGAACTTTACCCAACGTTTAAAGCTGACTTAGCCATTGAAACGCAAGAAAAAGCGTTAGCTAAAGCATTTAACGAAGTAAAAACGACCATAGCACCGATGATGTTAGCTAAAGATTACCAAGCTGCATTAACAGAGCTTGCTTGTTTAAAAGCACCGATAGATGACTTTTTTGATAATGTTATGGTGATGGCCGACGATGAAGCGATTAAAACCAATCGTTTAACGCTGTTAAATGAGATTAGAAATAGTTTCTTTGCTATTGCTGATGTTGCACTTTTACAATAGGTAAGTGTTAGTCGTAACGACGCTTAGTGAGTAGTGCTAAATATTTAAAAAGGGAAAGTGTTAAGCTTTCCCTTTTTTGATCAAATAGAGAAAAGGTTTTTCGCTAGTTTGTTGGGCGATGAGTTCGTGATCCATAAAACGACAAAAGCTTGGAATATCTCGTGTTGTTGAAGGATCGTCTGCTGTGATTAATAAAGTCTCATGGACTGAAATTTTTCGAATTGACTTTCTAACCATCATTACCGGCTCTGGGCAACGTAATCCAATAGCATCTAGTAAGTGATCGGCATTTTTGAAAACATCTTCAGGGTTATTATTCATGGTGATATACAAAGGAGATAATCGATAAGGCAATGTTAGCAAAAAAAAACAAAGCAGGGTATCAAGACTAAATTTTATTTACAAAAGCCAAGACAACATCACGTAAATGTAAAGTTAATCGTCAATTTATCAATGCTTAATATCAACAAGCAGAGCATGCTAATTTTACTTGCTTTGTTTGTCGATGCGTGAAAAATTAAGGGTATGCTGATAACTACAGTCATTACGCTATAGTTGCAGGTTTAAACAGAAAATATTCTCAGCTAGATCGGGTCAATTAACCTCCCAAAGTAGTAATTTCTCTTATAAGTAAGGTAACAACATGTTTCGTTTAATATTTTCAGTGTTGATAATTTTCTCACTTTTCCTATCGAGTTTAATCAGTACAACAACATCTGCAAATCAAACCAGTATTCGTCAAGCATTTCAAGAAGCGGAAAAGTACGTTTGGCAACCTAATTCTTCACATTATCAAACCTTGTATCAGCAATTACATTATTACCCTTTGCAACCTTACTTAGATCAACAACGATTAATGCATGGTATGAAAATGTCGTATACCGCAGAAATTAGTCAGTTTCTTGAGAAATACCGAGGTTCACCACTCGATTGGCCACTGCGAAAAAAATGGCTAAGCTATTTAGCCAAACGAGATAACGCATTATTATTTCAAAATTTTTTTAAACCAACTTCAGATGTTGAATTGACCTGCCAGTATTATCGTTATCAATTAAAATCAGGCGTGGCAGCATCAAAAATATTACCTAAGATCACCAAGCTATGGGTGGTGGGAAAGTCTCAGCCGAAAGTATGTGACCCACTCTTTACTCTTTGGCAAAAAGCAGGTTACAGAACAGATGAACGTATATGGCAACGTATAGCATTGGCTGCAGATGGCGGCAAACATACCTTAATTCCTTATTTAACCCAACTTCTACCAGAAAAAGAGCAGTATCTAGGCACCTTATGGCATAAAGTTCGACGTGATCCTGCTTACATTAGCAATATGAAACGTTTTCCACAAAAATCTGTTAAAGAAGCCGCTATTGCCGCCTATGGTTTAAAACGTTTAATTTGGCGTAACCCTGAAAAAGCGTTAAATACTTATAGTAAAGCTATAGAAGTATTACCTTTTTCAGAATCACAACAACAGCAAATTGTTTTAAAATTCGCTATCGCGTTAGCCAGTAAAAATCATAAAGGCTCAGCGTTATGGTTGGCAAAGGTCGATGAAAAACTACAGTCGACAAATATTGTACAATGGAGAATGGCTGATTTACTGAGAGAGCAAGATTGGCCAGCCATAAAAGCTGATTTAAAAGCACTACCTGAAACATTACACAAGAAAAACCAATGGCGCTACTGGTACGGTCGCAGTTTACTTGAAACAGGAGAGACAGCGCTAGGGCATGAGGTGTTAAGTGAATTAGCAAATAAACGTCATTACTATGGGTTCCTTGCCGCAAGCGCTATTCAGCAAAGCGTTAATTTACAAAATAATCCATTAGCTATTAGCCTTGCTGAAAAGGTCGCTTTGTTGAAAAACCCAGCGGCGAAAAGAGCTTTTGAGTTTTTTCATATAGGACGTTTTCATCAAGCTCGACGTGAATGGAACTTTTGGTTGTCACAGTTGAACGATCGAGAAAAATTGGCAGCATCAAGAATTGCTTATGAAGCACAATGGTTTGACCGTGCTATTTTTACCTTATCTAATGTCGGTTATTTAGATGATGTTGATTTACGCTTCCCATTAGCCTTTGCTGATGAAATAACGCATTCAGCCGGAATATACAAAATAAATCCTGCTTGGGCATTTGCGATAGCGCGCAGAGAGAGCTCATTTATGGCTGACGCTAACTCACCTGCAGGTGCAAAGGGGTTAATGCAAGTTATGCCTGCAACGGCTAAACATTTACAAAAGCGTAAAGTGACTAACAAGCGTTTGATGAATGCGAAAGATAATATAAAACTAGGCACAAAGTATTTAAAACGTTTGCTTGACCGACATGATGGTAATCAAGTACTAGCAACAGCCGCTTATAATGCCGGTCCGTATCGGGTTAGGAGTTGGTTAAAAGGATTAAAGCCTATGCCAGCCGACATTTGGATTGAGACTATTCCTTATAAAGAAACACGTGAATATGTGAAAAGTGTTATGGCCTATCAAGAAATATATCAAATAAAAGTAGGGCAAGAAGCATCACTATTTGATCAGATATTTAGCATGAGTATTGCTCAGTAAATTAATAATTTAGCAGAGTGTGATATGATATTGGAAAATTTTTAGAGGCGCCATCAATGATCAAATTAGCAACACTTTACCCAGCTCATATAAGCGAACTTCAGCAACGCTCGAAGTCTGTTTTAAAACGAGAGAACCTACAAGGTTTGGTGATTCATTCTGGCCAAGAAATTAAAGTATTTCTTGATGATTATGGTTACCCCTTTAAAGTTAATCCTCATTTTAAAGCTTGGTTGCCATTGGTGAATATCCCAAATTGCTGGTTGATTGTTAATGGTGAAGACAAACCAACACTTATTTATTATCAACCCGTTGATTTTTGGCATAAAGTTACTCCTTTAGTTGATAACTATTGGAATGATTTTTTTGATATTAAAGTGCTGACTAAAGCCACTGATGTGGAGAAATTGCTACCTTATGATAAAACAGATTTTGCCTATATCGGCGAACATTTCGAAGTGGCAAAAGCACTGGGATTTAAAAATATAAACCCTGAACCTTTACTCAATTACATCCATTATCATCGCGCTTATAAAACGCAATATGAACAAGAGTGTTTACGTAAATCTAACGCGATCGCTGTCACTGGTCATAAAGCGGCAAAAAGCGCTTTTCTGCAAGGCTCATCAGAATTTGACATTCAGCAAGCTTATTTAAAAGCAACCAATCATACCGGTGACGAAACACCTTATGGCAATATTGTTGCACTGAATACAAATACCTCCATTTTACATTACACCGCTTTAGACCGTGGTGTACCACAAGCACATCGTTCTTTTTTAATTGATGCTGGCGCAAGCTTTAATGGCTATGCCTCTGATATAACACGTACTTATTCATTTAAACGTGATAAGTTTGCTGAATTGATTGCCCGCATGAACAAATTGATGCTCAATGCTGTTGATGGCTTAAAACCCGGAAAAAGTTATGTGGACTTACATATTGAAACCTATCGTGACATAGGTAATGTATTGCACGAATTCGGCTTTATTAATGTTGATGTTGATACCGCAGTTGAAACGGGTATTATTTCAACCTTCTTTCCACATGGTTTAGGTCATCATTTAGGCTTACAAACGCATGATGTGGGCGGTTTTATGGCCGATGAACGTGGTACACATGCTAATACACCAGAACAACATCCCTTTTTACGTACCTCACGTATTATTGAAAGTAATCAAGTGTTCACTATTGAACCTGGCTTATATTTTATTGAATCATTATTGGCCGATCTTAAAGCTTCAAAAAATGGCAAAATGATAAATTGGGAAAAAATAGAGGCTATGCGTCCATTCGGTGGTATTCGTATTGAAGATAATATTATTGTTCATCAATTGCATAACGAAAATATGACCCGTGAATTAGAGTTAAAATAAAACTGATATTATTCCCTAGACCTTAAAACTATGGCTAAACCATACCAAATAGCGGCTAACAATGTTGTCGATGAAACCATTGTTAGCCGTAGTCGTTTTATTTGCTTTATTTCGCCATGCTCTAGTCATGAAGAAGCGAAACAACAGTTAAAAAAATGTCAGCAATTACATCCTCAAGCAAGCCACCATTGTTATGCTTTTCTTACCGGACGACCCGAAGATAGCCAAGGTTATGGCTTTTCTGATGATGGCGAACCCTCGGGTACTGCGGGTAGACCTATGCTATCTGTTTTACAAGGCAGTGACATTGGTGAATTATCTGCAATCGTTGTCCGTTATTTTGGTGGTACTAAGCTAGGCACTGGTGGATTACAACGCGCTTATGGCGGTAGTGTCCGTCAAGCGCTACTCCTATTAGCAACCACCACTAAAGTGCCTATGGTAGAACAGCAATTAACTTGTGATTACGGACAAATAAACGATGTCTTATATTTTGTAGAACAAGCGAAAGGTGAAATTATTCAACAAGACTTTGCGGCTCAAATAGCGTTAGTTATTGCTTTACCTGAAGCGCAATTAATAAAAGTTAAACAGCAACTACAAACGCTCTCTTCAGGGTTATTAAACCTTAGAGACAAGGATTAGACTGTAGAACCAGCGAAAAGGACAATATTATGCCGCATTGTATTATCGAATACTCACAAGAATTGAACGAAACATTAACAGTTAAAGCGCTTATGTCTGCGGTTTTTCTTGCTGCAACAGAGTCGACACTATTTTCTCCTTCAGACATTAAAATTAGAGCAATGGCTTTTAACGATTTTTACGCACAAACGCCAAATGGCGTTCACAATAACCCGCAACGATTTATTCATGTCTGCTGTAAAATTTTATCGGGTCGAACTGGAAAACAAAGGCAACAACTTTCACAATTAGTGCTAGAACACCTTAATCGTTTTGCCATTCAATCCGTTTCAATCAGTGTTGAAATAGTTGATATCGAGCGAGATTCTTATAATAAATGTGTCAGCTGAATAAATTAAAGACGAAATAGGCGATTTAAAGTCGCAGTGTTGATCTTTATGCTTTATCATCAAAAAACATGTGGTCGATGACTTTACTGAATAATAAAAATTAACTCGTGCAAATAAAAAATATCATTCGAATTCTTGGCTTGTTGGTTGCTCTGTTGAGTGTGACCATGCTGCCGCCTGCTTTAATTGCACTATTATATCGTGATGGTGGTGGTGTTTCCTTTCTTACGGCATTCCTGTTTTGCTTATTTGCCGGTTTACTTGCTTGGTATCCTTTTAAAAATGAAAAAAGTGACTTGCGTGCACGTGAAGGCTTTTTAATTGTCGTTTTATTCTGGGTGGTACTGGCGAGTTTCTCTGCCGTGCCGCTTCTGCTCTTAGATAACCCCAATTTATCCATTGCCGATGCTTTTTTCGAATCCTTTTCTGGATTGACAACTACCGGGGCTACCATTCTAAAAGAGATTGATGGTTTACCGCACGCTGTGCTTTGGTATCGCCAGCAATTACAGTGGCTTGGCGGTATGGGAATTATAGTATTAGCCGTGGCGGTTTTGCCTATGTTAGGTATTGGTGGTATGCAGCTTTATCGCGCTGAAACACCAGGGCCGGTTAAAGATTCAAAGATGACACCTCGTATTGCCGATACAGCCAAACATCTGTGGTATATTTATTTATTTTTAACCATTGCCTGTGCGATTAGTTATTGGGGAGCAGGTATGTCTGCTTTTGATGCTATTTGTCATGCATTCTCAACGATTGCTATTGGTGGTTACTCTACGCATACCGACAGTATGGGTTACTTTAATAGCCCCGCAATTAATTTTGTTTGTGTCTTTTTCTTACTCATCGCCGGAGTGAATTTTGCGCTGCATTTTGCGGTACTGCACAGCCGGTCGTTAAAAAATTATTTCTTTGATCCTGAGTTTAAAGTCTTTATTGCTATTCAGTTTGTTTTAACGCTAATTTGTTTAGTTGTGCTATTAGCAACGGGCACCTATGAAGATGGTTTCGAAGCCTTCGATCAAGCCTTGTTCCAATCAGTCTCTATTAGCACTACCGCAGGCTTTGCGACAACTAGCTTTGCCGATTGGCCAACGTTACTGCCGATACTTTTAATCTTTGCCAGCTTTATCGGTGGTTGTGCAGGTAGTACTGGTGGCGGCATGAAAGTTGTTAGAGTGGTACTGCTATACCTACAAGGTTTACGAGAATTAAACCGTTTAGTGCATCCCAAGGCTGTTTTTACGATAAAATTAGGTCGTAAAGCTTTACCTGATCGTGTTGTTGAGGCTATTTGGGGCTTTTTCTCTGCTTATGCCGCGGTGTTTATCATTTGTATGTTGTTACTGCTTGCCACAGGTATGGACGACATTACGGCTTTTACTGCGGTAGCTGCTTGTTTGAATAACTTAGGCCCGGGCTTAGGTGCTGTAGCGGCAAACTTTGCTGAGATCACCGATTTCAGTAAATGGGTATTAATTGTTGCTATGCTCTTTGGTCGCTTAGAAATATTTACTTTATTGGTACTCTTTACCCCAGGTTTTTGGCGCTCTTAGTCGTAAAGTATTATGGCGATAATAGACAATAAAAACCCCAGATTAATCTGGGGTTTTAGTTTTTATGACCCTAACCTTAGCTTAATAAAAATTAAGCGCGTCAACATGGAATAGTTTCTCTACATCATAAATATAACGTTTATTGACCAAGAACAGAATAACATGGTCTTCTGACATTATTTTTGTGTCAGAGTGAGCAATTAACACTTCATCCTGCCTAACAATGGCGCCAATGGTTGTGCCTGGTGGGAGTTTAATGGCTTGAATAGTTTTGCCGACGACTTTCGACGATTTTTCATCGCCTTTAGCAATAATCTCAATAGCTTCTGCAGCACCGCCACGTAAGCTATATACGTTATCTATACTACCACGGCGGACATGTGTTAATAGCGCTGAAATAGTAGCATGCTGTGGTGATACGGCTATATCAATCTCACTGCCGTGTACTAAATCTATGTAAGCACTTCGCTGTATAAGTACCATCGCTTTACGCACACCTAAACGTTTTGCTAACAACGACGACATAATATTCGCTTCATCGTCATTGGTGACCGCAATAAAGACGTCGAATTGGTCAATATGTTCTTCAAGTAACAGTTCTTGGTCGGAAGAATCACCGACAAAAACTAAGGTATCGTTAAGTTCTGATGCTAAATATTCCGCACGCTTTGGTGAACGTTCAATAAGTTTAACTTGATGGTTTTTTTCTAATATCTTGGCTAAACCGGCGCCTATATTACCACCGCCAGCAATCATAATTCTTTTGTATGACGCTTCGAGTTTTTGCAATTCATTCATCACCGCTCGAATATGTATGGTTGCGGCAATAAAAAACACTTCATCATCGGCTTCAATAACGGTAGTACCGAGCGGACGAATAGGTTTGCCGTTACGATAAATAGCGGCAACTCGAGTATCAACATTGGGAATATGTTCACGCAAGGTTGATAGGGCATGGCCAACCAATAAACCACCATAATAAGCTTTTACCGCGACTAGACTGACTTTCCCTTGGGCAAACTCTAAGACTTGTAGTGCGCCTGGATAATCAATTAAACGCGCAATATCACGGGTAACTAATTGTTCTGGGGCAATAACATGATCTACGGGGATGTTTTTTGATTGAAAGAGTTCTTTTTGATAGCGTAATATTTGTGATGAACGAATTCGGGCTATTTTATTTGCGGTGTTAAATAATGTATAACAAATTTGGCAGGCGAGCATATTTGTTGCGTCATCGCTACTTACCGCGATAACCAATTCGGCATCCTCTGCACCCGCTTGCTTTAATACATCGGGGTGACAGCCATTACCAATAACAACTTGCAAGTCCATTTTATCTTGTAATTCATGCAAGGTTTCTGCATTGGTATCAATGAGCGTAATATCGTTACGCTCACCAACAAGATTTTCAGCTAATGTTCCGCCCACTTGCCCTGCGCCAATTATTATTATTTTCATAAGTTAACTTTAATTTTTAGTCTTTAAACGGCTAAGTTGAAAGAGCAACAGACCCTATTGTTTTTCTAATTTAGCGTAGTAAAAACCATCCATTGATTGTTCATTTGGCAAAATTTGCCAGCCAATGTCGGTTTGCTCATTTGTTATTGGTACTAATTTAGCATTGTTATTCTCAGATAAGAACTGTTCGATTTGCTCAATATTTTCTTCAGGTAAAATACTACAGGTTGCGTAAAGTAAAGTACCGCCGGGTTTAAGCAAAGACCAAATGTTTTTTAATATTTGTTGCTGTAATATTGCCAGCTTTTCAATATCTTCTGCTTTTCTCAACCATTTTATATCGGGGTGGCGACGAATTACTCCGGTAGCCGAGCAGGGCGCATCCAGCAGAATACGGTCGAAAAGTTGTCCATCCCACCATTCTTTTGAAGCAGCATCAGCAGTAATCACTTCGGCTGATAAGTTAAGACGCGATAAGTTTTCTGCTACTCTCAATAAACGACTTTCTTCAATATCAATGGCCGTCATTTTAGCTAAGTTAGGGGTTAATTCTAGAATGTGGCAAGTTTTACCCCCTGGCGCAGCACAACAATCAAGTACTACATCGCCGGCTTGTGTATCGAGTAATGTCGCGGCTTGTTGAGCCGCACCATCTTGAACTGAGATCCAACCATCAATAAAACCAGGTAGCTTATTAACATCAACAGCATTAACGAGTTTAATCGCTGATGATTTATCGTCAACAAGCGCTACAGGGATTTCTGCTTGCTCAAGTAAGGCTAAATATTCAGTGACATTATGGTGGCGTTGATTGACCCTTAACCACATCGGCGGTCGCTCTAAATTAGCATTAAGAATTTCTTGCCATTGGTCTGGATAAGCGTTTTGAACTTTTTTGATAAACCAACTAGGGTGTGAATATTTTATCGGATCAGGTAACTTTGCTGCAATTTCAGCAGCATCTTCTTTGGCTAGATTCCGCTGAATATTACGTAAGACGCCATTAATTAAACCTCTTAAAAAATCACACTTTAAAGGTTTTGTCGCCGCTACCGTTTCACTCACCGCGGCATGGTCGGGAATACGGGTATGTTTTACTTGATATATACCCACTAGAATAAGAAAGTGACCAACCCGTTGTTTACCTTTTAATGGTTTATCCATTAGCTGGCGTAAGTCATATTCAAGGGCAGGTAGATAGCGTAAAACGCCGTAACAAAGTTCCTGTAAAAGGCCTTTATCTTTACCTTCTACTTTCGCTTGAGCTTTGGGTAATTCATCGCTAAGACTTCTGCCTTTATCGACAACAGCAAAACAACACCTTGCCGCTAGAGCTCTAATATTAGTCGCCATTATTGTTCACTCAAGTTGTTTGCAGTTAAGTTATTAATATTGCTATGTTCAGCAAACCATAGTGCTTTTCCGTTTAAAATATCACGCGCTGGCATTGGCTTTTTACCGGGTAATTGTAATGACGCTAAGCATAGTGAGCCAGAGGCTGTAGCAACAGTAACGCCATTTTTATTTGCCGATATTATTGTCCCAGGAAGATAGCCATGAGCATCATCAGTAAAGCTTGCCTGCCAAACACGAATACGATGTTCGGTATTTTTTTCATCAGTAAAGGTAAATTGTGCGACTGGCCATGGCATATAAGCACGAATCTTACGATGAAGCTCTGCAGCGGATAATTGCCAATCTAATTCTGCTTCATCTTTATCAAGTTTGGCGGCATAGTTAGCTAAATTATTATCTTGAGGTTCGGCGTTATGTTTATTTTCAGCCATTAAATCAAGTGTGCTCAGTAAAGCAATCGGACCAATACGAGCTAATTTGTCATAGAGTGTTGCACTAGTATCTTGTTGAGTAATTTCACAGGTTGCTTTAGCTATCATGTCACCGGTGTCTAAACCTTTGTCCATCTGCATAATGGTCACACCCGTTTCTTTATCACCTGCTTCTAATGAACGTTGAATAGGTGCAGCGCCACGCCATTTCGGTAATATTGAGCCATGTACATTTACGCAGCCTAAACGTGGTGCTTCTAAAATAACCATTGGCAGTAATAAACCGTAAGCGACTACCACCATAATATCAGCATTATAGTTGGCCAGCTTTTCTTGATCGCCAGCGTCTTTAAAATTAACCGGTTGTTCAACAACAATATCATGCGCTAAAGCGAGTTCTTTGGTAGCACAAGCGGTTAGCTTCTTACCACGTCCAGCACGTTTATCGGGAGGGCAGTAAACCGCTACCACCTCATGATGAGAGTTAATGAGCGCCGCCAGATGTTGTGCAGCAAAGTCTGGCGTGCCAGCAAAAATAATTTTAAGAGCTTTTGACAAGGTTTTATTCCGAATTATATTAATAAAAACAATAATTAATTGTTGGCTAAACGTGCTTCTTTTTCTAGTTTTGCTTTTATACGCTGGCGTTTTAA
The DNA here is from genome assembly GCF_007954355.1 of Colwellia hornerae. Taxonomy (GTDB): domain Bacteria; phylum Pseudomonadota; class Gammaproteobacteria; order Enterobacterales; family Alteromonadaceae; genus Colwellia_A; species Colwellia_A hornerae. The sequence continues at coordinate 38,312 of NZ_VOLR01000028.1, forward strand.
TGGTGATAGATAATCAACAAATAACTTACCATCTAGATGATCTAATTCATGTTGAATACAAACTGCTAGTAACTCAGTTGCGTTTAAGGTGAAGGCTTGTCCGTCTCGGTCGAGCGCTTTCACGGTCACTTCCGTGTAACGGTCAACTTTTGCATAGCAACCGGGCACAGATAAACAACCTTCTTCATTAATTTCGGTCGTATCACTATGGCTAATTATTTCTGGATTGATCAAGACATAAGATTGGTCTTCGTCTTCAGAAACATTAATCACAACAATACGCTGATGGACATTGACCTGGGTGGCAGCTAAACCAACACCGTTCTCTTCTCGCATGGTCTCAAACATGTCATCAATTATTTGTTGTACATCACTGTTAATGTTTTCAACAGGTGCCGCTTTAGTGCGCAAGCGTTCGTCAGGAAATCTAAGTACGTTTAAAATAGTCATAAATATTCAAAAAATTCGCGAAATATCGCATTGAGTGTTATGTTTCAATTTTAGCTATTAAATATAATTAATAATAGTGGTTTAGGCTAAAAGCTTAATATATCTGTTTAATAGGCGAACTATCATGCTAATACGTAGTTTATTGTTAATCGTCAGCTTGTCTTTCTCAGTATTGATTGCTGCTGATGAGTTAACATTAAATAAAAATGCTCCAAAATCTTACTTTGTTAAAAAGGGGGACACTTTGTGGGACATTTCAGCAATCTTCCTCAAGCAGCCTTGGCTATGGCCAAAGTTGTGGCGACTGAATCCTGATATTAATAACCCTCATTTAATTTATCCGGGTGACGAACTTCGCTTAGTTTTTGACGAACAAGGACAACCGATGTTAGTGCGTGGCAAACCTGAACTTAAATGGTCGCCTCGAGCTCGGGTACAATTAAAAGATCAATCTGCTATTTCAAGCTTATCCTTGGATGTTATTGCGCCTTATATCAAGTACAGCCGAATTTTATCGGAAGATGACATTGCAAAGCTCCCTTATATATTAGGCAGTGATGAAGGTTATAATTCAAGTATTGACGGCTTTAATCTCTATGTAAACGGCGAATTAGAGTTGGGCAAAGGTTACGGCATATATCAAAAAGAAAAGCCGATTTATGACCCTGAAACGCAAGAGCTTCTAGGCTACAACATTGGTGTTGTCGGTACGGGTAAAGTTTTACGTAGCGGTGATAGTGACAATAACGTACCCGCTACCTTGTATGTCGATGGCGTCAAACAAGAAATTCGTTCAGGTGATTTCATTATGCCGGTTAATGAAAATCAACAATATCCATCATTTTTTACCCTAAAGCCGGCGACTAAATCTTTACGTGGACTGATTATAAACAGTATGAGTGGTTTGAGCGAATTTGGAAAACTCGAAGTCGTGATGATTAATCGCGGTGCAGAGCATGCTGTTGAACAAGGAGATATTGTCTCGGTAAAACGGATCAGTCCAGGTGTTGTTGAAACAAGTAATGGTCCAACGTATACCAAAGGCGCATCTCGTTGGAATCGTATGGCAAATGTTGACAATTCTGATTATAAAATGCCAGAAGAGGTTGTCGGCGAGATGATGGTTTTTAAAGTGTATCAGCAAGTTAGCTTAGCGCTCGTTATGCGTTCAAGTAAACCACTTCGATTACAAGATATTATTACTTCACCGATGGAAAATTAACGGGTAGGCAATTGACCTTAATTAACAAGTAAAAACCGCTGTACTTAAGGAGAAGACAGTGACAGTAAAGCATAGTTCAGCTGATATTCCTCAACAAGGCGATGAGCATAAAAATAAAAGCGCAAGTCACTTTTGGCTAGCGCTTAAGCTTATACCACGGCTAGCAATCCATAAAAAATTAAGACTGGTAGAACTCTTTGGAGTAGAACAACTCTTTCATTCCTCACAACAACTGTCTTCATTAAACCTTACTGAAAAACAAAGAGCGGCGATCAGAACTCCTGATTGGCAAAGAATCTCTGATATTATTGCTGCCACTGAGCAATGTCTTAGTAGTATTATTCCTTTTGTTGATTCGCGTTACCCCGCACAGTTAAAGCAAATTTATGATCCGCCGTTAATTTTATTTGCCCAAGGAAATATTAGCCTATTAAACCGAGCGCAAATTGCGATGGTGGGGAGTCGAGATGCCAGTATTAATGGTCGAGAGAATGCCTTTAAATTTGCACAGCAGTTAGCAAATGCAGGATTAGTGATCACGAGTGGTTTAGCGCTAGGTATAGATGGCTCTGCTCATCAGGGCACTTTATCCGTAGGAGGTAACACCATTGCGGTTGTTGCAACCGGTTTAGACCAAGTGTATCCAGCAAGGCATCGATTACTCGCAAAAAATATTCTAGACAATGATGGTGCTATTATCAGTGAATTCCCTCCTAACACGCCACCTAAACCCGGTTACTTTCCCAAGCGAAATAGACTTATTAGTGGTTTAAGTATCGGTGTGCTTGTGGTTGAAGCCACCATTAAAAGTGGTTCCTTGGTAACCGCTCGTTGCGCCATAGAACAAAATCGTGACGTGTTTGCTATACCAAGCACTATTAATAATCCGCAAGCTAAAGGGTGTCATTGGCTCATTAAACAAGGTGCTAAACTTGTCGATAATATTGCCGATATAGTAGATGAAATAGATCGGCTGCCACAAAGTGGTCTAAACTTAACAATAAACAAAGAGAAAGAACAAAGCTTAGAAAAAAGTCAAAAACAACACTTGTTTAACGATTCATTGTTAGCTAGTGTGGGTTATGAAATCACCCCCGTAGATATGGTGGTTTCACGAAGTAGACTACCGATAGATGTAGTACTAACTCGGTTAACAATGTTAGAGCTTAAAGGTCTGGTTGCTACGGTTCCAGGAGGTTACCTAAGAGTAAAATAGGGGCTAATTATGTTTGATATACTGATGTATCTTTTTGAAAACTATATACATAGTGAAGCCGAAATTATGGTGGATCATGAGTCATTAACGGATGAACTTACCCGAGCAGGTTTTCATCAAGACGAAATATATAAAGCGTTAAGTTGGTTAGAAAAGCTAGCTGCATTGCAAGACACTGATGCTTATCCGTATTTAACGCGAGTAGGGCGTCGTTCAGTTCGTGTTTATGTTGATGATGAAATGCAATTACTTGACGTAGAGTGTCGAGGTTTTCTCTTGTTCTTAGAGCAAGTTAATGTCCTTGATTTTACCACACGAGAAATGGTTATTGACCGCGTAATGGAATTAGACACTAAGTTCTTTTCGATTGATGATTTAAAGTGGGTGGTACTTATGGTGCTATTTAATGTGCCAGGTAAAGAAAATGCTTACTCACAAATGGAAGATCTTATTTTTGATGAGCAAGAAGGCCCATTACATTAAGTGTCAATCGTATAACTCGCTTAAGTTTAGCTAATCGTGGCATAATAACGTTAACAATATTCTAGTGAATGCATTATGCCTAATTCTGATAAACCCTTATTTTCACAGCACGAACATGCTTTAGAAAAAGCGTATGAAGTGTGCCCAGAATGTGGCAGTGAAATTGTTATAAAGAATAGTAAGTCAGGAAAGTTTTTTGGCTGTGCTTCATATCCTGCTTGCGAATTTACCCGTCCAGTTGTCGAACACGAACGTTTAGAAGATAAAGTCTTAGCCGGCACTGAATGTCCAGAGTGTCAACATGAACTTGCGGTTAAACAAGGCCGATATGGAATGTTTATCGGTTGTTCTAATTATCCTCAATGTCATCACATTGAAGATACTAGTGGCCAAGAAGACGTTGGTGTAGCTTGCCCGCAGTGTCAGAAAAAGGGTAAGCAAGCAGAATTAACTGAGCGCACCAATCGCTATGGAAAAACTTTTTATTCTTGCGAGCAATATCCTAAATGCAAGTATGTCCTTAATTACCCGCCCGTTGCTGAAAAATGCCCTCAATGCCAATGGCCGATATTAGTGAAGCGCAAAATGGCCAGCGGTAATGTCATAATATGTCCAGAAAAGAAATGCACCTATAAGCGTAAAGAGATATAATAAGTGCAATTATTTAACTAAACTTCTGGAGAGACAAATGTCATCAACTTTTGTTGCAATTTTAATGGGTTCAGATTCTGACCTACCTGTTATGCAAGCGACTATCAGCGTTTTAAAAACATTCGGTATTGAACACGAAGTACGTGTTCGTTCAGCACACAGAACGCCTGATGCTGCTAAAGCTTATGTAAAGGACGCTGAAGAACGTGGTTGTAAAGTATTTATCTGTGCTGCGGGTTTAGCGGCACATTTAGCCGGCGCTGTTGCAGGTATGACCACTCGTCCAGTTATTGGTGTTCCAATTGATAACGGACCACTACAAGGTCATGATGCCTTACTTTCTACCGTTATGATGCCAGGTGGAATACCGGTTGCAACTGTTGCTATTGGTAAAGCTGGCGCTAAAAATGCCGGTTATTTAGCTGCACAGATATTAGGTGTTGCTGATCAATCTATTGCTGAAAAAGTAAAAGCAGAACGTGCAGCTAATGTTATTGCTTTACTTGCGAAAGATGAAGCGATGCAAGCAAAGTTAACTTAACTGAGTCTTTATCCGTTACTTGAAAAACCAGCTATTTGCTGGTTTTTTTATTGCCAACATTTACCCTTATGTTTTGTTTAGTTAAAATATAAAGACTTCCTGCGAATAAATACCATAATCCTTACAAGACTCGTCTAGTTATGTACTGCGACGAATGTTAATAGTCAAATTACGCCATTAGACCAAAGGATAATTTTTATACACAATAATAGGCGTAAACTATCCCCAGTGAGTGCAAAAATTAAGTAGCACTAAATAGCTACCAGCACCGTAATATGATGAGGAAAGTCGATGAATAATATTTATGACCAAGGCTTAGAAAAAGTTGCAGCCAATAGCCAGCCTTTAACACCGATTAACTTTTTAAACCGAACCGCCGATGTTCATCCTGAACGCGTTGCCATAATTCATGGTAAACAAAAAATTACTTATCGCGAATACCGTAATAATGTCAGACGCCTAGCCTCAGCATTAATGCAACGCGGTGTTAAGCCCGGTAATACTGTGGCAATAATGGCGGCTAATATCCCTGCCTTTTTAGATGCCCATTATGGTGTGCCGTTAACGGGGGCAGTATTACATTCTATAAATATTCGTTTAGACGCTGAGAGTATTGCTTTTCTTTTCGACCATGGCGAATGTGACGTACTCTTAACCGACACAGCTTTTTCATCTGTGGTAAAAAAAGCACTAACCTTATGTTCACGTCAACCGCTGATTATTGATATCGATGATGTAATGAGTGAAGGTGGTGAGCGTTTAGGTTGTGTTGAGTATCAAGACTTACTTGTTGAAGGTAATGAAAATTTCACAGGAAGTTTAATTGATGATGAATGGCAAGCACTGGCGTTAAATTATACCTCAGGGACAACGGGTAACCCAAAAGGTGTGGTCTATTCACATCGTGGCGCTTATTTAAACTCGCTGGGTAACAACATGATCTGGCCATTAGGTAATAACTCTGTGTACCTGTGGACACTGCCAATGTTCCATTGTAATGGTTGGTGTTTTCCATGGACTGTTGTTGCTGTGGGTGGAACACAAGTTTGCTTAAGGCAGGTAGAAGTTAGCGCAATCATTGAAAGTTTAATTGAACATAAGGTCAGCCATTTTTGTGGCGCGCCAATTGTCTTAAATATGATTTTAAATGCAGATCAAGCGCTATTGGCAAAAGTACCGCGTGGCATAAATATTATGACCGCGGGTGCACCACCACCACCTTCTGTCATTAAAGGAATGGAAGCAATGGGATTTGATATCACTCAAGGTTATGGTCTAACCGAGGTTTATGGACCTTGTGTGGTAAGTGAGTGGAAAGATGAATGGAATGATAAAAGTGACGATGAACGAGCGGCGTTAAAAGCGCGTCAAGGTGTGCGCTACCCTACGCAAGAAGAAGTCGATGTATTAGACCCCGACACGATGCAACCGGTACCTTGTAATGCTGAAACGGTTGGTGAAATTATGTTTCGTGGTAATAGCATGATGAAAGGTTATTTAAAAAATGAGAAAGCGACCAATGAAGCATTTAAACATGGTTGGTTTCATTCTGGTGATTTAGCCGTTAAGCATCCCGATGGTTATATTGAAATAAGAGATCGTTCTAAAGATATTATTATTTCAGGTGGAGAAAATATATCTTCAGTAGAAATCGAAAGTATTTTATATCAACACCCTGATATTTTAGAGGCAGCTGTTGTTGCTAAAAGTGATGAAAAATGGGGTGAAACACCCTGTGCCTTTGTTTCATTAAAGCGAGGCCGAAGCGCTACAGAGCAAGATATCATTAGTTTTTGTCGAGAACATATGGCTACATTTAAAGCCCCTAAGAAAATCGTGTTTAGTGATTTACCAAAAACTTCGACAGGTAAAGTACAAAAATTTATTTTACGTGAAAAAGTCAAAAGTCTCTGATAACTATCAAGTGTTTAATTTTGGCGATAAAATTATTTTTATCTGAAATTAAACACTTATTTTATCTGCTAGATAAACGCCGTATAATCAGAAAATAATCCTTTTATTTTCCATTATTATTTATGATGACTTCTGCCGTAGAGGCTTACAGCCAAGGTGGTATTATTGCTTATCCAACCGAAGCTGTTTTTGGCCTAGGTTGCGATCCCGATAATTTACTCGCTATTGAAAAGTTACTCAGCATTAAAAACCGCTCTCCAGAAAAGGGCCTTATCTTGCTAGCAGCTAACTACTCTCAATTACTGCCTTATATTGATGACAGTAAAATACCGCAAGATAAACGCTTTAGTATACTTTCTCGCTGGCCTGACGGTATTACTCAGTTACTGCCAAAAAACAGTAATACTCATCGGCTACTTACCGGGAAATTTTCCACAATAGCTGTTCGATTGACCAGCCAACCTGATGTAGTAGCGCTATGCAATAAGTTAAATAAAGCAATTGTTTCTACCAGTGCCAACCTATCGGGAGAGCAACCAGCAAGAACTTGGCAAGAAGTTGAAGAAACATTGTCAGCTGAAATCGATTTCATCATAAAAGGCAATACTTTAGGGTATACTCAACCGTCAAAGATAATTGATGCACTGACCGGAGAGACAATTCGCACATGAGCAAAGTAAGCATAGCAACAGTCATTGAATTTTTAAAATCACTGCAAGACAATATTTGTTCAGCATTAGAAGCTGCCGATGGTAGCGGGCAGTTTGTTGAAGATAACTGGATACGCGCTGAAGGGGGTGGTGGCCGTACTCGAGTATTAACCGACGGGACTGTCATCGAACAAGGTGGTGTTAATTTTTCAGAAGTCTCGGGTGATAAACTACCTCCATCAGCAAGTGCCCATCGTCCTGAATTAGCGGGAAGAACTTGGCGAGCTTGTGGTGTTTCATTAGTTATTCACCCTAAAAATCCTTATATTCCAACGTCACACGCTAATGTACGATTTTTTATCGCTGAAAAAGAGGGTGAAGAGCCTGTTTGGTGGTTTGGTGGTGGTTTTGATTTAACCCCTTTCTACCCGATAAAAGAAGATGTTGTTCATTGGCACCAAACCGCTAAATCCCTTTGTCAGCCTTTTGGTGAAAATGTTTATGACGAACATAAGCAATGGTGTGACGAATATTTTTATTTAAAGCATCGCGATGAAACGCGTGGTGTTGGTGGTTTATTCTTTGATGATTTGAATCAATGGGATTTTGACACCTGTTTAAATTACATTAAAGCTGTTGGGCAAGGCTTTGTTGACGCTTATGTTCCCATTATCGAAAAAAGAAAGCATATTGAATTTTCTGAGCAACAACGTCAATTTCAATTATACCGTCGTGGCCGCTATGTTGAGTTTAATTTGGTCTTTGACCGTGGAACTTTATTTGGTTTACAGTCAGGTGGCCGCACAGAATCAATATTAATGTCGATGCCACCACTCGCTCGTTGGGAATATAATTATCAACCCGACCCAACAAGTCAAGAAGCAGAACTGGCACAGTACTTAGTGCCACAAGACTGGTTAGCTCAATAACCCTTATCGCCTATAATTATAATAAGTCTGCTAGATTTTATTAATTACCGATTAAACGAGAAGCGTTAAGCTTCTCGTTTTTTATATAAATTACGCTAAGTGTTTCATATTACATCTGCAAAGCTTACAAATCCCACGGTCATTTAATATCAATTACCCTTTATTTCTATAAGGTTCAAATAAAAGTAAAACAAGACAATTTTATTGCGCTAGGTCATGTTTTTATTTTTAAGTTTCTATAAAATCCGCACCATCAAATACCCATAAAATAAATAGGGACTTTTCACATGAAAAAACGTTTACTTACTTTAGCTGTCTTAGCTTCTCTTTCTTTAACTGCCTTCGCTGAAGATTATAAAGCAGGAGATTTCGTTTTCCGTGGTGGTGCCACTATGGTTAGCCCTGATAGCGGTAAGTCAGGTGTTTATGTTGCAGCATTAGGAGGTAACACGCCGTTATCTCTTTCTGTTGAAGACAATACTCAACTAGGCTTAAATTTTGTTTATTTCTATGATAACAACTGGGCGGTAGAAGTTTTAGCTGCAACACCATTTACCCATGATGTCATCATCGATGATCAACAGCGTATTTCTGCTGGGCTGTTTGGTGCAAACGTTGACGGTGCAACACTAGCCGAAGTAACACAGTTACCACCAACAATTAGTGCACTTTATTATTTTAATAATGCCGCTAACGTAAAACCTTACGTTGGCATTGGTATTAATTACACCATATTTTTTGATGAAGGCTTTAAAAGTACACCTGAATCTTTAGGTTTTAATGATTTAGAGTTAGATGGTTCATTAGGTTTCTCATTTCAAGTCGGCGCCGACTACTTAATAAATGATCAGTGGCATGTAAATGCTTCCGCTCGTTATATTGATATTAATACCGATGCTAGTTTCAAAATTGGTAACATTAAAGGGTCTGCGTCAGTAGAGATTGATCCTATGGTTTATTCAATCATGTTAGGTTATAAGTTTTAGCGTTATTAATAGCGCTAACACTTAATCATACGCTTATAAGGCAGTAACTTTTTATATAAAGGTTACTGCTTTTTTTATATTCATCATGGCTTTATTACGATAATCTTAAGTATAATTAATTACTCAGTGCCTTCTATGGATCAATATCGCGTCTTTGGTAACCCCATCAAACAATCACGTTCGCCCATTATTCATCAATCTTTTGCTCAGCAAACTCAGCAGCAACTTAACTACCAAAGTGAATATGTGGCCCTAGACTTATTTGAACAAACGATAATTACTTTTATGCAAAGTGGCGCTAAAGGTGCCAACATTACAGCTCCCTTTAAAGAGCAAGCGATGGCGTTATGTGATCAACTAACCGAGCGAGCTCAACTTGCTGGCGCTGTAAATACCTTAACCTTTGTTGATGGAGAAATATTAGGCGATAACACCGATGGGGAAGGGCTTGTACAAGACCTTCTTAATCATAAAATATTATTAAAAAATAGTCGTATTTTATTACTTGGCGCGGGTGGTGCTGCTAAAGGCGTCATTTTACCTTTATTAGCCCAAGCACCACAGAAAATCATTATCGCCAATAGAACGGTCAGTAAAGCGGAACAGTTAATTAAAAAGTTTAATAACAATAAACTAACGGCGGCCGGATTTGATGATCTGGGAGAAGAAAAATTTGACCTTATTATTAATGCAACATCGGCCAGCTTAACAGGTAAAATTCCACCGATATCAACAGCGCTTGTCGCTAATACGGACTGTTATGATATGGTTTACGGCAAAGAACTTAGCCCCTTTTTAGCTTGGGCAAAAATAAATGGAGCAACTAAGGTCATTGATGGCTTAGGTATGTTGGTAGAACAAGCCGCTGAAAGCTTTAGGATTTGGCGAAATGTTTTCCCTGTAACAGCACAGGTATTAAATAGGCTAAGACAAGAGGATTAAAGATGAACCAGCAAATAATCTTCAACGACGACATTACTTATGACAAAAACCAAAAGGGCTGGGTCTTTTCGGGCTTACTCTCAGGTGAACGTATTGATATTCTTATTAAGTGTGAACAGCATAATGTACTAAGTGATGCATTGAAATTTGATTTAGAAGTAATCGTTGAGGAATGGCTCGACGTTAATGAGCCACTCCCTGAAAGTCGAATAGAGCTAGACTATAAGTAGTGGGTTAAGTAATTATTGTTGAGCAAGATACTCATTCTTAAGCTCAACATAATTAATTGCGGATTGGCTAAGAAATGCTTGCTCACTTTCTTTTAGCAATCTTACTTGTTTTATCGGGTTACCCACATATAAGTAACCACTCTCTAACGTCTTATGGGGAGGCACCAAAGAACCTGCGCCAATGAAAACGTCATTCTCAATAACAGCACCATCCATAATGATCGCCCCCATACCAACAAGTATACGATCTCCTAACGTGCAACCATGCAGCATGCACTTGTGACCAACGGTAACATCTTCACCTATAATGAGAGGATTACCGGTTGGGTTACCAGCGCTTTTACGGGTTACATGTAATACCGTACCATCTTGGACATTGGTTCTATTGCCAATGCTAATAGTATTAACATCACCTCTGGCCGCTACCAAAGGCCATATACTGACATCGTCCCCGATAGATATATCTCCAACAAGTATAGAAGACTCATCAACATAGACTTTTTTGCCCAATTTTGGCGTGATTTTATTATAGCTACGGAATTTAGTTTTATTCATAATGGCGATTAAGTTGTGAACTGGTACGTTAATCTTAGCAAATAACGTCTAAAGGATGAAAAAATATCAGTTATATAGAGTATAAATATAAATACCTACAAGAATACCATGTTAGTAAATTATAGTTAGATGGTTAATAAATGTGAGATTTGTTCGAATAAACCTCAATAAAAATGCGGCCTGTACGTTAATTGAGCGAACAAACGTTTATTTCAAAAATATGACAAAAAAGGGTTGACGCCCAGCGAGAAATGTCTAGAATGCGCTCCAGTTCCAAGGGGTAACCCAAACGGACGTTTTGATAAGTTAACTACTCTGTATAAGAGCTAAACAGTTAACTTAACGTTTTA
>NZ_VOLR01000029.1 GCF_007954355.1 Colwellia hornerae
TGGCTGAGGTTTTGGCGCTGCGGCGACCATTGAATCCATCAGTGCATCGATATCGTCTGGGTCGGTTAACTCAGCATGACTATCAGCTACTGTATCTTCTTCTGGCTGAGGTTTTGGCGCTGCGGCGGCCATTGAATCCATCAGTGCATCAATATCGTCTGGGTCAGTTAACTCAGCATGACTATCAGCTACTGTATCTTCTTCTGGCTGAGGTTTTGGCGCTGCGGCGGCCATTGAATCCATCAGTGCATCGATATCGTCTGGGTCGGTTAACTCAGCCGAAGCTCCTTCATCAGGCTCCGGCGCTGCTAAGGCCATTGAATCCATCAGCGCATCAATATCATCTGGGTCGGTTAACTCTGTTGTAGCTTCTTCATGTAGAGATTCAATGCCCTCTAAAGTACTATCTTCGTCTTCGTCGCCAATATCATTTAATAAATCATTCAGTAAATCTTGATCTAATTCGCCGCCTTCTAGAACTTCTCCAGGCTGCTCTTCTTTACTTTCACTCTTATTGTTGCTCTGGCTTGTATCAGCTTGAACTTCGTCATCTTCGTCATCAAGGCCTGAAAGTAAAGAGTCTAAGTCACTTTGATCTAACTCGCCCCCCTCTAACTCATCACTATCAAGTGATATGTCTTCTAAATCATCGAGATCATCAAGTCCGTCCAAGTCGTCTAGATCATCATCTAAATGGATCACGTCATCGTCATCATCTAATGAACCTAATTCATCATCAGCGTCGTCGGCAAATAATGAATCATCTAAATTAAGCTCGTCTTCACCTAAGTCCATAGACAACTCATCATCTAACGATAACTCATCATCTAGCGATAACTCATCATCAAGTGAAAGCTCATTATCTAAAGCACCAAGAGATTGTTCTACTGCTGGTTTTGCTTTTTCTTCTACGACGGCTTTTGATTTTTTAGGCTTAGTCGCGGTTTTAGTTTCGCCACCTTTTTTACGACGCAAGAACCAAAAGACAAGACTCAATGCAAAGGCTGCTGGTAATGTTGACATTAATATCTGAAACCAAAGCTGTGATGTTACGCCTTCGCTTTCAAGTTCTGCTTTTTGCTTTTCTAGTAATAACTCTTGCTCTCTGGCTTCTGCTTTTTGCAATAATGCTTGTTGCAGCGCTATAACATCATTAAGTTGAAGCTTTATTTCTTTGCCTTTTGCGACTTCATTTTGCATAACATCGAGTTGTTCATTGAAATTACTTAAGCGAGAATTTAAGTTTTCATTTTCTTTGAGTATTGCTTGTAAGCCATCAATTGAATCTAAGACGTCATTTTGAATTGTTTCTAAACGGACGGTTTGCTTAGAATTTATTTCTTCAAGCTGCGCATTAATTTCTTTTTTAGTTGCATCTAAATCTTTCTTTTTAATAGCGAGTTCAGCAGGAGGAACAATTTTTTTCTTAACGGTTTTAGCTACTTTCTTTTGCCATGTTTTATCGTCGGTTGTTGATTTACTTTTTGCCGCAAGAGGATTTATGGCACGCATTTCATCAACAGACGGCAATTTTAAGTACTGGCCATTGTTAAGATGGTTTAAGTTATTTTCTTTAAATGCTTGCGGGTTTTTTTGATATAACGCCTGCATCACTTGATAAACAGACAAAGTAGGGTCTGGACGAACTTTTAAAGCAATATTCCATAGGGTATCTTTTGAGGTAATAGGCCCGTATTGATCGTACGGAAACATATCCGTCGCCTTGGGGCCTCGAATACGAATACCGCCTTCTTCAAAGGCGAACAAAGAAACACTATACGTGGTAATGCTTATAAATATTACCTGCCACAGGCACAGGCGTAATAATCGATGCATCAAGTTTTCCTAATTATTTTTATTTACTGCCAATTGTTTGGCACTTCAAGCCTAGAGAAAGTAAAGCAAATTTTATTCCAACCCTACAGCTGCTATTTATATCATAGCAAGTTAATACAAATTTTTTTAGTAATAATGGAACAAAAAAACTCGTCGTTAACTATAACGACGAGTTTTGATTTTTCTTTAATAAATCTTAAGGTTAACTCAAATTTAACGCTAACTCATTTATGAAAGAGATGTTATGAAAGGTAGTCTTTAACCAATAGTTCAGCAATTTGTACACTATTTGTTGCCGCACCTTTACGTACATTGTCAGCAACAACCCACATATTGATCCCACAACTATGACTAATATCTTCACGAATACGACCAACATAAGTGGCATCTTTTCCGCTTGCATCGCCTATCTGTGTTGGAAAGTCTTCATCATTACGACAAACAACAATACCTTCAGCTTGCTCAAGTAAATCCTTAACTTCTTCTGCTGAAATCGGTGATCCCGTTTCAATATGCAAAGCTTCACCGTGACCAAAGAATACTGGCACACGAACCGCTGTTGGATTAACAAGAACGTTTTCATCGCCTAGGATTTTTTTCGTTTCCCAAACCATTTTCATTTCTTCTTTGGTATAACCATTATCCATAAAAACATCAATTTGCGGGATAACATTAAAAGCGATTTGACGAGGAAAATGTTTAGTCTCAACAGGTTTTCCACTTAACAAATCGGCCGTTTGCTTAGCTAATTCGTCCATTGCTGCTTTACCACCACCAGAAACTGATTGGTAAGTAGAGACATTAATACGGTTAATACCCACAGCGTCATAAATAGGCTTTAGCGCGACCATCATTTGAATAGTTGAACAATTAGGGTTAGCAATAATATTACGGTTTCTGTAATCAGCTAATGCACTTGGGTTAACTTCAGGAACGATTAGCGGAATATCTGCGTCGTATCTAAACTCAGAGGTATTATCTATAACGATACACCCTGCTTCACCAGCAATAGGAGCAAACTTAGCTGAAATTGAGCCACCCGCCGAGAAAAAGCCAATTTGCGCTTGACTAAAATCAAAATGGTCAGCATCTAGCACTTCAATACTTTGGCCATTAAAGTCAATAAATTCACCGGCTGAACGAGCACTCGCCAGCGGGTATAATTTATTAATTGGAAAATCACGTTCTTCTAATATTTCAATGATGGTTTTACCCACCAAACCTGTAGCGCCTAATACGCAGACATCAAATTTCTGTGCCATGTCACTCTCTCTTTGCTTTGAAGATTAGTACTTTATATACATTAAATAAATTACTTTTTAAGAAAACCAAGACGATGTGGCACATCACTCTTGGCTTGATTTGTCATGCTTACTTTAACCGCAGAAAACTCCCTGCGAGCCGGATAAGTTTTGCGAATGTGGTCAAAGCCATGACTTAAAATTGTTTCTCTGAAAATTCCGTCATCACGGCGTACATCGTAAACCATTTTCACGAGCTGGTTTAGTAGTATTTGCTCGAACGGTTGATTAATTTCAACTTCGGTTATTGATGACGGTGGTAAAAAGTCACTTAAGTGCTTTTCTATCGGTATGTTCAGTTGTTGACATAATGCCTGATAGAGCATTTCTGTACCACGTGCTTTTCCTTCTAAGCTATAACCGGCAATGTGCGCCGAAGATATTTCAGTGTAGGTAATAAGTTCATGCAATATATTGGGCTCATTTTCCCAAACATCTAAAACAACTTTCAAACCATGCCCTTGCTTTTTTAGCGCCAGTAACGCTTTATTATCGATAACTTCACCGCGACAGGCATTAATAAGAATTTGCTTTTCGTGCAATTGCTTTAAGCGTTTTTCATTGAGTAAGTGAAAAGTTGGCTGTGCGCCGCTTTCAACGATGGGAACATGCAATGAAATGACATCACACGCTAAAACATCATCGAGTGATGAATAATAGCGTTGGTCTTTAGTATTATTTTTTTGCTTTGCGGCGAGGAGTGGATCGCAAATTAAATACTTAATCCCCAGTGCCGATAATTTTTCACTTAAACGAGTGCCCGTATTACCACCACCAACAATACCTACGGTTAACGAGAACAAATCAATTAAGTAACGTTCAGCTAAGACAACCAAAGCACTGATCACATATTCAGCAACAGAAATAGCGTTACAGCCTGGGGCTGCCGTAAAGGTAATGCCCCGTTTACTTAAATAGGTTTGATCAATGTGGTCAACACCAATTGTTGCCGTACCAACAAACTGACAAGTTGAATTGCTGGCTAATAGCGCTTGGTTAACTTTAGTGATCGAGCGCACGAATAAAACATCAGCACTTTTCACCTGTTGAGCGGTTAACTCACGACCAACAAAGGCGTGTAATTGACCTAAGTCGCCAAAAAACTCTTGAGCAAAGGGCATGTTTTCATCGTAAAAAATATTCATGGTTAAGAGACTTAAGGCAATGATTGAACTAATGAGCGCTATTATATCTTAAATGTAAAAAAGCCACTATAAAGTGGCTTTTAAATAACAAATTAATACTAAATCATTTATTGGTAACGGAGCAAAAAACGTGGTTCATCACATTCAATGCGTATTCCTAATACCTTTAAGCATTAAATGATAAGGTATCGGTGTTTGTCATTATTTATATTTTTTCATCACTAAAGTCGCATTAGTGCCACCAAAGCCAAAGCTGTTAGACATAATCAAGTTAAGTTCAACATCACGCTTTTCAGTAACAATATCTAAGCCTTGCGCTTTTTCATCTAAATTATCAACATTGATAGACGGAGCAACAAAACTGTTTTCCATCATCAGTAATGAATAAATAGCTTCATGAACACCCGCCGCGCCGAGTGCGTGACCCGTCATTGCTTTGGTTGCGCTAATTGCTGGTGAATCTTCACCAAACAATTCTTGAATTGCGCCAAGCTCTTTAACATCGCCAACAGGTGTAGAAGTACCGTGAGTATTTAAATAATCAACTTTACCTTCAACTCCTTGCATAGCTTGTTGCATACAACGTACTGCGCCTTCACCACTTGGAGCGACCATATCGTAACCGTCAGAAGTTGCGCCATAGCCAACAATTTCAGCATAGATATGTGCACCACGAGCCAAAGCGTGCTCAAGTTCTTCAACAACAACCATACCGCCGCCGCCTGAAATAACAAAACCGTCACGGTCCGCGTCATAAGTACGTGAAGCAAGCTCTGGCGTATCATTACGACCCGCAGATAATGCGCCCATACCGTCAAACATCATCGCTAAAGACCAATGAACTTCTTCACCACCGCCAGCAAAAACAATATCTTGCTTGCCCAGTTGAATAAGCTCCATAGCATTACCAATACAATGTGCACTCGTTGCACATGCAGAGCTGATTGAATAGTTGACACCTTTAATTTTAAAAGGTGTTGCTAAACAAGCTGAAACGGTACTGCCCATAGTTTTAGGTACAGCATAAGGACCAACACGGCGAATACCGCGATTACGGAGCGTATCCGTGGTAATAACAATATTTTCTGAAGACGCACCACCTGAGCCAGCAACAATACCGGTACGAACATTTGATACTTGTTCTTCAGTTAGTTTGGCATCATTAATGGCTTGTTCCATAGCGATGTAAGCATAACCTGCTGCATCACCCATAAAACGAAATGCTTTACGGTCAATATGATCTTTAGGCTCAATCGTGGGCTTACCCCAAACATGACTTTTTAAACCAGCTTCTGCAAAGCTTTCAGATTTACTAATACCTGAACGGCCTGCTTTAAGAGATGATAAAACTTCTTCCGCATTGTTACCGATACTCGATACAATGCCTAATCCGGTGATCACTACACGTTTCATTTGAATAACCATTTAAAAATTGAAAAATCAGGCATATCATACAGAAATTTGCCCACAAACTGGTCTGCTCAGTGTACACGTGTACACTGGTTTTTACAATTTTATGACAGACACATTTAATTCACGTTAAAATACTATCTTTAGCGCTTGAAAACCAATGGATTTAATAAAAACTTGTGATTAAACAACAAAAAAATTTAAATACGCCGCTTGAAAGAAAAGGCTATCAAATTAGGCCCATTATTAAGCAACCTGAAAGTGTCGCCATTATTGGTGGTGGCATTGCTGCTGCCTGTGTTGCTTATGCATTGACTCAAAAAAATATAAAAGTGACACTTTATTGTAAAGATAAAGAGATTGCTCAAGGCGCTTCAAGTAATCATGTTGGTGCATTGTTTCCCTTAATTCATCAACAAGTTGATGAGATTAGCTTGTTTTATCAACAGGCATTTTGGCACGCACTAAAATGTTATAAAAACTTACACAGCAGAGGTTTTGCTTTTAGCCATGATTGGTGTGGCCTACTTGAAATTTCCTATAAAACGGCTTTAGAAAAAAGACAAAACATTTTCGAGCAAACCAGCCCTTGGCCAAAAGAATTAATTACCAGTGTAAATGCAGAGCAAGCATCGCTATTAGCCGGTATTAAACTTGAACATGGTGGGTTGTTTATGCCTAGCGCGGGCTGGATAGCGCCCGGTGAATTAGTTCAACAGCTATTTAGTGCCGCGCAGCAAACTCAGCAGTTGTCGATAAAAAATCAAGTAAACATTACTGCACTTAACCAGCAAGACGACAAAAGTTGGCAGCTAACGACGAGCAAAGGCATAATAAATGAAAAAGTCGTTGTTTTTTGTGGTGGTGCTGAATCGATTAAACTCAATATTATTGATGAATTACCACTGAGTTCGGTGCGTGGTCAAATAACAAATATGGCAACGAACGAGCAGATTAAAAACCTATCTACAGTTATTTGCCACAAAGGTTATCTAACCCCTGCACACCAGCAACAGCATTGCATCGGCGCGACATTTGAAAAGGATAGTTTCGATATTGTGGCAACAAATGCTGGCGATCAATATAATTTAACCATGTTAGAAAAGTGCCTACCTAAATTAATATCATGGCGCGAACAAGACGTTACCTCTAGTAAAGCTCGTTTGCGCTGTATGACACCGGATCACTTACCCGTTGTCGGCGCTATGCCTGATATAGCAAAGCATAAAAGTAGCTATGCCCATTTAGCAAAAGATAAAAATTGGCGTTATCATCAACCTGCACCTGTGATTAAAAATCTATACCTACTTACCGGCTTGGGTGCTAGGGGATTATGTACGGCGCCGCTATTAGCCGATATTTTAACTGCTGATTTAACAGGTGGCGAATATCCTGTTGGTAAACAAGAACTTTTTAACTTATCACCCAACAGGTTTGTGATTCGCGATATTATTCGTCGTAAATATTTATAGTATTTAATATCGGCTGTTATTGCTAAACCGATACAAATGATTGTTTAAGATCTAGCCAATAGTCTTGTACTATTTTTCTATCTTGCGGGCTTAATTCGGTACGGGCTGCTTGCAGTTTTTCATCGATACTTACCGCAAGACCTTGAGAGAGTACTTGCGACTCATCACCAAATTCAATAACAGATAAACTAATAAAGCCACGTAAGTAGCTACTGGCAAATAATTGGTCATCACTGTTATCTTGATCAAATAAATTATCTAAATATAGATAAAGAGCAGCAATATTTTCAAATGATTTTTTTTCTTCAATGGGCATAATTCTACTTACTGTTAAGTTTTAAAAAATTTACGATTAGTTGTAAACATAGATTGAAAACGCATTATTGTGGACTTGCTACCGGATATAATACTTGATCATTGTAACCTGTTATTACCGGTAAATACCCTGAAAGCTCAATATCTAAATCACTATCACCGGTATCAGCAATTAAGGGTCTTGATGCTAATGCTGTTAATTTCGCTTTTGTCGCTATAATTAAAATATTATCCTTGCCGATGGCGCGGATCACTCGCGGACTGAGCTGTTGATTACCTCGACCAAATATATGACCTTGCCCACCAATTAAGGTGATCACCAATTTAATTGTTTTTTTATCTGCTTTCGCCAAGCTTATCGCTTGCCATAATTGCGACTCAGTAACATCACTGGCGATTAAACTTTGTTGTTCAACCAGGTCAACGCCCAGTAAGGTATTGTCCAGTGCCAACTCTTCCATTAAAAAAGCGGTGGTTGAACCTGAACCAATAACAAAGAGCTCATCATCCATTTCATTAATAACATGGGCAGCAATATCTTGCAGTACCAGCTCATCAAGCTCTTTACCACCAGACTTTACCGCTTGAACATAACGTAATTCGGCGGGAATTTGCATTTCGCCATAGCGTTTTGCTTTGACAATACCTTCTCGAAATAACGATTCATCGATATCCATCACATCAGCTTCGGTAAGGGTAACTAACTGATTGGTCAGCATCATCTCAACTACCCGCCCCGCAGCCTTTGGCGTAACAGCATAAACACCCGAGTGAATTTTACAGCCCGCAGGAATACCTAAAACAGGAAATTTATCACCAACAATTTTACAGACATTGCGAGCAGTACCATCACCACCAGCAAATAATAATATATCTACGTGCTCAGCCAACAAGGCCTTAACTGTATTTTCAGTGTCTTCAGCCGTAGTATGCTCGGCGTTATTTGTTTGAAAAACAACTTGGGTTTTAAAACCAAGTGCCTGAGCGGTTATCTCACCCATAAGATCGTTAGCACAATAAACGATAATGTTATCTCGATAAGGTGCAAGTATTGACAGTGCTAAACTTGCTCGCAGGTTTGCTTTTGCAGTAGCTCCAAGCGCTAGGGCTTGCTCTGCAATGCCATCACCGTCGCTGCCTTTCAAAGCAACACTGCCGCCAATGCCAGCAATAGGATTTATAATAAAACCAAGTTTAAACATGAGTAACAGTCTCTGGGTGATTAAATTTTTCGTTAATCGGGAATTGGTTAATATTCAAAGGTAGCGATACTTTGTAAAAATCAGCCAGTGCATTAATAAAGTCTTGAGCGCGAACAGGAAAACCCTGATGTAAATATTGCTGCACTTGCTGAAAAACGTTTTCTTTGAAAGCAATAGTATCGGGTGTCGCGCCATTTAGGTTGTCAGCTGAAACATTAAACTTTTTACCTGCCGCAACACAAAAAGCCCACTCAATCGCTTGTGGCTTAATTTCAACTTGTTCAAATGTTTTTTGTTGCTCGGCATCTCTGCCATCGGGCATATACCAATAACCAAAATCTTCTAATAAGCGTCGCGCTTTTCCAGCCAGACACCAATGTGATATTTCATGTAGAGCACTGGCATAAAAACCATGGGCAAAAATAATTTGATGATACTCACAGGCTTCATTTGCTGGGGCGTATAAAGGTTCGTCGCCACCTTTTATCAACTTTGTATTAAAAGTATTAAAAAAGCATTGGTCAAAAATATCAATTAAATCTTTAAAGTCGTGTCGCATAATGCTAAAGCTATGAAATATTCTGCCGCTATTCTAACGAAAAATGACGATAGTTACATCGTCATTTTATGATTTATTAATGATAAAAAAACTAACGTAACGGATTAACGATTAGACTTATTTATAAATACCTTATCCCAACATCTCATTTACCTTAGACATAACAGGTCCATAGCACTTTGCTCAAACTGGACGGAATAGTGTTAAATAAGAATTTGTCGAAAAATTAAACATCATCTTCGATATTATCTATGCCTTTGGTACGTTCAATACTTTCGAGCTTATGATGGATGGCGGCTTTAATCATCATATAACCACTGATAGGCGCGGTAAGGAGTAAAAATAGCGAGATAAGTATTTCTTTTACGCTAACCCCTGCTTGCGTGGTACTAAAAAAGACCATAGCAGCAGTTAACAGCGATGCCATGCCAAGTGTTGTTGCTTTTGTTGGACCATGTAAGCGCATAAAAAAATCTGGCATTTTCACTAAGCCAATAGACCCTACGAGTACAAAAGATCCGCCAATTAACAATAATATTGAAATAATCCATTCAGTCATAATCTAGCCCTTACTCTATAATATCGCCGCGCAGTAGATACTTACATACTGCAACCGTACTGACAAAACCTAGCATAGCGATTAATAACGCCGCTTCAAAATACAAACTAGTCCCCATACTCATCCCGTACAGAATGATCAATGCGATAGTGTTGATATACATAGTATCGAGTGCAAGTATCCTATCAGGCACAGAAGGACCAATTAATAAGCGCCATAAATTTAACAATAACGACACGCCTATCATCGCAAAAACAATTAAAATAACAGTTTCTAGCATTCAAACATCTCCTTAAGAGGCGCTTCATAACGTTGCTTAATGGTATTTATTAGCGCCTGCTCATCTTTAAGGTCTAACACGTGTATCAGTAAAAATTGTTGTTCTGGCTTGTTACCCTCAGTCAAATTTTCACTCCAAGGGTACACTTCAGCACTCACTGTTCCCGGTGTTAATGACACGGTACTGGCCAAAATAGTGATGGGTAAACTATGCGTTAAATCTAGCGGCACTTTGACGAAGCCCGGTGTTAATTTTTTAGTTGGACCTAAGATTAAAATCGCCACCTGAACATTCGCAGTAATAATGTCATATAACACTAATAAAAGGTGTCGAAATGCCAAACCAGGCTTAATAATGAGAGGTTGCTTAGTTCTAAATGGGCTAGTCACCAACGGAATTACTATTGCTAAGATAACCGCTAAAACGAGATGTCCCGGTGATACACTATTATTTAACAGTAACCACACCAAGAATAGTAATAGGCTCAATAAAGGCGCGGGTAACCATCTAAATCGTGTTTCTAATTGCATTACTGCCCTCTCGAAAGAATAAGGTTAATATTATGATTGAAGTCATGTAACTGATTAGCCGCACCAATGGCGTACTCACTTAATGGCCCAGCAAAAACGCTCATTAATGGCGCAGCACTGACCAGAATAATTAAAGCAACTAACTGCGCAGGATGGACGAGCTCTTGGGTTTTTTCTTCTGTAACCTTAGCATGATGATGCCAAAATACTGTACTGCCTGCTTTAGACACTCCCACCAATATTGCAAGACTTGCCAATAAATATAATGGCCAAAAGACAAAAGTGTATTCGGCATTTAAAGTAGCTTTAAGCAGCCAGACTTTACCAATAAAACCTGATAAAGGTGGCATACCTATCACAGCGATAGCGGCAATCAAAAAGCAAGTACCAAGCAGTCTTGGTTGAGCAACAGCGGGACCTGCAGAAATCTTATCTGCGATATCACCACGTTGACGGCCAATTAAATCTGCTAAAAGAAACAGCGCCGCGGTCACCAAGGTTGAATGAACCAAATAATAAATGGCCGCCGCACTGGCTTCAACAGTCTGCACGGCAACTAAGGCAACCAAAGTTCCCACCGACACGATCACCAAATTAGCGATTAATTTTCTTAAATCTTTACTGGCTAAAACACCAACTGCGCCCATAGCAATAGTGGCGAGTGCTAACCACCACAACCAACTTTGCGCCATGTGAGTCAATTCACCCGCTTCATCGCCAAAAATTAGCGTATAAACACGCATCATTGAGTAAACGCCAACTTTGGTCATAATAGCAAATAACGCCGCCACAACAGGCATCGCTGTCGCGTAGGTATTGGGTAACCATAAATGCAGTGGTAGCAAAGCGCCTTTTAAAGCAAAGACCACAAGTAACAGCATGCCACCTATTTTGGCAAGGAAGACATCATCACCTTGTAAGAGTGCGACTTTTTGCGCCATATCAGCCATATTCAGTGTACCTAATACACCATATAGAATGCCTAAAGCAATCAAGAAAATCGCTGAGCCCACCAGGTTAAGAATCACATAATGTAAAGCTGCACGGGTATTTTTTTTATCCCCGCCATGCATTAACAAGGAATAAGAGGCGATAAGTAATACTTCGAAAAAGACAAAGAGATTAAAAACATCACCCGTTAAAAATGCGCCATTTACCCCTAAAATTAAAAAGTGTACTAATGGGTGGAAGAAGTCCCCTTTTTCATCATCGCCAGCACTTGCATATAAAACACAGACAACACCTAGCAAGGTGGTTAAACAAACTAATAATGTCGAAAGCGGATCTGCAACGAGCACAATGCCAAAAGGTGCACTCCAATCGCCGATAGCATAAACCTGAGTACCGTCGGCTTGAACCTTAAGAAGTAAAGCCAATGAAGCGGCAAAAGCAAAAATACTGAGAACTACCGAGGCAACTCTTCGGTTACTTTTATTTGTGCCAAGGGGCGGCATTAATAACAGTACACCTGCCAACATCGGCAATAAAATCGGTAAAAAGCTCAAATGCTGGATCATACTTTGACCTTTTTATTGTTGTCGCTATTTTTATCAGCAAGCTGGCCGTCTACATGGTCAGTTCCTAAATCTGTTCGCCCTCGAATAGCTAAGATAACCACAAAAGCGGTCATCGCAAAACCAATAACAATTGCGGTTAACACTAAAGCTTGTGGCAGTGGATCAGCATATTCAGTACTGTAGCCAAGTACCGCCGCATTATTAATGCTAAGGCGACCAGAAGAAAACAGGAATAAATTAACCGCATAGGAAAACATCGTTAGCCCTAATACAATAGGAAAAGTTCTAGAACGTAAGATTAAAAAGACGCCACAAGACACTAAAAGTCCAACGCAGGACGCATAAAGTAATTCCATTAAGTATTCACCTCTTCTTTTGGCTCATTAGCTAATTGACCAAGACTTGCCAAAATCATTAATGTTGCCCCCACGACTGTAATATAAACACCGACATCAAAGACCAAAGCACTGGCGAGTTCTATTTCACCAATAAAAGGAATATCAAAATATTCAAACCAAGTCGTCATGAAAGGTCGACCAAAAAACCAACTGCCGACACCGGTAAATAACGCAATGGCGATACCAGAGGCAATAATCTTACGGTAATTGATGGTTAGGCGCGCAACAATCCAACTTGAACCATGTGCTATGTACTGCAAGATAAAGGCGACCGCTGTTACTAAACCAGCAATAAAACCGCCTCCCGGAAGGTTATGCCCACGCAAGAAAATATAAAACGAAACCATTAATGCCAAAGGCAATAATGACTGAGAGATACTGGCTAATAAAATAGGGTAACGCTCTTTCGCCCATGGACGCCCTTCGCTATCACTAGCAGGAATAACTAGTGGTAGGTTGACTAACAGCTTATAAATACCCAAGGCTGCAATGCCTAAAACACAAATTTCACCTAAAGTATCAAAACCACGAAAATCGACCAAAATAACATTTACAACGTTAGTACCACCGCCACCTGTTTTAGCATTTGCTAAGAAAAACGCTGAAATAGATTCAAGTGGGCGAGTGATTAATGCATAGCAAATACTTGCAACAACAATCCCCAGACCTGCTGAAATCGCTATATCGCGCACTACACGCACAGAGCTAGATTCTTTGGGTGAGTGTTGTGGTAAAAAAAACAATGCCAGCATCAATAAAATAATGGTGACGACTTCAACCGTTAATTGAGTCAGGGCTAAATCTGGCGCTGAGAAACGGGTAAACACCACACTCACCATTAAGCCCACGACCGAGAGCATCAACAATGACACGACTCTTGCGCGATACCAAATAACGGTACTTATAGTACCAACCATTAATAATGCCGCCCCCATCGCGTTATGAACGTCAATTGGCGTTAATTGTTTTTGCCCACCTAACTGGTTCATTTCAAATAATGGCCAACCGGCAAATAATAAGACAAAGACAAACATCAACATTAAATAGCGTTGTAAAGAGCCATTTTCGCTGTCACTTATTTTACGCTGACACCACTTTGTTATCCGATAAATGCTCTCATCAAAGGTTTTCTTAGCATTCAAACTAGGCAGCGACGCTTGAAATTGAAACAGGTAACGGCGCTGTGTATACAATAACAAACCACCAATTACCGCTATGGCGCTCATTAAAAGGGGGAGATTAAAGCCGTGCCATAGCGCAACTTCAAACTCGGGTACATAGCCACCAAGTACAGCAAAAGACGCCGCTTTTAGAACATCATCAACAATAAAATTGGGGAATATGCCAACAACTAAGCATAGAGCCACCAGTATTTCGATAGGTACTCGCATATAACGAGGCGGTTCACTGGGTTGCTTGGGTAAGTCTATGGGGTCGCCATTAAAGAATACGTCGTGAATAAAGCGAGCTGAATATGCTACTGCTAAAGCGCCTGCAATCGTGGCAAGTACGGGAATAAGCCAAGACATAGACCCAAGTAATTGTTGATGTAGTGTTTCAGCAAAAAACATTTCTTTCGACAAGAAACCGTTTAGCAGTGGCACTCCTGCCATTGCTGCTGCTGCAACCATCGCCAACGTCGCCGTATAGGGCATAAATCGCCACATACCATTGAGTTTTCGCATATCTCGCGTACCGGTTTCGTGATCAATAATACCTGTTGCCATAAACAAAGAAGCTTTAAATATGGCATGATTGATAATATGAAAAATAGCAGCGACTGCGGCAAGCTTAGTGTCTAGACCAAATAATAAGGTGATCAAACCTAAATGACTGATGGTCGAATAGGCTAATAAACCTTTTAAATCGTGTTTAAATAACGCCACATATGCGCCAAACAATAAGGTTGATAATCCGGTTAAACTCACCAGAATAAACCAGATATCGGTGCCCGCTAAAGCCGGATAAAAACGGGCTAATAAAAATATCCCCGCCTTTACCATAGTGGCTGAATGAAGATAAGCACTTACCGGTGTTGGCGCTGCCATGGCATGTGGTAACCAAAAATGAAAAGGGAATTGTGCTGACTTAGTAAAAGCACCAAGTAAGACTAGAATTAAAGTGATTTCATACCAAGCATGCCCTTGAATAATTTCTTTGCTGGCTAAAATTACATCTAAATCATAACTGCCAACAATATTACCCAATAAAAGCAAGCCAGCAAGAAGTGCTAAACCGCCACCACCGGTTACAGTTAAGGCCATAATTGCGCCTTTACGGGCGTCGGGTTTATGCCACCAATAGCTAATTAACAAAAATGAGCTAATGCTGGTAAGTTCCCAAAAGAACCACAGCTGAATAATATTATTTGACATAACG
Source organism: Colwellia hornerae (assembly GCF_007954355.1). Taxonomy (GTDB): domain Bacteria; phylum Pseudomonadota; class Gammaproteobacteria; order Enterobacterales; family Alteromonadaceae; genus Colwellia_A; species Colwellia_A hornerae. Next base: position 14,904 of record NZ_VOLR01000029.1, read on the forward strand.
ATACCAAGCATCGCGGTCATAAATAACATTAAATAGGCATAGAGTTTAGGCATAGAGTCATTACTACTGAGGTAATAACGGGCATAAAAGATAACTAATATACCAATACCTAAGATCATAAAAACAAACAGCAAGGCTAAACCATCTAACCGAAAGGCGATGTTTATACCCAGTAAAGGTATCCAGGAAATCGTTTCTCGGATGACCTCGCCAGAGAACACAGCGGGCGCTAGGCTAATCGTCATTAATAATGCGATGACCGGCATAAGTAACGTCAATCCAGTCGATTGATTACGTGTTAATTTACCCGTTGTTGAAGAAATAATACTGCCAAGTAAGGATAGCAAGGGTATCCAAAGCAAAGTCATAGAGTAAACCTTTTGAATTTTATAATAAGAAGTAATGACAGAGGAATATAGACATAATATGTCGTCAAACTAAATTTAACAATACTATCTCCAGAGAAAAGTGTAATTGAGAATAATTAAAAAGCACTTAACGTTTAATTGAATGAAATTTTAGCGACGAATATTCGGAAAACATTGTTTTTCTCGACGATTGTTTGATTATCAACCACAATACATTGGTTAATAAGAGAATACTCGGTATAGTAGTAATTTACTATATAAAGAGCAGACTTACCATAATGAAAAAATTAGATGATATAGATTTACGCATTTTAACCATTTTATATCGCGATGCTGATATCACTAATAAAGAGTTAGCCTCACAAATAGGCGTTGCACCTTCTACCTGTTTAGAGCGTGTAAAGCGCATGAAACATAAAAAAATAATTACCGGCGCTTGCATTGAGATTGATTTCAAAAGTTTAGGTGGCAATATAGAAGCTATTGCCGCTATTCGCCTGCAACCTTATTCTGAAGATATTGTTAACAACCTTCGCGATGATTTACTTAAACTACCTGAAATAGTTAGTTTATATCATATGGGAGGTAGCTATGATTACTTTATTCATATGTCAGTCAAAGACAGCGAACATTTACGACAGTTTGTTTTTAATGCCATTACCTCAAGAGATGAAGTAACAACCGTAGAAACCTCTCTTATTTTTGAACACAGTCGCAGCGGCGTATTACCCAACTTTGATGATGATGACCAATAAGTCTGAAAATTAGGCGATAATATTTTTGTTTGTATTAACGCAAGAAGCCCCACTTAAAAGAAGGCTTCTATTTATAATGATTATTTTTCAAAGTCTTTGCTTTCAAAATAAAGTGGGCTTATCGTGCCGCAATTAAGGAATTTATACAGCAGTTCAGTTTCTTTTGGCACCGCTGATGAAGTACGAAAACCTGGCAAACACCCTGCTTCTAAGTCAATATTAACTATGTGTGCAAAGCTGGGCGCTTTTTGAATTTTATGAATATAAATTTTATAATTCTTTTTCAAATCGACAACGTCATAATTTTGCTGAACACTTGAGTCCTTAATATCGTCAAGTTCACGAACGTATAGTTTTTTAGCAAAGGTCAACGCCATATTTTCATAAACCAACATTCCCCCTCGCGCATAATGGCCCGCATATATATCAGCCATAATCACCATTTCCTCACCACGCATCAAACGTTGTAAATTAAAAGGTTGCGCTTTTATCGTCGTTAATTGTCCATCACGCACGGTTTGCAATAACGCTAAATCTTTATTCTCAATTTTATATAATAACTGCACGTTACTGGGTCGATCATATGTTGTCATCACCGAAGCATATATGGCTGAGCGCTGAACAAAGAGCACCATGTTATGCTCGCCCATAAATGAGGGGTCTATTGGCGGTAATTCTTTAACCTCTTCATTAGCAAAGCTGGTTGAATTTAATATAATTAATAGTAAGGCAAGTAAAGATCTTTTCATTAAAAGTCACTCGGTAAAATGTGTTTGAAGTAATACCAAAACGAGTGATTGGTACAACGAGAAAAGATGATTATAAACCATCTTTAAAAAAAGGCTAAATGAATTAACATTCAACCACTAGCTCAACATATGCCTTATCTAAATGGCGTGCGTTAAATATAACGTTTCTAATGATGTTGCTTTTCAGCCTTTGAACTGTTTTTTTTAACGACCCGACGTTGTTTGTTATGCTTATCACTTGAGCGGTTATTTTTATGCCTAGAGGAAGTGTCCGCAGCTTTATAAGTATGCTGACTGGCACTTTTTTTATCGACTCTAGTCGTGACCTTTTTTAGCTTTTCTTTATTTACCGGTTTAGTTGCGCGGTAAACCTTTTCGGCTTTAATTTTTTTAGACTGATCATAAGACCTATAGTTTTTTGATACAGGCTTTGAAAAAGCTTTTGTCGCCTTGTGAGTTACCGGGTTTGCTCGGCGAACGCTTTCATTGGGTTTATGCTTTATTACTGATACAGCTCGCTTAGCATTTTGTTGCAGCTTATTTTGTATAACATAGTGATTTCTCTTGCTAGATTCAGTTACCCTTACTCGCTTGTCATTATACTTGGCGCGAGTATGCTTGTTTCGATAAGCCACGCCTTTTCTGTGAACTGGCTGATGTCTCCAACGTTTAGCATAACCACCATTAGCAATGAGGTGGCGAGGGCGCTGCTCGTAATAGCGATGTGGAGAGCGATGAGTATTCACGACAACCACTTGACGATTGTGCCAATGAAAAGCACTGAAAAAATAATCAAACGATATATGAACACCAGCATGCCAATAAAAAGGATTATAGCGACTTACATAGCCACTACGCTGAGGCTGCCAGTAAACAGGAGGGTAAGATGACCAATGCCAAGCACCATAAACCATGCGTGTATCATAATATGGTACATAAACAATCTCCTTTTCTCTTGCTTCAATAACAATATTATTATCTTGGTAGCTAACCTCCATGTTGTCCATTTTCCCCAGATTCCCGGCAAGTTGAGCTTTTTTTCTCAGCTGTTGAATATTTTCTAATACTCTCGACTCGTCTTGTAAAAAAGCATCACCGAGTTGCTGAGTCCACGTTAAATTTTCACTGAGTCGGCTAAGGATCCGTTCAAAAGGCACTAACGCCTTAACACTTGCATCCCAATTAAAATCTTGGACCGCTTGAGCCGCTTGCTCGGTATTTAAGCTTGCGTTGTTCGTTAGCCAACGATGCGCTTCGATTATTTCAATTGGATAGGTAGCAGCAATTAAGATATGGGTTAATAAACTGTCTGGGTAAAGTGCAATAGGTGCTAGCATTTGCGCTAATTCGGCTTCACTAAATAGCTGTTGCTCTTGTTGCTGAAGAGCTGACTGTGAAGGCTGGTACTCAGCAAACAAGTTAAAGCTAACCAAGGCAGCAAAGCTGAATAAAAGAGTAACTTTTTTCATCGTTATAATCCTTATGACTAATTCTAGAACACAAAGATAACAACACTAAACTGAACGTAACCTGAACAGTTTTTTTGCGCTTTGTTAACAAAGCCTGACAATAAATTTAGAAGGTAAGCGTAAAAGCTGCACCAGTAAGTACGGTTGAGTAACTAATGGTTAATTGGCCTTGATAGCTACTGACTAAGTCATTAACAATCGCTAAACCAATACCATGGCCCGCTTGGTAGGTGTCTGCTCTGCCTCCACGCGATAGAATGATCTCGCGTTGAGACGCTGCGATACCCGCGCCATCATCGGCAATTTCAATGGTTAATGTTTTTGCAGAGCTAATAACGCTAATGGCAATCTTATGTTTAGCGGCTTTACAGGCGTTATCGAGAATATTTCCTAAAATCTCCATTAAATCTGCTTCATCACCTTTAAATAGGGCGCTTGTATCAACAGTGACAGCAAATGCTAGATTCTTATCATGATATATTTTAGCTAAGGTGGCTATTAGCTTGTCAACAACCGGCTTAATTTGCACACCTAAATGCCATGAAGACTGCCCGGCGCTTTGTGCTCTTTTAAGTTGATGTTCAATAATGTTATTAATTAATGTTAATTGTTCACTGGCACTTGCTGAAATATCCTGTTGACTTTGAATAACAGCTAGTGGATTTTTAAGGCTATGTGCTAAATCTGATAAGGCATTTCGATAGCGTTTTCGTTGATTCTCTTCTAGCGCCAGTAAGGCATTTAATTGTTGAGTCACTGGTTGTAATTCAAGAGGGTAGTTGGCGTCTAAGGCTTTCTTTTGCCCTTTTTCTATATGCTCAAGCTCTTGAGATAATACGGTTAACGGTTTTAAGGTCCATAACAACCAAACAATTTGTACAAAAACAAAGACGACCATTAATGCTAGTAACCATGCCCATAATGTTTTTTCAAAGTCATTAAGGGCGTTTAATAAGGCTCGTTGGTCTTTTATAAGATGCAGTGTTATCGCAAAGTCTTGACCGTTATCAGAAAAACTAGCACTAAAGCTATAAAGCAGATGACGACTGTCCGCTAGGCTTATCTTTGAAATTAGTGTTTGCCCCACATCAGGCGATGGCAATACCGCCGGTAGAGACAAGGTCAGTAAAGACTGTGATTGCCAAAGCACTTTGCTTTTTACCGCGCTTATTTGCGTTTCTTTTGACCGTTTGGTTATTAAGGCATATAAGCCTGATCGATTGATATTAAATTGATTTTCTAACAAGAGATCCGGCATTAGCAACTGATTATTTTCAACTTCCGCCACGGTAAAAATCGAATAGCTATAGGCTTTTAATTCGTTTTTCATCGCTACATTTAATTGCCGTTCAAAAGCATTAGATAAGGTTAAGCCAATAATAGGCAGCATCACTACCGTCATCACTAACGTACTTAATAATAATCGAATTTTTAAAGAGTTCATTCGCTAGCTATATCCATGCGACCTCATTAATCTAACCGTTTTAATTTATAGCCATGGCCACGCAAGGTTTCGATAAAACCATATTCATTATCTGGGTCGAGCTTTTTTCTTAAACGCCTGATAAATACTTCAATAACATTTGAGTCAAGATCGAAGTCTTGGTCGTAAATATGTTCAGTGAGTGTCGCCTTTGAAGTCACTTCATCAAGGTGAAGCATCATATACTCAAGTAACTTATATTCTGAACTACTTAACTTTATTGCCTTGTTATCGACTTCAACCTGCAAACTTTTAGTATTAAGACTTAATGGGCCATTCTTTATTAACGGACTTGCTTGTCCTGCAGAACGTCTGATCAGTGCATTTAAACGGGCGAGTAATTCTTCGGCTTGAAAAGGTTTAGTTAAATAATCGTCTGCTCCTGCATCTAAACCAGCCACTTTATCCTGCCAACTATCTCTTGCGGTTAACACCAAAATGGGAAAGTCGATATTTTTCTCACGCAGTGTTCTGATCACACTGATACCGTCTAATATAGGTAAACCAACATCTATAATGGCAGCGTCGTATGGATATTCTTGCCCTTGAAATAAACCTGTTTCACCGTCGCTCGCGACGTCAACTAAATAATTAGCCGCAGTTAAATGAGCATACAAATTCTTTTGTAGTAAAAGATCGTCTTCAATAAATAACAAACGCATGATGACTACCCTCCACTGATTTTGCCTGTTTTAGCATCAACATAAACAGAAATGATATGACCATCAGTTTTAAATAACTTAACTTGATAACCCGACTTTTTACTCTCAACTTTTAACACTTTGCCGCCAAACCGACTTTTAACTAACTTTTTTGCATCTTTACTACTTTTCACTTTCAAGTCTTGCTGGCTTTGCTTGTTATTTTTTATCGTACTGCTTAATGGCGCACCTCCTCCTTGAGCGATAGCATCAATAGAGAGCGTAACAATAAAAAGAAAAACTATTGGTAAAACAAATTTCATGGTTATCCCAAAGACAAAGTTAAAAGTGTGGCTAGCTATATTTACCTATAGCTTATTTAAAATCATAAACCTTAGCAACTGAATATCAGCTGAACATTTTTAAAAAAGCGTATATCAAGGTTATCACCTTGAGTTATTTATTTTAACCACTAAAAATCACCAGAGATTTAATCAGCTTGGCTGATAAAGTGTTCAGCTTACATTCATCTTAACTGCGCTTTAATAGCAACACTAAACAAAGCCGGTAGGATATATTATGTTGATAAAGAATAATGCAGCGCAATCAGTTCGCACGAGTACACTTAAAAAAATAATGTTTTTGATGACCTTTAGTATATTGCCTTTAACTCATGTCACTGCCAGCGAGTTAAAGGTTGAACCCTATAGTGTTTCTCAAGGGGCACTTAAAAAGAATATCACTGAACAACAACGAAAAATAATGATTGGGGCTAATAAACTTGCCGAGTTACCCGATCAACTCAGCGGAAAAGCGAATACTCACATTAGAGGAACTACACTTAATAAAACAGAGAGCACAGCACAAGCAAAAAGCAGTATAACCACGCAAAAAGTAAGTAACCACTATGACCAAGACTTCGAAATTTATAGTGCGACCAGTTTTTTGCAAGACGATTATGACAGAGATGGCTATTACCAGACCTTTAGTGTGACTTTTGATGCAGACGTATATAGCTATAGCGAAAATCACCTTGCTGAAGTGTATGCTTTACTCTATCTCAGTAAAAATGGTGGCGCTTGGCAGCACTATTTCACTACAGATAATTTTCTTATAGAAGGCGACACTGATGCCGATGAATATGAAGTAATTTCTACATTTATGTCAGGCTATGACAGTGATCACTACGATGTGTTAATCGATTTATATCAAGTAGGTTATGAGGGTATTGTCGCCAGTTTCAGTGCAGATGACAGTAATGCGTTATACGCACTGCCTTTAGAGAGTGCTGAATATGACCAGGCTTACGTTGAAGTAATCGAAGTAGTAGAAGTCATCGAGGTTAGACAAACTCATGGCGGTAGCCTGTATTGGTTAGTATTGATATTACTCAGCAGTCTACTTGTACGAGTAAAACGCCATTAATTAACCAGAGAAACAAAAAAGCCACAAACAAGTTTGTGGCTTTTTAATATCTACATTTTAGCAAGCTTTTAGCTCATCAAATGGGAGTACTTTAGCTTTTCAAGTCATCAAAAAACTTTTTAACGCCATCAAAGAAACCTGTCTCTTTAGGGCTATGCTTTATAGTACTTTTACCCATTTTCTCATCTAACTGACGCAATAAATCTGCTTGGTCACCAGACAAGTTCACCGGTGTTTCAAGCACAACTTTACACATTAAGTCGCCAATTGAGTGACTACGTACTGATTTAACACCCTTACCACGTAAACGGAACATTTTACCCGTTTGTGTTTCTTTAGGTATTTTCAGTTTAACTTTACCTTCAAGTGTCGGTACTTCTATTTCGCCACCCAATGCTGCTGTGGTAAAGCTAATAGGCACTTCACAATAAAGGTTGTTTTCATCACGGACAAATATTTTATGGTCACGAACATTTGCTTGTACATATAAATCACCGGCAGGTGCACCATGTTCACCAGCTTCACCTTCGCCTGACAAGCGAATTCTGTCACCGGTATCTACACCTGGCGGTATTTTCACTGAAAGTGTTTTAGTTTTTTCAACTCGGCCTTGGCCGCGACATGAGGTACAAGGGCTAGCAATAACCTTACCTTTACCACTACATGTTGGACAAGTCTGTTGAACAGCAAACAAACCTTGACGCATTTGTACCTGACCATGACCATGACAAGTTGTACAAGATTTTGCACTGGTGCCTTTTTTAGCGCCAGAGCCGTCACAAGGCTCACAACTAACAAAAGTGGGTACTTTAATTTCTAAAGTTTTACCCCGTACAGCATCTTCAAGACTTAACTCTAAGTTGTAGCGAAGATCTGAACCTCGTTGTTGACGTTGCTGACGACCACCGCCGCGGCCACCACCAAAAATATCACCAAAAATATCACCAAAATCCTGACCGAAGCCTCCGCCGCCATGTCCACCACCACCATGACCACCTTGTTCAAAGGCAGCATGACCATATTGGTCAAACGCAGCACGCTTTTGGTCGTCATTTAGAATTTCATAAGCTTCTTTAACTTCTTTAAATAGCTCTTCTTTGTCTTTATCACCGGCATTACGGTCAGGATGAAGCTTCATCGCTAAACGTTTGTAGGCTTTTTTGATATCACGCTCAGACGCATCTTTTGATACTTCTAGCACTTCATAATAATCGCGTTTTGACATAGTGGCTTCTTTTAACTGGTGTTTAAAATTTTTAGATATTAATTTAGTAAAATGACATTATAAATAGTTAGCTATTTTCAATGGCATTTTATAACGATTTTTAACGTAAGAAGCGCTGGTGTTTAAACCAGCGCTTTTATTTATTTCGTTAATTACAGACTATTTGTCTTCTTTAACTTCTTCAAACTCAGCGTCAACAACATCGTCATCAGCTGGCGCAGCGCCGTCTGATTCAGCAGCGCCTTCTTGAGCGCCTGCTTTCGCTTGAGCAATTTCCATTAACTTAGCTGATGCTTCGATAACGGCTTGAGATTTAGCTTCAATCGCTTCTTTATCGTCGCCTTTAATCTCAGTTTCAAGTTCGGTTAATGCTGTTTCAATTTTTTCTTTATCTTCGCTTGGTAAGTCATCGCCCGCTTCTACAATTTGCTTGCGAGTGGTATGAACTAGACCGTCAGCTTGGTTACGTGCTTTCACTAATTCTTCGAACTTAGCATCTTCATCAGCGTTAGCTTCTGCGTCACGTACCATTTGTTCTACTTCTTCATCAGATAAACCCGAAGAGGCTTTAATGGTGATTTTCTGTTCTTTACCTGTGTTCTTATCTTTAGCTGTTACGTGTAAAATACCATCAGCATCAATATCGAAAGTTACTTCAATCTGTGGTGTTCCACGTGGTGCTGCATCGATACCTTCAAGGTTAAATTGACCTAAAGATTTGTTTGCAGACGCTTGCTTACGCTCACCTTGAACAACATGAACCGTTACCGCAGCTTGATTATCGTCAGCTGTAGAAAAAGTTTGTGACTGTTTAGTTGGGATAGTGGTGTTTTTATCGATAACTTTCGTCATCACGCCGCCCATTGTTTCGATACCTAATGATAATGGCGTAACGTCTAATAAAAGTACGTCAGTTACATCACCAGAAAGAACACCTGCCTGTATTGCTGCACCAGCGGCAACGGCTTCATCAGGGTTAACATCTTTACGAGGTTCTTTACCGAAAAATTCTGTTACTGCTTTTTGTACCATTGGCATGCGTGACTGACCGCCCACTAAGATAACATCGTTGATGTCACTTACTGATAAGTCTGCATCTTTAAGCGCTTGTGCTAACGGTATTAACGTTGCTTTAACCATGTCTTCAACTAAAGACTCTAATTTAGCACGCGTTACTTTAATGTTCATATGCTTAGGGCCGCTGCCGTCAGCTGTGATGTAAGGTAAGTTAACATCTGTTTGTTGTGCTGAAGAAAGCTCACATTTTGCTTTTTCTGCTGCTTCTTTCAAACGCTGCATTGCAAGAGGATCAGTCGTTAAATCCATACCTTGGTCTTTCTTAAATTCAGCGACAAGATAGTTGATTAAACGGTTATCAAAATCTTCACCACCTAAGTGAGTATCACCGTTAGTCGCTAATACTTCAAACGTGTGCTCGCCTTCAACTTCATCAATTTCAATAATTGAGATATCAAAAGTACCACCACCTAAGTCGTAAACAGCAATAACTTTATCGCCCTCTTGCTTGTCCATGCCGTAAGCAAGAGCAGCAGCAGTTGGCTCATTGATAATACGTTTAACTTCAAGACCAGCAATACGACCCGCATCTTTAGTTGCTTGACGTTGTGAATCGTTAAAGTAAGCAGGCACTGTGATCACTGCTTCTGTTACTGCTTCACCTAAAAAGTCTTCCGCAGTTTTTTTCATTTTCTTTAAAACTTCAGCTGAAACTTGTGGTGGCGCAACGTTCTTATCACGTGTGGTAACCCAAGCATCACCATTGTCAGCTTTAACAATACCAAATGGCATGATTTTAAGATCACGCTGAACTTCTTCGTCTTCAAAGCGACGACCAATTAAACGCTTAATGGCGTATAATGTATTTTTTGGGTTTGTAACAGATTGGCGTTTAGCAGGTTGACCTACTAACGTTTCGCCATCTTCTGTGTATGCAATAATTGAAGGAGTTGTACGATCGCCTTCTGCATTTTCAATTACACGTGCTTTGCCGCCATCTAGTACAGCAACACAAGAGTTTGTTGTCCCTAGGTCAATACCGATTATTTTGCCCATCTTGAGGATCTCCGAATACTAATTAAAATAAAGCTTATTAAAGTAAGATTTTTTAATAAACCTGTTGATGAAACAAATAGTGGGGGCAGTAAAATCCTTTTCAACTAATTTTCAACAAAAAAAGTAAATTTATTTCATTATTTAGCTATTTGTGAAGATTTTTTTGTTGTTTCTCACCGATAGCGATAAAACGCCTTAATAAAATTTATTTGCCCGCTAAAAACAAAAAAGCGGTAAGAAGTTTTATAGAAACTTCTTACCGCTTTTTTTAATGATATTTGTTATGCGCTGGTATCAACTACCGGAGCAGATTTAGAAACCATTACCATCGCTGGACGAATTAAGCGGCCATTGAGTTCATAACCTTTTTGCATCACAGCAATAACGGTATTTGGCGCAACGCCTGGAACTTCTTGCATAGACATCGCTTGATGCAATTCAGGATTAAAAGGTTGGTCTTGTGGATCAACACCTTTAACACCAAATTTTTCTAATGAAGCAATTAAACCTTGTAGGGTTAATTCAAGACCTTCAATAATGCCGGTATTGCTTTCATCTTCTTTATCAACATTCTGTAGAGCACGTTCTAAATTGTCTACTGACACTAACATTTCAGCGGCAAATTTTTCTAAAGCAAATTTACGTGCTTTATCGACATCCTGTGCGCTACGGCGACGAATATTATCAACTTCTGCTTTAGCACGAACCACAGAATCTTTTTGATCTGCTATAGTGGTTTGCGCGGAAGAAAGACTTAACTCAAGTTCGTTAATTTTTTCTTGCTCGGCGCTAATTACTTCATGGGCATGAACATGTTGAACTTCGACTTGCTCTTCAGCTTGATCGATAATTTCTTGCGCCATAATTTCTTCGGGTGTTAAAGCTTCTGTTGATGCTTCAGCTGTATTTTTGTTTTCTGTTGACTCATTAGTCATGAAAGCTCCAAAATTAACTAATAATATATTTAACAATATAAAGGTTATATAAATCTGATAACGGTAATTATGGGGACTTCTTGCGATGATTCAAGCTTAAATACCAATTTAATTAAGTTTGTTGCCACGCAGAGCTTGTTAGCGTTTTGACAACAAATATAATTTTTTTTCTACAGTCATTTTATATTAACGCAATTATCTGTGGTTATCGAATCGCTGATAAACGCCGAAAGAGTTAGTTTCAAAGACTTGCAGCCTAGGTTATTCATTTCAACAATGCAATAGCCATTCTCTTCAATTGATGCCTTGCCCCTAAGACTTTTAAATCTCGCTGAGTGGAAAAATTTAATAAAAGGCTATGAAGTAAATGATTTATAAAAAGTCAACTTTACAAGCCACGAAAATACAGCGAAACTATTATTAACCCTAAGATACAAACAACTTACTGCGTAGACATGAGCAAAATTTATAACACCATAGGTTTAATAGGCAAACCAAACCACGAAGGAGCCAGCGCAACAATAACAGCGCTCTATCAATTTCTTACCGAGCAAGGCTATCAGGTATTAATTGAAAGCTCGGTTGCCCCTTCAATCGATATCGATAAACTAACAATTAGCACCTTAGTAGAAATTGGTGAACAAGCCGATCTTGCTATTGTCGTTGGCGGTGATGGTTACATGTTAGGTGCCGCTCGCGTTTTAGCCTGTTACGACATTGGTGTCATTGGTGTCAACAGAGGGAATCTAGGCTTTCTTACTGATTTATCGCCAGATGAATTAATAGAACCACTTGAGAAAATTTTGCGAGGCGAGTCGCGCGCTGAACAACGTTTTATTATTGAAGCAGAAGTTTATCGCCATGGAAAATTAAAAAGCTCGAACAGTGCAGTCAATGAAGCAGTGCTACACGCTGGAAAAGTAGCCAGTATGATTGAATTTGAAGTTTACATTGATGGCAGCTTTATGTTCAGCCAACGCTCTGATGGTTTAATCGTGTCAACACCTACTGGCTCAACAGCCTATTCAATGTCTGCCGGCGGCCCCATTTTGACACCCAATTTAAATGCCTTATCTTTAGTGCCAATGTTTCCACACACCTTAACCAGTAGACCTATAGTCGTCGACGGCAATAGTGAAATAAAATTACTACTCGCCAATGAAAATTATGAAAACTTACAAATAAGTTGTGATGGCCATGTCATTTTAGCGGTATTACCCGGCGATGAAGTTATCATCAGAAAAAGTGAATATACGTTGCGATTAGTCCATCCATTAGACCATGACTATTTTAATGTGCTGCGTAGTAAATTAAGTTGGGGCAATAAGCTTTATTAATTTTTAATAAATTCAAGCTGTTGAATTTTTATTCGATTAACACTTGCACAAAACCATTTTACTGTATAAATTAACAGTTATATATTTATACAGTGAATTGGCTTCCCATGCTTTTACATCTTAACATTCAAAACTTCGCCATTGTGCGCTCCCTAGATATAGATTGGCGCAAAGGTATGACAACCATCACCGGAGAAACTGGTGCGGGTAAATCGATAGCTATTGATGCTTTAGGCTTATGTTTAGGTGACAGAGCGTTAACGAATGTTGTAAGACCCAACACTAAAAAAGCAGAGTTAGCCGCGACCTTTGATATAAATAAAAATATTTCTGCACAAAAATGGCTGAAAAACAATGGCCTATCTTTAACAGACGAACACGATGCTGAGCTAGATTGTGAGTGTATTTTACGCCGAGTGATATCAGCTGAAGGACGTTCAAAAGCCTACATTAACGGTAGCCAAGTTCCGCTTGCCCAACTTAAAGACATAGCACAATTTTTAATAAGTATTCATGGCCAACACGATCACCAACTCATTGTTAAGCCGGCTCAACAGCGTAAAATACTTGATGAATATGCCGATCATCAACACTTATTAGACGACGTTCAATATTACTATCAGCAATGGCGAAATCTCAAAACAGAATTAAAAAAATTACAAGAAAGCAAAGAACAACGCGAAGCTAAATCGCAGTTATTACAATATCAAGTTACTGAGTTAGACGAATTCTCACTTCAAACCGGTGAGTTTCAAATTCTAGAGAGTGATTACAAACGTCATAGTAACGGTCAGTCGTTATTAACGGGCACCTTAAAGGCTTTACAAGTTTTATCTGAAAACGAAAATCATAATATTTCAGACAGCCTGAGAAATAACTGCGAACAATTGAATGATTTAGTTCACATGGATCCTAATTTAGCAAACATTGCTAACACCTTAAGCGAAGCACTTATTCTTGTTGAAGATGCCAATGATGAACTAAAGCATTACTACGATAAACTTGAGCTCGACCCAGAAGCTTATCAAATGATTGAAGACCGCTACTCGCTCGCTATTCAACTTGCTAAAAAACACCAAGTGGCACCCGAGCACTTGCCAACGTTACACTTAGAGATAAAGCAAGCCTTACATCTAATCAATTCAGACGGTTCAAGACTAGACACAGCATACGTAGATATTGAAAAAGCTAAAACACATTATCAACAATCTGCTCAGACGTTATCAACTTCAAGAATAAAGTCGGCTAAAAAACTCAGTAAGAAAATATCGCTGAGTATGAAAGAGCTCAATATGAACAATGGCATTTTTGACGTGTCGGTACAGCAAGTTGACGTTGAAGCTTTATCACCATTTGGCCTTGATGAAATAAATTTTCTTATTAGCCTTAACCCAGGGCAAAAATTAGAAGCAATGAACAAAGTTGCCTCTGGCGGCGAATTATCACGTATTAGTTTAGCCATGCAGGTTATTTTGGCTGACAAGGTGATCACACCGACCTTAATATTTGATGAAGTTGATGTGGGTATTAGTGGCCCAACAGCCGCAATGGTCGGTAGCAAGCTACAAGAATTAGCACAAAACACCCAAGTTATCTGCGTAACACATTTACCACAGGTTGCTTGCAAGGGACATCAACAGTTATTTGTCAGTAAATTAACCGATGGCGAATTTACAGAAACAAAAGTAACGGAACTAAGTGCTAATGGCAGAGTCCAAGAAATTGCTCGCTTATTAGCGGGAAATAAAATAACAGATAACAGCTTGGCTAATGCTCAAGAGTTACTTGCCGGTTAATAAATTAATTTTAGCGTTAAGTAAATAAACTGAGTTAAGGTACAAAGGTGCAAAATAAATTAAAAATAGTTTTGTATCTGTCAGCGGCCTTAGTTATCATCCCCACTTGAACTTATTAGGATAAATGAAAAAACATGTTATTTCGCATTTTAGCCATTACTATTGCCCTATCTCTTTCTGCCTGCTCAAGCTGGGTCTATCGTTTTGACATTCCTCAGGGAAACTTTTTAGAACAAAAAGATATCGACAAGCTTCAAATTGGCATGACTAAAGAACAAGTAAAGTTTGTACTTGGTAGCCCTGTTGTTAACGATGCATTTGGCAATGATACATTGCACTATGTTTACTTATTAAAATCAGGTCGAAGTGAAGAGTTTAACGTTAAGAAAAAATTTATCCTCTATTTTGATAATGAAGTATTAGCCAGCGCAGAAGGTGACTTTGTCTTAGCTGACAACTTTTACGTTCCTATGGTTAACTAGTTCCAGTCATATCACGAATAGTTACCCATATCGTTATACATTACCATTCATAGCATTTTGAACATAAAAAACGGCCTTAATAGCCGTTTTTTTTACTTTAAATATAGCGATGATTTTTTTAGCTGGCCTTATTTCGACGCGGATCGACACGACCACCGGTTACTTTATCGGCACGCCCTTCATCTTTTGCTTTTTCAGCTCGGCGCTTTCTCACCTCTTTAGGGTCAGCAATTAAAGGTCGATATATTTCAATACGATCTAAATCTCGTAAAGTATCCGTTAACTTAGCCGCTCGATTCCAAATACCGACATTATTTATAGTTAAGTCTATTTCTTCAAAAACAGATAAAATGCCTGAGGCAATAATACCTTGTTCTAACAAAGTCCCCTCATCGACTAAAAGCGTTAATAGCTCTTGTCTATCGGGTAGTCCATACACAACTTCTATTTGTATTTTACGTTGAGCAAGTTCTTGCTCTGTCTCTATGCTATCAACCATTAGAATGATAAACCTCTTTAGCTCTTTGTGTAAAAGCTTGCACCATATTATTTGTTAAACTTGTAAAAACACGGCCAAATGCCAAATCGAAAACTTTACTCGAAAACTCATACTCTAAATGCAAACTAATCTTACAAGCTTCTTCAGATAGTTCAGTAAGTTGCCAGTAACCCGTTAACTTTTTAAAGGGACCATCAACTAAATCGAGTTGTACTTTATTATCACCAATCAAGGTATTCTTGGTGGTAAACCATTTTTTTAGCACCCCCTTCGAAACCATCAAAGCAGCAGTAACTTCATTACCTTGCTGAGAGATTATCTTACTGTCACCACAATTTGGGATAAATTGGGGATAAGCAACAATATCATTAATTAATTGATACATTTGGTCAACGCTATACATCACTAAAGCGCTACGACTAATTACGGGCATTTATTTTCCTCGACTTTAAAGGGTAATGATAACAAAGCCGTGAGCAAAAGGCATTAAACAGAAAAATTGAAATTAATCATTCAAATATCAATAATTCTCCGTATAATGTTTGCGATTGCTATTTTTGATGGCAAACAAAATGGAAATATAATGGCACAGAAAAAAAAATCAAACAGCAATACTATTGCGTTAAACAAAAAAGCTCGTCATAACTATTCTTTAACTGATAAGTTTGAAGGTGGGATGAGCCTGCAGGGTTGGGAAATTAAAAGTATCCGTAGCGGAAAAGTTAATATTTCTGATTGTTACGTACACGTAAAAAACGGTGAAGCTTATTTACTGGGCGCTGAAATAATGCCGCTCAATGCTGCTTCTAGTCACGTAGTATGCGAACCTAATCGTGACCGCAAGTTACTGTTGAATCGACGCGAATTAGAGAAAATAACCGCGGCTGTAGAGCGAGATGGTTATTCATTAATTGCCACGGCGATGTATTGGAAAGCAAATTGGGTCAAACTCGAATTTTATTTGGGTAAAGGTAAAAAAGACCATGATAAGCGTTCTGATATTAAAGACAGAGAATGGGCTGTTGATAAAGGCCGATTAATGAAAAATAAGAATTTAGATCGATAACAAGTTAACAATTAACACGTTGTTTATTTAAAAAAAGCGCTGTACAATGCGCTTTATAGACTGAGTAAGTTTATAATTAAGATGTTAAAACTTTGGGGCGGATCTAGGATTCGACAAGATTCATGAAACCCGAGGTGCATGCCCAGGGGCGGTTTGCCTGGTAAAAAGCCGCAAAACTATAATTGCAAACGACGATACGTTCGCACTAGCCGCTTAGGCTAGCCATCGCCTCAAAAATTCTCCTATTGTTTAGAGGATCGATGGTCACCCCAAATAGGATAGCGAGGGAAGCACGCTTAAGGCTGAACCGCGAAATAGTATTAAGCTCACCATGACGAAGCCTGTCGGTTGGCGTCTAATTGGTTAAACAAATAATCGACTAAGCATGTAGTACCAAGGATGTAGGCTTTTTGGACGGGGGTTCGATTCCCCCCCGCTCCACCAAATAAAGACCTTTTTAATCCATTAGTTATACCTAGTAACTTTTAGATTTGGCGATAAACAAACCACCGTTTATGATAAAAAACCGCTTAATTGCGGTTTTTTTATGTCTAAAATCATCTCCCACCTTAACTTTGAGTGTTGAAATCAATGAACTAGGATCATAGACTTTATTATCGGTCATTACTTTTAGATGTTGATAACCAGACGTTCTCATTGAGATTAATGAAGAATATCAATAACCGTGATTCTATAAATGATCTTACTCAGAACATCTAAAAACAAACAGCTAACCATATAAAAAGCAGCCCTTATTTGAGCTGGTTTTTATATATTAAAGCGCTTATAGAGTCTCTTTGGCTTTGTTCGCCGCCCAGACACCAGGTTCTGTTTTGCCTTGTATTTCGACATCATCAAGTAAAAAGGTCGGCTTACCGTTTTCTTTGAGTTTTTCGCGAAAGTCTTTAGTTAAATTCAATACGGTTGGGGTCAGTAAAATAATAGCGTAGATATTTACCAGCGTCATTAACCCTAATGCCATATCGGCTAATCCCCAAACTTCTTTCAACGAAGCCGTTGCCCCCCAAAATACCATAAATAGATAAATGCTAGTGTAAAAGAGTCGCCCTACTTTGTTGTCTAGTTTGAATAAGTGTAAATTACTCTCTGCATAAGCATAATTCGCAACCACCGAGGTGAAAGCAAATAAGGTAATAGCGGCGGCAACAAAATAGTTTCCACCACTACCAAAATGACTTGTCATCGCATCTTGTGTCATTCGAATACCTTCCATTTCGCCACTGATATTAATATCTGACAACAAAATAACTACTGCTGTGCAACTACAAAGCACCATGGTATCTAAGAAAACCCCTAGCATTTGTACATACCCCTGAGCAACAGGGTGATTAGGAACAGGTGAAGCGCCAGCGGCTGCATGTGGCACACTACCTGCTCCGGCTTCATTTGAATATAAGCCTCGTTGAATGCCATTCTTAATTGCCGCACCTAAAGCGCCGGCACCCGCCTCATTTAAGCCAAAAGCTGAGTAAAATATATCAACAAACATTGAAGGTAAGAGTTGAATATTCATTAAGGTAATAACGACTGCTGTCCCGACAAAGGCTAATCCCATAAAAGGAACAATAAGTTCGGCAAATCGGGCAATACTGCGCATGCCACCTACAACTATACTGCCGGCGAGTACCGCAATAACTACGCCTGAATATTCACGAGGGATGGTAAAAGTATTGTTTAATGCATCTGCGATGGTGTTGGCTTGCATTGCACTAAAAGTAAGACCATAGCCTAAAAAAAGACAAAGCGAAAAAAGAATAGCAAGCCAAGGTTTATTCAGTCCTGCCCGAATATAATAAGCTGGGCCACCCCGGAATTCTTTATGTTCATCTCGCACTTTATATAGCTGGCCAAGAACACTTTCAGCAAAGCCGGTCGCCATACCCAATAATGCAATGACCCACATCCAAAATACCGCGCCACTACCACCCAGCGAAATAGCCATGGCAACACCCGCTAAATTACCTGTACCAACTCGCGCCGAAAGCCCAGTACACAAGGCTTGAAAAGAACTAATACCTGACTTATCAGATTGCGTACTGCCTTTCATCACCGTAAACATATATTTGAATTGCAGTATTTGTATCCAGCGAAGTTTGAACGAAAACCAAAATCCGGCAAAAAGTAACAAGTAAATTAATATTTGACCTTGGCCCCAAAGGATATTATTGATAGCGCTTACAATCTCATTAACCATTTACTTTCCTTGTTTACTCTTTAATTTTCAGTATAGTACGATACTTTTTTAAATTATATGCTTAATTTTTTGACTGATGCGCTAATCAATGAATTACCTTTTTGACAAGTGAACCCCTGCCAACATACAACGTACTGAGCCGCCAGCCATTTCAATGGCTGAGACATTCAGCGGAACTAATTTTACCGTTTCTTCTAGCAAGGTTATTTGCTCAGGGGTTAATGCGTTATAGGCCGTTAACGAAAGCGCAAGTATTCGCCCTGAAGCCCCTTGTAACTCGAGAGCATTGCCGCAAAATTGACTAATTTGCTGCTCGGTTAAATAAATAATCTTTTTGCCTGCATTTTCAAAACGCTTAATAATTTCATCTCGGCGTTTAGGGTTTGTCATCATTTCAAAGCCTGCCATGACAAAGTCACTACCAATACACATTAAGACATTGGTATGGTAAACACGAATGCCCTTTTTGTCCTTGGCATCAAAAACCATAGGCTCAAAATTAAAGTGAGAGCAAAAACGTTCAAGGACATGTGAATCTGTTCTTTTTGAACTGGCAGCATAAGCAATGCGTTCAATATGGTCTAGCACCATAGCGCCAGTACCCTCTAAGTAAATATCATCATATTCCAAGCCAGAGTAATCAAAAACGACTTGTACACGATACTGCTGTTTAAGCATGGCGATAATATCGGTACGGCGTTCCTTGCGACGATTTTTTGCATACATAGGGTAAATAGCGATTTGGCCACCACTATGTGTTGAAAACCAATTGTTAGGAAACACTGAATCAGGTGTTTCAAGCCCCTCATCTTCAAAAATATGTACAACGACCCCTTCCGCAGCAAGTGTGCTTGCTGCGCTAGTTACTTGGTTAAAAGCGAGGGCTTTAATCTGCTCTTTGTTTACTGGCTCTGTTGACTGAAAGCTGTTGTCTTTTTTTGTTTGTTCGTTCGGACAAAAATGATGTGGGCGGATCATCACGACCGCATTTGGCGCTTGTGGAAATAATGGCATAATTTCTCTCTGCTGCTCTGTATTTTTTAAGCTTTATTGTAATAACGATTAGTCTCTTGGCTAATAAAGCAGAACGCTATACAAAGCGGTTATTTAACTGAACCCTATGTTATCTGCTGAAGGTGTAAATCAAAATGGCAATATGTTGCAATTATTGAGTAAATATTTATCATATTGTTTAGTTTTATTGTCAAAATGATAATTTGGAGCCGAGTATGACCTATGACAAGAACCTGAAGAAGCGGGTATTTCTTTACGATGCTATTGATAAAGAGCTCATCGCTATTTTACGCCTGGATGCTAGAGCCTCTATTTCTAAGCTGGCAAAATTACTCCAGGTCTCGCGTGGCACAGTACAAAATAGAATGGACAGACTGATAAATTCTGGCGCTATTTTGGGATTTACGATTCGGGCTCATGATGAGTTAGAAACCGAAGTCGTTAAAGCAATCATGATGATAGAAGTTGTCGGCAGATCAACCACACAAGTAATTAATAAACTGCGTGGTATTGCCCAGCTTGATAAGATTCACACAACTAACGGTACTTGGGATTTAGTGGCCGAGGTTAAAACATCAAATTTACTGGAGTTTGACCACGTGCTACGTGATGTTAGAACGATAGAAGGTGTCCTTAACAGTGAGACCAGCATTCTTTTAAGCTCTGTTTAACCATTTTTAACACATCTCAGTTATATACCGGTAAGACCACCCAAACGCCCTCTTTGCTAAAGCTGATGGCTTTAATTGGTGCTTATAAGATAACTTTCGCTTTTATCTCTGATAAAACACAATCTAGCGTTAATAACGATAGTATTTTTCAAGCAGTTTATAGATAATATCTCACTTTTAAAGAAATGCTCAATGTGGCATTTAAAGCTGAGCTTTTCCTATGCATGAAATTAGTGGTCGATGGCAACTGGGGTTATTTTTATCTCTTACTACGGCAATATTATGGGGCGTATTACCGATTGCGCTCAAAGAGCTATTGCAATATATGGATGTAAATACCATTACTTGGTTTCGTTTTCTTATTGCGGCCGTATTTTTGGGCGGATACTTAGTCATCACCAAACGCCTACCTTCATTATCATCACTTAAGAACAATAAAATAATGGTGTTAATGCTACTTACCGTCTTTGGTTTATTAGCAAACTACATTCTCTATATGATGGGCTTGGCCTTAACATCACCAGAAAGCACACAGGTCATGATTCAAATAGCGCCGATGTTATTACTTATTGGTGGTGTTTGTGTTTTTAAGGAATCGTTTAATACCAAACAAAAAGTGGGCTTGTTAACCTTCATCTTAGGACTGGTATTATTTTTTAATCAGCGATTTGAACAATTATTTAGTTTTCAGGGTAACTATGCTCTTGGCCTTTTCTTTATTATTCTTGCGGCAATTCTTTGGGCTATTTATGCCTTAGCACAAAAGCAACTGTTGAAAAGTTTTGCTTCTGAAGAAATTATGATACTGATTTATTTAGCGGGAACCTTGGCATTTTTACCCTCATCGGCCCCGTCTTTAGTGTTTGAATTAGATACCATAGGTTGGTTACTGTTGATTTTTTGTGGCGCAAATACCCTGTTGGCTTATGGCGCTTTTGCAGAAGCTCTTGAACATTGGGAAGCGTCTCGTGTTAGTGCAACATTAGCCATAACGCCATTATTAACCTTGATTTTTATGCAGATCATTAATTATATTTCTCCAGGAGCGATTACAAACGAACCACTCAATACTACCAGTATTATCGGTGCAGTGATCTTAGTTATTGGCTCTGGTGTTACGGCGTTAAGTAAAAATAAAAACAAACTTGTATTAACTTAATGGCCTAAAAACCGGCAACCAAGCCTAATGTTTTAAGCCGTTAATTATAAATTTTTATCTGGCAAGCTATATATTAATCATTATCTTATGACGCTTGCTCACAACATAAAATTGCCCAATAAAGGGCAATTTTAAATTCACAATCGGCTAATAATCAACTTAAACTAACGTACCTTTTATCGTGTCAACTACACACTATAACCACAGGGTTTTCAGGATTATTGTCAGTGTGCCCTTCGACAATAAAGCAGCAACATTGCGACAAAAACCATGCAACTATCTATTTTTATTTTATTTACTGACCCGGTTTATTTTCAGCCCAGACAACCGTACCTTCATAAGCAGTCTGGAAGAAAAACAGCCTATCTTCAGAGTAAGTGACGTCTATTTCCGCTAAGCTGGAGATGTAACCTATTTTTTTATCCCTAATAGTAATATCTGAGATTTCAGTTAGGCTATGGTCACTAACCATGTGATAAATAGTTTCTTCAAATCCTCCGCCAATAATCCAAGAGAAAAGTAACTTATTATCTAAGTTTTGAATATTAAAATAGGTTTTATCTCCTGCTTCACCAATGCTAGAGCCTTCAGAGGTAATTTGCTCTGCGACTGTTATGGCTTCGGTAGATAAATTTACGTTTTCTAGTAAACCATCATGGCTAATTATTCTAGCTTTAATTGCTTGGTCGCTCGCTCCCTCACATGTACTACAATATCCTCCTTGTACCCAAGAGAAGACAAAACCATTATCTATCGATATTAACTGTTGGAATCGTGCAGTCGCCACATCGTTTTTATCTATGGTTGAAGGTGCAATACTCCTGACAACGTCAATATCATTGACAAATTTTCCGTAGGTAACGATTGGGTAATTATCATTACTTGACTCTTTAGTTGACCAAGTAACTAAAACTTGATTGTTACTGATAGCAGCTTTAACCGTTTGATCAATAAGGCCATCTACATATTGATGAATAGCAAACGTCTTTGATGTGACACCATCAGTATCAATATAGCGGCCCATGATATGATCGCTGCCATACCTTGACCTCCAACGCCAAGTAACTAAATATTTATCACCATCAAAAAGAATGTTTATTTCTTTGTGGTTATTGCCAAGTGAAAACCCTCGTTCTAAGAAGAAGTCTATGTTTTCACTATTAAATGATATCGGAATACGAACATTATCTAAAACGACTCCCGTTTTTGACACTCTTTTAGCCACAAGGTGTCGATCATTATAATCAGCGCCATATACTACGAGATATGAACCCTGACTATATTGAGCAGTAGCATTTAAACAACCTAAAGATTTATCATCAATTAAAAATTGTTCGCTAAACGTTATCTCCTGCGACATTATTTTGCCATAGAGCTGATATTCATTAGAATTCTGTGCTGATGGTTCGCAAATTAATAATAAAAAATCATCATCTGCCTTTGTTACATTTATATCTGTAGTCTCATGCGTTAATAAACTGAGATGGGAAGTACTAGCAATATATCGAGAAACTTCAATATACCGATCAAACTCTTTAGCTTCTGAAAAAAAGAAAATGGAATAGTAAACGGAGTTAACTTCCACATAGCTTTGCATAAACTTTAAAGCGATATCATCAATATCTGCGGTAAATATAACCTCTGTTCCCTCAAAGCTCGAAAAGTTAATTGGCCTAGAAGCGACTTCGCTAATATTTGAAAGACCTTGCCTACTTTGAATGAAATTGTCTGTTTTTACTATGGTAAGAACTTTAGGGGAAGTACCTTCTGAATAAAAAGTAGTAAGTACAGGGGGAACAATTTCAATATTTTGTTCTTGATACCAGCTAATAGGAATTTCTAAAGTAATTCCTCCCCTAAAAAGAGAATTAGACTTCTCTGCTATTTCATTTTTATATTTGATACTTTTGTAATCAAGGGGAACAACGGCGACATTGGTGTCAGTTCCGTTACTTTTAGTACTATCACTACTAGAACTTCCTCCGCATCCTTGAGTAAATAAAACAAATAGAATAATCGTTATTAACTTTTTCACATATATTCCTTTATCAATATATTTTTTGATAATTTAAATGCCGCAATAATAAAAAATATATTCTGTGGCTTAACCACTTTAAGTGGCGATAAATAATTAGCTAAAAGGGTGTTAAACGAAAGATAAAAGTGTAATTTATCTTTGTTCATTCGTAGGTTATCTTGAAATTTTATCACCCTTTACAAAAAAAGTAATATAACCA
This sequence comes from Colwellia hornerae, assembly GCF_007954355.1. Classification (GTDB taxonomy): domain Bacteria; phylum Pseudomonadota; class Gammaproteobacteria; order Enterobacterales; family Alteromonadaceae; genus Colwellia_A; species Colwellia_A hornerae. Next base: position 38,503 of record NZ_VOLR01000029.1, read on the forward strand.
CTCGTAACAATATTAACAAAAAGTTAACGTTAAATCTTTAAAAGGTCGATTTTACTATAAAAAGAAAGGTTTATCACGTCAACTGGCTTGATAAAGTAGGAGGTATTATCGTAATTCTAGTTTAATGTATGAATAATATTGACCTTACTATTTGAACTAACCCTGTTGATATAGACAGAGGATTAACAAGCTTTTTCATCCGCGAATACCAAGAGTAAGCAATCAAGCGCGTGATATTTTCTGAATAAAACATAGCCCATTAGCTAAAAAACTCAGCAAGCTCTGTGACGACTTTGCAGAGTAGTTTTTCAGCAATTTTAGTGTTAATATTTTTCTATCTATAAATCAAGGAAGATTAACACCATAGTGATCATCAGTAATATACTCAGGTCTTTAACCGCATTACTTTGCTTTGTCGCGCTATCAGCAAGCTCACAAGAGGTTACTTCTCAGCCACACATTGAAATCGTCACCGAGCACCTGCCCCCTTTTCAAATAGATACACCTAATAAGGTATTAGGATTCGCCACAGAAATAGTATCTTCGGCGCTGTCGAGTACACCGTACACATTTAATATCAGTGTCTATCCCTGGGCGAGATCACTTAATATGGCTTTGAATAAAGCAAACACCTGTATTTATTCTATTGCCCGAACCCCTGCACGTGAACAGCAATTTATTTGGGTAAATACCATCGCCGAGCGTAATGTTTCTTTTATCGGTTTAACGGCACGAAAGCTAAGTATTACTTCATTAGACGATGCAAAAAAATATATGATTGCTGTGATCCGTGATGATGTTACCCACCAACTTTTAGTGAAAAAAGGCTTTATAGAAGGTCTCAATTTATTTGTTGTCAATAATACTCATTCATTATTAATGCTGTTAGCTAAACGTAAAAGCATCGATTTAATTTTAGCGGATGGATATACTATTAAGTATCGTGCTCAATTTAATAATTTAAACCCTAATCTATTTGAAAATGTTTACCAACTAAATACCAAGCCGTTAGACTACTATTTTGCCTGTAATATAAAAACACCCCCCTATATTATTGAACAGTTACGCCATTCAATTAATCAACTGAAGATAACAGGAAAAATTGATAAAATAATCAGTGAGTGGCAATATCCTGTTATAAGAGTAAATTAACTATAAAGGATTTATTGATGCGTTTAGTCTTATTAATTTTAAAAAAATCAGCAGCTAGCTATTAATATATGTTATTTTTCTTATCCATTTTATTGCGAAAGACTTTTACAGAATGACACTGTGGTTAAAGGATGATTTAGCGTCCAGAAAAGTAGTTTTACAGCGAGCGGTACTATTCGCCACGGTTACCCTATTCGTTTTATTTGTATTCCAGCCTTTTGGCACCAATAACCATACTATTCCCTTTAAATTTTTACGACTTTCGGGTTATAGCTTAGTCACTTTTTGCGCGCTATTACTCTCTGGTGCATTAGAAATAGCCTCAATTCGTCTGAAGGTTAGTAACAAATTACGTTTGATGATTATACCTTGTTTTTATATTGGTATAGTCTCAGCCTTTAATCACAGCTACTTTGTCGTGGCTATTCTGGGCTCTTGGCATTGGCAAAATCAATTACTGTTTATTTTATATACTTTTGCTATTGGTTTGTTTCCAATTTTTTTTATATATCTTGTTAATCGCCATGCACAAAAAATCACGTTGCCAAAACAAGTTATTAAAACTGACAATATAACAAATCAACAAGATGAAAATGTAGTTAATAGCGAGCACAGATCAACTCAGCCACTGACCTTAACTGGCGATAATAAAGGCGATAAGTTGCAAATTGCTTTATCACAGCTGTTATTTATCAAGTCGGCTGACAATTACTGTGAGTTTGCCATTATTAAAGATAACAACGTTAGCCATCAATTGTTACGCAGTTCACTAACCAGTATCTTAAAACAACTCCCTGTCGACTCACCGGTAACGCGCTGTCATCGCTCTTATGCCGTAAACCTTGCCTTAGTGTCACTTAGCACCGGCAATGCTGGTGGTTTGAAATTAGTGATGAAGCCCCTTGACCTTACGGTCCCCGTATCCCGTTCTTATGTAGAAACAATAAAGCAAGCCTTGTCATTAGTCCCAAAAGCTTGTTAGTCACCCCAATATATTGTTAACAGTACCTTTTTTATCAGCTTAACCCTAATTTATGGATATTCAATTGAGTGTTGGTCATGCTTAATTTGAAATTAAAACTTTAGTTAAGCAGGTACATATGAATAACAAAATTAAAACACTGGTAATGATCACCACCTTTATATTCTGTCGCTATATATTGAAATACTTTTGGGGAGATACTTGGAGTGAAGCTTTACTGGCATTAGATAATCAATCTCACCTTTTATTGACACCCGCGCGCTACCTCTTTATATACAGCCCCTTAGTGTTAGTCGCAAACTTACTATTTAAGGACGTTGCTTTAACTGAAATTTTAGGATTAAAAATAGCAGGATTTCAACATTACTTTTTAGCGGCTGTTGCCTGTTGCTTGCCAATGAGCATTGGTTACGCATATTTAAGTAGCGAGTTGAACCTTGCCCTATCAGGAATAATGGTTGGCTCGGTATACGCAGGTCTGTTCGAAGAAATTCTTTTCAGAGCGGTATTATTTGGGGTTTTATTTCGATATTGCCATTTAGGATTTATACCCGCCGCTTTATTGAGTTCAGTTATCTTTGGTTTTGGGCATATATATCAAGGGCATGACCTAATGTCAGCCTTTGCTGCTTTCGCCATAACCTCGGTAGCCGGTACTTGGTTTGCATGGTTGTTTTGTGAATCTGGCTATCGAATTTGGTTTCCTTTATGGATGCATATTTTCATGAATGCAGCTTACGGCATATTTGGCATGTCAGGTGGTGCAGCGGGAGACTTACCGGGCAATATATTCAAAGCAAGCTCAATTATTTTAAGTTTATTTTACATTCACCTGCTTGTTCGCCGTGGTAAAAAGCGCGAAATAACCCTTTTAAACTTGTGGAAAAATCAATCGACCACAAGTACAAAAGCGACATTAACCACTGAAAGTATTTAAAGGGAATTAGCTATGCTCGAATTATTTTTAGTTATGATGACACTGACATCACCAGTATTAATTATTATCTTGGTTCGCCATTATTTTCGTTATAAATCAGCGGTCAATCAACAGTTATTAGCGTTGCAAAAAGAAAATAATAATCATACCGCCAGAACAACACAAAAGAAATTAGCTATACTGATTGAAAGAGTGATCGTACTGGAAGAAATCGTCACCGATAGCAACACCAAGCTGCGCCAAGAGATAAAACAATTGTAATAACGTTATTGCTATCTCTTACATATGACCTTGGTGATTAAGTCGCTAACTCGACCTGAGCAGTGGTATCGGTGTTGTTCGTTATTTTATCAAATGAACAACGCCTAATACTTATATTCATGGGCTTTTAAAACATCTAATGAAACCACTGTTAGTGCTTTTTGGTTGGTTGCCTCAAGCACAATAGGTGGAGCCACATTTGCCGCAATTGCATGATACCAACGAACAGCGCATAAGCACCATTTGTCACCAGCTTTTAAACCAGGAAAACCATACTGAGAATTAGGGCTGATCAGATCATTACCTTGTGCTTTTGAGAACTGTAGAAAATCGTCAGTCATGATTGCGCAGACACTGTGGTTACCGAAGTCAACTTCGGGCACAAAACAAAACCCTTTTCGGGTATAGCCCGTATGACTACAACATAACTCTAAATCTGTACCTAATACATTCAATTGATTGTCCATAAAGGTGCCTTGTGTTAATTAACGTAAATAAGATGGAATACCTACCATGTTAGACAAAAGTAAGCTTAATCCTGTGAAAAACAATAACATTAAACACACGCCAGCTGGTAATTTTAGTCCGGCAGAAGTCGCTAAATTTAATAAGTTTGCTGAGAGTTGGTGGGATCCAAACGGTCGATACAAAACGGCACTAGAATTCAATCGAGTACGCGTAGCCTATTTTATTGCACAAATCTGCGCTTTCTATGGTCGCGATCCTAATCATATAGCACCACTGCAAGGCTTAAAAATTTTAGATGTTGGCTGCGGCGCAGGCCTGGTTTGCGAACCTTTAGCAAAAGCCGGAGCTACGGTGGTCGGCATAGACGTTAGTGAGATAAGTATCGAAGTAGCAAAACGTCATGCGGTGAAATCTCAACTCGATATTGAGTATCGCCACGAACATGCGCAACAGACCAGTATAAGCGATAAAAATCGCTACGATGTGGTGATTAATGCTGAAGTGATAGAGCATGTCCCCAACCAAAAAGACTTAGTTAAACAATGCAGTCAATTATGCAAGGTGGATGGCTGTGTGGTTATGGCAACACTCAATCGCACCATTAAATCCTACCTGGTTGGCATTCTTGGCGCCGAATATATTATGCGTTATTTACCTATAGGCACACACAGTTGGCGTGCCTTTGTAACACCACTTGAATTAAACACTATGGCGACGCTAGCGCATATGCACTTGGTAACAGAAATTGGCATGACCTACAGTCTGCTCACTAAAAATTGGCGCACGACCTCTAGTTTAGAAGTCAATTATCTGCAACTATATAAACGTATAGCGGCCCATTAGCCTTTCGATGATACTGGCTATAAAAAACCTATAAAGCAGCCGCTTTAATTATTGTTATTTAGGCTATTATCGGGCTGTAAATTAACAACAGCTTATTTAATTAGCAGATAATTACCTAATAATAAGTATAAGCGTGTCTAGCCATTCCCCTGTTAAGCAATGCTAGGTCAATGGGGTAATAGCGACTAATTACAGAAAAATATCCGCTTGAGCAGATACCTCGTACTTTATTTACTGAACAATCGTAATCTTACCTTGCAATAGCACTCGTTTTATTATTAATACAATACTACTAGGCAAACACTGCGCAATAGAGCAAATATAAATATTTTAATTTTCCGTCAATCAACATTGGTCAGCAAGCTGATATGAATAATATAGGTAAGCAAACAGCCGTTGCGCTATTATTATTTGTATTCTCATGGGCAAGTTATGCTCAGCAATTGAGATTCGTTACAGAAAATTTACCCCCCTTTCATTTTATGGGCGCAGATAACAAACCTGCAGGAGCTTTGGTTGAAGTTATTGAAGCTTTAATGATTAAAACTCAGCTTTCTGCTCAAATCGAGTTTATACCTTTTGCACGTAGTTATGATTTAGCCTTAAATAATAAAGATATTTTTATGCTCTCTTTAATGAAGAGTACTGACCGCAAAGATCTTTTCCAGTGGGTTGGTCAAATATTTAAGAGCAAAGCTTTTTTGGTGGGTCTTCGCAGCCGCTCTGATATCAATATTAGTAATATTGAAGAGGCAAAGTCGTTTGTCGTTGGTACAATTCGCGGCTATCATTCAGAGCAACATTTAAAAAGCGCAGGCTTTCTAGAGCAAAAAAACTTACATTTATCCGTTAGTTATAAACATATGTGGAGCATGCTCTTTGAACAACGAATAGACTTTATTTTAACAAACTTTGTTGCTGTAGATAGAGAAATGAAGAGTATTGGCTTTAATAAAGAAGACATTAAACCTTTTATTGAACTACATGATTTTCCTGGCGATCTTTTTATCGCGACTGGACTTAAAACAGCAGATAAAACAGTGACTATTTTATCTGCTGCATTACAACAAATTAAAGCCGATGGCACCTATAAAAACATTATGGATAAGTGGGGGTTATAATTTAGCGGTTGACGTGCTAATTGTTAGATTAGCACGTAGCAAATAAATACGGGTTCATTTTTCAAAGCCGATACTTAATGTTTTCTGATGACTAAAATAATCATAAAATTCAAATTTCTATTTTTAATACATTGTTGTTCGAGATGTTGTTAGAAGAAAATAAAGGCCATAAGGCATGATGAAAAAAATACGGAAATTAATTATCTCCTTTATTCAAATAGCTTCCGTGTTGATGGTAAATGCGGTAATGGCGGCAAACAGCGAAAAAAATCATTATGAAGCAGCACTGCAAGCTTATAACCAAGGAGAGATTGAAGCAGCTTATATTCATTTAAAAAATGCTTTGCAGCAAAGTGAACGTAATTTACCGGCTAAATTATTACTCGCCAAGGTTTTAATAGATAAAAATTCTTACCCCGCTGCCGAGCAAGAACTCAATGATCTACTTACTCAAGGTGTTGATAATAATTTAATTGTTTTCCCACTTGGAGAGAGTATTTTAAATCAAGGTAAATTTGATCAAGCCTTAACGTTTGCCAGTAAGATGATGCTTAAAAAAGAAGGAGAGTTAGCGTATAGCCAGATAAAAGCACGTGCTTATATTAGTCTAAATGACTTGGAAAACGCCAAAATAACCTACCAAAGTATCCTCTTTGAATATGGCAATAATATTGACGCGTTATTAGGGTTAGCAACGGTTTATATTTATCAAAAAAAGAATATCAAAGCTAAGGTGCTGCTTACTAAAGCGGATAAAATTGCGCCTAATAACGAAATACTCTGGCAATTAAAAGGGCATCTTGCTCGTAGTGATGGTCAATTTAATGATGCGATTAACTACTTAACTAAAGCGAATGAACTGAATCCAAAAAACATTGAAACGTTGCGAATTTTAATTGGTTGTTATGTCGATATTCAAAACTTTAGCATGGCTAATCAGCTTGCTGATAAAGTACTTGAGATCGCAGAAAATGACCCTCAAACAACATTTATGAAAGCCCTCATTTTAAAAGAGCTTAACCAGGGAGAGTTGTCAAAAAAAGTGCTTGTTGAACTCAGTAATCAATTATCAAAGCTTGATGAGTCATATCTCCTTTCTCAACCGCAATTATTATTGCTTGATGCGATGAGCAGTTATGCTCAAGAAAATTGGATACAAGCTGAAAGTAAATTCAAAAGATATCTAAGTCAAAGCTCTTCTCAAACTGAAATGAGTGAGATCATGCTATTGGCTGATGTTTATCAGCAACAGCAAGAACCAAAACATGCCTTATTATTACTCGAAAAAAATGAAAAAAACCTGATTTTCAATAAACAGTATGCCTTGATATTAGCTGGCTTATATCTAAAGTTTGACCAAAATTATAAAGCCGACTTTGTCTTATCAAAACTGCGCGTTGATTACCCTAAAGATGAAGCGGTGTTAATTCTCTCAGCCAATGTACTAGAAGGCTCTGGCCGTATTGAACAAGCGCTTGCTTTATTAGAAGATGCACAAATTAAAGGAGGTGAAAGTTATCAATACGCGTTATCACTGTTGTCATTAAGGGTAGGTTCTTTCCAAAAAAGCCTAAATTATATTAAACCATTAACCGATATTTACCCAGAAAATGTCAGTTATCATTTGATAACCGCGCAAATATTGATTGAATTGCAACAATTTAGTACCGCCCAAAAAATTATAGAAAGGTTGTATTTAAAGCAGCCCAAAAATAGTGAGATCAGTACCAGTTATGCATTGTTACAGCTTAATCTTGGCAAATTTGACTTAGCAAAAAAAATATTAACTGATGTTCTAAAGAAAAATGAAAATAATAACCAAAGTGCATTATTACTTGCCAAAGTTGAATATCGTCTTGGTAATAAAGAAGCGGCTATTGCCGGGTTTGAGCGACAAGCTAAAATACCATCAGTTAAAACAGTTGCATTGACTGAGTTAACGAATATTTATATTACTGAACAAAAATGGCAAGACGCACTTTTAGTTATTGACCAAATGTTGAGGGAGAACAGATTAAATATTCAAGCGCTATTTAAGAAAGCCGAAGTCTTATTATCATTAGAGCAACCGAAAAAGTCTAAAGGTAAATTAGATATATTGGCGGGATTAGTGGATGAAAACGTACCACTATTAATGAAGCTAAGTCGACTACAACTAGAGGTAGAAGACTTCGCCGGCGCAGAATATAGTCGGGAAAAAGCCTTTAAATTTTCTCCTAACTCGTTGCCAATTGTTATTGAACTTATTAAAATTAAAATTCAGTTAAGTAAAATTGACGAAGCCATTGAGTTACTTGCACAAGCTCAACAAAGAACGTCTCAAGACAATGTTGAACTGACTATTTTACAAGGTGATATTTTTAATGCCGGTAATAATAAACTTCAAGCTTTTAATTCATATTTAAAAGCGGTTAAGCAAGAACACAGTAATTTGACGGCCTTAAGCAAGCTATATCAAATCAGTAAAATAGTGCCTTTGTCAGAAAAGTTCATTGCTGAACTAAAAAAACTTACCACTGAATATCCTCAATTGTTATTGCATCGTCATTTATTAGCGGATCATTTGCTCGAAAACAAGCACTTTGAAAAAGCGAAAAATCAATATCAAATACTGCTAAAAAATAATATACCTCCAACAAAAAGAGCGTTAGCACTGAATAATTTAGCGACTATTTATATTAGAGATAAGAATTTTCCTATGGCAATAGAAACAGCTAAGCAAGCTTTGAACCTTGACCCTAGAATGCCTTCCATTATAGACACTATTGGCTGGGCCTTGGTTTTATCTGAAGAGTTAGATTTGGGGCTATCTTACTTAAGACAGGCATTTAGCTTATCTTCTACTAGCCCAGATATTCAATATCATATCGCCTATGCCCTAGCGAAGTTACAACGTGTCAATGAGGCGAAAAAAGTATTAATTAAATTAATCGCTTTGCCCAATGATTTTGAAGAACATCAATTGGCTCAACAATTATTTGATAAATTAGAAAAAAAATAAACAAAACTTACAATAACTTAACAAATAATATTAATTACATTTACAATTAAGCGTGTATTTATTGTACAAAAAACCTGCTACCACCTATTATATATTGTGTAAATTATACAACTTATGGATTAAGTTTTTCGTCTAAAATTTTAAGATATACGACATGGAGTCTACTATGCAACGCCTCACTCACCTCTTCTTTATCTTAATGATAACCTTAGTTTCTAGTGCAAACGCAAGTTTTCACCCGCTGTTAGATTCAGACCTCAATGATCTGTCAGTCTATGCTAACGGTACGATAACAATGGCTGATGGTGTCATTGCTCACGGTAATATGCAGGCACTTACCACAATAACATTAGCGACCAATGGCTACGTTGGTGGCAATATTGAGGCTGGCACCACCGCAACCCTAAGCGATAATGTTTATGTCGATGGCTACATTGAAGCGACCACCACCGCAACGCTAGGCGCAAATGTAAGCGTTATAGGTAAGGTTCATACCGGTACGACAGCAACTTTCGCTGCTGATTTGTATGTTGAGGGTAATATTGAAGCAGGAAGCACAATAACGCTAGAGGCGGATGCCGAGGTTAAGGGCGATGTTGTAGCAAAAACCACAGTAACTATTGCTGCGGGCTCACATATTTATCAAGATGTTGATGCTGGAACTATCGCAACAATTGCTGCTAACGTTGCCATTGATGGGACCCTTACGAGCAACTCATCAAAAGATCCACCTCCAGCTCCTGTCGTTACCAGTAAGGAAAGTCAAATTACCACAGTGCAAGCCGAGCTAAAAGCATTGGTAACCGATGAAGAACTAGATTTTACCACTTTTGGCGTAAACGATGAGTCGCTCGTAGCCGGTGTCTATAATTCGATTAATTACCTCACTATTGCAGCAGGAAAAACCCTGACGTTGGATGGCAATGGTATGGATGGTTCTTGGGTTTTCAACATCGCCAATAATCTAAGCTTTGGCATTGACTCCAAGGTAGTATTGTTAAACGTCACTGATAACAGCAGTATTCTTTGGAATGTATTGGGTGAAACCACAGCCGGCTTAACATCACTAGGGGCGGGCGCAGAAGTGAGGGGACATATTCTATCTAGGGGTGCCATTGATGGTGGGGCTATTTCTTTAGTAGCAGGTATAGGAGACAGTTGTGGTGGCGTTTTTTCAGCAAGCAGTACCATCACATTTGCCGCAAGTAGTATCATTGGACATCAAGGCTGTGGACCGATTGACGTACCGGAGCCCACCACTATTTGGTTATTAGGCTTAGGTTTACTTATTATCGCTAAGAGAAAGCAAGTTTAAATGACCGTTGTAGTGGCGTTTTTCAGCAAGCAGTACCCTCACATTTGCTCCAACAATTAGTATCATTGGACATCAAGGCTGTGGACCGATTGACGTACCGGAGCCCACCACTATTTGGTTATTAGGCTTAGGTTTACTTATTATCGCTAAGAGAAAGCAAGTTTAAATGACCGTTGTAGTGGCGTTTTTCAGCAAGCAGTACCCTCACATTTGCTCCAACAATTAGTATCATTGGACATCAAGGCTGTGGACCGATTGACGTACCGGAGCCCACCACTATTTGGTTATTAGGCTTAGGTTTACTTATTATCGCT